>CBHTSW010000004.1:0-171354 GCA_966095395.1 uncultured bacterium | reverse complement strand
AACCGGCCACCTATAGCTTGGAAGGCTATCGCTCTACCAAATGAGCTACTTCCGCAAATTCAATTTGACAATTCGTCAATGAGGCAATTTGCCAATGACTGTCCTTAAAGTTTAAAAGAACTTACAAACTTAATAATTGTCAAATTATCAAATTTGCTAATTATCAAATTGATTTCCGTGGGCAGGAGTGGATTCGAACCACTGAAGTCGAAGACAGCGGATTTACAGTCCGCCCCATTTGGCCGCTCTGGAACCTGCCCGAAACTATTTAATATTAAATATTGTCAACTTAATATTTGAACGGCTCCAAAATATTAAATATTCAATCGAAAATATTAAATAACCCTGAGCCACTTGTCGGAATCGAACCAACGACCTACTGATTACAAATCAGTTGCTCTACCAGCTGAGCTAAAGTGGCACATTTTTAATACTTGTAAAGAACTACCCCTTTTTTTGGGAAGGCAAAGGTAAAGGAAAATGATAATTGAAAAAATAGTGGAGAAGAAAAAAATTATAGGTTCTGCAAAAAAAAGACCTCCGGGGGTGCCGGAGGTCTGGTAAAATGAATTAAGCTGCTTGTTTTTCTTTTCGCTTTTTTATTTGTTGAACCATGGCTTCCAAAGCTTCTTCGAACGAAACTTCAAACGACTTACTGGTTGCTTTTACAAAAAAATCAGACTTGGGAACGTGCACTCTAATTTCTGCGATCTTATCCTTAATGGTATGCACCACGTTATCCAGAATCAGAAAGACATCGACTTTGATGATCCTGTCATGATACTGTTGTAGCTTTTCGATCTTTTTGGTTACATACTCTACCAACTTGCTGTCTGCATCAAAATGAACTGCTTGAACATGAACAATCATAGAAATTGATTTAAGCTGTGAAAAAATGATTCAAAGAGCGAAGCCCTGTAAGGGCTATCTCGTCAGGTATGAAGTTAAACTATAACTGATTTTTCACCAAGAAAGAACGGAATAAATATTTATGAGTTTCATCAATGTTTCAGGCCTTTGGATGCGCTTTTTTATAGACGTCTTTCAGTTTTTCAATGGTATTGTGTGTGTACACCTGTGTTGCCGCCAGACTACTATGTCCCAACAACTCTTTAACCGCATTTAGATCCGCGCCGTTGTTCATTAAATGCGTGGCAAATGTATGCCTCAGCACATGGGGACTGCGCTTTTCAATCGTGGTCACCAGGCTCAGGTACTGTTTTACAGATGAATATACTTTCCTCGGGAACAAAGGCTTTCCTTTCTCATTTATCAGCAAAAAATCATTAGTTAAATCCCGAAATTCTATTTTCTGCTGCTCCAGGTATTCTTTAACAGAAGCAACAAGTTCCGGGCTGATTGGAATGATCCGCTCCTTGTTTCCTTTGCCTATTACTTTTAAGGTGTGATTCGAATAGTGAATGGAGCTTTTCTTCAAATTTATTAATTCACTGAGGCGCATTCCGGTACTATAAAACAAGTTCAGTAACAGCCGGTCTGTTTTGCCCTGCCAGTTGTCAGGGAATTCTACCTGCTTAAACAAAATTTTAATATCCCTGTCTTCTACAAAATGCGGTAAGCGCTTTTCGTTTTTGGGCGCCACCACCTTGGCCATAGGACTTTGCTGTAAAACACCTGTTTTAATTTGATGCTTAAAAAAAGATTTGAGCGTAGATATTTTCCTGTTAATCGATTTTGAAGTTAGCTTTTCATCTTTTAAAGACGCCAGCCAGCTTCTTATATAAACATGCGAAAGCTGGTTAAGAGGGGTTTCACCATATTGGGTAAGGATATAATCAAAAAAAGAAACCAGATCGGTTTGGTAGGAAACAATGGTATGCCGGGAATAGCGTTTTTCAAATTTAAGATAGTCAATAAATGGCTGGATGACCGGATGTGGTAGTTGCATAAAAAACAATAGCTGCAAAGTACTAAAAACCTTGCAGCTATAATTATATTGAAGAGGCAGGAGCTTGCTCCGGAAGCTTATGCTTCAATCTTTCCGCTTGCTATCTTTTGCTTGTAAACAGCTTTCAAAACCTGGTTTCTGCGTTGTACAGAAGGTTTTGTGAAAGACTGTCTTTCACGCAACTGCAACAAGATCTTGGCTTTTTCGAATTTCTTTTTGTACTTCTTTAAAGCTTTATCTATGTTTTCGCAGTCTTTTGAATCGATAATTAGCATGCTATATACCTCCTTTAAATTGTTTTAAGGTGGGCAAAGATAAGGCTCTAATCCTTTTTAATCCAAAATAAATTGCAAAAACCCCGAATTTTACCCCATGTTTACAGGCATTATCGAAAGTACCGGAATTGTAAAAGAGATCTCATCAACCAGCAGTAATAAAAGTTTCTGGATCGAATCTCCCCTATCCGCTGAGTTTAAAATAGATCAGAGCATTGCCCATAATGGCGTTTGTCTTACCGTGGAAGAAATGCTGGGAGGCCAATACAAAGTAACGGCGGTCGCAGAAACCCTTGCAAAAACAGAACTCAATCAGTGGAAAATTGGTTCCGCCATTAATTTAGAAAGAAGCTTATTGCCCTCCAGCCGGTTAGACGGTCATTTTGTGCAGGGCCACGTAGACACCACGGGCAACTGCAAAAAAATCAAGGACAGGAAGGGCAGTTATGAATTTGAGTTTGAATTCCCCAAAAAATTTGCCCCATTAATCATAGAAAAAGGATCCATTTGCGTAAATGGCATTAGTTTAACGGCCTTTGATGTAAAGAAAAACAGTTTTAAAGTAGCTATTATTCCTTATACATTTGAGCATACGAACCTGAAATACTTGAAAGAAGCTGAAGAGGTGAATTTGGAGTTTGATATGGTGGGGAAGTATATTTTGAGGAAAATGGATTTGTAAAGTCCCAATTATCTGCTATTTTAGTAGTTGTATTCGATCCAAATCCAGTAAAAACCAATATCCATGTATCCGCAAACTGCTACCAGGGCGTACTATCCTGCCCTAGATGTCCTTAGAGGGCTAGCCATATCCATCGTTGTTTTTTATCACAATTTTGGTTCCATAAGCTTCTTTAGGTTCGGATGGATGGGTGTCGATCTTTTTTTTGTGCTTTCGGGGTTTTTAATAACGGACCTTCTCTTAAAATCGAGAGAAAATAAATTCTATTTCCGGAATTTTTACATCAGAAGGGTTCTCCGCATTTTTCCTCTTTACTATTTAGTGTTACTCGGTTTTTTTATTCTATCACCTGTCCTTTTTTCTCAAAAGGGACCGGATACCACGTTCAGCTATTACAATGAAAATAAATTGTGGTATTGGTCTTACTTTCAGAATTGGCTTATGGTTCACAAAGGTCCTGCGCCTGTGCCATTCTTATCTCATTTTTGGTCTTTGGCTGTTGAAGAGCAGTTTTATATTTTTTGGCCGATCATGATTTTTTTTATTAAAAAACTGCAGAATTTAAAAAAAGTAATCCTTGGTTTAATAGTTTTTGCTCTTATTATTCGAATTTTTACTTGGATGTCGAATCCACATGAAGTGGAGGTTTTTTATTGCAGTACAATAACAAGAATGGATAGTCTTTTAATGGGATGTTTTTTGGCAGTGCATTTAAAGCAGGGCAAAGAAATTCCAGCACACATGATAAAAATCACAACCTTAAGCTTCATTACACTAATAATATCCAGCCTTGCAATTTTTGGAAACGTAAGACAGGATAATCTGCTTTTCCCAACTGTTGGATATAGCATATCTGCTGCCTTTTTTAGTTCATTACTTTATTTGTTAATAAGGCATGAAACCTACCTCCTTCCCTGGCTAAAGCATTTAAAAGCATTAAGTTTCATTGGAAAAATTTCTTATGGCATGTATGTGTACCACATTCCAATCTATTTAATTTTAAGCTATCTGCTTTCGCAGATTTTAGATAACTACGCCACATCCCTCTTTAACCACGCATTATTTGTTTCGTTTTTAAGCCTAGCATTAACCATCATTGCAAGCACCATTAGCTTTTATTTGCTTGAAAAGCCAATTCTAAATTTGAAGAAGCATTTCCCTTAGAGTTGAGTTTAGTTATATATTTTTATAGTTTTTCACTAACACATGAGCCTTTTCAGATTTACCAAACCATTTAATGCTAAAAAAAGTTTAGTTGTTCTTTCTACTTGCTGGCTTTTATTACAAGTTTTATTATACAGGCATTTTGGTATTGTTACTGCTTACGAATCGGCAAAATATATTGATCAAGCTGATAACATTTTACAAACAGGTCATTATTCAAGTGGCAATTTTCTGTTCTATTCAATTGAAATTTTAGTAATCGCTTTTAGTAAGATAACCGGCACTTTCCCCTGGTCGGTAGTTCTTATACAAATGAGCGTCAACGCTGTTTCTATAGTTCTTTTTTACAAGTTGGCGTTATCCATGTCCAATAGCCATTTTAGGTCTTTTATAGTTACGTTTCTGTTCATCACAATGTATTATTATCAGTTATACAATGTGCACCTATTTACGGAATCGTTGTATTTCAGTTTTGGTATTATCTATACTTATCTCTTATTTTCTATACCCAATCTATCATTTAAAAATATTTTGTTACTGATTTTGGGGTTATCTGTCTTATACTTTACAAGGCCAACAGGGCTGTTCTTTATACCTTCAACAATTGTTTTTATATTATTTAAATTTTACCGTAAAAAAGCGTTGCTCCTGCTTTCCATATTTATAACTTCAGGCCTTATTCTACTTTACCTTCTTTTAAATTTTGCTTTAAAATCGGGAGGGGAATTTGATTTTTTACTCCCTTATTTAGACGAAAGGGTTTTATGCGGTGTACCAACCATACAAGGCCAAAACAATATTGTGGTGCCGCTTGAAAAAAACTCAGTAGAAGGCTTGTGGTATATTATTACCCATCACCCATCTCTCTTTTTTGATTTAGCAGGCAGAAGACTAACGGCTTTTTGGGGTGTTGTCCGGCCCTATTATTCTTTAACACACAATTTATTTATTGGTTTTTATTTTTACGGAGCCTATGTTCTGATTATTTTGGGTCTCAAAAAATTAGTGCGAAAGTTTATCCCTCAAATAGTGTTCTTTTTATGCACTATTTTGCTTGTGATGATTACAGTAGCTCTTTCCTGTGATGAGTGGCATAATAGATTTATTTTAGCATTATTGCCTTTCTTTTTACTGATGGCTTGCGGCGGATTAACAGCTAAAACTAAAATTGTTGACCCAGAATGATTAATAGAAACTTCAGCGATAAAGAACAATTAATAAAATGGAGTAGAGAATTCCATACAGGCCATCCATTTCGTTTTTTGGTTATTGATAATTTTTCAGATTACGACTTTGCAGAATGCTTGTCGAGAGAATTTCCAGCTTTAAATAACATGGATGTAACCTATAAAGGCATCAATGAACAAAAATCAGAACATTCCAATTTCGCACAATTACACTCCTCCTTTACTGACTTAAAGAGCCAAATCACAAACCCTCAGTTTATTAATATTATAGAAAAGATTTCTGGGATTAGTAGTCTAGAAACAATTGACGATCGCTATGGATGCGGATTACACCAGGGAGGCGCAAATAGTTTTTTAGATATCCATGTTGACTATAATTTACATCCTGTTAAAAAAAAACAAAGACGATTAAATCTCATCATCTTTCTAAATCCTGAATGGAGAGAAGAATGGGGTGGCAACTTGGAATTTTGGAATAAAGATGTTACCCAATGCATGCACTCAATCTCACCGATTTTTAACCGGTGTGTTTTATTCGAGTGTACAGATCATTCATATCACGGTTATTCAAAAATTAAGTGCCCTGCTTCTACAACCAGAAAATCTTTTTATCAGTATTATTTTTCCGAGCCTGAGCAAAAATTATTTTTTCATGATACTATTTTTAAAAATAAACCTCAGGAACCAATCATTAAAAAATTTGTAGTAGCAATTAAAGAGACTGCGAAAAATTGGGTCAAGCGTATATTTTATTACTTAGGTCTTACAAACTTTTTGAAATAATTATTCTCCACTTCTGTCCTTTAATAAAGATAAATTTTGCTGAAATAAATTATTAAAAAGAACTCGGAATTGATTCACATTTGTTATCGTGTCATAATAAGAAGAATAATTCCCAGTAGGGAAATGTACGGCAGCTAAATTCGAAAAATATAGTTCTGGATTCGAAGAGTACCTAAATCCATGGTCACTTAAAAGCAGAATAACTGGCTCCTTATCTGATGCTTTTAATATATGGTTAACAAGATATAATATTCTGGTATTACAATACTTCAAATAGCTTAAATAAAGATCTTTTCTGCTTAGTTGATCATGCCGTAAATCAGAAAGTTCATTCAAGGTGCCATTTTCTTTATAATAATAGGGAAAATGCGGCATCATAAGGTGCGTGTAAACGAACTTTGGATTTTTGGAAGGGGCCCTCACAGTTTCCAACAATTTGTTATATAAAAGCTCGTTATTTTTGAAATCCCTAAAAACAAAGTCTTTGTATTGTTGTGAGCCTTGCAGGTGGTTCATCAAAAAATTATTGTAGAGGTCACGTTTCACCCTGGCAAACAAAGTTTGACTGGATATGAGATCAACTCCAGATACCAAAAATGTTTTTTTAGAAAGTGAAGGTGCATTGTCAATGTCAAATATTGAGTTATTGACAAAATCGTACCCTTGCCTTTGAAAAAAGTCAACTGCATTACTTTGTGCTATTTTTTTATAGCAATAGTTTAAGTTTTTATCTGTGGGGGAAAAATCATTCATGTCCAAGTATTCAAAATTCAATAGTGAGGCAATAGAAAACACTGTTCCTGTATAATTAGATTTACTTTTAGGAATAACATAAAATTTCAGATCTTGAAGAGTATCTAGGAATGCTTTGTTATTATAGGAGAAATCAGCAGATAATTGACTTTGTCCTGCGTAACCATCTAATATAATTAAATAAACGTCAGGTTTAGCGCAAGTTTTACATTGTGCCATATCCAGCTGGCCTTTCTTATTTGTTACTACTTTAAACCCAATAATCGAAGCATCATACAGAATTAAAATCAAAAGCAAAATATTTAGATATGCTATAAGTTTTGGGGTAATAACACATATATTTTTTTTAATCAATAACATTGCCAGTACATAAATGATACAAAAAGAAGGCAAAAGAAAGGAGTACTTAATAATGAATGTGTCTCCAGCAATTTTTTTAAGACTGTCATGCGTGGCTCCAAAAAAAAAGAATATTGCCAAAGAAACAAAAACTGCTAAAGATGCTTTTTTGATATTCCGAAAAACAAAATAAAAAACACTCAACAACAAAGCCGTTATTGCAAAATAAAAAACCAAAAGTTTTAAGACATCCTGGAAAGGGATAAAAAATAAGTATTCAGAAACACCATGAAGTATAAAAAAAACAGGTAAAAGAAATACAAAAGAAAGTGCAAAGGTGCCGGAATGCAATAGTTTCTTTTTGGTCATCTGATGCATTTTAGATCAATTTTATTAATTATAACATAGCCCTAAAAATAAAATTATAAAAAAGCCTTCCACTCTGGAAGGCTTAACAAGCACCTTTGGTTTGCTTTATCTCATTAAATACATTTTACCATATCCTTTATTAAAATATTTGTCTGTCTGGTCATCCTCTGCCTTAAACTTATCTAATGCCTTGCCCTTCAGATTTGTAATTACACGATATAAGTAAATTCCATTCGCTAGTTTCTGTCCGTATTGATCGGTTCCATTCCATTTAAATTCTGTTATATTTCTTCCTACACGCAGAGGCCCCAATTCATCTTTTGTAATTTCTCTTACTATTTTACCCGTCACAGTTAATATCTGTATTCTTATGTTTTGCGGCACTTCACTTCCTGTAATAGTAAATACAAAAGCTGTAGAGGATGTAAATGGATTGGGATAATTCAGCATGTTCGAAATCATAGGCTTGTTGAAAACCTGAAAGGCTACGCGGTACTGCATGGCACCTGCTTTGTTTTGACTCATATCTTTTCCTGTAACAGTCAATTCATATTCACCATCCTGGTCAAAAAAGGGCTTTAAATTAACTGCAGCAGTATTGTCGGTTGTTGGCGCCTGCTGCGGAGGACTATACTGCATAGTCACACCGTCAAAAGAATAAGCCTTTAGGCTTCCATCGGGAAAACGAACCTGCACAGCAACATTTGAAGTATCGTTGAGCAGAAACCATTTTGATTCATCTTTCAGCTTAATCATTATATCTGGCTTGGCCGATACGATATCATGATTCAAAATATGAGCATTATCAAAAGTGACATCCATTAACGGATTCAAAGTATCCGGACGAACAAAAAATGCCTTATAGAAGAAATTGTTGAAATGATACTGTTCCGGCTGATCGTTATCAGGATTCACTTCTATATACATAAAGTTACTTCCAACTAACTGCCTGGTATCAATTGGATAACGTATATGAATTGTATCATTTACCGATAAAGCTTTTTGTTTCCAGGCAGGCAGCACATGCGTAACGTTGTTCTTATCAGTAATAATCGCTTTTACTTTTATGCTATCAGAAAATGGCGCTTCACTAACATTTTTAAACGCCATTTCAAATTGCAATGGCTCAGCTATATCCACTGTATCCTTCATGGCAAAGTAAATATTAGGAGCTACTGCTCCTTCTGGTGCGGGATCATAAGTCAACCGCCAGTATCTTAACTGATAAGGCGTATAATTAGACGTATCAATATTACGCATATGCAATTGCAAATAAGGATAAACTACAGCGTTAACAGAGGAAATATCTATTGTTTGCTGGTTTAGATTTAGTTGCGAACGCAATGTGTCTATTGCTCCATCTTTTTTAATACCAAGCAAATTAATCGTAGGGTTATCACCTGTAACTGAATCCATTATTTCTCCCCGCCACCTGAGTTCTTTCCACGCTTTTGCTGGCCCGAACTCCGGTGATGTAATATAGCCAATGGTATCCTGTGTTTGACAAGTGGCAGAAAGCGTAATCCTATCGTATAGCCCCTGACTAAATTCTGACAATGGAGCAAATTCTGTTTGATTGTCCTTCTGATAAATAAATATAAATGCCCTGGGCATGTTAAAAGAATCTATGTCTTTAAATCCTTGGTTGTAAAGTCTGTGGTAAATACTATTTCCACTTCCTAAATAGGAAGTATCATTTTTCCAGTCGGAAGCATAAGTGTTTGACGCAAAAGCTGTACCTGAGGTATTTCTGACTATAACAAAATATCCTTTGGGTATCAGATCTAAAAACTCCACTATTTTCCTTCTTTTATTCGTATCCAGGATATTATATTGAAAGTTATAAACACGATTTTCCCCGCATACTGGATCGCTGCCATATTGACTTGGTTCACCAGTATGAGCATTGAACCAGGGCTTAAAGCTTCTTGGGTCAATTACATTTATAATTACATTCGATACACCGCAAACACTTCTTACATATGGATCGCCGTTGATGGCCACAGAAAAATCGATTGAAAAATTTGCAGCAGTAGGGAAAACGCCATTTCGAACAAACAAATCATTCGTAACCTTTCCAAACTTCCATAAACTCGAGGAAGAATCTATACCAATGCCCTTTGATTTAGATTTTAAATGTTGATAAACGTGTGATTGATTAAACCCAAAATCACTCTTAGCTATATATATAAAAGAGGCGGTATTCCAGCTGACTGGACCCGAAGCTGGAACAGAAGCAACACGCCAATAATAAACGGTACTATCAATGAACGCAATTCCCGGATCAAATTCCATAACCCCACCTTTTGTGGTAATGTTCTGTGTGATTTTTAAAGGTGAATTAAAAAGTTCTGTAGTATCTATCTCCATCCTGTATTCTTTGCTCACACTAAATGGATTAGCTGTTGAGGCCTTCAGCTTAATGGAGGGCTTATTTATGATTGCAAAATTATAAGGATACACCGGCCGGGCTTCGTCTTCATAAATCATAATGTCTTTAGACACACTATTATTAGTTTCATATAACTCATCTACATCATTATCTGCATCAATTGTGACAATGATTTTGTTCAGCCCTTTATCATGAGCAGGATCAATTGGCACAATTACAGAAATAGAATCTGCATACTTCGGTCCTTGAATAGTATCCCGTTTAATGATTACTATAGATTGATCAGGAAATTGACGCTTTATTTCAATAACCGCCTTTACAGCAGACGCCCTACCAAGATTGAGCCACTTGGCATCTATCTTAAATGAGGCATCAGCTACTGATATAAAGCCTGGTGAAACTTTTACCATGGGATCTTCTATTACGTAATCGGGTTTCGGATGGGGATTAACTGTTATAGCCGGATCGCCATGCAGCTCACTTTCTTCTACTGTTGCCCTTGCATAAAAATCCTCCTGCGACTGGTCCCTAAACACATCTTCTGCTGTTTTCTTCAACACCTGACCTATGGACTCCCCATAGCTGGTATTGCCTAATCTTTTATAAGCATGGTTATTCCAAATGTCTAAATAATGAACAATCCCAAAATGGGTACTGGCAATAAAACCGATCGTTCCTCTGTTCGGAGATAGAACGTATTTTTCAGAGATGGTTTCCTTCGCTATAAAACGCAGATCACTAAAGTTGAAAAAATTACCTGCATTACAACCGAGTCCTATAAACAATGGATATTTACCCTGATTATTATAATTCTCCGGATTATCTAAATTAAACTCAAGTGTGGTGGATGAGGAGTGGCCAAAATACGTTATAAGACTGACTCCCTCATTAATTAAATTAGTTAAATCCAAACTGTTCAATTGCTGAACAGCATCGGCTGTATTTTTAGAAAAAGTAAAGACTTTAGCCCCAAACAAGGTATCCGTTATGATCTTTTTAAACCCATTCATAGAATTCGAAAGAATATCTCCCAACTCCTCATCGCTGGCCCCTACAATATGCACTACATTTTTCATCCATTTTTTGTCTGCGGATGAAGGAGAAGAAGAAGCCTGTGCCAGTTCAAATTCCTTTACCTTATTTAAATAATCATTTACCTCTTGAGTTGTTATTGCAGATAAACGGCCAATCGGAATTTCTGGTATTGAACTCCCCGGTTCTGCTGTCAATAATATATCGGAGGCAGGCCAGCCAAAAGTGGGAACCAGGTTTAATTTTGCAAGGTTTGTTTTAGTAGTTTGGTTCGTACTACTTTCATAGGAACGCTGATCATGATAATTGACACCCTTGCCAATTAAAAACACATGCCTGGGTTGTACAGGATAGTTCAGGCGGGCATAACGAATAAAATTACGGAGTCCCAGCGGATTCTTTTTTATCCCAAATCCAAATTGATCAATCAATTCATCCGCCAGGTAAATTTTAGCGTTATATGAACCACCGGCAACTGAACTTCTGTATGCCCTATAATCTTCAACAGGATTGTTTCCACTGGTTCCATTAAATAAAAGCGGGTTGGATATAATTAAATAGTCCCCAACCTGGGTACTTGTACTACGGTAATCAATAAAGGTACGGGTTTGAATTTCTGTAATGGTTTTAACATTAGAGGCATCCTCACTGACTAAAACCAGATTTCTATTTTCGGCAGATGGGAGAAGAACAAACTTCAGTAGAGATGCAGCCGACATATCAGCAACGTATCTTTTACCGTTGGTTAAATCGTAGAGAACCGGTGGTATTGTGGTGCCGGAAGAAAAATTCGTTATTTCTAAATAATTGCCTACGGGATTTGCCGGAAGCGTAAACTCAAAATTAGTCGCCCCTCCAAAATTGAACAACCTTGGATAGGTCAGTTCATATTTATGGATCACCATCCGGTCGGTTTGACAGATGATTCCTTTTATGGAATCCTTATAGCATCCTACATAAGCCATATTCGTAACCGCTATAGAAGCAGTATTAGAAAGGATTTTAGCTAATGGAAATGCAACAGAGTCGTTTGAAAAATTATAAAAATTAACCTGCTTGCTAAAAACCGAATCGCCGTTAATAGCTATTTTGTAATAGCGCTGAATAGTAGCATTCCCCGAAACGGTAATCTTAAAAGTTGGCGAAGGCCCGCCGTTATAAACGAATAAGTTGTTTAAAGAAGAAGTATTGGTTCCATAGGTTATTTTTACCGAGTCAATAGCCTGAGTCACAATATCCGCAGAAGTCCATCCTTCGCCATAGTCATAGGAGGAGGAATAAAGATTTTCACCAACTGGCACTGCATATCCGCCATTGACCTTGTTTTTAAAATAATTACCCGCTGTGTACATGAAATAAGGTTCTACAGGCAGGGTATTGCCTGCTACATTATTAGCCGTACTTTCCAAACGTAAATTTTCGGCAGGGACTGTATTAACCGTTAAAAAGTAAGTAGCGGTATCGGTTATTAAATTCCATTTGTCATTTAGCTGGTATGAGGGTTTTCGGTATAACTGTTTATCGGGTTTACCATCATTCATTTTTCCCCAAAACTCGATATACCCCGTTGCAGGCAAAGCCCCTGTTGGCACAGAAGTATATATAGGCACCTGAACCCCGTTGCGCCAAAGCTGGAAGTGTTCGGCAGGTGTAGTACCCATACCTACACTTTCAAGTAGGGAATAAGACAGACGGTAAACACCATCCGCCCCGACCTTGAATTTATAATAGGTTTTAGAGTAATCTATCCATTCGTTATTGTACACCTGCGCTTTTGCCATAAAACTGCAAGTAAGCAATAGGCCCAATAGAACTTTTTTCATGTAAGGTAGTTTTGGAGAGTACGAATGATTATTTCTTTTTCTTTTTATCGTTAACTAAGTTCACCTGCAAAGAAAATACGTGGGTAAACAATGGATTGGATTGGTTGGCCAGATTGGTAAAGGCATAATCAATCTTCACATTTTGAATCTTGAATCCAGCACCAACGGCCGGCTGGTATATCCATACCTTCTTTTGATTCAGGGTATCTCCGTCAGCCAAAGCTTTTTGAAAATTATTTATTCCGGCCCTGATAAAGAATACATCATTGATATTACATTCCAGTCCAAGCTTTGGGTCGGCGCTTACCGGGTCTGCACTGATTAAGGTGTTTCGTTGCCCGTCAAAGGTCAGATCGAAGTTGGCTTCTGCCAGCAGCGATGATTTTTTGCCTAATTTAAAATCACGGGCCACACCGATCACCAGCCTTGGCGCCGTTAACTCCGTAGACTTTACAGGTATTTCATTTTGGGTAAGATACAAAGCTTCTTTTTCCTTTTCGGTAAAGCTGAACGACCAGGCGTTAAAGGTGGTAGTGATATCCCTTCCCGCAAAGCCAAACCGCCATTTGTTTGTCTGTATCTGCAAGCCCGCATCCAGACCAAAACCCCAGGCCTTGGCAAACTTCCCCACACTCCTATGAATCACTTTTGCGTTCAACCCGAAATTGATGTTCTTATTTTTTGTTTCTTTTAATTTCTGGGCAAAGGAGAAAAGGAAAGCATAATCCGCCGAAGAAAAAGCCTGGATGTTATTATAATTAATAGAACCATCGGGTTCTACCAAAAACAAGGTATTCATGATATCATCCACCGCAAACCGCAGGGCAGAAATGCCAATTGTTCTTTTATTGCCTGCCACCGGTAAAGCAATGCTGGCAAAATCGTATTTACCAATCCCGGCAAAATATTCCGCATGCATTATGTTTACTTCGGGATGATCTGTTACACCCACCAGGCCTGCAGGGTTCCAGTAACCAGCCGTTCCGTCTTTTACAGAAGCTACCTGAGCACCTCCCATTGACAAACCGCGGGCACCGGCACCTATGTTCAAAAATTCATTGGAATATTTGCGGAATTGTGCAGAAGCAGTTGATACACTGGCAAGGACTACCAGGGTAAGAGCCAGGCGGTTAATTTTCATTGCGTCAATTTTCAGATAAGCGGGATTAGTACTGGTTTTTCACGGTTTTGATTCGCTACAAATGTAATTCTTAAAAGCTCAAATTCATAGCATTCCTACTAGAATTCACTTACTGTAAACGAAGGAGTTAACCCAAAATTGCCTTTAGGTGCCTACTTTTGCCGCTCAAAGCCGTTTAAACATGAATTTAATAGAAGAACTCCGCTGGCGGGGACTGATCCAGGACATCATGCCGGGTACCGAAGAGCAATTAAATAAAGAAATGACCTCGGGGTATATTGGATTTGACCCTACAGCCGACTCTTTACATATTGGAAGCCTTGTTCCTATATTAATATTAGTTCACATGCAAAGAGCCGGACACAAGCCCTTGGCCCTGGTGGGTGGGGCTACCGGTATGGTGGGTGACCCAAGCGGCAAAAGCCAGGAACGAAATTTACTGAGTGAAGAAGCATTGCAAAAAAACCAGGAGGGCGTAAAGAAACAATTGATGAAATTTTTGGATTTCAACCCTGCCAAACCCAATGCCGCGGAAATGGTCAATAATTATGACTGGTTCAAGGATATGAACTTTCTGCAATTTATCCGCGATGTGGGAAAGCATATTTCCGTGAATTACATGATGAGCAAGGAAAGCGTTCGCAAAAGAATTGAAGGAGAGACCGGCATTAGTTTTACCGAATTTACCTATCAACTTATACAGGGATACGATTTTTACTGGTTGTACCAGAATAAAAACTGCAAACTGCAAATGGGTGGCAGCGACCAGTGGGGAAACATCACCACCGGAACAGAACTGATCCGCCGCAAGGCCGGCGGCGAGGCCTTTGCCTTCACCTGCCCTCTTATTACCAAAGCAGACGGAGGAAAATTTGGTAAAACAGAACAGGGAAACATTTGGCTGGACGCCGAAAAGACCACCCCTTACCAATTTTACCAGTTTTGGCTGAATGCGGCGGATAGCGACGCAGAAAAATGGATCAGGATCTTCACCTTTTTACCCCAGGAAGAAATCAAAAGTTTGATTGAAGATCATCACAGGGATCAATCGAAAAGAATTTTGCAAAAAAGGCTGGCACAGGAACTCACCATTTTTGTTCATGGTTTGGAAGAATACACCAAAGCCCTGGAAACCACGCAAAAATTATTCGCCCGGCAAAATGCCCCCGCAGAAAGCCTCAGCGAAAAAGACCTGGAAGAAATGGACGGTATTGTTCATGTGGATTTCCCTACCGGTAAACTGCAAACCGGTATCGATGTTATAAGCTTTCTTACAGAAACCAATATTTTTCCCAGCAAGGGCGAAGCCAGAAAAATGATCCAGAACGGTGGGGTGAGCATTAATCGCCATAAGGTTTCCGATGTTGCTACTCCGGTTTCAGAACAGCAATTACTTCATAATAAATACCTGCTCATTCAAAAAGGAAAAAAGAATTATTATCTGGTGAAAGCAGTTTAATTCAAAAGTAAAAAGTACAAAAAGGCAGCTCGTAGCTGCAAACCATTTTGACTTCTCTACGTCCCCCTTGCAAACCTGGAAATGCCTTCCACCAGCACATCCAGGTTTTTTGTTGTGGTATATACATTAGGCGTAATACGGACGCCTTTAATGTTCTCCCATTCAATGGTAGTTGTATGAATTTTGTAGTTGTTGAATAAATAACTGTCCAGTTCTGCCGGTTTCTTGCCTTTAACAGAAACCATACCTATGGCACAACCCCATTTAGGCTGCAATGAAGTGCTGAGCTTGACCTTAGGAAAATCTTTGACCTTTTCCATCCAGTAGTTTTTTAAATAGTGCAGCCGTTTTTCTTTCCGCTCACTACCAATCATATCATGAAACTCCAGGGCCTTGCCAATGGCCTGCTCAATAAAAAATGGTCTTGTACCCAGGTGCTCAAATTTCCTGATGTCTTCTTTTAGCGGGTCATCGCTGGCAAACATGGGGTAAATATGTTTGATCTTATCTTTTTTAATATACAGCATGCCGCTGCCAATGGGTGCGTACAGCCATTTATGCAAACTGCTGGCAAAATAATCGGCATCCAGGTCAGGAATTTTAAAATCAAAATGGGCAAAGCTGTGAGCACCATCCACCAAAACATCAATTCCTCTTTTATGCGCTTCAGCAGCTATTTCCCTAACCGGGATAATTTGACCGTTCCAGTTAACGATATGGGTTATATTAACTGCCTTGGTTTTGGAACTAAAGGCTTTTACATATTGCTGCACCAGGTAACTCTCATCTTCTGAAGGGAGTTCAAGATTAACCCAGTTGATCTTTATTTTATCCCTTACTTCCCGTTGTTTCCAGGCATTGATCACATTGGGATAATCCTGCCTGGCTACTACCACTTCATCTCCTGCAGATAGCGGCAGGCCAAAGATCACCGTTTCCAACCCCTCGGAAGAATTCCTGTTAATGGCAATTTCTTCTGAGCTGCAACCTGCCAGCCTGGCCAAACTGCTTCTAAGCGTTTCTCTTCCCATGTCCAGCACCCGCCACATATAGTAACTGGGTGCTTCATTGCTAAAATCATAGTATCTTTTCATGGCATCCTGCACAGTTTTAGGCGCCGGAGAAACACCGCCATTATTTAAATTGATAATGGATGGAGAAACGGTAAAGGCCTGTTGTATATAATACCAGAACTCCTCTTCAGTTGCCAGGTCTTCGGGAGAAATATTCTCTGCTTCCCTGATCACTCTTTCAAAATTTTTGCTCCAGGCGGGTTGAACAAAGGAGGAAAAAAATGCAGTGGCAGAAGCGAAACCGGCTTTGTGCAAAAATGAACGGCGGTTAAAGGGTGGCATGAAAAGAGGTTTTTATAAATGTAGGAATTTCCTGCAGAGAACTTCTTAGTCATAGCTGAAGTCTTTCCTTGAAGCCATACTATACCTATGAAACAGAAGTACCATAATGGCATAGATGCATAATTCCTGCTTTCGCAAGAGCCCCGGAGGGTAAGGATTTTTATTAAAACCTCTTAAAATTGAAGGATATAGATTAAAAAATTTGGTTCATCTTTCCTGTGCCTTTATTTTTGCACTCCCTTTTGATCAACGATCAAGTTTTGGGCAAGTTTGAGCTATGGTGTAACGGTAGCACTACAGATTTTGGTTCTGTCTGTCTAGGTTCGAATCCTAGTAGCTCAACAAATAAAAAAAGCCGGTTTATTTCAAACCGGCTTTTTTTATTTTTATCCCTTAAAAACCCTGCTCCCTGATTCCTAAAATTTCGGTTAGGTCAATTTGTTGCAGGTAAGGCTCCAAATATTTTGCCTTTTTAAAAGCTTTCAGGTACAAAGGTTCCTCTGTCATCTTATCGAAAAAGATCTCGATGTAAAATTTATACAGGGAATAAAGTTCCACACTCAGGTTACGACAGGTACGTTTTAACTCCAAATCAACACCGTCCAGGGATAAAACCTGGATTTGCAGGTCCTCATCCAACGATAAAAATTCCTCGAAAGTGAGCATAGGTGGTAATTATTGACATAAAGAAATCAAAAATTGAATTATTAAAATATCGTGCCCGGTTATGAAATTGTTACAAAAAAGGCACATTCAATATATACGTAAATGAAGGCGTTTTAGATGCTTGTTTTTTAACGTAACGTATGTTCAAAAAGAAATAATTTCACAAGACAAACTTTAAAGTAAAAATTATTGAACTTTAAAGCGAATTAACCTATAAATTTGCACTTTCTAAAAAATGCAGAACAACACACATACCAAACATTTTATTTTTCATGCACAGGTGGCAACCCGTGTATATGATGTGTGCTTTGATGTTTTCCGCTATCTCTCAAGACGACGACCTGGTTGCTGATAGGACGAGCCCTTAACCATGGCCCCTATCAGTGAAATCTCCCGAGGTTATTGGTACAGGATTGGTTATCCCCTCTACTTACATCAATTCTTTTACAATTGGAACAGAACATTATCATTAGGGTGGCAACACCAGAAGATAAATCATATGCTACCATCATCACCGATGAAATGGAAGCATCGGCAAAGGCCCGTGGAACTGGTATTGCTAAACGTTCGCCGGAGTATGTAGCCCAGAAAATAGATGAAGGCAAGGCTGTTATTGCAGTAACCGGCGACAGCACTTGGGTAGGCTTTTGCTACATTGAAACCTGGGAAGGCGAATACGTGGCCAACTCGGGCCTGATCGTTTCCCCGCAGTTTCGCAAAAGCGGCGTGGCAAAAGCCATTAAGGAACGCATTTTCCGGCTAAGCCGGGAAAAATATCCCGAAGCCAAAATTTTTGGTTTGACCACGGGATTGGCTGTCATGAAAATCAACAGCGACCTGGGCTATGAGCCGGTTACTTATTCAGAACTGACACAGGATGAAAAGTTTTGGGCCGGTTGCAAAAGCTGTGTGAACTACGATATACTGATGAGCAAGGACAGGAAAAACTGCCTGTGTACTGCTATGCTTTACGATCCAAAAGATCATTACCAGCCCCAGGAAACGAAAGAGCATTTTGAAGAAAAAAGCAAAGTGTATGAACGCCTGCTCAAAATCAAGCAAAACAAATTCCTGAAACGGTTGATCGGGCCGGATAAAAACACCAAGGACCGCAACAGCAACCGCAAACTCAAAATGACCTTGTTCAATTTATTCCATTTCTAAAACCATTTTTCTTAAGTGATGACAGCAACAAATGATTCTTCCAAAGACGCTCGGGCCGAAGGCAATAAAATTGTTCTTGGATTTAGCGGAGGATTAGATACTTCCTATTGTGTAAAATTTTTAACGGACGAAAAAGGTTATGAAGTACACAGCATCATTGTAAATACCGGCGGTTTTACAGAAAAGGAATTGAAGGAAATTGAAGTTCATGCTTACAAACTGGGTGTAAAAACACATACTACAGTACATGCGGTTAAAAGCTATTATGACCGCATCATCAAGTATTTGATATTTGGCAATGTTTTAAAAAACAACACCTATCCGTTAAGTGTAAGCGCCGAACGTTTGGTTCAGGCCCTGCACATTGCAGAACACGCCAAAGCTTTGGGTGCAAAGGCCGTAGCCCACGGTAGCACAGGTGCCGGTAACGACCAGGTGCGTTTCGATATGATCTTTCATATCATGATCCCCGCTGTAGAGATCATTACTCCGATCCGCGATTTGAAATTAAGTCGTGAACAGGAGATTGAATATTTGAAGAGCAAAGGGGTTGACATGAATTTTGAGAAAGCCGTGTACTCCATCAATAAAGGTTTATGGGGAACCAGCGTTGGGGGCAGGGAAACACTTTCTTCAAAAGGAATGTTGCCGGAAGAAGCATGGCCCACACAGGTTACAAAGCAGGACAGCGAAGAGGTAAAACTAAGCTTTGAAAAGGGTGAACTCAAAAGCATCAACAATAAAACATTCAGCCATCCTTCGGAAGCCATTCACTATTTACAAACAATAGCCGGTGCGTATGGCATTGGCAGGGATATACATGTGGGCGATACCATCATTGGTATTAAAGGCCGTGTAGGCTTCGAAGCGGCAGCACCCATGGTGATTTTGAAAGCGCACCATGCATTGGAAAAACATGTGCTTACCAAATGGCAATTGAACTGGAAAGACCAGTTGGCGCAATTTTATGGCAACTGGCTGCACGAAGGGCAAATTTTGGATCCGGTGATGAGAGATATTGAAGCGTTTTTTGAAAACTCGCAGCAAAATGTAACGGGCGATGTATTCGTGCAATTGCTGCCTTATCGTTTTCAGATCACTGGAATTGAATCGAAGTTTGATCTTATGAGCAGCAAGTTTGGCAAATATGGTGAAATGAATAAAGGCTTTACCGGCGAAGATGTAAGGGGTTTCAGTAAAATATTTGGCAATCAGACAGCCATTTGGAACAACATTAATGAATCAAACCAATCGTAGGGTCGTGCCAATGCATGACCGCCTAAGAATGAAGACCGTTTCTAAATATCACTCTTTAAAGCACTATAAGTGGGGCAATGATTGTGATGGCTGGAACCTGGTAGATAATAACGCTTTATCCGTGAAGCAGGAAAGAATGCCGGTGAACACCTCCGAAGAAAAACACTATCACCAGCATGCACAACAGTTCTTTTTTGTTTTAAAGGGAAGGGCCACGTTTGAAATGGATGATTCAACCATAGAAATAAAACAGGGTGAAGGTTTACATGTTGAGGCGGGAAAGAGCCACAGGATTTTAAATGCGGCTGATGAAGACCTCGAATTTATTTTGTGTTCACAGCCCTCCACTATTAAGGACAGGATAAATTGCAAATGATCATGAAAAAAATAAACGTTGGTATCGTTGGCGGAGCAGGTTATACAGGTGGTGAGTTGATACGCATTCTTCTTCATCATCCCCAGGTGGCTATTTCTTTTATTCATAGCCGCAGCAATGCAGGCAAGCCAATTTCCTCTGTGCACCCCGATTTGCTTGGAGAAACAGATTTGACCTTCTCCGGTGAATTAAGGGATATGATAGACGTTTTATTTTTGTGCGTAGGCCATGGTGAAGCAAGAAAATTTTTGGAAGCCAACCCGGTAGCTGATCATGTAAAAATCATTGATCTTTCGCAAGACTTCCGTCTTCATCCGCAATCAAAAACCGGTACCCGCCAATTTGTTTACGGCCTTCCGGAAATCAATAAAACACAAATCCGGTCTGCAAGAAATATTGCCAATCCCGGCTGCTTTGCCACAGCTATTCAATTGGGCCTGTTGCCTCTTGCAAAAGCAGGCCTGCTGAGCGAAGTGTATACTACGGGTATTACAGGTTCAACCGGCGCAGGGCAAGGGCTATCGCCTACTTCGCATTTTAGCTGGAGGGCCAATAATGTGCAAGCCTATAAAACTTTATCACATCAACATTTAAAAGAAATCAATCAATCCGTAACACAGGTAGGGGCGCAGGCTGTTGAGTTGAATTTTGTTCCCTGGCGTGGTGATTTTACCAGAGGAATCTTTATCTCTTCCACCATTTCCTGCGAAGAAGATGCAGATCATTTAATTGAATTGTTCAGTGACTTTTATAACAATCACCCCTTTACCATTTTAAGCCGGCAGGAGATTTTCTTGAAACAGGTGGTTAACACGAACAAATGTGTGATACAGCTGGAAAAAGTAGGTTCTAAACTGGTTGTTCATACGGCGCTTGATAATTTATTAAAAGGCGCTTCGGGACAAGCCGTGCAAAACATGAACCTGATGCTGGGCCTGGATGAATGTGCAGGTTTGAACTTAAAAGCTACCGCTTTCTAAACGATCGTAAGGAAACAAAGCCCAATAGGCCGGTTTCATCCGGCTAATAAACAAATAAAAACACTCAAATGAAAGCAGCAATTATTGGCGGCGGTAACATTGGGATGGCTTTGGCTGAAGGTCTGATCAGAGCGCATGCCTGTAAAGCCGCTGACATTATTATAACAAGAAGAACGGCGTCTTCTTTAGCAAGCCTGGCTGAAAAAGGTTTTAATGTTTCTACCGATAACGCCGGGGCAATAGAGAATGCGGACGCCATTTTTATTTGTGTGTTGCCACAACAACTGGATGAAGCTTTGTCGCAATTAAAGCCTGCCGTTAATCTGCAAAAACAATTACTGGTTTCCGTAGTTACGGGGGCTCATACACAAGTGTTCAGGGATAAACTGGGCGCTGATCTGCGCATTGTAAGGGCTATGCCCAACACGGCCATGAGAGTTGGAGAGAGCATGACCTGCCTTTCCGCAGTAAATGCTACGCAGGAAGATATTGCCATGGTGGAAAATATTTTCAATACCATGGGCCAGAGCATTTTAATCAACGAAGACATGATGAGCGCCGCCACCGCTTTATGCGCCTGCGGCATTGCTTTCTTTTTGCGTACCATTCGTGCGGCTTCACAGGGCGGCGTGGAAATCGGATTTCATGCACACGATGCTTTAAAAATTGCAGCCCAAACGGCTTTTGGCGCGGCCAAGTTGTTAATCGCCAACAAAACGCATCCCGAAGAAGAGATTGACAAAGTCACATCTCCTAAAGGCTGCACCATTGCAGGCCTCAATGAAATGGAACACCAGGGCCTGAGTTCTGCGCTGATAAAAGGAATCAAATTATCATCTACCATTGCTGGTAACCTTTATAAAGAGAAATAATGTTTTGGTAGCTTTAAGTTGTAAGTAATACGTTATAAGTTTAAGCATGCAGGATTATAAAGAATTAAAGGTTTGGGAGACGGCGCAAAAGTTTACATTGAGTGTGTATGAAGCTAGTAAGGCTTTTCCCAAAGATGAATTATATAGTTTGACATATCAGTTAAGAAGAACAGCTTCTTCCATTCCGGCAAATATGGCAGAAGGTTCAGGGAAAAATACGCAAGCCGAATTTGCACATTTTTTAAATATAGCATTAGGTTCGGCAAACGAAAGTGAATATTTTCTGATTCTTTCCAAAGATTTAAACTTTTTGAACCTGGAAAGGTTTAGTGAGCTTTATAATGACATTAATGAAAGGAAAGCTATGCCGATTTCATTTATTACTAAAGTAAGAGCCAGCCAGAAGATTACTTAAAACGTATAACTTAAAACTTAAAACTCAAAATGAAGCTTTTTGACGTTTACCCAATCAACGACATCACCATTACGGAAGCAAAAGGCTCGAATGTGTGGGATGCAAATGGTGTGCAGTATTTAGACATGTATGGCGGGCACGCGGTCATCAGCATTGGGCATACTCACCCCCATTGGGTGCAGCGCATAGAAGAACAACTGCATAAAATTGCTTTTTATTCCAATTCTGTTCAAATTCCTATTCAAAAAGAGTTAGCTTCTGCATTAGCTAAAGGCAGCGGCAAGGAAGCGTACCAGCTTTTTTTAATAAACAGCGGTGCTGAAGCCAATGAAAATGCCTTGAAGCTGGCTTCTTTTCATACCGGTAGAAAAAAGATCATAGCGTTTAAAAAAGCTTTTCATGGCCGGACTTCCTTAGCCGTGGCAGCCACCGACAACAAAGCCATAGTTGCGCCGGTCAATGAAACGGATAACATCGTCTTTTTACCCTTTAACGACGAAGCAGCTCTAAAAGATTATTTCGAAAATCATGGCCCTGAAGTGGCAGCCGTCATCATTGAACCTATCCAGGGAGTTGGTGGCATTACGGTTGCATCACAGAGTTTCCTGCAATTGCTCCGCCGCTTGTGCAACCAGAATGGTACAGTGCTGATTGCTGATGAAGTGCAGTGCGGTTATGGAAGGAGCGGAAAATTCTTTGCTATGGATCATGCTGGAATCAATGCTGATATTTACACTATGGCAAAAGGAATGGGCAACGGCTTCCCGATTGGCGGAATTTTAATTGCCCCCCACATTCAACCGAAGCATGGGATGTTGGGCACCACCTTTGGTGGAAACCACCTGGCCTGTGCCGCAGCCTTAGCGGTTCTGGAGGTGATAGAACAAGAAAATTTATTGGAGCAGGCTAAAGAGAACGGCTCGTATTTAATAACCCGACTGCAGCAGATTGACGGCCTTGAAAATGTTCGTGGAATGGGACTGATGATTGGGTTTGATGTGCCCGAAGAGTTAAAAGACCTGCGTAAAAATCTATTGCAGCAACATCATATTTTTACCGGCGAAGCAAAACCCAACGTAATCCGTTTGTTGCCTGCACTTAGCGTTACAAAGGATCAGTTGGATGGATTTATTGCCGCCTTGCATCAGGCAATAAGTCAATTGCAAATGAAGAAGGGAAACCTCCAAAATGCCGAATAGAATTGTTGCAGCACACGTGTGCGACGCAACGAAATTTAAATAGTAGTACCATTGTTGACCACATAAAAGATAATTACTCCCAAATTGAAACAATTCATATCTGCGAAGGATGTAAAAGACATTAACGCTTTAGCCGAGAAAGCATTAGCCTATAAAGCAGAACCTTTTAAGAATAAAACGCTGGGGACAAACAAACGGATTGGTTGTTTGTTTCTGAATCCAAGCATGCGCACAAGACTAAGTACGCAAATTGCAGCACAGAATCTTGGCATGGAAGCCATTGTTTTTAATGTTGGCTCAGAAGGCTGGGCGCTGGAATTTGAAGAAGGCGCGGTTATGAATGGAACAACGGTGGAGCATGTAAAAGATGCGGCTCCGATTATGGGTCGTTATTTTGATATCCTGGCCATCCGTACGTTTCCGTCTTTAAAGAACCGTGACGAAGATTACAGTGAGCAATACATAAAGCAGTTTATCAAATACGCCGGCATTCCGGTGGTGAGTTTGGAAAGCGCCACACTGCATCCCTTGCAAAGTTTGACGGATGTAATTACGATAAAGGAAACGTTTACAGAAAAGAGAAAACCAAAAATTGTCCTTACCTGGGCGCCGCATGTAAAGCCTTTGCCGCAGTGTGTGGCCAATAGTTTTGCGCAGTGGATCAATGCCTGGGGCAAAGCTGATTTCGTTGTTACACATCCTGAAGGTTATGAATTAGACGAACAGTTTACGAAGGGTGCCGCTATCACACATAACCAAAATGAAGCACTGAAAGATGCAGATTATGTGTATGTGAAGAATTGGAGTTCTTATGAGGATTACGGCAAGATTTTGTGCTCCGACGAAAGCTGGATGCTGACCAATGAAAAATTGAAACTGACCAACGCCGCAAAGGTGATGCATTGCTTGCCCGTGAGGCGGAACGTGGAGCTAAGCGATGAAATTTTAGACGGACCGAACAGCATTATTACACAAGAAGCCTCCAACCGGGTGTGGGCGGCGCAGGCAGTACTTTCAGAAATTTTGAATGGATAAATTATACGTCATAAAAATTGGTGGTAATATCATTGATGATGAAGAAAAACTTTCTTCCTTTCTAAAAGAATTTGCCGCCATTGATGCCAAAAAAATCTTAGTACACGGTGGTGGGAAACTTGCCACTAAGCTGGCGGAGCAAATGAATGTTCCACAACAGATGGTAGGGGGCAGAAGAATTACCGATGCGGAGACATTGAAAATTGTAACGATGGTGTATGCAGGCTTGATTAACAAAACCATTGTTGCGGGGTTACAGGCTAATGGGTGTGATGCTTTGGGTTTAAGCGGAGCCGATGGCAACGCTATCCAGGCGCATAAAAGAGTGCATCCATCGATTGATTACGGATTTGCAGGCGATGTAGAAGGTATCAATAGTTCTTTATTTCAAACCTTGCTGCAACAAAATATTAGCATTGTGGTAGCCCCTATTACCCATGACAAGCAAGGGCAATTACTCAATACCAATGCTGACACGATTGCCCAGGAAATAGCCAAAGGACTGAGTAAGGAGTTTGATATGGCATTGATCTATTCCTTTGAAAAGCCCGGTGTATTGTTAGATGCCAGTGACGACAGCTCTGTTCTAAATGAAATCAATCCTGCATCATACAAAGAACTGAAAGAAAAGAGTCTTGTTTTTGCCGGTATGATTCCCAAACTGGATAATGCATTTGCTGCACTCAACAGTGGTGTAAAAAAAGTGATTATTGGAAAAGCAGAAAACATTCATGAACTCATTGCCGGAACTTCAGGAACAACGATCATAAATGAATAACGATCTGGACATATTAAAGCAGCAGGCCGTCGTCCTTTTGCAGGAACTCATTAAACTGCCTTCGTTTAGCAAAGACGAATGGCAGACCGCCAGCTACATTGTCAAATTTCTTTTTGATAAAGGCGTACAGGTAAACAGAGTTGGCAACAATGTTTTAGCACTGAACAAACATTTTGATGAGTCAAAGCCTACCATCCTTCTCAATTCTCATCATGATACCGTAAAGCCAAACAGCAATTATACACGGGACCCATTCCGTCCAACTATTGAAGAAGGAAAATTGTATGGTTTGGGAAGCAATGATGCTGGCGGCTGCCTGGCAAGCCTGATGATGGCTTTTTTATATTTCTATGAGCAGGAAAACCTGAGATACAACCTGGCATACGCCGCAACAGCCGAAGAAGAAATATCCGGTGCTGGTGGTATTGAAAGTGCTTTACCTTTTTTACAAAACATAGATTGCGCCATTGTGGGTGAACCCACACAAATGCAAATGGCCGTTGCAGAAAAAGGCTTAGTGGTTTTAGATTGCATAGCACACGGCAAAGCAGGGCATGCCGCCCGTAACGAAGGGGAAAATGCTATTTACAAGGCCATGAAAGATGTTGAATGGCTGAGTACTTACCGGTTTGAAAAAATATCGGACCTGTTGGGGCCTGTAAAACTAAGTGTAACATCCATTGAAACGGACAACAAAGCCCATAACGTGGTTCCAGCCCAATGTAAGTTTATCATTGATGTCCGGGTGAATGAGCTTTATACTCTTGAAGAAATTGTAAGCACGGTTAAAGCAAATGTTCAAAGCGAGGTGACACCAAGAAGCCTTCGTATTAAATCTTCCGCTATTTCTTTAGACCATCCTTTGGTAAAAGCTGGATTAACCCTGGGGAGAACGTATTATGGCTCTCCTACTACATCGGACAAAGCTTTAATGCCCTTTCCGGCATTAAAGATGGGACCTGGCAACTCTGCAAGAAGCCATACGGCTGATGAATTTATTTTCGTGGACGAAATCAACCAAGGAATTGATCTTTACATTCAACTTTTAAATCAAATTCTCTAATGAAGCTCTGGCAAAAAGAAGCAACCTCTGTTTCAGAAATTGTTGAAAAATTCACCGTAGGCCGTGATAAGGACTTTGATGCCGTATTAGCACCATACGACGTGCAGGGATCTATGGCACACGTAAAAATGCTGGGCGAGGTTGGATTGATGACAAAAGAAGAAGCGGAAAAAGCAGTTGAAGCCTTGCAACAAATACAGGAAGAAATCAGCAATGGAAAATTTGTCATTGGCGATGACGTAGAAGATGTTCATTCGCAGGTGGAGTTTTTATTGACACAACGCACTGGAGACATTGGCAAAAAAATTCACAGCGGACGAAGTAGAAATGACCAGGTGGCCGTTGACATTAAATTGTATTTGCGGGCCGAGGTCTTGAATATAAAAAATGAAGCCAAAGAATTGTTTGATCTTTTGATTGCGCAAAGCGGGAGATATAAGGACAAACTGTTGCCTGGCTATACACATTTGCAAATTGCCATGCCCTCCTCTTTTGGTTTATGGTTTGGCGCTTATGCTGAAAGTTTGGTAGACGACCTGGAAGTTTTAGCAGCCGCTTACCAGGTGGCCAACAAAAACCCATTGGGAAGTGGAGCAGGCTATGGATCCTCTTTTCCATTGAACAGAGCATTAACCACTCAACTCCTCAACTTCTCAGCCCTCAACTACAATTCGGTTTATGCACAAATGAGCCGTGGCAAAACGGAAAAAATAGTGGCTATGGGGTTGAGTTGTATAGCCGCTACGCTTAGCAAACTTTCAATGGACTGTTGCCTGTACCTGAATCAAAGCTTTGGTTTTATTTCTTTTCCTTCGGAGCTAACAACCGGCAGTAGCATCATGCCACACAAAAAAAACCCGGATGTTTTTGAGCTGATACGTGCCAAATGCAACCGCATTCAGTCTACACCCAACGAATTAACACTGTTACTAAACAATCTTCCCTCCGGTTATCACCGTGACCTGCAACTAACCAAAGAAATTTTATTTCCTGCCATAGAAGAATTAAAAGCCTGCATCCAACTGGCAAGACTAATGTTATCAAACATTGAGATCAAAGACAATATTCTTGCGGATGAAAAATATAAGTATCTTTTTAGTGTGGAAGCCGTGAATGAATTAGTGAACAAGGGCATTCCTTTCCGCGAGGCCTACCAGCAGGTGGGCAATCAAATTGAAAAAGGCGCATTCAACTTTGATTACACAAAAGGGTTACATCATACACATGAAGGAAGCATTGGCAATTTAAAGAATGAAGCCATTGAAAACTTAATGAATGAAGTGCTTCAAAAATTCAAGTAGTCCCGTTCCTAATCTTTTCAACACACACTTTCAAACTGTCTCTCCAGTCCTTTAACTTGATGTTGTAAGTAGCTTGGATCTTGGCCTTATCCAAAACCGAGTAAGCCGGGCGCTTGGCCGGCGTGGGAAATTGTGAGGTCGTGAGCGGGTTAACCATACAGGAAGCATTTATCAGCGTTTTTATTTCTCTTGCAAAATCAAACCAACTGATGATTCCTTCGTTGCTAAAATTATAAATCCCCGGAATCCATTTTCCTGACCGGATGATTTCCAGGATGGCTTCTGCCAGGTCGGCGGCATAGGTAGGTGAACCGATTTGATCACGTACCACACCAATGCCATCTTTTTCTTTCATCAACCGCATCATGGTTTTAACAAAGTTCTTTCCGTAATAAGAATACACCCATGAAGTACGAATGATAATAACATCAGGATTATGTTTTAAAGCTAATTGCTCCCCCCATAGTTTGCTTTCCCCGTAAGCATTCACAGGGTCTACTTTATCCGTTTCCTTTAACGGCTCCTGGCTGTTTCCATTAAACACATAATCTGTGGAAACGTGAATGAGCCGGCATTGATTTTGCCGGCAGAGTTCGGCAAGGTTTCCTACTGCCCTTCCATTGATCTCAAAAGCAGCTTCTTTTTCTTCTTCGGCTTTATCTACAGCGGTGTAGGCGGCGCAATTAATAAAGTAGTGCGGCTGATACTGTTGAAAAATGGCTTGCAAGGCTTCTTTATCCGTGATCGAAAGTTCATTCCTGCCCAGGAAAATGAAATCTGCACCTGGAAACCGGGAAGCCTGTTCTTTCAATTCACTTCCCAACTGTCCATTGCTGCCTGAAACAATTATTTTTATAGCAGATGCCATTACTCTTAAAATTCAAAATTATTCCTGGTTTCCTGAAAAGCCGGCAATTGCAGATCTTTTTCAGAAACGATCTCCCGGCCCAGAGGTAGTTGCCAGTTAATGTTTAAAGCCGGATCATCAAAGCGAATACCGCCTTCGCTTTCTTTATTATAGAATTCATTGCATTTATAAAGCACAATAGCCGTTTCACTTAAAACAGAAAAGCCATGTGCAAAACCGGCGGGAATGAATAGCTGTTTTTTGTTTTCTGCCGAAAGCTCAAGATCAAAATGTTTTCCGTAAGTGGGTGAATTCGTCCTGATATCAACCGCCACATCCAAAACCCTTCCTTCCAAAACCCTTACCAGTTTTGCCTGCGCAAAAGGATTTAATTGATAATGTAGGCCACGGATCACACCATAAGATGATTTGGATTGGTTGTCCTGAACGAACTTGATACCAATGCCTGCCTCCGAAAAAACCTTTTCATTATAGGCCTCGAAAAAATATCCACGATTATCTTCAAAAACTTTTGGTTCATAAACCAGTAAACCTGCAATATCTGTTTGAATAAAAGGCATAATTAAAAACTCCAGTAACTCCTGCTTTTTACTTTTCCGCGGTAAATCCCCTTCAGATCAGCAACCAAAGCATTTGGTTTTGTAATAGACGTAAAATAATCATCATTAAAATCGGCATAAGACTCATGACAGACTGTAACAATCACAGCGTCGTAATCTTTGCCTATGCCATCTGCCAAGCCAAAGCCGTATTCGTGTTTTAGTTCATCGCTGTCCGCATGCGGATCAACTACATCCACGTTCAGGAAGAAGTCCTGCAATTCCTTTACAACATCAGCCACTTTTGAATTGCGGATATCGCTAACGTTTTCTTTAAATGTGGCTCCCATGACCAAGACCTTTGCAGATTTCACATCACTGACATGGCTGATAATGTGGCGTACAACTTTCCGGGCCACGTAATTTGACATGTTATCATTAATGTAGCGGCCGGCTAATATCACTCTTGAATTATAACCAAGCTCACTGGCTTTATACGTAAGATAGTAGGGATCCACGCCAATGCAATGTCCGCCAACCAGGCCCGGGCTGAATTTTAAAAAATTCCATTTCGTGCCAGCGGCCTCCAGCACTTCATAAGTGTTGATCCCCATCTTGTCGAAGATGATGGAAAGCTCGTTCATCAAGGCAATGTTCAGGTCACGTTGTGTATTTTCAATAATCTTAGCAGCTTCTGCTACTTTTATGGAAGACGCTTTATGCACGCCGGCTTTTACCACCAACTCGTATACTTTGGCAATCGTATCCAGGGATTCGTCGTCACATCCTGAAACAACTTTTACAATGCTTGCCAGTGTATGTTTTTTATCTCCGGGATTAATGCGTTCGGGTGAGTATCCCAATTTAAAATCCACCACATTTTTTAACCCTGATATTTTTTCCATAATAGGCAAACAATCTTCTTCGGTGCAGCCCGGGTACACGGTGGATTCGAACACTACATAATCTCCTTTTTTGATCACTTTACCAATGGTTTCTGAAGCCCTTTTTACAGGCGTCAGATCCGGCACATTGTGATCATCCACAGGGGTGGGCACTGCCACAATAAAAAATTTTGCTTCACGCAATACATCCAGGGAATTGGTAAAGGTAATATCACAACCCTCGAAGGCCTCTTTGGCTAGTTCATTGCTTGGATCGATTCCCTGTTTCATCAGTTCTATGCGGTTTGCATTAATGTCAAAACCGATCACAGAAAGTTTTTTGGCAAATTCCAGAGCTATGGGCAGTCCTACATAGCCCAGGCCTATTACTGCCAGTTTTTGTTTTTTCTCAACTAACTGTTGGTACATAGTGGTGCTTGTAATTTCAGAGGCGGATGATTATTTGATACTTACAAATTCCTTAGGTTGTTTTGACCATTCTTCGGAAGGCAGGGACTTGAAATACTCGTAGGTCTTTGCTAAACCTTCCTTGCGTTGAACCTTAGGAGACCAACCCAGTATTTCTTTTGCTTTGGTAATATCCGGTTGTCGTTGTTTGGGATCATCAGCAGGCAATGGCTTATAAATGATCTTCACTTTGTTTCCTGTGAGCTTCAACACTTCTTCGGCAAAATCTTTTAACGATATTTCATCGGGATTGCCCACATTGACAGGCAGGTTGTAATCACTTAATAGTAATCGGTAAATACCATCTACCAAATCATCCACATAGCAAAACGATCGTGTTTGTGAACCATCACCAAACACCGTCAGGTTTTCACCACGTAAGGCCTGGCCAATGAAAGCCGGAAGGGCTCTTCCATCATTCAGCCGCATGCGCGGACCGTACGTATTAAAAATGCGGATGATTCTGGTGTCAACTTTATGAAATGTATGGTAGGCCATGGTGATGGATTCCATATACCGTTTAGCTTCATCATACACGCCACGCGGACCAACCGGGTTTACGTTACCCCAATATTCTTCTGTTTGCGGATGCACCAATGGATCGCCATAAATTTCACTCGTAGAAGCCACCAGTATCCTGGCCTTTTTTGCTTTGGCCAAACCCAGACAGTTGTGTGTGCCCATGGCGCCTACTTTGAGGGTCTGAATGGGGATCTTCAGGTAATCGATCGGACTGGCAGGTGAGGCAAAATGAAGTATATAATCCAAATGGCCGGCAATATGAATGAACTTGGTTACATCATGATGATAGAATTCAAATTCTTTTAATTTGAAAAGGTGTTCTATATTATTAAGATCGCCGGTAATAAGGTTATCCATCGCAATAACGTGATAACCTTCCTTAATAAACCGGTCGCACAGGTGCGAACCAAGAAAACCTGCGCCACCGGTAATCAAAATTCTTTTTTTCATTAAGCAAATTTGGGTTGGTTTACTAAAGGCCGGCCAATGCTTTCATAATGAAAACCTTTTTTCTCCATCGTTTGCACATCAAATACATTGCGGCCGTCGAAGATTACAGGATCTTTTAAGAGCGTCAACATTTTATCAAAATCAGGCGTTCTGAATTCGTTCCATTCTGTAGCAACGATCAAAGCATCCGCCCCTTCTATACAATCATACTGTGCTTCTGCGTATGCAATTCTATCACCAAAAATCTCTTTTACATTATTAATAGCTTCGGGATCAAAAGCGCAAACCGAAGCACCGCTTTCGAGCAAAGCATTGATCATTTCCAAAGCCGGCGCCTCCCTTATATCATCTGTATTGGGTTTGAAGGCCAGCCCCCAAAGAGCAAAGCGTTTGCCTGCCAATTCATTATTATAATAACGTTTGATCTTTGAAATCAAATGCAACTTTTGTCTTTCATTAACTTCTGTAACCGAATCCAGAATACGGAAATCGTAAGCCACTTCCTTGGCAGAATAAACCAGTGCTTTTACGTCTTTAGGGAAACAACTTCCACCATAACCAATGCCCGGGAACAAAAAGCGTTTCCCAATTCTTTCGTCGCTACCCATTCCTTTACGAACCATGTCCACATCGGCACCCAAACGTTCACACATTTGAGCGATCTCGTTCATGAAGGAAATTTTTGTAGCTAAAAAGGCATTGGCTGCATATTTGGTCAGTTCAGCAGAACGTTCATCCATGAAAATAATAGGATTACCCTGGCGCACATAAGGCCCGTACAATTCTGTCAAAAGTATTTTAGCTCTTTCGGAAGTAGTACCGATCACAATCCTGTCAGGTTTCATAAAATCCTCTACCGCTACGCCTTCGCGTAAAAATTCCGGATTGGAAACCACATCAAATTCACCATTGTAATTTTTAGAAATGGCTTCGCGAACTTTTTCAGCCGTCCCAACCGGCACGGTGCTTTTATCAATGATAATCTTATAATCTGTAAGAAGTTTACCGATATGTTCTGCCACTCCCAAAACATATTTCAAATCTGCTGAACCATCTTCTCCCGGTGGTGTAGGCAAGGCAAGAAATACAATTTCGGAGTCTTCCAAACCTTCTTTCAGGTTGGTGGTAAAAGTTAAACGTTCTTCTTTCAGGTTGCGTTCAAATAGTTTCTCAAGACCTGGTTCGTAAATGGTGATTACACCGTTTTTCAACTTATTGACCTTGCGTTCGTCAATGTCCACACAACATACATGGTTTCCGGTTTCAGCTAAACAGGTGCCTGTTACCAAGCCTACATAACCTGTTCCAACTACTGTAATTTTCATAATAGATGATTAAGGGTTTATGAACTCTAAAATTTTTGCCGTAATGAAAGTCAATTGCTCCTGATCCATTTCTGTGTGCATAGGTAAGGAAATGACACGCTCCGTCAACCAATCTGTAACGGGTAGTTCTCTTTGTGCAGAACCAAAGTGTGCAAACATTTTCTGGCGGTGCGCCGGCACAGGGTAATAGATCATCGATGGAATCTTGTGGTGTGCAAGATACTCCTGTAATTTGTTTCTATCAATACCTTCAAGCAAAAGCGTGTACTGATGAAAAACGTGCCTGCTATAGGAAGCACGGAAGGGAATGGTCATCTTTGGATGACCGGAAAAAGCAGCATCATAATGATCCGCCACCGCTCTCCTGGCATTAATATACTCGTCGAGATATTTGAGTTTTACATCTAAAACAGCGGCCTGAATGGTATCCAAACGGCTGTTGCAACCTACCAGATCATGGTAATACCTTTTGCTTTGCCCGTGATTGGCAACCATTTTGAGCTGATCAGCTAAATGATCATCGTGGGTTAAAATCGCCCCGCCATCGCCATAGCATCCCAGGTTCTTCGAGGGGAAAAAGGAAGTAGTGCCAATAGTACCAATAGCACCGGTTTTTTTTATGCTTCCGTCGGAAAAATAAAAATCGCAACCGATGGCCTGTGCGTTATCCTCAATTACATAAAGATTATTGGCTGCGGCGATTTTTATAATCTCTTCCATGTTAGCCGCCTGCCCAAATAAATGAACCGGCACAATAGCCCTGGTTTTGGGTGTCATGGCTTTTTGCAAGGCTTCCGTATCTATACAAAAGGTCTTTGGATCAACGTCCACAAAAACGGGTGTAAGCTTCAATAAAGCAATAACTTCTGTAGTAGCAATATAGGTAAAGGAAGGGGTAATTACTTCATCACCGGGTTGAAGTCCCAGTGCCATCATGGCAATTTGTAACGCATCTGTACCGTTGGCACAGGGAATCACATGCCTGGCACCGTTATAAGCCGCTAAATTAGCAGCAAAACTTTGCACTTGTGGGCCATTGATAAAAGCAGTGTTTTCAATAACATTGGACACGGCAGTATCTATTTCAGACTTTATTTTCTGATACTGCTGCTTAAGATCAACCATTTGAATAGAACGCATGGAAAAAGATTTTAACCGGCCTCTAGTACCTTAAAAAATCTTGCCAAGGCATAAAGGCTTCGTACAGGCGGGCAAAAATAGGAAAATATGACTTGGGTGGGGTTCAGAGTTTAAATTTGCCAGCATTTAATTCAATTCATTGGTTTTACTCTATACCATCTTTATCCGACTTTATTATCTGGCCATCCGCCTGGCGTCGTTGTGGAATAAAAAAGCAAAAGCGTGGATCACGGGAAGAAGGGGCCTGTTCGCTGAACTTGAGAAAAAAATTTCTCCTTCTGATAAAATCATCTGGATGCATTGTTCTTCCGCGGGTGAGTTTGAACAGGGAAAGCCGATTCTTGAACAGCTAAGAAAGGAATATGCCTCCCATAAGATACTGGTCTCCTTTTTCTCTCCCTCAGGCTACACCGTGGCTACCCATTATAAAAATGCTGACATCATTACCTATCTGCCCCTGGATACAAGGCAAAACGCAACACGTTTCATTCAGCGGGTGAACCCCGAATTAGCCATTTTTGTAAAATACGAGTTTTGGTACCACCACTTATCGGCGGCGGCCTTCCGGCATATACCCTTGCTTTTGGTATCAGCAGTGTTCAGAAAAGAACAAAGCTTTTTTAAATGGTACGGAAAGTTTTATAAGCAACTGTTGTTTTTATTCCGCCACATTTTTGTGCAGGACGAGGGTTCCCTAAAACTTTTAAAAGACGCTTCTGTGCAGCACTGCAGCGTTAGCGGCGACACAAGGTTTGACCGGGTGAAAGAGATCAGGGAGAATTTTACAGAGGTTGCTTTTATCAAAGATTTTATTGGTAATGACAAAGTGATCGTTGCGGGAAGCAGCTGGGGCGATGATGAACAACTGCTTTCGCAATACAAGGCCAAATTTATTATTGCCCCACATGAAATTAATGAACCACACCTTGCACAAATAGAAAAACAGTTTGGTAAGCCCATCCGCTATTCGCAATGGCAAAAGGCCACTGGAAACGAACAAACCCTGATCATTGATAATGTGGGCATGCTTTCACGGCTTTATCAATATGCCACAGTAGCCTATGTGGGCGGCGGCTTTACCAAAGACGGAATCCACAATATCCTGGAAGCCGCTGTGTATGGCAAGCCGGTTCTGTTTGGGCCTAATTATAAAAAATACAGGGAGGCCAAAGAATTGATAAAGGCCGGCGGTGCGTTCAGCATGACCAATCCATCAGAATTGAAAGAAAAGTTGGATGTGTTATTAAACGATGCGGCCCAACTGCAATCTGCCGGCGCCAATGCCGAAAACTATGTTCAAAAAAACATTGGAGCCACGCAAAAGGTTATTCAGTTCATTCAGGAGAAGCGTCTTCTTACGATGTGATAAAAATGCTGTACCTCCTCTTTATTATCATTCCAGCCCAATTTAAATTTGAGTTCCCGGTTAATCCAGTATTCCGCTTCGGAAAGAATATTAAAGCCATTGATGGTCTTGATACTTCTTTCATACATGGCTTCATCGCCACGGAACAATTCACTGACGAAGGTAAACCGCTCGTTAATGCCAATGCCTTTACGCAGATCCTTAATGGGCGTATCTTTTAGTGCATGCACTACTTCCGTTTTTTGTTGCTTCAACCGTTCGTTTAAGGATTCTTTTTTTTCGGCTATTAATTCGTTTATTTCTTTAGGCTGATGTTGCATCAGGGTAGGCGTTTCTTCTACGGCATCAAAGGCAGGATAAAAACTGCTTTGCGTACCTACCGATTTGGAAGGTTCTTCTTTTTGCCTTACATCTTCCTGTATCAGCGGTTTCCGCAAATTATATTCTGGTTGTTTTACCGGTTCCAGAACAACAATTTCAGGCTCGGGTTCATTATATTTAAATTCCTGCTTTTCTATTTTGGGAACTACGATGGTTTCGGGCTTGCTTTTTTCAACCTGGGGAGTGCGGACAACTTCTTCAGCAAAATTTAAATTTACCGGCATGGTTACCGCCACTTTAGCCGTACCCGGAGAGGTATTTTTTTGTTGAAGCTGCAGAAGTTCCGATTGAAGCAATTGAACGGTAGGTAATAATTGTGCAGGCGTAAACCCTTGTTCTTTTTGCTGGTATAACTTATCAATGAGAGCCTTAATTCTTTCCATTGTTTATGGTACTTTCGCTGTTTTTAACAATAGGATGTTTAGTAATGAACGAAAAGACGTGCCTAAAATTACTAACAGATTGTAAATAGATTTATAATTATTCCGGATGTTTATCGAACCAAACATAAAAGGAGGACGGCGTGGATGGATAGAAGTGATCTGCGGTTCCATGTTCTCCGGCAAAACTGAAGAATTGATACGAAGGCTCAAGCGGGCAAAGATCGCCAACTTAAAAGTGGAAATATTTAAACCTGCCATTGATGTTCGCTACGATGAAATTAAAATTGTTTCGCATGATGAAAATATGATCCACTCCACCCCTATAGATAATTCTCAAACCCTGCTGCTGATGGCGCAGGATGTAGATGTTGTAGGAATTGATGAAGCCCAGTTTTTTGATGATGAGATTGCCAATGTTTGTGATGAGCTTGCCTTACGCGGCGTGCGGGTAATTGTTGCCGGCCTGGATATGGATTACATGGCCAAGCCGTTTGGGCAAATGCCTTTTTTGCTGGCCAAGGCAGATTATATTACTAAACTGCATGCTATTTGCGTAAAGTGCGGCAATATTGCCAATTATTCTTATCGCATCATACCCAATGAGGAACAGATCATGCTGGGGGCAAAAAACGTATATGAACCCCGGTGCCGCAACTGTTTTGTGCTGGACGGGGCACTTGATTAATAAATGGATTCATGGCTTCAGGCCTGGTCATTTCATCTGTAGCCCAAAATGAATCCTCTATTTTCGCAAAAAAATCAGCGCTTTGAAACAAATATGGACCTTATTTAAAAAAGACCTGTTGCTGGAAATTCGCCAGCAATATGCTTTTTATGGTGTACTTCTGTACGTAGGCGCTACCATATTTGTGTTGTACATGGCCATTGATAACCCGGCCACTGCTATCTGGAATGGTCTTTTCTGGATCATCCAGCTTTTTATCAGCATTAATGCAGTAGCCAAAAGTTTTTTGCAGGAGAACCGCAACCGGATGTATTATTATCATACCATTGCCAGCCCTCAAAACTTTATTTTAGCCAAACTGCTTTTCAATTCTGTTTTAATGTTAGTGATGAGCACCTTAAGCATGGTGCTTTTTTCACTCTTTATGGATTATCCTGTGAAGAGAACCTCCACCTTTATTGGAATTGTGTTTTTAGGCGGTTGGAGCCTTAGCCTTGTATTCACGTTTTTGGCTGCCATTGCTGCCAAGGCCCAGCAAAATGCCGCCATCATGGCCATACTCGGGTTCCCGATAATTGTACCGCAGCTTTTAGTATTGATGCAGGTGTCCACCGCGGTTTTTGTAACCAGCGTTCCGGTTCCCTTGGCGAATATTTTATTACTTTTTGGTTCAGATATACTGGTCATCCTGCTGGCCATTATTCTTTTCCCTTTCTTGTGGAAAGACTAGGAATAGAAACCCGGGAATAACCCAACTTATCAACTTTTAAACTTGCCAACTAACATCCTTCCCTTATTTTTGCTCCCAAATTAAAAAGCGATTGCTGCTTTTATAACCCCAGTTTATGAAAAAATGGTGGTGGAAAATACTGTGCATCGTCCTTCTAGTGTACACATTTACAGCAGGACTTTTATGGAACAACGTTCCCCGGCTTCCGCAATTGAATGAAACAATCCGCAACCTATACTTTCATGTATGTATGTGGTTTGCCATGATGATCTTGTTTACCGTTTCGGTAGTGCAGGCCGTTAAATATTTACGTACCAACGATCTGCGGCATGATACCTTGTCACGGGAATATGCCGTAGTGGGCATTGTCTTTGGCCTTTTAGGATATGCCACTGGTACCATTTGGATGTCCTTTACCTGGGTGGACCCCAACCGTCCGGCTTATGAGTCCTTCAGCCAGATCGCCAAAGAACCCAAACTGATCGGTGCAGCCATCGCGCTGCTCATCTATTTTGCTTACCTCGTTTTGCGGGACTCTATCAGTGATCTTGATAAAAGAGCAAGGATTGGTGCTGTGTATAACATTTTTGCTTTTGCCTTTTTGTTCCCGGCCATTTGGATCATACCCCGGCTTCTGCCCAGCCTGCATCCCGGAGGAGAAGCACCCGGCGGCGTTCGAACAGACAGTCCTGCCCTTGATTTTAAAGCCCTGGCGCCTCAAATGCGCTTAGTGTTTTATCCTGCCATCATCGGCTGGACCTTATTAGGTGTATGGATCACCACCCTGAAAGTGAGAGTGAAAACCCTAAAAGAAAAAACATTTTTACACTAATGATACAAAAACTCCTACTCTCCTTTTTCTTTATTATCAGCGGCCTGGTTTTGTTTGCACAAGACACCTCCAACGGTGTAGAGATGGCGGATGCCTTACGTCAAAATGGAAAGATTTATGTAGTAGTGGCTGTTATCCTTGCCATTTTCACCGGCATCATCATTTATTTGATTCGCCTGGATAGAAAAATATCAAAACTGGAAAAAAATCATTCTTAATCTTAAATAGTAGTTCATGTCAGCTAACGAAGAATATAGCTTTTTTGGCGCTGTCGAAAAAAGCTTTGATAGAGCAGCAAAATTCACCACGTGGGATCCGGGAATTTTAGAACAGATAAAAGCTTGCAATGCTGTGTACCGTATGAAGTTTCCGGTACGTATGGATGACGGTCGTATTGAAGTAATCGAGGCGTATAGGGTACAACATTCGCAACACAAAACGCCCTGCAAAGGCGGTATCCGTTTTGCGGCAGAAGTAAACCAGGATGAGGTAATGGCGCTTGCAGCCCTGATGACGTACAAATGCGCTATTGTGAATGTACCGTTTGGCGGTGGTAAAGGTGGTATCAAAATCAATCCAAGAAAATATTCTGTTTACGAGCTCGAAAAAATAACCCGTCGCTATACAGCGGAACTGGTAAAAAAGAGCTTTATTGGACCGGGCACCGATGTTCCGGCACCTGACTACGGAACCGGTGAAAGAGAAATGGCATGGATCGTTGATACCTATGCCAGTTTACGTCCCGGTGAAATCGATGCGGCCGGTTGTGTAACGGGTAAGCCGGTTACACAAGGTGGTGTTCGCGGCCGCCGGGAAGCAACCGGTTTGGGTATTTTCTTTGGCATTCGCGAAGTGTGCAATATGCCCGATGTCATGGAGAAACTGGGTATGACCGTAGGGGTTGAAGGAAAAAGAGTGATTGTACAGGGCTTGGGTAACGTAGGTTATCATGCAGCGAAATACTTCCACCACGCCGGCGCAAAAATCATTGCACTGGCAGAGTATGAAGGTGCTATCTATAGCGAAAACGGCCTGGATGTGGATGCGGTTTTTGAACACCGTAAAACCACAGGTTCCATTTTAAATTTTCCCGGCTCAAACAATTTTGCCAAAAACATGGATGCTTTGGAATATGATTGCGACATCCTGATCCCGGCAGCCCTGGAAAACGTGATCAATGGTGAGAATGCACCCCGCGTAAAAGCAAAAATGATAGGCGAAGGCGCCAACGGCCCTTTAACACCCGAAGCCGATGAGGTTTTTGTAACCAAAGGAACGCTGGTAGTTCCAGATATGTACCTCAATGCCGGCGGTGTTACCGTTTCGTATTTTGAATGGTTGAAAAACCTTAGCCACGTTCGCTACGGACGTATGGAAAAGCGTTTTACAGAAAATATGAATCAGCACATCCTGGGGCAAATTGAAGAACTTACCAGCAAACAGGTAAGCGCAAGGGAAAGACAGTTTATTATGCACGGACCTGAAGAAGTGGACCTGGTGCACAGTGGTTTGGAAGAAACCATGATCACCGCCACCCGTGAGATTATGGAGGAGTGGAAAAAGAATCCGCAAATTCCCGACATGCGTACAGCCGCTTACGTGGTTGCCATCAACAAAGTAGGCACCAGTTATGCTGAATTAGGCATCTTCCCTTAGAACGAACATGAGTAAACCAATACCGCCCTGCTCCAAGAAATTGAAGCAGGGCTTTTTTTTGACCGCAGATTTGTTGGATTCATTTGATTAGCATGATCTCATGCACCCTTTTCTCTGTGCGAAATAATGTTTATGTGCCAGGCAGGGTTGCTGCTATCATCGTCCCTTGCGTCGCACTCTTGTCGTTCCGTAATTCTATTTAGCAGCTTGCTTTACACTGAAACAAATAGTGATCACAGCTACCGCTTCTCATACTCCTCTCCCATCAAATGCACGGCAAAGTTTTCCTTTATACCCTTCAGCTCAATGTGCTGCCCGGTACTCTTTGGTGGGCTTAAAAGCAAACGATACACATCATCAGAGACAACCAGGCTGTTATTCAATTGTTTGGTGGCGGCTTGCAGGCGGGAAGCAATGTTCACCGGCAAGCCCATGACGGTAAGATTATTGTTGACACCAATGCCAATATTGCCCACAATAACATTGCCCATGTGCAAGCCAATACCTACCTGGAAACGATGATTGAAATATTTTTCCAAGTATTGCTCATTAAAATTTTTAAGCTCGTGTAAAATAGCCAAACCTGCCTTACAGGCATTATTCGCAGCCGTTTGCACATCTGCGGAAAAACCAAATACAGCATAAAGGCCATCACCGGCGGTTTCTATAATGGATCCTGAATAAGATTCAATGCATTTGCGGAACAGCCCGAACAAACGGCGTGTTACATGAATGACATCAAAAGCCAGATTGCTCTCCATGAAGGGTGTGAAGTCGCGGATATCCAAAAAGAAAAGGGCCAGTTCTTTTTCTTCTCCAATATTTTGTACATCCAACTGCGTGTCTTCATCAACATACAAATGAATGTCGGCCTCGTCCCGGATAATACGGCTTACACGAACAGGCGAACCGGTTACGAAAGTCTGGCAGGCCAGCCGCACATTCGAAGGAAAGTGAATTGTTTTCCTAAGTTCTCTTTCTTTTTCGTTGCAGGGCGTTAAAAACTTTTCTCCTTGTACTACTAAAATTCTACAGGTAGAACATTTGGCATTGCCTCCACAGGCATGATAATGCGGCACTCCGGCTGTAAGGGAAGCATTCAAAATAGACTGTCCTTCTACAATCTTCAGCGACCGGTCGCCAATAAATTCGATCCAATAAAATTTTGCAGCCATCGCTATCTAATTGAAATAAAATTAATCAGAATCCACCACTGTATCTTGGTTTGAGGTTACGCCGGTGGGTAAAGAAATAACGAATTATTGAAGGTAAATTAACGACGGCTTAACCTCAACTTTTCCTGACAAATGCTAACTTACCACATAATAGTTAGGCACAGTTTTTAATACACATTTGTGTATAAATAACCTTAAAACATTCCGGTTTCTTTTAATTATCTTGTACTGGATGGGTTATTAATACCAATGTTAACACCGGCAGAAGATCCGCCTTAGTTAAAGCTTTCGCGGATGAGACCGGGATTGTATAACACAAACCTGAAACGAATTTGAGAGACACAATCATCAACCTTGAAACCGTTAACCCTATAGAGTTCTTTGGAGTGAATAACGGCAAACTGGACATCTTAAAAAAGAAATTTCCATTGTTAAAGATCCTTTCCCGCGGAACACAATTAAAGCTGAGCGGTGCTCCGGAACAGGTGGAAGGCGCAAAAGAAAAAATAGATCTCATTGTGCAATACCTTGAAAGAAATGGCCACATGAGTGAAAATTATTTTGAACAGATACTGGGCGGCGATGATGCTGAAACCGTTGACCATTTTGTGGAGCGCAACCCCAACGATGTTTTGGTGTTCGGCCCCAACGGCAAAACGGTCAGGGCCCGCACCGCGAATCAAAAACGCCTGGTAACAGCTGCCGAAAAAAATGATGTTGTATTTGCCATCGGCCCTGCCGGTACAGGTAAAACCTATACCGCGGTAGCTATGGCGGTACGGGCTCTAAAAAATAAGGCCGTAAAAAAGATCATCCTAACCCGCCCGGCAGTGGAAGCCGGCGAAAGCCTTGGTTTTTTGCCCGGCGATCTGAAGGAAAAGATCGATCCTTACCTGCGTCCTTTATACGATGCCCTTGACGACATGATACCGGCCGATAAACTGGGCTATTACATGAGCACAAGAACGATTGAAATTGCGCCGTTGGCCTATATGCGTGGCCGTACATTGGATAATTGTTTTATTATTTTGGATGAGGCACAAAATGCTACGGATCTTCAAATAAAAATGTTCCTGACCCGTATTGGTGCCAATGCCAAAGCCATTATTACAGGCGATTTGACGCAGGTGGATTTGCCACGCAACCAAAGAAGCGGTTTAGCAAAAGCCAGCCGCATTTTGCGCAACATTGATGGAATTGGCTATATAGAGCTGGATGAAGAAGATGTGGTACGCCACAAGCTGGTGAAAGCTATTTTGAAAGCCTATGACAAGGAAGGACAGCGGGAACAGGAAATAGAAGAAGCAGAAAAGAAAGAACGGAAGGAAAGACGCTACTACGAAAGGGACCGGCATAATGATTAATAGGAATTCGCAAAAAAAATTACAAAGTGTCTTATTTTTTAAGACACTTTTTTTATTTACGGGCCGGGGGACGGTTCATCTTCCATGACTGGTGTGTGCAGCGCAACTATTCGTTCTGTTTATGGTAAACATATTACGATGCGGAAGCCACACTACTATGGCATATTGACTTTGGACTGAATGCATTTACTTTGCGTACATGAAAAGATTAGTACGTTTCAGTTTTTTATGCCTGCTATTTTTTGCCGCTTGTACTAATGAAAACCAGGAAGAAAAAGAAACCACCTCGGAAAACGATGTGGATGCAGCCCGCAATTTCATCCGTTCGGCGCTGGATGGAAAGTGGAAAGATGCCAGGAGATTTATGTTGCAGGATTCTATCAACACGCAGCTTTTGGATACGTACGAAAACAACTACCGGTCTCATATGAAAAGTGAAGACAAAAGAGGCTACCGCGATGCTTCTATCACTTTATACGAGACACGCCAGTTGAACGACAGTGTTAGCATTATCAATTATTCGAACTCCTACAAAAAACAAAAGGATTCTTTGCGTGTCGTTCGCAACAATGGCGTATGGGTAGTTGATTTGAAATACTCTTTTCCTCAAACCGATACAACGATTTATGTTCAGTAATGTTTTGTTGGTAGGATTGGGGGGCGCTGTTGGAAGCATAGGGCGGTATCTTTGCCAGCGGTGGGTTAATGAATATTACCAGCACAGCTTTCCATTGGCAACCTTTTTGGTCAACATTACCGGGTGCCTTTTAATTGGAATTTTATTTGCCCTGGGAGAAAAAGCAAATATTTTATCACAGTCAGCACGCCTTTTGTTAATCACAGGATTTTGTGGCGGTTTTACCACCTTCTCCACTTTTGCTTTTGAGAATATGAATTTGCTGCGTACAAGCGATCATCTTTATTTTTTGCTGTACGCTTTTGGAAGTGTTGTTGTAGGAATTGCCGCCGTATATGCCGGTAACTTATTGATTAAACTACTCTAACTATGAATCTGCAGGGACGCTCAAAACTTCTACGGATTTTTACAGGAGAGGCTGACCGCATTGGCCATGATCTTTTGTATGAAAAAATACTACTGGTCGCCCGGGAGAATGGGCTGGCCGGTGGCACTGTTATTAAAGGCATCATGTCGTATGGCGCCAGCAGCCATGTGCACAGGGCCCGGCTGATCGAATTATCCGAAGACCTTCCTGTTGTAATAGAAATAATTGATCAGGAAGAAAAAATAGATCTCTTTTTACCCATTGTAAACGATCTGTTTGAACAATGTGGCAAAGGAGGATTGATCACTCTTGAAAATGTTGATGTCATTTACTATAAACCGAAGAAATAAGTATGAAAAGAACTGTTTTACATCCCTGGCATGGCGCCAGTTTTGGCAGCAAGGCACCGGAGCAGGTGAACGCAATGATTGAAATTCCGCAAGGTTCAAGAACCAAATATGAAATAGATAAAGAAACCGGTCTTTTAAAACTGGACAGGGTTATTTATTCTTCCTTTCATTACCCCGTTAATTACGGCTTTATTCCCCAAACCTTAGGGCACGACCACGACCCGTTGGACATACTGGTATTATGCTCCCAGTCTATTCAATCGCTTTGCCTGGTGGAAGCCACCGTTATCGGAAACATGCAAATGATAGACTCCGGGGAGAAGGATGACAAGATCATTGCAGTGGCTACAACAGATCCGTCGGTAAATCATATTTCGTCCATTGAAGAAATGCCCAGGCATTTTATTAATGAGCTGCGTAATTATTTTGAACAGTACAAGGTTTTAGAAAATAAACAAGTGCAGATCGAAGAGTTTCAAAATAAAGAAATAGCTTACCAGATCATTACTGAAGCAATAGATTTGTACAAGGAAAAATTTGCATAACCATGCAGTTAAACCAAACTAAAATGTCAGGACAGGTTATTTTAATCCTCATTCTTATTGGGCTGTTTGCCGGAATGCTTAGCGGCTTGATTGGCGTGGGCGGCGGTATCATTATTGTTCCGTGCCTCATTTATTTTTTAGGGTTTAACCAATACCAGGCCCAGGGAACTTCCCTGGGTTTGTTATTGCTGCCCATTGGCATTTTAGCTGTGGCCAACTATTATAACAAAGGTTTTATAGATATTAAATCTGTATCCATCATGGCTATAGGATTTGTAGCCGGTGGATGGCTAGGCAGCAAAATATCTCTTGCTTTGCCGGAAGAAGCCCTAAAAAAGATCTTTGCTATTATATTGTTTTATACGGCTTTTAAAATGCTGGGATGGGATGCAGCGATCATCCGTTTTTTTAAAAATATGTTTTCATGATCCGGTGCTTGCTTTGAGGTGCCGGGTGGAAAATTAAAAACCAACTTCTTATTCTATTGCAGGTGATTTATTTCTTTATAGAAACCTACGGACAGAGTGCAACTGATGCGTTCTTTTCCCGTTCTCTTTATTTTCAATTCCCTGCTCGTCCAATTTATCAATGCGCACCTTTCCTGAAGCATGAATGATCTCACCGGGGAATAAAACAATTCCCACATGCGTTACCCTTCCGCTTTCATTCTGAAAAAAAGCCACATCGCCCGTTTTCGTATCAGATAAGCTTTCCACAGCCCTCCCCTGCTCTGCCTGTTGATAGGCGTCTCTTTTCAATTTAATTCCCAAAACCTTAAAAACAGTTTGCACAAACCCGCTGCAATCCACTCCCATAAAGGTTTTTCCACCCCATAAATAAGGAGCATTAATCCAGGCATGCATCGTTCTGTCTAAAAGGTCAAGGTTGAATGGTTTTCTTACATCCCTGTAGGTGCCATGATATTTATAGCTTTCATCCCACAACAATCTCGTCTCTTCATCAAAGCCCACTAAGGCCGAGCCCATAGGGGCATTGATCAACTGACCGGGGAGTGTAACGGGATTGATTAAATCTGAAGCTATATAATCAATGCCGGCCTTAGCTACGGTTTCATCCAGTTCGGTCACCAAATGCCAGGTAAGCCAGCCTTCATACTCATCGTACAATGATTTTACCCTGAACCACTCGTCCTTTTGTTCCAGCACCTGCATCGTTTCGCCAAACAGTAACTGGTTGGTCATTTCGGTTCTGTGCGATGGTTCTTTCCTAACCGGGGCAGCAGGTACTGTGCAAATAGAATAGTTCATAAAATATAAAAGATATGCTTTTGATTGTGCAAATTTGCAATGTTTGCATCATATACGTAACTGGTCAATCGAATTAATAAATAAAGCAACATAACGTAACCTCTTAGCCGGATATAAGGATTAAGAAAAACTTCAATTGACCATTGACCATTAACAATAAATGAAGGCCAGCCGCTACGACCATATAACCGATGCCGAATTACTGGAGTACTACTATGCAGACAAAAACCAGGAATGGATAGGTATTTTGCTGGAACGTTATACCTTGTTGTTATTGGGTGTTTGCATGAAATACCTGAAAGATGAGACCGAAGCAAAGGATTGTGTGCAGCAGATATTTTTAAAAGTACTGACCGAGGTTGGGAAATACCGGATTGAGTATTTTAAGTCGTGGCTGTACATGGTGGCCAAGAACCATTGCCTGATGCAGTTGAGAGACAAAGGGGCCAAAACCGTGAAAGAACTGAACGACCAGCACCTGGCACAGGCAGAACCCTCCAGAAAAGAACTGGTTGAAAACGAACAGGCTTTCGACCGGCTGGAAGAAGCGATACAGGAACTGAACGAAGAGCAAAGGCAATGCGTAATTTTGTTTTACCTTAAAAAGAACAGCTATCAGCAAATAGCTGAAAAAACAGGCTATAGTTTACTGCAGGTAAAAAGCTATATACAAAACGGCAAACGCAATTTGAAGATCATACTGGAAAAGAAAATGAAGCAACGCGGGGAACAAAAATGAGCGAAAATTTAAAAGACATATTATCCCATCTCAATCCTGATATTGACCAGGAAACGCTTTTGCTTTACCTGCAGGGAAAATTATCTGCCGAGCAGCAGCACGAGGTAGAAAAGCAAATGATGGATAGTGATTTCGAATCTGATGCTTTGGAAGGGCTGGAAAATTTCAGCGACAAAAGAAAACTTACGCAATTGGTTGATCAATTGAACGAGGAGCTAAAAAAGAAAACAGAAAAAAAGAAAAAGCTCCGCCAAAAATTAGATTTGAAAATTGATCCCTGGGTGATCGTTACCGTGGCGATCGTACTGTTATTGGTAATAGTCAGTTATTTTATTATTCACCGCTATTTACAACGTTAAGTCTTAGGGGTTTTCTTGTGTGCCGCTTTGTCCAGGTTTTCTTTTACCCGGAAGCGGACAATTCTGGTAATCAGATCTAAAGGCAACGGCCGGTCAACAGGAAACTGAATGGCGCCTTTTAAAGTTATATAACCAGTCAAATCATGTTTAAACACTTCAATGGGTGAAGGCGAAGGATAAAAGCCTATGTTATTTTTATAGGCCGCAAAATGCACCAGATTTCCGTTTAGGACGAAAGTTGGCATGGCATAACTGATTTTTTCTTCTGCGGCTGGTGCCGCTTTTTTAATTGTTGCCCGAAGTTGTTCCAGTTTTTCTTGAATGTCTTTTGGAAAACTCCTGATGTACTCGTCGATGCTTTTTGCTTTATTCATGACATGCGTTTTTTCCTTCTTCTTTTTTGAATCTCTAACAACTGCAGAATACTTTTACAAGACAGGTTCTCCATCCGCATCATACATTCAGGGATGCCCAGGATACTTACGGGGCCTTACGTATAATGCACAACGTTTTTTAGGTCACAGCTAATCTACCAAATGTTTCCACAACCAAAGGCATCGGAATCGCATTACCGGGACGCACAAGAGGGCGACGCAACAGGCGTTTAATAGCAGCCCTGCAGCCGATAACAAAAAAATCCCCGCCTGCACTAACAGACGGGGACGAACAATTTAAAGTGTTCAGCCGAAACTCACCATTCACCATTACTGGTACTGTATATAAACCGGCTTGGGTTTTAATTTCAAAATCTCTTCGCGGGACATCATTTCTTTCAGGCCCGACTTCTCCGTATCGTTCACATAAAACAGTTTGAAACCGGTGAACTGTACGGGCTCGGCCTGTATCCAGTGGCGGTAGGTTCCTTTTTTCAACTCGGGCGGACCCCAGCCATCCATATCCATTACAATTTGTAATTCCGGATGCAGTTTGATATCCTTTGCATTGGTTACCATGCCTTTTGTAAAGCGGTGGATCATGAAGATTTTAGGAGGCAGGTTATTTTTCTTAACCACCTCTACCAGGTAATTGCTGATCCAGTTAATGTCTTTGGCATCCAGTGAGCCGATGACGCTGCCCGGTTTTTTTCCGCCTTTGGCATTCATGGCAAACTCCGGATCGATACCAAAGTGCACATTAGGCAGGGCCAGGTATTTTTCAAAAAGCGGGAGTTCGCTTTGCACATCGCTCAGGCCTACCTGTACGTCAATGAATACCTGCGCATTGATTTCTTTTGCCCAATTTAAAATGGTATCTATTTGATGATGCGGCATGCGGTAACGCCATTTACCATCTTTACCCGCAGCACCCTGTGCGGTTACCGCTATATAATGCAAGGCCGGAATAGCAGGAATCATGCTGTCTGCATCGCTCCATTTTTTTACTTCGGCCATCAATTTGGGGATCATTTCATTTTTGGGCCATTTGCCCAAAGCACCCATGCGGTTGGAATACAGGTTGCCATAATAGGCTACTATGCGGTTAAAAGGCAGAATCGCTCCGGGCAAAGGATAAGCATGCTTCACAGGCCAGCGACCAGACGTATCGCCATTGGCCAGGTAGTTTTGCAACGCATCGTAGCGGGCCGTATCCAAAACCGGCTTGTTAGCTGATTGTTTTTGATCTACAGGTTGTGAAGTAGAATCTGTTTGTTGCGACTGAACTTTAGGAGCAGAAGTGTTTCCGCAGGCATAGCACAACACGGCTAAGGCGGCCACCAGCAAGTTTTTCATACCCATGATATTGAACAATTAATTCGTTTGGTCAAAGAAAGCGAAAATTCTTATTAAGAAATAATTGATTCGGTGATTTTGCAAAAATTTCTGTGGCACGCCTTTTTTGCCCTTTGAAAAAAAAGAAATATGCGAATAAATAACATCAGTCGTAACAGGCCGGGCGAAAAAGGCCGGAAAAACGACCCCGATTTAAGAGACGAATCGGCCGCACAACCAGGCGTGCAAACCATGAGCAGCAGTAAAACGGATGAAACCAACGAAGAAGTGAGTGAAACGGCCGCCGACAATTTCAGGGAAAACGCACCCGACAAAGGTGCAGATGCCGATTTGGACCATATAGATGCGGATAAAGGTGGTGGGGCCTAGCTTGGGGATGCCCGCAGGAAACATAATGTTTCAGTAACACCGAAAGTGAAAATGGTACTTAAATAATTTTTTTGTTTGCACCCTATTTTCCTCTTTAGCAGTTTTAACCCGGCCACTGGTTCCCAAGTGGCTTTTTATTAAAAAGCTACGCCTGAACCAGGTGGTTCAGGCGTTTGCTAAAAGGCCACCAAATCAACACAAATATTTCTACTCTTCTCTGCCTCCGTTTTTTTGACTGCGCTTGTTACCGGAGCTTTGTCCTCCCCTTCTTCCAATTTCACTCATGTGCTCCCGGTTACGACTAACAATCTGGCCCCCCTTTCTTCCGGCGGCCCTTGCTTCCTCACTACTCCATTCATGGGCCACACCTTGCCGGTGCGCAGCACGGCCGCCTTCGCTGGCAATTTCTTTTTGTTTTTCGGGATTCATTGCTGCAAAACCACGGTTGGAAGAGCGGCGTTCTCTTTCACTTTCAGATTCACTTCTTTCGCTCCGGGATGCCTCATTGCCCGTTCTGGAAATTTCCTGGTGCTGTTGACCGTCCATAGAACCAAAACCCCGGTTTGATTGTTCTTCCCGAAGCTGATTTTCTTCTCTTTCTGCCATAACACATTATTTTTTAAAAGGTTAACAATTGTGTTGGTAATGGCTACTGACAATAAAATAGTGCCGGACTTTGCTAAAGGGAAGTAAAGTCCCGTTGGGTAATTTTTGCTATACTCTTCAACAGATTGAGCAATGAAGTGGGCAAGCGAACTGAGCCTTATCTGGTTAAACATTTATTGTTTTTTTTAGCAATGAGTACATCGGTGGTACCAGGCTTTGTTGTTTTTCACTTGCTGCTTCGCCACGAAAATTGATTACTTGCAGGCTGTATTCTTATTCAACATTTCTAACCCAGAATTGAAATGCTCTGTCGGCCAACGCCATTCACCTTGCTATTTTGAACGTATCAAACTGTTCCTCCTCTTTGAAGGTAACCTGCACATCATTGACAACCGCCCTGGCAGGTCCTTTTTTGCACCAAATAAGGAACTGCTGTAATTGTTCATTGCTTCCCGAAACCATTGCCTCTACGTCTCCGTCACTGGTGTTTTTTACCCAACCGGTGAGTTGCAATTCATCTGCCACCTCTTTGGCGGAAGCCCTGTAAAAAACTCCCTGTACTTTTCCCTTGATTAATAAATGAACGGTAGGCATAGCTTGTTTTTGAACAACAAATTTCAACTTCTGGCATAACATTTTTTCTTTTAGCGGTAAACAATTTTATGAAACGGGAAGAAGAACAATCCACGCCGGTGCAGAAGAACACGGCTAACCCGGGTGCTGAACCCATTACCCAAAATCCTAACCCAAGAGCTAATGAAAATCTTCGCGTTCGCAGCGAAGAGCCAGGAAAAGAAAATGCAGATATAGAAGATGAAGTAGGCTCTGAAATCACGGATGGCGAAGACGCCTGATCTCATCATTTTTACATAATGACAAACGATTTTATGAAAAAGCAACAAGAACAAGATCGCAACAGGCAACGGAAAGCAGATGACGATCAGCTTTCCTCTAATGCTGCCAATGAACCCACGCCTATTTACCTGACGCCTGACAGCACTTTACAAACACCGGAAGAAGCCCGGCATGACAGAAGCATAGATCCGGAAAAGGATGATTCCATATCCGTTTCACAGGATGACCTGCATGAAACAGAGGCCGACCGCTTTGCAGGAAGCGATCGTGCAGGCACAGCAGAAAGAGGGGATAATAGCACCGGGGAAAGTTCATAGTTCATAGCCGGCTTTACGTTCATTGTCTCTTTGATGCCAAAGGACGAGTCCTGGAATCAAACTTTTTAAACGCCAGCATCTCCGAAAAAAGACGCTTGAACTATTGATTTTCTTTCTCCTTTTTTAATGCCCGGATCATTTCGCCAAAGCTTTTGCCTTTGGATAAAAAGTAAATGGTGTGTGCTATGCGCCTGGCTGTGGTCGGTTCTGTTTTAGCGCTTTCAATCCATTTGCTAAAATAATTTTGATGCCCTTTAGACAGACTCTTAAAATTCGCCAGCGCCTCGGGCTCATCGGCAAGGCATTCCATTAATTCAGCCGAAGGTTTTATTTCTTCTGTATCTACCTGTAATTGCACTTTCAGTGTAGCCCCTTTTTGCTTTTTAACAGCCTTTCGCATTGCAGCATTTATGGGCATGATAAAATCCCCTTCGCCCATGGGCAGTAAGGCTACACCTTTTATGGGATGGCTGTCTAGTTTACCTTTTACCCTAAAAGATTTTTTGGTACCGGGCATCAGTTGTTGTGCCTGTTCTGCAGGTATAATGATATAGGTCCAACCGGTTTTTTCTCCCTGTTGACCAAACTTCAATATAGTAGTAGTGTACAAGATCATCAGTACGTAAACTTATAGAAATAGTACCGATGTACAAAGCCATTGAATTGGTGTATTTTGCCTTATGCTCCATGCCAATTTCCGCCCTTTTCCGGTTCTAAAAACAGAGCGTTGTCTTCTGCGTCAAACCGTTCAGGAAGATGCACCTGAAATTTTGGTATTACGTTCTGACAAGACTATTATGCAATATTTGGATAAGGAACCGCTGACCTCAATTGCTGAAGCGCAAATCTTTATTGCCGGAATAGAGCTAAGTCTTAATAATGCGACAGGCATTTCCTGGGGCATTTGCCTGCACCGTGATCACAGGCTTATCGGAAACGTGGGACTTTGGCGTTTGATAAAAGAACATTACCGTGCAGAAATCGGTTATGTTCTACACCCCGGTTTTTGGAACAAAGGAATTATGAGCGAAGTACTGAAAGAAGTCATACGCTATGGTTTTGAGTCATTAGGATTGCATAGTATAGAAGCCAATGTAAATCCAAAAAATAAGGCCTCAATCGGGTTGTTGGAAAAACATGGTTTTATCAGGGAAGCTTATTTCAAGGAAAACTATTATTTTAAAGGAACTTTTCTTGACTCGGTTATTTATTCACTGATCGCGCCAAAATAATTACGTTAAGACAACCTCATCCATGCTTTCTTAATTCGCTATGAAGTAATTTAGCAATCCCCATCTTCCATTTAAGTTCACCCTAAAACGTATATCATGGATAATAGAAGAACAGTGCTGATCTGCGATAATGATTATGCCTTTTTAAACGAAATGGAAAGAAGCCTTGCAGAAGAAGGCTATGATGTAGATACCATTGATAATGCTGCCGATCTTATACCAAGTGCCATACGCCTGCGGCCAAACATCATCTTAGTCAATCCTGACATGCAGGCCTTTAATGAATATGATGTGTGCAAGCATATTATAAAAGAGCAGCGGGTAGAGGTTATTTTAGTGCTGGACCCACACTCGGCTACAAGAGCACAATTAGCCGACTGCCGCGTGGAAGACGTGATCACAAAGCCGGTAGCCATTAAGGACCTCGCCAACCTTCTGGCCAAGCATGTTTCTGTGGACCAGTAATAAGTGCCCGGGGTAAGTAATAAACGCATTTACGCAGGCACGTATTAGCATGTTAATGTTTTCACCATAAAATTAATGGCACTACTTTGGTGTACGTAGAGCATAAATCGTTGTGTAATGGTGCGAATGAATCTTGGCAGTAAGTTTATGTTTGCCACAGGCATTGAAAACAGTTATCCTACCATTCAATTACCCGACGGCACTATCAAGCGGGTTGATGAAATGGAAAAATGCTGTCATTACAAAAACTGGGAACTGGATTTTGAACTCACCAGGGAACAAGGCATAGAGTTCTTGCGGTACGGGCCGCCGTATTATAAAACGCATATGGCACCCGGCCAGTATGACTGGGAGTTTACCGACATGACCTTTAATAAACTTAAGGAAATGGGTATTACTCCTATTGTTGATCTGTTGCATTTTGGTGTGCCCGACTGGATGGGGAACTTTCAAAATCCTGAATTCCCCCAGTTTTTTGCCGACTATGCCGGGGCATTTGCTGAACGCTTTCCGCATTTGCAATTATACACGCCGATCAATGAAATTTTTATCACCGCCATGTTCTCTGCGCAGTATGGTTGGTGGAACGAAAGACTACACAGCGACCGTGCTTTTGTAACAGCACTGAAACATTTATGCAAAGCCAATGTGCTGGCCATGCATGCAATTTTAAAAGTGCAGCCTGAAGCCATTTTTATTCAAAGCGAATCATCAGAATATTTTCATCCCATGCGGCCTGAAGTGCAGAAACGTGCCAATTTTTTAAACCGCAAACGCTTTCTTGCCCTGGACCTTACGTATGGTTATCCCATTTCTGTACAGATGTATGAATACCTGCTGGAAAATGGAATGACACCGGGCGATTATTACTGGTTCGAACACAACCAGGTAAAAGCAAGATGCATCATGGGTAACGATTATTATGCAACCAATGAGCACCTGGTTTTGCCTAATGGAACAACACAGGCATCGGGAGAAGTGTTTGGTTATTATGTCATCACCCACCAATATTACAACCGGTATAAACTGCCTATCATGCATACAGAGACGAACATGAGGATGCCTGACTCTGTAAACTGGCTGTACCGTCAGTGGGCCAACCTGCATCGCTTAAAACAGGACGGTGTGCCGATTGTAGGATTTACCTGGTACAGCCTGACGCACCAGGTAGATTGGGACACGGCCCTGCGGGAAGATAATGGCCGTATTCACGAAGTGGGATTGTATGACCTGGAAAGAAAAATTACCCCGGCGGGAATGGCTTTTAAAAAATTAGTCCATCAATGGCAGGATGTGCTGGCTGCAGAAAGTTTTGGAATGGTGTACACACATTAATCCGAAGATGAATGGTGAGGGGAATTAACGACACCCAATTATTTCGTACAGTAATTGTTTCAGGAGTGGTGTATTATAAATGTTCAGCACAATTGATCACTCATATTGGTTTTTTTGCAGCCTCAAATACTTCAAGCAAACTATACACATCAATTTTTTTATCCTTTCGGTAAGAAACATTGATCATTGCCTGCGCCACAAGGAATGCAGGAACAGGTTTTTGTTTTTTGGCAATACCTATGCTGTTTAAGAACTCTATGATTTTTATTCCAATCTCCTCCCCTGTTCTGCTTTCAGACCTGTCTCCCTTTAATATACCCGGCTGAATGATGTGAATGTTCTGAAAGGGCAGCATTTTAATATCCCTTTCCAGTTCTCCTTTCATGCGGGAGTAAAAGATTCGTGAATGTTCATGGGCCATTGCAGCCGACACCAGCACATACACCGGAACATTACTCTGTGCAGCCGCCCATGCAAATTCATATTGATACGTGTAATCAATTTTATACTGCGCCTCCTTACTTCCTGCTTTTTTAAGGGTAGTCCCTAATGCCGAAAAAGCTACATCTCCTGTAACCAAATGCTGCCATTCTTGGGGCCGTTCGAAGTTGATGATATACTCTTGCAGTTTTGGATGTTGCAAGCCAGTACTTCTGCGTCCAAAAATCTTAACGCGTGAAAAATTGTCATTGGTCAACAAAAGTTGCACTAAATGAGCACCCACCAAACCAGTAGCCCCAATGACTAAAGCTGTCCTTCCGTTCATGTTTTTTTAAAAAAATGATACACAAAGTTAATGCGCCCTTTTTAGCAGCTTCCTTTTTAAAATGCATTACAAAATGTAAATTAATTTGGAGAAAATCCTGTTATCCGGATAGAATAATACCATGGAGAAATTTACGGTTGGCTGTGCCCGGTCTTCGGGGCTAATATTACATATGCGGATGACAAGCAGTTTCATGATAACCCGGCAGCCCTGTAAACAACTGATATTAGCAAGCTCAAAGTCCGACAAAGAATTGCTTTGTCCTATCTGTCAGGAAAGTTTTTTCTTAAAAATCAGGTCGCTGACAGATGATTTAAAAACGCCAAAGAATTGTGCCCAGCTATTGGCTTCTTTCATTTTTTGTCCTGCAGGCTTGTAATGGGCCAGATCTCCTTTCAGTGCTGCATGAATTGCCGACTCAAAATCATGCAAGGCAAAAGCCATGTCCGAGTCCGAATAAAATGCATGGCCGTTGGTGTGAGAAGCATGCAAACTAATTCTTGTGTACTGATCGTTTAAAGGCAAAATAGAAACGTCAATAACATACCGTAACTTTTTTTCCGCCTGTTCATACGAGAACCTGTACGATTCAATCAATTTATTTTCCGACATCAAGCTTATGTTGGAAAGATAAGCGGGAATGGAAAAAAGAGTTTCCTTAGTTTGCTTTTCCGTAGCATCCACAAAAGATTCTCTGGTAAGAAAGGTTTGTCGGGGCATGGTCTTTCAATTATTGGATCGATTAATGGATTGCAAATTAGACTTTGTAAATTTTACAGTCAATCGGTAATTAACTCAGAAAAGAATAAGTAGAAACACGATAATACCATCGTAGGTTATCAATCCCAAGCTGTCTTCATCTCTGGCAGATGCCCGTCTGATGGGGAGTGATTAAAGCCCACCCAGCCTTTATAAGACTTACTCGTGGCACCTTGTTTGGAGTAGTATCTGTAAATAAAGAAACATGGCAACTCAACAAATGACCGCACAGGATTTTAAAGAAAAGATTTTTGATTACGAGAATGAACAGGATTGGAAGTACGCCGGCGACCTGCCTGCTATTGTAGATTTTTATGCGGACTGGTGTGGCCCCTGCAAAGCGGTAGCTCCGGTATTGGAAGAATTATCAAACCAGTACAATGGCCAGCTGGTCATTTATAAAATCGATACAGACAAGGAAACAGAGCTTTCCTCGTTGTTTGGAATACAAAGCATACCAACCCTACTTTTTATTCCTACACAAGGAGCACCGATGATGCAAAAAGGCGCTTTACCCAAAAACATTTTACAGCAGGTAATTGAAGAAAAATTATTACCCCTGGCCAATAAGAAACAATAACATCAGGGGTTTATTTCGTTAGTACCTCTCGTTACCTGTTCTTCTCTTTCAGGTTGGCCTTGTACTCTTTGATTTTCCGGATCAGGTATCAATGGTGAGCCATTTTTATTTACCTGCACAAAGGCCTCGTCTGTATTTTTTAGCGGGGCTTCCTGCTCTACAAATTGCTTTTCCTTTTTATCCATATTCCTTTCCATTTAAAATAGCTGCTGGCCATTTGATCTTTTAAAAAAACTTACTTCTCCTCACTTCTTTCATTATTTGTTTCCTCATCACTGAAATTGCCGCCCAATGTTCCGTGATGCAGGTTTCCTTCATCCTTGTCAATAATATTACCCCTTCTATTGCTGATCATTTCTTCTCTTTCGTTATTTATGGCAGGCCCATCAGTAAAGAGATTTGACCGCCCTATACCACCCTGATTTTTATCCACTGTATTTTGTTTTTCTTCCATACCAATCATTTTACCATCAGGCTGAAAGAATTATGCCATTTCGGTTCAGCGCCTGAATTTCAAAACATTTTGGAAGCTGGAAAATGTGTATATTGGCACAGCGATTGCTTGCTATATTCAGAGTGTTCATACTTTAAAACAGTACAAAAACACTCAAGCGGTTATAGGTACTTACGTATTTTTAACTGCAAGAAAAGGGCACTTGAAACGTGCCCTTTTTCATTTCTATTTCAGTCTACGCACATCCATTTGCATAAAAGATAAGGTCGCCAGTTTAAACATGTGCGGGTTTGTAAAAAAGGGTACTCAGCCTGCAATTTACAATCAACCTCTGCACTAAAAAGATATGGATGAGTACCGGAATTGGATAAAACGAAACCCCCGTGGAAACAGGGGTTGCTTTTCAAAACGTATATATTTACCTGTTATGGTAAAGGTTGCAAGATGAGTTATTTGCTCTGCAACTGCAATAGTAGTAGTACCAAAGAATTCCAGCTTATATTATAGTAGTAATTCTATTTAAAGCCTATCCATGAAAAGCGACGTATACGGTCTCTATTTATCTTCTTCCTCCATTGATCTGTCAGAAGTACTCCGGAGCCGATCTTCCTCCTCCGTTCTTTATTTTGACGGCTTCCTCCCCTCTTGCGAGGTTTTGCCATAGCCGGGAACTGCAGCATCTGCGTCCCTTACTGGTTGATTCCGGCTTTATCTATCCTGTTTTGATCGTTTTTATTATTCTTTTTTTCTGTTATGAGTGTAGATTTAATATTAATCAATTCCCGAATTATTCCTCTTCTCACGTCCTTGTTCAAGGCCCTCCTGCCAAGCGTCACGTCGTTTGTTTACATCATCCTTATTTTTAAAACTTATGAAATCAGCATCTTCTTCCGCCACTTCTCTGAAATTGATGTGCTTTTCACGGTTGGCTTCTGAGGGAGCGTCTAAATGAGGATCAGTTGATGGTGTTTTCGGTTTTTTCTTTTCCTTTTTCATAATAGCCTTTTAAAAAAAGCGGCACCAAATTGATGCCATTCATTGGGGCAACGGATCCGATATACAACTAAAAGTTCAGCCCGGTGAACTGAGCTTTTAGCTGCATAAAGAATGCGACTATTTGGAAGCCGGGCCTTGACCGTTTTGTTTGCTTCTGTACTGATAGCGGCTTTATGGAGTATTAGTTTTTCGGCAACCGTATCAAAAGAAATTTCAATCCAGCCATGATAAGGCTTTTCATCTTTATTTATACAGGCAGGTAGTTCTGTGAAGCACTTTTCCAAAGACCTTCCCAAAAGTTGTCCCTCATTGTCGTGATCTTTTCCGCCTGACAATAGCAAAAATTTCAAACCACTGATAACCCTGATGGGTAGTAGAGATAAGATCGCCTTTATCTAATACAGGCGATTGCGCCTGGTCAGTATTAAGCAGGTTGGTATCCCCTTTTGAATGAGCAAGGTATTGCAAGCGGTCTCTTTGCACTACAGGATCACCAATCAATAAAACACCGAATTGAAAATCGTTATCGCCATCATCAATACCCACGGATTTGGGTTTGAAATAAACCACTTCTGCATTTGGCAGATCTTTGTAAGGCATTACCGGATGTGGTGCGGGCAAGGGGTCTGGTGTATCTTTATTGCAGTCAAAGGCCGAAATTGCAATGGCAAATAGGAACAGCCCTCTCATAAAATTTGATTGGTTTAACCACCCTAAAATTGCCAAAAAAAGCGGGAAACCAATAGAAGCTTTATGAACTGGAGATTATAAAGGATGAAGTGAAGGCATCCTTGTTTATATGATCTTCTGCTTCTATTTATTACACACAATTTTTTTTAGTGTTTGCTGTGGATCGAATTTCAATTCATTGTGGTTCCTAAATAAGGCGGTGTCACCCCTGGATTCAATTGGACCTACCGCACGAACAAGTCCATCTTCCGTTTTTTTCAAGATAATTTCCATTACGGAATGCATGCCTTCGGAAAAGAAATTATACCATAGTACAATTGTGTCTTTTTGAACGCTTCCTTTCACAGTACCGCTACTGGAATCTTTCTGGTAATTATCAAAACTCATTGTACCCGAAACCGAATCGCCGGATTGTTGAATTTGTAGCAAGATCGTATCACGCTGCAAGACTTTTCTGTAACACCCGCTAAAATCTTCGGTGGAAACAGGAAGAACTTGACCAGGCTGCGTGCTGCCTTTTTTTTCTGCTGTTGTATTAACAGAATCATTGTTGCAGGCAGCCCATAGAAAAATCAGGAAAACTAACAGGTGTCTTTTCATATCAAAAAGTTACGGAAGATTCGCCCCAAAACGGGAGCAAGGAAAGGAAGAACGGCGATCAAAACCACATGGATATCAGCAGTGCCCCAACAACCAATAAATGATTATAAAAACTACAATGGTACCCAGGCAACCGCCCCCAAGTTTGTAAGCTCCATAGCCGGCGATTAATGATCTAAGCCAATTTTGCATAAATAACGTATTAGGTAAGCAAATAAGTTAAAAAATTGTGCCAGTGAAACGTCTTTTTTGAAAAAAAATGCCGGCACGTTGGAACTAAAAGAGGCAAGAAAAAAGTTACCTGCAACTATCACCCCATTTTTGAGGAGCAAGCAATGTGACAGTATGATATTTTTCAATCAGGCATACGGCCGCAATATTACCATTGATGATAATTCTTTTAAGGAAGCGGGCATAACAATTGAAGTATTGCTCATGAAATTCATAGGATTATTGGACTTACGGCCTTCTGTTCCCAGTGGGCTTTTTGTTGTCCTGTACTTATTTTACAGCTTTTCCTGGCAGTCATTGTATCCATCGCATTATTTCTAAGCTATCTAAGTGCTTGTAACGCTTAAAAATCCATGGAAAACAAACAAATGACACCGATAAACTGTAGAATAGTTTCTTCAAGCTGGGCTAATTCTGCGAATAAAGGTTCAAAACACCTTTAGGTATAAATTGGTACTTCCTTTGTTTATAACTCATCAAAAGAATTGTGTATGTGGTTTAGTGCGATTACAAATTACAAAGGCGGCCTGGCTCACTATAAAATAGTACGGGAAAACATTGGAATATACAACGCCTACCTGGAACGTTACGATGGCAAAACAACAAATGCGCCACCCAAAAATATAATCCTTGTAAGAGGTTTACGGCATTGGTCAGGTAGTACAGAAGCACAAAGCTTATTGGATGAATTAGGCGAAGTGATAGACCGGAAAACAAGGGGAAGATTATACTTTACGCTGAATCCCGGTGAAAAAAGGGAAAGCAAAGGAAGATAAGGTATAGATCTTTATTCAAAATCCGTTCAGTCTATTTTACTTCAAAGGTTATCCTTAAAACAATTTGTCCCGGTTCTAATAGCCGGGACAAATTGAACATCTTATAGTGCCGCCAGATCAATTACAAACCAGTATTTTACATCACTTCGTTCCATTCCTTCGTAGGCCTGATTGATCTCTACCAGGTTAATGCTTCCAGGCCCGGGTAATTATATGCTTTACAATAATCCAGCATTTCCTGTATTTCAGTTTGTTTGCTTATTTATTATTTCTTCAGGTGCAGCGTGTGGTCGTGGCCAAGGGGAATCTGAAAAGTTATTCTTCCTGTACAGGGTTGTTACTAACAAACTCGTCATGCACATCTTTAAACTTATTCTGTAGTTCTGTAGTTGTTGTTAATGCAGCATCTACGTGTTCATGAATATCAGGCAAACTATCAGCCAGCAAATCATCGTTTAAATTAATGTTATCGGCTTCAACTTGTGCAATCTTTTTAAGCACCGATTTCTGGCTGTTGATCACATCATCCAATTCCCCGAGTATCTTATCCATCAGGGTAATCTTTTCTTTTACTTGCATATAGTCTTTTTGAGGAATGTGTGCACTAATTCAATGCCAAACCGGGCCGTAATTAATTTGAATTCAATGGCAGGCCAGGCCTGTAAATCCGCAATCTTACAATGTGGATAAAATTAAACAGAAAGGCCAGACCCCTTCCTTTTCCCTTTATAATAACAATGTGAATAAAATCTTTCGTATCAATTATATATACTTTCCACGTAGTTTTTATTAGATTTACTATTAGCGCAAAATTCACCACCAATGGAAAAGCGAACCTTAAAATTTTCCTGCATGATAGATATGGCCAAATTTGCAAAGCTTGTGTCTGTCGGCTACTTGATGAATACCAATAATTTTACGCTTACAGGAAAGTTTTCAGATGCTGATCTTGATCTTGCTTTAAACAAGTACGAGGCTACCATCATTGATACAACCGACAAAGTGTATTCATATGAATCTGCTTTGTAATTCTCTGTAATTGGTTTTTATTTACCCAATTTTTAAAGGGCACCTAATTGCTTCAAAAATTTTTCGGAATTAGCCCTTACGTTCTCAGGTGGATTCAAACTCAGTGATTTTTTAAAATTGGCAATTGCATTTTTTTTATCGCCTTTAGTAGCATAGCCTTCTCCCAGGCTATCCCACACATTGGCACTCTTTGGAAAACGTTGCGTATTAAGAATGAAAATTTCAATGGCCTTATCATGTTGGCCCTGGTTCAATAACTGATAGCCATAGGTATTCAATTCATTTTCTGTGGCCATGGCAAGTGCCTCTTTCATTAATGCATCTGCTTCTGCATCATGGTTGGTCTTTTTCAGAAGATCAGCTTTAATGTGCAGTGTCGTAAAATTTCTGTTTTGAGCTATGGCCTGATCAATCCAGGCAAGTGCCTGGTCATAACCTACTTCATTTTGCAATGCATAATTAGCAGCGCTGGCATAGCCCTGCCAGGTAAATCCAATTGGGCCTTTTAATTCTTCTGCAGCATTGGCCATTACAATTTCATCAACAGGAAATTCTATGCTAACGGGAAACTGCTTTTTCTCCCAGTTCAACTGCAGTTCGCCTGCGTTCTTTGTAAGGTTTCCAAAATCATACGTAAGCAATTCGGTATTGGAAATGGTCCGCAACTGGATGGGTGCTCTTAACTGATCATGTTTTGGATCATACCAAAAACTGCCCCATGAACGGTAATCCTTTGACAGGACTACTTCACCTGTATTGTCTTTGTTGATCACAAAGAAAAGCCCATACTCACCGGCAGGAACGGTTTGGCCCTGTACTTTCACGGGATGTGAAAACTGAATGGTTGTATTTTCATTGGCACCTGCCCGCCATGGTGCTTCGTTGCCGGCGCCGAAGGGCTGCTTGTTCCAGCCATAAGGCACTAAAGCGCCCCATATCTCCCGGCCTTTTACAGAAGGTCGGGAATACTTAACAGTAACTGTAGAAATCCCTATGGTTTGAGAAACCGTGGCGGCAGGACTTGGTGTACGAGGTGTCGTAACACCCTGTGCATTTGCAGCTGTGTAAGCGAACGCCAACAGCAATAAAGACACTAACCTGCCAGCGTATATTTTCCTGTTCATAAAAAGGTATTTAGATGATTGTGAGTGCCATTTTTAAAGTCTGAAACAGGGAAGGGATTCTTCAAATGAAATCGGTTTTGGTTTAGAACAACTATAAACTACCAATAGTAACAAGCGTCCGTCAGTGTTATTAAGTTAGGGATTTTACTTTACGAAGCACTTACCGTTCATGGAAAAGAGAACATATCTTACCCTTCCTTCCCCGGAAAAGCATCCGAACTAAACAACGTACCGTTTAACAAAAATCATTTGTATGCAATGGCCGCACTTGTTGGACCTGCCAGCGGCAACAACTCAAATCTCCTGAAGCCTGCTTTGCTGCACATGTCCTTAAAATCCTGGAAAGTAAAATCATATCCATCATGCGTTTCAATCAACATATTCAACGACATCAGCAGGCCGAAGACATTCTTCTTTCTTTCATCATCAATAATAGCTTCAATAACCACGAACGCTCCATTTTCAGGCAGCGCTTTGTACGCCGCCTCAACCAAACGCAGCTTGTCAATATATCCCCAATCGTGCAGAATGTTTCCCATGGTGATGATATCAACCTTTGGAAATTCATCCCTGAAGAAATCGCCGCTCATTGTTTTCACATGGTCGTTTACACCAAAATTGCTGATCCATTTTTTCGCAACATGTTCCACATCCGGAAGATCAAACGTAATGCATTGCATATGCGGATTAAGTAAGGCTACCTGTATAGACAGCAAACCCGTAGCACCGCCTACATCGCACAAAGTTTTGAACCGTTTAAAATCAAATATTCTGGCAAACGTAACGAAGGCGCCCATTTGGATGCCGGCCATGGCTTCCATGAATTGAACCAGTCTGTTTGGGTCTTCGTAAAAAGCTTCAAACTCGTTGCGGTCTGTATGCTTTACTTCGTTTTGAGGTTGTCCTGTTCTCAGTCCGTCCTCCAGGCTGCCCCAAAATTTGTATAACCGGTCATTGCACATTTCTAAAAGGCCACCGATGTAACCCGGTTTATTTTTATCCAGGAAGAAATCCGTTTCCCTGGTATTACTATACACGGCGTTCTCCTTCAACCCCTCACGGTTTAAAAATCCAAGAGCCACCAAGGTATCCAAAAAGTCGAAGAGGCTTCGGGGATGCAGGTCTAAAATCGTTCGAATTTCTTCGCCCTTTAATTTTTGACCGGCCAAAAGCGTAAACAAGTTGAACTTAATCGCAGCAAGCAAGGTTTTTGAGGCCCAGAAGCCGGTACCTATCTGCATGATAGCGGAAGGATCGGGATAAGCATTTTCTTTTGCCTGCATGGCTTCATTGGTTTGCACTTCCCATACAGAAACATCATTTTCTTTCATAAATGAAGATTTAAAGATGATAGGTAAACAACAGCAGAGGATAGCTTTAGTAAAGTGCGGAAGAAAAAATCTGCTTCTAATATAAGAAAACTAATGTTCTAAAAACCATTTCGGAAAAGAAGAAAATTTCCAATTGCTGAGCCACGTTGATGCAGTACAAGAGTGCGATCCGGCTTTAGCCGGACAAGCGTAAGAGGTGCTGCATGGTAGTACCGAGACCGGCGGGTACACAAATAAAAAAACCTGGTCTTCGGACCAGGTTTACTATCATTGACCATTGAATTTTACACAGTATGAGGCTGTTCCACATCATTACGAAAAACCACTACTCCATCAAACACATCCACCAAAACCGGATGCGTTTTATCGATGTCGCCTGCCAGTATTTTTTTACTTAACTGGTTCACCAATTCTTTTTGGATCAACCGCTTCAAGGGTCGTGCACCAAACTGCGGATCGAACCCGTTCTCAGCTAAATAATCAATCAGGTAATCTGAAAATTTTAACTGAATACCGCTTTGTGCCACCAGGTTCTTTAATCCGTCCAGCTGAATCTTAATGATACCCCGTATCTCACTCTTCATTAAAGGCTGGAAGAGAATGATCTCATCAACCCGGTTTAAAAACTCCGGACGAATGGTTTCTCTCAGCCGCATCATTACCTCGGTTTTGGTGCGTTCCACAATCACATCCTTGTTCTTTTCATTTACATCAGCAAAATTTTCCTGGATGATATCACTGCCCAGGTTTGAGGTCATAATAATGATGGTGTTCTTAAAATTCACCACACGGCCCTTGTTGTCTGTTAACCGTCCATCATCCAGCACCTGTAACAAAATATTCCAAACATCGGGATGCGCTTTTTCTATTTCATCAAGTAACACCACCTGGTAAGGCTTGCGGCGAACGGCCTCGGTTAACTGGCCACCTTCATCATAACCCACATATCCCGGAGGCGCACCCACCAACCTGGACACCGTATGTTTTTCCTGGTATTCGCTCATGTCAATGCGGGTCATCATATGCTCATCATCAAAAAGATAATCAGCCAACGCTTTAGCCAGCTCAGTTTTACCCACACCAGTGGTTCCTAAAAAGATGAATGAACCAATGGGACGCTTGGGGTCCTGTAAACCGGCACGGCTTCTGCGCACGGCATCAGCAACAGCAGTGATGGCTTCGTCTTGTCCTATCACACGTTTGTGCAATTCATCTTCAAGGTTCAGTAATTTTTCCTTTTCGCTCTGCAACATTTTTGCAACCGGAATACCTGTTGCCTTTGCCACGCTTTCAGCAATATCTTCTGCATCTACTTCTTCTTTCATCAGGCGGCGTGAGTGGGTACTTAGTTCATTTAATCCTGCCTGCAGTTCATTGATCTTTGCTTCCTGCTCTTTTATTCTTCCATACCGTATCTCTGCCACCTTACCGTAATCGCCTTCCCGTTCTGCTTTTTCTGCTTCCTGCTTTAAATTTTCAATACCGGCTTTGGCGGTTTGAATTTTTTCTACCAGGTCTTTTTCTTCCTGCCATTTTGCTTTTAATGTATCTCGTTCCACAGCAAGATTGGCAAGGGCTGTATTCAGATCTTTTAGTTTCTCATCATCGTTCTCGCGTTTGATCGCTTCTCTTTCAATTTCCAGTTGACGAATCTGTCTTTCCAGTTTATCAAGTTCTTCGGGCATAGAATTCATTTCCAGCCTGAGTTTGGCAGCGCTTTCATCAATCAGGTCAATCGCTTTATCGGGAAGAAAACGATCGGTAATATAACGGACCGAAAGTTCTACAGCCGCAATAATGGCCTCGTCTTTAATGCGAACATGATGGTGCGTTTCATAACGGTCTTTTAAACCACGTAAAATTGAAATAGCATCTTCCACACTGGGTTCATCAATCATCACTTTTTGAAAGCGGCGTTCCAGTGCTTTATCTTTTTCAAAGAATTTTTGATATTCATTTAAGGTAGTGGCGCCAATCGCTCTCAACTCGCCACGGGCTAAAGCGGGTTTTAAAATATTGGCCGCATCCATAGCACCTTCGCCGCCGCCTGCACCTACCAGGGTATGAATTTCATCAATGAACAAAATAATTTCTCCTTCGCTGCCTGCCACTTCTTTCACTACCCCTTTCAAGCGCTCTTCAAACTCACCCTTATATTTGGCGCCGGCAATCAGCTGTCCCATATCCAGCGCATAAATCGTTTTTGATTTCAGGTTCTCGGGCACATCACCATTTACAATACGCATGGCCAAACCTTCTGCAATGGCGGTTTTACCCACGCCGGGCTCGCCCACCAAAATAGGATTGTTCTTGCTGCGGCGGGAGAGAATGTGCAGGGTTCTGCGGATCTCTTCATCACGGCCAATAACCGGATCAAGCTTTCCCTGTCTTGCCAGCTCATTTAAATTCTTTGCATATTTATTTAAGGCATTGAACTGCGTTTCCTGGGTTTGGGAAGTAACGGTGGATCCCTTGCGAAGATCATTGATAGCTGTGGTCAATCCCTTTTCCGACAGGCCAAAATCCTTCAAAAGCTTGGCGGTATCATCGTTCCCCTGAACAAGGGCAAGCAGCAAGTGTTCGGGTGTAATAAATTCATCGTTAAAGCTTTTTAACGCAGCCCCGGCACGTAAGATCACATTGTTGGCATCACGTGAAATATTTTGTGCAGGCTCACCGGAAACCTTAGGCAGTTTTTCCAGTTGTTGATCCAGCCGGTTTTCCAGTTGCTGTTTATTTACAGCATTTTTCTTCAACAAATAATCTATAGGCGAGTCCTGCTGTGACAGCAGGGCTTTTAAAATATGTTCTGTCTCAATATTAGCATTGGAATGATTGAAAGCCAACTGTTGTGATTGCTGGATCACTTCAGCGGCTTTTATAGTAAAATTGGATAAGTTCATACAATTGATTTTATTTGATTTCCGTTCATTAATTATCAAATCATAATCCAATTACAAATCCACCGTAAGAATGTCATACAATTTACGAATTAACTGCCTGAAATTCAGTACCACTCTCATTTTACTGCTATTTCTTCAGCCTGGTTTTGCGCAAACAAGAGATAAAAAAAATGATAGGGAATATGGGCTCAATAATTTTCCGGAGTTAGATGGGTTAGTTACCCAATATCAAAAACTTTTAGGAAATGATATGGTAGCCCTGGTATGGACAGATACCGTAGTCTTCAAAAAAGAATTGGGAGATTTCAATGCAAAAACGGAAGCCCCTGTTGCCAGTGCCAGCAAATGGTTAACGGCGGCGCTGATCCTGGAGCTGGTGGATGAAGGAAAGCTTTCTTTAGATGATAAAGTGAGCCAATACCTTCCCATTTTTGAAAAATACGGAAAGAATTATATCACGCTCCGTCATTGTCTTTCGCACTTCACGGGCATCGAATCAGAGCAGGGCATGAAAGGTTTGCTGCAAAGGAAAAAATTTGCTTCCCTGGAAGAAGAAGTGGAATCGTTTGCCAAAAAAGAAATTCAAACCAACCCGGGAACTGAATTTCGCTACAGCAATATTGGTTTGAACATTGCCGGAAGAGTGGCTGAAGTGGTCACGAAGAAAAAATTCGACCAGTTGATCAAACAAAAAATATTGAACCCACTGGGGATGTCTAAAACGTCTTTCAGCCCACTGGATGGTTCGGCTATTAATCCATCGGGCGGGGCACGATCCACCGCCAACGATTACCTGCGTTTCCTTCAAATGCTCTTGAACAACGGACAATACAACGGCAAACAAATCTTAAGTGAAGCAGCGGTAAAAGAAATGCGTACCATTCAAACCACACCCGACCGGATCAAATATGCGCCAAAGGCCACCACCGGTTTTAAGTATGCATTGGGAAGCTGGGTGATTGAAGGCAACAACGAAGAAGCCACTGCTCTTGCCAGCCCGGGTTTGTTCGGCACCTGGCCCATGGTGGATTGGTGCCGTGGATATGCCGTAATCTTTTTTGCCAAAACGCTTTTGGGCGAACAAAAAGCAGATGCGTATATGAAAATGAAAGAAGCGATTGATGAAAAGAGAAAAAGTAAATGCCGTTAGTTTCAACGCCTAATAGAGTGAGTGGTGAGTAAGAGAGCTTTCCCATTCACCACTAACCCACCAAAGCCATTGGTGAGTGGTCCTCTATACTTTTTTGATTAAAACAAAGCGGCTTCGGTCGGCCTTGTAAATATCTTCAAAAAACCTGATGATCTCCTTTTGTTCTTTGGCAGGGAACCTGCCGGAGAATTGTTCCCTGATACGTTTGTAAATAATCTTATTCCTCTCCACTTTCGCTGACATTGAATAATTACCATACTTGGTTTTAATGGTTATATCCTGCGGAGCCGCTTCAATTTCATAGCCATCGGGAATTTCTATTTCTCCATTGTCTTCATTATGAAATTCATAGTCGAATACAAAATCAAAAGCCCTTTCTTCCTCTAAAAGCCTGGTTCCGCCACGGCTCAGAATATTAGGCATAATAAACAAACGCTTCCCTGATATTGTAGCATACCTGCTTACGGTAACATTTAATTCTTCACTTACTTCAGGCAGCGTTGCCTTTTTCATATTGTATGTAAAATCGTTTACCTCGTAGGTGGCTAATTGCAGCTCCTCCTCCAGGTGCTTTTTGACCAGTTCCTTTGACAGGTTATCAATTCTGGTGCTTAAATCATCCTGCTGAACACCTTTGTAGTTCGTTGTTATATTCATTTTCAGCGTGCCGTCCGGCTCCAATTTTGCTTTTATAGTACGCACTTGTGTATTTTCTTTTAAACCATACCGGGGCGTTGCTACCAGCATGCCGCCGTTTTCATCTATCAACAAGGCCTTACGGTTACCGGTGAATTCACCCATATACCCTGCTGATTTAAACTGGCTGGTGCACTCCAGCCACATCGTATCCTTTTGCAAGGGAACACACAGTATAGCATGATTGAATTGGTTAGAGGGAAAATCTTCCATCAGAAAATGATCAAAGTCGCCGGCCTTAATTAAGGCGTAATGCGATTTTATTCCCGCCGCTTTCAACAAACTGAACATATAATTCGACAGCGCCTTACAGTCGCCGTACCCTTTTTCAGAAACATAAGTTGCCTCAAAAGGCTGCCATCCGCCAATGCCCAATTGAATGCTGATGTAGCGGGTACTCTGTTGAAGAAACTGGTAGAGCCTTTCTACCTTTTCTTTATCGGAAGAAGCTGTTGCAGTTAACTGCAACACCTTTTGCTTGACCGGATCGGGAAGCTGGTCCCGGCCTTTTGTCAGTGCATAAATAAATTTCCCAAAATCCTCCCAGCTGCTCATATTTCCTTTATATCCTTCCAATTCAAACTGGGAGGGAGCAAGACTTACCATAGGCACCCGTTCGTGCCAGCGCGGAGCAGCGTATTCTTCTTTAACCGGGAGCAGCTGGTCAACCTTCCAGCTATATTTCTTCTTATTTTTTTCAGTGGCCTGTACGGGGTTGCCTTTATAATTGAACATCTTATAACGTAACGCATAATCTGCCGGAACGGTTACCCTCAGCTGGCTTTGTTCTACCGAAAGATATTTATACTCCTGTGGCACCCAGTAAGGGAAATAAAAGGTTTGATCGTAAGAAACGCTTACTATGTACTCAATGGTATAAGGATAGGACTTGTAATAAAAGTTATGATGCTTGACGCGGCTATCGTCTATCAGGCTAATGTTATCAACTGCGCTGACATCACTTAGATCTTTCGTCTTTACTTTTTTTAAAAGCTTGCCATCTTTATCATACAAATAACCTTCGATGGATTCAATATGCTTGAACTTATTATACGACTCACTAAAGCCGGCATACTTATCGCCGTTTTCATTCAATATGGTGAATACGTATTTATAGTCCATTTTCGAGCTTCTTGTGGAGATCACTTCAAAGTTGATCTCTTCTGCTCTTTTTACTACATGGGCGTCCTTCATCAAATTTGCAGGAATTGCACTGACCGGATATTTATCTCCGGCGCTTGCATACAACCAAACCAAAAAGCAACTTATAAAAAGAGATATCGTACGCATCACTTATTTTTTCTTTTTGAAAACAATTTGTTCGCTTTGCTTGCTTACTACAAGATTAAAAAATTCACGGAGGGTTTGGTATTCTTCCGGCAAGAAGAAGGCACGGGCTATCTTCACCCTGCTGCGGAAAGAAATCATATTTTCTGAATGTGAAATACGGTACTCAAAAAAGCTATTGCCCTCTTCATCAAATTTGGCAATCATTTGCTTGGGCAATTCATCTACTACATAGCCTTTTGGCACTTCCATCGTTAATGCGAAAGTTTCATCCATTGTATAAGGCATTTCAACAGGGTAGAAACGTTCGGCTGCACTAAACCAGTTTTTGCGGTAGGCTTCTCCAAACATAGGGTTTACGTAAAGAATATCTTCTTCCCCCGGATCTATCTCCACTCCATACCGAAGCATTACTGAGTTGTCATAGATCTCCAGTGAGTCCACTGCAGGCTCCCTTATTTTCACATCTGACCCAAAGTCTTTTTGTATTTGCCTAAAAAATTCCTCCTTACCTTTTTCTTTAATCCGCTCCCTGATTTCATACGACTCGTAGTAACCGACGGCCTGCTTCATTTGCCCCCACCATTTTCCTTTTTCGTTGTTGGCCAGGAGGAGCAAGGTAGCTTTTGATTCTTTCACCGAATCGGCAGAAAAGTACACGGGGCTTGCCATCTCATTTACCAGCCTTGCATGACCGTTATAACAGGAGGAACGAAGTTTATTAAACCCCAGTTGAGGATCACTGGCGTCCAGATAATACAGTTTGTCATTGTCGTTGTACTGCACAATCACATAGTTAAAGCTGCTGGTCATGGGGGAATATTCTATTGCATACCCATGCCTGGTGGTGCTTAAAATTACAGGGGTAGCATCCAGGCCGGCATAGCGCAGCATGGCAGCCAGCAGCAGGTTTATTTCTGCCACAGTTCCTTTTTTTGTTTTGAACACATTTTTTAAGGTTTGATCCAGATAAATGTGGCCGCTATTTCCTGTACAGGCAAAATTATCTCTTACAAAAGCATAAATTTTTCTTGCCTTTTCCACACCAGTTGTTACACTGGCAAATACAGGCTTTATGTCATCGGAGAGCCAGTTGTTATTGTTCTTTAAAACACTTCCAAAGTATTCCGACTCCAGTAAACCTTTCGTCAATTCATTCCAGGTGGTGCGGTAGTTATGAACGCTTAAAGGATGGCTTTGAGAAGCCAGTTGAAATTCGATCCTTGAAATATGATTTCGGATGGAGGAAGTAAAGCTTTCTTCCTTCAGCTTCGGCACATCCTTCATTACCCACCTGTAATCTGTTACCCCCGCGGTAAAGCTATACCGGTCTGTGGGCCCTGCACCTTTTGAATCTTGAATGGCAAAATTGTTATTCCTGTCTTTTCTTTCGTTTATGTAGATCGGCAGGTAACCCCGGCTTAAAAAATTGTATGAAAAAAATTGTGGAACACTAAACGTAAACTCACTCCACAATTGAGGCGCTGTTTCGCTTTGAAAAAGCCATGGATCCAAATTCGAAATAAAATCAGAAGTAACCTGGTATTCATATTCTATAATGCAGCCTTCTTTTACATTGGGCATGGTAAATTTTTTAACCATCCTCTTCTTGTCTATTTTTTCTTTGAAAATGCTGCCTTTGTCCAGCTTTGATTCTACGATCTTCCCGTTTTCGAGGTTATACGTAACAGCTTTGACATTATCCAGTCTTTCTTCTTCCTGACCATCAACATACAGTGAAACCTGTACATTGGCCTCCTCATAACCGTTCTTATTTAAAATGTGTACTACCTTATGCCGCTTCGTTACCAGGGAAAACCACCCTTTGCTGTTTCCTTCCAGGGCTGTTGTGCCGATATCGCTCAACACAACTGCATTGGCACTGCTGTCAATAGAATAAATTTTTGTTTGAAAAGCTGAAGCGGGAATTTTTCCAAACTTTGTATAAGGACTTTCTTTTTGAGAGAAGGCAGGGAGCGCAAAAATGCAGCACACAAAGAGGTACAACGATCTCATATAGCTAGTTTTAGTCGCTCCAATATCATAATTTTTTCTCACTTATGAAAGCATATTGTTAAAAGTATAATCGAAGTAGTTGATTACTCTTATCCCTGCACATTTATTGAGTTTATTTTGCAGCATTCGTTGTTATACGCAACTTCTTACGCTTAGTTTCGTCTTTAAACGTGTCTGTAGATCAACATACAAACTGGGTTAAGCAATTAGCTGCGGCGCATGGCTTTGATTACTGTGGCCTTGCCAAAGCGCAGCCATTGGACGAAGATGCACGCCGCCTGGAAGCTTGGCTGCAAAAAGGCCTGCACGGCAATATGCAGTACATGCAAAACTATTTTGACCTGCGGGTGGATCCCACCAAACTGGTCCCGGGCGCCAGATCTGTCATTACGGTTTTAAAAAATTATTTTCCTGCACAAAACCGTTCTGCAGAATACAAGATATCCAAGTATGCTTACGGCAAGGACTATCATACGGTTATTAAAGCTCAGTTGAAACAAATGTTACAGGAGTTGCAGGAAAAGATCGGCCAGTTTAATGGCCGTGGCTTTGTGGACTCGGCACCGGTGCTGGAAAGAACCTGGGCGCAAAAAAGCGGGTTGGGTTGGATTGGGAAAAACGGCAACCTTATTACCAAACAAAGCGGCTCCTTCTTTTTTATTGCCACGCTTATTACAGACTTGGAATTAAATTACGATGATCCTTTTGCAAAAGATTTTTGCGGTAGCTGCACCAAATGCATAGATGCCTGTCCAACAGAAGCCATACAACCCAACAAGGTTATCAACGGCAACAAATGCATTTCTTACTTTACCATAGAATTGAAAGATGAAATTATTCCCCAGGAAATGAAGGGAAAATTCCGCAACTGGATGTTTGGCTGTGATGTGTGCCAGGATGTTTGTCCCTGGAACCGCTTTAGTAAACCCACTGCCGAAACTGAGTTTACTCCCCTGCCCGAAATTTTAAATCTATCTACCAAAGAGTGGGAAGGATTGAGCGAAGAGGCGTTCAAAAAGATTTTTAAACACTCTCCGCTCAGCCGCTCGAAATACAGGGGCATTCAACGCAATATTAAATTCTTAAAACTGTAAGGCTGCTTTTATAGAAACCCTTCTAAAACTGTACTCGAACGATTCTTTACTATTGCCTCCAAAGGATTCCAAGTGAGTTCTTTCTTCATGCAGTTTTTTATATGAAATCCCGGCGCTAAAATTAAAGGCCAATCTTCCTTTGATAGGAATGTGGTAGCCTAGACCCACGTCATAGAACACGTCTTTATTGTAAACACTCGTTTGCCATAGCCCTTTGTCTTCTTTTTCCGACGGGAAGCTGAGCCCCAGATCAGCATACAGGAAAGGAGAAGGTTTGTGTTCGAACAAATTTTTTCTAACGTCGATAAAAACAGGGATGGTTTTTAAGAAATATTCTTCGAGTCCTACTCCAATGCCCCCAAACCAGGTTTTGTATTTTACACCATTGATGGTTTGCAGCTGGTAAGTTTGATCGGAACTGCCTTTTAAAATTCCAAACTGGTTGATGCTTGAAAATTTTATTTTTTCTTTTTCCTGCGCCACAGCACTACTGCCTAAACACAACCAGGTAAACAATATAAAATAAGTGTGTTTCATAGTTGTTATTTTGAAATAGTGATCTTGCTAAGCAATTTGATATTGGAAAGATTGGAATAATCGTATTGATATAAACCATCTCTGGCCACTACCAATGCATTCCCGTTCAGGGCAATTACATCATACGTTTCTATGCCTTCAATTTGTTTAAGCATTTTCAGGTTCATAACATCCGCGGCATCGTAAATCTTCAACCCCGCCTGCCCATCGCAAATAAAAAGCGTAGTTCCGTCTTTTGAAAGGCCATGAGGGTTTGTAAGGTTATAGACTTTCAGCAACGCGGGGTTCATAAAATTATTCAGGCTCAAAACATCCAGTTCGTTCGTAAAACCCTGGCAGGCCGTTCCGGACCGAAGCGTCACATAGGCGTATTTAGTATCGGCAATTACAGGGTCGCAACTTCTAACATGATTGAACTGCCCTGCCTGTACAGGATTATCGGGATTGCTGATGCTATACACAAACATGCCGCTTTGAGAACCGATGAACAGCTTGTCCATGAAAGGATAAATAGTTTCTATGTTCCAGCCAAGGCCTTTGCGGGCTGTATTCACCGGGTCGGCCGGATTGGTGATAGTAAAAACATCAAGATCGGAATAGCCAACGGTGTACAGCCGGTTACCGGCAATCGTAAACCGGGCCATTGAGCCGCCTACACCATAGGGAGCAGCGGAAACATTTGCATAAGAACTCGAGCTTGCACTTCTTGAATCAAATTGAGCAGAGAGAAATACCGAACCCGATTTCAGCCAACGGTCAACCTCGCTTTTTTCCACAATGGTGGTATCTCTTTTTTCCCAGCTGGCGATGACTTTGGTAGAATCAGCCATAAAACCACTGTTCCAGTAGCGATGCGGAAATACAGCTTCCACTACTTTTTTAAGAACAACGCTGCGTGGATTGGCAATGTCTATTGCGATAAGATCAGTGTATAGGTCGGCATAAAGGATATCTTCTTTTACCGCTATATCCATATTCCCAGGAATATCAATAAAGGCAATATTCTGTGGATTGGAAGGATTGGTATTATCAATGACATGTATGCCTTTATCAATTTCATTGAGGAAAATATATTTTCCGAAAAGATAAAGTTTACCGGGTCTTTCCACCGGCCGGGGAGTATTGCTTTTAATATTGGCTCTTACTTCGGCTGTTGTTTTATACACAGGCTTATAGTACGTGTAGCTATAGGTTCTTTTATAAGAATCCTTTACACAACCCTGTAAACAGAAGGAAAGAAAACCAATGATTAGAATTGCAGCAGTCAGTACAACCTTTTTCATGTTGATGATTTTTAAGGTTGACAATACTTTCAGAACCGGCGTTGCACCGCTTTTTCGTGTTTTTTCAAAAATTGATTTTCGATTTACGTCAATGTCTGCACTGGCTCCAAAGTTTGGAATGGGCTCGCCGGAAAGACGAAAAGAAAGGAAGATAAAGTGATTTCCTTTTTTACTTACCACCTTCCCGGCTATTTCAACTTTTTATCCCTTCCCGAAAACTAAACTCTGAAAAACACTAGTTTTTATCAAAAAGCAGCCGGGCTGTTAGTCCAAGGGAAAACAAATGCTTGCCGGAAGTATTTTTTTCAAGATTGGTGATGCCGTATTGTAATTGCGGGCCAAGCAGCAAGGATGTTTTGCCTTTGTTGCTAATAGAATATGAAACGCCCAGATCAGAAAACAGCTGGGTTTTATTAAATCCATTTTTATCCGAATAATAAATGTTGCTTGTTTTATTAAAAAGCAAAGCGTTGTTACTGATCAACTGTTGCAGGGATAAAACAGCATGCAGGTGCAAAGGAAATTTCTTCAACAATTGCCAATCTATTGCTACTGGTAAGCCTATGAAATGATATTGGTTATGATAATTTTTAAAGTTTGCTCCTGAATTCAGGTAATACTGGCTTAGACTTCGGCTAAACTGGCCTGTAAGCGAATCCTGCGCCTTTTTTCCTACAGCTATATTGCTGCTGTAATAATGGTATTGCAGGCCGGTTGAAAAAGCCAGCCGCTTTGTCACCTCCTTTTTAGCCATAACACCAACAGAAAAAGTCCAGCTATTGGTAACGGGTGAGGGAGTTGCGGACGGGGATGGTATGCCGTTATTGGGCTGTCCGCTATTGGGCGCAGCAGATGCATCTTGCATTGCTTTGTTCTCACTAAAGGAGCCAAACTTTTTGGCTTGCCCTGAAATACCGGTATTTGCCAAAACGCCAAACTGCCATTTTTTTGCTTTGGCATTTTGCTTTTTGGAGGCTTCGACAATAGCTGCATGTGCTGTGTCGGTTCCCGCCGCCGCTACTTTATAGTTCGCCGCACTGTCTTTTGCCGTGCTGCGTTTATTTAATAAAGAATCAGTTTTAGTGGCCGGAGAAGGAGTTGTAAGACTTTTATTTGTCAAAGCATTGCCCTGCGGAACTTCATTTTTCAGTACTGTTTTTTCTTCTGAATTCCCTGATGGTTTTTCAGAAGACGCAAAAGGCTCAACTGCGGAAGGACTTGTTGATTTTTGTTTTTGGGTCTTCTTCACCGCAACAGCCGAGAAAGACACCGGGTCTTTTATTGGTAAGTTTTTCTTTTGTATGTTTTTAGGAGCAACTGTATTGTTTTGTTTTTCAAGCGGCCCCTTTATTCCAGGTTCTTTGTCCTGTACTGGTGTATTCATTTGATCTTCGGAATCTATTGCACCGGCCTGTTTTTTTTGTGTAGTTTCAGTCGTATCTGTAGTTTTTGTTGCCACTACACTGTTCTTATTAGGATCCTGTGTTGCCAGCCACCAAACGCCGCCGCCTAGAAGCAGGAATAAAAGAGGCAACCACAGCACATATCTTCTGCGGTCCTTTTTGGTACGGATCTGCTTTTCTATGTGCTGCCAAACAGGCTCCGTTGGAACGAACTGAAGCTCGTCCATTTTTTCCTGCACCTGTTTTTCAAAGCTATTTTGCATAAACCGCTTTTTTAATATCGTTATTTTTTTGTTCGATCCACTGGATCAGCAAAGCCCTTGCCCGTGCATATTGCGACCGCGAAGTGCTTTCCTGTATGCCCAGTATTTTTCCAATTTCCACATGATTAAATCCTTCCACCGCATATAAGTTAAAAATGGTTTGATAACCCGGAGGTAATTGCCGGATAAGATCAGCCAGTTCTTTTGCCTCCATTTTTACTTCGGGATGGTGTTCATTGCTCACCACGTGAAGGTGATCATCAGGAAAAAGCAGGTCGGTTTGATACCTTGCATTTCGTTTTAAATAATTGATAGCCGTGGTTACCATGATTCGCCGGATCCAGCCACCCAGCTCTCCCTGGAACTTATATTGATGAAGATTTAAAAACACTTTGACAAATCCTTCCTGCAGCACATCCTCGGCATCCGCCATAGATTTGGTGTACCGGTAGCAAACACTCAACATGGTACGGGCAAAATGCTCGTACAATTGCCGTTGGGCAGCAGGCTTCCCTTTAAGACAGTCTTTTACCAGTACGTAATAATCCATTGATCAGTGGTCTCGGTGATGATGACACCGCAAGTAAGCGAAGCGTTGCAGCAATCGGAAATTTTTTAGCAACAAAATAAAAAAGGTTGCGGGATGGCAACCTTTTTTATTGTAAGCATCAGATATTCTTAAAATGGAGGATCCGGGATGCCGGCCAGGTTTGGGTTATTGTCTCTCTCCAGAAAAGGATACGGGAGGAAATTTCTTTTCTTTTCCGTGTCAGGCCTTCCAAAACGGCGCATGTCCTCCAGCCTTAAGCCTGACATAAACAGTTCAATGCTTCTGTGCTTGTAAATCTGGTTCAGGATTTCTGCCTGCGAAAGGGGCCCCGCAATGGGGGAAAGACCAGCCCCTACGCCAAATGGATCACTGCCTGGAGTTTTGGTAATGACTTTGTTTAAGGTATCCAGTGCATTTTGCAAGTCTCCTTGACGGGCAAGGACTTCGGCTTTTATCAAAAGGATCTCTCCTGGTAAATAAATAGGGAAAGCAGTTGTGGAAGCAGCAGCAAAGCCGGCTATTTTAGAAGCATACGTGGTGGTGGTATAAAAAGGAAGCCTTTTATCAGCAAGATCGGGTTGCAAACCAGCAGGCAGGCCTAAAATGGCGGGGTCCATAACAGCATATACGTTGTTGGTTGAAGTAGCCGTTTCAAAAATGGGATTTAGATTTACTGTAGTGAAATTAAAGCTTGATGTTTTTGTAAGGTTAACGGCGTTGGCTGCTGCCAATGCCTGGTCATAATTTCCAACGAATAAGGAATAACGGGCCTTTAAGGCGTTCAGGGTGTTAACAATATCTATACCCGCCGGTAGGGTGTTTAAAAAAGATGCAGAGATAGCATTGGCGTTAATGGCCGCTAAAGCTGCATCTATAGCAGCAATAGCCTTATTGAATCCTTCAACCCTGTCCACAAAACTCACATTCTGGCCGGTTGAAGCAGGCACCTTCTCCCAAAACATCGCCAGGTCACCCAGGGCCAGGGCTTTGAATATGGTGGTGTAACCTATCAAACCACTTGCGTAATTTTTGTCCCCCAATGATGCAGCACTTGTCAATATGCGGTCGGCATCAAAAATGATCTTATTGCTGGTTGTCCACAATCCCCCCAGTATGGTATTGGTACCATCCACGGAGCCACTTCCCTGTTGCAATTGGTATTCAGCCGTATTTCCCTGGTTTAAGACCACCAGTTGATTGGTCAGCAGTCCGTCGAGGGCAATTTTGTTATACAAGGAACTTCCACGGCCTGCCGTGTACAAACGCTGCAAGCCAATAGCCGCTCCGGTCATGGCCTGCGGAGAACTGAAAGCCTGGGCCTCAGGCACCGCTGAGGGGTTTGTATAATCTTTTGTGCAGGCCGAATCAAAAAGAATCGTCATTGCCAACAAGAAGTATAAAGAAGCTTTTATAATTTGTTGTTTCATGTTAATCAGTTTAAACGGTTAAAATCTTGCAGCCAGTCCAATCCGATAGGTTCTTGGAATAGGAACCGCACCAAAATCAATTCCTCTCAACAAAGTGCTTTGGCCGCCTGCATTTACTTCAGGGTCATAGCCCTTATAGTTATCCCATGAAATCAGGTTGCGTCCGCTTATACTTAGGGTTAAATCTTCAAAGAGCCTTGTCCTGCCAAAGCTGTAACTCAGAGCCACTTCTCTTAGTTTAACAAAGGACCCGTCATCGATTCTCCATTGTTCAATTTGATAAACGCTGTTGATATAACCGCGGGGCAGTTGGCCGTTATCTTCCTGTTCCGCCACTTTACCATTTCCCACGCCCTGCCTTGTTCTGAAATCAGCATTAAAGACATCAACACCCTGTACGGCATCCAGCTGAATTCTTACATTCAGTTTTTTGTAGCTCACTTCATTTACCAGGGAGGCTGTGTAGTCGGGATTAGGATCACCAATGATCTTACGTAAGGTGGTACCTGTAGGCAGGCCTGTAGTCGCGTCACGTTGTGGAGTGTAGCTTACCGGGCTGTTTTGTGTTCCTTTCTCTATTTGAGGAAACCCACTGCCGTTTTTAATTTGGCTCCCGCTGCCGTCAACAGCAAAGAACGTCCCATAAAAAACACCAACGGGATAGCCTTCCAACAGGGCAATGGGGGCACCGCCATTCGTACTGAATAAAGTAAGTGCGGGACCTACTTCTATTACTTTATTGCGGTTGCGGTTAAAGATGGCCGTTACATCCCAGCGAAGATTATTGTTGGCGACAGGAGCACCGTTCAATACAATTTCAATTCCTTTATTCTCCAGGGACCCAAAATTGTCCAGCAAGCTGGAATACCCGTTTGTAGGCGCAATCTGCCTGTTAATCAAAAGGTCTTCCACCCGTTTGCGATACCAGTTAAATTGTATTCCCAACCGGTCCCTGAAGAAAGACAGGTCTGTTCCCAGTTCAATTTCTTTTTGTCTTTCGGGTTTTACTTCTTCATTCGCCAGGCGGGAGCTGCCCGATAAAGCGATTCTTCCTAAATAGGTATTACTGCTATAGGCGTTGATGCGATCGTATGCACCAATACCAGTTAAGTTGCCTGATTCACCATAAGCCACACGCAGTTTTGCCGTGTTCCACCAGGGCATGCTATTCTTCCAGAAATTTTCATCTGAAAGAAGATAACTGCCACTTGCCTTGTAATACACCTGGTTGCGCTGGTTTTCACCAAATACAGACGAACCATCAAAGCGAACCGCGCCGGTTAAAAAAAGCTTGTTATGTATGCGGAAATTTTGTTGCAGGTAAACTCCGGATATGGAAATCTCCGTTCTTTCATCTGAGCTTTGCAAGGGCGTGCTGGCTCCATTAACCGTTTCTATGAAAGGCGCCAGGCCACGGCCCTGTACCAGTGAAAAGCGGTTCCTTTCGTATTGTAGTGAATAGCCTACCTGTGTGGTAGAGCCGATGGCTTTTGTTATATTAAACTGGTACGTTCCGTTCAGTTCATTATTGATCTGGAAAAAATAATCGTTACCGGTACTGGTATAACCGTTTAACGTCGGATCGATGGTAGGGCCGCCACCAAAGAAAGCGGTATTCACATTATAGGCAAACGGCGGCATGTAGGTAGTACCGTTCTGCCCATAATTATCAATACCAAGAGTATAATCAATGGTCAAGCCTGTTAGGGGTTTTAGTTTAACCCCCAGGTTGGCAATAATGCGGTTGGTTTCCTGTCTTTGCTTGAAGTCCTCAATAACAGAAACCGGGTTTACACGGCCTCTTTCCCCCACCGGCAGCAAATTCCCATTGGCATCTCGGGCAAAAATATTATGGAAGTTCCCAAGAATGGTCACCGAGTTCATTGGGGAAAAGAAAGAGTTACCATCCGGTTTTTCGTTTGCAGCGCTATTGATATAATTCAACCCAACATTAAAGCTGAGCACCTTATTGATCGTTTGCTCCAGGTTCGTCCGGAAACTATACCTGCGGAAGTCGGTGTTTTTAATAATACCCTGGTTGAAAAAATAGGAACCCGACAAATAGTATTTTGTTTTTTCTGTACCACCGCTCACCGAAACATTATCATCTGTTCCATTGGCCTTTCTGAAAATATAATCCTGGTAATCGTAACGGGTAACCGGCGTGGTATTGGTTGGCAGAGCAGGCGGTGTACCCACTGCTGTTATAATATCCTGTGTCAGGGCGCCGGGACCATCGGGAGGGCCGCCGAATTTTATAGGAGCCCTGTTCACCTCCAGTTTCTTTCGCAACTCGCTTCGTAAATAACTTGTAGAAACATTGATCTGGGGGGCTCCTGTTTTTCCACGTTTGGTAAAGATCTGGATCACGCCGGCGTTGGCTCTTGACCCATAAATGGCGGCAGCAGCGGCCCCGTTCAATACTTCTATCCGGTCTATGTCAGCGGGGTTGATATCCACCATGCGGTTCTGCCCGATCGTTCCTACAAAATTATTTCCATCGTAAGAGTTTTGTGTATTGGTAACCCGGTTGGTAGAATTATTAATGATCACCCCATCTATGATATAAAGCGGTTCTGAAGAAGAGAGCACCGAACTGATTCCCCGCAGCCTTACAGAGATTCCTCCTGCAGGGTCTCCACTGTTTTGCACGATCTGCGCCCCGGCTGTTTTGCCCTGGAGTGCTGCCAGCACATTTCCCGTGGCCCCCTTGGTCAACTCATCAGCCTTTACGGTGCTGACATAACTTCCCAATTGACGGCGTGTGGTACCCGCCGAAGTGCCGGTTACTACCACTTCATCCATCTTTAAGGCATCTTCTACCAATTGAACGTTTGCCGTTTCGCTGGCCGAATTACCGATTTGAACAGATTGTGTTACTGCTTTAAATCCAACACCTGAAAAAACAACTGCGTAGGTGCCGGGTTTCAAATTGGTTTGCAAGGAATAGTTGCCTTCAGCATCGGTGGTAGTCCCCAATGTAGTATTGCGTACCGTTACAGAAATGTCCGGTATTCCTTTATTCTCTACATCTGTCACCTTACCGCTAATCCTTACCTGTGCAAATAAAAGCAATGAAAAAAACTGGAGCAGGACAAGTAAACAAATGCATTTATACTTCTCCGCGTTGATAGTGAAGTTTTCTCTCATACAAGCAATTTTAATAATGAAGAGATGCGTAGCTTACCCTATAGTAATTTACTCATTTTATTGCAGGAGAGAAAAACCGTCTATCCTATTTGTTCGAAAGCTTTTTGATGTTCGTTAAGCCCTGTTCCATCATTACGCCATACGTGTTTTCATAAATCAAGCTTCCGAATTTTTGCCAGGGATACCATTTCAGGTTAAAATCCATATACCATTGCAGAGTTAAAGAATCGGTGGAAGCATGCTCGTATATTTTCCAGCCGTTAATTACGGGACTCCTGTTTTCCTGCTTCCATTGAAAAACAAGCTCTGAATCATTGGCCGAAAGGGGTGTAATTTGCAGGGGCGGCATTTTGCGGATCGAATCAGCTGCCATAAATGCAGGGTGCCATTGCGGCCATCTGCCTGTATCTTTTATCAATGCAAAAATGGAATCTTTTGGCGGCGCAATGTTAGTGGCTTTTGAAATACGGATGTGAGAAGGTATTAAAAGAGAGATCGCTGTTACTACCAAAAACAAAAAAACAAAACTTATGATGGCCAGTTTAATCAGTCGCATACTGCAAAGTTGCTTAAAACATTAAAGACTTTTCATCTTAACATGCTTGCTGGTGTTAATTAATTTTTTTGTTATCAACTTTTGTTTGTGCTATGATGGATCGTTCCTTTCGCTGTGTCTGACTTTAGGCGGATCGCTCCGTTCAACAACAGGAAGGCTTGTCCTCTTTTTTGAACCACACAGGCACATAAGAAACAGTGGCACTCACATAGTTTTTGTTTTATTCTATGGTCCTATACTTCTATTGTGGTTCAAACAGTGCTCACCAGAATTACCGGACGTACCAGTGAGGGACACAACAGAGGTTCAAAAGTAGTACGAACGCCGGGTTCATTACCCATTTATTCCCAGCGAAAAACTTTGGTGGTAACGGCATAGATAAGAATTCCCCAAACCATCAAAATTAAAATTTGCGGCCAGCAACTGGCCAGTGAAGCGCCTTCAAAAGCCACATTGCGCATCGCATCATTTAAAGCCGTAAGGGGCAACACCTGTATGATGGGTTGTAAAAAAACCGGCAAGGCTGTTTTTGGAAAAAACGTCCCGGATAAAAAATATTGGGGAAACATAAAGAGGTTGGCGTAGATGGGAATGACGTTTTGGTTCTTTGCAATGCCTGTAATAAAAAAGCCAAAACCCATAAAAACCAGCAAGGCCAGGAAGCTCAGTACCAGCATGTTTACAAAAGTAAAAATGCCATTGGCCAGCGTAAAATTATAGCCGTAATATCCAAAAGCGATCAGTACCACTACTGTCATCAGTTGAAAGATCACCTTGGCCAGGCTTTCTCCCAATATGATGTATTGCTTTTTTACCGGTGTTGAGTACATTCTTTTTAAAACAAGTGTTTCCCGTAAAGAATAAAATGAAAAAGCAATTCCAAAAACAGCCGCGCCGATCAAAGCAAAACCAATCATCCCCGGCAAAAAGAAATCGATCATACCATATCGTCTTCCACCTTCAACCATGATTTGTTTTATAGTAGCCACGGACGCCCGGTTGGGATAGGCCACACTGTCAAGCGCCGTAATGCTTGATTGCAAAGCGGATGTAAGCAAGCCAAAATCTTTTTGTCCGGCAGGCGTGGTGCGCAGTTGAACCACATAAGGTGAATAAGCGCCTGAATCGCTGTTCTCCTTTATATCAATAACGGCAGCGATCCGTCCTTTTTTTAATTCATCCTCTATATCTTTTTTCTTCGCATCAACAAAGTGTAGTACAGGATTGTGCTTTAGAGAATAGTAGATCATGTTAGCGCTGTCAATTTGTTTCTCGAACGCAACATCTACTGACGGCGCTCCATTACCGCCCAGGGAACCAAAGATCCAGATGAGCACAATGGGAAAAAACAAACTAAAAAAGACAGACTGCGGACTTCTGAAAGTAGCTTTTAAACTGGCTTTGGTGATAGCCAGCATGGCTGTAAATTGACTATAATTTTGAGACATGCGTGTTCTTTTCATGAGACGTCAAACGTGAAACGTGAGACGGAGAGGCTGCTAAAGTATGATAACTATGGAAAACTTCATTTTCCGGCACTAGGGTGCTATTGAAAAGCTAGAAGAAAATTACAGAAACTCTATGCCAGTTTGCCAGCACACCTTTTACGCTTATTGGCCCACCAGCAACTCGAACGGCATTCGCGTCTGCGCCGATTCTGTCATTTGCCTGATCTTAATGAGCTGCTGGTACACACGAAAGTTTTCTTCTCCTATTTGCTGGCGGATCAGTGCTGCAGGCTCCGTTTTTTTCTTACCTAAAATTTCGTTGAGCCAGCTTTCCGATTCAGGGTATTCTTTTAATCCATAGCTCTCAATCTTTGCTAGTCGTACGGCACTGTTGATGGCGTCCTGCAAGTTTCCTATGCGGTCCACCAGTCCAAGTTGCAAAGCATCCTGGCCACTCCACACCCGGCCCTGGGCGATGCTGTCAATATAGTTGATGTCTTTTTTTCTTCCCTGCGCCACTCTTTGTTTGAACTGCAGGTAAATCCGGTCAATGCTGTTCTGTACCATTTTTTGTTCAGGCTCTGTTAACGGACGGAACACCCCACCGGCATCGGCATAAGGCGCTGTTTTTACGCCATCGAAGGTGATGCCCAGTTTATTTTTGAAAAACGATTCCATGTTGGGCACAATTCCAAAAACCCCAATGGAGCCTGTAATGGTATTGGGACTTGCAAAAATACTATCCGCTCCGCAGGCAATGTAATAACCACCCGATGCGGCCACGTCGCCAAAGCTTACCACCACAGGTTTGCCATCCTGCCTGGCCACCTGCAACTCACGCCAGATGTTTTCACTTGCCAAAGCACTGCCGCCACCGGAGTTCACCCGAAGCACAATGGCTTTTACCGATTTGTCCAGCCTTGCTTTGCGAATGATCCTTCTGAAATTATCACCGCCGATGTTTTCATTGCTGCCCGGGCCATCCACAATATCTCCCTGTGCATAGATCACTGCAATCCGGTTGCTGCCGCCTCTTCTGAAATTAACCGCTTCATTGTATGAACTGATGGAAACAAGATGGAGTTTATCATACTTACCTATCCCTAATTTTCTTTTTATCTCTTCTTTCACCTCATCATCATATTTGGCACCATCAATTAATTTATGTGTTACAGCATCCTGTGGGGTTTGAATGGCGGCAGTATTGGCCAGCTGATGCAGGGTAGCCGTGTCAATTTTTCTTGCTTTTGATGATTGCGTCAGAAAATAATTATACACATCACCCAGCCAGTCGATTGTTTGCACCTCGTTTTCCGGCGTCATGTGTTCGGTACGGAATATTTCAGTGGCGCTTTTGTATTTACCTGCATAAAAGATCTGCGCTTTAATATCCAGCTTATCCAAAAGTCCTTTTAAAAAGGGAAGGGTAACGCTAAAGCCGCTCCAGTCAAACTGGCCACTGGGATTTACATATATTTTATCGGCCGCATTGGCCACAAAATAAGCCTGCTGCGACATCATATCTCCATGAGCGATGATGAATTTCCTGGAGGATTTGAAATCAAGCAAAGCACTTCTCAGTTCATTGCTGGAAGCAAATCCATTGGCGTTGCCGTTTGCCTCCAGATAAATGCCTGCTATATTATTATCGGATTTGGCATGATTGATCAGCCGGATCACATCAAATAAGCCGGGGTTATCGCCTTCTCCCGAAAAGCTTGAAATAGGATTAGCCTGTTTGCGTTCAAAAAAATGTTTGCCGAGGTCGAGCACCAACACCGATTTTTCCGTCACTTCCGGTTTGTCTTTGGCAACCAGGTTGCTAAGCATTGCTATTAAAATAAAAACCGCGATCAGTGAAAAAACAATTATGGAAAGTAAAGAGGCAAAGAACATTTTAAAGAAGCTTCTCATATCTGTATCATTCAGTTTTCAAAAATAAAAGATATTTGAAGCCTTTTGAATAAACAAATATGAATAAAGCTTATTTGCTGATAGGAGGAAACATGGGCGACAGGATGAGCTATTTATCCGCGGCAAAAAAAGCCATTGAAAAATGGTGCGGAAAAATAGAGACCCAATCCGCCATTTACGAAACGGAAGCTTGGGGCATCACCGCCCAGGAAAAGTTTTTAAACCAGGCACTGGCTGTTCAAACCCCTTTATCGCCACGCGGACTGCTGGACGCCATTTTGAAAATTGAAGAAGACCTGGGAAGGAAAAGAGAAATCAAATACGGACCAAGGATCATTGACATTGACATTTTATTGTTTAATGACGATGTTATCAGTATCCACAACTTAACGATCCCGCATCCCGAAATACAGAACCGGCGGTTTGCCCTTCAATGCCTGGCTGACATTGCACCCGAAAAAATTCACCCGGTTTTTAAGAAAACCATTTCTCAACTTTTGGCAGAATGCACTGACCCATTGACGGTGAATAAATTTAATTGACGACTTCAACTAACAATATTTACTTTGCCCACTTCCATACAGGCGGCGTCCTAAAAGGTATGATGATGCTGGAAAGTCAAAATTCAAAAGTCAAAAAAGAGAGCCTTACAGTCGAAAGCCTTTTTTTGCTTTTTAATTTTGGCTTTCAAAGCAGGTTATCATAAAATTGAAAACGCTGCTCATTACAAACTGCTGATGAAGTACACGTTTATTACCATTGAAGGAAACATAGGCGCCGGCAAAACCACCCTGGCGCATTTGCTGTCAAAGCATTTTAATGCCCGGCTGGTGCTGGAACAGTTTGCCGACAATCCCTTCCTTCCCAAGTTTTACGAAAACCCGCAGCAGTATGCTTTTCCGCTGGAATTGTTCTTCATGGCCGAACGTTTTAAACAATTAAAAGAACTGATCCAGCAAAAAGACCTATTTCAAAACCTGACCATCTCAGATTATTTATTTACCAAATGCCTGCTGTTTGCCAAGATCAACTTGTCGGAAGATGAGTTTAGATTATACCAGCGCCTGTTTGATATTATGTACCAGCAACTGGTGCAGCCCGAAATTTTAATTTACCTGCATGCGCCGGTCAACAAGCTTCAGCAGAATATAAAAAAACGCAACCGCCCTTACGAACAGCGGATCCCGGATGATTATTTGTTCAGCATACAGGAAACCTATACGCATTACATCAAGCAGCACAATTTAAAAACGCTTTACGTAGATGCCTCCAATGCCGACTTTTTGGGCAACGAAAAACATTTGCAGGTAATTATCGACGCCCTGGATAAAGATTATCCGGAAGGACAACATTTTTTGAGTTTGTAATCCCCCCTTTCTCCCTAATGGGAAGAGGTAGGTAGAAGGGCTCTTTCTGTTTTCACTTGTTCTTTAGGGCAAGCGTCTATTCCCGGATCACTTCTTCCAAGTGTAGTCTTATTTCCTTGTTGGTTAATCTTAATAAAACAAAAAAATGGTATGGATAAATGCATGATGGGAAAAGAAAAGTATGATAGATCTAAGTCCCCCTTTAAGGGGACAGGGGGAGAGACAGGGGGATTATTATCTTTGCCCCCGCATGGAATTTAAATCGATAAGCCTCTCTCCCCTCAATCATAAAGAGTTCAGGTATTACATTGTTGTTCGCTTTTTTTACATCATGGCTTTGCGCATGGTGGCAACGGTGGTAGCCTATAAATTGTTTCATTTAACCAAAAGCTCTTTTGCCATTGGCATTGTGGGCTTGTCAGAGTTTATTCCTGTGTTTTCTTTAGCCCTCTATGCGGGGCATGTAATTGACCGGTCAGACAAACGAACACTGTTACTAAAAGGCATCCTCTCCTATTCCCTTTGTGTACTGGGCTTATTGGTGGTCACCATGCCTTCGGTAGAAAACAGCCTCTCCGTAAAAAACCTGTCATGGCTTTTTTACGGCATTATTTTTTGTACGGGCATCATTCGTGCCTTTGCCGGCCCTACTTCCAATGCCATTATAGCACAACTCATTCCCCGGGACATTTTGCAATATGCCGCCAGCATCAGCTCCACTTCATGGCTGGCAGCGTCTATTTTGGGACATGCTTCAGCTGGTTTCCTCATCGCCTTCATTGGCGTGCACGCCACTTTTTATATCATCCTTTTTTATGTACTGGTGGCTGCGGCCGTGCTATCCAAAATTGAAAAGAAACCGATTCTGCACACCAACCTCACCATAAAAGCCTGGGACAGCGTCAAAGAAGGACTTCGCTTTGTCTTCAATCATAAAACCTTGCTGGGCGTTATCTCGCTGGATCTTTTTGCTGTGCTGTTTGGCGGCGCGGTGGCACTGATCCCTGAGTTTGCCGACCGCATTTTAAAGGTAGGACCCATTGGCTTTGGCTGGCTCAATGCCGCCATTGACATTGGCTCCATTATCATGATCATTTTCATTACGTTTATTCCGCTGAGAAAAAAACAGGGAAAACTATTAATGTATGTTGTTGCCGGTTTTGGCCTGTGCATTATCATCTTTGGTCTGTCTGAATTTTATTGGCTGTCCTTTACTGCCTTACTAATTGCCGGTATGCTGGATGGGATCAGCGTGGTGATAAGGGGAACCGTACTGCAATTGACCACTCCCGATGAAATGCGGGGCAGGGTAAGCGCTGTCAATTCCATGTTCATTAATTCTTCCAACGAACTGGGTCAATTTGAAAGCGGATTTACCGCCAGGATCATGGGAGCGGTGCCGGCGGTACTTTTTGGCGGAAGCATGACACTGCTGGTAGTGATCATCTCCTGGTTTAAGGCACCAAGCTTACGAAAATTTGAATATTGATCAGGAACAATAGTTCAAAGTTCTTATCTGTTATCTTATCTGTATATATAGCACACTTAAACTTTGAACTATTGTTCTGACTCTTTACACCGCTTCAGCCATTTTTTCTGCGGTAACAGGATTGATCACATTTTTAATTTCCTCAATCCGGTTGGCAGGAAATCCGCCCTTTTCGGCGTGTTGTTTGAGAAGATCCTTGTCAGGGGCATTGTAAATGCAATAGATCTTGTCTTCAGTAACAAAACTTTCTACCCATTGAATTTTAGGGCCCAATTCCGTTATAACATTGCAGGATTTCTCGGAAATGGCCTGAAGATCCGCTTGTGTAAGTTTGCCGGCACCTGGCAATTCTCTTTCGATAACATACCTTGGCATATGGATGGTTTTAGCTTTAAAAGTTACGAAATCATTTGCCTATTCTCCAAACCAGAAAATCATTTCAGTTTCTCCATCAGCTTATCCAGCACATAATAGGTAATGGGGCAAAAGCCGGCATTTGTCAGGGTAAGTTTTTGTCTTTTAATGATCACATCTTCATCAGTGTACGGAAACCGTGTACAGTCGGAAGGCCGGTCCTCGTAAATGGAGCAGAAATTATCGGTGCCCAGAAAAGGACAGGGAGAGGCTTTCACCACAAAATCTCCCTCTTCATCAACCCGCAAATACGTTTCGATAAAGACGCTTTCCTTCATTCCCAAACGCTTGCTGATGCGCTTGACATCCGGTGTTTTAAAACGGGGAGAATAGTTTTTACAACAGGCGGCGCATTGCAGGCAGTCCACTTTTTCAAAAGCTTCTTCGTGCAGTTCGGGTAGTTGCTTTAACACCTTGTTTTTATCAGCACGTTCCAGAAAGCTCTTGTATTGCTTTTTCTTTTCCTTGCTTTTCTTTTGCCAGTTATGTAAAATGTCGGACGACATGCTGCAAAGAACCGAAAACAAACGTTAACCAGGATTAAAGATTATGGCATCAGCATTTGTACTGCTATGAAACCTCTGTTGTGTCGCACACTTGTATGTCCGGTAATTCTGTTGAGCAATGCCTGAACCACAATAGAAGCATAGGACCATAGAATAAAACAAAAACTATGTGAGTGCCACTGTTTCTTATGTGCCTGTGTGGTTTAAAAAAGAAGACAAGCCTTCCTGACGTACAAGTGTGCGACGCAAGGAACGATCTATAGCAGCATAAAGTTGGGAACATACCTTCCCTTAAACCTTATAAAAGGAAGCCTAAACCCACACTCCCCTTGAACCTTGTCAACCTGTTAACGTGCCAACCCATGTCTTCAAACCCCAAACTACCTTACCTTTGCGGCCTTAATAAGGAGATTTACTACTATGAGCCTTTTTGAAGCCCAATCCAAAGAATTTCAGCACCGTCATAACGGCCCCAATGAAAACCAAACAAGGGAAATGCTGAAAACCGTAGGCGTCAGCAGCCTTGATGAATTAATGGACAGAACCGTTCCCCCCGCCATTCGCATGCAGCACAGCTTAAACCTTCCTGCCGGCATGAGTGAAGCGGAATATCTTAACCACATCAAAGAAGTTTCTTTAAAGAATAAACTGTTTAAAAATTATATAGGGCAGGGTTATTATGACACCATTACCCCCAGTGTCATCCTCCGCAGCGTTTTTGAAAACCCGGCCTGGTACACCCAGTACACGCCTTACCAGGCCGAGATCTCACAGGGCCGCCTGGAAAGCCTGCTGAACTTTCAAACCGTGGTAAGCGAACTTACGGCGCTTCCGCTGGCAAACGCCTCTTTGCTTGATGAAGCCACTGCTGCCGCAGAGGCCATGACCATGTTCTTTAATACGCTGAACAAGGATCACCTCAATATTCAAAGACCAAAGTTTTTTGTTGATCTTGAAACATTTCCCCAAACAAAGGACGTGGTGATCACAAGAGCCCTTCCTGTAGGCATTGAAGTAGTATTTGGCGATTATAAAACAGCAAAAATTGACGAAACCTATTTTGGCGCTTTAGTACAATATCCAAATGATAAAGGCTCTGTGGAAGATTACAGAAGCTTTATTGATAAGGTTCATGGCATAGGCGGACTGGTAGCCATGGCCACCGATCTTTTAGCCCTTACACTTTTAACCCCTCCCGGTGAATTAGGCGCCGATGTAGCATTGGGCTCTGCCCAACGTTTTGGGGTGCCGTTGGGTTATGGTGGTCCGCACGCCGCTTTTTTTGCAGCAAAAGAAGATTTTAAACGCAGCATTCCCGGCCGCATTATTGGGGTTAGCATTGATGCGCAGGGCAACCGTGCCTTACGCATGGCCCTGCAAACAAGAGAGCAACACATTAAACGTGAAAAAGCCACTTCCAATATTTGTACAGCACAGGCTCTATTAGCCAACATGGCCGCTATGTATGCCGTCTATCACGGGCCCGATGGCTTGCGCACGATTGCCAAACGTGTTGCCCTGTTAACACAAACGCTTGCCAATGCGTTGGAAGAACGAGGCTATGAATTGGCAAATGAATATTTCTTTGACACGGTGGTGGTCCGGGTGGATGATGTGGCACCTTTCAGGGAAAAAGCCGAACGCCAACACCTTAACTTCCGCTATTATGATCATACACTGATCGGAATTTCATTGGATGAAACCACCACACCTTCCGACCTGTTTGACATCATCAATTCATTTGTAAATGATGTTGACCCTGTGGCGTATGAGCTGGAGCATGAAGAACAACTGGATATCATTCCAACAGCCCTAACCCGCACTTCCGAGTTCCTGACACATGCGGTATTCAATACGCATCACAGCGAAACCCTGATGATGCGCTATATAAGGCTCCTGGAAAGCAAAGACTTTTCACTGGTACACGGCATGATCCCGCTGGGAAGCTGCACCATGAAGCTGAACGCCGCCAGTGAAATGATCCCGTTAAGCTGGACGCACTGGAGCAAGATGCATCCGTTTGCGCCCTTGAACCAGGTGGAAGGCTACAGCTTTTTGGTTCGCGAACTGAGTAAATACTTATGTGAGATCACGGCTTTTGATGCCTGCAGCCTTCAACCCAACAGTGGGGCGCAGGGTGAATATGCGGGGCTGTTGACCATTAAAGCCTTTCATGAAGCCAATGGCGAAGGACACCGTGATGTAATGCTCATCCCCATTTCTGCACACGGCACCAACCCTGCTTCAGCGGTGATGTGCGGAATGAAAGTGGTAGTGGTAAAAGCATTGGAGAACGGCTACATTGACGTAGAGGACCTGAAAGCAAAGGCTGCTGAACATGCGGCTAACCTGGCCGGTATCATGATCACCTATCCTTCTACCTATGGTGTGTACGAAGAAACCGTAACAGAGATCACAAAGATCGTTCACCAGCACGGCGGACAAGTGTATATGGATGGGGCCAACATGAATGCCCAGGTAGGATTAACCGCTCCGGGCTTGATTGGCGCGGATGTTTGCCATCTTAATTTGCATAAGACATTTGCCATTCCTCACGGTGGCGGCGGTCCTGGCATGGGGCCTATTTGTGTGAAGCAACATCTGGCCAAGCATTTACCCGGACACGTTTACCTGAACGGCCAACTATCCATCAACAAAGGAAAGGGTCATAACGCTGTGTCTGCAGCTCCTTATGGTTCGGCTTCTATTCTGCTGATCTCTTATGCCTATATCAGGATGCTGGGCGCTGATGGTGTTCGCAGGGCTACGGAATATGCCATTTTAAATGCCAATTATATGCTGGCCCGTTTGAAAGACCAGTTCGATATTTTATACACCAATCACCATGGCGCCTGCGCCCATGAATTTATTGTGGATCTGCGTCCGTTTAAAAAGACGGCAGAAATTGAAGCGGTGGACGTAGCCAAGCGTTTGATGGACTATGGTTTTCATGCCCCTACCATGTCCTTCCCTGTTCCGGGCACCATTATGATAGAGCCTACGGAAAGTGAAGACAAGGAGGAACTGGACCGCTTCTGTGATTCGCTGTTAAGCATTCGCCGCGAAATGGCATTGATCGAAGAAGGTACAATGGATAAAAAAGATAATCCATTAAAGAATGCACCGCACACGCAGCTAACAGTTTGCAGCGATGATTGGAAAAAACCCTATTCAAGAGAGATAGCCGCCTTCCCGCTGGAGGCCATTAAACAAAATAAATTCTGGCCTTCTGTATCAAGAGTAAATGATACGTACGGCGACAGAAATTTGATCTGTGTATGCCCGCCTACGGAAGAATATGCAGAAGCATAAAAATAATTTTTATTGCAAAACAAAAAGGCTGTCCCAACAAGGCAGCCTTTTTTATTAAGTCACTCCCACTAGCCACTCACCACTATACTTTTTCCAAATATTGATTGTACACATACCCTTCCGCCCCGCCATCTGTTCTGATCAATGTCCATTGGTCATTAGCCTGGCTAACGATCGTTACGGTTTCGTGATGCGCCGCTTTGCCTACTATAGGCTGGTCGGTGCCGGGGCCTTTTCGAATATTCAGGTTGGAGGATTCCGTTACCACTTTGGCCTTACTGCCCGCCGCCATACCGGAAACCTTCACATCCAACACCACGTCGCCCGATCTGAAATCAGGATCGAGTTTGTTATAGATATTCCAGAGGTTGTCTTTTACCTGGCCGCTGGGTGCTTCGCCGTCTATGTAAAGAATGTTGTTTTGTTCACGCACCTGCAGGTTGCTGACACCAGAGCTTTTTGCAGCGTTAATGAGTTCTGCATATTTATCCTGAACTGCCATAAGTTTTTATTTAATAGTTAGTTTATTATTTACTTTTTTTGGATTTAAAGAGTTGACAGACTGCATCAGGTTGGGCAGTTTGCTTCTTTCAATAGTACCGGTAAGCGTTACTTCTCCGTTGGCCACTGTTGCTGTTACGCCGGGGTAATCTTTAGTGGCGTCTTTCAAACCTGTTTGCAGGGCGGCATCGGAGTTCACTTCAACCGGGGCTGCAGGTGGCGCAACAGAAATATTATTTATCACGGATTTTACTCCTTTTACATCCTTTGCCGATTGCTCCGCAGAGGTACGGCAGGGCTCATCAGGACATTGCCCGTTTAAGGTAACCACTCCGTCGTTTACAGTAGCCGAAACCCCCGATGTACCTAATTTCTCGTTTACAGAAGTTTGAAGGTCGCTATCCTTTGGCTTGCTTTTGCAGGAAGTAAATGAAAGGCTGGCCGCAAAAAAAATGCCTCCCGCCAGTAAAAGCTTCAGATTGATTGGTTTCATTTTTTTGTTTTTGGTTAAAGGTTGATTAATAAAAGATATAGTCAAGCAAGGTGCCTGCAATAGCCATGGCAAGGGCTATCAGCAAGGCCGATGTAAAAGTTCTCACTTCAAAACCCGCGAAAAACTTGTCGGTTATTTTAATAACGATGGCGGTTACCAGTAAACGCACAAAAAATGAAAGCAGGCCAAGGGTAATAATGTTCAGCGGAAGCCTTAATAAAAAACCCACCGTGGCATTTAAAATTCCGATTACCAGGGCCACCACTACAGCCGTGCCATAGCTTCTTACTTTAACATCACTCATCACCCCGGCCAACAGGAAGAGCACCCCGGCATTTACCAGCAACTGCAGGATCCAGTACATATATTTCTAACTTAAAAATGGCCACCCCTGCCCAGGACTCTTCCAAGCATGCCGCCGGTAGTTCCCAAACCTCTTCCCCCACTTAACATGCCTACCAGTGATCCCAATCCGCCGCTGCCGAACATACCTCCACCCATTCCACCTGTGGTTCGCCTGCTTAATCCTCTTGAAAGCATACCACCTACTATAAGCGGACCGGCAACGCCAATTAAACTCTTCAATAAACTGCTGCCGCCAATGCCTTCATTTTGCAATTTGTCTTTCAATCCCAAAGAGGATAAAAATCCGGGCTGTTCTTCTTCCTGCACGGGAAGCTCCTTTTCCTTTGCTTTATCGGCAAACTCATCAAGGAGGGAAAACTGGTGCTCGTTCACACCCAAATATTCCGAGATTTTATGTATGCTTTCTTCTTCTTCCTCGTCATACACGTTATCGGACTTGGCAAAAGCAATAAGATCGGTTACGAGTGAAAATCGTAAGTCACTGTTCTTTAAGATATCGAGGCACTGTATCAGTTCCTTCCCCGACAGCTCGTTAGCGGCCCTCATAACAGCATTCTTTTGCGGCTCCGACAACTCAGCGGCATCGCATAAAGCGCCAATGTATTCCAGTTCTTCCTGCGATGCTTCCCTATCGGCAGTGGCAATGGAAGCAATAGCTCCTAAATAAGCTCCCTTCTCCCGATCGCTATGTCCCGCTAAAAATTTTGCATTTTCTTCCATAATAGTAAGTAGACCCTCACAACAATAAATATTATGCCATTGAATCTGCATACACGGCTATACAGACCAGTTAGGCAATTGTGTTCCATCAAAAATTGTCCCATAACTTATATCTTTATGGAAGGCATGCGATTTGGAAAAGTCAAAATGTTTTTTTTGCTCAATGGGATGACCGGTCTCATCCTGGTGTTTTATTTTGGCCCGTGGCTATTCAGCAGGGTTACTATGGGCACCATAACCACTCCCTACGAAGCCACGAAAATATATGCTGCTTATGTAGTAAATGGGAAAACTTATTCCGACAGTTACATGCGAAATGGAATTGCATTTTCAAAACGGACAGTTGCCATCCGGTATCTCAGCTTTCATCCGCAATCTTCAAGAGTGAATTCTTTTATGGGTATGTGGGCTGAGCCATTGGCGTGGTGGAGCGTTTTTAGCCTGGCTTCTGCTATGCTTTTGCTTATGCCAAATGTTGTGTTTTCAAAAGGAACGATTTTTCAAATACAGAGAAAATATCCATGGATCTCTATGGAAGAATACTTTCCCCTTCCCCATCCATGGTACTGGCAGTGGCACAGCGCAGCATCGGAAAAAGAGGAGGAGTGTGAACAAAAAACATCAGGCCAAACCAACGAAACCCCCTTATTAAAATAAAACCCGGCTCTCCTTTACGGTTGTGATATAATTACCATAGCAAAAGCGGTTTCGTACAAATTTCAGCATATCAACCCAGCAGGACTTGAGTAATTGGATTATAATTCTTATTTTGCCCGCAACCAAATCCGGCCAGACCAGCAACTCTATGGAAATTGTATTTCAAAAGATCCAGCACTTGCAGGGCAAAATGCGTTCTGCGGACTTCTTAAAAACAATTGAGCCTTTCCTGCACTATCCTGCCCAACTTCTTGGAAAAATTAAAGTTCTTGGTTTTGTGGCCGAAATGGGTGAATATGAAAAACGCAAGCTTGGTATCTTTAACCAGCTCAATTTCTTTCAACTGCTTACGGGCATATTAATTCCACTGATCGGCTTGTTATACAGAAAAGAAGTACCCCTGGGTGCCTGGTTAGTTGCCTGCCTTCCGGCCTGCACCAGCGGTGTTGTTTTATTGTTGAATCATCTCCGGAAATATGAAGCGTCTCTTCTCACCTACTTTATTGCCTATCCGTTCTTTTCCTGCATTGTTTATCTCAACGGCATGAACGCCGGTATAGAATTGCACTTTATTCTTTATGGTATTTTGTCGGTGTTCTTTTTACAGGATATAGGCTACATGCTTTTTACGGTAGCTTTTTCCATGGTCAGTTATTTCATTCTCTCCGTTGTTTTAAAAGAGTTCATTTACGAAGTTGAAACAGAAAATAAATTTCTCTACCTGCTGAACCAGGCCCTGGCCATTGTTTTTATTTTTTATGGACTTTACCTCATCAAAAAAGAAAACACAGAGTACCAGTTTAAGCTCATAGCAAAGAACCGGGCTTTACATAAAAAAAACATTGAGATCAGCCAGCAAAAATCAGTTATCGCTGAAAAGGCCAACTTATTGCGGACGCAAAAAAGGGAACTCACCGAGTTGAATTCCTTAAAGAACAAGCTTTTCTCCGTCATTTCCCATGATCTAAAGTCGCCCATGTATGCAATGCGCACCCTGTTCCAAAACATGCATACGTACAACATTCCTGCAAAGGAAATAAAAATGATGGTACCTGATGTTTTAAACGATTTGAATTACACAATCGGGTTGATGGAAAATTTACTGCAATGGTCGAAAAGCCAGATGCAGGCAGATGCCGTACGGGCACAGGAACTTGAGCTTGCCGGTTTAGTGGATGAGGTCAGCAGGCTTTTGCACCTGCAGGCGGCCGCAAAGAAAGTGAGCATTGAAAACAAGGTAGACGGTGCTACCCATGTATATGCCGATAAGGATATGATCAGCCTTGTATTGCGCAATTTGATTTCCAATGCTATTAAATTTACGCCTGCAAATGGCCGCATAGCCGTTGGCGTGAACCAGCTTTCCTATTTTGCCGAAGTGTATGTCCAGGATTCGGGAATGGGCATTAGTGAAGAAGCATTGAAAAAAATTAACGAGAGCAACTTTTACACCACCCGGGGAACAGACAGCGAATCGGGCACCGGCCTGGGATTGATGCTTTGCAAAGAGTTCCTGGCAAAAAATGGCGGCAAAATGCATATAGAAAGCAAACTTGGTGAAGGAAGCACTTTTTCTTTTACCCTGCCTTTGCCCTAGCGCCTGTCTAAAACAGCCATGGTGATACGGCTGATGCAAACCATCCGTTCTTCTTCATCCCTTATTTCAATGGACCATACCTGGGTAGATGATCCAAGATGAACAGGCCGGGCTACACCATTTACCAATCCCGATTTCGCCGCACGAATATGATTGGCATTGATATCGAGCCCCACACAGTATTGTTTTTGCGGATTAACCACCAGGTTGGCGGCAATACTGCCTAAGGTTTCCGCCAGGGCTACCGAAGCGCCGCCGTGTAAAATACCCATTGGCTGCACCGTGCGATGATCCACAGGCAGGGTGCCTGCTAAAAAATCATTACCCACTTTTGTTATCGTAATACCAAGATGCTCTACCATAGTACCCACGCCTCTTTTTTGAACGCTTTCCAGTGTATAAGGTTGAAACCAAATGGACATAAAATTTGTTTAGGATAACGAATGTACTAAGCCCGTCAGAGTTTTCTTTTTTGTTTTATGCCCAACTGTTTGTTTATGATGGGCAAATTCAAAAGGGTGGGTGCGGTTTATTTTTTAATTTTCCAAAAGCGGATGCTCTTCGAAAACCTTTTTTTCTTATACCTATGATGGCTGGTTATTCATGGGCTGATTGCTTACCCGGAAACCGAATGGTTTCATTTAGATTGAAGAACCGTTCGGAAAAGATAGCAATGGCCCATTTATGAAACGCATGGCGGAAACAATCATAAAAAGTCCATCGGAATAGCAATGCGGTAGGGCAAACCGTTTTATTTCTAATCATTTTTTATGAAAATCAAGAGCCTTGTTCTGGAAACAAAAGATGTAAAAGGGCTTGCTGCTTTCTATCAGGAAGTTTTGGAATTGCCCATTACGAAAACAGATACTGAATTTCTTATTACGATGGGCGCAACGACCATCCGGTTTACGCAATCAACAAACCTGGACCCGTTTTACCATTTTGCCATTACCATTCCTTCCAATAAAATAGAAGACGCTAAAGAATGGTTGTCAAAAAAAGTGGAGCTGCTTTGGATAGAAGAGTATAAAAGCGTAGTGGCCGATTTTATAAACTGGAATGCAAAATCCATTTATTTTTTAGACGCATCCGGGAACATTGTGGAACTCATTGCACGGTTTGATTTACATAATGAAACAGCCGAAAAATTTTCATCTAAACAATTGCTCTGTGTAAGTGAGATAGGTTTGGTCTTTCCAAAAACGGAAATAGAAAACAAAGCCTTAGACCTGCTGCAACAATTTTCGCTTTCCTATTTTGATAAACAGCCACCCTTTCCCCATTTTAAGGCTGTGGGTGATGATGAAGGATTGTTTATCGTAGTAGCGGAAAACCGTCATTGGTACCCTACTTCTAAACCCTCAGGAATCTTCCCGGCGGAAATCACATTTGAACAAAAAGCTAAAAACTTTACGGTACCTTTTTAATTATACTGACCGATCTCTTTTGCCGGAACTAGAATTATTTTCAGAAGGATGACCGGTACGGCTCCGGCTTTCAATGGCTTTGCCGATTTGATTCAGCAGATCCTGCCGCTCGTAACTACCTGACCATTGCCTGTATCCTCTCACTAAAATCACTTCAGCCGGCGGAGGTTTATCTGAATCGCCTTTATACTGTAAAAGTCGAGCCTGGTAAATACCATTTGTTTCGGGTGAAATGCTGTAGTAAGCAAGCCCGCCATCATACTCTACGATCGTTTCTAACTCCATCATCCAAATTTTGAAAGCAAAAAGGGCACAAATAAAATGCCTTAAAAATGATATATCCTTTAATGTGAATAAATTATAGGGCAATGCGAGTTATCATAAAACCACCGGGCTCATCTTCTACCCCTCCTTTAAGCCAGCTCTGGGGTTAGAGTTTGGCATTATTTTGTTTATTATTTGAGCTCAACTAAATTGTTAACCATAAAGATTATTGCTATGGAACAAAACAGAAATCAAAGTAGCCAGCAAGGCAGCCAAAGAAGTGAACAAGATCAAAACAGAAACCAGGAGCAGAACGTGTCTTCCACCCGGCAAAATTCCGGCAGGAGTGATTCTTCCCTTTCCGATTTAAATACTGAGCAGGAGGATATGGGAACGCAACGTTCAGACAGAAGCAGCAGCTCGCAAAACACACGCAGGACCTCAAGCACTGAAGACAGTGACTACGGTTCTCTGTAAGTAATAAGTAAATAAGAATACCTGTACAATGCCCGGAAATTTCCGGGCATTGTAGTTTTTACAATCCGCATTTATACTGGTGCAATAGATGAAGGACTAATCTGGTTAAGAAGCAGGCGTTGCTTCTTGGAAGGCTTTTACCTGCTTAAACCAAAATTGTTTCAAATTCTGCTTAGCTGTAATTTCAGCAAAACGATTTTATGGATCAGCGCATCATTAACCTTTACGACGAGTACACGCACAAACCTTTAAAACGCAGCGACTTTATTGAGCGCCTTGTAGTATTGACCGGAAGCCTTGCTACCGCCATGAGTGTGATACCTCTTCTGGAAAGTTGTGCGGCCCCCAACAAAACCACTACGGAAGAATTGTTTACAGAACGGGTGAGCTATGCGGGAGTGAAGGGTACCATGAATGCCTACATAGCCCGGCCGCAAAAGCAACAACCCTATGCGGCCGTAATGGTCATACACGAAAACAGGGGTTTAAATGCACATATTGAAGATGTGACACGCAGGGCCGCCAAGGCCGGTTACCTGGCCATAGCACCTGATGCCTTATCTCCCCAGGGAGGCACCCCAACAGATACCGATAAAGCACGGGAACTTTTTAGCACCCTGGATGCAAAACAAAATTTGCAGAATTTTATCAATGGCCTTGAGTATGTAAAAACACGCAAAGACTGTAATGGTTCAACAGGCTGTGTAGGATTTTGCTGGGGCGGCGCCATGGCCAACCAGTTAGCTGTAAATGTACCGGGCCTAAAAGCGGCTGTATCTTTTTATGGTTCGCAGCCAAAAGGGGAAGACGTGCCTAAAATAAAGGCAGCCGTGCAATTGCATTATGCCGGGCTTGATGAAAGAATTAATGCCGGCATCCCAGCTTATGAACAGGCTTTAAAAAATGCGGGTGTGGTATATGAACTTTACATGTACGAAGGGGTCAATCATGCTTTCCATAACGATACTTCTGCGGCCAGGTATAATGAAGCAGCCGCTAAATTAGCCTGGCAGCGAGCGCTGGATTTTTATAAAAAATATTTATAAATGCTACCCAATCTCTTTGAAGTTGATAGAGAAAACAGTGAAACCTGAGACGTGAGAGGTGAGACAAGAGTATACTATGAAGGAAGCATCGCTACACGTTCACAGCTGATGGCCCACGGCTGTCCTAAACCTTCACTCCTGGGCTGCCACATCCAGATCCTTGATCTGCTCTTTATAATCAGCCGGCAATAGCAAGTCTTTAATCAACCCATCGAGCCTTAGTATCCGGCTGAATTTATAAAGAGGAATGAAAGGGCTCAGGAATGAAAATGTGCCAAGGCCTAAAAGTTTTTTCACTCTTTGAGGAACCACCAGTATCTGCGCCTGTCTTAAGATGATATACCGTGCAGCGCCAAGATGTTTTTTGTACTGTTTAAACAGATCAACCGTGTAATGGCTTTTTTTTAAATTATCCTGCAAATGTTGTTTTCTCATCATGAGCCATTCTTCATAACTGGCAGGCAATCCCACCAGGCCCATTCTGTTCCCTACCCTGAAAAAAACCGCAAAGACCTCCTCTTTTTCTTCTTCGGTTAGCCGGCGTTCCAGCAATTCAAAAGCAGCAATGGAATAATGGATAAGCATGAACAACACATCCCTGTATGCCCAATCAGGAATAGCAGCCCCGCGGCTGGTTTCTAACGCAGAATGGATCATGCTCATTTTATCGATGGCCTTATGCGCCTCTTCTTTCTCTGCAAAAACAATGACCCTTGCGTAACGCACAGTAGAAAACAATCTTCCCAGGGGATCGGAGGGAAGCTTGCCGGTATAGTACAACCAGTCAACAGCCTTGTTTAATGCAAACTCTGCAGCAGCACCTGCAAAAATGAAAAGGATGGTATCACCCTTACCCCATATCTGCCGAACAATTGATTTTTTTGCTACAAAAAATTCTTTAGGCATAAACAGCCAACAAGGTAACGCGTTCACGCCTCACTTTATAGCCCTGGAAAGTTAAAAATCGAAAGAATTTAAAGTGCAGGTGTTTGGATGTTCCATCAATCATCTATTCACTATGAACTAATCTTTTTCCGCATTGATCCAGCATGGTTTGCGCTACATGAAGAAGATCGCGGTATAAGGTTGGCTTCCTGAAAAAAGTGCAGTGATACGTTTGGCAAAGCCTTACGTCTTCTTCTCTTGAAGATGTGGTAAAAATCATGACAGGGATATCCTTATAGTCATCTTGCTTTTTTAGCCATAACAATACTTCCTTGCCATCCATTACCGGCATGTTCAGATCAAGGATGATGAGGCAGGGAAGATTTTCTGAAAGTTCATTTTGAAGCAGGGAAATCACTTCGGTACCGTTCCTTGCCTGCACCAACTGGTATTTATCGGTCAGCTGGCCTAATGCGTCCTGCAGGCTTTCAAAATCATCTATGTCATCTTCTGCATACAATAAAAGAGGCTTATTTACACACTCCATAAAAATAAAGGCGATTAAACAGGGATCAAAAACAGGTTAAAAGACCAATAACGTAAAAGATTATGCCACCCAACCAAATTAAACCAAATAATAAAGAGTAGGCCCTGCCCTTGCAAGCCTGTTTTTATTTTTCTATATTTAAAAAAAATTATCCAATGAAACTCCTGACCATTACTATCTGTGCAGCAACACTGCTTTTTGCCTGCAATAATGAAAAAGAAAAAGCTACAGAACCCAAAATAGCAGCGGCGTCTACTGTTACACCTCCGGCTGCTGAATCAGTGCCTGATTCTGCCACCATGATGATGAATTGGGAAACGTATATGACGCCTGGCGAGCCCCACAAAATGATGGCTTCGTGGAACGGCACCTGGACAGGTGAAGTAACCATGTGGATGACGCCCGAAGCAACGCCTTCCAAAAGCACGGCCACCGCAGTAACTAAAATGGTGCTCGGCGGACGTTACCAGCAATCTTCATTCAAGGGAAATTTCAACGGCAGGCCCTTCGAAGGCATAAGCACCCTGGCTTACGATAACGAGAAAAAGCTGTATATCTCCACCTGGATTGACAATATGGGTACGGGAGTGATGCTTTCACAAGGCCCCTGGGATCCTGCTACAAAATCCATTACCCTTACCGGGCGAATGATTGACCCCGCCACGCGGAAGGAAGTAGATTTTAAAGAGATCTTTAAACCTATTGACAACAATTACCAGGTAATGGAAATGTATGCCCCGGGCTCTGATGGAAAGGAATTTAAAACCATGGAAATAAAATACACAAGAAAGAACTAAAGGTCAATAGTCAATGGTGAATGGTCAATGCCGGTTCGCTTCTTTATCCACAACTTAAATGAATAATGAAGAGAAGGCCTGCCATTCACCATTCACCACTCACTTCCTATTCCCCCGGATGATACGTTCTCACCGCATGCTTCATCACATCTTCCCTGTAGAAATGAATGTCCTTGAACTGACCTTTGATAAATCCTTCGGCCTGGTCGGTAAAATGTGGCGATAAAGGGTCAAAAGACTCGCCTCCCGTCATAATGGTTTTTGCCTTGAGTTTTTTTCCAAATTCAACGGCCGCTACAAAACTATTCCCGGACACTCCGAACCGCTTATTGGTATTGGAGAAACGGCGTCCATTGAACGAAGGCAGGGAGCCCCAGGTAGCCGAAGCCAATCCTACCGGCAAACTCCACTCTGCGTCGTTAAAATCAGCATTGGTGCTTTTTTCATTCCGCTGGAAACGGTTCACATCGCCCCACGCCATGCGCCAGGTTCCAAACCGTTGCCGCAAGTCCCGAAGGGTTTGCTGCAGCATCTCCAGTTTTTCTTTGGACGGAACATTGGCGGCTAACCCATTGAACAAAGCAATGGCATTTGTAGCCTGCCGGTCGGTTTTTGGTGCAGGAGCTTTAGCGGTTAACCGTGTTGCCCACTCAACAGCCAATGTAGTGGCAACAGAACTTTCCGAGGAGGTTTTATCCCATGCCCTTAAAATGGTAATGGGCTGCCGCAGCCAACCTTTTAATGAATCGGTTGCCGGCAATTCATCATATGCCTTAAATAAGGAAGGCAATAAAATATCAAACGCAGAAAGATAGCGGTTGTAGCCAATCTCAATGATCTTGTCCAGGGTAATATTCGTAGCCTTGCTTAGTAAGCGTGAAGCATTAATAGCCCGTGCATTTTGCCCGTCCGGCGCCATGTATTCAGGATAATCCTTCTTTTTAGGACTGCTGCTGCCGGAAGCGGTGAAGGGCGTGGAGTTACAATTTTGTATCCACCCGCTTGCAGGGTTGTAGAGGTGAACAATTTCATTTAGCGAATGAACGCCTTTCCACTCTGTAGCAGGCGTGCTGCCATCCACAGGCAAAGACCAATCCTGCTTTGGGTCTCTTACCGGAACGAAATTGCCATGCCAGTAGGCAATATTTTTTTGATCATCGGCATATACTGTATTGTTGGAATTATTCGAACGCAGGTCCATCACTTTTTTAAATTCGGCAAAGCTTTTTGCCTTTGTCCGCAACCACGATTGCTCGAGTGCTTCCAGTGAACGGTTGCGTTCTTTCAGGCTGAGCCACCCGCCTTCACGACTACCCATTACAGGGCCATGATGGGTATAATACCCCGTGACCGGCACCTCTACCACTTCATTTTCTTTTTTATACCGGACAAGGAATTGTTTGGTTTGTACAGGCTTTAGTTGTCCGTTGTATTCATAAAATAGCGCATCACCTTTTCGTATGATTTTTTCCCTATACACATCCGCCACATCGGCGTAGCTTGATGTGTGCATCCATCCGCAGTGTTCATTAAATCCCTGGTAAATGAAAAAATTGCCCCAGGTAGCGGCGCCATATACATTCAGGCCCTCATCACTCACCATGTGAGCTTCGGTTCGAAAATAAAAAGTCACATGGGGATTGATATATAAAATGGAGTTTCCCGATGCTGTCCTGGTAGGGGCAATGGCAAACCCATTGGAGCCGCTAAGCTTCAACTGGGTGAAATCAAAGGGCGGCTCGATCATAGAAGTAGCCGCGTCTTTTGCATATAAAGCCCTCGTATCTTTTTCTGTGATGCCGCCCATTTGCGTGGCCGATATACTGCCATCGGTGTACATCAATGGAAACCAGGGTTCAAATTTTTTAAGCACGGCCGGTTTTACTTCGGGATGTTTATAGAGATAATAATTCACACCATCGGCAAATGCGTGCAAAAGCTTTCTCAGCCACTCGGGGCTTTTGGCAAAATCATTTTTGGCTGCAGCACTGTCGTAGATCAATTGCATTTGCAGATCACCATACAATTGCCGCTCTCCGTCCACCTCGGCAAGCCTTCCAAAAACTTCCAGGTAGTTTCTTTCCACCCTTGTAAAGTTTTGTTCGCACTGGGTGTACATCAGTCCAAATACAGCATCGGCATCGGTCTTGCCATAAATATGCGGAATGCCCCAGTTATCGGTCGTGATACTTACTCTTTGTGCCTGTGCTTGGTAGCGGCTGACTTCTTCGGGGCTGAATTGTTGGGAAAAAACAAACAGGGGTAGAAAAAGAAAAGCGGTTAGTAGTTTCATAACCGCAATTTAAGACAATGAGAACCTTTCCCCAGCAACATGTTCGTTTTGGATTGCCTTGTATTAGAAATAAGCGTTTTTCTACAGGGTGATTTATCTCACTACTTTAAATGATAAGTGTGATTGCCTTTTCACAACAAGCTTCCTTAATTATAGGGGTAAAAATTACCCCCTGAATTATCTCCAGCCAACTGACAAGGTTTAGGCCGGCAACAAAACAATAAATCTGGAGCCCTTACCCACTTCGCTTTCCACATCGATCATTCCATTGTGGTTCTCCACAATTTTTTTACAAATCGCCAGCCCAATGCCGGTGCCCTGGAAATTAGAACCGTTAAGTCTTTGAAAGATGCCAAAGATCTTGTCTTTGAATTGCTCGGAAAACCCGATGCCATTATCTTCCACCACAATGCAGATAAAATTGCCGTCGATCGAAAAGAGTTTTTTCAGTTCGGCCGGAACGGCTTGCTGGTACACCGAAACCAGGGGTGTTTCTTTTTGATTAAACTTCAGGGCATTGGTAATTAAATTTTGAAATAACTGGTGCATTTGTGCCGGCACAGCCTTGATCTCCGGCAGGGGCCCGATCTTTACCTGTGCATTTTTTTCCTTGATGGTTATTTCAAGATCATCAACAATCCGCTCCACAATCTTATTTAAGTTGATGACTTCATGAGGGATTCCGTTGTTGGCCAGTTTTGATAAGGTTAATATATCGTCTATTAAAGCCTGCATCCGGTGCGCAGAGGATATAACTTTTTCCAGGTAATTACTTTCGCTTACCTCAAGCTTCTCCTTCACCTTCTCTTTGAACAGGTTCCCGTAAGCCTGGATCTTTCGTAAAGGCTCTTTAAGATCATGCGAGGCGACGGAAGCAAATTGCAACAATTCATAATTGGATTTTTCCAGCGCCTGGTTGCTAAACTTTAGCTGGCTGGTTGTTTTTTGCAGTTCTGCATATCCTTGTTGCAACAAGTCTGCTGCGTTTTTTTTCTCTGTAATATCAGTAAAGGTAGAAAGCACGCCATCCATCAACTTTACGCAAGTGGTTTCAAGCCACCGTTCATTGGGTTCGTTATAAATCTCAAACACTTTTGGCTGGCCCGTTTCGACAATCTTGCGGTAAGCGTCTATAAATTCCTTTCTCATGCCCGGAAAGGTTTCAAGCATCCGCCTGCCAATAATGGAACCGGCCTCCATGTCCAGTAATTTTTCCGCAGCGTTGTTCACCGCCACGTACTCAAAATCAACAATAGCACCCTGCTCATCCCGGATCGCTTTTTTTGCCAGTATACCATTGCTGGAGCCATTAAACACAGCTTCCAGCAAGGTGTTTAGCTTTTTGATATCCGATACATCTATAAAGTTGATCACTACACCGTCTATTGTTTTATCCTGCCTTACAAAGGGCGCCATACGCATGATAAAGACCCGGTCATTTTCTATGGTGATTTCTCTTTCGGTTTTATTGCCGTTTCGTAACACGCCTTTTATCTCATTAATAAAATCAAGGTTTTTAAAGTTAATGGAGATGTCAGCTATGGAACGGCCAATATCCGATTCAATCAGGTTTACCTGTTTTTTAACTACGGGTGTAAACTTGCGGATGATGAGCCTTTTATCTATTAATATTTGTCCTATTTCTGTATTGTTGAAATAATTATTCAGGTCGTCATTAAGTTCTATCAGCTCTTTTATTTTTTGCTGGTGCTCTGTATTTACCGTGTGCAACTCTTCATTTAAAGACTGCAATTCCTCGTTGGTACTTTGCAGTTCTTCATTCGCAGAAATGATCTCCTCGTTGCTGGTCTGCAATTCTTCATTGGCCGATTCCACTTCTTCGAGCAAGGCCTGCAGGTTTTCTTTGGTGTCGGCAAGTTCTTGCATCAGTTCGTTTATGCGTTCGTTGGTTTCCTCTCCCGGTGTATAGGAGCTGGCAGGTTTTACCGCTACTGCTTCGGGTTTTGTTTCGTTGAGAATAACAAACAAAAAAGGCTGCAGGTAGTTTTTCTGGTTCAGGTAAGGCTTTACAATGATGTCCATAAACCTTTCCTTATTGCCATCCATAATCTTAGCCTTTCTTTGTACCACCCGCTGGTTTTCCTTGATGGCTTTTCTTATCAGGCTGTTGAGAACAATGGAAAGATCAACAGGCACCAGCTTAAGAAGGTTGAAGTTGAACTTATCTTCCGGAAAGGAAATAAAGCTTTTAAAATTTCCGATAGCCTGTTTTACATCACCATCTTTGTCAATGTATATACCCGCATAGGAATGATCCTCCAAAAGGGTTTCGTTAAAGATCTCGGGCAGGCTGTTTAATGCATTTTTAGATTTGACAGCCACCGACCCCGGAAAATAACTTCCTCTTTCGGAGGGGTTGATGAACGTTTCATATTCTGCAATTTTTCCTTTAGTAATACATTTATAGATCTTCCATTTTTTGTCAACATCTTCAAGCACCTCCCGCAAAACGCCTATGTTTTCGCTGGGACCAAGGAACAAATACCCATTTTCATTCAGGGCAAAATGAAATTTCTGAAAGACCTTTTTTTGCAGGGACGGATCCATGTAAATAAGCATGTTACGGCAGCTTAACAGGTCTATCTGTCCGAAGGGAGGATCTTTTACAATATCATGCTTTGCTACCACGATCAGTTTTCGCAGCAAAGGAGTAACACGCATGTTTTTTCCTTCTCTTATAAAAAATTTCTTTACCCTGTCCGAAGAAACAATCTTCATTACGTCTTCGGAATAAATGCCTCTGGAAGCGGTATCAATGGCCGCCTGGTCGATATCCGTAGCAAATATTTTAACGCTAATGTCATGCTTTTGGTGCTCTTGCATATACTCCTCAAAAAGCATGGCGAAGGTGTAGGCTTCTTCTCCCGTACTTGACGCCACCACCCAAACCTTTATAACATCACCGGCCACCTTGTTCAAAAACAACGCTGGAATCACCTTGGTTCTTATCACCTCGAACGCTTCTTCGTCGCGGAAAAACCGGGTTACGTTTATTAAAAACTCCTGGCTTAACAATTTTACCTCGGCGTCGTTCTGTGTTAATAGCTTGTAATATTCTGCCAGTGACCTCAGGTTCAGTTCAGCCATTCTTTTTGCCAGGCGCCTGTCCAGGGTGGGCCTCTTATAATTGCTGAAATCATGCCCTGTAACGGAATGGGCCAAATTCAGGATATTATAAATAATGGTCTCGTCTTGCTGGTTCGAAATATGAAACGACCTGATGAGTGGGGCTTCCTTTAAAAATTCTTCCAGTTCTCCAGGCATCATGTCAGGAGAAAGAATAAGATCGGCACAACCGGTTGCAATGGCGCTGTTGGGCATACCATCAAACTCTGCAGAAATAGGATCCTGCACCACTACGATTCCCCCATTTGCCTTTATGGCCTCAGCCCCCTTGCTGCCATCGCTTCCCGTTCCCGATAAAATAACAGCAATGGCCTTATCTTTTTTTTCACCAGCCAGCGATTCAAAAAAAATATCTATTACCCCATTGGGTTGATGGTCTTTTAATTTTTCCTTCAAACGGAGGGTTCCGTTTTTAAACGTCATGACCTTTTTTTCAGGTATCAGGTAGAGGTTGCCGGGCCGCACCAGCATGCCGTCCTCGGCTACATGAACCTCCATTGGCGTATGCTTTGATACAAGCTCAGCCATTAAACTTTTGTGATCAGGCGAAAGATGCTGAATGACAATAAAGGACAGTTCGTTATCCTCGGGCATGTTATCAAAAAAATCATTGATAGCATTTAAACCTCCTGCAGAAGCGCCTATAGCGACAATGTAGCCATCACTTTCGGTAGCTTTTTGGAATACGTGATTTTTGCGATTCATTAAATAACTAATGGTAAAGGGTCTATATTTACAACTAAACTAAATAATTAAAAAAGGCGTGCCAGCTAAAATGAAAATTCTGTTAATAGAAGATGACGCAGATGATGTGGAATTGTTGCAGGAAGGTTTCTACACGCACCACATTCCCTTCGAAATGCAGGTGATCGCTGACGGAAGTGCGGCTGTGGAATTTGTGCGAAACTGCACCGCTCCGCCCCAAATAATTGTTTTGGATTATAACCTTCCCCGGGTGCACGGCCGGGACATTCTGAAAGAAATAAAAGCCAGCGCCTTACTGAAACGGGTGCCGCTCGTGGTGTTGACCACTTCTTCGTCAAAAGAAGACATGGATTATGCTTATGAGTTGGGCGCCTGTAAATTTTTAATTAAACCCGTTACCTCGGAAGGCTTGAAACAGACAGTGGAAGCAATTGTGGAAGCCCTGGGTGAAAAAAATAAAAAAACGGAGACCTCGCACAAAAGACACAGCTGATCGCTTCCAATGAAGAAGGGCCTTTCAAATCCTGTTTTACTATTTGCGCCGTTCTTCCAAAAATTTTAACCAGCCCTGATGATTGATCACCGTCAGCTAAACCATTCTCTCGCCGGTACGGTTGATAAATCGATCAATGGCAATTTCACGAATTAATTTTCAAGAGTGGTAAAGTAGCTTACCACGTGCAGAAAAGCAGTCCGTATATACTCCGGGATTATTGCCGGGAAATTGAAAGATCCGGAAATACGCAGATTGGATAGAATAGCGTGACAATCTTCCTTCGGCATATTCTTTCTACAACAGGTGGTCCTTCAGGTAATGATCCATCGAAACCTCTCCGGGGCCCTGCACCAGCACATAAACAATCAACCCAAGCACCAGTATGGAAAGAATAAAGTCTGATCCGAAATCAGCTATTTTTTGCGCCGGTATAATAAAGAAAATGGCGCCTAACAGAATGGGCAGCTGCAACAGGGCGGCCAAACGGGTAAACAAGCCAATAACCAGAAACACACCTCCAAACAGGTGGGCAAAGGTGATATAGGCCGTAAAAAATCCAACGCCTGCAGCAAAATGGCTTTGAATGATCAGTTCTTTTAGATCCTGCGACTGGCTGATAAAAAAAATGCCCTTCAGCATCAGGATTACTCCCAGAATGGTCCTTGTTATAAGCAAAAGAAAAGAGGGATAGGTATGACGCCATTCCGTAAAACGTGTTGCAATACCCATAGCCGGAAATTTATAGAACAAAGGTATTTGCTTTAGCACCCTGCGGCAACAAAAATCCGCCCTGGCTAAGACAGGGCGGATCGTCTGCTGTGAGAGACCAGTTTATTACCTTAGCTTCTTAACGTCCGCGGGACCGGCCGGAAGAACTTCCTCCCCTGCCGCTGCCGGCAGTTCGGCTGTTTCCGCGGGCCTGTTTGCTTTCTGTTTTACTGCCTGCGACACTCTTTTTTGTAGCCGCCGTTGTTCGGCTAATAGCCGTATTGGTTCTGGGTGTTTCGCCGGTTTTAGGTGCTGCTCCGCTTCTGCCTGTTGCAGCCGTTCTTTTGCTGCTGCCGGTACGACCGCCGCCAGACACCATCTCCATTTCAGGCTCTTCCTCTCTTACCTTTTCCCTGGAACCTGTTCTGCCGGCACTCCTGCTGCCCGAAGCACCTCTCGCTGTTGTTCCAGAAGCTGTTTCAGCTTCCCTGTTAATATGCATAACAGCCAGTTGCGTCAGCAGGTCGTCTGCCCCGTATTCTTCATTCAGCGTTTGCTCTAGCAACTGGGCTGCTTTTTCCAAACCCAGTTCCCGGGCAAATGTTCGGACTGTTCCATATGCGCAAATCTCATAATGCTCTATCTTTTGGGCACTGGCAATAATAGCCGCATCCAATACATCGGGGTGCATATCTTCTCCCATTACCTTATTGCCTTCTTCAATCAGCCCCTGCATGCCCCTGCATACCTGCCTGCTCCTAAAAAGACGCGAAAAAAGACCTTTGTTTTCACCGCCATTTTCTTTTTCGCCGCCTAGTTGCGTCTTCACCTGCTCAAGGCGGGATAGATGTTGACGGGTTGCCTGTAAATGATCCTTCAAAGCTTTTTTGAGATCAGGGTTTTTTGCCTTTTCAATCATGTTTGGCAAGGCAGAGACGATCTGCTCTTCGGCCGAGTACAGATCCTGTATCTCGTGCTTAAGCAGATCACTGAGGTCGTTCATCTTTTCCATAAATTGGCTTTTAGTATAAGAATAGTTTATATAAAATCTGTGCCGCACTGCTATTCTTCTTATTGTTGATGCCACTATAGAAAAAGAAATGATCAACATCTGTTGTTCTGTACTGTGTAAGCCCGAACTTTACCGCAAATAAACAGGAATGCTTACGGTAAAACATATATTGGAAACCAAGACAAAACCTTTTAATACCATTGCACCCAATACGTTGGTGATTGATGCGTTGAACCTGATGAACTCTGTGAACCTGAGCTACCTGGTAGTAATGGATGGTGAAGAATACAAAGGGGTTTTTAGTGAAAGGGATTACAGCCGTAATGTAATACTGAAAGGAAGGGCAAGTAATTCTACAAAAGTGCAGGAAGTGATGACAACAGATATCCCCGTTGTTACATCAGCCGATACGGTAGAACACTGCATGCAACTGATGAACAGCCATAAAACAAGATACCTGCTGGCCTATCATGAAAATGAGAAGTTTGCCGGCATCATCACCATCCATGACCTGCTGCGGCAGGTAATCAACAACCGCGAAGGCGTTTTTGATTCTTCTGTTGCCCACGAACTGCTTAACAACGATGAAAGCGGCAAGATCTATTAAGTAATAGTACTGACATTTGGCTGCCCATGAGGATCAACCAACCCCAAAAAGCCCTGCTCTTCCCGGAGTTGGGCTGTCAAGCCGGTACGAGGTAATTTGCTACCTGCAATACCGGTAAATCGCTTAGATCTAGGTTTACGCCGATCTGCATTATAACAAAAACGACAAGGCGCTCAGGTTATCCAGTATATTGACAGGGTGTCTGTCAACGCCGCTACCAGCCAAAAATAAACAATCCAAAAGCCGGATATGTTCCGGCTTTCCTTTTTTTATAAATAATTTTAGCTCTTTAATACACAGCTATGAATAAATGGGCTTTTATCAACGAGGACTTTGTTTTAGAAAAATCGGCCACCCTTCATTTTAGCGACCTGGCCATACAACGCGGCTATGGCATTTTTGATTTTCTTAAAATAGTGAACAACAATCCGGTTTTTTTAGACGAACACCTTCGCCGCTTTTTTTATTCAGCAGACCAGATGCATTTGAACCCCGGGAAAACAAAAGAGGAACTCAAAAGCATCATTCATCAATTGATGGAAAAGAACGACCTGCCCCACTCAGGGCTCCGCATTACCCTCACCGGCGGCTATTCAGCGGATGGCTATGGGCTTGCAAAATCCAATCTTATTCTTTCGCAAAGCCTTTTTAAGCTTCCTTCGGAAGAACAATTTCAAAAGGGTATAAACCTGGTAACCCACGAACACCAGCGGCAATTATCGCATGTAAAATCCATTGATTATTTGATGGCAATCTGGCTACAGCCTTTTATAAAACAACACCATGCAGATGATGTTTTGTACTATTCCGGCAATAACGTTACTGAATGCCCCAGGGCTAATTTTTTTATTGTAACAAAAGATGATACGATTGTCACCCCGCAACAAAATATTTTAAAAGGCATTACAAGAAGTAAACTGCTAAAAATAGCCGGTGCAAATTTAAAGGTAGAAGAACGGGACGTCAGCCTGCAGGAAGTATTACAGGCCAAAGAAGCGTTTATCACCAGTACTACTAAAAATATACTACCTGTTCAATCCATCAATGGAACAAGGATCACTGAAAAACCAGGGCCCGTGACCATAAAGCTGTTTCAGCTGTTGGGGGCTGAATGGATGGCAGAGGCTTCAGAAAGCTTAAAACAATAAGCCCTTTCAGAAAAATTCCGTGAAAACACGGGTGCATTTACCGTGTTTTACGCATTGTCCGCCTTTCCAGCTTCTCTACCTTGCTGGCATGATTTACCATACTACACAGCAAGACATCGACCTTTGGGAAGCCTGGATTGAATTTGATGCCCTGGCTCCAAACTACTTTGGAACTTTATATATCATGGGAGAAGTAGTAGTAGATAAAAAAGAGAATCACCCTTTCATTATAAAGTGTGTTCAGGAAGATGAACCACAAACATTGATCTTAAAAGTTCAGACTGCCCATACAGCATCGGCCGGAAAGCTAGCCGAAGTTGTGTATGCTGAAGGCCTTCAAAACATAGATCAATACGCTTGTATCAAGATCTATAAGGACAGAGAACTGCTCGCTCAAATTGACGAGATTGAAGTACTGATCTAACCTTAAAAGAGGTACGGTTTGCAAGGATAAACTGTACCTCTTTTATCTTCTTCTAAAACCGGCTTCCTTACCGGTTCAGTATTGTCCAGATTGATAGCAAAGGGGCAATATCCTGGCACCCTTTAATCCTCTATCGATGAGGGCTTACCGTGTAACCGAATACACAAACTCAACATTCATATTCTTCACCATATTCCACTGGAGCCGGCTTTTTATTTACTATTCCAGTCCTTCAAAAATTTACGGCACAAGATTTTTAGCTGTAAATAAAAAGAACTGTCATGGATAACAACCCCAACAGCAGAGACCGAATTGAGAGAGACCCCAACGAAAACAGGTTGGAAGGCCGTTCTTCCATACCCGGCGACCTGCCAGACTCAAAAAAAGACAGGGAAGAACTGAAAAATGAAGAAACCTTTATCGACCTGCCTGACGTGAAAGATATTCCGGGCCAGGAATTTGTGCATACACCGCCACTAGGTTCTTTGGGAGATACCACCATTGCCTCGGACGATGAAGAAGGCAGGGGACTCTTTGACCTGGACGACAGCGAAGACTTCACCCCCGGCACTGTAGCCGATGTGAGCCGCGGAGAACGAAAAGCCCTGGAACAAACCGATTACTTACCTACAACAGATGAAGATAACCTTATAAGAAGCCGGATGGATAATGTGGATTTTCAAAATGAACCCCTGGAAGAAAAAGGTTTTGGCGAGGTAAGAACAGCAAGTGACCTGGATGTACCCGGAGCCGAGGCAGATGACGGGGATGAAAACGCGGGAGAAGAAGACGAAGAAAACAATGACTATAGCCTTGGCAGTGCTGCCAATGATAATGTGACAGAAGGAACTCCCTGAAAGGATGCCAGCTTTTCAAGTTTTCTGAAAAAAAATCAGGTGAATTTCTTCTGGTATTCCTCTTGTAAGGCAAGGGTTGTAATTGATAATATTTAACCCTTAAAAAACAGGAGGTTATTATGTCAATCCTTAAAAGAAATGATCTGTTCCCATCCCTGTTCGATGACCTGCTTTCAAGGGACCTGTGGAACCTGGGCGTATCGAATAATTCTTCCACTAACACTACCATTCCGGCTGTAAACATCAGGGAAACAGCTGACAACTACGAAGTGGAGATGGCAGCTCCCGGGATGACTAAAAATGATTTCAGGGTGGAACTGGATGGCAACATGCTTACCATAACCAGTGAAAAAAATGACCAAAGAGAAGACGGGGAAGAAGATCGTTATATCAGGAGAGAATTCAGCTACCAGTCATTCCAGCGTACTTTCCAGCTGCATAAAGATGTAGTGGATGTGGACAAGATAGAGGCTAAATATGAAAACGGCGTCTTGCGTTTATTGATTCCTAAAAAAGAAGAAGCAAAACAAAAGCCTCCGAAAATGATTCAAATAGCCTGATGAAAAAGTCCGCAACTGCGGACTTTTTTAATACCCCGGTAACCGGATATATGCGGCCCAGTTTTTAGAAGGATGAATGTAAAAAATTTGGGATATGCCAACACTTGACGTTCTAATCATCAGGGTATTGCTAGTGATACTCGTGGGCGGTATTATTGGGGCGGAACGGGAATTCAGAAGCAAATCGGCGGGTTTCAGGACCATGATACTGATTTGCCTGGGTTCTTTTCTCTTTACTACCTTCTCCATTCACATTTCAGGGGCCACTTCGGATAGGATTGCTTCCAATATAGTTACCGGAATTGGCTTTATTGGCGGTGGGGTGATTTTTAAAAGTGACAACCGGATCAACGGCATTACCACGGCTGCCACCATTTGGGCCGTGGCAGCTTTGGGAATGGGCATAGCAGATGGTGCTTATAGCATCGTGCTTATTTCTACCGTTATTATTATGGCTTCCCTTTTATTGTTAACAAAGCTGGAAGACCTGATGGACGATTTTAACCAGTCACACACCTACAAAATTGTAAGCGTTTACAAAGAAGACCTGCTGAAGCAATATGAAAGGTTGTTTGAGGAATGCAATCTGAAATATAAGCGGGTCAAAAGAACAAAAAACGGTGACTATATTATTGGAACCTGGCTGGTACATGGTTCTGAAAAAAATCACAACCGCTTTACAAAGCAAATATTACACGATTCTTCGGTAAAGGAATTTGAGTTTTAAGGAAACTGCAATTGACAAACGGTATTAAGATGGCAGATGGTAGTTGATAGAAGGGAAAAGGCTGCTGCGCTGTCTCACGCCTCACGATGGTTTCCCTTCCAGTGGTTCCGTATGAAGAAGCGTCTTATTAGTTTCTTCCCAGCCTAGCGTTTACCTTTCTTACAATGTCGTCAATGTCAATTTTCTTCATGCATTTGAAGTGTCCCTGCGGACATTTGTGGCGGCCCATTTTGGTACACGGGCGGCACCAAAGCTTATGCACCTGCACGTCGTCATAAGGCCTGGCATGATGAAGTAAATAATTATCACCATAATAGGGAACCATACCAAAAGAAGGCGTGGTGCTTCCCCAAATAGCAATCACCTGCTTTTTTAAAGCCGCTGCCATATGCATCAGTCCTGTATCGTGTGCAATCACCAGTTTTGATTTACGGACAAGGTCTGCACTTTCATTGAGAGTGAACTTGCCACAGGCATTATAGATCTTATCGGGATCCACACTTTTAATTTCTTCTCCTTCTGCAAATTCTTCTTTGGCGCCCAAAAGAATAATAGGATGACCTATTTTTTTACATAGCTCCTGTAATTTGTAAATGGGCAATTTCTTTGTATAGAAAGAAGCGCCGATCACAATGGCTATATATCCCAGGTGGTGTGCAGCCGGAATATCGTTTTGCGGCACTTCCTCTTCCTTCGGGATAAAATAATCCATTCCCTCACCGTCATTGCGAACACCAAACGGGGCTACCGTTTCCATATAGCGGTCAACAATGTGCAGCTTGGGCATCACATTCCATTTCAACTTTACGAATATGAGTTTCTCTATATTCAGTTTATTGAAAGCATAGGCTGGCACGTTCAACGCCTTCTTTACCCTCAGCGTTCTCAGGTTATGGTGCAGGTCAATGATATGATCAAACTTTTCTTCCTTTAATTCGTTGATCATTTTGTCCCAGTCGTTCTGCAGCACATGAATTTTATCGACATAAGGATTGTGCGCCATCACCGTTTTAAACTGGGGCTTGATCAAAAAGTGGATCTCGGCACCCGGCACCTGTTTTTTCAAACACCGCACAACCGGGGTGGTCAGCACAATATCGCCAATGGAAGAAAACCGGATGATTAAAAATTTCATAACACGAATAAACGCAAATGGAAACGAAAGAACATTAAAAAAATTAAGTCAGACTTAATTGTGAATCTTCTTCATCAGACTCAACATAGTTTAAATCCTTGTGAAAGGTTTCTTCGGTGAAATAAGCAGCAATTAAGGTGATGGTCATCGCAATGATGCCGGTAATGATACCGCTTTTTACCAAAGCCCAGCCCCAGGAATCCTGGAAAACATCTTTAAAAAGTATATTAATCAAAGGCAACGATCCTCTCACCATATTGGGAATGGTGGTGGCCGCTGTAGCCCGCAGGTTGGTACCAAACTGCTCGGCGCCCATGGTAACAAATATGGCCCAGAAGCCGGTGCTGAACCCAAGGGCCGTACAAATAATGTACATTTTTGTATCGCTGTTGTTCCAGGGACTGAAGAAAAGAAAACCCGATAGGATACAGAGCCCGTAAAAAAGATACAGCGCTTTTTTCCTGCTTTTAAAATACTGGCTCACAAAACCAATCAGTATATCACCAAAGGCAATGCCTATATAGGCATACATGATGGCTTTGCCGCTGTTCACCGCATTTTCGCCATATAGTTTTTCTGCAAAACGGTTGCTGTAATTCACCAGCACCCCAATCACAAACCAAGTGGGCAATCCAATGAGTATGGCTAAAATGTATTTGCGAAATCTTTTTGCATTGGTAAAGAACATCAGCAAACTACCTCTTTTGACTTTTTGCTGCTTTACCTGGTGAAACATGCCGCTTTCCGCCACACTGATCCGAAGAAATAACAGCGCGATACCCAGCACCCCGCCGATTTTATAACACAACCGCCAGTCTTCTGTAAAGTCGTAGGTAAAATAGGCAAACACAGCACCGAACAATCCAATGCCGGCTACGAAAGAAGTTCCGATACCTCTTTTTTCTTTTGGCAGTAACTCGCTTACCAGCGTAATGCCGGCACCCAGTTCACCCGCCAGTCCAATGCCGGCTGCAAAGCGGGCATGTGCATACTGCTCAATAGTGGTTACATAACCCGTAAGAAAATTGGCAACCGAATACAATAAAATGGAACCAAACAAAACACTTAGCCTTCCCTTTTTATCGCCCATAATGCCCCACACAATGCCGCCAATCAACAAGCCTACCATTTGCCAGTTAATGATCGTTGTGCTGGCCGTTAGCATGGCTTTGGTATCACCTTTATTAATTCCCAGGTCCTGCAAGGAAGGTTCTCTTACAATGGTAAAAAGTAAAAGATCGTAGATGTCCACAAAATAGCCAAGGGCCGCAACAATAACGGCAAGATTAAAAACAGAAGAAGAGTTCTTTTGCTTCATGCCGCTATTCGTTAGAATTATTTTCTGTAGGTACTACAGGTTTTTTGGCAAAAAATAATTTCCATAACACGGGCAAGGTGGTGATCAGGATGATGCCCAGTGCAATCCACTCAATATGCTTGGCAAGGCTAAAACCAAACTTTTCATTGGCCCATGTTTCCAGGAAGTGTCCGCCCAGCATCATGGAGAAAACCCAGGCAAGACTGCCCAAAATATTGTATAAAAGAAATGTTGGTTTATCCATCCGCACTATGCCGGCTACAATGGGCGCAAAGGTTCTGATGATCGGAAGAAATTTGGCAAGGAAAATAGTGCCTTTGCCATTTTTCTCATAAAACTCTTTAGCCCTGATGAGGTGCTTCTTTTTAAAGAGCCAGGTATCTTTTCTTTCAAATAGCATGGGGCCGGTTTTATAGCCAAACCAGTAACCAACAAGATTACCCAACACCGAAGCAATCACTACAAGTAAAATAATAGCAGAATAATGCGCACCGTAAAACTCTTCAGAAAGCTTGCTCATCTTAATGCCGGCAGCAAACAACAAAGAATCGCCCGGAAGAAAGAAACCAATAAAAAGACCTGTTTCGGCAAAAACCACCAACAGTAAAATGTAAAGACCGCCGTTCTCTATGATCCAGTCTATCAGGTTGTTTAACATGTCTTAAAACTTATTTGAGAGATAATAAATATTTTTAGTCTTCCAGTTCTCCTTCCCATTTGCTCACCACACTTGTTGCTAATGCATTGCCTACAACATTGGTTGCTGTACGGAACATGTCGCAAAAGTGGTCAATGGGCAATATTAAAGCAACTCCTTCAGGCGGAATGTTAAACATAGCACAAGTGGCCAGCACCACCACCAACGAGGCCCTTGGCACACCGGCAATTCCTTTGCTGGTCAACATTAAAACCAAGAGCATCGTTAACTGCACACCCAAGGGCATGTGCATGCCATAAGCCTGTGCAATGGCCAGGCTCGCAAAGGTCATGTACATCATGCTGCCATCCAGGTTGAACGAATAACCAAGAGGCAATACAAAAGCTACAATTTTATCGCGGCAGCCGAAACGCTCCAGTTCCTCGGTAAGCTTCGGGAACACGGCCTCGCTGCTGGTAGTGCTGAATGCAATTAATAAAGGGCTGCCAATGCGGCGCAGCAATTCCTTCATTCTACCTTTTAATATGATAAAGCCCACGCCGAGGAGCAATATCCATAAAACCGCAATGCCAATTAAAAAGAAAGCAAAGTATTTGATATAAAAATCAAATATGGTGGTACCATTGATGGCTACTACCCCGGCAATAGCACCAAACACCCCAATGGGAGCAAAATTCATTACATAGTTCACCATTTTTAAAATGATGTGGGAAACAGCCTCCAATGCCTTGATCACAGGTTTTACATAATCGCCGATAGCCGCCGCTGCTACGCCAAAGAAAATAGAAAATACAACCAATTGCATAATCTCATTGGTGGCCATGGCTTCAATAAAACTTTTAGGAATGACATGCTCCACAAAGTTTTGAAGAGAGAACCCTTTTTGCTTGGTCATCAGGTCCGACAAGCCTGCGACATCTTTTTGCGAAAGGCTGATGTATTTACCGGGTTCGAAATAATTGACCAGCGCCATACCGATTAAAAGAGAAGCGAGAGAAGCAGTGATAAACCAAAGGATGGCCTTGCCGCCTACCCGGCCCACGGTTTTCAAATCGCCCAGCTTGGCTATTCCCACCACTAAGGTAGAAAAGACCAAAGGCGCAATGATCATTTGCACCAGGCGTATAAATATGGTGCTTAATAATTTTATATTCTTTGAAAAATCTGCCCGGAATGTTTCAGAGGTACTATTAAAAATATACAATCCAAGTAAGAAACCCAACACCATGGCGGCGAGGATAAACATGGTCAACTTATTTCCTTTACTCATACAGACGGCTTGTTAAAAGAGTGCCGAAAATCGGAAAAAAAAATCCATTCCTCAAAAGTTTCGTTTCGCACCGGTCGTTGTTCTTTGTAAATCATCTGCTCGGTTTATTGAATTATTCCTTTATTTTACGAGCTTAAAAGCCACAATTCTAAATTTCATCTATGAGTTTATTTGTCAGAAAGCCAATGGCTGCCCTGATGCAGGAATCACAGGAAACAGGTAGTCATACATTAAAACGGACCCTTGGAGCCGGCGGTTTAATTGCCTTAGGTATTGGTGCCATCATTGGCGCCGGTTTATTTTCTATTACAGGTATGGCAGCGGCCAATCATGCCGGGCCGGCCATTACGATTTCATTTGTAGTAGCGGCACTGGGCTGTCTTTTTGCAGGTTTATGTTATGCCGAATTTGCTTCCATGATCCCTGTTGCAGGAAGTGCATACACCTATTCCTATGCTACAATGGGTGAGTTCATTGCCTGGATCATTGGCTGGGACCTTGTACTGGAATACGCCGTAGGTGCTGCTACAGTTGGAATTAGCTGGAGCCGTTACCTTGTAAAATTCTTAGAGGGCTTTGATGTTCATCTTCCCACAGCTCTAACGCTGGGCCCCTGGGATGGCGGCATCATTAACCTTCCGGCTGTTTTCATTATTGTGTTAATGAGTTTGTTACTAATAAAGGGCACAAAAGAAAGTGCTTTGGTCAACGGTATTATTGTAGCCTTGAAAGTTGCCGTAGTATTGGTATTTATTTTCCTTGGCTGGAAATATATCAACAACGATAATTACAATCCTTATATCCCTGACAATACAGGTACGTTTGGAAATTTTGGTTTCAGCGGAATCATCCGGGCGGCTGCTATTGTGTTCTTTGCCTACATCGGGTTTGATGCGGTGAGTACAGCGGCGCAGGAAGCAAAAAACCCAAAAAGAGATATGCCCTGGGGCATATTAGGATCGCTGGCTATTTGTACAGTGTTATATATTTTGTTTGCGCATGTTATGACCGGCGTTACCAGCTATTCCACCTTTGCAGGTAAAGATGGCATCGCTCCTGTAGCGGTAGCGATTGAGCACATGGGTACCCCAGATGCAGCCGGCGTTATTCAGCCTGATTACCCCTGGCTGAACCGTGCCATCGTAGTTGCGATTCTTGCCGGTTATGCCTCTGTAATTCTTGTAATGCTGATGGGCCAAAGCCGTGTATTCTTTAGCATGAGTAAAGACGGGCTGATCCCGAAAATATTCTCCAGTGTGAATCCTAAAACACAAACACCCGCCAAGAACAATTTGCTCTTCATGCTTTTTGTAAGCTTGTTTGCCGCTTTTGTACCTGCAAGAGTGGTGGGTGAAATGACCAGCATCGGAACCTTATTTGCTTTCATTCTTGTTTGTATCGGTATTTGGGTAATGCGTAAAAAGATGCCTGAATTGCCAAGGTCATTTAAAACGCCTATGGTGCCCTTGGTACCCATTCTTGGAATCGTCACCTGCTTGTTTATGATGGTGTTCCTGCCCATGGATACCTGGATCCGTTTACTGGTGTGGATGCTGATTGGTATGGATATTTACCTGGCCTATGGAGCAAAGAACAGCCACCTGGGTAATGGAACAACCAGCAGAAAAGGTATGAAAACAGCCCGCTATACAGGATTGGTACTTGCTGCGCTGTTAATTGTGGTAGGCTTTTTACACCAGTATGTGGTAGGTTTTGAAAGCGACAGAACATTGCTGTACATTTCCATCGTTTTTGCAGTCATTCATTTTTTTGTTTTTGCAAACAGGATTGGAAGACCGGAGCCGTTGCACGACGGAGAACCCGCAAATCCAATGGAGAAGAGATAAAACTCCTCTAAAACATATACAAAGCCGCTTAACAGCGGCTTTTTTTTGCATGTATATAGTACATTTGCGGCTCTTACGTGATGGCTGCTTACGGCTGAACAGGATTACCGGACGCACAAGGGAGTAACACAACAGGCGGTGATAGTAGCAATGCAGTTAAGGACAAAAACGTACTGGGTAAGCCAGTGCTTGAAAGAAATCGTACTAAATAATTTTAAACACAAAACCTGTAGTATACCATGGGTCGCATATTTGAAGTAAGAAAGAGTACCATGTTTGCCCGCTGGGACCGCATGGCCAAACAATTTACCCGTATTGGAAAAGAGATCGCTATTGCTGTAAAAGCCGGCGGCCCTGATCCGAATACCAACCCGGCCCTGCGCCGCTGTATGGCCAATGCCAAAAGCGTAAACATGCCCAAGGACCGCGTGGAAGCGGCCATTAAACGGGCACAGGGCAAGGAAATGGAGAACTATGAAGAGATCCTGTATGAAGGGTATGCTCCTCATGGGGTGGCCGTACTGGTGGAAACGGCAACCGATAACCATGTAAGAACCGTGGCGAATGTAAAAGCCATATTCAATAAAGGCGGCGGCGCGTTAGGGAACAGTGGCAGCGTAAGTTTCCAGTTCAAAAAAATGGGCGTATTTAAATTACATCCCGAAGGAGTCAATACAGAAGAAATGGAATTTGAACTGATCGATCATGGACTGGAAGAGATGGGCGAAGGTACCGGCGAAAACGGTGAGGAGGTGATCGTGCTTCGGTGTGCGTTCAATGATTTTGGGAACATGCAAAAAGCACTGGAAGAAAAAGGCATTACACCCTTGACCTCAGAAGTGGAATGGATACCGACAACCACCGTTGAACTATCGGAAGAACAGGCACAGGATGTTTTAAAACTGGTGGACAAACTGGAGCAGGACGAAGATGTGCAGAAAGTGTTTCATAACTTACAATAAATAAATCCCCGCCTGATGCGGGGATTTTAATTTTATACAGTGAAGGAGCATCCTGTAATATTGTTTGACGGCGTTTGCAACTTTTGCAATGGCAGCATCAACTTTGTTGTCAAACAGGACAAGAAAGATGTTTTTCGGTTTGCCCCCCTGCAATCGGAAGCCGGACAAAAACTGTTGCAGCAATACCAATTACCTGAAGAAAATTTTCATTCCTTTGTTTTGATTGAGGATGGAAAGGTGTACCAAAAATCAACAGCCGTTTTGAAAGTATTCAATCAACTTCCCTGGTACTGGAAAGAACTTCAGGTTTTAAGGATCGTGCCGACAGTTTTGCGCAATGCCATTTATGATTTCATTGCAAGGAACCGCTACAAATGGTTTGGGAAAAAAGAAGAATGCATGATGCCCACGCCAGCAGTAAAAAAACGGTTCCTGAATTAAATATCAATTTCACCCTGCAGATACAATGCACATTTGCCGCTCATTAAAACCCTGTCTCCATCCAGCTCGCAATGCAAATCACCCCCACGTGGCGATAGTTGTTTACAGAATAATTTTGTCTTTCCCAACTTTTCACTCCAATAGGGAACAATGTTGCAATGCGCCGAACCCGTAACCGGATCTTCGGGAATGCCGGCGCCCGGATAAAAACACCTGGAAACCACGTCAGCCGATTGTCCTTTAGCTGTAACAATCACACCAATTGTATCCAATTCCTTCATCAATGAAAAATCAGGTTCTACATTTTTTACCGCATCTTCATTGGGCAACACCACAAAATAATCTCTTGATTTCAGCACTTCAACGACTGTGCTTATCCCTAATGATTTCAATAGTTTGTCAGGTGCCTTACAAGGCCCTGGTATGCGTGCCGGAAAATCCAGCGTGTACATACCCTCTTTAGCCGAGGCTTTCAGCTCACCTGCTTTTTGCGTAGTAAAACCAATTGCCGCCACATGAGGCTCCAGAAAATTTTTAATTACATAAGCAGAGGCCAGTGTGGCATGCCCGCACAGATCAATCTCGTACTCGGGAGTGAACCAGCGTATGTGATAGCCTTCTGTAACAGGCCCGGTGTTCTTTACAATAAAAGCAGTTTCACTTAAATTATTTTCCATAGCGATCTTTTGCATTAGCTCCTCTTCCAGCCAGTCTTCCAAAGGAATGACTGCAGCGGGATTGCCTTTAAAAACTTTTTCTGCAAAAGCATCAATTTGGTAGATCGTTAATTTCATAATCTGATTTTTAAAAAAATAAGTGGCCGCGATAATTTAAAGCGAACCGCCACAACACGAATAACAAAGATCAAAGGAATGCAAATGATCTTACAAATATTCCGGTTACAGCTTGATTCTAACAAAAATAATACGCTATACCGCTGGTAAGGCAGGCCAGGGCATAATTCCCCCTGAAAAACAAACGGCTCTTTATTCAGCTCTTCTGCAGCAAGGTTAGGGGAAACGCCCTGGCAAAACATCTCTTACCGTACCGCATCCTATGGCTGTAACAAAAGAAACGGTCAACATGCCAAATGCATTCAGCTTTCTTTGCCCGGCAGCCCCTGACAAGGCAAAAGCAAATAGTTTAGGAAAGTCAATGCTATTTAGAAAATTGGAATACCTGTCAACGGATAATTTCAAAAAAATATCCCGGTCCAGCGGGCCGGGATAACGATCTTATTTTTAAATGGCACTTGAATTATTCGGCCATCATTTCCTTTATAACAGTTTCAATTTCTTCTGCATTGGGTTTACTGAAATAATCACCATCGCTGCCATAAGCCGGACGATGGGGCTTTGCAGTAATCGTTCTTGGCGCCACATCCAGCCAGCGATACCCCTTTTGTTCTTCCATTACTTTATTGAACATATAGGCAGCCGCTCCGCCGGGCACGTCTTCATCCACAAAAACAATACGGTTGGTCTTCTTCAGTGAGTCTAAAACTTTATGGTGAAGATCAAAAGGCAAAAGCGTTTGTACATCTATTACTTCGCAACTGATGCCTTGCTTTTCCAACGTCTGCGCAGCTTCTGCAACAATGCGCAGGGTAGATCCATACGTAACAACCGTTACATCTTTTCCTTCTTTTACAATCTCCGGGACACCCAGGGGCACACTGAATTCTAAAAGATTGGCCGGCAATTTTTCTTTTAGGCGATAACCATTCAAACACTCTATAACAATAGCCGGATCGTTGCTTTGCAATAGTGTATTGTACATACCAACGGCCTGCGTCATGTTTCGGGGCACACATACATACATACCCCGCAACGCATTGATCACAACGCCCAGTGGTGAACCACTGTGCCAGATACCCTCCAAACGATGTCCTCTGGTTCGAACGATAATGGGACAACTTTGCTGGCCTTTGGTACGGTAATGCAGCGTGGCCACGTCGTCGCTTAAAGGTTGCAAACCATACAACAGGTAATCCAAATATTGTATTTCGGCAATGGGCCGCAAACCACGCATGGCCAATCCAATGCCCTGTCCCATGATGGTTAGCTCCCGTATGCCGGTATCAAAAATTCTTTCTTCACCATATTTAGCCTGCAGACCCGAAAACCCCTGGTTTACATCGCCAATATATCCCAGGTCTTCGCCAAAGGCTATCACCTTTGGATTGTTTGCAAAAAGCTGGTCGAAATAATGATTCAGCACTTCAAACCCATTCACGGTAACCGCGTTATCCGCATAGGCAACAGGTACACCTTCAATTTTTAAGGCACTCTTAGGTCCTTCGTTATAAAGATGTGAATTAAAAAGTTCTTTACTTTCTTTTAAAAGATCGTTATAGTAATCCTTCAACCAGTAAGCCGCGTCATGATTACCAATAAGCTCCAGCACGGCGTGCAATGCTTTCATCACATCGCGACGCAAAGGTTCTTTATGCGATGAAAGTTCTTTTGAAAGAGAAAGAAGTTTGTTGGCATGATCGGGCAGTTTTGTTGCAGCATCACCAATCAGGTCAACCGCCCGGCTAACCTGGTTTTTGATGGGTTGCAGGTAAGCTTCCCATGCATGTATCCTGCTGGCCCGAACGCTTTCCTTTGCTTCTTTTTCAATAGCCTCCAGTTCCTCTTCGTTGGCCAAAAGATTGGCAATAAGCCATTCCCGCATTTTACGCATGCAGTCCCATTTCCGCTCCCACTCTAATCGTTCAGGAGCCTTATACCGCTCGTGACTTCCTGAGGTAGAATGCCCCTGGGGCTGTGTTATTTCTTCAACATGAAACAAAGCAGGCGTATGAGTTTCTCTTGCCAGGCGGATGCCTTCTTCAAACGTTTCGCACATACCGGCATAATCCCATCCCTTTACCTTATAAATATTAAACCCATTGGTCCCTTCTTCTTTCTGCATTCCTTTTAGTGCTTCAGAAATAGAGCCCTTCGTTGTTTGATATTTCCTGGGAACAGAAATTCCATAGCCGTCGTCCCACACAAAAACAACCAAAGGCACCTGCAACACACCGGCGGCATTAATCGTTTCCCAAAACTGGCCTTCGGAAGTGGAAGCATCACCAATGGTGCAAAAACACACTTCATTGCCATGGTTGGAAAGATGGAGGAATTGTTGAAGTTCTTTTATATTTCTAAACGATTTGGATGCAAACGCCAGTCCCAGCCCACGCACCATTTGTCCGGCCGTGGGAGCGATATCCGATGAAATATTTTTACGCTCAGCTAAATTCACCCATTCACCATTCTGATCAACAAAGGGAGTAGCAAAATGGGAAACCATTTGGCGACCTGCGCTAAACGGGTCATGTTCTATATCAGGATCGGCATAAAGCTGGGCAAAGAATTGTTCGACTGTGGATAATTCACTGGCAAACGCAAAGGTTTGATCCCGGTAATAACCTGAGCGGAAATCGCCGGGCTGGAAAAACTTGGCCATTGCCACCTGGGCTACTTCTTTACCATCGCCAAAAATGCCAAACTTGGCCTTACCGGTCAACACCTCTTTACGGCCCAAAAGACTGGCCTCCCGGCTTATGCAAACCCACCGGTAATCTTGTAAAACCTCGTTTCTAAAGCTATCAAAGGATAATTGCTCCAGTGAGTGCTGCTGGGTTTCAAGTGTATTTTCCATGCAGCAAAAATAGGACTTCAGGCTTCATCGTTAAAAAAACACAAATTGTTGTTTTGGGTGGACTTTCCCAATAGATTATATTATTTTTGAGTCCAATCATTTTTATGCAGAAAATATTCATTCTTTTCTTTTCCCTGCTAAGCATTTCAGCCTTAAAAGCTCAAAATGCAACCGAGGCAATCGAGCTGAAAGAGGTTGAATATAATTTTGGCAAGATCCCGCAAGGCAAGCCGGTCTATCATTCCTTTGAGGTGGTCAATAAAACCAATGCCCCTTTAAAATTAGAAAATGTAACGGCCAGTTGCGGTTGCACCACCCCTGAATGGAACAAGGAACCCATAGCTGCTGGAGCCTCAGACAAGATAAAAGTGGGTTATAACGCTGCGACGGAAGGCGATTTTGAAAAATTTATTACGGTTACATACAACGGAAATCAAACAAAACAAATCAAGATAAAGGGAACCGTTTGGAAAGCTCCTCCAGGATCTGCTCCAGCCAACTCTTCCATTAATTTTTTAAAACAACAAATACATTAAGAAATGAAAAAGATTCTTTTACTGGCTGCCGTATTTGCTACAGGCTTTACAGCAATGGCTCAGCAAAAAGCTGACGAGGTGATAAAAGTAAACACAGAGAAGTATGATTTTGGAAAGATCAAACAAGGTACACCTGTAACCACTTATTTTACCATTACCAACACAAGCGACAAACCGATTACTATTGAAAATGCCTGGGCTGGCTGTGGCTGCACTACCCCGGAGTATTCAAAAGAACCCATTGCTCCCGGCGGCACTTCCAAATTAAAAGTAGGCTATAATGCAGCTGCTATGGGCCATTTTGATAAAGATGTAAATGTGAAAATTGCAGGGTATCAGCAACAAAAGGTTGTTAAGATCACCGGTGAGGTGGTAGATGCTACTGCCATTGAAGCCCTTTCGAAAAACGATGCTAAAAAGGATGACGTGAAGAAAGTAAAAATTGAACAAAAGAACGGGAAAACAGAAACCAAGGTAAAAAAGGGCTAATCAAATCCTTCTATATACTATTATCCCCGCAACGGCGGGGATTTTTATTTTATACCAGACGGCTATCAAGATGGCGGATGATGGCGGATAGATGACAGAAGGAAAAGCAGCTGTTTCTGTTTCACGTCTCCCCGTCTCAGCCTGACGATTATTTCACTAACAGCGGTTGGAAAGTAGTGGGTGTATCGTCATATTATTCACCTCTTTGTTTTTAAAGCTGCATTTCGGGCACCTCTCCTTCCACAATCAGTTTGCCGGCGGTCTTGGCTTTAATCTCCTCTACACCCACTCCCGGGGCCCGTTCCAGCAACCGGAAGCCCTCAGGGGTTATCTCCAGCACGGCCAGTTCAGTGACCACCTTCTTTACACACCCCACCCCGGTCAAGGGCAGGGTGCACTGCGGCAATAGCTTGGACTCGCCTTTGGGATTGGTGTGCATCATGGCCACCACAATGTTCTGGGCACTGGCCACCAGGTCCATGGCTCCGCCCATGCCCTTGACCATCTTGCCGGGGATCTTCCAGTTGGCAATGTCGCCTTTCTCGCTAACCTCCATGGCTCCCAGCACCGTCAAATCAATTTTACCTGCCCGGATCATACCAAAGCTCTCTGCCGAATCAAAAAAGGCCCCACCGGGCAGTACCGTAACAGTTTCCTTGCCGGCATTGATCAGATCGGGGTCAATCTCCTGGTCCAAAGGATAAGGACCCATGCCCAGAAGCCCGTTTTCAGATTGCAGCATAATAAACATGCCCTTGGGAATGTAATTGGCCACCAGGGTAGGAATGCCAATACCCAGATTGACATACATGCCGTCTCTTAACTCCTGGGCAATGCGCCGGGCAATACTGAATTTATCAAGTGCCATGATGAGCGTTTGTGGTTTGTAATTTATAGTTTGTCGTTAACGGGCTGCTTCTAGCTGCACGGTTCTTCGCTCAATGCGTTTTTCGTAGTCGCGGCCTTTAAAAATGCGGTGCACATACACACTGGCCACATGAATCTGATCGGGATCCAGTTCACCGGGTTCTACCAGTTCCTCTACCTCGGCAATGGTGATGCGGCCCGCCTTGGCCATAGAGGTGGAAAAATTCCTTGTGGTTTTTCGAAACAACAGGTTTCCGTACTTATCACCCTTCCAGGCCTTAATCAGTGCAAAGTCGGCATACAAGGCTTCTTCCATTAAATACTTCTTTCCCAAAAATTCTCTTACTTCCTTTCCCTCGCCCACCTCGGTACCATAACCTGCCGGGGTAAAAAAGGCCGGGATGCCCATGCCCGCCATCTGGATGCGGGTTGCCAGGGTACCCTGCGGGATGAGTTCCACCTCTAGTTCCCCGCTTAAAAGCTGGCGTTCAAACTCGGCGTTCTCGCCCACATAAGAACTCAGCATCTTTTTGATCTGCCGGGTTTGTAAAAGCAGGCCCAGGCCAAAATCATCCACCCCGGCGTTATTGGAAATACAGGTGAGGTTTTTGACGCCTTTTTTTACCAAAGCCGTGATCGAGTTTTCCGGGATGCCACACAGGCCAAAACCGCCGAGCATCAGCGTCGCCCCATCCTCTACATCATGCAGCGCCTCCAGGGCCGAAGAAAAAACTTTATTCATAAAAAGCAATTGTATTCAAAAATAACAATAGCCGCGAAACAAAAAGAAGAGATTACGGGACCGGAACAGGCCTTCCTTTTGAAATAACCTTTTCTGATTTTTTTTGAAGAGAATCAAAGACCGGCTTCAGCAGGTTGGGATGGCTTTCATAAAACTGCAGGCTTCTTTTAAAGTCTTCCCTTGAAATTTTATGGATTTGAAATACCTGTTGGTAAAGGTTTGCATGCTTTTCCAAAGCATGCATGGCAGAATCCTGTTGGATATAAAACCCTGCTACTTCATCGGCAAGCAAAACATCCCAAAGAACTGCCTGCATTTTATTCTGGGAAAGAACGTCTTTTGGAATTTCTCTTTGCGAGCAAGCGATGACAAAAAAGGATATAACTAGGAAGAAAATACGGCCTGTGTTCATTTTAGTTCTTTATATGCATTTGCATTTGTGATATCAAGCCTTGATAATAATTCCCGGGCCTGGACTTTTACTTTTTGGTCAGCTTTGCCAAAAGCCTTTACCAGCTCATTACTTTTTCCCTGGAAGAAAAACTGAAGCACCATGGAGCCGGGGTTTTCAGTATTAACCGTATTTAAATAATTCAGCGCTTTCAGCATTCCGGTTTGCCCGGCGCCGTCATTCTCATGGAATTGATCTAATCCGTTGCGGTAATAGGAGTAAATAGCATCATGCACCAGGTTGAAGCGATTATCCGTCAACCCTTCAATTAACCTGAAACGGTTGCGCAACCCATCGAAGGCCTTCCACCCGGTTATCTGCGCCGATTCCGGAGCGTTGTTAACAATATAATGTGCCTTTTGAAAATACGGATCGCCGCCTTTGGGAGCAAAGGAGTCATAATCCATCCCAAGAATAATATTGATATAGTAAGCCAGAACAGCTGTGAGATTGGCTGCCAAAGGGTCGTTGCCCTGTACCCTGTTCTCATTGAACTCCACAGGCTGGAATTCTATATACTTAAACAGCACATCAGCGTCCTGGAAATTGATAATAGGAGATTCATACGTACTGTTATAGACAGGCCGTGCCGCCTGAACGGTAAGCGTAGCTTTATAAACATTACCTCCCATATCCTGGTCAATCGTCAATAAAAAATTGCATTTGATCTTTTCCTGCGGCTGATAGGCATCCGTTGTCCATTTCCGGTTATTTAAAAAATTGGTTAACGCGGATTGCAGGGTTTGAAAGGTTTTCTTATCCACCTGTGTGCTTACCCGGTTGGCTAATACCGACAGTTTGGCCTGCAGTTCCTGAGCCTCCACCGATTGCACCAAAAGGATCGCAATAAAAAAATAAAGAAGTTTTCGCATCAGATCAATTCAGTTATAGTATCAACAATATCTTTTGCCAGCGCTTTTTTGGATTTCAGTTCCACCTGCCTTTGAGTTCCGTTTTTAAAATATAAGGTTACCTTATTTGTATCGTGGCCAAAGCCGGCGCCTTTATCGTTCAATGAATTTAAAACAATCAGGTCGGCATTTTTTTCATTTAGCTTTTTTACTGCATTTTCCTGTTCATTATTGGTCTCAAGAGCGAAGCCTACCAAAACCTGCTTACCTGATTTTGTTTTTCCCAGCGTGCCTAAAATGTCCCTGGTCTTTTTTAAGGAAATCACTAAATCACTATCTGTCTTTTTGATCTTTTTATCTGATACAACCGCTGGCGTATAATCGGCAACAGCGGCCGCCATCACGGCGATATCATACTTCTCTTCTTTCAGGCAAGCCAGGTACATTTCATCTGCTGTGGTGACTTTTATAAGCTTTATACCATTCAGGTTGGGTTGAAACGCAACTGGCCCGCTAATTAAAGTAACCTCCGCTCCTCTTTTGGATAATTCTTCTGCAAGAGCATAGCCCATTTTGCCCGATGAATGGTTGCCGATAAAACGCACAGGGTCTATGGCTTCGTATGTGGGGCCCGCTGTGACCAGGGCTTTTTTTCCTTTCAACAGGGGAAGGGCAAAATAATCTTCAAGTCGGGCTGCAATTTCTTCCGGTTCGGCCATTCTGCCTTCACCCGTAAGCCCACTGGCCAATTCGCCGTACGACACAGGCAATGGAAGGCAGCCATGCTCCTGGATGCGTTGCAGGTTGCTTTTGGTAGTTGGGTGGTGCCACATGTCTTCATCCATGGCCGGCGCCACCATTACAGGACACGTAGCCGATAAATAGGTAGCCAGAAGAAGGTTATCGCATTGTCCAAAAGCCATTTTGCTTAAGGTGTTGCAGCTTAAAGGTGCTATCAGGAAAATGTCGGCCCATCGGCCTAACATGACATGATTGGCCCAGGTTTCTTCATCAAACAGATCAACAAGAACAGGATTTTTGGAAAGCGTGGACAAGGTGAGTTTCGATACAAAATCGGTAGCCGCAGGCGTCATCACTACTTTTACTTCGGCTCCTTTTTTGATTAACTGCCTAACCAACACAGGTGTTTTATAGGCTGCAATACTGCCCGTAATTCCTAATAATATCTTTTTCCCGGATAACATCGGCACTAAAATACTATTTATAAAAAATAAAAGCGATCCGGCCTTAACGGGATCGCTTAAAACATGTTTTCAAATCTCATTTATTGAAACAGATCATCTTCATTTTTACGATAGTAGATCTTGCCTTCCATAAATTCCTGGGTAGCTAACAAGGCAGGATTAGGCATACGTTCGTAAGCCCTTGAAATTTCGATTTGCTCTTTATTTTCATGAATCTCTTCTAAAGAATCAGTGTGGCTGGCAAATTCCTCCAGTTTATTGTGTAATTCTTCTTTTAAAGAAATATTGATTTGGTTAGCTCTTCGTCCAATGATGGAGATAGACTCGTACAAATTACCCGTTTTATTCTTTAGCTCATTTACATCACGGGTTTCAATATTGTTGGATGTACTGGTACTAAGTTGACGTCTTAGCAGGCTCATTTGTATATGTTTTTAAATTGTTTTGAGATTGGGTTAAATACTGCTGTACTTGTGAAGCCAGCGGACTTTGCGGAAAGCGGTCTATAAATTCGTTACACTCGTCGATCACTTTTTCAAACCGCTCGGCTCTTTTTTCCTCTACACTTAGCTCTGCAAAGCGATAGTAGGATTTTATTGCCATCATCTTATATTCATCCGATTTAACAGACTCCGGATAAGAATTAAGCAACGTATTAAAGGCCACGGCAGCGGCCCGAAACTGTCCTAAATCATAATAAAGCTGGGCGGCATTATGGTCTTTGGTCTCCAGCTTCTGACGGCAGATATCAATAATTTCCGAGGCCTCCTTGTTCCGGGGAGAGCCGGGATGCGTATTGATGAAGGTCTGCATCATACCCATGGCCTTAATGGTATTGGTTTGATCCAGGGCTGGTTTTGGAGATTGCTTATAAAAGGTATAAGCTCTCATATAATCCACTTCTTCAGCTTTAGAACTATTGGGATAGATTTCAAGGAAGGTTTTAAAGAGATTTTCCGCATTTAAATAATCTCTTTGGTAATAGGCGGTATAGGCGTATTTATAATAGATGTCTTCAAATTCCGGTGCCCCTCTGAAATAAGGCATTATGTCTTCGTAGATCTGCTGGGCGTAGTTATATTTCTTTTTTGCATAGTACTGCTCGGCCATACGCAGCTTGTAATGAGGATCCTTATTTTTCAGAACCTTATTAATGCCTCCGCAGCTAACCAAAAAAACAGTCAGGAATAAAACGCCGTAAAATTTCATAAAGGCTGGCAAAGTTAATGAGTTTAAGCAAATATTCTGGAAAAAAGGCAAACGAGCCAATGTGTGCCGTTAAGATTTACCTAAAGGTGGGGTGTAAAGAACAGGCAATGGTTCGCTGTGAAGGCATTCGCCTACCATTTAATCTTAAAAGCAATAAAAAACCCTCCACAAGGGAGGGTTTTAAGTTATTTGGAAAAAGAATTATTTGCTTCTTCTCAGGTTTGGATGTGGAGCAGGTACTGTAGTTTGACCTTGCTCATCCTGTGCAGCTGCACGCAGGTCAACAGTATTGCAATCGCCACCTTCCTGGCCATAGTTCCAGAAGAAACGATCCTGGCTCACACCTTCTTTCTCAACCATGTAATTAATTACGGCATTTACCCTATCCCAGCTTCTTTGTTGTTCAGATTTGCTGGAAGCGCAATAACCCGTAACTACAACTTTACATTCTGGGCTGTTACGCATACGAGCGGCAACTGAAGCCAACAGGGCTTTTGCGTCATTGCTTAAAGCAACACTGTTACCGGAGAAAGAAACACTTGGTAAAGCACCCAAAGCAGCTTCACAAGCACCGGCTTTAATATAACCTTCGAAGCAAGTTGAATCAGGACAAGGACATTTACCTACACCATCAGCATCAACTGGCTGGCAATAAGTCGGAGTGATTTTCTCTTTATCACGGCTGTCAGGAACACCGTCACCGTCTGTATCAAGACTAACACCATGAGAATCAACTGGGCTTCCCTGAGGAGTTTGCTCCTGGTCAAATTGATCAGTAATACCATCACCATCGGCATCAGGTAAAACCGGTTTTGGTAAAATCATCAGGCGAGGCTTGCGAATTTCCTGGTAAGCATAATCCAATGGATTGATCCACCATAATGGCTCAACTCTTTTGCTGCCAATGTTGAAATTCAAACCAAGCGACAGGAAATTGTACGTATCATGATCTCTTGTAAGGTCGCCTTGCTCAGCCCATTGCTGGCCATCATAAAGGTCATCTTTAGTGATGGTTACGCGGTCTTCCAGAGCAATGTTAATCCTGTTGCTCAATTTATATGCGATACCGCCTCCTAAATGAAAAACCGGATTTAATGTTTTATCAAATAAAGTAGCCTTACGGTCTTCATTGTTTTCTGCAGCAGTTTCATAGTCCCCATCAAGATCCTGGGCATCTTTGATATCTTTTCTATTGTCATAGATCTGATTGATAGCCAGCGCCTGAGTGAAATCATAATTACCACCACCTTTTCTGGCATCCACTTTAGCATCATAGATAGAAGCACCTACGCCCACCAAAGCGTACACATTCCATTTAGACCTTGATTTATGGAACATGATATTATTTAAAGAGAAGAGACCTTCTAAAGACAGGTCCTGGATCTTTGTCTGGTAGTTGTAGAACACAGGGGCGCCACCATATACATTCCAGGGATTTCTGGCACCACCGCTTACATAACCGGTTGAAGATTGCCAGTTTTGACCTTTAGCAGTACCATATACGTACTCTAAACGGGCAGAGAACAGATATCCAAAGGCTTTTCTGATATGTACACCAAAGCTTGGGAATCCAAAAAACTTTGAATCTACATCGCCATTTACTTGCATTGCACCTACCTTAACACCAAACTCCCACATGTTTCTTGGTTTTGCGGGGTAGTTATACGTGCCATTCATAAACTCAGTGTGCTGAGGCATTCTTCGGGAAGGAATAACGGATGAGTCTGCGGGATCGTACGCTCCGATACTACCAGTGGTGGTAGTGACTTGTGCGAAACTGTACGATGCTAACAGGCATAATAAACCTGCCAGAAAAGAGTACTTTTTGCTTGCCATAACTATTGATTAAATTTTAAAAACAATGTCCTAATCGTTGGCAAAAATATAAATTGAGTTACAATTACCAAACTTTTAAATTTATTTACCGCAATTGACCTCAATTATTTATATATTTTGTCAGCACCAATTCAGCAATTCTTGTACCACAAGGCATCAATTATTGGTTTGCAGTTGTACCTTTCCGCCATTTACGAATGCAGTTACCCGTTAATCTCATAGAGAAGGAATTAAAAATCTTTGAAGAAAAATTCAAGGACGCCGCCAAAAGTAATGTGGCCATGCTCGATCGCATTATGCGATATATTGTGAAGCGCAAGGGCAAGCAACTACGGCCCATGTTCGTTTTCCTTTCCGCAAAGCTTTGCGGTGAGGTGAACGAATCCACCTATAGAGCAGCCTCATTAGTGGAACTTTTACACACCGCCACTCTCGTTCATGATGATGTAGTAGACGACTCTTTGGAACGTAGAGGTTTTTTCTCAGTTTACGCCTTATGGAAGAATAAAGTTTCGGTGCTGGTTGGGGATTATTTGTTAGCAAAAGGTCTTTTGCTCTCCTTGGATAATGATGATTTTAAGATTTTACAGATCCTATCCGATGCCGTCCGCCAAATGAGCGAAGGCGAATTATTGCAAATTGAAAAATCAAGAACGCTTAATTTAGACGAAGGGATTTATTTCGAAATCATACGCAATAAAACGGCTTCCTTGCTGGCCTCCGCTTGCGGAGCCGGAGCCTGGTCCACCTCCCATGATGACGGCATGGCAAAGCGCATGAGGGAATTTGGTGAAAAAGTGGGAGTTGCTTTTCAAATAAAGGATGACCTTTTTGATTATGCCGCCCATGATATTGGGAAACCAACCGGTAATGACATTAAGGAAAAAAAGTTGACTCTTCCGTTGATCTATACCTTAAATAATGTTGATAAAAAAACAAGAAAGGAGATCATCTATATTATAAAAAATGAGAACACCCGGAAATCAAAAATTTCTTATATTATAGATGTGGTTACAAAAACAGGCGGCATTGAATACACCATTGGTAAAATGAATGAGTACAAACAGGAAGCCCTGCAACTTTTAGCCACTTTTCCTGACTCCGAGATAAAAAAAGGTTTCCAGGACCTGGTCAATTTTGTTACCGACAGAAAATATTAAGAACCTGATGAATGTTCAAAAACGCTGGCGTATAAACAGTGTCAATCATGACAAAGCAACTCTTTTACATAAAGAGTTGAAGATCCATCCTGTGCTTTGCGATATATTAGTTCAGCGAGGCATAGACACTTATGATACCGCCAAACGTTTTTTCCGCCCCCAGCTCTCCCATCTTCACGATCCTTTCCTGATGAAGGATATGGACAAAGCGGTGGAACGTATTTTACATGCTTTTTCAGCAAATGAAAAAATACTGGTGTTTGGCGATTATGATGTTGATGGCACCACCGCCGTGTCCTGTATGTACCAATTCCTGAAAAACCAGTACCCGCTTACCGAATTTTATATTCCGCATCGTTACCGGGAAGGTTATGGCGTGAGTAAAGCAGGCATTGATTTTGCCCACGAGGAGAACTATTCACTTATCATTTCGCTGGACTGCGGTATAAAATCAGTCGAATTAATTCAATATGCGAAAGACCTGGGTATTGATTTTATCGTTTGCGACCATCACCTGCCAGACGAGGAACTCCCCCCCGCCGTCGCCATTCTTAATCCAAAACAAAAAGATTGTAAATACCCCTATAAAGAATTGTGTGGCTGTGGCGTAGGATTCAAATTGATCACGGCCCTGTGCCAAAAACGGCAACTACCGGATGAAGTAGCCTTTGAATATTTAGACCTGGTAGCCACCGCTATTGCCGCCGATATTGTTTCCATTACCGGAGAAAACCGTGTACTGGCCTACTACGGGCTTAAAAAAGCAAATACAAATCCGAATTTCGGCATAAAAGCGCTTAGCCATTTAAGCAATTTTACCAAGGACCTTTATATCAACAACTTGGTTTTCATTATTGCGCCAAGGGTAAACGCCGCCGGCCGCATGGATGATGCCCGAAAGGCCGTATTACTGTTTGTATCCCAATCGTATGAAGAGGCCTTGCATTGGGCAGAACAATTACATGCCGATAATACGAACCGCCGGGAGGCCGACTCCAACATCACCGAAGAAGCCCTTTCCATTATACGGGAAGACAAAATTTTAATAAACAGGAGAAGCACGGTTCTATACCAACCGCATTGGCACAAAGGAGTGGTGGGCATAGTAGCTTCCCGGTTGATAGACCATTATTACCGGCCCACCATTATATTAACCCAAAGCGGGGATTATGTGGCAGGTTCTGCCCGCAGCGTATCGGGCTTTAATGTGTACGAAGCCATTCATCAATGTAAAGAATTGTTGCTTGGCTATGGCGGTCATTTCTATGCTGCGGGGATGACGATGGAAGCCGATAAGGTGGATGCCTTCTGCGAGAAATTTGAAGAAGTGGTGCAGGCCACCATTCACCCTGAACTGCTGATACCCGAAATTGTAATTGATGCGGAAGTTTCCCTCGCAGATATAAAAAGGCCTTTTTACGACATTCTTTGCCAGATGGAACCTTTTGGTCCCGATAATCTGAAGCCTTCATTTATAGCCAGGAAAGTTTACAACACGGGCTGGAGCAAGGTGGTCAAGGAAGCGCATATAAAATTTTCGGTTCACCAAAACGGTACCCGCATGAATGGAATTGGCTTTAACATGGCTGATAAGATGCCCCTGCTGCAAACAGGGCTTCCGGTAGATCTTGTTTTTAAAATTGACGAAAACGAATGGAACGGGGAAAAAAGCCTTCAGCTAAAGGTCATCGATTGCCGTTTAAGTGAATAAAACACTGGGTAGCAAGGATTTAACAGCTGGTTACCAAAATCTGCCATCTACCATCTGTCACCTATCAGATAAAACCCTACCTTTGCGCTCCAAATTTATTTTTTAACCAAAAACAGGGTAATGAACAATTACGAATTGATGGTGATTTTTACCCCCGTGCTGAGCGATGACGAGTTCAAAGCGGCACAGCGGAAATTCACTACGCTGGTTACCGAAAACGGTGGTCAGATTGTAGCTGAAAACCCATGGGGCCTGAAATCACTGGCGTATCCCATCCAGAAAAAAACCACTGGTTTGTACTGGGTAATGGAATTTATTGCGCCATCCGACTTCAATGAGAAGCTGAAGATCCAGCTTCTGCGTGACGAGAGCGTTCTGCGTCACATGGCTACAAAACTCGACAAATATGCCGTCGAGTATAACCATAAAAAGAGAAGTGGCATACCAACAGGAACTGAAAAAGTACAGGAGGCTTAATCATGGCAAGACCAAATGAGATAAAATACCTGACCGCCATTAAAACAGAAAAGCGTCCCAAGAAATTCTGCCGCTTTAAAAAATATGGCATCCGTTATATTGATTATAAGGATATAGAGTTCCTGAAAAAATTTCTGAACGAGCAAGGTAAAATGCTGCCCCGCCGCATTACCGGTAATTCTTTGAAATACCAGCGTAAAGTAAGCGATGCCATTAAAAAGGCCCGTCAAATGGCTTTGTTACCTTATGTAACGGATCTTTTAAAATAGAATTTTTAACCTAACCCTACAGTTTTGTGGGAGGACAGTTCCTGCTGATGGCAGGAGTTGGCTAAAACAAATAATATGGAAATCATTTTAATTCAAGACGTTGACAACCTGGGTGGGAAGAATGAATTAGTAAAAGTTAGAAACGGGTATGCCCGTAACTTTTTAATTCCCCAGGGCCTGGCCGTAGAAGCCAATCCTTCTAACCGCAAGCAACTGGAAGAAAGACTGAAAGTAGCTAAGAAGAAGGAAGACCTGATGCTAGCCCAGATCAACAGCGTTATTGCAAAACTTCAGGAAGCACCGTTAAAAGTGGGCGCCAAAACCGGTACCAGCGGAAAGATCTTTGGAAGTGTTACTTCCCTGCAGATCAGCCGTGCTATCCGTGATCAGAAAGGATATGAGATTGACCGTAAAAAAATCACGATCCCTGAGGAAGTAAAAGAATTAGGTACGTATAAAGCATCTATAGGCTTCAGCAACGGTCAGCATGCTGACGTTGAATTTGAAGTGGTTGCTGAATAAGAACCACAATTTTATTCAAAAAAAGCCTGCACGCAAGTGTGGGCTTTTTCATTTTTAGCACACGTTCATTGACTATGGTTCGATTTGACAGCAGCGTAAAGAAATACAGGATCCCTAAGAATTGTAAAACAATAGATTAGAAATTGCATGGCTATGAAAGGCTACTTTCAAGGGCAGCTTTTTATTTTGCCGCTAACTATATTGGTATTATTTACCTATATTCGTTACGTCTTGTGTTCTTTCAGTTACAAGGTCCGTTGAACGTTACGTAATGTTCATGGTTTCATGGTGGCTGTAAACACTTTTATTTTTTAAACTTTTCTCAAAATGAACATTTACGTAGGAAACCTTAGTTGGGGCCTGAAAGATCAGGATCTGGCCAACATGTTTACACCTTATGGTGAAGTAGCCTCTGCCAAAATTGTTATGGACAAATTTACGCAGCGAAGCAAAGGCTTTGGCTTTGTAGAAATGCCAAACGATGAGCAGGCGCAAGCAGCAATTGCACAATTAAACGGCACCGAAGTAGAAGGAAGAAACCTCGTTGTTAACGAATCTCGTCCTAAAGAAGGTGGCGAAGGCGGCGGCTACAAGAAAAGAGGTGGCTTTGGCGGCGGAGGCGGCGGCGGCTTTAAAAAAGGCGGCGGCGGTTACGGCGGAGGCGGAAGTCGCGGCGGCGGCGGTGGATACAACCGTGGCGGCGGCGGTGGATACAGAGACAGCTATTAATCCATAATACTCGAACAAATTTCAAAAGTCCCTTTACGGGGACTTTTTTATTTTTCAGGAATAAGGTTTGCATAAATTAGTAAAAAGAAGATGCTAATTCCCATTGGTGATGATAACAGAGACCGGCATTTAACTCCGTTTATTAACTATGCATTGATCATTCTGAATATCATTGTTTTTGTGTTCCTCCAAAACATGGGAAATGATATTCATTTCACTTATGCCTACTCCACCGTCCCCGGGGAAATTTTGACCGGCCGAGACATTGTAACCAACGCCCAGATTTTAGTAGACCCTTATACCCAACAAAGATTTGAATTGCCAGGTTTGCAGCGTACGGATATTCCTGTCTATCTCACCTTAATCACTTCCATGTTCATGCACGGGGGTGTTGCACATATAGCCGGAAACATGCTGTTTCTGTGGATCTTCGGCGATAATCTTGAAAACGACATGGGACATTTTAATTACCTCATTTTTTACCTGCTCTGTGGCGTTATTGCAGCACTAACACATGTATTTACCACCGCATTTTTTGGCCATAGTTTACTGATACCAAGCCTTGGAGCTTCCGGTGCTATTTCCGGTGTGATGGGAGGTTACATTCTACAGCATCCCGGCCGCCGTGTACACGTTTGGTTCCTGCTTGGCATCATTTCGGTTCCGGCCGTCATTGCTGTTGGATTGTGGTTTATTTTTCAAATCATCAACGGAATGGGAGGCCTGGGGGGAGAAGAAGCCGGCGGTGTGGCCTATGCAGCACATATAGGAGGTTTCATTGCAGGATTTATTTTAGTAAAAATGTTTGTGCGAAAAAAACCAGTGCTAATAGACAAACGAAAAGCATTTTGGTAGCAGCTCAATTTTAAAATCAGTATCGTTAAAGTATTCTCCATCTATATGGGCATGCAGACTAACCTTCGATGAAATTTTTATTTTGCTGGTATGACGGTATTGTATAAAAGGAAGATCAATATGCTCTCCTTTTTCAATCACGGGTAAATAACGAATTCGTTTTAAAGGAGAGATTTCCCCTACAATATTTACGTCCAGTAAGCCGTCTTTGAGCGAAGCCTTTGGTGCCACATGAAAACCACCGCCATAACGCCGTGCATTGGCCACACTGATCATGAAGCATTGCTGAAAAATGGTTTCATCAGGCATTTGTAAAGTGCAGGTCTTTTCCTGGTAACCCACAATGTGTTTTAAGATAGAAAGCAAATAAGAAGCTTTCCCTGCCAGTTTCTTCTTACCCAAAAGATCTTTTACTATGGCGCCATCAAAGCCAATGCCTACGCCATTTAAAAATAATTTTCCATTGCAAATGCCGGCGTCAATTTTCCGGGGAGAACATTCCAGTAGAAGCTCCACTTGTTTTTCCAAAGAAAGATCGCCGTACAACATCCAATGAAAGTCATTGCCTGTACCTCCTGCAAAAACTGAGAGAGGAAGTTGAATACCGGGATATTGGTTGATAAACCAATTTAACGTACCATCGCCACCAATAATCCATACATCGGTAAAGCTGTCAAAAACAGTGGGCCAATAAGCCGTAAAAACAGAATGTTTAATATCCGTTCCTTTCAATAAAACAGCAATGCTATCGGCAAGGTGCAAGGCTTTTTCATTACCGGCCGTTGGATTGCATACGAGGGCTATATGTTTATCTGAATACGACATAAAAAACGAGGTGTTGCCACCTCGTTATAAAAATAAGAATAACTCTTTACTGAATTACCTTGATCGTTTGCGCCCCATGATACGAATGGATCTCTCCGTTATACATGGCATCAGCACTTACAGGCCCCTGCTGAAACTGACCTAAAGAAACGGCCCGCACTGCATAATAATATTTCTGTTTTGGATAATGTGCATCCACAAAAAAATGAATGCGGTCGTCACGAACATCCAAAGCCGTTGGCTGCGCTTCATTTTTAATCCAATCCATACCCGGCAATTCTTTCGTGCGTGGATTTTCTATTTCAAAGCCGGCTGGTAACAGGTCGGTGATCACCATATTCTCCAGCGTAGAACTATACGCTTTTTCCAGGCTTAGTTCTACGATCACCAGATCATTTTGTTTAAACGTATTTCCGGCCATCCGGTTCCCAAAACGATCAAAAAACTGGCGGCGTACTTTGATGTAGTTGTCTTCTTGCTGGTATGCACCGCCGGCACTAATGCCTTCGGCCACCCAACTGTAATACAATCGTCCGTTTCCTTTGGTTACCAATTCTATTGAATTCGATTTCAAAACATCACTGCTACCCTTCCAGTCGCCATCAATCTTTGCGATAGTTTTGCCGTTACTTCTGGCTTCCGCAGTCACGTTTGATTTGGCAGTGTTACGGGCCACTTTTCCCAATGCCAAAAATGAGAAAGCCCTTTCCTGCGTATTTAAATAGCGTTCTCTTTTCAAACGGTCGCTGATATGCCTGACCATCACCGGAACTTGCGCATTGCCCGGATCCACATCCATCAGTGAATTCAAAGCAATGGCTTCATCACGCAAGGCACTGTAAAAGCTGCCACCGGTTTGCTGTACCGATTCTTCGCCGCTAAAAGAGGAAGGCAGCATGGAATTGTAAGAACGTTTATCACCCGACACGGCATACGCTGCCGATAATAAATACTTACCATCCAATGCCAGCAACTGGGGATTGGCTTTATAATAATTCATAGCCGAAACCTGTGCCCGGTGTGCCAGGGACAACACGTATAAACTGTACGTCACTTCTTTTGGTGCGATCTTTTTGTTTTGGTCGCGGTTGTAATAATAAAGAATGGTTTCTCTTGTTTTTAAACGATTGGCCAGGTAGGAAAGCATGGTTTCCAGTAAGCTATTGTCCACATCAAACCCCGCCTTTCCTGCTTCCAGTAAAAAATGCGCTGCATAAGCGGTGGTCCACCAATCTTCTCTTCCTTCTCCATCCCAAAGTGTAACAGCGCCATTGTACAATTGCCGCATTTTTATTTTGCGAATCGCCTCCAGCACATTGGTATTGGCGTTTTGTTTATTTCCGGATTTGCCCAGCAGGTCGGCAAAATCCCCATAATATAACTGGGGAAAGGCAGCCGAAACAGTCTGCTCTGTGCAACCGTAAGGATACTGGACCAGGTACCTTAATTGATCGGCAATTTCGGCAACCGGTGAACGGCTAACGATAAGATCGTATTTAAAGCTTCCGGCAATAAAATCACTTTGCGGAATGGTGATCTTTTGCGTAGTACCGCCGGCCACAGAGCCGCTTCCGGAAATTTTCTGCAGTGTGGAAGGCGGGCGGACAGAGATCTCTGTTTCCTCTGTAAACTTCTCACCTAAAGCATTTACACTGATGACAATTTTTGCAACGTTGATATTGGGTGAGGCAACAACCTCAAAGTTGACTCTTGCTTCACTATTCGGGCCCACAGCAATGGTTTGAGATGGGCTTCCAATAATTTTTACCGGTCCGCTTACAGCCACAGAAGCCTGCCCATTGGCTGCACGGTTGGTGGTGTTTGAGATGGTAACCGGCACCAGTACCGTATCACCCGGACTCATAAATCTTGGCAAAGCACTGCTCAATACAATGGGATCGGCCACTGTCATGGCATTTTCAGAAGATCCGAATTTTTCATCCTTGAAGGCCACAGCCATCAATCTGACCTCTCCGCTGAACTGGGGAACGTCGAATTCAAATTCAGCCACACCGCTGCCGTTTGCTTTTTTAATACCGCTCCAATAGGACAGGATCTTAAAACGTTTGGCAGGCATGGGATTCACCCGTTTATCCAAACTTAAATCTCCATCGCCACCGGTGCTGCTTAACCTGGCTCTTATTTCGGGAAACAACAAGGGATACATATCAAAGGCGCTCACCTGCAGGGCCCTTTTTTGATAATAGTAACCATAGGGATCGGGAGTTTTAAAATCACTTACCTGCAATACACCGTTATCCACCGCAGCCAACGTAACATAACTGCCCGCCAGTGCCTGAACCCGTACTTTCTGATGCGTCCGGGAATGAACCGATTTTTGTGCGGTGATCGCAACGGGTATCTTCCTATTCTTTTCTTCTACTTTAAGATTTTGAAAACCATGCGCCACCGTGAGCGGAATATCCGACATTCCGTGAGGTTTGATCAATGTTGCCGTAACATACACGTTAGGTATGTATTCGCTATTCAATTTAATATCCAGGCTGGCTGTCCTTTTTGCCACATCCACATATTGATAAGAAACCACGTGGTCTGTTTCCAGCGTTACCAGCATGCGCCCGCTGAATGGCGTTTTAAATAACAGCTTTGCATTGTCGCCGCTTTGATAGGTTTCCTTGTCCAGTTCTACATCAATATGGCCTTCCGTATTTACTTCAAATGAAGACGCATCGCCGCCCCAGGCACCATAGCTGTAAAAACTTTTGCTGACATACGCATTCGCTCCGGGGCGGGATATCCTTATTTCATAATCACCGGGCGAACGGGGAATATAATTCATTACCGTATTGGCTCCAACCGTCATTTCCTGCTCCTGCATGATCTTATCTTCTTTTTGCGATTCGTAGCGGAAGTAGCTGCCGCTTTTTGCCAGCACGGTTTTGTATTCATGCTTGATGACCTGCACTTTAGCAGTTGCCGTTACAGGTACTCCCTCTTTATTCAGTGATACCAAACCAAATTTTACCGGCTGGTTAATGGGATAATAATAACTGCCATCGTCTTTGATACCATGAAAAACATCCTGTGTATAAATATCTGTTGAAACAATACGGCTGACAGGCCTTCCGGTTTCATCAAAAACAGTGGTGTAAAAATTAGCCTGTAACAAGCCAGAGTTTTGGTATAGGGAAGGAACAGAATAACCGATAACAGCATTTCCATTGCCGTCGGTCTTTCCTTCTTTCACATCTTTATCATGAAACTCTTTTTGATTGGCCAAAGAAAAATTATAATCGCTGTATTTTTTTGCAGGGAATTGTTTTTGCTTCACCTGGATCTCTGTTTCATAATTGCGGTGGGCGGCGGGAGGACCAAAGAAATTGACCGCGTTAATTTGCAGGGTTGCCGATTCTGCAGGACGAAGAAAGGACTTATCCAATGTAGCAGTAACCTTAATTCTGTCCGGCACAAATTCTTCGATCATAAAATTTTTAGAAGCCAGCAAGACATCATTGGAACTATAAATTTCCAATGTATAACTTCCTGTAAGGGCCGATGCAGAAATATCAACCGATCCTTCGGTGGCCCCCTGATCATTCAGGCTTTTGCGAAAGGCTTTGAGCTCTTTTCCGTTCGGAAGCAAAAACTTCATTTTCACCGGTATTTCGCCGGGACTTTTCCAGGCTTTATCCCGCAGGATCACGGAAAAATTTACTTTTTCACCGGGCCGGTAAATGTCCCGTTCGGCATATACAAAAGCATCCAGGCCGGTAGCGTTCGCTCTCTTTCCTCCTACCTCAAACCTTGAGGTATTCACTCTTGTGTTATGAAAAGGCAGGTAGGTGAAATCATCGGCGGTTTTGGCAATGACCATAGCCGGTTTAAAACCAGCAAATTTTTTTGTGGCAATAGCTACTTCTGCCGCACCATCAGCATTGGTAGCACCAGTACCCAGCAATTGGTTATTAGCTCCGTAAATATTCACCGTTACACCCTGCAAAGGATTGGCTGTTTTAATGGAGTTGGCAAACACATACATTTTATCTTGTCCCTGTTTGGCTATGAGTCCGATATCAGAAAAAGAAATAAAACGGCTGTCTCTTACCCAGTAATCTTCAGAGGAACGGATCATCACATGATAGATACCTTTCACATCCGGCAACCTGTCTTCAAACTGGGAAATGTTTAAAATCCTTCCGTTACCTGATTCAGGCAGCGACCTTGTATCAATCTCTTTGCTATAAATAACATCACCCGCCGTGGCTTCCGAATAATGGGCCTCCCCTTCTTCTTCATAAGAAGCGTATTCTTCATCATTGTTGTTATCTTTTGGATAATAGCCATAGCGGTCGGCCATCAGTAGGTTGCTTTCATAAATTTTTGAAATAACAAGCTTCACCTTTTTAGCGCTGATAATGCGAACCTCAATATTGCCGCCACCCCGCTTTGATAAATAGACTGCTTTACTATTGGTAAAATTGATTTGTGATTCCAGTTGTCCAAAAGCCACGCTGCCGTTGTATTCCTCTTTCAACACACCACCGATCTTGCCACGAAGACCTTTTGCAATGGAAAACGCATAGCTGTTATCGGCATCAAACTTGTCGCTCCGCAGCGTTACACCATAATCATTGTATTCCACCGTGTAAGCTACTGCAGGATTAAATTTGATATAATTGCTGATTCCCTCACCCGTGAGTTGCTGGCTGGTATAAATACGAACCACGCCTTGCGTTCCATCATGCTCCGACTCAACATTATTAATATTTAAAACATAGGGCGATGGAATAGAAAGAATGGTTTTGATCGTTTCCTTTGTTGCCATATTGCCTTTCTCCGGCTTTAATCCTTCCCTGATACTGATCTGTGTCTCGTAATTTTTATCTTCTGCCTTAAAACCGGTTAGCCGGATGCTTATGTTATTGCCGACGCCAACATTTTGAATAGCATAACCTGTTTTTTTTCCTTCTACTTCAATAGTCAGTTTATCCTTTAACTCATCCACCTTTACTGCATAGTTGAATTGAAGATAGAGCTGAGGTATAGCCGTGCGGCTGGCTTCATCCTGTAAAACCCAGGTTACCTGTGCATCATCTAATTGCAGCGGCGCTGTGTAAAAATCGATCGCATCAGCACCTTTCAGATCGTTGTATTTACTGTAGCGAAATATCTCATCTTTGATTTTTGCTTTATAAGAAGTTGCAGGCAGTAAGGGTTGTGAGGGAGAAAAAACCAGTTCGCCCGGACCGCTCCAGCGAAAGCGGCCGGCAATCTTTGGTTCAAAAGAAATATAGTCAGAAGAATCCCAGGTATTCAGTAAGGAATCGGGATAAAGCGATTTATCAAAGCGGAAAACAAGATTAGCCAATTGGGGTACTTCGTTTTTGGCATTTGTGGATTCAAGGCTTACATAGTTACGGTTACAGGCAGATAAAAAAACAGCAACCACACAAAAAAGTAAAAGCGCTGGAAAATATTTAGTACGCATAAAATAATTGTTAGAATTGGACGCCAAAAGATAGGCAAAATAAGATTGAGTCAAAGGAACAGGCGAATTTTTGCAAATTGCCTTTCCTAATTGCTGTAACAAATTATACACCCAGCCAAATCGTGTAATTTGTGTTTCTAAATTCGTGTCATTGAAGCTAAGGAGGCAGACTCGATGAGTCCATATAGATTTAAAAGATTACAACAGAAAGTTACTAAGCAAAAAATATTGTTGCTTGTTAAAAGATTTGTAATTATAACCGGTTGTGCTTTTCTGTTATTCCTGCTGCTCAATTTTCTTTTTCCCCTTCATGATTCCATTGAATATTCAACCACTATCTCCGATGGCAATAATGAAGTAGTAAATGCATTTCTTACAAAAGATGAGAAATGGCGTATGAAAACAGAATTGGAAGAGATCTCTCCCCTGCTTCGTAAAACCATACTAGCAAAAGAAGACAAATGGTTCTATTATCACCCGGGAGTCAACTTGTTGGCGGTGGGCAGAGCAGCCGCCATGAATCTGCTTCGAATGAAACGAACCTCAGGCGCCTCTACCATTACCATGCAGGTGGCAAGGGCACTAGAACCACGGAAAAGAAACCTGTTTTCTAAATTGATTGAAACATTCCGTGCTTTTCAATTAGAATGGAAGTACAGCAAGGCTGAGATACTGCAAATGTATCTGAACCTTGTACCGTACGGAGGCAATATTGAAGGTGTAAAATCGGCGTCACTGCTTTATTTCAAGAAGAATCCTGATCATCTTTCACTGGCCGAGATCACAGCTTTGTGCATTATACCCAACCGGCCTTCGTCGCTGGTGATTGGTAAGGCAAATGATGAGATTATAACAGAACGCAATCGCTGGCTTCAAAAATTTGCAGAGAATGGCGTTTTTTCTCACAAGGAAATTGAAGATGCATTAGCAGAACCATTAACAGCCCGCCGTACAACAGTCCCGCATTTCATTCCGCACCTGGCTTATAAACTGAAATCAGCGTCGGCAGAAAGCAATATCAAAACCAACATCGTTCTAAACACCCAATTAAAGATCGAAAAGCTAACAGAAGATTATGTCAGGGCACTGAAATTAAAAAACATTCGGAATGCTGCCGTAATCGTAATCGACAACAAAACACACAAGATCATTTCATATGTAGGCTCTGCAAATTTTTCCGATACCACTGATGGCGGACAGGTAAACGGCGCAGCAGCCATCCGCCAGCCGGGCAGCACTCTGAAGCCTTTGCTTTATGGCTTGTGCATGGACGAAGGCTTGCTAACGCCCAAAACCGTTATCAGCGATGTGCCGGTGAACTACAGCGGTTATGCCCCGGAGAACTACGACCAGAAGTTCAACGGTTATGTAACCATGGAATATGCGCTGGAACATTCCTTAAATATTCCCTCGGTGAAAAGCCTGCAACAACTGGGTGAAGGAAAAATGATCAGCAAACTGATTGCCTGCGATTTTAAACAAATTCAAAAAGACCAAAACAAATTGGGCCTCTCACTCATTCTGGGCGGTTGTGGCGCTACGCTGGAACAATTGACGGGTCTATTTTCAGCCTTTGCCAATGAAGGTGTTTATACCTCCCCCCAGTTTTTGCAAAACGGTTCTCCATCAAAAAAAATCCAATTGCTTTCTCCAGAAGCAAGCTATATGATTACAGACATTCTTTCAAAAGTAGCCCGCCCTGATTTTCCTTTAAACTGGACGGCTACAGAGCGCATGCCTAAGGTTGCCTGGAAAACCGGAACATCGTATGGAAGAAAAGATGCCTGGAGTATAGGCTACAACAAAAATTATACGGTGGGTATTTGGGTAGGAAATTTTTCAGGACAAGGAGTTCCGGAGGTAAGCGGTGCCAATACGGCAACACCTCTCCTGTTTAAAATTTTCAATACCATTGATTATGACAGCAATTCCGATTGGTATACACCGCCTAAAGAATGTGAACTGCGGCAGGTTTGCAGTGAAACAGGGTTGCCTCCGGGACCTGATTGCACCAATCTTGTTTCAGATTATTTTATTCCCCTGATTAGCACGACTGCCATTTGCCATCATTTGCAGGAAGTCAAAATAGCCCCAGACGCTTCCATTTCTTATTGTGAAAGCTGTGCTCCGGCAACCGGCTATATAAAAAAGTTGTACCGAAACGTAACTCCCGAAATGCAGGATTACTTTGAGCAGCATGGAATGAAACATGAAAAGATGCCGCCTCACAATCCGGATTGCGAAAAGATCTTTAAAGGCGCCGGCCCCCGCATCATTTCTCCGCTAAATGGCAGCGAATATTTTATCAGCAAAAAAGATCCCGAACCCCTGCAACTCAAAGCCAATGTGAGCTCTGATGTATCGAAAGTGTATTGGTATATTAATGAGGAATTCTATAAAACAAGCAGTGCAGGAGAAAAACAGTTCTTTGTTCCCAAAGAAGGTCCTGTTAAGATCTCCTGCACTGATGATAAGGGCAGAAACCGCAATATTATGATACGGGTGAAGTATGTGGATCTTTAGCCCACTTTCTTCACACTGCCCGAGCCCGAAATACTTTGACTCACACTGGCGTTGCCTTTATAGCTAATGCTGCTGGAGCCGGAGGCTTCTATGTTCAGCTGTTTATTGGCCGTAACTTCTGCATCGGAAGAACCGGAAAGATCCAGTTTCGTATTATCGGTTACCAGATCGAAACATTTTACATCACCGGAGCCGCTTACATGGGCAGTAAAATCAGTAGCCTGTCCTTTTAAGTTGATGCTGCCGCTACCGGAAATTTTAGCGCTTACTTTTGGCAGCGCCACCTCCATGATAATGTCACCGGAGCCACTTACACGCATGTTTAAATCTTCGTTGCCCGAAATGGTATTCTCTCCAATAATATCGCAGGCACCGGAAACTTCGATCTCCTTAAAAACCGGTGCAGACACATACACAACGATATCTTTCGATGGATTCAGGTTAAAGCCGTCTTTTTCTTTGATCACAAGGGTATTGCCGTCATTGTAAACATCAATGTATTCCATCAGGTTTTGGTCAGCCTCCACTTTTACAGAAGAAGTGGCATCCTGGCGCACATGTACTTTAATACCGCCGCTCACATCAACACTATTGAAATTACCGGCAGTTTTTTGCTGGGTCACCACACGGCCGTCCCCGGAAATGCGTTCGCCGCCAAAATACCGGCAGGATGAAAGGGCAACAATGCTTAGGGCAAGAAAAAGATGGGATATTCTCATAAATGAATTGTTTTGGGATAAGACTACAATACCAAGAGGCAAGTTACAATAGATTTTAAATTTTATGTTACCAGCTTTTGTACTGCTATGAATCCTTCCTTGCGGCGCTCCGTTCAACTGCAGGAATCCATACCGTCTTTTTTAGCCCACAGAGGGCCCCGGAGGTGGACACAGGGGCCACAGAAAGGTTTTAAAGAGACATTCTATATCTTGGGGATCGGGAATATCTCTTTTTGCCTTATCCAAAGACCTCCCTGTGGTTCTCCTTTCTTTCTCCCCGGTTCTCTGTGGCTTTTGCCCAATAGTATTGCCAACCGTACAAGTGTGCGATGCAACGAAAGTTAAATAGTAGCCTGTAGCCGGGTTCCTGACTATTTTACATAAACCTGTCCTTTCTATTACTTAACCGCCCATTAAATTCAGGTTTATTATTTTTGCAAGCCATGACAGAAAAGATCTTAATTCTCGATTTTGGCTCACAATACACTCAATTGATTGCCCGTGCTGTTAGAGAAGCCAATGTTTACTGCGAAATTGTTCCGTTTAATAAACCGATTGAATACACTCCCGGCTTAAAAGGGATCATTTTATCGGGTTCGCCATTTTCTGTAAATGACGAAAAAGCCCCGGAGGTAAACATCTCCTCCCTGGTGAAGAGAACACCGGTACTGGGAATTTGTTACGGCGCCCAGTTAACCGCCAAGCAATTTGGCGGCAAGGTGGAAAAAAGCAATAAGCGGGAATATGGCCGGGCCGTTCTGCACCTGGAAAAAGAAGATAGCTTATTAAAAAACCTGATTCCCTCCTCGCAGGTTTGGATGAGTCATGGCGATTCTATTTTAAAATTACCCACTGGTTTTGAATTGCTGGCAACCACCGACAGCATTCCGGTGGCCGCCTTCAGGCATAAAGAAGATGGAGTACAACAACCTTTATATGGTTTGCAATTCCACCCCGAAGTGTATCATTCCATTGAAGGCAAAAAGATCCTTCAAAATTTTCTGGTGAACATCTGCGGATGCAAGCAGGACTGGACGCCGGCGCATTTTATCACCGACACCGTAGCTGCATTGAAGAAACAGATTGGTGGCCGCAAAGTGGTAATGGCCATCAGCGGTGGTGTGGATTCTACCGTAGCCGCTACATTAATCAGCCGCGCCATCGGCGATAATTTACATGGCATTTTTGTAGACAATGGTGTATTGCGCAAAGATGAATATGAAAAGGTGCTAAAGACCTATAAAAAGCTTGGTTTGAATGTAAAAGGCATTGACGCCAAAGACCGGTTTTATCAAAAGCTAAAAGGCAAAATAGATCCTGAAAAGAAAAGAAAAGCCATTGGAAAAACGTTCATTGAAATTTTCCAGGAAGAGGCCAAAAAGATCAAAGGGGTTGAGTTATTAGGGCAGGGAACCATCTATCCGGATGTCATTGAAAGTGTTTCTGTCCACGGCCCTTCGGTTACCATCAAATCGCACCACAACGTGGGCGGATTACCTAAAAAAATGCATTTGGGCTTAGTGGAACCGCTCCGTTATTTGTTTAAAGACGAAGTAAGAAAAGTTGGCACTGAATTGGGTATTCCGGACGACATGATCAGCCGTCATCCTTTTCCAGGCCCCGGTTTAGCCATCCGCATTTTAGGAGAAGTAACGGAAGAAAAGGTAAGCCTGTTGCAAAAAGCCGATGATATTTATGTTAAAGCACTAAAGCAACATAATTTGTATGCAACGATTTGGCAGGCCGGCGCCATCTTACTGCCGGTTCGCAGTGTGGGTGTGATGGGCGATGAAAGAACTTATGAATTTACGGTGGCATTGCGGGCTGTAACCAGCGTGGACGGCATGACAGCCGACTGGGCGCATTTACCTTACGATTTCTTAGCTTCTGTATCAAATGAAATCATCAATTCAGTACGAGGCATTAATCGTGTGGTGTATGACATCAGCAGCAAACCGCCGGCAACCATTGAATGGGAATAAAAACGTTTGTTGTTGATGGTTGATATTTTATGGTTATGTATGTTCAATATTGACTATTCACCATTCACCTTTGCTCACCAGAAATCTCGATTATGAAAAGATTTTTTGTTGGATGCCTCTGTCTTCTTGCTATTTCTTTTTCAACGGTTGCACAAACAGTTCAGCGCCATAAAATTGCCGTTTTCACCCCTCTTTACCTGGATTCTGTCTTTGACGCCGGGGGCAATTTACGTTTAGAAAAAAACACGATTCCACGGTATGTGATCGCAGGCCTGGAATTTTACGAGGGGGTGCAAGCCGCCCTGGACTCTTTGCAAAGAAGAGGCGCCCCGCTGGAAGTTTTTGTATATGATTCCAGAGGGAAACAATCTCTTTCCCAACAACTGGCAAAACCCGAGCTGAGAGATGCGGAACTGTTCATTTCGCCATCCAATGCCTCTGAAACAAGAACGCTGGCAGAAGCGGCACAACAAAGAAAAATACCTTTTATATCCACCACCCTGCCCAACGATGCCGGTATAAACAACAATCCTTATCTCGTTATTTTAAATTCAACATTACAGGCACATGTGGAAGGGATTTACAACTTTCTTCAGAAATATCACAAAGGAGACAGGATTGTATTGTTCGGTAAGCCTGGCGCCCAGGAGGATCAGCTAAAAGAACATTTTACCGATCTTACAAAAAACACGACGGCAGGCCCGCTAAATATTAAATATGTAAACCTGGGCTCTAATTTTACGCCGCAAATCCTTGCTGCTCATTTAGATAGCACCAGAAAAACAGTTTGCATAGCAGGAACCTTAGATGAACCCTTTGCCCAAAGACTAACACAGGCACTGGCCGGCATGGCCGACACCTATCCTTTAAGAGTGATTGGAATGCCCACCTGGGACAATATGAATTTCAGCAAGCTGCAAAATTTAGAAATAATCTACACCACCCCGTTTTACTATAACCGCAATTCTCCTTTGGAAACAAAACTGGCCGAAGAGTTTTCAAGTGCCCTAAGCACCAAGCCCACTGATATGTTTTTCCGCGGCTATGAAACCATGCTGCGTTTTGCCTTGCTTCTATTGGACACTAAAAAAGATGTTGCCTCCAATCTTAGCCGCAAGGGCAATACGGTTTTTACACAGTTCGATATTCAGCCGGTGTTCAAAGACAAATCGGCCATGACGCTGGATTATTTTGAAAACAGGCACTTGTATTTCATTAAGGTTTTTGGCGGTGTAAAAAACATCCTTTACTAGGCAGGCAAAATCTGTTCAAATCTCTATCTGTGGTCCGATTTATGGTTACTTCCTAAGTAACTTTATTGTCATGGCCTTAATAGAATTTTCAGACAAAGGTTTATACTGCCGCGCCGGCGATTTTTATATTGATCCGTGGCGGCCGGTTGACAGAGCGGTGATCACTCATGCTCATAGCGATCATGCCCGGTGGGGTAGTAAGTTTTATTTGTGCCATCATGATACAAAACCTTTGCTGCAACAGCGGTTGGGGCCAAACTTCTACCAAAGCATTGCCTGGAACGAACCCATTTATTTGAACGGTGTGAGGCTTACTCTTTTCCCTGCAGGACATATCATTGGGTCCTCGCAAATACGGGTGGAATATAACGGCGAGATCTGGGTGGTGAGCGGAGATTATAAATTGGAAGATGATGGCTTAAGCGGGCAGTTTGAGCCCATCAAATGCCACAGTTTTATTACTGAATCAACCTTTGGGTTACCGATCTACAATTGGAAACCGCAACAGGAAATCTATACGGACATCCAAAACTGGATCAAAAAAAACCAGGCGGCAGGAAAAACCTCGGTCCTCATTGCATATAGTTTAGGAAAAGCACAAAGGCTGCTGGCACCCATTGCCGAAATCACAGAAAGAATATTTGTTCATGGCGCTGTATATAACATTCATATGGCGCTGGCGAATGCGGGGTGGAAGTTACCCGAAGTAAGAAAGGTAGGCATGGAAACATCGAAGGAAGAATTAAAAGGCTCGGTTGTGATCGCTCCTTCCAGCGCCGAAGGTTCTCCCTGGTTGCGAAGATTTTTCCCTTATGAAATTGGTATTTGCAGTGGGTGGATGCAGGTACGGGGCAATGTGCGGCGCAAAAATGCCGATGCCGGTTTCGCCTTGAGCGATCACGTCGACTGGAATGGATTGATCGCTGCCTGCAAGGCTACAGAAGCGGAATGTATCTATGCCACGCATGGCTTTCAGTCGGTTTTTTCCCGATATCTGAACGAGCAGGGCCTCCAGGCAAAAGAAGTAAAAACGGAATATGGTGATGATGAAACCCTGGAAGACAAAGAGGAAGTGTTGAAAGAAGAAGGTTGATCCAGGCAATTGTTTCGTAAGGCAAGTTCTTTGAGAGTGATTATGTAACCGGCAAATGGGTTACTATTCAGCGTCTGTTGCGTCGCACACTTGTACGTCCGGTAATGCTGTTGGGCAAAAGACACAAAGAACCGGGGAGAAAGAAAAGGAGAACCACAGGGAGGTCTTTGGATAAGGCAAAAAGAGACATTCCCGATCCCCAAGATATAGAATGTCTCTTTAAAACCTTTCTGTGGCCCCTGTGTCCACCTCCGGGGCCCTCTGTGGGCTAAAAAAGACGGTATGGATTCCTGCAGTTGAACGGAGCGCCGCAAGGAAGGATTCATAGCAGTACAAAAGCTGGTAACATAAACATTTCATCAAAAGCATGCAGTCAATAATAAAGAAAACGTCACCAAATATTAAATCTTACATCTTAAATATTACATCTTAAACCCTCCCTCATGCGGCAGTTTGCTGAATTAGTAATGCAATTGGGTAGCAGCACCAAAACCAATGACAAACTAGAGGCGTTGGTAAATTATTTTACCTATGCAGATGATAAAGACAAAGTGTGGGTGATCGCCATCTTTAGCGGGCGCCGGCCCAAACGTGCTGTGAACACAACGCAATTAGCTACGTATGCAGTAGAGTTGATCAACCTGCCCTTTTGGTTGTTCGAAGAATCGTATCACACCGTTGGCGACCTGGCGGAAACCATCACGTTACTTCTTCCTGAAAAAAAGAGTGCCGGAGAAAATATAAAACCCTTGCATTTTTATATCGAACAATTAAAAGCCATTGAAAAAGAAAGTGAAGAAGTTCGCAGGCAATTCATTACGGATTCGTGGATGGAAATGAACTATGCCGAACGCTTTGTTTTTAATAAACTCATCACCGGAGGATTCAGAATCGGGGTTTCTCAAAAACTTATTGTCAATGCGCTGGCTAAAACGGTAAAGCTGGAACCATCGGTGATTGCACATCACATCAGCGGCAATTGGGATCCTTCAACAATTTCTTTTGATGAATTATTAAGTGAACAGAATCACGCAACCGATTGGTCGAAGCCCTACCCTTTTTATTTAGCCTATGCTGTAGAAGGAAATGTTCAGGAACTGGGTGAACCCAAAGAATGGCAGGCCGAATGGAAATGGGATGGCATTCGTGGACAGATCATTAAACGCAACAACGAACTGTTTGTATGGAGCCGCGGCGAAGAGCTGATGACAGAAAAATTCCCGGAATACCATTCCCTGCAACAGGTACTGCCCGATGGAATTGCCATTGATGGAGAGATCATTCCCTGCGTAGATCAAAAACCTTTGCCATTTGCCTTATTACAAACCAGGATCGGGAGAAAGAATATTACAAAAAAACAACTGCAGGAAGCTCCTATTGCTTTTTTTGCGTACGACCTTTTGGAATACAAAGGCGAAGACTGGCGCCACCGCACATTGGAAGAACGCAGAAGTCAACTCGAAGAAATTGTTACGGCGACAAACCACCCGACATTATTAATCTCCCCGGTTATTTCCTATGATAACTGGGAGGAATTAGCCACACTCAGAAAATCATCAAGAGAATTGGGAGCAGAGGGTTTTATGCTTAAAAAGAAAAATTCTGTTTACCAGGTTGGAAGAAAACGCGGTGATTGGTGGAAGTGGAAAATTGATCCGCTAACGATTGATGCCGTGATGATCTACGCACAAAAAGGTGCTGGAAGAAGAAGTAACTTATATACAGATTATACGTTTGCTGTAAAAGATGGTGATAAACTGATTGCCTTTACAAAAGCATACTCCGGACTAACAGACAAGGAATTTGCGCAGGTTGACGCATTTGTAAAAAGAAATTCATTGGAGAAATTTGGCCCCGTGCGAACAGTGAAGCCAGAACTGGTTTTTGAAATTGCGTTTGAAGGCATTGCCGCCAGCAACCGTCATAAATCAGGGGTAGCTTTGCGTTTTCCCAGAATCAGCCGGTGGCGGAAAGATAAAACTCCGGAAGAGATCAATACTTTAGAAGATCTGAAAAAAATGCTGGAGGTGTACGGAAAATGAAATTGCAGCAATCGAAGGGATATAAAATAGTTAGCGCCTGGCTTTCTTCAAAAGAGTTCAGGCCCTTTGCTTACCAGGAAGAAGCCTGGCAGCATATTGTGGAGGGCAAAAGCGGCTTGGTAAATGCCCCTACAGGTACGGGCAAAACCTTTTCTGTTTTTTTAGGCAGCCTCATTCAATTCATTAACCATCACCCTAAAAATTATCAAACCAAGTCAAAAAACGGGTTGCAATTAATTTGGGTCACCCCGCTTCGGGCCCTGGCAAAAGATATTGGCCGCGCCATGGAAGCCGTAATTGCTGAATTGGGTATGCAATGGCGGGTAGGCATACGTAACGGCGACACTTCTTTATCGGAACGGCAAAAGCAAAAACGCCTAATGCCGGAAGTGCTGATCATCACTCCTGAAAGCCTGCATCTTTTGCTAGGGCAAAAACATTATCCCGAAATATTTCAAACACTGAAATTGATTGCCGTTGACGAATGGCATGAACTGATAGGAGGCAAACGTGGTGTGCAGGTAGAGTTAGCCATTAGCAGGATTGTTGGCCTGCGTAGTTCAAATGTAAAACCTCATGGCGCACAACATGAGACCCACCCTGAACCATCAGCCATGAACTATGCACTTTCCATCTGGGGCATTTCAGCTACCATTGGCAATTTGGACCAGGCCATGCAGGTATTGCTAAGTCCTTTGCAATTGCTGGGACAAAAAACAGAGGATGGAAACATCGTTCGTGCCAAATGGAATAAGAAAATTGAAGTGCAATCCATTTTGCCGGATGAAATTGAGAAATATCCATGGGCAGGACACCTGGGAATAAAGCTTGCAGAAAAAGTTTTACCTGTCCTGAATGAAAGCAAGACCACCCTCATTTTTATCAATACACGAGGAATGAGTGAAATGTGGTACCAAACCTTATTAAATATTGCACCTGAGCTGGCAGGTGTCATTGCCCTGCATCATGGCAGTATTGAAATGGAACTGCGGACCTGGGTAGAAGAAGCCCTGCACGAAGGAAAATTAAAAGCAGTGGTATGTACCGCAAGCCTTGATCTTGGTGTTGATTTCCGTCCCGTGGAAACGGTGATACAGGTTGGCTCGCCAAAAGGCGTTGCCCGCTTTTTACAACGGGCGGGGCGCAGCGGCCACAGCCCTGATGCGGTAAGCAAAATTTATTTTCTCCCTACCCATTCTTTGGAATTGATGGAAGCCGCCGCGCTCAAATCCGCCATTGATGAACAGTTTATTGAAAGCCGCGAACCGATGTTATTGTGCTATGATGTATTGGTGCAATACTTGTGCACGCTGGCCGTCTCCGATGGGTTTGTTCCCGACACCATTTGGAAAGAAGTAAAAGCAACCCATTGCTACAGCGAACTAACCGGAGACGAATGGCAGGAAATCTTATACTTTATTACGGCAGGCGGCAATGCCTTGCAGCAATACGATGAGTATAAAAAAGTAGAAGTAGAGGACGGCGTGTTCAAGATCAACAGCCGCCGCATAGCTATGCGCCACCGCCTGCACATTGGCACCATCGTTAGTGACGCCATGTTAAAGGTAAAATTCCTTGCTGGCGGCTATATAGGTATCATTGAAGAATGGTTCATATCAAGATTAGAGCCCGGCGATAATTTTACGCTAGCCGGCCGACAACTGGAGTTGGTCATGATCAAGGACATGACGGTGATCGTTAAAAAATCAAATGCAAAAAAATCCGTTGTGCCAAGCTGGATGGGCGGACGGCTGCCGCTTTCCGCAAGTTTAGGAAAAGTGTTAAGGGAGCAGTTAGATAAGGCATCAGTAATCGGTTACCAGCCATCGGTCATCAGCAATACACCTATTGAATTGGAAGCACTCGAGCCATTGTTCAATTTGCAGGCAAGGCTTTCTCATCTTCCCAAAGCGAACGAGTTATTGATTGAGCAAATAGAAACAGAAGACGGCTTTCATCTCTTTGTATATCCCTTTGAAGGGAGGTTGGTTCATGAGGCGGTGGCCGCCATCTTAGCGTATCGCATCGGCAGGATTACGCCTATTACTTTTTCCATTGCTATGAATGATTATGGCTTTGAGTTACTCAGCGACCAGCCCATACCTGTTGACGACAGCAACGTGTACGAGCTTTTTTCTTTGGATAATTTAATGGAAGACATTCAGCGAAGTGTGAATGCTACAGAAATGGCGAAAAGAAAATTCAGGGATATAGCGGTCGTTGGCGGATTGATCTTCCAGGGCTATCCCGGCGACCATAAAAAAGCAAGGCATTTACAGGCGTCGGCCGGCTTACTTTTCAATGTATTTAATGAATATGACCCTGACAATGTTCTGATCCGGCAGGCTTACCAGGAAGTATTTGACCAGCAAATGGAAGAAGTGCGGTTAAGGGATATGCTGCAGCGTATTCAGCATTCCAGGATCGTTGTTACCTATCCGCAACGGTTGACGCCTTTCTGTTTCCCGATAAAAGTGGATAGCATGCGTGAAAGCCTTACTTCCGAAAGACTGGAAGACCGGGTAAGAAGAATGCAAAAGCAACTGTCTGAGTCCTGATTTCCGGATGAAAAGATGAGCAGGAGGAAAACATTCCTCTTGAGTATGTTCTAACAAATAAAGTATCGCTTCACAAATATTAAAATCTCCCTAATTCATGGTTCAAAGGCCTTGTTCAGCCTACATTTGCAGGCCCGATGCAAGTTCCGCTTTTACATAAAATCCACAATCAAAACCTATGGCTTTCCGCCCAGCGTTCTATATTCTGGGAAGAGCAAAAAGCTTTAATTGTTTCTGATCTTCACTTTGGAAAAACCGGGCATTTTAGAAAGTCGGGTATTGCTGTTCCGCAAAATGTTTATAAAGAAGATCTGCAGCGCCTGGTAAGCTTATTACATTATTTCAACCCGCAACAACTTCTGGTTGTAGGAGATTTTTTTCACAGCCATGCCAATGTGGAACTGGATTGGTTTAAAAAATGGCGGGCCGATTTTTCTTCTTTGCAAATCGTTCTGGTAAAAGGCAATCACGATATTTTAAAAGACTCCTGGTACAAAGAAGCAAACATCCAAGTAATTGATAAAGAGCTGCAGCTCCATTCTTTTTTGTTTACCCATGATAAATGCGAAACCCGCAAAGGCGTTTATACATTTTGCGGGCATATTCATCCTGGCATTTATTTGCATGGGTTAGGGAAGCAATCCCTCAGGTTACCCTGTTTTTATTTTGCAAATGATCATTGCATTCTTCCGGCTTTCAGTAAGTTTACCGGCACGGCACTTATAGAACCCGCCCCCAATGAAAATGTATTTGCCATTGTTGAAAATAAATTACTACAAATGCAATGAGTAAGGAGCCAACACTTCACATTGCCTTCCATCCAATTTATGCTCACCCGCTTCCGGAAGGGCACCGGTTTCCTATGCTGAAGTATGAATTGATTCCTGAACAGCTATTGTATGAAGGAACGATTTCGGAAGACAATTTATTTACACCTAACTCCTGCAATGATGAAACAGTTCTTTTAACGCATAGCGTTGAATACTTCAATAAATTAAAACAGCAAACTTTATCAGCTCAGGAACAAAGGCGCATTGGTTTTCCGCAGTCACCGGCGTTAACACAACGGGAACTGATCATTACACAGGGAACCATTGATTGTTGCCGTTACGCTTTTGAAAATGGCATAGCCCTGAATGTTGCCGGCGGAACGCATCATGCTTTCAGGGATAAGGGTGAAGGCTTTTGCTTGTTAAATGATTTTGCAGTGGCTGCCAATTATTTACTTCACCATCAGTTGGCCAAACAAATTTTAATTATTGATCTGGATGTTCACCAGGGGAACGGCACCGCAAAAATTTTTGAAAATGAACCACGGGTATTTAATTTCAGCATGCACGGTAAAAACAATTACCCCTTTCATAAAGAAAACAGCGATTGCGATGTGGAACTTGCGGACGGCATAACAGACAAAGAATACCTGTCACTTTTATCGGAAAATCTTGCAGCGCTACTGGGAAAAGTACAGCCCGATTTTGTTTTCTACCTCTCCGGTGTCGATGTTTTGGAAACAGATAAATTCGGAAAATTGAAAATTACCCTACAAGGCTGCAGGCAAAGAGATGAATTGGTTTTCAATAGCACTAAAAACAATAACCTTCCCTGCGTGGTGGCTATGGGAGGCGGCTATTCACCGCAAATAAAAACGATTGTAGAAGCGCATTGCAACACCTTCCGCGCAGCCAAGAAAATTTACAACCTGCATTAATTCTTTTTCCTGAGCTGGTTATAATCCAGAAAATAGATGAAGCGTAATGTAAATTCATTACCGTGTGAGGCGTTGAAGGTTTTGCCAAAATTTGCCAGGTAGGTTTTATGGCTCATTCCATCCACGCTGTTTTCATTTCCCAACCAGTTCTTCCAGCCCAGTATTACCCGGCTTCCGAGGCGAAAGTCCCATGTAAAGAAAGCATCTATGTTGAAAATATTCACGTTTGAATTTACATCCGGATCGGGTAGCATGGCATCGCGGGCCACAGCATTACCATTTGCATCTACATTGGCAAACCGGTTGTATGGCACATTGCTCCAATAATGTCGTGAACGCAGTGTTAAATTGATGCGGGGCGAAAAATTGTAAATGCCTGAAAATATGGATTCCACATCTTTAAAATCCACAAAGCCAATGATCGGGTTACCGTTCGTCTCGCGGCCTGCATAAACAATATAATCTGTTTCAGATTCATTACGATTGGAAAGTTCCAAAGTGAGTTTGTCACTAAAACGATACCGTAATCCCATCTCAATGATGTGGTACTTTTTATCGGGCTCATTGAAGAAATGGGCAAGAAGATATTGGTAGCTAAAGAACAATCGCTTACGGCTATCGGTACTGCCACGCAAAGAAGCAGATCCATAAGAAGGCCTGCGGGCAAAATGAGTGTAGGGAACTCCCAGCAAAAAATAATCATGTTGATCGGGCAGATAATTCAAGCTAAAAGTGACGTCCCAAAAGTTTTTAAAATACCAGAAGCCGGTTGCTGACACCTGCAAATTATTAAAGACATTTGGTTTATATAATCGCCGGGAAACAGCGCTCAAACTATATTTATAGCTCAAAAATTTTTTTGTAGGCTTAAACTGGTTGAAGCTGGCAACACCTGTGTATATTGTTTCATTTGGGGTTTGCAAATAACCCAGATCCCTGGGATTATACCTTTCCGACTTTATCTCTCCCTGGGCATAATATTGTATCCTTCCGCTTACCTTGCCCAAACGCAAAGAAGTATTGAACCCATCGTAGGGATTTTGTATAAAAATTTTACTGTAACGACCGGTTCCTTTTACGTTGTACGTATTGCTTTTATCATAAAGACTGAAATCCAGGGCAGTCACATTTGCGTCCCGTCCGTTGTTGCTCCGCAAAACATTTGTATTGGTAAATGTTAGATAAGAGCGGCCCTTTAACACCTGATCAAGAACTACAATATTGTAATTCGTCATTGCTTCTGTTTCGTATTTTGTTTTCTCACCGGTTAAGGTATTACGCACCTCGGCATGCATGGGAGCAGTAATGGCATTAAAAACACCAATGCCTAATTTTTTGCGGGTGCGGCCGGAAAATTTAATGGCATTATAAAGTTGTGTGGACGCCGGGTTTTTAATAATCTCCAGGTGGGGATCGTTTTCTGCCTCGCCTTCAATAATGCTGTAACCCGCAGGGGTTGCGCCTACCCGCCTGGAATAAAACAGACCTGCTTTATTAAACAACTCGGTTCCTTCGGTAAAAAAAGGTCGGTTCTCCTGGAAACGCACTTCGTAAGGAGTAAGATTATTAACTACGTTATCGGAAATAACCTGGCCAAAATCAGGGATCAATGTGGCATCGAGGGTGAAGCTTTCATTGATACCATACTTAACATCCATACCGCCGTTGCGCAGCCATTCGGTAGCGATGCGGTTACCTTCAGGATTGAAACGTACGCCGCCGGATACATAAGGTGAAAAGCTTAAGCGCAAAGGCGGTTTTATATCCTGCAGGTCCAGATATTTGCCAAACTGGTTTACAAAGCCGTTCACGTTGGGATCCACAGCGTTCCAGTAAGAAGTTTCATTATTGCGCCGTGTAAAGCGTAATAGCTGCAACCCCCAGGTTTGTACATCTTTCCTGGCAAATCGGAGCGAAAGATAGGGGATCTTCATTTCTACTATCCATCCGTCGTTCACTATGCGGGTTTTGCTTTCCCATACAGCGTCCCAGGTTTTGTCACCAAACTCACCAAAGCCCACGCTGGCACCGGCACTTAATTTGGCATCTGTTTGAACGTTACTGGGAGTTACCAGGAATTGAAACCCGTTTTGCTGGTCATTGTAGGTATCAAAAAAAACAGAAAAATAATCGGCGTCCTGCTGCTGTTCTCCATCCCTCGCCGTCAACTGCTTCCGGATCAAAGAAGGATCATCATACAAATGAGCTCCGATGTAAACGGCTGAATTATCATATAAAATTTTTACTTCCGTTCTAAGGATAGCAGCCAATCCATAAGTAGGAAAGTTCTGAATAAAGTCGGTAGCCACCGGAGCTTGCTTCCAGGCGGCATCGTCCAATATGCCATCAATGCGCAGTGCCTGAAGTGTTTTAACAGCAGTGAGTGTTCTCAATTGGCAGAAAGCAGATACACTAAGAAACAAGGGTACCAAAAGCAGCAGTAGTCTCGGCATTCAAATAGTATTGGCTGAGCGTAAATATAATAGGGGATTCTTATATTAAAAAATCCGCCCTGGAATTTTAATTCATCCGTTTTTTGATGGAGCTTACCTGTTGTTGTAAATTATTGACCATATTAGCTAATTGGTCTACATCCCATCTTTGTTGCGTATTTGCTTTGGAAATGATCATTTGGGCCTGCCATACTTCCACAATATCTTCGGCATTTACGATGTATGGCTGGTAGGTCGGGTTATCGCTAACCAGTGTAAACTTGTTTTTCTGGCGGTTATTTTTCATCATCCGTTTATAAACAATACCGTCTGTTTTAGAAACAACAATATAGGTTTGGTTGGCTTTTACATCCTCCAGGTTCTGGACTCTTTCTCCTACAATCACCGATCCGCTTGGCGTAGGCATCATTGAGTCTCCCACAATTTCAAAGGCACGGTAATCCCCGCCCGATAGCATGGGAAGAGTAAAAGTGTTCAGTTCATCTACAAATTCGGGATCGGCATAACCGTTTAGGTAACCAGCCGCTGCTTTTAAAGGTACAAACGGAATATCGGTTCTGCCATTGGCCATTTTTTGGGCACGGCGTTTCGCTAAATAGTTGGTCTTGGTATCGCTAACATCTTTTCGAAGAAGGTCGTCCAGTGTAAGCTTGAACATATCGGCCACCACTTCTAAAATATCTATACGGGGATCGGCTCTTTCTTCCTCATAGGCACCCAGTAAAGAACGCTTGATACGAAGTTTTTGGGCAAATTCTTCCTGTGTCCATCCACGCAATTTCCTCAGGTACTTTAAATTTTTGTTAGCAATTGACATAAGGCTAATTTATTTAGCCGCAAAATACTAATTTATTTAGATTGGAAAACAGAAAAAAAACAACAGAAAGGCTGAGCAACAAAGAATTACAAACTTGTTCCTTAACCAAGCTTTAATGCACAACAAGGAGGTTCTACTTTCTTTCAACCATCCAAAAATTCACCGGGGAATATTTGCTCCACCGGGATATTCTCCTCTCTCCATGCCTTCCTGCCTTCACAAAACTATCCATGGTGCAAATTTTGGTTATAGATAAAAAGTGACCAACTTTGTTGACAATCAAATTCTGTGGAATGGAAAAAGAAAAGAAGAAGCCTGTTATTTTAATTACAAACGATGATGGAATTACAGCACCCGGTATAAAAAACCTTATTGAAGCCGTTAAAGATCTTGGAAAAGTAGTGGTGGTAGCACCCGACAAGCCCCAATCAGGCATGGGACATGCCATTACCATTGGAATTCCTTTGCGTTTGCATAAGGTTAATTTTTTTGATGGTATAGAGGCGTACCAGTGCACCGGCACACCGGTAGATTGTGTAAAACTGGCTGTGGACAAAGTTCTGCATCATAAGCCCGATATCTGCATCAGCGGTATTAACCACGGCGCCAACCATAGCATTAATGTTATTTATTCGGGAACCATGTCTGCCGCAGTGGAGGCCGCCATTGAAAGCATTCCTTCTATTGGTTTTTCATTGCTCGATTACAGCCTGGAAGCCGATTTTACAGCAGCCCGCAAATATGCCCGCATGATCGTGGAAGAAATGCTGAATTCCACTCCCGATAAGCATTGTGTGTTGAATGTAAACATTCCCATTGCCACCGTTGACGAAATAAAGGGGGTAAAAATCTGCCGCCAGGCCTATGCCAAATACGAAGAAGATTTTATAGAAAGAGATGATCCGCATGGCCGTAAATACTATTGGCTCACCGGTGAGTTTGTTAACTTCGACGAAGGCACCGATACCGATGTTTGGGCTTTAGCCAATAAATATATTAGTATTGTACCCGTGCAATTTGATTTAACCCACTACAAACAAAAAGAACAACTTGAAAAAAACTGGAACATTCTTTCTAAAGAAGGATAACCTGCAAATGGGATTGATCCTGGGTCTTGTTACCCCGTTAATCATTTTTATCATCATTTACATAGGCAGGTTTTCCGGTTACAGCTTTGACGAATTCATCGGGGTCTTTTTCAGGGAAAACCGCCTCATCACTTTTTTTGGTGTATGGTGCCTGGTGGGCAATATTGCCTTATTTACTTATTACATCAACACCGCCCGGGACAAAACAGCTAAAGGCATTTTTGCCGTAACCCTTGTGTATGGTATCGTTGTTTTGCTGCTGAAGCTTTTTAATTGATTTATGTACCTGGCTTTTGTACTACTATCGGGCATTGTTTTGTCACTCACCTGTACGCTTTTTTCATGATTGGGCATAGCCCAACTTTTCTACCTTTAACCGCCATTACTAAAGCATGAAGTATTACATTATAGCCGGTGAAGCCTCGGGAGACTTACATGGCAGCAACCTGATCAAAGAATTAAAAAAACTTGACCCAGCCGCCAACATTCGTTGCTGGGGCGGCGAGTTGATGGAAGCCGCCGGAGGCAGCTTAGTAAAACACTACCGCGACCTTGCTTTCATGGGTTTTATTGAAGTAATTAAAAACCTGCCCACCATTCTCAATAACCTGAAATTCTGCAAACAGGACATTCAGCATTTTCAACCCGATGTACTGGTATTAATTGATTATCCCGGTTTCAACCTTCGCATAGCTAAATGGGCTAAAGAACAGGGTTTTAAAGTCATTTATTATATATCCCCGCAGGTATGGGCTTGGAAGGAAAGCCGCACAAAAACGATTAAACAAGTCGTTGATAAAATGCTTGTCATCCTTCCGTTTGAAAAAGAGTTTTATGACAAGTGGAACTATAAAGTAGAATACGTGGGTCATCCCCTGGCACAAGTAGTACATGATTTTTTGGAACAGGCGCCCCAACATTCCCTGCCCTCAAAGCCAATCATTGCTGTACTACCGGGCAGCAGGAAACAAGAAGTAGCAACAAAGCTTCCAATTATGCTTTCTGTAGCAAAGGAGTTCCCGCAGTATCAGTTTGTAGTAGCCAAAGCCCCTTCTTTAGAAGATGGTTTTTACGAAGAACTTTTAAAAGGTTTTCCGGGCACCCAAACAGTAAAGAACGCAACCTACAATCTATTGGCGCAAGCCGGCGCTGCCCTGGTTACATCCGGAACGGCTACCCTGGAAACGGCTTTATTTGATGTGCCGCAAGTAGTTTGCTACAAGGGGTCTTCTATCTCCTACCAAATAGCAAAGAGGTTGATAAAGATTAAATACATTTCGTTGGTCAACCTTATTATGGACAAACCCGTTGTTACTGAACTTATTCAAAACGATCTTACCACGGCTAACCTTAAAAAAGAGTTGGAAGATATTCTATACAATCCCCGGCGGGCAGAGCAAATAAAAACAGATTATCAAGACCTGAAAAATTTACTGCAGCAGCAACACAGTGCCTCTGCAAGGGCAGCACAGGAGATTGTTGGCTTCTTGCAAAAAAGCTCTTAGTACCTGTGGACTTGGCCTTAAAAAAGCTTTTATTTTTTGATAAGAAGTTTGATGGCTAAAATAATCAGAGCAACAATAAAAAGCAGCAGACTTAACCGGTTGATGCCATGCATATATTTAACGAACGTAGTTTTTGGCCGGTCAGGATCAGGTTTGCGCAGATATAAATATTCGGCAATTTGCTTGAGTACACCCATAAAAAAACTGTATCGGTAAAGATACAGTTAAGTATAAAAAATTATTGCATGAGTTAAGGAGCCGGGTTGCGGCGAAGTTTATCCTGTTTTTTTGCCGTGGCTCTCATATTAAAGCATTCAGGAGAGGGTTGCATGGAAGTACCCGGTAGTTTGGAAGTATCTCTTTTCTTTTTCTCGCCTTTATTATCAGCCCAGCCGCTTGCAGGATGCAAAACGTTTTCAAAATAAACAATCAAGCTCCGTAAATAAGTATTCATCTTCCTCGTGATTTTAAGATTATTGGACTTCAATTTTTTCTTTAAGTTTTAAAATGCTCTGTTAATAACGCACTTCAACAAACTTAATTAATTGCTCCATAAATGTCAATGGCTGCTCGCTATAACAACGATAAAAAAAGTTGAAAAAACAGGGTGCTTAGTAGAATTACTTATGCCGGCTTAATCACCATCAACTTAAGGAATAAAATTGTAACCCTCATCGTTCGTTTTTTCGGTGGTTTCCCGCTTCTTTTCTTCAGGGGTTTTCATATTATCGTACCGAAGCCGTAAGGAAAGAGCATATCCATCAAGGTCAGGGAATAAACTGGCCCTGTGCAGGTTCATTTGCTGCAGTTCCCGCATTACTTCTTTTTTATAACAACCAGGCACCTCAATTTTAATCACAGCCTTGCTAATATCCTCCCCTAAAAAAAGCAGTTGCTCCATAAATGGCTGCGCAGATGTGCCTGTACTTACGAAAATGGATTGTTGCAATGAGTAACGCCTGTTCATTCGAAACGGTTCCACAGGAAAAACCAGGGCTTTGTTGTTCTCGTAAAACAATTTTTCAAACAATTGCTCATTGATGAGGTTTTTATTTTGCTGCAATGCTTCTCCAAACTCAGCAGACAAAACCTCAATAGCCTTATCTCTTAAATGATTGATATTAATACCCCAAATGCCTACGGAATGCGTTTCATGGGTGGGGCAATGCTCGAAGGCAAAATAACTGGCTATAAAGGGGGATTTAGTTAGATCGAGCAGCCTTGTCGGCGCTCCATGGTGCTGCATAAGGGCCAGCCATTCTATAAGGTGCGCCGGTGTTTCATCCTTGCTTAAATAATTGCGGGCTCCCCGTTGGAATTCAGCCAAAAACTCTACTTCAATTCCAGGATGAAATTTTATAAACTCGGTTCTTTCAATAGCGTTGCTGAGGATCCACCCTGTGTAGGCTTGCCCCCGGAAAGCCCAGTTTTCGCCCAAATTTTTAATAAAGGATTTAAACACCTGCCAGTTTTGTACCGGTACCGTGGTATAATTAGCTCCATCCATTTGCAGAAGTGTATAAAATTTTGCGCCAATCTTTGAGCTAAAAAGCCCATAGGAAAATTACGAGCCGCTTTTGTGTAAAACTCCTCAATTTTTAGGGTTACCCCTTCCTGGCTTGCATTTGGCAGGAGGCAAAAGTAACTTTATAATAACCCGAAGGGGTCCAAAATCCAATCCTATGAAGTATGCTACGAATATTCTATTTGTATATTTGATGCTACCGTTTTTTTCGCGATCACAAACCGGGGCGGACTGCACTACTGCCATTCCTCTTACACTTGATGGCGTTTGCCGCACTTATTCTACATCATCATCCACAAGTACGGCTGTTGCTTGCACCAATAACACCGCTACTTCACCAATTACTTTTTTTTCATTTACTACCAATAGCATGGCCGAAAAAGTTTTGATAGACATCAGCTCTCCTACTTCCGAACCATGCGAAGTATTGCTGTACACTTCGGGATGTGGCACAATGTATAGTTCAGGAACTATGTGTTTTGATGATGGCAAGGGATTATGGTCCTTCGCTCATAATTTTTCCATCCAGGCCAACACAACTTATAAATTGAGGGTTAAAACAACCAGTGGAGGCAATATCACCATCTGCGCAAAATATGACACTCCGGCAAATGATGATTGTGCAGGAGCCATTAGCATAGGATCCACTCCAATATCTGACAACAATGCCTGCCACTCACCAGGCCCCGGAATAAGCCCGGCTTCACTCGTTTGTGCTTCTACATTAGAAAATACTGCGTTCTACCAGTTTTACGTTGCAAGTGACGGCTACTGCCTGGTTAATATCAGTAATATAAATTGTGATAATGGGAACTCTAATAACAGCAATGGATTCCAGGTTGGCTTTTTTAAAGGTAGTTGCTCGGCATTGGAACACCTTGGCTGTGACAGCAATAGTAATGTGGGGTCTAATTCATTTTTGCAATTCACAACTCCCGTACTTACAGCAGGCACAAAGGTGCTAATTGCGGTAGATGGCAATGCTGGATCAAATTGCTCCTATAACATAAGCGGAGTTAATATATTAGGTGTTTTAAGCAGCAACCTGGAAAACTTCACCGGCTGGAAAACTTCACTGTCCAACATACTTAAATGGACAACACTTAATGAGGTTGCAGGGTATTATTTGATAGAGAGGGCTGAAAACGGACATAATTTTTATCCTATAGGTAAAGTAGATAGCAAGCTAAGAGACCATTCGAAAACCGAATATAATTACGAAGATCTTCAGCCCCGCCAAAAATTATTTTACAGGCTAAAACACATAGATGGTACAGGGAGGATCTCAGAAAGCCATGTCATCCGGATTGATAGAAATGATCTACCCAACCTATCCATCATCGTGGTTAACCCTGTTGTAAATAACAGGCTGGAAATGATCATTAGGCGTGCCGGCAGCTCGCAATTTGCGTATGCCGTTACATCCGCATCCGGGCAAAACTTTCTGAAAGGAATCATAAATTGTAGTAACGGAATTACCCGGTTTGAGAAAGAAATCTATTCTTTACCTGCAGGAAAATATTTTATAACCCTTATAAATAAGGAAGAACAAATAAGTCAATCATTTTTAAAAATGCATTAGCATGTACAATGGTTAAGTAAAACTGCAAAATGGTATTAATAACTTTTTATTTTGTTATAGCGTATTGAATTGTAATGCTAAACTATAACAACAAGCAAAACACTGATGCATAAAAAAAGGATGCCCTTGTGGGCATCCTTATACGTACTAAAATTCAGAATCACCTGTTTCCTTTCATCAATTTTCCGGTAACCTGTTTTCCACCGAGTCTAAGGATATAGATCAGGTTTTGCTGAGCAGTTGGAGGAACACGATATTCCACAACATGGCTCTTGTTTGCCTGTACCATACCATTATAAACTGTGGCAACTCTTTGACCTATCATGTTTACAACTTCCAATTGTGCCTGACCTGAAATGTTAGATTCAATAGTGAATTTAACAACATCAGTATATGGATTTGGATAAGCTGCAACCGTTAATTGATCAAATGATTCCGTTACAGGAGTAGCTCTTCTGGCTGTTGACAATGTAATTGCATCATAAACAGGACAAGCCTGAGGTGCTTCTGTATAACCTAGTGAGGTGCGGCACTCATCAAACGCGTTGTTTAGAAGGTCTACCATGTAATTAATATCGCCATAAGATGGAACGCCACCTGTACCAGGAGTTTTCACACCTGCTAACACATCGTTAGCAAGGTCTAACAGACTGCTTACGGTTGGTGTGGCACCACCCATTGACAAGTAATCAATAACAGATTTCTTCATTTCCCAGGATTTAATGGCATCCGGGTTATTTATAGAACATTCTACAACAGTAGCATCCTCGCCACAACCACTGTTTTCCTGTGTGCTCAACCAGCCATTTTCCAAAACAAATCCGGCCAGTTTATTTGAATTCAATCTTGAATTCATCGTCAGCGTCAGTGTTTGCGAGAACAGGTTGTTATTGATCTTACCTTGCTTGGTCAGGTAATTTGAAACGAATGTTGCCGGCAATGGACCCGCGCCACTGATAACGATGTCACCATCATATTTCAAAATAGCCGGTGTTTGGCCACCTGGCATCATAGCATTGATCTTTTCAGCAGTTCCGGCTTCAGCTTTGAAGGTTACGGAACGACCGGCAATTCTACCAATGATGATGTCGCCCCCTTCCAGTGCTTTACCAATCAACTGAACAGCTGTAAGGCCACCAGTTACACCATCGCAGGATTTTCCGTTCTTAGTACCATAGTAACCTTGTGTGTAAGAGCAATAGGTTTCACCGCATGCGTTTACAGTTACACTAGCATCATCAGAAGCTGTACAACCATTTTCTGTTACCTCATACGTTACAACGTAAGCACCAGGTGCGAGACCTGCGGCATTAAAGGTTGAACCAGTTACGTTAGCGCCGCTCCATGTACCACCGGCCGGTGTGGCTGTTAATTCAACAGTTGCACCAACGCATACTTCTTTATCATCAGCAACAGGAGTTGGATTAGCATTTACCGTCAGGGTGACTTCATCCTGGGCTGTGCCGCAAGATGCACTTGTCGTGGTGATCCGCAACGTCACCGTACCAATACCCGATACACTAACTGTGGATGTGGGTGAGGACGGATCGTTTACCGTTGCACTGGCGGTTCCGGTTGAACCAACCTGTTCCCAAAGCGAAGTGCCGTTAGAAGCTGTTCCGGCCAGGGTAAAGGATGTAGGTCCTGCAGGCGCCGTTTGACACTTGGCATCATCCGGTCCGGCAGTTGCCGTTGGATTAGCATTTACGGTTACAATTGCATCATCTGAAGACCGGCAACCTGCCTCATTTTCTACTGTATAAGTGACTGTGTAAGGACCAGCAGCCAAGCCAGTAGCATTGAAGGTGGAACCGGTAACATGAGCACCGCTCCAGGTACCACCAGCGGGCGTGCCCGTTAATTCAACAGACGCACCAACGCACACTGTTTTATCATCTGCAGTTACATCAGGAACTGAGTTTTCAATTACATCAGCAGGACCGGAACTTGTATTGCAGGAAGTAGCCAAGAAGGTACCGACTACTCCATATGTGCCGACTTCTAAACCAGTCCAAACAAGATCACTTCCATCTCCAAGTTTTGGTGTCTGAACAGAACTACCATCTTTTGTTAACTGGTAAGATACCCCGGGCTCTGAAGCTTTCAGGGTAACACTACCCGTCGTAATAACGTTGGGACAGAAATCACTTCCTTCCAACACTTTTATTAATGGCAACGCATTCAATGTCAATATCACATCATCTGTAGCCGTACCACAAGATGCGCTGGCTATTGTCAGGCGAAGCGTTACAGTTCCTCCATTGATTGCACTACCGCTTACATTAACACTTGTTGACAACGTATTCGGACTGCCAATTTCTACATCATAACCCTGTGGATTACCACCTGGAGCTATAGCCCAGGAAATCGTGCCATTATCCCCAGTACCAGCCAAGTTGAATGTATTGGTGCCAAATGTGTTAGTGCCCGTTATAGAATTACGGCATTGCAACTGGTCTGTACCTGCGTTTGCTACAGGGTTTGAAGTTACCGTCAGGGTGACTTCATCCTGGGCTGTGCCGCAAGATGCACTTGTCGTGGTGATCCGCAACGTCACCGTACCAATACCCGATACACTAACTGTGGATGTGGGTGAGGACGGATCGTTTACCGTTGCACTGGCGGTTCCGGTTGAACCAACCTGTTCCCAAAGCGAAGTGCCGTTAGAAGCTGTTCCGGCCAGGGTAAAGGATGTAGGTCCTGCAGGCGCCGTTTGACACTTGGCATCATCCGGTCCGGCAGTTGCCGTTGGATTAGCATTTACCGTC
>CBHTSW010000003.1:0-235954 GCA_966095395.1 uncultured bacterium | reverse complement strand
CCAAGAAATAAAGAATTTTAGCCATGAAATCTACTGGCATTGATTTAAATTTATATGGATTGAATGTTATCCAATATAGATATTGAAAACTCAACAATATCCTTTACCAGCAAAGGTTTTAAAGATTTCATTTTTTCTTCGATAACAATAAGATTAAAAAATGTAACCCATATTTTTTGAACTACCTACAGGTCAAAAGAACACCGCCCTATCCCTACCCAATTGAAATTGATTTTTGTAACTGTCAACGTTGTACCATGAAGTCTTCAAATGCTAACCGCTTAGAACCTACTTCTTCGAACCTTTTAAAACCTACTAATGTTGATCTGCTAAAAGAAGAGGTAGAAAAAACATTCGGTAGAAAAATATTATTCTCTGCAGATTGCATTTATCTCCAAACCCATATTTTAAAACATTTACAGTTCACCCTAAGCTTCAATACCCTACGGCGTTTTTTCGGGTTGATGGAGTCTAAACACCGGCAATCAGTTTATACACTTGATGTTCTATCCAACTACTGTGGTTACTCCTCTTTCAACCATTTTGTAGCATCCAAACAACAAAGCCAACCAGCCAGTACAGAGCATCAAAACTTTCCTTTAACAAACTACCTGGTAAGAATTTTTAAAAATATTGAACTAAAGAATACCAATGATCTTGTTTATTTAGAGCTGGTTGGACAAACCATCCAGTTTTTGGAACACCAGTCTTACAATTTTGATGAGTTTCAGCGCGAAATTGCAAGAACCAAAAATGGACAGCGGATTTATTTTGAAAAGTTTATCCATATAGATAAACTCAACTCTTATTATGGAGATGGCCTGCGTTATTATTTACACGAATGCAATGAAAAAGACAGCCAAATATTCGGGCATTCAACTCTTTGCTTTCGTTATTGGCTATCCAAGAATAATATTGGCGTAGAACACCACTATAATAAAATAATAGACTATGCTGTAGATAAATCCACACCGTCCAACATTGCCGGAAGCTTTTTTGCCGCACAACTATTTTATGCAAATACTTTTAACAGACCACAGGATCCGATTCTTATGGAAGCGAGGCAGTATTATTCTTTAATTAAATCATCAAAGGAAAACCTTGCCCTGGTTTATCAGTTCTTAAAACAATTTTCCGAAGCGCTTGTCCTTACATCCCAGTATGAAGAAGCCACGTATTATATCGAAGAAGCTATCAAAAAAAGGAAAAATCAGAATACGGATAATGACTTAGGTATGTTTGAAGCCATTCATCTTTTTAAAGCATTTGTGAAAACACATTTACAGGAGCCCGATGCAAAAGAGTTGGTAACCTCTATCGATCCCAATAATTATTATTTTCTTCACAAGCAATACATGACCATTTTATATTTATCGCTAAAACAATCTTTTCAGAAAAGCAGCCATAACTATGACCAAATGCAGAATTTAATTGAAGAAACCGGGTTTTTCAGACTTTCTTTTGAGCCATGAGGTTTGCACCGTGATTGAATAAATTTTATACCCTGCCTTACTTCCTTGTTTTGAATTTAGCAATGGCCTCTCTTGTGAATTGGTTCAGCACGAGTCTCCCGCTGATCTCTGCACGGCGGTACAACAGATCATCCCAGTCTTCCGTGCCTTGCCAGAATGTTTTTTTCAACTCAGTCATGGCTTCGGGACTATTGTGTGCTAATTGACCCGCCAATCTTGCGACAGACTCGTCCATACTTTCTGCAGAAGAATGCACTTCAGCATACAGTCCTTTTCTTCGGGCCCAATCGCTGTTACGCCACATGGTAGCATCCATAGACAATTGTGAAAATGCTGACAGTCCAATTTTACGCTGTACCGCGGGCCCCACTACAAAAGGGCCGATGCCGATAGCCAGTTCACTAAGTTTGATTTCCGCGCCTTCCACAGCAATAGCATAATCAACAGCCGCGGTCAGGCCAACTCCACCTCCTACACATCTCCCATGAATGCGTCCGATAATGAACTTGGGACATTTGCGCATGGCATTGATGACGTTTGCAAAACCGCTAAAAAATTGAAAACCTTTCTTTTCATTATCAATGCGCACCAGTTCATCAAAAGAAGCGCCGGCACAAAAAGCTTTTTCGCCGCCCGAGCGAAGAATGATCACCCTTGTTTCCTTATCAGTACCGACAGCGTGAATTTCGTTCGCCAGGTCTTCCAGCAAACGATGAGGAAGCGAGTTGCTTTGAGGATGAAAAAACTCTATTGTAGTAATGCCGTTGTGTGTTTCTGAATCTACATATCCGTTAATAATATCTTTTGCCATAGCTAAGGGTTTAAAAGAGAAAAGATAACGTGTCAAATGCCATCCTGTAAATGTTCTTCTCGTTATTTATTTTAAAAATTAAAAAAATCATTCCACCCTACTTCTCAGTTATGATTGCTTGCCGCTTCCTCATATGTTTTCAAAACAAATGGATCTAAAGCAGTAGAAATGCAAACGGTTATTTTCCATTACCGTTTCATGGGATCATTTATACCCCTGCTCTTTACTTTCTTTACTTATGTGGCCCCTTAGCCACCATTGTTAATATCGTCGCAATCCCTACATGCTCTCCTGTCTCATCCAACATCTCTACCAACCATTTTACGATGCCTTTTGGAATCTCATTTTCTTCTTTTGGATCCTGGGGTAATTTTTCCTTACAGGTAAACCGTATCGTTAGTTCGGTGCCGGGATAAACCGGTTTGGTGAAACGCAATTCATCAATACCATAATTTAAAAGAACTGGGCCCAGTTCACTTCCATCTACAAACAATCCCGCTGCCGCACTTAATACAAAATAGCCATGTGCCACTTGTTGTTCAAACATGGTACCTGTAAAATCTGTGTCTTTTTTATGCGCATAAAAATGGTCGCCGCTTAACTCCGCAAAGGCATCAATGTCTTCGCTGGTAATGATCCTTTTGCCGGTTACAATCTGATCGCCGATCTGCAGGTCTTCAAAATATTTACGAAACGGATGTACACTGCTTTGTATGCCTTTTGCATTGGGCTGATAGGATTGTGTAATAGCGGTGATCGTAGTGGGAGTCCCCTGGATAGCCACTCTTTGCATATAATGTTTTACGCCACGGACACCACCCATTTCCTCGCCGCCCCCGGCCCTCCCCGGGCCACCGTGAATAAGCATGGGCAACGGCGAGCCATGCCCTGTACTTTCCTTTGCGTTTTCCCTGTTCAACACCAAAATCCTTCCGTGATGCGTAGCGGCACCCACTACAAAGTCTGTAGCCATCCTGTTGTCATTGGTTACAATAGAACAACACAAAGAGCCCTTTCCTTTTTTGGCCAATAACACAGCCTCAGACAGATCTTTATAAGGCATGATCGTGCTGACAGGGCCAAAGCATTCTACATCATGCACCGCATCAGCCTTGAAAGGATCTGTATTCATCAATAATACGGGAGAGAGAAAAGCACCCTTGTGTGCATCAGCGTCAATAATTTCTATGCTATCCAGCGAGCCATAAACCATTTGTGAAGAAGCCAGCAGCTTTTGAATGTTTTGTTTTACTTCCTCCCGTTGTCCTAAACTCGCCAAGGAACCCATCCGCACTTTTTCATTCAAAGGGTTACCAATCGTTGTCTGCCCCAGCGCTTTTCCTAAAGCTATATATGCGTCTTCCAATAAATGCTGGGGCACAAATATTCTGCGGATGGCGGTACATTTTTGCCCGGCCTTTACCGTCATTTCCTTACGCACCTCTTTGATAAAAATCTCCCATTCCGGCGAATCGGGTGTTGCATCTGCGCCCAAAACAATGGCGTTAAGAGAATCGGCTTCCATATTAAAGGGCACACTCTCTTCTAAAATCCTTTTGTGTGATTTCAGCATCAAGCCCGTGGATTTGGAGCCGGTGAAGGTGACTACATCCTGGGCGGTTACATGGTCCAGCATATCGCCGGCACCACCGCAGATCAGCTGCAGCGCCCCTTGCGGCAAAATGCCGGAAGCAATAATTTCTTTTACTACGGCTTCCGTTAAGTAACAGGTAACGCTGGCCGGCTTTACCACGGCAGGCATGCCGGCCAGCCAGTTGACGGCACATTTTTCAAGCATGCCCCATACCGGAAAATTATACGCGTTGATGTGAACCGCTACGCCTTCTTTGGGCACCAAAAGGTGATGTGCCATAAAATGGCCGCCTTTACTTAACGCAACAGGATCGCCGTCGGTGCAGTAAGGCAGGTCAGGAAATTTTCTCCGCAACGAAGCATTTGAAAACAAATTCCCAATGCCTCCTTCAATATCAATCCAGCTATCGGCCCTGGTAGCCCCGGTATGATAACTTACTTCGTAAAATTTTTCTTTTCGTTCCAGCAGGTAAGCGGCCAAAGCTTTCAGCATTCTTCCTCTTTCATGAAAGGTCATCCGGCGCAAGGACGCGTTGCCTGTTTCACGTCCGTATTGTAAAATGGACGCAAAATCCAATCCTTTGGTAGTAGCCGCCGCAATGATCTCTCCGTTCACGGCATCGTACAGGGCCTGGCCTTCGCCATCGCCCGTTATCCATTTTCCGCTTATATAATTCTCTAGTTTTTTCATGCTTTGATTTCGTTGTCAACCGTTACTCCAAATTGTCTTAAATGATGCAGGGCATGCTTATGCAGCAAATGAACATTCTCTTCAAAATTCAGATCGCCAAAAAAAGGATTTCTTGTTACCTGCAGTTTATTTTTTTCAAAAACAGTAAAAAAATAATTGATCTCTGCTTGTAATTCCTGTAGGGCCTCTTCCACTGAACGGGTTTGTACAGGCGCCGGCAGCACAGGCATAAGAGGATTAACGGTGTTTTCTTTAAAAGGTCTTTCGCTTAGTATAAAATCACGCATTTTTTGCAGATGCGCTTCCGGCGTCACTAAATCTGTATATATCTTTTTGCCCGATGCAATGCGGACACTCTCTGCAAAATGCTCGATCATTTGTTGCAGCGTCATCTTACCCCATTGTGGAGGTGTATCGGAGGGAACTTGTTTCAGCAGGTTAATTAACTGGTACCTCAGAAACTGTTCTTTCTCTTTATTCATATAGCCACGTTATAAATGCAAGTTTAAGGAAAAAAGACGGCCCGCTACGATTCCTTCTGATGGTAACATTGCAGTTTGCAAAGGAGGCGGTTGCCTGCACGAAACCTTAACCCGTCACACGCTTAAAAAGAAAAAGCACTCAACATTAAAAATGATGGAGTGCTTTTATATGACAAAAAATTAGCTCTTTTTATTGGACGCCGTCCTTAAAGGCCGGTGTTACAGTGGGCCTGCAGACACCGATTTCTGGGTTGTCATTTCCGTTTCGATACAATGACCAAGCTTGGAAAAAATTTCATCTACCGAACCTTCGCCGTGAATGGTTTCCAGCTTTCCCTGTGCTTTATAATAGTCTGCTACGGGCTGTGTTTCATTTTTATAAACGCTGAAACGCTTCCTGATCACCTGCTCATTTGTATCATCGCTACGGCCGGATGTTTCACCGCGTTTTACCAGTCGCTTCACCAATTCATCCTCGGTTACTTCCAGGGCCAGCACCTTGCAAATACCTGTTTTTTTCAGGGCCAGTAATTTGTCCAGGGCTTCGGCCTGGGCTATGGTCCTTGGAAATCCATCAAACAGAAACCCTTTGGAATCAGCATGTTTTTCAAGGGACGAATCAATCATCCCGATCACCACCTCATCCGGAACCAATTGTCCCTTATCCATAAAGTTCTTGGCTTCCATGCCAAGCGGGGTTTTGTCCGCAATTTCCTGGCGCAACAAATTACCAGTTGATAAATGTATCAACCCAAACTTTTCCACTATTTTTTCCGATTGCGTACCTTTTCCGCTGCCTGGAGGGCCAAATAAGATCAAATTGAACATAATTGCTTGCTAAGCTTGAAAAACAAATATAGGAAAAAACAGGCTATGAGCTGTACATCGCCACGTACACTGCCTGATCTGCTAAGGTCTGCAGCTTACCGCTAATGGCTTGTAGCGGCTCGCTTTCTTTCACATTTGTTTACAACACCTCTTGCCTGTGGTATTCGTAAATTTGAGATAAGTAATTTTTTATGATACGCCCACTCATTTTATTACCGCTGGCATTAAGCTTGCAATTTTGTACCTATTCCCAATCCAATAAAAAAATCAGTATGGACTCAGCCAATAAAAACAACCCGGTTTACTCCAACACCGATAGTTCTAAAGTAGCTTTAAGCGAAGCGGAATGGAAAAAAATCCTTCCCGGCGATGTCTATCACGTGGCCCGTGAAAAAGGCACCGAAAGACCCTGGAGCAGCCCGCTGGAAAATATAAAAGACAAGGGCACTTATTATTGCGCCGTGTGTGGCAACGCCCTGTTTGTAAGCGACACCAAGTTCGAAAGCGGATGCGGCTGGCCCAGCTTTTATCAGCCCGTTAGCAAAGGCAGCATTATTTATGCGCCTGATAATTCCTACGGCATGAAACGTACGGAAGTCATGTGCGGCCGCTGCAAATCGCACCTGGGACATGTGTTTGATGACGGCCCGCCGCCCACAGGATTGCGCTATTGCATTAACGGTGTGGTACTGGATTTCAAAAAAGCGCAGCAGGCCGAAAAAGAATACAGCAGGAAAAAAGAAGAATAAAGATTTTTCACTTGTAAAACGCCCGGTATTGGGCGTCTTTTATTTATGTACTGAGCTGCATTTCTACTATTAAGCTTTCGTTGCGTCGCACTTTTGTACCTTCTGTCTTGTACAATGCCTGAACCACAATAGAAGCATGGAAACATAGAATTTCCACATAGCATAAAACAGATCGAGCCCTAGGTGAACACCCTTGTTCCCTATGTGCCTGTGTGGTTCGAAGGAAAAAGAGGATAGAAGTTACTGCTGTTGAACGGAGCGTCACAAGGAAGGATGGATCCATCAGGGAACAAAAGCCGGCAACAAAAAACCTTATCGCTCTTTACAAGTCCTGTTCCCTTCGCATCGGCAACGGCTCTTTACCAGCTTTTCTCTGTATATTCAAAAAACACTCCTGCTTATATTTACATTATAATAATTTAGTATGAAGCTGACACTCCGGCACTGCTACATCTTTGTGATAGCATTCCTTTTTAGTACACAAAGTTTTTCACAGATCAATTTGGCAAACCCTGTTCCCGTTGACCCTAACGTGAAGATTGGCAAGCTGCCCAACGGCCTTACGTATTACATCCGCAAAAACGCCAAACCCGAAAAGAAGGTGGAGCTGCGTTTGGCAGTGAACGCCGGTTCCGTTTTGGAAGAGGCCGATCAAAGAGGCTTGGCGCATTTTATGGAGCACATGAACTTTAACGGTTCCAAAAATTTCCCCAAAAATGAATTGGTGGATTACCTGCAAAAAATTGGTGTGCAGTTTGGCGCCGACCTGAATGCCTACACCGGCTTTGACGAAACCGTTTATATCCTTCCCATTTCAACTGACGACCCGGCCATTGTAGAAAAAGGCTTTACCGTACTGGAAGACTGGGCCTTCAACAACCTGATGGATAAATCTGAAATAGACAAGGAAAGAGGCGTAGTGCTGGAAGAATCCCGCCTTAGCAAGGGCGCCCAACAACGAATGCTGCGCCAGTATTTTCCAAAATTGTTTAATGGTTCCAAATATGCCGAACGCCTGCCTATTGGCACCGATTCTATTTTGAAACATTTCAACTATGCCACGCTGAATCGTTTTTACAAACAATGGTATCGCCCTGATCTTATGGCTGTAATAGTGGTGGGTGATATTGATCCTGCTCAAATGGAAAAAAAGATCAAGGCCCACTTTGGAAATTATAAGAACCCTACCTCTGCCACGCCGCGTCCCTCCATTATTCCCATCAAAACAAGAACAAAACCTGAAGCCCTGGTGATCACCGATGAAGAAAATACCAACACCATTTTACAGGTCTTCAATTCCATCCGGCTATCCCCAAAAATAAAAACCTGGGCCGACTACCGCCGTGAACTGGTAGAAGATATGGTGAACTCACTGATCAACCAGCGCCTGCAGGAGCTCACTAAAAAAGAAGATCCGCCGTTCGTTTATGGGTTCACCGGGCAGCAGTCTTTCATCCGTGGATATGATGCTTTTATTACAGCCGCCGTATTGGGTAACAATACCGAAAAAGAAGCCATGGACGCCCTGGTGGCCGAAACCGAAAGAGCCCGCAAGTTTGGTTTCCTGCCTTCTGAAATCGACCGGGTAAAAGCATCGCTGCTGAATGAAGCAGAAAGGGCTTTTACCGAAAAGGATAAATCGCCATCAAGCCAGTTGGTACAGGGTTACCTGAACAATTTCTTACAAGGCACTCCCATTATTGGGCCGGAGAACCGCTATAAATTCATGAAGCAGGTTCTGCCTTCTATTACAGCTAAAGAGATCAATGCGGTAGCTGCAAAAATGCCCGGCATGGACAACGCTTTCGCCCTGCTGCTGGCGCCGGCAAAAATGAAGGACAAACTGCCTTCCAACGCTGAATTATTAAGTGATATGGTAGCGGCCACCAAACAAACCGTGAAACCTTATGAGGAAAAAGCAGTGGCGGAAAACCTGATGGATGGCAAACTGGAAGCAGGCAAAATCGTTAAAGAAACAAAGAATGAAAAATTAGGCACTACCGATCTTACCTTGAGCAATGGAATAACCATTACGTTAAAACCTACCTCCTACAAGAATGACCAGATACTGATGGATGCCTGGCGGTGGGGTGGCTACCAACGCTTTCCTTTATCCGATAAAGACAATGCCAAACATGCCGCAGAAATTGTAAATGAGATGGGTGTAAAAGACATGTCGCCCACTGATCTGGAAAAATTTCTTTCGGGGAAAACAGTGGAAGTAATGCCTTATATTAACGATTATGAAGAAGGCATCCAGGGCAGCAGCAGCGTGAAAGATTTGGAAACTTTCCTTCAGTTAGTGAACCTTTATTTTACCCAACCAAGAATAGATGAAACACTCTTCAAATCTTTTATTACTAAGAACAAAGGCATGTTGCAGTTCATCAAAGGCAATCCCCAGGTGTTCTTCCAGGACACCCTGATGAAAATCGTTTACAACAGCAATCCATGGGTAAGCGGTGTGCCTACAGAGGAAGAATTCAACAACTTAAAGGCAGATAAAGCCCTGGCAATCTATAAACAGATCTTTGGTAATGCCGATGGCATGCATTTCACCCTGGTAGGCAATATTGATCTGGCTAAAACCAAACCGCTGCTGGAAAAATACCTGGGTTCTTTACCGGCTACACCGGCAGAACATCTGTATAAGGACAATAACATCCGCCCGGTGAAAGGTGTAGTAGAAGCCAATATTAAAAAAGGCAAGGAAGCCAAAAGCCTCATTACGTTATTGTGGTCCGGCGAAACGGAATACAGCCTTGAAGAAAATATGGCGTTGAAAGCCTTGGTAGATGTGCTGAATATTACCGTTATTGAAAAACTAAGAGAAGAGTTAGGAGGTATGTATAGTGGTGGATTGAGCGGCTCCATTCAAAAACGGCCCTATGTGCATTATACGGTTTCAGCTAATATTCCCACCGGACCTGAAAGCGTTGACAAACTCACCAACGCATTATTGGCCATCATTAAAAATGCACAGGAAAAAGGTGTGGAGCAAAAGGATCTTAATAAGGTAAAAGAAACTTGGAAAAAACATTACCGCACCCAATTACAGGAGAATAATTATTGGCTCGATAATCTTTCCCAGGCTTTTATTGACCAGAACAATCCTGAAAGAATACTGGATTATGAACAAAGGGTTGATGCGCTGACCTTGGCAGACGTTCAAAAAGCAGCTAGAAAATTTTTAGACATGAATAATTATGTGAAGGCCGTGCTCTATCCTGAAAATGCAGAAGTACCGGCTGGAGTAAAGAAAACATTTTAGTAAATTAGTTGCCGTAGGGTCATGCCAGTGACATGACCTTGTAAAAAATCATCAAAGTGGTCACGCCAGTGGCGTGACCCTACGGCACATTGATATCTCCGCCATCTTAGCTCAGCTGGCCAGAGCGGCTGATTCGTAATCAGCAGGTCGTCGGTTCGATTCCGATAGATGGCTCTTTTAAAATATAGGGCTTTAAAATCATCCTCATCTTTAAACGAAATACACTTGTATTAAAGATTCCATATGTAAACTTACACCATCCTATTACTGCCAAAAGACACCTGGATTCCTCTTAATGTCAGGTAGCATCACCTCTGCTGTTTCTATTTCTTCTGCCACATTTGCCGTTTTACTTTCTGGTGCAATTGTTTGAGTCATTCTACTGGTAATCATTTCATCACCTTAAAAAGGAAAACATGAACTACAATCAGTCATGCGCCGCAAAAGGCGAACGCTACGGAGGCAGCCAACGATCGCTGTTTATCCGCTCCATGCAACGGGCGACGGTCAATGTTTACCTGACCGACACCAGTTATGAAATGCTGGTCTTTGCCCCGGGTCGTATTAAAGAATATTTTAAAATTGATGTGGAAGGCAGGGAGCTACGCATATCTTACACTCCACCGGAAGGTTTTCCGCGGCCCAACTGGGTATTGCGGGAATACAGCCGGGGTGGTTTTGTACGCACCTTTACCTTGAATGAAACCATTGATGCGACCCAAATTACAGCAAAGTATGTAGATGGTGTACTTCAGGTCAGCCTGCCGCTGATTCCAGGCAAAGAAATCACTAAACAGGAAGTGACGATTCGCTAAAAGCAATCCTTACAAAACTCAGGCAGGTAGCAACTATTGCGGTGGTTACCTGCTTTTGTTTCACTTAAGGATGTTTCTCTTTTAATTAACTGATAGGTACAAGCTTTTGCTGTTAGCCGGAGGATAAAAACGAGAAGATACGTATGGAGAAAACTATTTAAAGCTGCGAATGAATTAACTCCTCTCACATTTCATTTTGCCGCCCCTCAACTTATCAGTAAGTTTATCCCCGTTAAAAACTGACTGATGAAATTATTCCTTACCGGATGGTTATCCGTCCTCTCCTTCTCCTTGTTCGCACAAAACATTTCACTTGATCAATTAAAAAATCTGAAGCCCCGCAACATCGGCCCGGCCGGTATGAGCGGCCGTATCACCGCTATTGATGTAGTAGTGAACCAACCCGATACCTGGTATATCGGTGCTGCTTCGGGTGGCGTTTGGAAAACTACCAATGCCGGGGCCCGGTGGACCCCTGTGTTTGACGATCAGCCCACGCTGAATATTGGTTCTATTGCTATCCAGCAAAGCAATCCAAACATTGTATGGGTAGGCACCGGCGAAGGCAACCCCCGCAACTCCCTCAACCTGGGCGAAGGCATTTATAAAAGCATGGATGCTGGTCAAACCTGGAAGCGTATGGGCCTGGAAAAAACCAGGAATCTTCACCGCATCCTTATTGATCCCACCAACCCAAACACCGTTTATGCAGCAGCTATCGGCAATCCCTATGCGGAGCATCCCGAACGTGGCGTGTATAAAACAACCGATGGCGGTGAAACCTGGAACCGCATTCTTTATACCAACGATACCAGCGGCTGTGCCGACCTGGCCATGGATCCTTCCAACCCTAATAAATTAATTGCCAACATGTGGCAGCACCGCCGCACCCCCTGGGGTTTTAAAAGCGGTGGAGCCGGCAGCGGTTTGTACATTACTTATGACGGGGGCAAGAACTGGAAAAAACTGGGGAAAAATGACGGCTTGCCTGCAGGCAACTACGGCCGCATAGGTATTGCCTTTTCCCAAAGCATGCCCTCCAGGGTGTACGCCATGGTAGAAGCCACTAAAAATGGTTTGTATCGCAGTGATGACGGCGGAAGCAAATGGGAGCTGGTGAACAGCGATCCCCAATGGGTAACCAACCGTCCTTTTTATTTCCAGGATATTGCTGTAGATACCAAAAATGAAAACCGCCTTTACAATATCCACGATATGGTGGAAGTAAGTGAAGACGGCGGAAAAACCTTCAAAACCCTGTTACCCTATGCCGGTATTCACCCCGACCATCATGCCTGGTGGATACACCCGAACAATCCGGATTTTATTTTGGATGGTAACGATGGCGGCATCGGCATTACCCGGGACCGCGGCCGATCCTGGAACTTCAATGAGAACTTGCCGGTGGGCCAGTTTTATCATGTAAATGTAGACAACCAGATTCCTTACAATATTATGGGCGGCATGCAGGACAACGGTACCTGGCATGGTCCCGCCTATACATGGACCAGTGGTGGCATACGCAATTACTACTGGAACAATATCGGCGGCGGCGATGGCTTTGATGCCATGCCGGATGCAGACAATAATGATTGGGTATATTCTATGAGTCAGGGTGGCAGTTTGGGACGGCTGAATTATAAAACCGGTGAACGCTGGTTCATCAAACCCCCGCAAACCGATACCTCACGCAAATTGCGTTTCAACTGGAACGCCGCCATTGCACAGGATCCCTTTAACAATAGCACCCTTTACTATGGCAGCCAGTATGTACACAAAAGCACCGACAAGGGCGCCAGCTGGCAAACCATCTCTCCTGACCTGACAACGAACGACGCAATAAAAATTGATCAGTCAGAAAACGGCGGATTGACGTTGGACATTACCGGAGCAGAAAATCATTGTACCATTTTGGCCATTGAGCCATCGGCAAAAGAACAAGGCGTCATTTGGGTGGGAACCGACGACGGCAATGTGCAACTGACCAGAGATGGCGGAAAAACATGGACCAGTTTCCGGGGAAAAATTCCGGGCCTGCCCGTAGGGGCGTGGATACCGCAGATCCGTGCTTCGAGGTACAATGGAGCAGAAGCTTTTGTGGTAGTGAACGATTACCGCCGCGGCGATTTCAAGCCCTATATTTTCCGCACTACTGATTATGGGAAAACCTGGAAGAATATGTTAGGCCAAAAGAACATTGAAGGGTATGCCTTGTGTGTGTTACAGGATCCGGCTGAACCCAATTTGATCTTTGCCGGAACAGAACATGGCCTTTGGGTAAGCTTTGATAACGGCGTTTCCTTTCAGCACTGGAAGAACGAGGGTTTTCCGGCTGTATCCACCTTTGACCTGGCCATCCAGGAAAGAGAAGCCGACTTGGTGATCGCTACGTTTGGCCGTGCCCTTTGGGTGGTGGATAATATTCGTCCGCTACGCAAAATGGCGGCCAACAACGGAAAAGCCTTTACAAAAAAGCTTACTACGTTTGACGCCCCCGAGGCCTACCAGGCAACGTACAAACCAGCGCCGGGTTACGACTGGAGCACGTATGGTTTGTGGGATGCAGAGAACAGACGAAGAGGTGCGGAGATCAGCTATTTTATTGCAGCCCCATCCAATTCCCCCGGTGGGGGCGTGATCCAAACACAATCCCAGCTTAAGCAAAATACGGCTACTAATAAGGGCACTACGCAAAGTGAGCCTTTGCTGCTTGAAACTCCTACCCTCACTAGAGGAGGCCGGGAGGGGGCCGCGGCCGACAGTGTGACCGTCCGCATTTACAACGAGAAAAATGAGGTGATCCGCAACCTGAAATGGAAGGCCGATACAGGATTGAACCGCCAGTGGTGGGGCATGGAGGAAAAAGGATTTCGTCAGCCTGGTGCAAGAGGCGGTGGCCGCTTTGGCGGAAGCAGCAGCGCTGAGCCAGGTGGATTGCAAGTATTCCCGGGCACATATAAAGTTGTCCTGGCGCTGGGTAAAGAATCAGATTCCACGCTGGTTACCATCAAAGATGATCCGCGGCTGAATAAAACAGAAGAAGTAAAAACAGCGCAACGCAAAATGCTCGATCGCCTGCGCAAAAGCTCTGATAAATTACTGAGGGGCATGGACCGCCTTAGCGAATCGGAGGAAGTGCTGGCAAAACTTACAGCCGATCTTCGCGGGTTGACAGGAAAGGATATAGACTCTCTACGCAAGGCCACTATGGCTACGCAGGATTCCATAAAAGTCCTTCGTGAATTTATCAGCGGAAAAACGTCTGACAGGCAGGGTATTTCCCGCTCGCAGGATGCAACGGTGTTAAGCACCATGCAAATGGCGCAACAATACATTACCAGCAAAAGCGTAGCCCCCGGCCCGCAGGAAGAGCAATTGGTAAAAAATGCCGAAGACCTGATTGCAGCAGCCGTAAAACGGATAAATAATTTTTACACTTCGCAATGGCCCAACTACCGCAGGCAGGCAGAAGGAACTAAAATCAACTTCTTTAAAGATTATGCCCCGATAGAATAGCATGACCAGAAGCAACTATACTATAAAAGAAAACCCCTGATAAAACAGGGGTTTTCTTTTATAGTTCTTCAATGGGTTTAGGTGCCCTGGGCGGGGCCGGCGGTGGCGGTGGGGCGGCCGGCAGTTTTCCATATTTGCTTTCTAGATTTTGAGCCTCTTCTTTATCATTGAGCTTATAAACTTCATCACTTCCGGACTTTAACTGGATATGAACCGTGTTATTGCCAGACCATCTGATACCTTTTACCGTGGGATTCCGCCTCAAAAAAGCTTTATAATCACCGGGCAACGAAGCCACGGACTGCTTCGGAGGCGGCGGTGGTAAGGGAGGGGGTGGCGGTGGAACTGTATTTAAAACCGGGGGAGGGGGAGGCGGTGGTGGCGGAGCTTTTTCTTTTTTGACTTGGGCCGATGCAAAAAAGGCTGCAAATAACACAGCAGCGGCCAGGGAAATCTTTCTCTTCATAAATTGGTTTTAGTACTGAGATCGATTTCCCTTTTCATTCCATAAAACTTCAGAGGTTTTTTATACCTCTGCAGCTTATACCTAAGAAAGTTTCCTACAATCAGAGAGACCGGCAGTCCTACGCAACGACTCAGAGTCACTACCAGGAACTCACATCAGCGAAGACATAATTGACCTTCATCTAAGCCAATCAGGTTACTTTTGCGGAAATTTTAATGGCGCATGAAACTTTCTCATCTTTCTGAAACCCTGATTGGTTCTGAAATTGTAAAACTCGGTGGTGAAATTCGTGAACGCATTCGCAAAGGCGAACGCATTTACAATTTTACAGTCGGCGATTTTGACCCTCAGATTTTTCCCATTCCAAAGGAACTGGAAGACGAGATCGTAGAAGCATACCGGAAACATTTTACCAATTATCCTCCCGGCGAAGGCAGTCTTGAACTGCGCCAGGCCGTTAGCGCCTTTTCCAAAAAATACCAGGGACTTGAGTACAACACAGACGAGATCCTGATCGCCTCTGGCGGCCGCCCACTTATTTATGCGCTGTTCCGTGCCATTTGCGATAAAGGCGACAAGGTGATTTATGCCGTGCCTTCCTGGAACAATAATCACTATGTGCATTTTGTGGAAGGTCAGCATGTGGTGGTAGAGGCCAAAGCAGAAAATAATTTCATGCCTACGGCAGAGGACCTGAGGCCGCATATAAAAGACGCGGTTTTCCTGGCGCTTTGTTCTCCGCAAAACCCAACGGGTACGACCTTCCGGAAAGAAGAATTACAGGCCATCTGTAACATGATTGTAGAAGAAAACAAAAGAAGAAGTGAGCAGGAAAAAAAACTCTACGTGATGTTCGACCAGATGTACTGGCACCTCACCTACAATGGCATTCAGCACTACGACCCGGTTTCTTTAAATCCTGAAATGCGCCCTTACACAATATACATTGACGCCATCAGTAAAGTGTTTGCTTCCACGGGTGTACGGGTAGGCTGGAGCATGGGGCCCTCCTTTGTTTTAAATAAGATGAAAGCCATTCTATCGCATGTAGGTGCCTGGGCGCCTATGCCGGAGCAAAAGGGTTTAACAAAGTTCTTAGCCAACACAGAAGCTATTAATTCTTATCTGGCTCATTTTAAAACTGAACTGGAAGAAAGACTGCGGCGTATTTATGAAGGTTTCATGCAATTAAAAAAGCAGGGCTATACCGTAGAGGCAGTAGCCCCCGAGGCAGCGATTTATCTAACGATTAAAATTGCCCTGGTGGGTAAGAAAACAGCGGAGGGAACCGAACTGAAAACCCAAAGCGATGTGACTTCTTATTTATTGCAACACGCCAGTTTAGCCGTGGTTCCGTTTTATGCTTTTGGCGCTGATAAAACCTCGCCCTGGTACAGGCTAAGTGTGGGTACCTGTAAGAAAGAAGAGATTGATGAAATGCTGGCGAAATTAGGCGCGGCCTTACAACAGTTACATTAATCCATAGAAAAAAACTTTATGCAGCTCCTTCGGGGGCTGTTTTATTTTATAATGGCACGACGGCCTTATTGGTTGAAGACAGAACTGAACGCTGAAGTGTGCGACGCAACCAAAAGCTGAAAAGTAGCCATTGGCCGGGCTCATAAATTTAGCCTGTTAAAACGCAGTTATTATTTAGCCAGGACCTGAGAGGAATTACAGCTAATTTTTATTGAGAAGGAAATAAAAAGGCTTGAGGGCAGCGTGGCTGACGGCCTTTAAGATGGTTTTTGATCTACTTGTGATTTTTGAACGGGTAACCAATTCGTGAGTCTTGCAGAACACATCGTTGCGCTCCACCTGTAATAAGATCTGGTGCAGGCATTCCACTTCATGCTGCAACAAGTCCTCGCTATATACTTCTGTTTTATATAATAACAGCAAGTCGCGGTTGTAATTTTTCATGACGAATCTTTATAAACCTTTTGATCCGGGGCAGCCACAGCCTTTATTGCTTTTACTGCCATAACCGGAATAATAATTTTTGCTACAGCCGGCCATTGTCATCATAGTCAAGAACAATGCCATGTAAATAAGTCTTTTCATAAGAGGTAGATTCATTTCTAAATTAAACTATTTTACATGCCTTTTAGTATTCCTTTTGACAAAAAGGCAAAAAAATTATATGAGTGAGGCAAAAACACCTTCGAAACCCAAGATTTTGGTGGTTCCGCTGGATTGGGGCCTTGGTCATGCCACCCGGTGTATGCCCATTATCCATGCCTTTTTAAGCCAGGGATGCACCGTTTTATTGGCCGGAGAAGGTAAACCAAAAAATTTGCTTCAAAAGGAGTTTCCCCGATTGGTTTTCCTTTCGCTTGAAGGCTACCGGGTCCGCTATGCACCGAAAAAATGGATGCTGCCTTTTATGATGGCAGCTCAAATACCAAAAATTCTTTTTTCTATAAAAAAAGAGAACAGGTGGCTGCAAACAATGGTTGAAAAATATTCCATTGATGCCGTCGTTTCCGATAACCGGTTTGGACTATATCACCCGGCTGTTCCGTCCGTTTTTATAACGCACCAGCTTTCTATAAAAACCGGCTTCGGCAGGCTTGCCGATCAATGGTTACAGAAATTAAATTACCGGTTCATCCATCGTTTTTCCGAATGCTGGGTGCCTGACGCTGAAGGGAAAAACAACCTGGCAGGCAGCCTTTCACATCCTGAAACACTTCCCTCTGTACCGGTGAAATTCACCGGGCCGCTTTCGAGGTTTGCCCCATCTGTGGAGGAAAGGGCCAACCATATTTTACTGCTGCTTTCCGGACCGGAGCCACAGAGAACCATCCTGGAAAACCGGCTGCTCGAGCAACTTAAGGAACATTCCGCCCCGGTTGTTTTGGTAAGAGGGCTGCCGGGAAGCCATGAAAAAATCAAAGCTCCTTCCCATGTTGTGGTATACAATCATTTAGCCGCAGAGGACCTGCAACAAAAGATTTCAGAAGCGTCGTTTATCATCAGCCGTTGCGGGTACAGCACAGTTATGGATTTGGCTGCCCTGCAAAAGAAAAGCATTTTAATTCCCACACCCGGACAAACCGAACAGGAATACCTGGCTGCGCATTTAATGAAAATGAATTTTGCGCTTTGTATAGAACAAAAAAAATTTGACCTCGCCAATGCATTAGAGCTGGCTTCTGTGTTCAATTATCAATTGCAAAACCTGAGTAGCGAAAACAGCCTGAAAGAAATCATTGCTGATTTTAGAGCGCAACTTCAAGCAAAAAACAAATCCTGTTAATCCTGTAAATCTGCAGTCATGAAAACCACTGCCAAAGCACATATAGCCGTCTTGCTCACCAATTTGTTTTTTGCTGCCAATTATAGCCTGGTAAAAATGATCTCGCCTTCACTGGTAAAACCCTTTGCCTTAAACCTGCTGCGTGTAGGATTAAGTTTGGTGCTTTTTTGGAGCGTATGGTTATTGGGCCGTTCTTCTGCCAAAATCCGCAAAAAAGACTGGGGCCGGTTTATATGGTGCGGCCTGACCGGTGTGGCCATCAACCAGATGCTGTTCATTAAAGGCCTAACACTAACTTCCACTATACATGCCTCTTTACTTTCCCTGGTCACGCCTTTGCTGGTTACGCTGTTTGCCTTGTGGGTACTGAAAGAACGGTTTACTATTTATAAAGCCCTGGGATTGTCACTGGGCATAGGCGGCTCGGTATTTCTGATCCTGCAAAAAGAAGCCAGCAATGAAGCAACCAATTATTTATTGGGCGATGTACTGATAGTGATCAATGCTATTTCTTATGCGGTGTATTTTATACTGGTAAAACCGCTGATGCAGCATTATAGTCCCCTGCATGTCATTCGTTGGGTGTTTACCATTGGTTTTTTTATGATCCTTCCCTTTGGATGGCAACAAACGGCGGAAATAGCTTGGACGGGCTTTCAATGGCAGCACTATGCTGCCTTGTTTGGAGTGGTGGTTACCGGCACTTTTTTGGCTTACTATTTTAACGCTTATGGCATTCAGCATATAGGCGCAGGCAATGCAGGAAGCTATATTTATACCCAACCGGTTTTTGCGGTACTAATTGCCACGCTTATTTTGGGAGAAACATTAACCTGGCAAAAGCTTGTATCGGCCTGCCTCATATTTGCCGGGGTTTACCTGGTGAGTTTTCGAAAGGGAAAGACTACATAGGTTTATTTTTCGCAAAGACGCCACCGTGTTTTACACTAAGCAACGATTTTAAGAGCCTAATTTGTTCACCCGAAATGGTGGTGAAAATAGTTTGGTTTTTATAGTAACTCTCAGGGAAGCGGGTTCTTTGGATAATCAAAAAATAAAAACTTCTTCTCTGCATTTTCAAAATCACTCCAGCTATCCGTGTCAATATGAATGGCAAATACGCCGCAGGTGGGCATATCATCTATGCGAACATTGGTCAGCGCGTTGGCAAACTCGGTAATGCCAGGATTGTGGGAGAAGATGGCTACGACATTTTTTTTGTCGCTTAAATCAATTATCGTTTCCCGGAAGGCAGATGAAGAAGCCAAATAAAGATCATCCACGAATTGAATGCCGTCTTTTTTTATATCAAATGCCTCTGCAAAATATTTAGCTGTTTTCTTAGCCCGTTTAGCCGGGCTGGAAACAAACAGGTCAATGTTGATGTTTTTATCTTTTAGCCGCTTTGCCATTTCGGGTGCATCTTTTTTTCCTCTTTCATTTAAGGGCCGGTCAAAATCGCTGAGGCCGGGAGCATCCCAACTGCTTTTGGCGTGGCGGACAAGAAGCAATGTTTTCATGAATTAAATTTCGTGATTTATTCGCTTCGCTTATAAAATTTCACGCCAAGACGCAACGGCGCTAAGAAAAGCTTTTTGAATGTTTTTTATGCCTTACCCATTAGGCAGAATAGAATTGCCACAAACAGGAACTGTAAACTTCAAACCACGAACTATAAACTCCTAATATCCCCTTGCGTTCTTTCCTTCCATATAATTGATGAAAGCCGTATTCACGACACGGTTGCCGCCGGGTGTGGGGTAATTGCCCGTAAAATACCAATCACCCAAATTGTTTGGACAGGCCTCATGCAAAGATTCAATGGTTTGATAAATGACATCAACCGGAATTTCCAAACCGGCGGGGGTAATGAGCTGTGCAATTTTTTTAGTGATCTCCTCATTGGTGAACGACTTGTAGATCTGCTTCACCACATTTACGGTATGCAGCTGATTGTTGCGGTGCAGTTCTTTGCACTGCGCATATAAGTCTTTCAAACAATCTTCGTTCCCTCTTTCCTTCAGCAATTCTATGGCTGCATTGAAGGCAATAAAATCGCCCAGTTTGCTCATGTCAATGCCATAACAATCAGGATAGCGGATCTGCGGCGACGAAGAAACAACAATAATGCGTTTGGGTTCCAGGCGGGCCAGCATGCGGATAATGCTTTCCCGCAGCGTTGTGCCCCTCACAATAGAATCATCGATCACTACCAATGTGTCAACGCCTTTGCGCACCGTGCCATACGTAATATCATATACGTGCTGCACCATTTCATTGCGGTTCACATCTTCCGTAATGAAAGTACGCATCTTCACGTCCTTGATGGCGATCTTTTCCATGCGCACCTTACGGTTGATCATTTCGTGCAGCTTTTCCGGGTCAATATGGTTGCCCCACGAGGCAATGCGTTCTACTTTTATTTGATTGAGATAATCTTCACAACCTTTGCTCAGGCCATAAAAAGCTACTTCCGCCGTGTTGGGGATAAAAGAAAAAATGGTATTCTTTAAATCGAAATCTACCGCTTCTAAAACCTGCTTGCTTAAATTATATCCCAATTGCTGGCGTTCACGATAGATCTTTTCATCACTGCCCCGTGAAAAATAAATACGTTCGAAGCTGCAGGCCCTTCTTTCTTTGGGCTCAATAATCTGCTCGATCTTTATGTCGCCGTTTTCCAGCACAATCAGCGCTTTGCCCGGTAACAATTCCTGTACTTCATTTTCGCCCACATTAAACGCGGTGCGAATGGCCGCCCTTTCCGAAGCAGCTACCACCACTTCATCATTAATGTAATAATAGGACGGACGAATACCGTGCGCATCGCGGAAAACAAAGGCAATGCCGTTGCCTATAGCGCCACCGACATGAAACCCGCCATCAAAAAGAGGAACGGCCTTTTTCAGGGCGCCAACAATGTCCAGTTGCTGTTGGTCTACTTCATCGGCCTTCACCAGGAAATGATAGATCACTTCCATCATAGCTGCCAGGTCGCTTTGTTTTTGAAATTCTCCCGGATCCATGTTGACCAGTTCGAATAACTCATCGGTATTCACCAGGTTAAAGTTCCCTGCCAAGGCCAGGTTTCGTGCGGGGATGGTGTTGCGCTTTATAAAAGGATGGCAAAACTCCACACTGTTCCTACCCTGGGTGCCATAACGCACATGGCCCAGTAATATTTCTCCTAAAAAAGAAAGATGGCCCTTCATAAGGCCAGCATAATTACCAATTTCAGGGTTGAATTTTTGCAGCTCTTTAAACTCTTCACCTATTTGTTTGAAAATGTCGGCGATAGGTTGGTTCTCGCTGCTCCTGATGCGGGACAGAAATGGATAGCCCGGCTCCACATTTAACTTAACGGCAGCCACACCGGCGCCATCCTGGCCGCGGTTATGCTGTTTTTCCATTAAAAGGTAGAGCTTGTTGAGGCCCCAAAGTACCGAACCATATTTTTTCTGGTAGTGCGAGAAGCGCTTGCGTAATCTTATAAAAGCAAGGCCACATTCATGTTTTATTGCATCACTCATGGGAAGAAGGCGCAAAGGTAGGCCAAACTATGTTAGCTAATTGTAAGAATTGAAGATCTCCAGGGATTGGGAATGGGAAACCGGTATGGAAACTTTTAATGTGCAGCCTTTGCCGGGTTGTGAAAGCACCTGGGCACTGCCCCCAAAAAGTTCAGCACGATTACGAATATTGGTAATGCCTAATCCGTTGCGTATCTTTTTAGGATGGAAGCCCTTGCCGTCGTCCTTTATTTCTAAAAGGATCTTTTTATCAGTGTTTTTTATGACAATGCTTACATTCTTTGCCTCTGCATGCTTTGCTATATTATTCAATTGCTCCTGGATAATACGAAATAGTGTCAGTTTTTGATTTTCGGGTACAACCTGTTCTTCAAAATCCTCATACACAAGATCGATTTTTGCCAATTGAGCACGGCTGGCCGCCTCCACCAGTTCCATAATAGATTCCACCAGCCCCAAATCCTTTAGCGTATAAGGCACCAGGGCACGGGACATGGAACGGATCTCATTGATCACATCAGACACTCCCTTCAGAGCCATATTGGCCATTTCAATGGTAACATCATCTGCCGTGCTTTTTACCATATCTAAAAACAACTTTATGGTGGTAAGCTGCTGACCGATGTTATCGTGCAATTCTTTTCCTATTTCACGCCTTTCGGCTTCCTGCCCGTCAATAGTGGCCTGTGTCAATTGTTTTTGGTGAGCTATCTGATCCGCCAGCAGTTTTTGCTCCAGTTTTTTGCGGCCCGTAATATCTGTAACCGAGCAAACAATGTGTTTTATATCTCCATTGTCATCTAAAATAGGATCTGCATTCACCATGACCCAGGATCGTTCTTTGGTTATAGGGTGAAATACGCCAATCACCGCTTCTTTTACTGTTTTTTTTGATTGAATGGTAAGGGTTAAAGGCCTTTCATTTTGTGGGATCAGCTCTTCCTTTTCATTGATTATATCGTCGGCCAGAATATCGTAAATATTTTTCCCAACGATCACCTCTTCCGGTACAGACAGCATTTGAGAAAGTGCTTTATTGCACATTATGATATGGCCTTCTTTATCGGAAAGAAAAACACCAATCTGCAGATCTCTTATCAATGAACGGAACCTTTTTTCACTTTCCATTAAAGCATCGGAAGTTTGCTTTCGCAGGGTATCATCGTGAAAATAAACCACAAGGCTATTGATATTGGGATTGTTGAGCAGGTTGTGCCCTCTAACCATGCACCACACCCACTGCCCGTTTTTATGCAATAGCCTTATCGTAATAAATTTAATTTCAGGCCTTTCCTCTACCTCTTTCTGAAACGATTGAAAGGCCCAGTCAATGTCTTCGCGATGCACAAATTCAAATCCGTTTCTTCCTTCCACCTCTTCGGCTTCATAACCCAAAACGTGCCTTACAGAAGGAGAGCAAAAACTGATCTTGCCGCGTTCATTCATTAAAAGAACGCCATCCAAAGAGTCGGCAATCATAGTGCGGTAAAATGCTTCACTGTGGCGGAGCTTTTGCTCAGCTTTTTTGCGGTCAGTGATATCCCTGCCCAGGGTAAGTATTCCTATTTGCTCTCCGGTTTCATCTACCACCAACGAAATGGTATTGAGTACGTATTTTTTTTCACCGTTTTTTTCCTGATATGCCACTTCCCCTTTCCAGATGCCGGTTTTAAAGATCTGTTTTATGGCTTTATCCCGGGTGGTGTTTTGATAATCCAGTTGCACCACCTGTGTAACGGATTTTCCAATAGCCTGATCGGCAGGAATTCCATAAAACTCTTCTGCTGTTTTATTCCAGGATCTAACTGTGTCATCCAGGTCGCTGGTGATGATAATGTCAGACACATTGTCCATTATGGTAGCCTGGTAACGTAACTGCTCTTCCCTTCTTTTTTGTTCTTCAATATCTATTACCGAACCAATATATCCCGCAAATCTTTTGTCACTTAAAAACCTGGGTATGCAGGTATCATGTACCCAACGGTATGTGCCATCTTTACTGCGCAGGCGGTAAACAAGAATAGCCGGTTTTTTTTCCTGCAGCGCAACTTCATACTGGCTTTTAGCTTCGAGATAATCGTCGGGATGAAGAAAGGAAAACCAGCCGGAAGCCTGGGTAGCAGCCAGGTTTTCGCCTGTAAACTCCACCCATTTTTTATTTAAATAGTTGATGCAATCGTTTTCATCGCTCATCCAGATCATTACCGGCGCAGAATCAGCTACCTCCTTAAACCGCTTTTCACTTTCCTTAAAACTTTTTTCTGTCTGCTTATTTTCGGTAACATCTATTTGTGTTCCCCATATTCTTTTCAAAAACCCGTTTTCTACAACCCCTATAGCATTGTTCAAAAAATATTTTGAATGGCCGCTCCTGTCTTTTTCATGGGATTGGGCATTGTGTACTTTAAATCCATTAGCGATAAATGATTTGAAATATTCAATATTAGCAGGATCATCAAAATCGATCAATTGCGAAGGCAGGAGTCCAATCAATGCGGAGGGATCCTCAAAACCATACATGGCAGCCAAAGCCTTATTGCATTCTGTAATGGCACCGTCCGTTCTAAGTTGTGCTACAAACTCCTCTAACGAAACGTGTATGGATATTGGTTTTTTAAATTCATGGCAAAAAATACCAGCGGAAGAATTTTCAATATACGTTTTATAACGCTTTACTTTTTCTTCAAGATCTTGCTGTGCCGGATTTTTGGCCGTGTTATTGACTACGGTTAGCTGATAAAAGTTTGTGTTATCAATAACCACTGCGGACGCAAACAGTTCAACCAATAAAACTTCCCCGGTTTTCTTAACGTGCCGGTAACGGCCATCCAGCCTTGCAGCATCTGCCGTGTTAGCCTGTTTTTGTAAAAAATCCTCCCTGCTTTCCGCAGTGAAAAGATCTAAAAACACTTTACCTGAAAATTCCGTAGCGGGATAATCATAAAGTTCTATGGCAGCTTTATTGGCAAAACGTATTTGAAGATCCTCTGCATGAACAAGCCATGCCGGTAATGGATGATTTTCTAAAAAAAGACTATCCGTGCGGGAAAGAAAATTGCTTTTAAAGGAAGGCAGCATGATGTTGAATGGCTTAAAGACACATTCTGCCTAAAATTACATTGTCCCAATAAGATTGTAGAATTTTACTTTTATCTTATTGGGACAACTAAAGGAAAACCTTTATAATGGTTTCAAAACTTATTTCGAAGCATAGGTTTTTTCAACATCCACCCATTTTTTCAGTTGCGGACAATCTGAATCCTGCGGATCAATCATAATATAATAAGATGGAATATTTGCTTTTAACCATTTGTCCAATGCCTGGTATTTCTTTTCTTCAAGCGCCGATTGAGCTATTTTGTTGTAATCATCGCGAAGGTTCAGGCGATGGGGCTCCGAACGTGATTTTAAATACAGCAGGCGAACCCCTTTTTTTCCACGTTCGTCTGTAAATACCGTAGGCTGGGAGAATTCACCCACTTTTAATTTACCCAACATGGCTACCACATCTTTATCCAGTTCGTCTATGCGGTTATAGCTGTCGCCATCGCCGCTAATAAGGTAAGGACCTGCGTATTTGGCCTGCTCATCTTCACTGTATTTTCCGGCGGCGCCATTAAAGTCTATGGTTCCCGCAATAAGTTTGGCACGAACAGAATCCAGTTTGGCAATGCTTTCATTTACCTCGACATCGGAAATGGGAGGTATCCGTAAAATATGACGGATGATGGCATCATCGCCATTACGTTTTTCCATTTTGATAAGATGGTAACCGAACTTTGTTTTAACCACATTGGAAATTTCACCTTCCTTCAAGCGGAACGCCGCGGCCATAAAACTGGGATCCCATTGCTTTTCATTACGGTTGATCTGGTATTGGCCACCCCTGTCTTTTGAGCCTGGGTCTTCGGAATATTTTTGCGCCGCCTGGGCAAAACTGATCATATTGGCTTCAACTTGTCTTTTGTAATTGGCCAGTTCATCCATCACATATTTTTCCAGGTCACGGGAAGCTTTGGGGTAAACGATGATTTGTCCTAATTCAACTTCTGATTCAAAAAAAGGCAAACTGTCTTTAGGATAACGGTCAAAGTAAGCTTTTACTTCTGTGGGGGTAATCCGGATATTGTCAACGATCTTTTTTTGCATGGCCTGTGCCAGCTTATTTTCTTTTACCGATTCCCTTGCATCGTCCTTGATCTGGTAAATGGTTTTGCCGGCTACCGATTCCAGGGCATCCTGTGTACCATATTGAGTGATAAAATAACGGACCCTCTGATCCAACTCTGCTTCCACTTCTTCATCGCTTACGGGTAAAGAGTCTTTTATGGCCTGGAGCATTAAAACCTTTGAAACCAAAGCCTGTTCCAGGATAGAGCATTCTGCATTAGGCGGCAGGGTACCTCCCTGGCGGGCGGCATCGGCAATAGCGTTTTGAATGTCGGATTGTAAAATGATTTTATCGCCAACAATACCTACAATTTTATCAGCAACAATTTTCTTTTGTTGTGTAAAAGCAGTGGAGCTTATGGCTATAATACTTAAGAAAGCGAAGAAAAGCTTTTTCATATCAATCAAATGTTGCCAAAAATAACTTTTACAAACAAGAATCCCCGCCGGTTAAAGCAGGGATTAACATATATTTTATCGCGAAAAACAATAGTCAATGGCGAAACGGGGTTTATTTAGTTACCGTTTTATTCTTCGATAGGCTGTTTAATTACTGATTATTGATTGATTCATTATTGCTGATGCATTCACAAAAACGCTTCGCCAATAACCAGTAAAAATTAATCAATAATGCTCTGTAAAGAAGAACGTAATGAATAACCCCACTCACCATTCACGTTTACAGTGTTCTCTTCACTTCCTCTTCTTCATACGCTTCCACAATATCGCCAACCTTAATATCATTGTAGTTCTTGATCGTCAATCCGCATTCCATACCCACCAGCACTTCCTTCACATCATCTTTATACCGCTTCAGCGAGCCCAGTTCCGCACCGGCGCCCTCCCCGGTAGGATATACAACGATACCATCCCTGATGATCCGCACCTTGTTGTCTCTCTTAATCCTTCCGTCAACCACCTGACAACCGGCTACGGTTACCTTATCGAACTTATACACTTCGCGGATCTCCACATTGGCCACAATCTTCTCCTGGATTTTCGGTTCCAGCATGCCCTCCATCGCACTCTTGATCTCGTCAATGGCTGTATAGATGATGGAATAGGTTTTGATCTGGATACCGGCATTGTCTGCAATACGATTGGCCTGCAGCGAAGGACGAACGTTAAAACCAATGATCACAGCATCGGAGGCTTCGGCCAGCACCACGTCGCTTTCATTGATTTGTCCCACACCTTTGTGAATGACACTTACCAAAATTTCAGGGGTTGACAATTTTTGAAGCGAATCACTCAGGGCTTCTACCGAACCATCCACGTCACCTTTGATGATAACCTTTAATTCTTTAAAGTTACCCAGGGCTAAGCGGCGTCCGATTTCATCCAGAGTAATGTGCTTTTTGGCCCGCATACCCTGTTCACGCAGAATTTGTGCCCGGCGGTTCGCTATTTCTTTGGCTTCTGCTTCATCGGCAAATACCTTAAACGTTTCACCGGCCTGCGGGGCACCGTTCAAACCCAGGATCAACACCGGGGTTGACGGCAGAGCGTCAGTAACCCTTTTATTCCGTTCGTTCATCATGGCTTTTACACGGCCATAATGCTGACCACTCACTACCAGGTCGCCCGTATGTAAGGTTCCGTTCTGTACCAGAATGGTGGCTACATAGCCGCGTCCTTTATCCAGCGTTGCTTCAATGATGGTACCACTGGCCTCACGGTTTGGATTGGCTTTCAGGTCGAGCAGCTCGGCTTCCAGTAATATTTTCTCCAACAATAAATCAATATTCAAGCCCTTCTTGGCACTGATCTCCTGGCTTTGGTATTTACCACCCCAGGACTCAACCAGCAAATTCATTTGTGCTAGCTGCTCATATATTTTTTGAGGGTTGGCGCCATCCTTATCAATTTTATTGATAGCAAAGATCATTGGCACGTTAGCTGCCTGCGCATGGCTGATCGCCTCCCGGGTTTGCGGCATGATGGCATCATCAGCCGCAATCACGATTACAGCAATATCCGTAATCTTGGCACCACGGGCACGCATGGCGGTAAAAGCCTCGTGACCCGGCGTATCCAGGAAGGTAATGTCTTTACCACCGGGCAACTTTACCTGGTAAGCACCAATGTGCTGGGTAATACCGCCGGCCTCTCCGGCTACCACGCTTGCATTCCTGATATAATCCAGCAAGGAGGTTTTACCATGGTCAACGTGACCCATAATGGTAACAATAGGAGAACGGAAGGTAAGATCTTCTTCGCTGTCCACTTCCTCTTCTTCCTCCATTTCCAGTTGCTTTTCCATGTCAATGAATTCTACATCAAATCCGAATTCACTGGCCACCAGCTCAATTACTTCTGCATCCAAACGCTGGTTGATGGACACCATGATACCCAGGCTCATACATTTTGAGATCACTTCTGCAAAGGAAACATCCATCAGGTTGGCCAATTCGCTAACACTGATAAATTCTGTTACCTGCAGTTTGTTATCTTCTACACCCTCCATGGCATCGGCCATTTCATTCCTTCTTTCACGGCGCAGCTTGGCTTTTATGTTCTTGCCTTTACCGCCACCACCGGATAACTTGGCCTGTGTCTCCTGTATCTTGCGTTGAATTTCTTTTTCGTCTATTTGCTTGTCTTCGCGTTTAGCAAATGCCGGACGCTGCCCGGGACGAGTGCCTTGGCCAAACCTGTTTCCCCCCTGTTGCTGTCCGCCCCTGCTGCGGTCATTACGCTGAATGGTAAACCGTCCGCCGCCACCCTGTCCGGTGCTGCCTTGCTGCTGTCCCTGTCCGCCTCTCTGGAGGCCTTGAACTCCGCCTTCTTTTTTCTCGATGGGGATGCGCTTACGCTTACGTTTCTCATCCGGCTTGGGCCTTGTATCACTATCAACAGGCAATTCAATTTTACCCAAAATCTTTGGTCCTTCTATTTTCTCTGCTTTAATATTTTCGATAACAGGCTCTGTTTCTTCTATTTGTTGCGGCGCTGCCTGAGGAATTTCTTCTGCTACAGGGATTGGCGTTTCTTCTACTACAGGTTCTGGTTCTTTGGCTTTAGGCTTCTTCTCCTTAACCGGTTCTTCTGCTTTAACAGGTTCTTCCGCCTTCTTGGCTTTTTTAACCCCCTTTTTAGGCCTTGTAGAAGAATCAATAGCGCTAAGATCAATTTTATCAATAATCTTAGGTCCTTCAATTTCGGGGGCTTCCATTTTCACGACTTCAACTTCTTCTTTTGCCGGTTCGGCCGGAGCCACCGGTTCTGGTTCCTTTACCAACTCTTCAGGAGCAGGCGCAGGTGCCGGGGGCGGGACTGGTGCAGGTTCAGGTACTTGCACTTCTTCCACAACAGGCGCAGGCACGGGCTCGGGTGCCGGCTCTTCTTTTTTAACTGGCTTAGCCGGTTTTTCTTCCTTACGGAAGTGAATTTCCTCTTCGTCTCTTTTCTTTTTAGGTTCCGCTGTGGCGCCCTTTGGAAGGTCAATCTGAATTGCTTTCAGTTTGGCCACCTTATCACTTTGAAACTCTGCCTGCAAGGCCCGGTACATTTCTACCGAAAGCTTTGCCGTAGGCTTCAACTCATCCTTGTCAAAACCCTTACCTACCAAAAAGTCCACAAGGGTATCTTTACCGATGTTAAACTCTTTGGCGGCTGCCATCAACCTTGGTGTTGTTATTGTTTCTGCCATATAATGATTTACCCTAAATCCCTAAAGGGAACTTTTTAAGTCGTTTCTTTTTTAACCAGGCATTGCTCATGCACCGGTTGTGGTGCCTTTCTCCCTTTAGGAGACAAGGCTATTCTTTCTCAAACTCGGCCTGCAACACTTTTCTTACATCTTCAATCGTTTCTTTTTCAAGGTCTGTTCTTCTTTCCAGTTCTTCTGGTGTCAGGTCCAATACGCTTCTTGCCGTATCGCATCCTACCCGCTTCAGTTCATCAATGACCCAGCTTTCAATTTCATCGCTGAATTCTTCCAGGTCAATATCAAATTCTTCTGTTTCGCCTTCATTGTCCCTGTAAACGTCCAACTCGTAGCCCGTTAGCTCGCAAGCTAACTTAATATTTACACCCCGGCGGCCAATGGCCAAAGAAACCTGGTCGGGTTTTAAATAAATACTGGCATGTTTGGCTTCTTGGTCCAATTCCATGGAAGTGATTTTGGCCGGCGTTAAAGAACGTTGAATTAATAGTTGGATATTGTTGGTCCAGTTGATTACGTCAATATTCTCGTTTTTCAGTTCACGAACAATTCCGTGGATACGGCTGCCTTTCATACCTACGCAGGCGCCCACCGGGTCAATACGGTCATCGTAAGACTCAACAGCCACCTTAGCTCTTTCACCTGGTTCACGAACAATTTTTTTGATAACGATCAGTCCATCGAAGATCTCCGGAACTTCTATTTCCAAAAGCTTTGCCAGAAAATCGGGTGAGGTGCGGGAAAGGATAATTACCGGGGTGGTATTTTTCATATCTACCTTTTTTACCACGGCACGAATGTTCTCTCCTTTTTTAAAATAATCCTGCGGAATTTGTTCACTCTTGGGCAGTATCAGTTCATTGCCTTCTTCATCCAGTAATAAAATTTCTTTTTTCCAAACCTGGTATACTTCAGCACTAATGATCTCACCAATGCGGTCCTGGTATTTTTTTGCCAGTACATTTTTCTTCAGGTCGGAAATCCGGCTGGCCAGGGTTTGTTTGGCCGCTAATATGGCGCGGCGCCCGAAATCCTCAAGGTTCACTTCTTCATAAACTTCTTCGCCTACTTCATAGTCGGGAGAAATTTTCTTTGCTTCGGTTACTTCGATTTCCTCCAGTGTGTTATACACGTCATCATCATCCACTACGGTACGGCGGCGGAAAATTTCCAGGTCACCTTTTTCTGCGTTTACAATCACGTCAAAGGTTTCGTCACTGCCATATTTTTTACGGATAAGGGTTTTAAATACATCCTCTACCACACGCATCAGGGTAGGACGGTCGATATTTTCAGCATCCTTAAATTCCTGGAAGGCTTCCATTAAATTGATACTTGCCATATGTTCGTTTTTTAGCTGCAAGCTTCAAGCTGTTGGCTGCAAGCTTGCGGCTTGTAGCTTGGGGCTCATAGCTTCTTTAAAACTTAATTTGAATTTTTGTCGTTTTTATTTGATCAAACAGGATAGACTCCTGTTTGGTTTCTTTCTTTTTTCCCTTTCCCTCTTCCCACTCCAGTAAAATACCGTCTTCTGTGGCTTCTATTAGTTTTCCTTCTTTTTTACTGCCATCCTGCAATGTCAGATCTATATACCGGCCTGTATTTTTTTTGTATTGCCGGCGCATTTTCAGCGGCTCATCCAACCCGGGGGAAGAAACCTCCAGAGAAAAGTTACCATCGGGATAAAGACCGCTTTCTTCTATTTGTTTATACAGCTTGCGATTGTACTCTACAAGATTTGATAAGTTAACCCCTTCGTCAGCATCTACAAAGACCTTTATATTATTGGTGGGCTTAATGCGCACTTCCACCAAAAAATGGGTGGGGTGTGCCGCCAGTAAAGCATTCATCTTCTGTTCTATAGCCTGAATTTGTGTTTCCATTTGCATAACTGTAAAAGAAGAAGGGAACGTTCTCGTTCCCTTCCATCATTCATTGCCGGTAGCAAAGGTAAGATAAACGTTAAATACATTCCAAATTAAGCTTTGATAAATTGGCGGCTGTACCTTTGATGGCGTATGATTTTAAGGTTTCTTTTTTATGCTTTTCTGATTTATATGCTCTATAAACTGGTGTTTAATTTTATTATACCCGTATATAGAACAACCAAACAAGTAAAAAAGGGTTTTAAAGAAATGAATGAGCGGATGCGCCAGGCAGAAGGGTTTCCTTCCCAAACCACCCAGGCTCAAAAACCCAAAGCCGAACAGACCAAACCCGGAGAATATATTGACTTTGAAGAAGTGAAAGATTAATGTTGTATTTCCCTATTTTTGCTGTCCAATAAAATTTTTTACCTGTGAAAGCGGGTAAGTCCACCTGGTGGACAAGGATCCTTAGCTCAGATGGTTAGAGCATCTGACTCATAATCAGAGGGTCGCTGGTTCGATCCCAGCAGGATCCACCAAATGCGGAACCGCGGTTCCGCATTTATTATTTAGAGGCTTCCCTCCATTTTTTTGCCATTAATTTATCCTTGAAAGAAAGTTATTGATCTTGTTTGAAATCAAAGATTTCTTTTTAACTTTCCTTACACAAGAGTTCACTTCGTATTCTTCCATTCCGCTGAAAAGCATTTCTCCTGGTAAAACCAAGTACTCATTTCAGGTTGCTATGACACCTAGCATATCTGTCATTTAACACTCTAAAACCATTGGTATGAAAAAAAAATTTACCCGATTTTTCTGCGCATTATTGTGCTTCTCCTTATTGATTTCTTTTCACTCTAAAGCCCAATCCGGGCAGGGGCTTTCCTTCTCTCCCAATCAATTTGCCACCTTGCCAGCCAATATTTTTCAGGGGATCGGCACTGGCAGTTTTACCATCGAAGCCTGGGTATATTGGAGAGGAGGAGGCAATTGGCAAAGGGTTTTTGATGTTGGCACCGGCACTGATAATTATATGTATTTGTCCGTTTCAGGAAATCCGTCAGGAGTGCCCGGCGCTCAGGAAATCACTTTTGGTTTTAAAATGGCCCCCTATCCTGAACGACGCGTTACTTCTGTAACTCCGATGCCTGAGAGAGTTTGGACACACATTGCTGTTACTGTAGATTATACGGATCCTTTGCTGCCGCAGGCCTATTTATATGTTAACGGCGTAAAAACAGGGCCTTCTCCGCAAGGTATGCTGGACCTCGGAGGAACCAATACCCCTTATACAGTTGCCGGGCTGGGTGCTACCACCAATAACTGGTTAGGCCGTTCTCAATATTTTGGCCCCCCTGAGAGCGATCCCTATTTTAATGGAGTTATCGATGAACTCAGAATATCCAATACCCTTCAGTATACTTCTGATTTTACCCCTGCTACCACGCTTTCTACAGCAGGCGCTACGGCCCTGTATCATTTTGAAGACGCACCCGGTTCGCAAACAGCTGCCAACTCCATTGCTTCCGGCATAGGTCCAATAATACTTGGCAGCACAACCACAGTTGAACCAACAGAAGACCCAACATTTACTGTGCTTGCAACGTTACCCGTGTTCATCCTGCAATTCGACGCCCATAAAACAGATAAGGCTGTTGTATTGAACTGGAAGGTCTTTTCTACCGGTGAGGGCGGGCAGTTTGTAATTGAACGCAGCACAGACGGCAACAACTTCCAGGCTATTGGAACCAAGTCCATCCCGGCTACCCAGGGTACTTTCAGTTATGGCTTTGAAGACTATTCCTATAACAGTGGCAAAAATTATTACCGGCTAAAGGTGATGGAAAATTATGCGTCTGTAAAATATTCATCCATTGTATCGGTTGAAGGAGAAGTCCTGTTTACCGCCTATCCTACTATTACTTCTTCACAGATTTATATTAGGATCCCCCAGGCCACCACTATCGCGATCTATAGCTCCAGTGGTCTTTTAATGAAAAAAATGAAATTAGCTTCTTCCCAAAATATAGATGTAAGCCGCTTCGGCAAAGGCTCTTATCAAATATTTTTTGAAGGTTCCGACGAAACGGTACGCTTCGTGAAACTGTAAACCCGATACATAAGTCTGCAGCCGTATCTTAAAAGGTACGGCTGTTTTCTGCCAGCCAAAGGACCATAACAAAAGCGGGAAGAATTAAAACAAGTTCCTTTCAGCAGGAGCCGTGCATGAAATAATAGTCGTAGCCTTCACAGATAGCCTGTATTTTTGCGCCGTTTAACCTTTCATTAACCGATTGGAAAATACATTTGTTCAATTAACAAACTTTATGAGAAGAATTGTAATTACTGTTTTGGCTATTTGTGCTGCTAATCTGGTGTTTGCTCAGGATACCACTGCTATAACCCGGGATACTGTAAAAAAGCGTTCTGCAGCAGCTGCCAATATAGGAGGCTATGATCATTTAATGCTGCAGCTGGGATATACTACCTGGAACGGAAAGCCCGATTCCATTAACACCTCAGGCCTGCCCCGCACGTTCAATATGTATTTCATGTTTGCTTTTCCCTTTAAAACCAATCCGCGTTTAAGTGTGGCTATCGGTCCGGGCATTGCTACCGATCATATCTTTTTTGAAGATACCTACATCGGCATTAAGGATAATACACCAACACTGGCTTTTAAAAATGTGGGCGATACCACGCATTTCAAAAAATATAAATTATCTACCGCTTATTTAGAAGCTCCTGTGGAGTTGCGCTATACTTCCAAACCCGAAGATGATAAACGCAGCTTTAAAGTGGCCCTGGGAGCTAAAGTAGGTACCCTGTTAAGTGCCTGGGTAAAAGGTAAAAAACTGGCTGATAAAAATAATAATGACCTGCCTTCCTACACCTCCAAAGAAAAAAGCAAACGCTTTTTCAATACCACCCGGTTGTCTGTGATGGGAAGAATTGGATATGGAAAATTCAGCTTGTTTAGTTCTTACAGCATTAACACGCTGTTTAAAGAAGGAGTGGGACCTGATGTACGTCCCATGACAATTGGCTTGACGTTAAGTGGTCTTTAAAAGATTTGCATAATACTTGCAAGCGATCCTGGTTAAAGCGGGATCGCTTTTTATTTTATAATAGGTTTGCAATATGCTGGATAAAAGAAAAAAGATCAAAAAAGAGGAACGGGCTGTTTTGGTAGGCGCTATTCTTAAAGACCAAAGAGAAGAAGAGGTGTGGGAGTATTTGGACGAGCTGGCTTTTTTGGCCGAAACAGCAGGTGCCATTGCCGTAAAAAAGTTTATTCAAAAGCTTCCACATCCCGACAGCCGCACTTATGTAGGCAAAGGAAAACTGGAAGAAATAAAAAATTATATTAAGGATAGGGATATTGATGTTTTGATATTTGATGACGAACTCAATGGTTCGCAGATCTCCAATATTGAAAAAGAGGTCAACATTAAAACCATTGACCGCTCCGATCTTATCCTTGACATCTTTGCCCGCAGGGCCAAAACCGCGCAAGCCAAGGCTCAGGTGGAGCTGGCCCAATACCAATATATTTTACCAAGATTAAGAGGTATGTGGAAGCACTTGGAGCGTTTAGGTGGTGGTATTGGTACAAGGGGTCCGGGTGAAACCGAGATTGAAACAGACCGTCGTATTGTTCGCGACAAGATCTCTCTTTTAAGAAAGCGCCTGGCCGAAATTGACAAGCAGGCCTTTACCCAACGCAAGGACAGGGGCGAATTCATTCGTGTTTCACTGGTGGGCTATACCAACGTAGGCAAATCGACCATTATGAATTTGCTGACCAAAAGCGATGTGCTGGCCGAGAATAAACTTTTTGCCACACTTGACACGACCACACGCAAAATAGTGTATGAAAACACGCCTTTTTTACTAAGTGATACAGTTGGTTTTATCAGAAAGCTGCCACACCACCTGGTAGAAAGTTTTAAAAGTACGCTGGACGAAGTAAGAGAAGCAGATATTTTATTGCATGTCGTTGATATTTCCCACCCCAATTACGAAGACCAGATAGGAGTGGTGAATAAAACCCTGCAGGAGATCAAGGCGTTTGAAAAACCAGTGATTACGGTTTTTAATAAGATGGACCTTTACATTAAGCATACATTCGATGAATGGCTTGATGAATCCACCAAACAACAGATCCTGGAAGATTTGAAAGCAAGATGGCAGGACCATACAGGCGGCAATGCCATTTTTATTTCGGCACTGGAAAGAACGAACATCGACGAATTGCGCAAAACGATTTTAGACAAGGTAAGGGAATTGTACCGCATCCGCTATCCTTATAAAACAGCATTTTTTTATTAATGACAGATGATAAATTCCGGTGGGTAAAAATTGCAGATGCCGTGGAAGAAATAGTGTTTGGGCCCAACAATATAGCAGAAGCAAATGCAGATGGAAAACGTATTTGCGTAGCCAAATACAAGGATGAGATATTTGCTTTTGCCTACAAATGCCCGCATGCCGGTGGTTTTTTTACAGACGGATACCTGGACGCGTTGGGAAATATAGTATGCGCCCTTCACCGCTATAAATTTTGCTTGAAAAACGGACGCAATGTGAGTGGTGAGGGATATTATTTAAAGCATTGGCCTGTAGACATCCGCCCTGATGGTGTGTTTGTAGGCCTGGAAAAAAACAAATTGTTCGGATTACTTTGACCCATAACCTGGTCTGTTTTTTAAAAAAAACCGTGACTTGCCTGCCCAATCCTGTACTTAAAAATTTTCAAAGGCTTGTAAATTCTTATCACAAAGCGCTAATTGCATCATTTTGAATTTGGTAGAAATATAAAATCGCCTATTTTTGCCGTCCCAAAACGGGAAATTCCTCCTTAGCTCAGTTGGTTAGAGCATCTGACTGTTAATCAGAGGGTCGTTGGTTCAAGTCCAACAGGGGGAGCCCAAGTAGACAAGCCACTATTTTTAGTGGCTTTTTTATTGCTCTCTTCTCTGAAATCCTTATTGATACTGAATATTAGTTGAAGAGCTTCATTGATCCGGGTGGTTCGATAAGTTTTTTCCTCAAAAATTAAATTTTCTGGAAATATCGAACCAACCATCTTTTGTTTATCGGCAAAACTCGCTTGTTTAAAGAACTCACCCCTGTTTTTAGCATTAAAGTACATAAACACCCCTGCTGCCATAAATATCAGTGCAAAGAGACTTCTTCCAGCAATGAATGGAAGCAACTTCGGCTTACCAATCCATAAAATTGGTTCGTTCCTATCTTTAATTTCATTGAATGCGTTTTCGTAGGCTTTATAATAATTCATAGTGACTCTACTTAATGGCGGCTAACACTAAAATAGTCAACGTGGTGTAGACTCGAAAGTAGCTTTCTAAAAATTGATTCAAATACCTTTTTATTCGGTCTTTAAGTTGCCGGTGACGCCAGGCAGACTTGTTACAATGTCAGGCGTTATTGAATCTATAGGTGACCCAAAAGCTTATTTTGTTACCTGGCCGCTCCATTTTTTCAAGGCATAACAAATTCCATAAAATTAGGAGCCATGTTACCGCTTTACAGCAGCCCTCCGTCCGAAAATGAGAAGTAAGCTTCTTCACTTAGGATCAAATGATCCAGCAGCTTAATATCCAGGAAACTACCGGCCAGTTTTATTTTTTGAGTGAGTTCTTCATCTGCCCGGGAAGGTTTCACATTGCCACTGGGATGGTTGTGGCAGATAATAAGCGCACAGGCATTAGCTTTAAGAGCGGCTACAAAGATGATCTTGGGATCGGCCACAGTACCGCTTACACCACCCGAAGAAACATTGACCAAACCCAACACCCTGTTGCTCCGGTTGAGCAGCAGGACCTTAAATTGTTCCACCAATTCGATTTTCCCTTCTTCCCACACTTGTTTGAACAGGCCGTACGCATCACTGGAGCAATTGATTTGAGGACGTTGGGAAGCCTTTACTTTGGTTTTGTAGGTCAGTTCCACCTCTGCTACATGGTACAGCTGTGTAGAAATTTCTTTCCGTTCCATAATCCATTAGTTTAAAAGTTATTGAATTGATTATGGAGCCCTTCCAGTCCTGTGGCCATCAAGTCCGGGAAGCAACGGAATAAATAGCCGAAGCGGTTTATGCCGGAATTTCCTGGACGCTTCAGCGGCCACAGGACTAACTTCGTGACAGAATCAAGGCAATCACTTGCCCTTATCATTAGTTTTGGGGCTATCCCTGTAACAAATACTTATTTGGCAGCTATCTTTTATCCGCCCAATTATTAAAATACCTAAAGCCATTTTGGAATTAAATTCTCTTCAATGAAGGCTGCATACCGGCATTTAACTATTGCAGCGACAGGATGGGAACTATTCTCTTTAAAACAATTGTCTACTCGAAGCGGATCAGGAACTTTATTATAGCGATTACGTTCAGAGCAACGATAAGAACAATGACCCACTTCATGGTTGTATCCATTACTTTTTTAAAATGTTCTGATCCGTACCGATCGCCAAAAAGACTGTAATGTTTGGTTTGATAAAACTGGCAGTGCTGCTTTTTTACTTCCTCTTTGATTTCATCCAACCCTTTCTCCAAGGCAGAATTGACCAAAGAAAGATCCAATAGTTTTTGATTAGCGCCCAATGTTTCCAGACGGCAACTGAGCCGGCCATACAGTTCCTCCAGCTTTTGAACATAGTCCCTTTGTGCCCCTTCCAGAGTGATTAACCTTTTCTCCTGTGTTCTGGATAACTCCTTAACTTCCTCTGTTTCCTGGAGTAAGTCATTCAATAGGGCATCTTTTTCGTCTGCCTTATTTAACTCGCTGGCCATAATAGCTGATTTTATTAGTTATCTGTAACGGTAGCTATCTTACAGGTGTAAGGAGTGGCGCTTCTTTTTTTTCTTTTTGGCTTCTTTTAATAACTCCGGATTAACACCAACAGGTATTTCATCTTTACTGCTCATAAGCGTTTCCAATGCTCTTTCGAGTTGCCTTTCTTTTCCCAGCGCTTTCATCTCTTTTTGAATATTTTCTCCATCTGAACTTTTTGGAATTAAAGGCGGCACCGGAGTGTCTGCTTGGCTTTCTTTCGGATTAAGTTGCGCGAGTTTGAGACCATTATTTTGACCAAGCTTACTTTCAATGGTTCTATAAGAATATCCCACTTCACTTCCTTTTATCCGGACGCCCTTTGCGTCTATAAAGCAAATCCCCCTTCCCGTGATGGTCTGGTAGCCAAGTTCCTTCATCTTTTCCCTAAAGGCTTCCCAGGTTTTGCAACTGGAAAGGGATTGCGCAATATCTCTTCGCAGCGTTTCCTTGCGCTGATTCAGCCGGGGCGTTAATCGCTGCTCTTTGGGAAGAAATCTCCTGGGACTAAGTACCTGCCGAAGCCCGTACTTCTCCTCCATTTTCCGGCAAAAGGCGGCAATCTTCCGGTAGCTATGGCTATCCTTTAAGGTCTTTCCTCCCAGACCAATTCTGTTTACCACCACATGTACATGTTGGTGCCGGGTATCAAAATGGGAGACTGCGAGGTACTGATGCTGTTCAAAATTCATTTCTTTGGAAAGATCCTGAACCACCTGGATCAGTTTTCCCCTTTCCAATTTATCTTCGGGAGCCAGGCTTAAAGTGATGTGCATAACCGGCTTTGCTACCCTCCGGTTCAGGCACCGCACTTCATTAAATTGTTCTATCAATTCCTTTTTTGAACCACTGCATAAATTCCCAAACAATACCTCCGCCCGGTTTTTAAAAGTGACCTCCTGCCCCTGCCTTTGCTTTTTATCTTCCAAGCAGTACTTGATATAACCTTTAAAGGATTTTCCCATCATAATCTTTCCAATCATTGCACGTAAGATTTGATCTGCTTTGCAAGGCTTCTGATTTCCTCCGCAAGACTATTAAGGCTTGCCCTTTCCAATGGATTAAATTCATCGCCCCGATTCCTCCGGTAAGCGATTTGATTGAGGTTGGACGCCATGTGATTTAAACCAGCGCTCAGTAGTAAAACTTCTTTGGGAAGGGTTTTTATCCGGGTATTAACCCGTCCTTTTAATCCCATGTCTCGCAGGTACTCTGAGACGGTAAGGTGAAGGGACCCAGCCTTTCGTTCTATAATCTTTCGATCCAAAAGGCTACATTTAAACGCCAGGTGCTGGTCCTTTTTTATGGATTTAACCGGTCTTCCGCCTCGGTTGTTACGAATGTTTTTGTTCGATTCCATCACAATTCCTTTTCACTTTTCAATCGATCATTTACTTAAATCTTTTCTTTTACCCGCCGAATGCGAAGCATGAGGGATGGGAGGCAGTAGGCCGACCATACGTCTTGGGTTACCCAAAACATAGCTGCTCCCGGGAACTCAAAAGTTCCTTCCCATTTGGAGGGTTTCTGACTTTCCGGATTTTAATAATTCCTCTTACCGCACCGCATCCTGGTTAAATATCTTTGGATTATCCAGGCCATATTTCCGAATATTGGCTTTTAGATCCATCCACAACTGGATATTATAATCTGCCAGCTCCATCATTTCATCCGATGTTAGTTTGTGAGGATTGGAAACTGTACAGGTGCTTTTACCTTCGGGCTGCTCTTCCATACAGGAAAAAATATTGGGAGCATAACCTTCGCCGATTTCCAGTGATTTACCAATGGCCATACTGCTGCCGAATAATTTAATTTGCTTCCCTGAGCTAAGCAGGAATGTTCTTCTTTTTAGTTCTGCCATAACTTAAGTTTTTACCTTCTAATAAAAAGATTGCGTGGTGATCAATCGTTCAAATTCTTCTGGTCTTTCTGTCGCAACGTTTTGGATTTCGGAGAATAAGTGTAGGGGAGGCCCGGAATTGACTTTCAATGAGCCAATCATTGAGATCCTTACCTTTTCGGAAATATTTACTCAGGTCTTTGCATTTTTCCTTACCCCAGCCAATTGCCTGCTGAGTGCATTCAATACCTTTTTTATCGTTGTCCAGGTAGAGGTTTACTGTCTGGTGTTTATCTATCATGTCCTTTACCTGATGGAAAAATGAGAGAGAATTTAACACAAGACAGTTCGTGTTTAAACTGGAATCTCCTGCATGTATGGTTTGAAAAGAAAGGAAATCAAAAAAACCTTCGAATACAGCCACCGCCTTACTTCCGCGGTTAAAAAAAGTAATGGCTTTAGGCGAACTGCTTCCTTTGAAATATTCGTTCCTAAGCTCAAAGCCTCCTTTGTCATTACGAAAGCCGATAGCCGTATATTTTTTGCCGTAAAGTTTGAAATCCATTTCCAAACAATATTGCCTGGCTACTTCAGGCGGAATGCATCTTTTTTGAAGGTATTGCACCAAAAACCATGAAGTAAGAGGCCGCTCTTCCAGGATAACTATCTTGCTACCGGGCACTTTCTTTTGGCCGGCAACGATAAGCGGCTGAAAAGAAAAGCTCTGGGATAATAAGTTCGATGATAACTTCTCCAGTAGTTCATTTATAGAGCATCGGAAAAAATTTACCCCAAAATCAATGATATCTCCTCCCTTGCCTTCTCCGAAATCAAACCAGATATTCCTTGTCCTATTTACTTTAAACGAAGGCGTTTTTTCCTCCCGGAAAGGTGAGAAATACCAATAATCCTGGCCCCTGACCTTTTTTGGTTGATGGCCTAATGAGTTCAGAAATTCTACCAGGTCAAGTCCCCGCGCCTCCCTGCATGATAGCCTTTTCATAACAAACCCTGTTGAAATACCTGACGGCGGCTGTGTTTGAAATATTCCATCACTTCAGAGCGCAGGAAATATACCCTGCCCCGTTACTCGTTTCATCCACTCCTGCAGGGGAACCAGGGAAATGCGGCATATACCCGCAATTTCCTTGCGGCTTAGAAGAGGTTCTTCCTGGAACGGGTCAGATTGCAGACCACTTTTAACGGGAGTGTTTCCCAGGCACTTTTTCACAGCGTCCTCGATCCACCGGCGGAAATCATTCTCATTAGGAATAAATAAAGTGTCCATAAAGAAAAGTTTTATGGACGCAAAATGGGTCAGAATTGAAGGAAAGTCAATGATGGATGTATCATGGATTTTGACTGTTTGAATTATAATGGGTTATCATTCATTATAGGGGAGAAAGATATAGAAGGCAACAGGTTTAACTAATAGAAAAAGTCCTGCATAGCAGCGGACAATTTTTGGACTTTAGGGTTAGAAGGATTTAGCCGTTGGGTGGCTTCCCTGATTTTTACCTGCAGCGTATTGATCTTTTTGTCCTTGAAAGCCTCAAAATGTAGGTGCAGGATGGAAGCGATATCTGTAGCGGAAAATCTTTTAAACATTTGTTCGGCCCTGGCTATTTTTAACGGGGCCTGAACCGTTTGAAGCAAAATAAAAAGCTGCATTACTTTTTCCAGGTGGTTATGATTGTTTAGCTCAATGTGCCCGGTAATAAAAGAGCTTGTCAGGCTCTCCATTCGGTGTTCTGTGCTAGCCATGATTTGCTCAATACAGTCGGATAGTTTTTTGGTGATTGTCATAGCTGCATATTCAATATCCTTCTGGTTTGTCTCTATATTTTCTTGGAAAAGCATTTTCCTGACGCTTTGATCTATTTTTTCCTTTCGTACCCCGTCCCGTTGAAGCTGCAATTCTTGCTGCTTTTCCCTCACCCACTCAAGAGAGTACTGAAGTTTCTGGAATAAAGATTTCCTGCTCTTTTTCATCAGCCGTTCAGAAAGCTCATACTGTAAAAATCTTAAAAAGTCCGGTTTATCACTGTATGCTGTATAATGAAATTCCAGGTATTGAATCAAATCGTAACCTGTGTATTCCTGCAATTTATTAAAGGCTTCGTTTTTGTAACGGGTAACAAACGGTTCCTTCGGAAAATACAGATAATAATCAGGTTGGTAATTGCCAATTTTGTATTGAAAGTAGGCAGTAAAGTTTCCTTGAATATTTGGACTGATAGAACGACTGCCAAAATCAGCCAACATGTTTCTGAGGAACATGTTGGAAAATAACCTTTGCTTCCAAATCATAACACACTTCTCCTTGCTTAATTAAAATTAATAAACAAAAGCAGAGTAAGTAGTTAAGATAAAGTAAGAAATGTGTTTTGAGATCCCAAACCAAGCTCATCAATCGAAGCCATATTGTTATAAAATACTTCTTCAAAACAGTCATCCAGCCGCTTAATCTCTTACACATTCCTTTAACACACAAGGTACTGAAGGTGAAACGGAGGTTCTTTTTGCGGAAGTGTCATGTAACCAGTTCTTCAATTATGGAAACTGACCTATGGCAGCCTGCAGAATCTCCTCGCAAAAGATCAAAAAAATCTGCAGTCTTCAAGATGGGCGCCCATAGCAAAATAACATGTATGACAATAACGCAAAAACACTGTTTTCCTTGCCATTAAATTTCGCCTTAAAAATATCCGGTTTATATCAATCATTGTTACAAGCCTTTGGATGGCTCGGCGCATTAGGATACGCTGCGTTTAACAATTATCAAAATGACGATCCGAGTTCATGGGTTAGGCTGGTAAATTCCCCTAAGATTGTTTAAAGCTTTTCAATATTTTCTTTTATTCGAGATAGCAATTCATTGAAAGGTGGTTGTCCCTTGTAATAGAGACCTGCAGTTGCTCTATAACGTTTTTCGAACTGCTGCCTTAGCTCAGCGGAACTAAGCAAGAACGCCTCCGTTTCTGCGATAACAATTCCTTTCTCTTTGCCTTTAAATCTTGCTTCTTTGTGTCTGTGATATTCCTCAGTACCGATGAATTTTTGTACCATCTCGTTGTCAAGAAGGTTGTAAACATCATAATACTGGCGCATGAGATTCGGGTATTGTTTGCCATTTTCTTGCTCTTGCCGAAACTTCGTCGCAATTGTCTGGAGCTTTTCAACAAACGTATACCCCGGATGGTAACAAGAAATATCCACAGCCCGATTGTCGATTATTTCAATTCCTTCCGTATCTGCTGCTCGGTCATAGGCCCAAGAACTGATTGTTCGCTTTTCATTGGGTGTGACTGTGTCAAATCCGACTTCTAACAAGATTCCATTCTTTAGTCCTTCTAGTGCTTCCGCATAGCTTTTATAGTATAAACGTATTCCACCGCTGTTATAAGTAGTCGTATTGTCAAAAGCTGTGTCGCGCTCAATTTTAATGATGCCATCAATCTTGATTTCCTTTGCCAGCCAGTCGTAATATTTCTTTCGGGATTCTACCGCGGAGTCCTTTGTATTTTTTGGATTGGAAACAACTCCAAGGTTTTCCGGTGGATTGATCTGGATGTCGATATCTTCTGAAAAACGGTTGATTATTTTGTATCCCTTGGATAGTGAAGTCCCACCCTTCATTTCAAAAGAAAAGCCTTGCCTTGTTAGACCATATAGGACATGCATGATCCAATAGTCTTTCTCTATCAATCCTGCCAGAGTCTCTGTCTCACGTTCGAGCATTCTTAATAACCCTGGAAACTCCTTTAATTCATGAAGATATTTAGACGGCATGAGCCCTTTTTTCTTGAGTATTTAAGACAGGGCCAAGCAAGGATTTCGCTTTGGTACTTCCATAAACATTTACTGATTGCTGCAACTTTTTAGTGTCCATGGTTTTTGCTTTTGAAACAACTTTTTTTAGTACTTCGTCTTGATCTTCTGCAAGGCTTTTAAGATTGTTTACAAGATCCACCAGCAAGAATTCTTGGGTAAGCTTTTTAGGAAAACGATGCTTCGCATGAAAGAAAAATTTTCTGCCTCCAAGCTTGACCTCTCCATGTCGTTTATGATTATAAACAACGCGTTTATTATAAAGCTGGGTTGTACCTACACCGAGGCTGTTATAAGCGTTCGGTGAGGTTAGCAGAAAGTCATCATCTTTCAGGAAAGTACGCACTAACACTTCTTCGTCAGGGGGCGTTGCCCCGAAAACAGTCTTTTTCGGAACATGGTATACGCCTTGAGATAGCTTTTCCAAATAACCCTCATTTAAGAGCGCAACAATATGTCTGTCTACCGCATTTGACCATCGAGCCAGGTCAGCACGACGGTAGACCTGTCCGCTTTTAAGATGTCTTTTGAGTTCTTCAACCTTTTTCATCACTATCCTTTTACTCAAAAATAGCACAAATGAAGGCAAATTGCAAGAAAATAAATTTAAAATTCATGCAACTTTTGTATGAAATAGCTATTTAATTCATTGATTATCAGCCAAATTGTCCAGATAATAGGTTTTAAGATATAATTACTATGATCGCGGCAACAATACCTTAAGGATCGGCTTGTTTTAGATCACTTTTGAAGACCAAAAATCACTGGCTCAGGAACCAAATTCGTCAACTCTAATTAAATCCACAAGCGATGGGAACTCGTGCAAAGGATTCGGGAGCTTATGGAACTTGGGTTGATTGCATATTAATTGCACCTATTGCGTGTCGATTGACTATAAATTGCACTGCCTGACCAGAAACCACATCAATCCTCCCTATTCGCTCAAAAAGGGCTCAATTAATTCACCATTGGTTCAAATTTTTCTGTTCGAACCAATCTAAAGGGAGACGAAACGCTTGAGCTTATAGCGGTATCATTTGACTTGCAAGACGTAATATCCTATTTACCAGAGTTTTATAACATATCTCAAATTATAAATCCTCCTCAAACTCCCATAATCTGGTTTGAAGTCTCTATGTCGAGGGGAGCAAAAGCCGGCAATTATACCGGCTTTTTTATTTACACATATTCTATAGCAGAAAAATGGCAGCGGTCACTATTGGTCGCAGGCTAAGGCCGCATGAATGCCTGCAAGCAGTCTTACCCAAAGTTTTTCCTGGCAATAATTCCTTTGCGCTTAGCAGATATCCGTTAAAAGGCGCCACAGGTTTATGTCTCCTGCAAGAACATGCAGCCAAAGTGGACCCCTTATAAGTAAACCCTTACTTAACAGATTCCACATTACTCCTACCTTTACCGCCACCACCTCTACATATGATTAAGCATACCATTCTGTGGGCAGATGACGACACGGATGATTTAGAATTGTTTCACGAAGTACTCATGGAATTAACAACAGAGTATGAACTGCTCAAGTTTTACAACGGGCAGCAGGTACTCGAATATCTTAAGGAACCGGGGGAACAGCGTTACCCCTGCCTGATTATCCTGGATATGAATATGCCGGTGCTGGATGGAAAGCAAACACTCACTGCCCTGAAAAATGAAGAACGGTACCAGTCAATACCCGTGGTTGTTTTTAGCACATCAGACAGTGATGCAGACCGCATCTTCTGCGCCCGTTTCGGTACGGCAATGATTACCAAACCACCCCGGTATGAGCCCCTCAAAGAGGTCATTAAAAACCTGTTGTTTTATTGCCGTCATTAAGAAAGCTTACGCCAACTCTGGTATCTTGTGGCTATCCGTATCTTCTTCCCGGTTAATGAGGTTTAGGGTCGGAACGAAAGCACGCCGTCCTGTTAGGTTGCCTCGCTTTCCAGGCAATGATGTTTACTGCATCCAACAGTCTTTACACAGGCAGCAGCACCTTAAATGAAGACCCTTGCCCCGGCTCACTTTCGGCCCAGATACAACCCTTGTGGTTTTCCACTACTTTACGGGCAATGGAGAGCCCCACCCCCGTTCCTGCGTATTCGCTCCTGCCATGAAGACGTTGAAACATACCAAAGATCTTATGGGCATACTGCTGTTCAAAACCAATCCCGTTATCACGTACTTCAATAAGGTAATAATTTTTGCCGGCTTGTTCGGCAGACAGATCTAATGGAACATCGGCACCTGTAACCGTGCGGGAGTTTATCCTGATGTGCGGAGTCTCCCCCGGTTTACTGTACTTCAGCGCATTTCCAACCAGGTTTTGAAAAAGCTGCTGCAACTGTCTCCGGTATCCTTTTACTGTGGGTAACGACCCGATACTAATGACCGCTTTTTTCTCTTCCACCTGAACTTCCAGATCGGATAGTACCAACCGGAGTTTTTCATTGAGGTCAACATCTTCCATTTGCAGTGGTGTGGCGCTTACATGAGAGTAGGACAGCAGGTCATCTACCAGGATGGTCATGCGGTCAGTGGCATTTTGCATCCTTCCAAACAGGTCTGCCTCCTTATCGGTCATGCGGTCACTAAGGCTGGTTTTCAAACGGTCGGAGAACGTACGGACCTTACGAATAGGCTCTTTCAGGTCGTGCGAGGCCGCATGGGCAAATTCTTCCAGGTAGGCATTAGACCGTTTCAGATCATCAACAAGCTTTTCCAGCTGGAACTGTGTTTTCTTCAGGGCCGTATGATCGGTAAATGTTACCAGCACCTCGCCGTCCACTTTGGTGCTAAGCAGGTCCAGGTACAGATCCATGTCATCAACATGGTAATGTATGTCTTCCCGCAGTGTTTGACCCGTCAGGTAGGTGTTCCTGTACATATCAAAAATGCCATTGTGGAAATAACCGGGGAAGTAGGCGCTTGCCAAAGTGCCCCGAAGCGCTTCCGGTGTTTTATTGACGTAGGCGCTGAAGGTAGGATTGGCAATAACAAAGCGGAAATCAGCTATTTCGCCCTGTTCATTCCATACCGGCGTAAAAGTGATCATACCGGACTGGGAACTATTAAATACCGCCCTGAGCCGCTCCGCCGCCTGCTCAAACCGGAGTTGCGCCTGTTTCGTACTTGTTACGTCCATGAAAACGTTGATCAGGTGATCACCATCCATCCTGGCTACCGAAAGCTCCAGCCACCGTTGCGTTGGTTCAAAATAATATTGGGTATGGAGGGGCTCTCCTGACCTGAGCGTATTCAGCGCCTCCCGGTAAAGAAGACTGTCCAGCATAGCCGGATCTACCTCCCGGATCGTTTTAGATAACGCCTCTTCCTGGGAAATCCCCGTAAATTTAAATGCAAGCTCATTTCCAAGTATCGTCCGGCCATCCACCACATTTCCTGCTTTATCCCGGATAACCTCGGTAACAGAAAGGCCGGCAGGAGAATATTTTAACAGGTTGTCCAAAAGACGCTTCTGCTGCCGCAGTTGTTTTTTTTGCTCCTTGAGCCGTTTGATGGTACGGTATTCTTCGGTGCGGTCCTGCACTATGGTTAGAATACCGCCGCGTAATTTGGTACGCAGTACACGGGCATATTTATTCAGCGCCGGGTTGTAAAGATTGGTTTCCGATTTTTCACCGGTTTTATACACCCCTATCATTTCTGCCAGAAACGCTTCCCGCAACTCGTCTGTCATCGTGGGAGAAACCGAGACCCTAAGACCCTTTTGCTGTTCGCGGGTCAGGTTCAGGTAGTTCAATCCTTCCTCGTTGCAGTAGGTAAACTCAAAATCAATAATAGTGGTACCGTCTTCACTCCAAATGGGGTTTAACCATATAATCGCCTGGGGTTGTACATCGTAAAGTTCAGAGAATAACCGGCTGTCGTACTGTGTATCGTTCATAGTTTATGGGTGGTGCAAATTACGTTGATTTCTTACTTTGGGTAATGGCCGGGGCATTCTTTAATTAGTAAGAAGATGTAAAGTCCTCTGCTTGCCCAACCATTTGAGGTATTTAATTTTCATGCCATGACCAGGAAGGGCAGAGATTTGCCCCTGCCAATAAGATAATACCGGACGCACCTCATCCAGTACGGGTATATATAACTTTTCTTCAAAAAGAATGCGCGGCACCCTGAAATAAAAGGCAATGAAGCTGATCACTGCCCGCTTCTGGCGCGGCGCTTGTGTTATACTTTAAAACACCAGGCAGCTTTACAAGGCAATATGACTGTTCAACACTTTTCTTCGCAGGTTCCATCGGGTGAGCTGCTACAAAAGCTGTTCGATTCGCTCAACGAAATTGTGTGTGCATTAGACACGCAAGGTTGCTTTGTGTACATCAACCAGGCCTGTTACAAGATTTGGGGATACCACCCGAAAGAACTGATCGGCACTTCGTGTTTTGATCTTATTGTAGAAGAAGAACGGGCCACGTCTTTACAGGCTACCCATGATGCCTACCAGGGAAAAGCGGTTCCCACGTACGAGAACCACTATAATCATAAAGACGGTCATATTATCACCATGTTCTGGGAAGGCGGCTGGGATTTTGGCGCAGGACTTTTATACAGCACCGGCAAAGACATCTCTGAGCAAAGACGGCTGGAAAAGCTGGAGCAGGAATACAAGGCAAAGCTGGAAACCACCAAGAACCAACTGGAACATTTAATTGACCGGATCACAGACGGCTTCCTCGGCCTCGATGAACACCAACGGGTCACCTACTGGAACAAGGCGGCTGAAAACATTTCCCGTCTCTCCCAGGAGGAGATGGTAGGACATGTTTTGTGGGATGTGCTGCCGGAACCCACCAACACCCTGGCGCGGGAACAGCTGGCTATCCTCCAGGCGCAAAACCGTCCCCTTACCCTTGAGTTCTTTTCCAAACGTGTTCAAATCTGGATCGAGGTGAACGCCTATATTTCCGGCACGGGTGTATCGGTTTTTTTTCGCGATATAACGGAAAGAAAGAAGCTGCAGGAACAATTGATGCAGGAAAAGGAAAGGCTGCACCAGGAAAAGGAACTACAGCAAAAAAGGATTGCTACTGCTGTTATTAAAGCCACTGAAGAAGAACGGGCCATTGTAGGAAAGGAACTGCACGATAATGTGAACCAGGTGCTCACCACGATAAAGCTTTACAACGAACTTTGTCTAACGGAAATAGATATACGCGAAGAGTTGCTGAGAAAATCAGTCCAGCTCCTGCAGGATTCCATCAACGAGATACGGGGGCTTTCCAAGCGTTTGTCTGCCCCTTCCCTTGGCGGCATCCGCATAAAGGACTCCGTTGCCGAACTGGTGGAAGCAATCAACGCCGCCAACCGGGTAAAGGTGTTTTATGAACAGGATGTAAAGGACCTGGACGTATCCGAGGAGGTCCACATCGCCGTGTACCGCATCCTTCAGGAACATTTTACCAACATCCTCAAACATGCGAAGGCATCTACCGCCAGGGTGCGCCTTACGCACAAGAAACAGGAGCTGGGATTGGTTGTTACTGATAATGGCCGGGGGTTTGATCCTGCACAGTACAGGAAAGGCATAGGAGTAGAGAACATGATGAACCGTGCCGAAAGCGTAAACGGAAAACTCCAGCTTATAAGTGCTCCCGGGCAGGGATGTACGCTTGACCTGGTCATTCCCCTGCAAGACAAAGGCAATTAAGTACCGGTACCAGGCCAACTGTTTGTGAAATCCCAAACACTTTAAATTACCTGCTTTACCTTCAACCTCTTATGGGTACGGCGCTCCAGATCTTCTTTGTTTTAATAGTCATTATCCTGGTCATTCTCTTCGTTTTCCAACCCAGGAGATCAAATACTTTTGCCCTGCCCGCTAATTACAAAGAGTTGCTGAACGATTATGTAACCTTTTATACCGGCCTGGACGAAGAAGGGCAGATGGTCTTTGCAGAACGGGTGCAAAAGTTTCTCTCTGGTGTAAAGATCACTGGCGCCAATGCCAGGGTGGAAGACCTGGACCTTGTGCTGGTTGGTGCCGCCGCCGTGATCCCGGTGTATTCCATTCCCGATTGGGAATACGTCAACCTCAGGGAAGTTTTGGTTTATCCCGGCAACTTCAATACTGATTTCGACCAGAAGGGTCACGACCGGATGATCTCGGGAATGGTGGGTTCAGGCCCTATGCAAAACGTCATGATCCTTTCCAAATGGGAGCTGCGCCAGGGTTTCATCAACAGCCATAGTAACCGCAACACCGCCATCCATGAATTTGTTCATTTAATAGATAAAATGGACGGCACCCTGGATGGGGTTCCTGAAATCCTGCTGGAACGCAAATATGCGGCGCAATGGCAGCACATGTTGCAGGCAACCATGGAAGAAATCAGGCGGGGCGAGTCGGAAATTGACCCTTACGGGGCTACCAGCCCTGTGGAATGCTTTGCTGTGTTGGCGGAATATTTTTTCAGCCAGCCGGAAGCTTTTCGTTCAGCCCATCCGCAGTTGGCTGAAATGCTGCAACAGATCTTTGTAAGGAAATAAGGTTTCGCGAGACAGTTTTAAGTGTCCCTGGTACCTTCCCCTTCCTGCCGGGTTGCGTTATAAAAAAAGCTCAAAGCGCCGCTTGGACATTTTTTTACCTGGTTCACAATCCGGATGGTTGTAGCGCCTTCTATATTGACCCAGGGTCTCTTCCGAGGATCAAAAACCTCCGGTAAGCCGGTGGCCGTTTTCCAGCACACGGTGGAGTGTATACAAATACCCGGCTTCCACACCACCGTTACCTCACCATTGGTATAGGTTTTTGTAATGTTTTTGGAATCCATATCGCCATAATTTATGGTTCTGAATTAAAGGTCTTGTTGACGGCGGGCAGGCAAAGCTGGTTCAAAGGGATGTGCGAAAAACACTCAGTGCAAGGTAGCCGGTTTTTCCAAGCCAGTGACTACAAAGCCCTGTTGAACCCCGGAAATTTCCGAACTTGGCGGCCTAAAAACAAACGCCTCCTATGATAACCATTGTTCCTGCAACAATACACGATAGCAGCCTGCTGGCCCGCATTGGCCGCCGGTCGCTGCTCGAATCGCACGGACATAGTGCCCCGGCCCCTGTTATGCAATCCTATCTAAACGAAAAGTTTACTATCACGGCACTGGAAAAGGAGTTGGCCGACAGCCAAAATATCTTCCATATAATTGATTACAACGGCCAGCCCGCCGGTTATTCCAAGATCATATGCCACCAGCCGCTGGAACCCATTTCCCGGGAAAACATTACCAAAATGGAGCGCCTCTACCTGCTGCAGGAATATTACAGTTTGAAACTGGGGCGCCAACTATTGCAATTCAACATTGACCTCTCCAGGCAAAAGGGCGAGGCAGGCATGTGGCTCTATGTATGGAAAGAAAATGAAAGAGCACTCCGCTTTTATACAAAAGCCGGGTTCCAAATAGTGGGGGATGGATATTTCCGGCTTACCGATGAGCATGCCAATCCCAACTGGCAGATGTATTTGCCCTATGAAGGATAATTACCAGAGGCAGGCGCGGGCCGGTGCAGGACAATAGCAAAGAGAGCCTTGGCCGGGATCGATAAGTTAGACAGGGTCGCTATTGATCCCAAAATAAGCGGCGCCCAGCAGCGGCGCTTTTTTATTTAAGATGATTTTTATGGGAACCGCCTGCAACAAATTTTTCATGCGTCCAAAACCGGAAAACCATTTTAAAAAATAGTTTTCATGGAAAGAAGGCAGCAGTTGCGGCACAATGCCACCGGCTACAAACAAACCTCCTGTTGCTTTTATTTTCAAGACCAGGTTGGCCGACTCCCGGGCAAGATATTGTATAAAAAGCTCCAAAGCTTCTCTGCAGATCGCACATTCATCTGCGTGAGAAGTTATGACAGCGGCCTTGTCATGCGCCAGCATCTTTTCCTTAAGCCATGCAGGTTCCCCTCTTTCCTTTTCACGATGCAGGAAATCATAGATCGTGCATATACCCGGGCCGCTTACGATTCGTTCCCAGCTAACATGGTCAACGCTTTTTTTGATAAAATGATACAGTTCCGTATCCAAACCGGTGGCAGGGGCAAAATCACAATGTCCGCCCTCGGTGGCAAAGGGATGAAAATACGCCTGGTCGAAATACAGGCCGGCTTCCCCCAGTCCGGTGCCCGGTGCAATAATGGCCACATTTCCCCTGACCGCTTTTTTTCCTTCATGTAAAAGATGAAGATCATTGTCTTCCAAAACTGCCAGCCCATACCCTGTTGCTTCCAGGTCATTGATCAAAAAAACGGGTGTATGGAAATGATTGGAAAGCTGCCGCCGGTCGATTTGCCAGCTGACATTGGTAAGGGTAACTTTTCCTTCCTGCACAGGACCCGCCACCCCAATGCTGATTTTCCCCGGCAGGGGATCCTGGCCAACAAACTGGCTGATCAAGGCTTCAGGGCTTTGAAAGCTTTGGGTTTGATACGTCGCTTCTTTCCTCATGGCAAACTGGCTGCCGTTGTAGTGGAAGACTGCAATATTTGTTTTGGTGGCACCAACATCGGCCGCAAGAATGTCCTGCGCATCTTTCCTTTTATTGTTTGCCATTTTCAGGATCATGGTGCACCTATTTGATAGAAGGCTACCGGCTCTTCAAACGTTTTATGATAAACAGTGTCTGCCTGTTCGCCCGAAGGGCGCCGGATAAAACGTGTAAAATTAATTTTACTAATGAACAAGTACCCTGACGGCCGTCAGCGTTTTGGCTGCCTGTTATCACGCTGCTTCCCTGTTCCTACCCTGTCCTCCTTTCATCCTCCACTCTGAAAGCCCACGACCCGCCATTAGCCATTTACTTCCTTCACTGTCCCTTGTCTATTGACCATTTGCCTTAGGTGTTGCCCCGGCAATACCCAAAGCCAGTTCCGGTTCGTTGGTGGTGATGTAATCAAACCCGCTGGCCAGGAGCCACTTTATTTCTTCTTCGTTGTTCACTGTCCAGGCGTTCAGGGCAATGTCGTTTTTTTTGGCGCTTTCTATCCATTCGGGGTGGGCTTTAAAAACAGAAAAATGATAATCGGCTCCACTGATACCATCTCTTTTTAATTGCTCCGGCGGTTGATCGCCATTTAAATACTGGGTAGGCGCACCCGGGCTAACCTCCAGTACTTTTTTTAAAATAGCGTAGTCAAAGCTGATATAAACGGTGAGGGGCTCCGCCCTTAACTCCCTTACCAGGGCCACCACTTTTTCAGCGATCTGCCTTCCCCTTTCCTTGCTGGCGGAAGGTTTTATCTCCAGCACCAGTCTTGTTTGCCGGTTACCTTCCAAACCGGCCAGCAAATATTGGCGAAGGGTAGGAAGGGTTTCGCCGTTGGATAATTTGTGTACGGCCAGTTCACGAAAGGTTGTTTTTTCTATTTCCAGCTTGTTATAGTGCGGGTCGTGGTTAATAATCAGCGAGTCGTCGGCCGTCATCCGTACATCAAACTCCGAGCCCGTGCATTGCAGGCGGATGGCTTCCTTCAGGGAAGCAATGGAATTCTCGGGATGATTGTTTTTTTTAAAGGCGCCCCTGTGGGCCACTACCGGGTTAGAGGCAAAGGAAACAGCCGGTTTGTTTTTGCTGACGGCACAGGAGGCAAATAAAATAGTACTAAAGACAAATGCTTTTTTCATATGACCATTTAGTGATGAAGTGTTGTTATTTAAATTGTGGTTTATTGTCAAATCAAACGAACTACCGCACCAGCATTACCCAGCCTTTCAGGGGCACCGGCAATTCTTTTACCCGAATGATATAGGCGTACACACCGGAGGGCAGGTCTTTATCCTTTACTCTTCCATTCCAGGGTTTGCCGGTGTCTTTGGATGTATAGACCGCCTGTCCCCACCGGTTAAAAACCTGTATTTCATATTCGGGATAAGCCCGCAAGGCCGGGATGTTCCAGGTATCATTTAATCCATCGCCGTTGGGAGAAAAGGCGTTGGGCACATAAAGACCTTTAAAAACATGCACCTTCACCACATCGCTGGCCGTGCCGCAACCATCATTCGAAACCACTTCCAGCGTATAGCTGATATCTTCCGCCGGGCTCACCACCGGTTGCAGCAAGGCGGGGTTGTCCATGAACTGCGAAGGTGACCAGCCATAGGTTACAGCAGTGCCGCCGGCGGTTCCCGATAACTGCGCCGTTTGTCCCTGGAGTATATACTTATCGTCCCCGGCATGAGCCACTGGCTTTTTGCTGACGTTTACCTGCACCCAGGCGGTATCGGTACAGGAAAACTCGTTCGATACAATCACCCGGTACAGGGTGGAATCTTTGGGTGAGGCCACAGGATTGGGAATGGAGGGAGAAGAAAGTGAAGCAAAAGGCGTCCATGAATAAGCGCTGCCACCGGAACTTTCCAGAGGGACCGCTGCTCCTTCGCAGATAAAAAAGCTGTCGGTAGGGACAGCCGCCACCGGCCGCGGATGGATCATTACGGCCACCGTATCTCTCCGCCTGCAGCCGGCATCGCTGACCACTTCCAGGAAATAGCTGCCCGACCGGGAAGGCGGTGCATTTTCCAGGGTCACCGTTGCTCCCGTTGCTGCAAAGCCATTAATGCCGGTCCAGTAGTATTGCGAACCACCGCTGGCCGAAAACGTAATGGGATTGCCTTCACAAAAAGGCCCGCTTACCGAAATTGTTTTAGCCGGGTTGGCATGCACCTTTACGGTCAGCACGTTGGAATTGATCCTGCATGGGGCAATACCAAGGTTTTCGATCCTGGCCACGGACAAGCGGTACTGGTAAGTGCCTGCAGGCGTGGAAGAAGAAAAATCCTGAGCAAGCGTTATATCGTTGGCCCCGGGTATGTTTGTCCATTTAGTGCCGTTATCGAAGCTTTCCTGCCACTGGAAATGAGGATTGGTGTACCCGGCAGATACCTTGCAGGTAAACACCTGCGGCTTAGCTTCTCCTTCGCAAAATTCTTTTAACACCTGCCCGTCCACAGTGGAGGCATCCAGCAGGGGGCCGCAGGGCCGGAAGGTGATATCATCCAATGCCAGGTCGTTCCCGCAGCCACCTGGTGCATTGTTCACAATACGAACCACTACCTTGCTTACATCGGCAGGGGTGGTAAAGAAAAACCCATATTGCGTCCAGGTGGGTACGGGGCTTGTTGGAATATCACCCGTATTTACCGATTGCAACACTGTTCCATCCGTTTTTTCTACCGAAAAGGTAAGGTTGGGCTGGATGGAACCACCGGAACAGGTAGAAAGCCGGATCATATTCAGGATCCATGCGGCAAATTCATAGGTGGTGTTATGACACAGCACATCCACGGTATCTATGTAGAAGGCACTGGGTTGATAGGAAGCATTTACCAGCATAAAATAGCCGTTGGCATTTCCTGTATGATCAGAAGAAACCGAGTGCCAGGTACTGCTGAAGCAGGCCGTGGTACGGCTCACCACTGAATAAAAACCATCATTGGGACAATCGCCGGGGCGAAAGCTGTAATTGGTGGTAGCGGCTGACAAGGGCGGCCCCGGGTTAGCACCCGATCCGAAAGTAATGTGTACAATAGGGTCGCCAAGGCTTCCCTGGCAAAGCTGGGCACCGGCCGGCTGGAATAACACCAGCCCAAACAAAAACAGTAAAGAGTTTGTAAACTTCGTTCGTCTCACACCGTTATTCCCAATAGTTAGTAGGGGAATGGGTTATGAAGATAGACATCAAATGGTATTTCTGCAGTGCCGGAATAAAATTAAAGTCTGTCTATGCGCCGGGTAGTAACCTGAGACCAGTTTAAATGTTCGAATGATCAATTTCGTTTAAGAATCCTTTGATCCGGTGGACGGGCTTTTAGCCGAGGTACTGGCGATTTTGGAAGAAGGCTCCACCTTCCTGGCATAAGAGAGTGGCACCTGCAGCCGTCTTCCGTCTGCCAGCTCGGCCAGGTAACCCTTTGCATTAAGGGCTAAGGGGATGGCAAGGGTATTGGCTTTTATCAACTCACCGGCTCCTGTTTTGAGCGACCGGGTAAGTTTTATGGAACCCGGCAGGTTTCGGGCAGCGAGAGGCGGCGCTTTTTGGAGAACCCGGTTCACAAAGGGCAGGGCATCCACAGGGCCCTGGTAGGTGTACACACCAAAATGTAAATGTGAAGGCGTGTTCCTGGCATTGCCTGTATTGCCTACCAGGCCCAGGACATCTCCTTTTTTTACGGCCTGCCCTTCCTGAACCAGTTGTTTATCGAGATGGGCATAGTATAAAAAGATGGACTTACCCTCCGGCTTCATCCAAACCTGTTTACCACCAAGGCCGCCTTCCTTTACGCCTGTTACATAACCTTCGGCGGCGGCTACTACAGGGGTACCTTTCGGCGCAAAAATATCCAGCCCCTCGTGCCGGCGTTTTCCGCCATCACGGGTATCACCCCAAAAACTTCCGATGGTGGCTTTTTTGCCGGCTACGGGGAAATCCAGGGAAGGACCGGTAGCCACAGCAAGGCCATAGCTGCCCGTACTATACAGGGGCGGCTGCAAACGCAGGATATAGGATGCGGTTTCGGGAACATCAAAGCTGAATACAGTGCTGGCTGTATCGGCTGCCAGCACGTGCACCGGGGTACTTCCCTCCTTTTTAAAAAGATCGGCATAAATAACCATGCGGGAAGTAGGTCGGGAGTCCAGTTCAAAACTGATCCTTTCTCCCATCCGGGCAGTAAACTCCAGGGTCAGTGCCCGGGCCTTATCGCCGGGAAAAAAACCTTCCTGCCTGTAAGGGAGGGTAATGGCTTGCGGGGCCCTTAAAGCCGTTTCAGAGGCGGCCAGCCACTGGCGCCCTTCGGGTGTATTTTCCAGTCCCTTGTCATCAAGGTATTCCGCATACTGTTCGTGCGGTGTTTCTTTTCCAAAAACCTTATGTACAACGGAGCTGCAGGAGATGCCCGGCAAGGAGGCCAGCAGCCAAATGATGGCAACATTTTTCATAGAAAGCGTTGCTACAGCAAAAGAAAAGCCGGGAAAGGTGAAGAAAAATAAAAGAAAAGGGTTGGGGGTTAAGAAAAGAATAAAAGATTGCCAGGGATTTGATGTAGTGGTTTTACAATGGAAAAAATAGTTGGCAAAAGGGCAGTATGGCAGGGGTGTTTTATTATGAAAAAGGCGGAAGGTTTGTCCTAAGGAGTAGGCTTACTAAGAAAATAGACCTGGCAAGGCAGGAACTATTTTACCCGCGTAATGGGTTGTGGTTTGCCCATCCCGGGTATGGGAGGGGTGGATTGCAAAAAGATGCATTGACGCAAGATCTGACAGGCCTTCCAAAGCATTTACATAATGAAATTTCCGGATAAAAGAGTTTATACGTTAGCTCCTTTATACATTCCTCGCAGAATCACTAAGGATTTGTTTGTAGGCCCTCATGATTTTGTCCGAATTGCTTTTTTGTTCCGATTCTGCATTCTAATTTGGAACTATAATCACTGACCCGGTTTTTATAACACTAAAATGCTAACCTATGAAAATGATCCTGCAACTCTACAAAGGCAATCCCATCCTGGCGTTGGTTATTAATTGCATTGGCTTTTTTATCTGGGCCACAACATTGATTTTGATGATGGTTATACTAACAGTGGCTTTTGCTGGTTAAGCTGCTGTACTTTAGGTTCATACAAGGCCTTCTTCGGAAGGCCTTTGTATTTGCACCTGGTGCTTACCGTGTTATTTGTAAATTGCTGGCATGAGAGGATTTTTCACCGCCTGCGGGCTGGCATTCGGTTTTTTTGGCCTTGCACAAAAACAACATCATGCCCTTATAAATGTTACCATCAGCCATGGTGCCGTTACCCGGGGCGATTCGACTCAAAAAAAACTGGCCCTTGTTTTTACCGGCGATGAATTTGGCGAAGGCGGCAGCACGGTTTTGCAAACCTTGAAAACAGAGAACATAAAGGCTTCTATCTTTTTAACCGGGCGGTTTTACCGCAACCGCTCTTTTGAAAAAATCATTCAGCAATTAAAAAAAGGGGGGCATTACCTGGGCGCCCACAGCGATGCGCATTTGCTGTATTGCGACTGGAGTAAAAGAGACAGCCTGCTGGTAAGCAAACAGCAGTTTACGGACGACCTGGATAAAAACTATAAAGAACTCAACCGCTTTGGCATCTCCAAAAACACAGCGCCTTTTTTCCTGCCGCCCTACGAATGGTACAATGATTCCATTGCTGCCTGGACAAAAGCATGGGGGCTTCAGCTGATCAATTTCACTCCCGGCACTTTAAGCCATGCCGACTATACGACGCCGGCCGATAAAAACTACAGGAGCAGTACGGTCATCTACAAATCCATTACAGATTACGAAGCAAAGCGGCCCGCGGGGCTCAATGGTTTTATACTATTGATGCACATTGGCACTGATGCCAAACGCACCGGTAAATTTTATGAACAATTGCCACAACTGGTTCAATGGCTGAAGACCAGGGGTTATCAGTTGGTGAGAGTGGACGAGCTGTTGAAATGATTGTGATAACTATAGCGGGCAGGCCCCCTGCTGCACAGGGGCCCTTGTTCCTTGCAGTTCTTATCCTGCTTAAAGAATTACCGGAGCCCGAAGTGAGTGACACAACAGGTGGTGATAGTAGTACGAAAACTAAAAGCTGTCTTATATAGTGGACTTTTATAGAGGTGCGTGGTGCGTAATACGAACCCGCTGTCAGGAAATCCATCGTGAGACGTGAAACGGTAAACGCGAGACATAAGCAGCCGCCTCTTTCCTTTCTATTATCCATGAACGATCAACTATGATCCCGATAGCCGTCTGGTATCAGAGAGCTCTTTCACTCACCCTTCACCACTCTCCACTCACAAAAGGCAGTTGTGCTGGGGACTTCCGGTACCCAATCCATCTTCCTAACTTAACCCTAAATTTACCAGTCTTGCCGAATGGCCTTCGCCATACCGCCGCAGTTTGTAAATTTGCCCAAAATCCAACTTCATGAAGTTTGAGAAAATTCATAATAAAGGCCAGGCCCGGCTTTTTCAAAACCCGTTTTTGGAAAAACTGACGAAGGGGCATCCCCTGGTAATCTGGGGAATGTATTTGCCTTTTATCATAGGCCTTCCTGTTTATGCGCATACGAAACTGGGTTTTAGCGGCGGCAAAATTGCCCTGTGGTTTTTTGGCGCCATGTTCTTCTGGACCTTTTTTGAATACCTGGCGCACCGCTTTGCCTTTCACTGGATCGCTGAAAGCCAAAGAGCCCAGAAGTTTGTGTACATCATGCACGGCAACCACCACCATTATCCCCGCGACCGGGACAGGTTGTTCATGCCACCTGTGCCCAGCATTATCCTGGCTTCTTCTTTATTTGGCATACAATACCTGGTCTTAGGCTCTAATGTCTATGTATTCTTTCCCGGGTTTATTTTGGGCTACCTGCTTTATGCTTCCATGCACTATGCCATTCATGCCTGGAACCCTCCGTTCAAATGGATGAAACCACTGTGGAGAAATCACCACCTGCATCATTATAAGGATGAGGGAAAAGGCTTTGGTGTAAGTTCCACTATTTGGGACCTGGTGTTCGGAACTATGTTTGATCTGAAAAAAGAAAAAGAGGACAAACAAAAGGTGCAGGAATTAATGTTTGAAAAAAAGTAAGCAAGTATTTCGTACAAAGATTTTAGTACTCAAACGGAACAAGCCCCCTCTTTTTGTTAAAGTACTTTGTACTGAATACCAACATCTCTTCTCATGGGTCAGAAAAAATTGGTACGGTTTGCCGAGCTGGAAACATTTTCTAATGTGCTGCAATATCCTGTAGCCATGAGTGGTACGTGGAGCCAGTTTTTTGAGAATAAAAATCCTATTGTGCTGGAGCTGGCCTGTGGTAAGGGCGAATACAGCCTGGGGCTTGCCCAGATCTATCCCAACAAGAACTTTATTGGTGTTGACCAGAAAGGGAATCGTTTATGGGTAGGTGCTAAAAAAGCCATCCAGCATAATTTAAAGAATGTTGCTTTCCTGCGCATACAAATTGACCGCATCACCGAGTTCTTTGCTACCGAAGAAGTGGATGAAATCTGGATCACCTTTCCTGATCCGCAGCTGCGCATTTCCAAGTCGAAAAAACGGTTAACACATCCCAAATTTTTGCGGCTGTATTACCAGATCCTTAAACCCGGCGGAAAGATCCATTTAAAAACGGACAGCCCCGACCTTTACCGCTTTACCAAAAAGGTCGTTGATATGTACGGCTGCACATTGCACAAGGATTACAACGACGTGTATGCAGAACCGGGCATACCCAAAGAACTGCACATTAAAACGCACTACGAATCATTGGACATAGCGGGAAGCAACCGGGTTCATTATGTATGTTTTTCCTTACCGGCGCATTTGCCATCGAAAGTGCTGGATGCTGCCCTTCAACAGTTTTTGAAAGATGAAGCAGGAATTGACTGAGGGTGAAGATTATTACCTGGATGAAAAGGGACTGCTCACCTTTACTTCAAAATACCTTTGCGGCCGCGGTTATTGTTGCGGCAACGGGTGCAAACATTGTCCGTACAATTATGAGGCGGTGCCCGAACCGAAGCGGAGTTCTTTGCTCCAAATCCGAAAGAATGTCAATCCGGACGAATGACACGAATCATCGCTAAATTGATGTCCTGCATTTTATAAGCTGACCGTTGCTGTTGGCGAACTATATACAATAATCATGGCTTCGAAAAAAAACATCCCGGAAGAAAAATTAAAACCGGTTACCCCGTCCGGTAAGAAAGACGAAAGCTTTTTTGAACTGGTGTTTGATGTGGTGCGGCAAATTCCGAGAGGCCGCGTTAGTTCGTATGGCGCTATCGCAGCCGCACTCGGAGCCAAATCATCTGCCCGCATGGTGGGCTGGGCTATGAACGGCTCGCATCGTGTTCGGCCGAAGGTACCGGCGCACCGGGTAGTGAACCGGCAAGGATGGCTAACCGGTAAAATTCATTTTTCTCCGCCCGAACGGATGCAGCAGCTGCTGGAAAAAGAAGGCGTGAAAGTGGCGGATGATAAAGTGGTGGATTTCCGGAAAACGTTTTGGGACCCGGCGAAAGAATTGGGCCTGGAGGAATACTCCGCTCGCTGAAGGGTTTAGCAGGTTGTGCATCATATTGCCGGTTAAAGAAGGATGGTATCCTGTCGCTTTAAATGCCCATCCGTAAATAAGAAAGCAGCCCGTTACTGCTGCTTTCCTATCGCTTAGCGTGGTTAACCATTATTGTTGACGCAAAGTGATTTCACCTACATCTGTAGTCTGGCCGTCTACCACTTGTACACTGTCCTTAGCAATGTTTTGATAAGGCGCTTTTGCTTCGATGATCAGTCGGTACGTTCCGGCTTTTGCTTTTGGAAACTCAAAGGCACCCTGGTTTACGTCTGTTCGCAGGGTATCGGTTCCCGAGATAGCCCAGGCCCGTACTCCGGAATCGGCAGGTGTCACTCTTCCTTTAATAGATGGTGTTTGCAGACTGTAGAAAGAAAATAAGCCCGCTGTTGCAATAGCAAGCCCCAAAAGAGCTGTTTTTGTCTTTTTCATAATAATAGGTTTAAAGGTGAATAAAGCTGGATGATTAAGGTTTAAATCTCAGCCATCAATCTTTGTATTTTCACCCCCCGCAACGCAACAACTATGCCCTTTGAGGGCCTTATGAAATTTTTAACATTTGCCGCACTATTATCTGAGCCATAAGCAGTTAGCTCTTATTCAACCATAGGAAGCAAACAACTCAGCGCTAATCGGGTAAGCCCTTTCGCTGCTTAGCTATTAACCCGTTTTTTCACACGAAAAACGCAAAGCTGCTTTCCCGGATACAATTTATTTTAGAAACGTATATTTTTTTTATAGCTGTTAGCCATACCGGCAACCCTTTCTCTCTGGGCAAAATGCAAGATGCCGGAACAGTCCGGCATCTTGCATTTTTTATCCTTCCAAAAGCGTCTATAGCTACCTGTTATCTTTTTTAGTCGTATCTGCGGGTGCTGTTTTTTTCTTAAGAAAACCACCCAGTGTATTTTTCAGGGTGCTGGCGGCTTTTTCTTTTGTTTCCTGCAGGGACGCCTTTTTGTTGGATGAATCTTTACCTCCCACCAACTGTTTGGTCAGTTCACTCTTCACATCCTCCATCACCTGGTTTTTTACTACCGTTAAGGAATCTTTTATGGTTTGTTTGGCGCTGTCTGCCTTTTGCTGTACAAAGGCAGTGGCCTGTTGTTTCAGTTCCTGTGTGACATCACCGGCAGCCTGTTTCAGATCGGTTTTGATCACAGGGTTATTGATGCTGCCCCCCATTTTTACATTGAGGTCGATCATTTCTCCCACGGTTACCGGAATACCCTTGCTGGTGGCCTGTGCCGTCAAATTATTCACCAGGGCATTACCACCGGTGCCCAAATATTTGCGTGGCAGCTTCATCCCGATGATATAATCCAGGCTTTGATCAAAGCCGTGCATACCACCTACCTGCATATCAATATCTTTTATTTTTAAATTAAACGGCCTGACCAGCACCTTACCATTGGCAAATTCAAAATGGCTTTTAATGTCTTTGAGACTTACCTCTTTCAATGCCTCCACATTTAATGTGCTGGCCAGTTTATCCAGGGGCTGAAATTTGTTTAATACGCCTTGTATCAGCAATAAATTTCCGTTACCCGTCAGGCTGCCCAGGTCAGGGAACATATCTTCATTCAGCTTGCCAATCATACTAAATTTTGAAGTGAGCTTGCCCGATAAGAATTTCCCGACAGGCATCAGCTTTTGTACGGTGTTGTAGGCCGTAAATGCTTTTTGAATATTGATGTCCCTGATATCGTAACTTAAACTGATATCGGGTTTTGTTTTATTTTGTTTGGTACTGTACGATCCATCAAAAGCCATGGTTCCGTCCAGGGCTTCGGTTTGTACATTTTGCAGCCGCACGGTTTCATCTTTCAATACCAATGCTCCCTGTACATTGCTGTAGGTCACCTTGTCGTATTGCACTGAGCCGGCTTTGGCATTCACCGTTATGTTCATATTGGCCGGCACCAGGAAAGGTTCGGAAGAGGCCGTGCCCGAAGCCGTTGCCGTATCGGTTCCCATCCACTCATTCAGATTGATCTTATCGGCCGTTACATTCAATGTGCCCTTCAGCTCTTCATTGCGCAGCGCATAGGCAATCATGTTATTCAACACACCACTGGCAGTAAAGTTGGTGCCCTGGAAACTTCCGCTGAAATTATGGAGGGCTGCGTTCTGCGGACTGAATTTCAACTGCGCTGTTTGTATTTGCACGCCACCGGGATAGTCTTTCGAAACATAGTTGACGTGGGACAGATTTACCACCCCGGTTGTATGAATGCGTTCGTAATTCTTTTTATCTATATCCGCCTTGCTGCCGCTAAACGCCACGTCGGCATCCATAGATCCCTTTATGCTGGTGCCCGGTTCCAGGGTGGTGAACTGTTTAACATTATCCAGTGTAAACCTTCCTTTGGCGGTGCCGCTGAAATCAACTGCCGTTACGGGTCTGCTTAGTTTCAAAGAAAAATCAAAAGGATCGTTTCCGACTTCAATATGTCCGGAAGAAATATTTACCGTAGTGGCATCGGCCAAGCCGCTATTGTTTTCAATCGCTATTTTGAAATTTCCGTTTTGTACCGGCTGGGGCACATCTTTAGAAGTATAATAGAGGCTGCGAATATCTAAAAAACCGCCGGCGCTGAAAGGCCCTTTCTGTTGTTCAATAGCCGAGAGGTTACCTTTGGCAAAGGCATCGGCCCACACCAAACCTGAAAGTTTTGTGCCGGCATCCAGCTTCACAAATTTTGTTACCTCGGCCAGGTTGAGCTTGCCTTTTACAACCGCATCAATGTATTTGCTGGTTTGAGGATTTTTAAACAACAACTTAAAATCAAAAGGCTCTGCGCCCATTTCCAAATGACCTTTGGTAATATCTACAACAGTGTTGTCCATTACGCCATCGGGATTGCTTATTTGTGCGGCCACCTGTATGTTTTTTACAGGCTGTGGCAGATCGGGGTATTGAAAAAATCCATCTTTAATATCGAGGTTGACGTGATACGCCGGAAGCTGCGTGGGGCTGTACACGCCTTTTACAAACCCTTTGAAAGAAGCTGCACCACTTGTTTTCAACTTGTCGAAATCATTTTTATAAATAGCCGGCACCAGCGATAAAATGTTTTTGAATTCATTGGACGGCGCATCGAATTTTATATCCATGGTGTAGGTGCTGTCGTTATCGAGTTGCATAAATCCATCAGCTACCAGTTTCAGGTCGTTCACCGCAATGGCTGCATTTTTAAAACCATACCGGCTCTTATTGTTATCAATCTCAAAGTCAGCATCAATGCCGGTTTGGGCATTCACCAGGTAAGGAACGCCGGCATAGGTAAAATTGGCAGCGACCGTTTTTGTTTTGGTGGTGAGTGTAAACAGGTCCTGTGTGAAATCACCGCTGCCTTCATGATCAAGGCCGGTGATCTCGGCACTCATATCGCTGCTTTCATCCTTGTAATACACATAGCCTTTTTTTATAGCATACTTCTCCAGTTTTACCTGGAAGGCAGAAGGCTCCCCGGTTGACGCTGTGGTATCTTCTTTGGTGATCTCCCAGTTGGCTTTGCCTTCTTTGTTCACGAGGGCATGAATGCGCGGCGACTCCAAAAATACTCCATGAATTTTCATATCCTTTCCACCAAACAGGCTCATGATATTTACCGAAGCATCTACGGTTTTTGCACTTAGCAGGGTGTCATTCTTAAATTCATGAAGACCTACAACTGACATGTCTTCCAGGCCAATAGAGAGTTTTGGAAAATGACGGAACAGCGAAAGGCTTACGTCTTTAAAATCAACTTTTGCCTCCAAACTTTTATTGATCTCGGCCTTGACCATGTTGACGATCTTTCCCTTAAAGAGAATGGGAAGTAAAAATGCAAGAAGGATAAGTGTAAGAAGACTAATGCCTGTGTACTTTAATACCTTTTTCATAAGAATTGGTGGTGTTTTACGAGGGGTGAAAAATACTAAGGTTTTCCCTGAGTTGCAACTCAAAAGATAAGGTGGAAGGTTTTCACCCTTATGCGCAGTCGTCTTAAGAAGAATTTTTATTACTCTTTGTGTTGATCCCTTTGTAAAACAAAGGTGAACCCATTTGTGTTCCGGATACAATCAAATCTGAAAAAGAGATCGGGACTTTTACAAAAACAAATTCTCTACTGCCCGGATGGAAGAACTTCCAACAAAAGAGAACCCTTAATAAAACTTACTGATCATCAAATACACCAGCGGCCCGCTTACTGCCACATAAAACCACATGGGCCAGGTGATCTTTGCAATTTTCCGGTGCCTTGCATTCTCCTTTATAAGTGCCCGGTAAGCTGTAAATAAAATAAAAGGAAGAGAAACACCGGCCAGTAAGATATGGGTTCCCAGTAAAAAGAAATAAATATACCGCATGCTTCCGGCAGCTGCTTTTTCTGCCGCATCTACAACTCCGTTCCTATCCGTATCGCCGTACCAGGTTGAACCCGCAAATAAATGATGCAGCACATAGGTAATCAAAAACAAAACAGAAAGGCCCATAGCCGTAAGCATGATATTTCTGTGCGTGGTCAGCCTTCTTTTTTTTGCCGCTACCAGCCCCGCCACCAGCAAAACCGATACGGTAGTGTTGATCAGCGCATTGACCAGCGCAAAGACGTGCGGATCGAAACCCAGGTCAACATGCAGCGTTACTCTTTCTAAAATCGTTACGGCTATAAAAACAATGATGGAAAAAGAAATGATCAGCGCCGATGCTTTACGGTCATTCTTTGGAAGGCTCAGGCTCATGCTTTTTATCTTCTTTTTTTAAAACTTTCATAAGAACCACAAGGCCGATGGCGGCCAGTACAAAAACAACCGCAATCAGCTCCAGCTTACCGGCCAGGAAAAACTTTTTTTGCGGTTCTTTTTCCAAAGACAACAAAATAATGTCCTCCGAAAGGCGCGAGAGGTCGTTTTCGTCCAATCCGTGATAGTAGCCGCGGATGTTACGGTTCTTATCAATCAGCACAAAGAAATCGGTGTGCAGAAAATTGGAATCTGCCGGTCCGCCGTCCTGCGCCAGCAACTTCATATGGTTGATGGAAAGATCGTATATCTCTTTTCTATCGCCGGTGAGCAGCCACCAGTTTTGCGGGTCTACCTGGAAGCGGTCGGCCCATTTCTTTAACTGCGCTACGCTGTCTCTTTCGGGGTCAATGCTCAAGGACAAAAACTGTATAAAGTCGGCATCGCGGTTGCCCGACCTGTCGTTGTTTTTGATTCCATCCTGCAGTTTCTTCATGTTCCGGGTCATGCCGGGACATATGGTAGGGCAGTGTGTAAAAAAGAAATCGGCCACTACTACTTTCCCTTCCAGGTCTTTCCAGGAAACTTTATTGCCTAACTGGTTGGTTAAATTAAAATCAGGCAGCCTGTGCCACACCGTATCGTTGTACTGCTTGCCGTTTTTGGTTTTGGTAATAACAGAGTCAGGGATGTAATGCCTTGGCAGGACAACCGTGGCTTCTGTGGCTTTTTTTAAGGCAATGTAGCCGATCAGGGGTAACAGCAGGGCTACCATAATTCCGTAAACAGCTTTCTTACTCATATCGCTGATCTCACAGATTTATAAAGATGATTTCACGGATTAAAAACATAGGTATTAAGGCATCTGTGAATCCTTAAACTCCGCCAAATCGGTGATAAAAAAATAACCATCGCCGCAAAACTACAGGGGCGATGGTTAAACAATTTGATTATAACAGGATATTAACCCCCGAAACCGTGTTCCGTGGTATCGCCTTGCTTCAACGGCCGGGGCATCGTCTTCTCCATTTTGTATTTATCGTACCGGTTGCGCATCGTCCTGTAGGAGTTTCCATCCCACAAAAAAGCGCTGATAAACCATATGAAAAGCATCAGGGGCATTACCACTGTCATGATCATGTTCCGGATCTCATCGCCCAGGTGCATAAACACACTTACAATATAAAAGGCTTTGGCTAAAGTCAGTATGCAAATCACTCCTTTAAAAAAAAGATGCAACCAGGCTGGCATATCATGAAAAAGATACATGGAAAAGCCAAGTGCCAGTTCAATAAGTGTCAGTATCAATAAGATCCAAAACGTTCTCCAGATGCGCTTTGTGCTTTCAGCCGGCTCGTGATGGTACGTAATTTCGGTTAATTCCGTTGTTTGTGTGTTCTGTTCCATTTATCGTAATAAGTTAAAGATTGAATTAAATAAGATAAAAGCAAAGGAATACAAATACCCAAACAAGGTCCACAAAGTGCCAGTATAAACCAGCTTTTTCAACCATCAGGTAATGTCCCCTGTTTGCAAAAACATTTTTCTGCGTCATGATCAGCATAATGATATTGATGATGACACCGGAAAATACGTGAAAGCCGTGAAAGCCGGTGATGCCATAGAAAAAACCGCCAAAGGCTACAGGGCCCGTTTCTCTTACATGCATTTCTGCTACGTTTACCATGCCACGCAATTGTTCGTCGGACATGGCGGCCAGTTGCTGGTGGCTTATATCATGGTGCTCCATTCCTGCCAGTTTGACCAGCATTTCATGCGGCGTATTTTGTAGGGCATTCGCGGCTACGGCCGGATCTACTAAATGACCCCATGGATTTACTTTCGTGGTTTGCCCGATCACTTCCAGCTGGTTACCCACCAGTACGGCATGCTCCCCAAAAATAAGGTGATTCCATTCCCATGCCTGGCACAATAAGAAGGCAAAACCGCCTGCAATGGTCCAGATCAACCATTTTATCACACCCTTTTTGTCGTTGTGATGCCCTGCGTGTACGGCCAGTACCATGGTTACAGAACTCATGATCAAAATAAAGGTCATCAAACTCACAAAGGCCAACGGCAGATTAGCATGGCCTGCGCCCGGAAAGGCATTAAACACTACGTTGGGGTCGGGCCAGAAATTTTGTCCGAACCGGATCGTTCCATAAGAAATCAAAAACGCTCCAAAGGTAAACGCATCACTGATCAGGAAGTACCACATCATGAGCTTTCCATACTCAACATTGAATGGGCTTCTCCCTCCATTCCACCAATTTGTTTTTGCTACAGCAGTTGTTGCCATAATAATGTTTCTAGTTTTTAGTTCCTGGTTTATAGTTAGTGCTTAACTACCACCTTCACTTCTTATTTTTTATTCAATTCTTGGCCTGTGTCAATCCCGGGTTTCCGCATCTTTAAAGGTTTACAACCCGAAAACCCGCCACAAACGATTTTATCCTATCCAAACGAAAAAGATCAATAAGTACAGCCACAGTACATCTACAAAATGCCAGTAGGTACTCATTACTTCTGCAGCCGTTGTATTATAGCTTCTTGTTTTACCAAAATACTGCCTGGAAACAATGACGATCAAAGCTATAACGCCCCCTGCCACGTGCAGGGCATGTAATCCAAAAATGATGTATAAGAACTGGCCTTCCCCTGCTCCTTCAAAATTTACTCCGTGATGCCACAACCACTGAAAACCGATCCATTGTAAAACTACGAAGGCAATTCCCAGGATCAAGGTCACTAAAAGAAGTGAGCGATATTGGCCCATGGCTTTTTGCTTGATGGCCCTTAAAGCAGCCTGCATGGTGATACTACTCAATACGATGGCCGCGGTAGAATACCAAAAAGTTACCGGCATGATGACATCGTGCCAGTTGGCCTGCCCGCTTTTTACGATGTAGGCACTGGTCAGTCCTGCAAACATCATGATGATGCTGGCGATGGCTACCCACAAGGCAAACTTGTGCGGATGGGTTTTATTTTGTTGTTGTGTGCTCACTATATCCATAATCACAGATTACACAGTTTTATTTTGCGGATACAGGGGCCTGTGCAATCTGTTTAAATCCTTCTGTCCGCATTTAAATTTTGCTTGCCAGCAATGCCAGCAATACCACCGGTAAATATATATAGCTGCTGAACATCACTCTTCGGGCAGCTTTAATATCCATTTCTTTATACAGTCTTATGCATTGCCCCACCAAAAACACATTGGCCAGGAGGACCAGGGCAAAACATATGATTCCTTTTATGCCGTTATAACCGGTCAGGTTAATGAAATACGGTAACACGCAAACCGGCACCAGCAATAAAGCATAGATAATGGTTTGCAAAGCGGTGAATTTGGTCGGTCCCTTTTCTGCCGGCAGGAGCTTAAAGCCTGCCGTGGAATAGTCCTTGTGCGCAATCCAGGCTATGGCCCAGAAATGCGGGAACTGCCAAAGGAACTGGATACCAAACAATACCCATCCGCCATAATCCTTCCAGCCATGACCATTCTCAAAGATGGCGTCATTACCTGCCGCCCATCCTATCAGACAAGGCAGGGCTCCCGGAAAGGCACCGATCAGTACCGCAATAGCATTCACTTTTTTTAACGGCGTGTAGATAAACGCATATAAAAACAAACTGAATGCAGCCAAACCAGCACTTAAGGGGTTGAAAAAATAACCCAGGATAAAGCAACCCACCACTCCGGTGATCACTGCAAAAGCCCATGCTTCCGACACCGACATGCGGCCGGAGGCTACCGGTCTTTTCGCGGTTCGCTTCATCACTGAATCGGTATTTTTTTCAACGGCCTGGTTAATGGCATTGGCACTGCCCGTTACCAAAAAACCACCCACAAACAACAGCACGATCATAAGCCAGTCGTACTCCACCACTTTTGGTGCGAGGAGATAACTAACCACACTGGAGAATACCACCATAATGTTTAACGATGGCTTGGTAAGCTGCAAATAATCTTTGAGCTTAGTATCCTTTTTGTGGTTTGCCAACTGATCCGAATGACCCATTTCTGTGCATTGTTTACCGTGTTTGCAAACACCTTTATTTCAAAAAACTAATTAATGTCCTGTTTCACCCGGTTTTACCGGTTCGGTTTGCGGAATGAAATCTCTTCCATCCTTACCATAATCATACGCCCAGCGGTGTACTTCAGGAATTTCACCTTCCCAGTTACCGTGACCCGGGTTTATGACCGTTGTCCATTCCAGTGTGGTAGCATTCCATGGATTTTTGGTTCTGGTTTTTCTTCCTTTGAAAATAGAATAGAAGAAATTGAAAACAAACATCAGGTTTACTGCAAACACGATAATGGTAACAATTGAAATCATTTTGTTCAGGCTATCAAACTGTTTGAACGAACTCCAAAGGTTAAAATCAAGATAGCGGCGGGGCACACCTGCCAGGCCCATGTAGTGCATCGGCCAGAAGATGAGGTACGCACCGATCATCGTAACCCAGAAGTGGATATAGCCCAATGTATTGTTCATGTAGCGGCCAAACATTTTGGGGAACCAGTGATAGATACCGGCGAACATTCCAAAGAAGGCCGCCACGCCCATTACCAGGTGGAAGTGTGCAATAATGAAATAGGTATCATGCACATGAATGTCGATGGTAGAGTTACCCAGCCAAATACCGGTTAAACCACCCGAAATGAATATGCTTACAAAACCAATGGAAAACAGCATAGCCGGCGTAAAGTGAATATTGCCGCGCCAGATGGTCGTTAACCAGTTGAACACCTTAATAGCCGAGGGTATGGCAATCAATAGGGTTAACAGTACAAACACACTACCCAGGAATGGGTTCATACCACTAACAAACATGTGGTGCGCCCAAACCAACAGGGCCAGAACACAAATGGCAAACAACGAACCTACCATCGCCATGTAACCAAAGATGGGCTTGCGTGAATTCACACTCAAGACCTCTGACACGATACCCATAGTAGGCAGAATTACAATATACACTTCGGGGTGCCCCAGGAACCAAAATAGGTGTTGGTACAGGATAGGGCTGCCACCTTCATTTGGCAGAATCTTACCCGCTACATAAATATCGCTCAGGTAAAAGCTGGTACCCAGGTTCCGGTCGAACAACAACAAAATGGCTGCTGATAACAACACCGGGAAGGATAAGATACCCAGAACGGCGGTAAAGAATAAGGCCCATATAGTCAAAGGCAGCCTGGTCATGCTCATGCCCTTGGTACGCATGTTTAAAATGGTAGAAACATAGTTCAAACCTCCCATTAACTGCGATATGATGAACAGGGCCATACTGATCAACCAGAAATCCACTCCTTTTTGAGAACCGGATGAGGCATCGTGCAAAGCACTTAAGGGAGGATAAGAGGTCCAGCCGCCACTGGCTGCACCGGTTTGCAAAAACAGGGAAGCCATCATTACAATACCGGCGATAAAGAAGAACCAGTACGACAGCATGTTTAAGAACGGAGAGGCCATATCACGGGCGCCAATCTGCAGGGGAATTAAAAGGTTGGCAAACGTTCCGCTCAGTCCTGCGGTAAGTACAAAAAAGACCATGATGGTTCCGTGCATGGTAACCGCAGCATAATAAAACTCCGGGTCAATCTTTCCACCCTTACCCCATTTACCCAGCAGGGTTTCAAGGAAGGGGAAGGTTTGCTCAGGAAAACCGATCTGCAAACGGAAAAGAACCGAAAACAGGGCGCCGATGATCGCCCAGGCAATGCCGGTTACCAAAAACTGCTTGGCTATGGTTTTATGATCCTGACTAAAAATGTACTTGGTAACAAAACTTTGTTTATGGTGATGGTGCCCGTTTCCATCATGATGTACCTCGTGCGTTCCCACCGCTCCTTCGTGTACATGTATTGTCTGGTCGTTGTTCATATCAAATATTTTTTATCCCCTGGATTAATGACTTGTTTTTGTTGCGTTGCCTCCGGCAACCGTTGCCGTTGAATCTGTTTTTGCAGGCGTGGGCGCCGGTGTGGTGCTCCCGCCGTTTGCGGTAACATATTGCGGCGTTTGCTTTGCCAGCCATACTTTGAATTCCGCCTCTGATTCCACCACAATGGTGCCTCTCATGCTATAGTGCCCCTTGCCGCACATCTGGTCGCAGGAAATTTCGTAGGTAAAGTCCTGGCCATATTTTTCTTTCATTTCCCTTGTAGTATACTTTGGCGTAAACCACATGGTGGTAGGCATACCCGGTACCGCATCCATTTTCATCCGGAAGTGCGCCAGGCCCACATCATGAATCACATCTTTGGCATTGATAATCAGTTTTACAGGCTTGTTGACTACCACGTGCATTTCCTGGCTGGCCACCACATCATCGTGGTTATCCGGATCGTTCCATATCTGCCCCAGCGGATTTGCTTTTGCTTCATCAATTTCTTTAAAATATTTTCTTCCCAGCTTGCCATCCTTACCCGGGTAACGGAACTCCCATTTAAACTGGCTTCCGGTTACTTCCACTACCTGTGCATTTTTGGGTGCTTCGCCGGTGATCTGGAACCAGTAATACAAACCAAAACCTACCAATACGGTTAAAACAATGGCAGGAATAACGGTCCAGATCACTTCCAGCCTGTTATCGTGAGGGAAGAAATACGCTTTACGGTTTTCTTTTTCCTGGTATTTATAGGCAAACCAGAATAAAAGAATCTGTGTTACCACAAATACAAAAAAGGTGATGCCCAGGGTAATCCAGATCATGGTATCAATTTTTTCACCATGGTCTGAGGTTTCCGGCGGAAGGATCTTGCCTTTTAATCTTTCATTGCAATACCACACACCAAATAAGCCCACTACTAAAAAGGCCAGCAGCATGAAAGCATTGATCCTGTTTGATTCTTTGCGGGTTCTGTCTTCGCCCCTTAAAATGGCCACGTATTCACTTGCCTTGGCTATTTGAAAGACAATGACAAATCCCAAAATAAACGCTACAATTATCCAGATAGTTGACATATTCTAAAACAATTTGAAAATGTGCAAATTTGAAAATGTGCAAATGAAATACTCCCTGCTCATTTCATCTTTTCACTTTATTAAACTAAGGTCATTTTTCCTTTTATCACACTTACACCCTGCTTTCGGCCATCATTTTTATGTATGGTGAATAATACTTTCTTTTAAGAATGGGTGGTTCTTGGCTAGCAACGGCCATTTAGCCAGGGAACGCACGGTTACAAACATGATCAATCCGATAAAGCCAAGGGCTATTCCAAAATCAACCAGCATAAACGGAACTTTTCCTGGAGAAATTGCCGGCATCACCATCTGGTAAAAATCCAGCCAGTGCCCAAACAATACCAGCACACACATCATGGTCATGGTTCCATAGTTTCTTTTTGACCTTCTCGTCATTAGCAGCAATAAGGGTGCTAAGAAGTTAATGATCAGGTTCAGGAAGAAAATACCCCTGTATGGCCCTTGCATGCGTACTTTGAAATAAACCGTTTCCTCCGGAATATTGGCATACCAGATCAGCATAAATTGAGAGAACCATAAATAGGTCCAGAAAATGGAAAAGGCGAATATGAACTTTCCCAGGTCGTGTATATGTTCGCGGTTGGTCAGTTCCAGGTAGTTATTGTTTTTTAGAAAGATCACAAAAAGAGTAATCAATGCAATACCCGCTACAAATGAACTGGCAAAGGTGTACCAGCTGTACATGGTAGAATACCAGTGGGCATCAATGCTCATCAACCACAGCCACGGAGTTACCGACATTACGGTTAAACCAAACAATACCATATACACGGCTGCCCAAACGGTATTGTTCCAAATGTATCTTTTTCCTTCTTCCACCGTAAGCTTCCTGTCATCAATACTGCGGGAAAGCTTGCGCATTTTTATACCTAACCAGATCCAGCCGGCAATGGTTATGAGGGTCCATACCGTAAAAAATGTTTTGTTCAGGAAACCCGATTTGCCAAGCAGGATGGGATCATGCTTTACATGCTCGGTATCTGTCCAATGGTAAAGAGCATGGTCGCCGCCGAAAACAATGGCCAGTAAGATCACCAGGCTAATGAGGCCAATCACCGGTACGCAGGCTGAAATAGCTTCGGATACCCTTCTGAACGACATCTGCCATCCGCCCCACATCAACGTCGTGGCGCAAATAAAAAACATGGCGGCATTTGTAATCAATAAAAAATACACGCTGTTCTGTAAAAGCGAAGCCCAGAACCTGGCTCTTACCAACTCGTTTTCTTCACCGCTTTTGGAGCCATGAGTAATAAACAAAATGATAATGGATAACACACCTACTGCCATTAATGCCAGCGATAAGGTGTTATATTTTTTGGGTATTACGTATTGTTCTCTAACTGTCATTACAATCTTTTTATCTATGCGCTAATTATTTTGTTTTGGTTGTATCCGTGGTTGCCGCAGGCGTAGCTGCTTTCGCTGTTGCGGTATCACTTTTCGCGGCAGCTCCTCCAACACCCTGCTTCGACCTTATATATTTAATCACCCACCAGCGCTGCTCCGGATTTAATTGAGAGGCATAGCTTCCCATGGTGCGGATGCCGTATGTAATCACATGAAACACATGTCCATCGCTAAGCTTTTTGGTGTAATCGTCCAGGAGGTTACGGGGGGCGTTAGGAAAAGGGCCGTTTCCACCGTTCCACAACGGGCCATTGCCGTCCAAAGCCTGTCCGTGACAAATACCGCAGTTAACGAGGTACAACCTTTCGGCTTCTTTAAGGGCAGCCGGAGAGCTGGCTACGGCTGTATCCAGGGGACTTTTTATAGCGTTGGCCGCCGCCAGGCCAGCCGAATCATTGGTAAGGTGATAAGACAATTCCTCCCCGCGGGCTACGGTGCCGTTTACAGGCAGGCCGTTATAATATACGCCCCGGCTTCTTAAACTGTCACGTTCGCCGCCCACATTATTATATCCATAGGCTTCATAGGCACGGCTGTAGTACATGTCGGGCATATATGTTTTTCCCGGATCATCGCCGTGTGCACCGCCACAACCCATAAAACCCAGGCTTATGGTTATAAATCCTGCAGCAATTACAAATTTTTTCATCTACGTATAATTATTTTTTTAACTAACAGCTTCTACTTCGGTTTTATAAAGTTTTTCTTCCTGGTCGTAGCGGCCGATCCACCAGCCTGTTTCTTTAAACTGGGTGTTTACTTCTACGGCACCAATGTTTTGCAGGAACTGCGTTACCTCGGTTTCGTTTGTTTTATCTGTGCATTCAATGGCCATTACAAAAAGATCATCCGTAGCACGGAGGTGAAAATGATCTTTTTTTACAAACGGCGCCAGTTGGCACAGGTAACAAAAAGTAAGTACCATGCCCACGGCGGAGAACAACACGGTTAACTCGAACATGATGGGGATCCATGCCGGCAGCGAAAAGAAAGGTTTACCACCAATATTCATCGGCCAGTCCGTAGTAAATACCCAGGTAATAAAGCTAAAGGCTGTTGCCGTACCCGCAATACCATAAATAAATCCGGCAGTATGCAGGCTGGTATCCCTTAAGCCCATGGCCGCATCCAGCCCGTGTATGGGCATGGGTGTGTACACGTCATGGATCTTATAACCCGCCTTGCGTACGTTCTTCACGGCAGGAAACAATACCTGCTCATCATCGAAACACCCTACAACAAATTTTTTTATACTCATACAAATAAGTTCAAAGTGGTTAGTTATTAGTTCGTCTAGTGTGCATACTCCTGCACGAATTTCTCTACAGGTTCTTCTTCCACCGGCGTCATCTTTTCTTTATAGTTTTCCCCGCTCTTCTTCAATATATGTTTGATTTCTGCCGCCGCAATTACAGGGAAGAATTTTGCAAACAGGAAGTAGCAGGTAAAGAACAACCCGAATGTTCCCAGGTAAAAACCAACCTCCCAAATTGTTGGCGTATAGTAGGTACTCCAGGAAGAAGGCAGGTAATCACGGTAAAGAGAGGTAACGATGATCACAAAACGTTCGAACCACATACCAATGTTTACCAAAATAGACATGAAGAAGGTTACATAAAGGTTCCTTCTCATTTTCCGGAACCAGAAGATCTGCGGAGAAAGAACGTTACAGCCCATCATCAGGTAATAGCTCCATCCATAAGGGCTGTTTAAGTTCAGGCGGTTTTCAAAAAAGGCAAACTGCTCGTATTGCACACCCGAATACCAGGCCATGAACAACTCGGTGAGGTAGGCAATACCTACAATAGAACCGGTAAGCACAATTACCTTATTCATTACTTCGATGTGCTCAATAGTAATATATTCCTCCAGGTTCAGCACCTTCCGGGTTACCAGCAACAGGGTTTGCACCATGGCAAATCCGGAGAAGATGGCACCCGCAACAAAATAGGGCGGGAAGATGGTGGTATGCCAGCCCGGGATAACCGAAGTAGCAAAGTCAAAGGATACGATGGTGTGTACAGACAATACCAGCGGCGTGGCCAAACCGGCCAACACCAGCGATAAGGCTTCATGTCTTTGCCAGTGTTTGGTAGAACCCGTCCAGCCAAATGCTGTAATACCATAAAAGGCTTTTCTCCATTTTTCTTTGGCACGGTCGCGCAGTGTAGCCAGGTCAGGCAATAAACCTGCATACCAGAAAAGAAGTGATACGGTAAAATACGTTGAGATCGCAAATACGTCCCATAACAGGGGCGAGTTGAAGTTCACCCACAAAGGACCACGTGTATTTGGATAAGGCAGTGTAAAGAAGGCGTTCCATACACGGCCCATGTGGAAGATCGGGAACTGTCCGGCGCACATTACCGCAAAGATGGTCATGGCTTCTGCCGCACGGTTCACACCCGTTCTCCATCCCTGACGGAACAGCAGTAAGATGGCCGAGATCAGGGTTCCGGCGTGACCAATACCCACCCACCATACGAAGTTGGTGATATCCCAGCCCCAGCCAACGGTTTTATTCAGGTTCCACTGGCCTGTACCAAACCAAACCTCACGGGTTACAGAGATGACACCAAAAAGAAGAAGCAAAACGGAGATAATAAACCCTATCCACCACAATTTCGACGGCCTTGCTTCCACGGGACGGCAAATGTCTTCCGTTACCTGGTGATACGTCTTTTCTCCATCTACCAGTGGTGGTCTTACCTGCGATTCGTATTTAAGTAATGCCATATTATTAGCTATGAGCTTTCGGCCTACGGCTTCGAGCTTGTTATTAATGTTATGAACTTTTGTTCTCTATTCAACACCTGTTGTGTCACTCACTTGTACTGCAACAAGTCTATTCTGCTTTTTAGTTCAGGTTCACAGGTCGTAATTCACAGGCGGCCTTAACGGGTTTGCTATGAACCAGCAACCCTGAACGATTCACTTCTTAGTGCGCTCCTTCCGTAGCCGGTTGAGTATGCTGCGAAGGAAGTGGTTCCCCTTTCGTTTGTCCTGCATGCTCAGCGCCGTGTATTCCGGTTGCTATCACTTCGTCTGTATTTCTGATCTTGGCCAGGTAGCTTACATTAGGCAACGTATGGATCTGCTCCAGTACATAGAACAAGCGTTGTGGATTTTGCTCACGGATCTTCGATACCGTACTTGTTTTATCATTCACGTTACCAAACGTAATAGCATTGGTAGGACAAGCCTGGGCACAGGCGGTTTGCACGTCATCGCCGCCCAATGGCCTGTTTTCCATTTTGGCTTTCAGTTTACCTTCCTGTGTACGCTGAACGCAGAACGTACATTTTTCCATCACACCACGGCTGCGGGTCACTACGTCCGGATTCAACACCATACGGGTCAGCTCGTCGTTCATTTGTGCCACCACGGGGTCCAGTTTACCAACGCCGGTTTTGGGACCGCCTACACCATGTGTGCTGGCGCCTGTATAATCACCCCAGTTAAAACGGCGTACTTTATACGGACAGTTGTTAGCGCAATATCTTGTACCAATACAACGGTTATAGGCCATTTGGTTAATACCTTCCGAACTGTGCATGGTAGCTGCTACCGGGCAAACGTTCTCGCAGGGAGCATTATCGCAATGCTGGCAAAGCATGGGCTGGAAGACCACCGCCTTCAGGTTCTCAGGTGCTTTTTCATCGCTTACAAAATAGCGGTCAATGCGCAGCCAGTGCATATCATGGTAACGCAATACTTCGCTTTTACCTACCACCGGTACGTTATTCTCCAGGTGACACGCCACTACGCAGGCATGACAACCGATACAGAGGTTCATGTCAATAGACATCCCCCACTTGGCGCCGGGCTGCGGATGATTCTCGGCTTTATAAAGCGTACCCTCCGCGGCATAGTTGCCGGTGGTGGGTGCATAGTCCTTGTGCAGTTCCTCACGCCATTCCTTGTAAGCATTGGGATGCAGTTTGAAAGAAGCCAGGGAGGTTTCTTTTACCACCTCTGTTCGTCCATCATAGGAGTTGTGTACCTGTACCTGGGCGATCTTATAGGTTTCGCCTGATTTTGTAACCTCGGCATCCGCGGCATACTCTATATTGCCACCGTTCAGGCGGGCCAGCGGGTATACGTTCCTGCCCACCCCATATGTAGCTTTGGCAAAGGCCTCGCTGCGGCCATAACCTACAGCTACCGCAATGGTATCGGGGTGCATGCCCGGAATTACCAGCGCCGGTAAAGAAACTTTTTTGTTGCCAACCGTAATGTCTATGATTGGCTTATCGGGATAATATTCAAAATCGATGTCTTTGTAATCGATGCCCAGTTCCCCTGCCTTTTTCATGGAGATCATGGCATAGTTGTCCCATGTAGATCTTGTAACAGGATCCGGCACTTCCAGCAACCAGGGATTACCGCCTTGTTTACCGGTACCCATAGCTACGTTCTGGTATAGGATTACTTCGGTCTTTGCGCCTTTTTTGGCGCCGGTGATGGCTGCCACAGCAGCCGCCAATCCGCCGCTTACAGGAGCAGCCGATGCTTGCGCCGGAGCAGGGGGGGGCGTTACCGAAGCAGCAGCAGTGGTAAGCACACCATCCTGCAACGCCTTATCAAAGGCTTGCTGGCTTCCCAGCCTTCCGGCCCAGAATGTACGGAAATAGGTTTCGTAATCTGTATTGTTGCCGCTCCACTTCATTAAAGAAGCCTGGAACGGACGTGTTTTAAATAAAGGATTGATGGTTGGCTGAATAAAGCTGATGTAGCCTGTTCTGGGTTCAGCATCGCCCCAGCTTTCCAAATAGTGGTGGGAAGGAACAGAGTACTGGCACAACTCCGTGGTCTCATCCATTTTTTCGTTGAAGGAAACGGAAAGCTTCACTTTTGCCAGTCCGGCTTTGAATTTCTCTGCATCAAAATAATCATACGCAGGATTAGCGCCATAGATCAATAAAGCACCGACCTGGCCTGCGTTCATTTGGTTTACCAGGTTGATCATATCGGCATCAATCCCCTGCCTGTTATTCAAAGCGGTACCCGCATCAATGGTGCCGCCAATAGCACTGTTGATAGCCGCTACTACTGTCTGTACATTTACATCATTGCTTCCGCTTACTACCAAAGCAGCCCCGCTGTTTGCCTTCAGGTCGTTGGCTACTTTTTGGATGGCATTGCGCAAATTAGCATCGGCAATGCTGGGGGCGGTAACGCCTCCACCCACGGCCGCCAACAAGGCCAGGGCTACCGTTCCTGCTTCTGAAGGACGGTGTGTAAAACGTTCATCGGCATTGGAACCAGTCATGCTTAAATAGCTTTCAAACTGGTAATGCTTGCTCATCCCCGGATTTTTCTCATTAATGGTACGTCCGGTAGCATATTGACGGGCAAATTCAACCGGCGACAACCAGGTGCCCAGGAAATCGGCGCCTAAGCTCACAATTACCTTGGCCCTGTCGAACTGGTAGGCAGGTATTTTGCCACCGTTGGCTTGTATCAACCCGCTATAGGAAACCGCATCGTATTGAACATGGCGGCTGCCCGGGTGCTTGGCCAGGAATTCGGCAATAATTTGTTTGGTGGAAGGGGATACTATAGTGCTGGTCAGCAACACAACAGGAGCACCACCCAATTCTGCCAAAGCATTGTTTATTTGCGTATCTAACTGTTCAAAGGTGGGAATTTCCTGGAACCCGCTATTGGCCTTGCGTTTAGGATGCGGCAGGCGGTACATGTCGTACAGGTCCAAAACGGAAGCCTGTGCCCTGGAAGAAGTACCTCCTTTGGTAAAAGGATACAGTGTATTACCTTCTATTTTAATGGGGCGGCCGTCTCTTACCTTTACTACTACCGGTACCACATCGCCATCCATTACATAGGTGCTTGCGTAGTATTTAGCCACACCTGGGGTAACGTTTTCGGGTCGGTTCACATAAGGCATGGCCTTTCTTACAGGGGTTTCACAACTGGCTGCCAGGGTAGCAGCCGCTGTACTAAATCCCAGGTATTTTAAAAAATCGCGGCGGGGCGTTTTAGCATCCAGCAAACCCTTATCATTCAGGTCTTCAAAGGGCAGGTCTTCTGCAAACTCGTTCTGGGCCAGCTTTTGAACACCTTCCTTGTTATTCAGCTCAGCGAAACTTTGCCAATATTTCTTATCGCTCATATTAGAATTTGAAAATTTGAAAATTTGAAAATTTGAGAATGAAAGTTGGGTACCCCAAACACATTCTCACATTTTCACCTTCACATTTGCTAATTAATAGTGACATTTTTGACATTCCAACCCGCCAATATCCTTTACTGTCACACTATCCATTTTCCCTGCCTTAAGATCGTTATGGAACTTCTCGTAAATGCTGTAGAATTTGTTACCGGTGCTATCGCTATAATTGAAGTTCACTTTGGAATCGCGGTGACAGTTGATACACCAGCCCATGCTCAGTTCTGCTTCCTGTTTTACCTTATCCATTTGCTGGATGTTGCCATGACAGGTTTGGCACTGCACATTGCCTACTTTTGTATGCTGGGCATGGTTGAAATAAACGTGGTCGGGCAGGTTATGGATTTTTATCCATTCCGGCGACTTGGCTTTTGACGGATCCCATTTAGCACCGGGCCCCGGTGTAAAGCCTGCATATTTGTATAACTTGTTGATCTCTGCAGTTCCGTCAATCTCATTGTTATGCTCGTCGTAAAGCTTGGGTCCTTTTTCATAGGTATTGATCGAAGCATGACAGTTCATACAAACATTCAGGGTAGGAATACCGGCATGCTTGCCTTCCCAGGCGCTGTTATGGCAATACAAACAGTTAATCTGGTTGATGCCGGCGTGTACTTTATGGGAAAAATAAATAGGTTGGGTAGGCTGGTATCCCTGCTGGCGGCCCAGTCCAATGGCGCCTTTACCTACAAAATAACCACCAATAATAAAGAAGATGATAGCGAACAAGGCAATGTAGATCTTATTACGCCAGAAAGGAACCGGTTCCGGACGAAGGATGCGTTCTTTATCATCTGAAAGTTTTTTCAGGTTGCTGTTCACCTGCATCAAAATCAGGGCAACAATGGCAAGAATAAGGGAGATCACCCCAAAAATAAGGGCATTACGGCCAGACTCACCGGCACCTTCTGCTGCACCTTCAGCACCGGGGGTTGCTTTGCCACCACCACCGGGAGGCGGCGCTGTTTTAATCCAGTCGAAAATAGCGTGGATATCGTCTTCCGACAACGCCGGAAAACCGGGCATTATAGAGCCATAGGTTTTTTGAAGATCCTGCGTATAGGGTGTTGTGGGGATAAACGCACCGGGATTATGAACCCACTTTACCAGGTTGGCCCTGTCGCCCCACGGACCACGTTCTTCCACGCCTCTTAAGTGAGGGCCCGTACCATCCTTATCCAAATTGTGACAGGTTTGACAGTTCTGCTGAAAGATTTGCTGGCCTGTCTGGGCTTTTACAGAGTTTAAAGAAAGAAGGAGAAAAAGTCCTGGCAGTACACTATTCTTGACGAGTATCTTAAAAAAATTCATAGAAAAGATTGGTCTGAAATGTGGATAATTTCCCGAATCGGGTGCAAAAATATGACAGGAATTTAACAAAACAGCTACGTTGCAAAAAATTTTTTAACCCGCTACTGGCTTGGGTTTCAGGGGATTTTGAGAGGCGTTCATTAATTCAAGTTAAAAATGTGTCATGTATTCGTCAGGCGGGTTGAACAATGTTGAAATCCCAAAACAGAGGTAAACAGCCGGGTGTTTTTTGAAAGACTTAGGGCTAATTTCGCCCCGTACAGCCAACGCATTCATGCTTAAACGATTACAGGACAAATGGAAGGTTAACGGATGGAGGGTGCTCTTAATATTGGTCACTTTTGCTACAGGAGGAAGCCTGACCGGTCTTGTGGGTAAAAAGCTCATGTCCCTGACGGGAATAGAAAACAAGGTGGTTTATATTCCTGTCTATATTATTGTTATTACGGTAGTATGGCCTTTCCTGGTTTTGGCGGTAAGTATTCCCCTGGGTCAGTTTTCTTTTTTTAAAAGATACCTGAGCCGGATGGGAACGAGGATTTTAAACAAAAAAGAAAGTACGCACAGGGTCCGGGAAAAAACCCCTCAGCAGTCCCAATCAAATTTATAAAAACAACCGATGCCAAATTTTCAACAAGAAGAAGATTCCCAACCGCAAATTTCAAATGCCGGGCCGCAAAACCCCGGGGTAAAGCACCTGGTCATTTTTGCCTCCGGCGCCGGCAGCAATGCCCAACAGATCATTACCTATTTTAAAACCTCACCGGCCGTTAAAGTGGCCCTCATCGTTTGCAATAAACCGGGCGCCGGCGTTCTTTCCATTGCTGAAAAAGAAGGCATACCTGTTTTAATAATAGAAAAAGAAAGATTTTTCAGAGGCGATGCCTACCTGCCCCAGTTAAAGGAGGTACAGACCAGCCTTATTGTATTGGCGGGATTTTTATGGAAGATCCCCGGGCTGCTGATAGAAGCCTTTCCCAGGCGCATCATCAATATTCACCCGGCCCTGCTGCCAAAATTCGGGGGTAAAGGAATGTACGGACAATATGTACACCAGTCGGTGCTAAGCGCCGGCGAAGTAGAATCAGGCATCACCATTCATTACGTAGATGAACATTACGACAACGGCGATGTGATTTTTCAAACAGCCTGCCCCGTTATGGAAGATGATACCCCGGAAACACTGGCCCGGCGCATTCATCAACTCGAACATTTGTATTATCCCAAAATAGTGGAGGATGTTTTAATGGGCAACAAGCCATAGAACTTGCCTGTTGCCCATTGTTTGTTATTGTTACTCTCCGTCCATCACTTTTACACTGCGCTCCACAAAGGCGGTCAGGTCGGCACCCTTTAACATGCCCTGTGATAACAGCGCCAGGTCAAAGGCCTGCTTGGCCAGTTGGGTTTGATGTGCTTCGTCTGATTGCAGTATTCTTGCGATGAGCTTGTGGTTGGCATTCACCGCCACTTTATAGCTGTCCGGCAGCGAGCCATAAAAATTCATTCCGCCGCCGCCCATTTTTGCCATGTCTTTCATGCGGCGCATCCATTCTTCCATGGTAATGGTCACCGGCAATTCATCAGCCGATAAACTTTCCACTTCCACCTTCATATTGGCATTATGGATGGCCTTTTCAAAAATTTCCTTAATTTTCTTCGACTCGTCTTCCGTTAACGTATGCGTGGCCGCATTTTCTTTTTGGATCAGCTTATCCAGCACGTCGGCATCCACCCTTTTAAAAGAAACCTTTTCCAGTTTCATTTCCAGGTGCTGCATAAAATGATTATCCAGAGGAGAGTTCATCAGCAACACATCGTACTCCCGTTTATTGGCGGCCCGCACATAAGCATGCTGCCGTTCGGCATCGATGGTATATAAATAAACGGTGGTGCCGTTCTTATCGGTTTGAAAATCCTTTACTTTGGCGTGGTACTCTTCCAGCGTAAAATGTTCCTCTTTTGTATTGGTAAGCAGCAGGAAATCCTTTGCCTTTTCGTAAAATTTTTCTTCGCTGATAGCGCCGTATTTTACAAACAAACCAATATCCGTCCATTTTTCCTCGTAAGCCTTGCGGTCTTTTCTAAACAGTTCATTCAGCTTGTCGGCTACCTTGCGGGTAATGTAGCTGTTGATCTTTTTTACATTGCTATCGGCCTGCAAAAAGCTGCGGCTTACGTTTAAGGGAATATCAGGAGAATCAATGACGCCGTGCAGGAGCATTAAAAATTCCGGCACAATATCTTTTACTTCGTCGGTAATAAATACCTGGCGGGAGAACAACTTGATCTTGTTGCGCTGAATTTCAAAATCGTTCTTCAGTTTTGGAAAATAGAGAACGCCGGTCAGGTGAAAGGGATAATCTACATTCAAGTGGATCCAGAACAGCGGATCATCGGAAAGGGGATATAACTCGCGGTAAAAATTCAGGTAATCTTCGTCTTTAAGATCGGCGGGCTGCCTGGTCCAGATAGGGTTGGTGTTGTTGATGATATTGGGAACCTCAACGCTTTTATGCTTTTTTTCACCCTTCTCATCCACGCCGTCTTCCTCGCTTTTGGTGCGGGTGCCAAACTGGATGGGCACGGGAAGAAATTTAGCATACTTGTCCAGTATTTCCTGTATACGGTGTGGCTGTAAAAACTCTTCGTTTTCGCTATTAATGTAAAGAATCACATCCGTTCCTCTTTCCCTGCGGGATCCTTCGGAAATTTCAAACTCGGTACTGCCGTCGCAGATCCATCGGGCAGGCTCCGCTCCCTCCTGGTAGCTGAGGGTTTGTATCTCCACCTTATCGGCTACCATAAAGGCGGAATAAAAACCCAAACCAAAGCGGCCGATGATTTCGTTGGCATCATTGGCTTCCTTGAATTTTTCCATGAACTCGGTGGCACCGGAAAAGGCAATCTGGTTGATATATTTTTTGATCTCCTCAGCCGTCATGCCAATACCGCGGTCGCTGACGGTCAGGGTCTTTGCTTTTTCATCAACGGAAACCTGTATGGTAAGGTCGCCCAGTTCCTGATTGTATTGACCCAGAGACGACAAACGCTTTACCTTTTGGGTGGCGTCTACAGCGTTGCTTACCAGCTCCCGTAAAAAGATCTCGTGATCGGAGTATAAAAATTTCTTGATGATCGGGAAAATATTCTCTGTGTGAATGGAAATGCTTCCTTTCTCCTGTACCATAATCGTTTACAATTTTAAATCTGTGTGTAATGGGATGCTGCTATGTTATCAATGGTTGTTCCAAACTGGAATGGGTTGCCAGATTGACAGCGTGCAAATTTGCAGCTATTATGGGTTTTTTGTGGAAATTCTATTTGTTCCTTTTACTCCACAGGCCATCTGCCCAAACTTTCTTATTTCCAATCAATAAACGGGTAAGGCCCCCTTAGTGTAGAAGAGAATCCTTTTCCGGGTGGTTTTATTTAAGCAATGAGGTGTTTTGTGGGCAGTTTTAAAAGGGCATCATCTTTGGTTTGCTACAGCAAAAGCATGTGATATGGAAATGACAGCAGTAGTGTTACACGAAGGTGCTTTGGCTCATTACGATGTAGCAATAGGCGAAGATGGCCGGTGCTATGCCCGGCTTCAACGATATAATGGCAGGCAGGAAAATGCACCGCCGCAACGATTAACCCTGCACAAAGAAAGGAAACGCTGGATAGCCGACGAAAGGTTTAAGGACCTGTCGGATGAATTGGGTTATGCTATAGAACTAAAGGCAAAGCCTTTCCTGGAAGGCCGTAACCGCAACGGAGGACACCCGGCCGGGTAAAACCGGTCCGGATTTTTTTACCAGCCTGGGGTGTGGTTACCTGCTGCAAAAATTTAAAAGCTTTAATACGGTCTTTTCAAGGCTTTTATAATGGGGGGGCTTGGTGATCATCTCCACTTCGAACTTTTTACAATAAAGCTTATCTAATTCGGAGTTGGACGTGGTAAACACAACTACCGGAATGTTTTTGTATTCTTCCCTTCTTTTAAGGATCGAAAGCGTTTCTTTCCCGTCAAGAACGGGCATATTGATGTCGAGTATAATAAGGCAGGGAAGGCTGGTGGTTTGTTCCGAGTGTTGTAAAAAATCCAGTGCTTCCTTGCCATTCCGAACTTCTGCAATTTCATACTCCTGCCCGTTTTTAAGAAGAATCTCCTTCATCAACATCAGGTCGTCCGCATCATCATCGGCCCACAGAATGGTGTTTTTCTTCATTTTTAATGTATTAAGGAAGGATGTCCATTATAGAAATTGACTCTACTGTGCACATAATGAACTCTTTAAAGTTAATCATAGCTCACATATTTAAAGGGAATTCCTTAGGCGGGCCTGTTTAATTACTCGGTGAAACTCTGTTTAGAATGGTTTAACGAAAGGCCGAAGAAAGGAAAAACGAACCATTTTTGCTCTTCGCCCTTATTTAATGGCATAGTTTTTTAAGCTCTTCTTCAAAAATGGTGCGGCATGAAAAAAGACTACAGCCTTCTCTTCTCTGGCCTGATCTGCCTGTTTTTATTTTCTTCCTGTGTATCTCAGAAAAAATACCAGCAATCCTTATCCCGTGAACAGGATCTGTTGGCGCAAAACACGCAGCTTAAAGAGGATATCACCAAATTAAAAGGGCAAATCGAAGGCTTGCAGGGCGATAATGCCCGGCTGGTAAAACAAATTGATGACGCCTTAAAGCAGGCCTCAGACGCTACCGGCACCGCCAATATGACCCAAAAGCAACTGGAAGCCGAACAAAAACGATTGTGGGACCTGCGGCGTTTGCTGGATCAGCAAAGGCAGGGAGTAGAAGCCTTGCGAAAAAAGATGGCGGATGCACTGGTTGGTTTTAGTTCGAACGAATTGCAGGTTTTTACCAAAAATGGAAAAGTATATGTAAGCCTGCAGGAAAACCTTTTATTCCCTTCGGGCAGCGCCGTCGTGAATGCCAAAGGTAAACAAGCCTTAGGCACACTGGCACAGGTTTTAAATAGTAACCCTGATATCAACGTGGTGGTAGAAGGTCATACGGATTCTATTCCGATCAAAGGAAAATATGAAGATAACTGGGCTTTAAGTGTGGCAAGGGCAACGGCTATTGTCCGTGTGCTGACCGACACCTATAAAGTAGACCCGGTGCGGGTTACCGCCAGTGGCCGCAGCAAGTATGAACCGGTAGATGTAAACACTACGGCCGAGGGCCGCCAGCGCAACCGCCGGACAGAAATCATCCTGGCGCCCAAGCTGGATGAGCTGATGCAATTGTTGCAGCAAAGTCCCGTTCAGGACACGTTAGGAACGCAATAATCTGTCATCATTTATAGTTTGCAAGCCCGGCCAGGAATGGCAGCCTGCTTTTTGAACTTAAACCCCCATCATGGAAGATCTGTTTTCAACCAGCCTTGCCGTCCATAACCAGAAGGTTAGTTACCGTGTGGTGTTTGATCAGGAGAAATATGTTTTCCTCCCGGAAGGTGACGCTTCCCTTCCCTCTTTTTCTTTTTGGCGGGAACATGACGAATGGCATAGCCAGGAATTAGCAGACCCGCAACTGAAAAAACAGGCCATTGATGCTTTGGAGAATTATCTTTTAAGGCAGCATTAACCTCTAAAAATTGGTTAACCTATTCAAAATCAATTTAAAGTAAAGAGCCAACCGTATTATTTTTAAAACAAAATTTGTTTATTTACGGCATGGATGTGCCCTTTGTACTAACCGTTGCTGTGGAAGAAAATGCTTTCCTGTTTTTTAATTCCCTTCGGAAAATCTACTTTCCCAAAGGAAATTCCATTGATGCCCACCTTACCCTTTTTCATTTATTACCCAACGAACCTACCCTGATCGATACCATAGAAAGCACGAGCAGGCAATACACACCTCTTTTATTACAGGTAAACAAACCTTCACTTATTGGCAACGGGGTGGTTTATGAAATTGAATGCCCCCAGCTGGTACAACTGCACGAAAATCTTCAACAGCAGTGGAATTCTTTTTTGATTCCGCAGGACAAGGAAAAACTATGGCCGCACATTACCATTCAGGATAAGGCCTCAACAGAGGAGGCCAAAGAGTTGCTTGCGTTTTTAAATGATAACTTCAGCACATTTGCCATGCAGGGTACCGGCCTTCAATTATGGGAATATAACAACGACGGGCCCTGGAAACTGTTCCGCCAATTCGATTTCATCAGGAACTAGAAAGCCCCGCAAAGGCCGCGGGATACAGCTTCAATAAAAGAAGGCTGATAGCCGCCCCTATAAAGCAGCCCAGCAGGGAAGAATATACCTTATCCCGCCTGTTGGTTTGGGCAAACAGGGCGAAAATGACGCCAAAGATGCCAAAGACAAAACCCAGTACGAAAGAGATCCAATGAAAATAAAAGCTTGTGTTTTTCATGCTCCAAATCTTCTTGCACGTTATTTATAAATCACTTGTTCTTTCCGCAGCTCCCGGTCCAGCCAAAACGTTCCAAAGGGGAGAACGGAAGCCGCAAAGGCTTTTACAAGCCAGCCAAACTTTTTATCCATAACGGTCTTGGCCTCGTAAGCCAGGGCCAAAAAAGCTATAAATAAAACGCCATGGGCCCAGCCCACTACTTTTACCGCCTGCGGAAGATCAGCGAAGTATTTTAAAGGCATGGCTATGAGTAACAGCACCAAAAAAGAAATGCCTTCGGCAATAGCAATTCTTCTAAACCAATGTATCGTTTTGTTTGTCTTCATGGTTACGCTTATAATTCTTGTTTCTTTAATAATTCACGACCTGTTCCTCAATTACTTCGGGTATTGCTCTCCACTCGTATTGCTGGTTGCGCAGTTGCGGTTCAAATCCTGCTTCCCGGATCGCTTCCTGTATGGTTCTGTACGTAAACCGGTGCGGGGCGCCGGCTGCGCTGACCACGTTTTCCTCTATCATGATAGAACCAAAATCATTGGCGCCGCCGTGCAAGCATAACTGGGCCGTTTGCTTGCCCACTGTAAGCCACGAGGCCTGGATGTTTTTTACATTCGGCAACATAATGCGGCTGATGGCGATCATCCTGATATATTCTTCCGGGGTGGTAAGATTGTGCACGCCGCGGATCTTCGTGAGCAGCGTATCCACATCCTGGAACGTCCAGGGAATAAAGGCCAGGAAACCCTTTGCTCTCTGCGGTTTTTTCGCCTGCACCTCCCTGATCTTTACCAAATGTTCAAATCGTTCCCGGACCGTTTCCACGTGCCCGAACATCATGGTGGCCGAGGTGGTAATATCCAGTTTATGCGCTTCATGCATGATGGCCAGCCATTCGTCCGCACCACACTTTCCTTTGGAGATCAGTCTTCTTACCCTGTCCACCAGGATCTCAGCGCCGGCTCCGGGTAAAGAGTCCATCCCGGCTTCCTTCAGCGCCTTTAGCACTTCGTGATGGCTCATCTTTTCCAGCTTGGCAATATGCGCTACCTCGGGGGGGCCCAGGGCATGCAACTTTATAGTGGGAAACTCCTGCTTGATCTGCCGGAAGGTATGGGTATAAAAATCCAGCCCCAGTTCGGGGTGATGGCCGCCCTGTAACAGCAATTGATCCCCGCCGTATTTAATGGTTTCGGAGATCTTTTTGCGATAGGCGGGCATGTCGGTGATATAGGCTTCGGCATGGCCCGGTATGCGGTAAAAGTTGCAAAATTTGCAGTTGGCAATACATACATTGGTGGTGTTCACATTGCGGTCAATCTGCCAGGTAACTTTTCCATGGGGCACTTGTTTTTTCCGCAGTTCATTGGCCACATACATCAGTTCTGTTAACGGCGCGTTTTCAAAAAGATGCATGCCCTCTTCGATCGTTAAAAACCCGAAGTCTAAAGCTTTATCGTACAAATGGGTAAGCTGCATAGCGCCGCAAATTTACGAAGGAACGGCAGCATTATGGATGAAAGGTTTGGCAGGCCCATAAGCTTAGAATAATTTTAATACTTACCACATTATTACAACTATTAATCTTTATCTTTTGTTCTGACAAGAGCTTAACCACCAGATGAAAAAACTGCTTGCTGTTATACTACTTAGCTTTTTGTTCAAACCTTCCGTTGCACAAGAGGAATTTATTGTGCCTTCACACTTTCTTACCAAATTCAATTTTATACAGCTGACAGGTGGCGTTATTTTAATGAAGGGGCAGCTGGCGCCTTTTCCCGATACCTTAAATTTTATACTGGACAGCGGCAGCGGCGGCATTTCCTTAGACTCTGTTACAGTAGCTTATTTTGGCCTGAAAGGTGCCCCATCGAACAGAACCATCCGCGGTATAGCCGGGATAAAACAGGTCAGCTTTCTAAACAACCAAAAACTTGTTTTACCCGGACTTACTATTGACAGCCTTAATTTCCATATCAACGATTATGCGATTTTGACAAGCGTTTACGGCGAACGTATAGATGGCATCATCGGGTATTCGGTTTTAAGCAGGTACATATTGAAAATTGATTATGACAGCTCCAGCATTGAATTTTGGAGCCAGGGTGCCATACGTTATCCCCGGGGCGGGCATTTGCTGCGTCCTCTTATTAATACACTACCGGTTCAGACCGTGAGGGTAAAGGACGGGGTCACCATTAACAGCCGTTTTTTATTTGATATGGGGGCAGGACTCAACATGATGCTGACTACCGATTTTGTTAAGGACAGTTCTTTCCTCAACAAAAAAAGAAAGCTGTTTACAAAACAGGCAGAGGGCCTCGGCGGTAAGGTAGATATGGAGATGACCGTCATTAAAGAAATAAGGCTGGGTCCTTACCGGTTTCGCAATGTACCGATCTATATTTTTGATGATAAATACAACGTTACGTCTTATCCTTACCTGGGAGGATTGATAGGGAACGACCTGCTTCGGCGCTTTAACGTGATCCTGAATTATGGCAGAAGGGATATTTATCTTATGCCCAACAGCCATTACAATGAGCCTTTCGATTATTCCTATACAGGCATGGAATTATTCCTTGAAAACGGCCAGATCATTCTGGGCGATGTAGCCAAAGGTTCCCCGGCAGAGGACATAGGGTTGAAAGAAGGAGATGTGGTGGTGGCGATAAACAAAAATTTCAGCCAGAATTTACAGCAATATAAAATGGCCATGCAAAATGCAGGAGACCGGTTGAAAATTATTGTCCAGCGGGGTGGAGAGCTCATTGAGTTCAACCTTAAGGTAAAAAGCATTTTTTGATGCCTGCTTGCCGTGTTGGGTGTAACCAAACAAGTTTTTCGCATCCTGCAACCAAACACACCTGTTCCTGTATAAACTTTCTGTAGAAACGGTTTGCTGCTTTTAAGATAATTTTACAGGCTATTATATGGCCGGGGGTTGTCCCGCAAAATCATAAAAACATTAAGCAGTGGTTCAATTTGAAAGGTTTACGCTAGCGAACGGATTACGAGTGATTGTTCACCAGGATACGTCCACACCCATGGCGGTGTTAAATGTAATGTACGATGTAGGTGCTAAGGATGAAGACCCTAACAAAACAGGCTTTGCCCATCTTTTCGAGCACTTAATGTTTGGAGGTTCCATAAACATTCCTGTGTATGACGAACCGTTGCAAATGGCAGGAGGGGAAAACAACGCTTACACCACCAATGACCTCACCAATTATTATATACAGTTACCGGCAGAAAACCTGGAAACCGCTTTCTGGCTGGAAAGCGACCGGATGTTATCCCTCGGCTTTACGGAAAACAGCCTTGAGGTGCAACGCAAGGTAGTATCCGAAGAATTTAAGGAACATTATCTCAACAAGCCTTATGGCGATGTTTGGCTGAAGCTTCGCGAACTGGCCTACCAGGTACATCCTTACCGGTGGATGACCATTGGCAAAGAACTGTCGCACATTGAAAATGCACAGCTGCAGGATGTAAAAGATTTCTTTTTCAAACACTATCGCCCCGTAAACGCCATTTTGGTTGTGGCCGGAAACGTAACCGTGGAAAGGGTGAAAGAACTGGCAGAAAAATGGTTCGGCCCCATCGAACCGGGTAAAAAATACGTTCGCAGCTTACCCGAAGAACCGGTGCAAACGGTAGCCAAAAAACTGGAAGTGTTTGCCAATGTGCCCCTTGACGCCTTGTACAAGTGCTGGCACATTTTCCCCCGTATGGACCACCGTTACTATGTATCCGACCTGATAACCGAAGTATTGGGCGGCGGTGGTTCCTCGCGTTTGTATCAAGCGCTGGTAAAAGAAAAACAGTTGTTCAGCAATATTGAGTGCTATCACTTTGGCACCACTGACGCCGGCCTGCTGGCTATTGAAGGCAAACTGGTAAAAGGCGTAAAAATGAAAGACGCCGAAGCCGCTATCGGCGAAGAACTGGAAAAAATAAAGGCTGAAAAAATTACCGATGCCGAATTGCAAAAAGTAAAGAACAAAACCGAAAGCATGATTGCCTTTGAGGACATGAGTGTGATGAACCGGGCCAACAGCCTGGCGTTTTACGAATTATTGGGCGATGCCAGCCTGATGAACTCCGAATTGGATCGCTACAATAAAGTAACGGTGGACGATGTATATGAACAAAGCAACAGGATATTCCGGGAAGAAAACAGCAGCACGTTATATTATTGCAGCAAGAGTTGATTTTTAAAGTCAAAATTCAAAAGACCCCTTACAATAGGAGAAGCTATTTTTGAATTTTGACTTTTTACTTTTGATGTAACCCTCTACTGAACCAGCTTATACACCCGCACATAATCCACTTCCATCTTCGCCGGAAAGATGGTGTCATCCACTCCCTGCATGCCGCCCCAGTTGCCGCCAACCGCTATGTTCAGCAACCAGTGAAATTTTTTGTCGAACGGCCATTCGGCAACCGTTTTATGCTCATTGGCAAAGCTGAAAATAAGCTTATCATCAATATAGCCCTTAATCTCTTCCGGTGTCCAGTCAACCCTGTATAAATGAAAATCATCCGTGGCGGTTGGTATGATGGTAGTGGCGGTTTTCTGCGTTCCTTTTATATGGTTATAGGCTTCCGTGTGCACACTGATATGCAATTTCTCCGGCTCAAAACCCACCTGTTCCATGATATCGATTTCACCCGACCGGGGCCAGCCGCCATAAGCCCAGTCTGTTGGCAGCATCCAGATGGCTGGCCACAATCCCCGGCCTTTGGGGATCTTTGCCCGGGCTTCAAAACGGCCATATAAAAAATCGCCCTTGTTCTTACTTACCATTCTTGCAGACGTGTAGTTCTTCCCCTCCCTTTGTTCTTTTCTGGCTTCAATGGAGAGCAAACCATTTTTTATACGCACGTTTTCACCTGCCGTATAATATTGCAATTCATTATTGCCCCATCCGCTTCCACCAATATCGTAACCCCATTTGGAAGTATCGGGTTTGCCATCGGTATTAAATTCATCGGCCCACACGGGTGTATTTTCAAACCTCCGGGCTTTTGTTTCGGAAGAATCCGCTGCCGATGGCGTCATTTTCTGCTGGCAGGCCGTTACAAACAGAACGGCAGCAAGGCCAGCCAATAAGAAGGAATAAATGCAAATAGATTTTAGCATGCAATAAAGTTATTTTTGTTTTTCAGAAAAGGACCTTTTCCTTATTGTTTTAAATATAAATGGAATTATGCTTAACAGAACTGATGCTCCTCCTATAAAAGACGCTGTCGAATTTGACCTGAAATTAAAGCCTTTCGAAAAACACGTTCTTAATAACGGCACAGAAGTATATGCCATCAATGCCGGCGCCGAAGATGTGTTGCAACTGGAATGGGTGTTTTATGCCGGCAACTGGTTTGAGGGACAAAACCTGGTAGCCGCCAGCACCAACTTTTTATTAAAGAACGGCACCAGCACCAAAACCGCCTACCAGCTTAATGAACATTTTGAATACTACGGCTCTTACCTCAACAGAAATTGTTTTAATGAAACCGCCGTTATCACCCTTCATTGCCTGGCCAAACACCTGGAGGTGTTGCTTCCCGTAGTAAGAGAGATGCTGGTGGATTCTGTTTTCCCTGAAGAAGAAATCGGCATTTACAAACAAAACATGAAGCAGCGGCTGAATGTTAATTTGAAGAAGAGTGATTTTATAGCGGGCCGCCTGATCGATACCTATTTGTACGGCGAAGAACATCCCTATGGCCGCTTCAGTCGTTTTGAAGATTTCGACACGCTGACAAGAGAACAGGTAGTGGATTTTTACAGGCAGTATTATCAAAACGGAAAGTTCCTTGTATTTGCAGCGGGCAAACTGCCTTCCAATTTATTTCCACTGCTCAATCAATATTTTGGTGATCTGAAAAATACGCTGGTAAAAGTTCCTTCTATTCCGTCCCACCATGCAGCAGAAAGAAAATACCGGGTGGTGAATGATCCGCAGGGGGTGCAGGGCGCCATCCGCATGGGAACTAATTTTCCGAACCGTCACCATCCTGATTTTGTAAAGACCCAGGTCCTCAATAATGTGCTCGGGGGATTTTTCGGCTCACGGTTAATGAGCAACATACGCGAAGAAAAAGGCTACACCTACGGTATATACAGTTACCTGGAAAATCATATACAGGAAAGTGCCTGGGTGATTAGCACAGAAGCCGGCCGCGATGTTTGCGAAGCCACCATTACCGAAGTATACAAGGAAATGGAAGACCTGCGCAACGAGCCTGTGGACGAGGAGGAATTGTTGTTGGTGCGTAATTATATGATGGGTTCTATTTTAGGAGACCTGGACGGTCCGTTTCATATTATCAACCGCTGGAAAACCATTATCCTCAACGACCTTCCCCAGGATTATTTCTATAAGCAAATAGACACGATCAAAAAAGTAACAGCGGAAGAATTGCACCAGTTGGCTAATAAATATCTGTTACCGGAGAATTTTTATGAGTTGGTGGTTGTCTGACCACAAAAAAAAGGATTGAAATCCGTCATAGTGAAAAAGCCTTCATTGTTTTGAAGGCTTTTTATTTGCGGCCCGTCTTAAAACTTCTTAAATCATGCTTCAGACAATTTACATTTGTTTATAAATGAATTGCTATGGGTTTTCTCATTAAAGTACTCTTTACAGCAGTTGCCGTTTACCTGGCGGCTTATCTTTTACCCGGTGTTAACATTACCGATGTAAAGACAACCATCATTGTAGCACTGGTATTAGCCCTGCTAAACACTTTTATTAAGCCCATACTGATCATCCTCACGATTCCCATCACACTCCTCACACTTGGTTTATTTTTGTTGATCATAAACGCACTGATGGTAAAATGGGCCGCCGGCCTGGTAAGCGGTTTTACCGTGGACGGATGGTGGTCAGCGCTTTTGGTAAGCCTGATCGTAACCGTGGTAAGCTATATTTTAAATGCGGTTACTGGAGACAGGAACTAACAACAACTACTATCCATGGAGTTTCATAAAAAAGGACTTTCCAACGAAGACCTGGTACATATTTACAAGCAATTATTATGGCCCCGGCTGATAGAGGAAAAAATGCTGGTACTGTTGCGCCAGGGAAAGATCTCTAAATGGTTCAGCGGTATTGGACAGGAAGCTATTTCTGTGGGTGCCACTTTAGCATTGGAAGAAGATGAATGGATCATGCCGCTGCACAGGAACCTTGGCGTTTTTACCTCACGTAATATGCCGCTTTCCAAACTATTTAAGCAATGGCAGGGCAGCCAGGATGGCTATACCAAAGGCCGTGAACGAAGTTTTCATTTTGGCACAAAAGAACATCACATCTGCGGGATGATCTCCCATTTAGGTCCGCAACTGGCCGTGGCAGATGGCGCAGCGCTGGCCTACAAGCTAAAGAAAGAAAATAAAGTGTCCGTGACCTTTACCGGCGATGGCGGCACCAGCGAAGGTGATTTTCATGAAGCCCTGAATACGGCTGCGGTGTGGGATTTGCCGGTGATTTTTATTATTGAAAACAATGGCTATGGACTAAGCACACCGGTGCAGGAACAATACCGTTGTGAAAGCCTGGCCGACAGGGCCAGGGGTTATGGAATGGAAAGCGTGGTGATTGATGGTAACAATGTGCTGACCGTTTATGAAACCGTAAAGGGAGTAAGAGAATACTGCATTAAAAATCAAAAGCCTTATTTGATCGAATGCATGACCTTTCGGATGCGGGGCCATGAAGAAGCCAGTGGAACGAAATACGTGCCTAAAGAATTATTCGACACCTGGCAGGTAAAAGATCCCATCAGCAACTACGAGGCATGGCTGGTGAAAGAAGGTGTTTTGAACAAAGAAAACATTGAGGTCATACGCCAGGATCAAAAGTTGGTGATTGAAGAAGAATTAAAGATTGGGTTTGCCTCGCCGCCCATGGTGGTAAATACGGAAAACGAACTAAAAGATGTGTATGCGGAGAGGCCGGTAGCTGTCAGCCATCAGTTATCGGAAGGCTTACGGCTGGCACCTCCCGTTTCACGGGAATTGCGTATGATCGATGCCATTAAGGAAGGCCTTCACCAGTCCATGCAGCAACACGCCAACCTTATTTTAATGGGGCAGGATATAGCGGAATATGGCGGCGCCTTTAAAATTACAGATGGTTTTGTACAGGAATTTGGAAAAGAAAGGGTACGCAACACGCCGCTGTGCGAAAGTGCCATTGTAGGTGCGGCCTTAGGTTTGAGCCTGGAAGGTTTTAAAAGCATGATGGAAATGCAGTTCGCCGATTTTGTAACCGCAGGCTTCAACCAAATTGTAAATAACCTTGCAAAAATTCATTACCGCTGGGGACAAAATGCCGATGTGGTCATTCGTATGCCCACAGGCGCCGGTGTCGGTGCCGGGCCTTTCCACTCCCAAAGCAACGAAGCCTGGTTTGTACACACGCCGGGACTGAAAGTGGTCTATCCTTCTACCCCCCGGGACGCAAAGGGTTTGCTTATTGCGGCGATTAATGATCCCAATCCTGTACTATATTTTGAGCACAAGGCTTTATACAGAAGCATTAGCGGACCCGTGCCTGAAGCATATTATGAAGTGGAAATCGGCAAGGCCAGGCACGTGCAATCCGGAGATGACATCTCAATCATCACCTATGGCGCCGGCGTACACTGGGCCGAAGATTATGCCATGAACCACACAGATATTTCCCTTGATATTCTTGACCTCAGGACTTTATTGCCCCTGGATTACGAGGCTATTGCGGCATCGGTAAAACGAACGGGAAAAGTTTTGTTGCTGCACGAGGATACCCTGACCGGTGGCATAGGCGGAGAGATCGCCGCATGGATCTCGGAAAACTGCTTTCAACATCTGGATGCCCCTGTTATGCGCTGTGCTTCTTTGGATACGGCTGTGCCGTTTGCTATTGAATTGGAAAATAATTTTTTGGCCAGGGCCCGGCTGGACGAAAAAATTAAAAAGCTCCTGCATTTTTAAGTCTGCCGCTCCGGGGTGCAAGCATTATCGTTTTAAACGGAACAGCATAAGAAAAGTGAAGGCATTGAAAGGTATATTTTAATTTGCTTTCACTATGCCGGAAAATTCAAGATCGTGGAGGGAAAAGCTGCACGATACCATTTACGAATCCAACACCAGGGCGGGCAAGGCCTTTGACATTGCCTTGCTGATCGTGATCATTGCAAGTATTGTCGTGGTCATGCTGGACAGCATTGAAAAATACAGCCAGAAATACGGTGCGCTGTTCGATATCCTGGAATGGACCTTTACCATCTTATTTACCATTGAATATATTCTGCGGTTGATCAGTATTAAAAGACCATTCCTTTATGTCACCTCTTTTTTAGGTATGATAGACCTGCTGGCCATCATACCTTCCTACCTCAGTATATTTTTTGTAGGCGCCCAATCGCTGCTGGTATTCCGGGCCTTGCGCCTGCTTCGCATTTTCCGCATTTTCAAGCTGACACACTTTTTAACCGAGATGCAGTTTTTAAGTACGGCGTTACGGGGCAGCTTAAAAAAGATCAGCATTTTTATGCTGGTGGTGTTAAGTCTGGTTATTATACTGGGCTCTGTTATGTACCTGGTAGAAAACGGGGAAAACGGTTTTAACAGCATACCCGAAAGTATTTACTGGGCCATTGTTACCATTACCACGGTGGGCTATGGCGACATATCTCCGGTAACACCGCTTGGAAAATTTATTGCTTCTCTTATTATGTTCACCGGCTATGGCATTATTGCGGTGCCCACAGGTATCGTTACCACCGAAATGACACTGGCCATCCGCAAAAGAAGGGAAGGAACAGAGAGTTGTCCCGGCTGCGGCAGGGAAGGACATGATGCCGATGCCCGGTATTGCAAGTATTGCGGAACCAAATTGTGACCATACAATGGCTGCACTTGTGATCAAACCGGCTAGCTAAGGTCAATTGACAGGGCATTGATCTTCTGTATCAGTCCTGCCACATTGTTCACCTCCAGTTTCTGGTAAATATTCTTGCGGTGTGTTTTAATGGTCAGCTCACTTAAAAATAGTTCTCCGGCAATATCTCGGTTGCCTTTACCCTGCATGACAAGTTTAATGATCTCCTTTTCCCGGCTGCTTAATTTAATAGCAGAAGGAAAATAATCCGTTGCAGGAATTTGCAGTATGTCCTGCAACTTCGGATCAAGATAGGTTTTGCCGGAAAAGGCCGTTTCAATGGCTTCGCACAAAGCAAGGCTGCCGGAGTTTTTTAAAACATAACCATGCATGAATGAAGCAACCGGATTTTCCGGCGGTAAAGCGCCCGGATGATACATGGTTAAAAAAACCACCTTTATATGAGGGTATTCTTTCCTGATAAGCTTTGATAACTCCACGCCGTTTTTTCCCGGCATGTTCACATCCAGTACCACCACATCAACAAAATGGTCACTGATGTATTGTTCTACGGCATGGCCATCGGTACATTCAGCCACCACTTCTATGTGTGCAAATTTTTGAAGCGCATTCCTAACCCCTTCCAGGAACATAGGATGATCGTCGGCCAGCAGCACTTTTATCAGTTGTTTCATGTGGTATAAGAGGGAACTCTATTGAAACGCGGCAACCCTTATTCACCTGGCTGTCCACTTCAAAATGCCCGTTCACAAATGTAACCAATCCCTTTATTTGAGAAAACCCCAGGCCTTCTTTTACAAAGGCTTTATCAAAGCCCCTTCCATTATCTTCTACGAAAATGGAAATCAGCTCTGTTTCAAGAATGATTTGTATGATCACTTCCGAAGCGTTGGCATGCTTTACGGCATTTTGAAGCAGCTCCTGGATAATGCGGTACACCAGCAGTTCGTTCTGAAAAGAGGAAGCATGCAGCGTTCCGATAGATTCCAGGTGAATACCAATTTTACCGGTACGAGTGTATTGCGAAATGAGATCACGCAAGGCTTTTATCAATCCTTTTTTTTGCAGCAATACAGGCGACAGGCTGTGCGATATATTTCTTACTTCATCGGTCAGCACCGTTACATCATCAATGGTATTTTTAAGAAGAACAGCTTTGTTCGATGGTTGGTCTTCTATAGCTTCCAGGTTGTATTTTATAGAAGAAAGGCCCGCTCCAATGGAATCATGTAACAGGCCGGAAAGGCGTTTCATTTCCTTTTCCTGGTATTCGCTAACCGTTTTAAAAATATTTTCCTGCTGTGTATTTAATTCCAATAAAAGTGCTTCTGCGTGCAGCTTATAGTTTTTAAAACGGATGGAGAGGGCCAGCGCCAGCAAACAAATCTCAAAAGAAAAGCCAATGTTCACGGCATTGCGTGTAACTATTGAATCGGGCAGGTTGCCGGTGATGTATTGCATATACACCTGGGTGCACACCGTAAAAATGAGCGAGGCAAAAATGATATAGGCAGCGTATTTAACCCTTTTGCGTACACCCATGATGGCAAATACAAAAACCGGGATGATAGAGGCAATCAATAACACCTGCATAAAAACCAGCCAAAAAATGCGGAGGGCACCGGTATTGGGAACCACAAGAAAGCCCAGTATACAACACAACATATAAAACGCAATGTAGCCATTGGTGAAGGCATACATTTTAGGGAAATGACTTTTTATATTCAGCAGGCTTCGTGAAAATAAAATATAACAAACGGGGGCCAGAGAAATGGTAAGAGGGCGGGCAAAATCGGCAATGGACGGAAGGTTGGGGTAAAAGAACATGAAACTCAATCCAAAATCGGTAAAGATGTATCCCGCCACCATTAACACATACAAGGTATAATATACGTAGAGCTTTTCCCGGATATTAAAATAGAGGAAAAGGGTGAACAATAAAATAAAAACACTGATGCCGGCAAGCAAGCCTTCCAGCATATTATTGGTCCGGTTGTACTGTATAAACCTGTCATCGGTAAAAAACTTCAGGGGCACATGCAGTTGTTCGTTTCGTTTATCTATCAATAAAACCAGCCGTGAATTTTTATTTTTTAAAACCAGTTTATACACAAACTGGTTATGGTTTACACTGCGGCTTTTAAAGGGAAGATGATCCCCTGTGAGGGCAAATTCTTTTTGTATCGTGTCATTACTTAGTAACCAGGCGCCCAGGTAATTAATATGCGGATTATGGATTTCCAGGTAAACCACCGAATCATCAACCGGTAGCGAGGAAAGATCAAGGCTGATCCAAAACTGGCCATCTTTATAGCTCATATCCACCTTGCCATCGGGAAGAGTTTGCAAAAAAGGACGAATAGACAGGTAGCGTTGAAAGCTGCGCTGGCTGCCCGTATCCATAAAATACTGAAGGGAGAATTTTTGCGGCGTCACCTGCTGATTATCCACCGACAGAATGATCCGGGCCGCTGCGGTTTGCGATAAAAAAACAAACAACAGCAGCCAGTAAGCAGTTCTTTTTGGTAAGTCTGGTTTCATGCAGGCCGATAAAAATAGAAATTGTTGCCGCATAAAACGAAGCGAGGCAGAAAATACTCCTTTATAGGTATGGGCTGACAGGACTAAAAAATATTCCGCAGGACTTCCCGGGATTTTCGCAAAATCATCGGGGCAGCAAAGAATACCTCTAAATAGGTATTTGAAATCCTACCTCCCCGGACCATCTTCGCTCTGTTAAATGAATGCCTGTTTCCATCCGGAATGGCATTTATCCTCCATCAAAATAAACTTTATGAAACGAAAGCTAATCTGTGCCCTGCTGCTGTTTGCAACAGCACAAAGTTGTAAAAAGGCCGTTGAACTCAAAAACCAGCTGGTGGATGCCTACTGGCAGAACATTGAAGGTGTGGTGCTCGAATTTAGCGGCAAGGAAGCCTATGTCATTGATGCCGGCAACTCGAACCTGGAATCCAACCCCGCTGTTTTTGACATCTACAGCATGCCTTACATCAAAAACATTATCCAGACCGGCCCCCAATCGTATACGGGAGATATTGTAAAAACCACTACCACCAGTGGAAAAATAACCTCCATCCGCTACGAGAATACAACCATTAGCTTTTCGGAAGAAAATGGCAAGCTGGTGATCAAATTCTCCAACTCGGATGCTGGCGCCGGTACATGGACGGCCAACCCTGATACGGGGGGCACCAATACGCCGCCGGTGGCCAGGGATACTACCAGCACCCTGTTGAAAGATCCCGGCAGCACGTTCTCAGTAGGGAACTCCCCGGGCAGCCCATCCTCCTCTTTTACGAATTTCCCGGTGTACGGACGTTACCGTCCTTTGAGTAGCTCACCTGGGAATTATTACTACCGTATGGATGCTTATGTGAACCCCAACAGTCCCTGGCTGCTAACCCTGTACTTTAAAGAAAAGCCATCTGCCAATAAAACCTACAAAGCGGTAAGTGGTAGCACGGGAACCATGATTGGTGTGGGGGCTGATAACGTAGGAATTACTTGGAACAGCTATATGAACCCTGCCAGTGGCTTTACGGTTGATGTCACCGTAAGTGGTGGTAAGATCACGGCTACAGGTACAAACATTAAAACGGAATCAAATACTGCGGTCTATGATGATTATATCTCCTTCAAAGTTATTGGTCAGTAAGGCAGTGTGTTTTGTTCATGCGTTTACTGCGTAGAATTTGATCTCTAATTCCGTCCTTCATTTTTATAACAGCTCTGGTAACGCCAGAGCTTTTTTTATTAAAGCCGGGATCTGTGTAGGATTGCATAAACACCCAAAAGATCTTTGCACTACTTTCAAATAAAACACCCACTTCCTATTGCACTGCTTCCAAAGGAACGTTACAGGGACTTTATAGGTATCCAAAGCCAGCGCTGACGTTCAGGGCATCTGCTCTCTGATAAAGCACACTACTCCTAAGAAAATGAGGATGGAACTACAACCGGAACATAAAAATTATGGGATTGTCCTGTTGTTGAACAATCCCATAACGTATTTGATTGAGATCCTTTAGAACCCTTTCTTCTTATCTGCAGGCAGGGTTTCCGCCAGCCACTTATAAAACTCCCGCTGCCATACCAAAGCATTTTGTGCACCCAATACCCAATGGTTTTCCTCGGGCAGATACAGCAACTTACTTTTTATACCTCTTAACTGTGCTGCCTGGAAAGCCTGCAGGCCCTGCTCAATGGGTACCCGGTAATCCTTGCCACCCTGTACAATCATAATCGGCGTATTCCATTTATCAACATAGTTGATGGGATTAAATTCATTGTAGGTTTTTTGTGCTGCTGCATTTTTCTTATCCCAATAGGGACCGCCATAATCCCAGTTGACAAACCATAATTCTTCCGTGGTGCCATACATACTGCGGGTATCAAAAATGCCGTCATGGGCAATAAAGGATTTGAAACGGTTGTTATGAATACCGGCCAGCATAAACACTGAATAACCACCGTAAGAAGCGCCTACGGCACCAAGACGGCTCTTGTCCACGAATTTTTCTTTGCTTACCGCATCAATAGCGGATAAATAATCCTTCATTACCTGACCGCCATGGTCCTTGCTGATCTGTTCATTCCATTTCGTGCCATGGCCGGGCATGCCACGGCGGTTGGGCGCCACCACAATGTATCCCTGTGAAGCCATGAGCTGAAAATTCCACCGGTACGAATAGGTTTGGGTTAACGGCGATTGCGGACCACCCTGGCAATACAAAAGTGTTGGGTATTTTTTTGCCGGGTCAAAATCAGGCGGATAAACCACCCATACCAGCATTTGCTTTCCATCGGTGGTGGTTACAAAACGTCTTTCTGTTTTACACTGGCCCAAAGAGTTATTTACTGCATCGTTCACATGGGTAAGTTGTTTCATGGCACCGCTGCTTATGTCAACGCTGTACAATTCTGCAGCATGGTTCATGTCGGTTCTTGAAACCACCAGGCTGTTACCGCTTTGCCCTACAATGCCGTTGATGTCAAAATCGCCTTTGGTAATTTGTTTTATCACCGGCAATTTTTTTGTAAGGCCCGTATACTCCACGTTGAATAATTGCATCGTGCCGTTGATGGGTGCGTAAAAGAAAATACTTTTTCCATCACCGGCCCAGCGAAACCCTTCCACGTGAATATCATCCCTATGCCCGGTCAAGTTGATGACGTTGCCCATAGCAGTAAACGCCACCAGGTCCTGTTTGTCCGATTCATAACCATCCCGCCTCATGCTTAACCAGGCCAGCAGGCCGTTCTTGTTATACGATGGATTAATGTCATAACCCATTCTACCGGCTGTCAGGTTTTTAGTAGTTCCGGTGGCAAGATCATATTGATACAAATCGGTGTTCGTACTGACGGCATAGTCTTTCCCGTATTTTTTCTTGGTCACATAGATCACATACTTACTATCGGGGCTCCATATATAGTCTTCGTCGCCGCCAAAAGGTTTTTGCGGCGCATCGTATGGTTCGCCCGGCATGATGTCTTTTGCTTCCCCTGGTTTATTCACGGGTGTTAAGAACACATGGTCAAAGTTGCCGTCTTCCCAGGTATCCCAATGCCGGTTATTGAGGTTGTCAAAAACATAGGCATTTGAGGTGGGGAGATCGGGGTAGATATCCGTGCTTTTTATTTTTTTTATGGCGACTTCTTTATGGCTTAGTTCATACGCACCGTCGGGTGAAATATTTTTATTGGCGAGCAAACTATCCGGCTTTGCAATTACCACAGCCTCGCCGCCGGCCACCGGCATCATATAACTAACCCGGTTGCTTTTGCTGGTCTGCGCATCCGGAGTGCTCACGCTGTACAACAGGTATTTTCCATCTTTTGAAATTCCCAAACCTGATACTCTTCCCAACTTCCAAAGCAGTTCCGGAGTTAGTGGCTGTTTGTTTAAAACAAGATTTGTTTGTGCCGCCATAAACAGGGGCGCCAGCCATAGTATGAAGGCGAATGTTCTTTTAATCATAAAAAAGTTTTGCAAAGGCTAATGTAACACTATTACCCCTTGTATGGATTGTTCGCAATACTCTTAACCATTTACTTGCAGATTGATTGCTCTTTGGCTTAAGACCCCCTGTTATTCACCCATTTCTTTCTGAGTTGCAGCCTGGCAATCACGCCCCCGGTCAAATACCAATCGTATTCTTTGTCCTGTAGCGCAACAGCCGCTGTATCAAAAGCGAACAGTTTTTAAACCAGATATTTTTAGAAACGCCTGAAAATCAATTCACTTCTGAACTGGCACTCTTTTGCGATATACCCGCCTTATAAAATAACCGGGAAATGGAAAAAGATCGCATTCTTCTTCTTGTAACAAAAAAAATTGCAGGTGATGCCTCGCCTGCAGAAATATCAGAACTCCAGAACCTGCTGCAAAAAAACATTGGCTTTTCAGATACCCATAAAATATTTTTACATCTTTATAATATCCAGTCTTTGGTGACGTCATCACAACTGGTTTACCTGAAAAAAATAAAAGAATCCGCAACAGTGCCTGGTGCAGGTGCCGCACGCAGCGTAAAAAACGCAGGCAAAAAACAGACACGCAGCCAGTACATTCCGCCGCGGTTCTTTGTTCAGAATAGTTTATTTAAAATTTATTGTGCACTTACCCTCCGGCAGCTTAGCAGGGTTTTATGTTAAGAAAAACCGCTCCCTGTTTTTTCCCGAAGAAGTAGGAAAACACCTGCCTGAAACTTTCGCAACTCCCCATTCAACGCAAATTTTCCCCAATTCATTACATCTTGTTTTCAAATCCCCTGCTTTCTATCCCAACTTTATGCAAAACAGGCAAGAATAACGTGTGCTTTAAAGTTGGCACGAGTTTTTAAAGACTAACAGAGCTTTAGTTATTGTGGAAAACAAACCGGTTTTGTGCAACGAATAAATAAAGTTTTTTGTCTATCTTATTATCCAATGCCATCCTCTGAAATTCATTGAATCCTTTATTAAAGTCTGATTGATCCTGTGAAAACTGCTTAAGACTTACATCAATGAATAACTTACTGGACATAGCAGGACATTTTCTTTACATAGCCTTACGCCTTATTCTTCTGCCCCTGTTTGTGGCGCTGGATATTTTTTTGGGTGCATGGCTGGCCGCCAAATTCCTGAAAAAATGGAGCAGGACAGTCTATCTCAAAGCCAATAAAAAACAAGCATTCCGCCAGCCGGCATTCAAAAAGGGTTTGGTTGTATTCAGAACGCATTAACCGGCGTTCCTGCAAAGAGTTTATCTTCAAAAGCTCTGCGTTCAAATCAATTAAGGGGCTCTGTTCTTTAAAAAGAGTAACTTACTATCCGTATTCCTCTCTAAACCTTTTCATACCCCCTGATCGTTACATCTCCCCTGTGAGTATTCTTTTTCTCACTCTTAAAACTATTTTTTATGGAAGAAATGACTCTTCAAAAAGAAGCGTTGTCCACTACACAACAAAACGTTCTTGCTTACTTTAACACACACGATGTAAAGTATGTAGCAGAAAATGCCGTTTTCAAAAACCTGAGCACCGGCGAAACACATAAAGGCCGTGTGGAAATAGCCGCTATGCTGCACTACATATATCATGTAGCCTTTGATGCAAAGGCAGAAATAACCAACTATATTATTACGGAAAACAAAGCCCTGCTGGAAGGTCTGTTCAAAGGCAAACATATTGGGGAGCTGGCAGGTATACCTGCCACAAAAAAAGAGGTACGTGTGCCGTTTACGGTAAGTTATGACCTCAAAGATGGCCTGATACAGGAAGCCCGTATTTACATGCTGACAGATGTGATGATGCAGCAGTTAGGTGTGGCCGCTGCAACGCCCGGGCAAAAAACCACGTTCCTGGTCAGGGATATTTTCCAGTTAAGGTTTGGTCATTTCCGCGACGCTAAAAAATTACTCGACGAAGCTTCTGAAAAGAAGATGTTACCCGAAGCACAGCAAATGCGGGTCCTCACCGATTTTACAGGCGACTCCTATCGCCTCATTTTTGAAGAAGGCTTTGATAACCTTGCGGATTATGAAATGTCATTGACCAGCAGCATGAAAACCGAAGAATGGCAGCAGTGGTATGAAAAGTTCAAACCGCATGTTGAAAAAAGTTACAGGGAAATTTTACGTCAGCTGGCGTAGCTTTTTAAATCACCGAATATGTTTATGCAATTAAAAACCTGCATACACATCCGCGACCCCGGTAGCATTGCATTGCTTTATTCCGCTTCGCAACAAACACTATTTTTCACGCAAACTATTTTTTATGAGTACTCAGGTTACTACTTCCCATGCGGTTATGGCCCGTAAAATGTTTGATGCCTTCAAACAAGGCGATATTGCCTACATACTGAACCAGCTTGATGATAACTGCCAGTGGAATGTAATGGGATCTCCGCTGATCTCCTTTGCAGGAAAATATATCGGTAAAGGCACTAGTCTGTTTTTTTCGAAGATGAACGAAGAAATTGAATTCACTTCTTTTGAGGTAGAAGATATTTACGAAGTAAATGAAACCGATGTTATATCAAAAGGCAGCTTTGTTGCCCGCAGCCGAAAAACCGGCAAAACGGCCAAATCGCCATGGATGATGCTGAACCGTTTCCAAAACGACAAAACCATTTACTTCCAGGATTATGTTGATACAGCGCAGGTAGTGGCGGCTATGCAATCGTCTGATTAAAAGGAACCGGGCACAAAAGCCGGGTTCTGCTATCAGGCCTCAGTCATCAGATGTGAACCTGTAGCAAGGCTTCCTTCATCGCTCCCCCTTGTCCACCTCTGCCGTTTCACGTGTTTTACAGTCCAGTGTAAAAATAAACCCCGCCAGGGCGGGGCTTGTTTTATAGAACAGGGTTAGAAACTGTCCCTGAAGCCGGCAGGGTTTTTCCGCTTCTTGTTCCTAAATGCTGTTCATTTTCCACCACTACCTCTCCGTTCACAAGCACATATTGAAAGCCTTTGGAATAGGCATGCGGTTGTTGAAACGTAGAAAGATCCTGCACCTGGCTTTCATCAAAAATGACAATGTCGGCAGCATAGCCTTCCCGCAGCAACCCACGATCTTTTAATCCAAACTTTTGTGCCGGCAAGGAAGTCATGCGCCTTACGGCTTCTTCCAGCGAAATCACTTTTTCCTCTCTCACGTATTTACCCAACACCCGTGCATTGGTGCCATATCCCCTGGGGTGTGGCGCCCCCTGCTTCCATACACGAATGGAAGCATCGGAAGCAAACATATTGAAAGGGTATTGCATGATGCGTTTCACATCTTCATCGCCCATGCCATGAAAAACAGCACTGGCGCCGCCTGCCATCATCAGGTCGATAACGGTTTGTGCTTCCAGCTTTGCCTTATGCTTGCGGCCTTTTAAAAGGTTGATTTCTTCAATGCTCTTTCCATTATAGGTTGTATCGGCGCGGTGAAACGCTACTACAGCATATCCCAAATGCTTTAATTTCCGTTTCTTTAGCCTGGCCAATATGTAATCCGTTACGTATTTTCTCACCTCGGGTCTTTGCAGTCTCGCTTTAATGGAATCCTGTCCGTCCGCTAAAATTTCATCGGGCAACAATGTGCTGATACTGGTGCTGCTGGCCGTGTAGGGATATTGGTCTATGGTTACATCAATGCCCTGCTCTCTTGCCCTGGCGATCAGGGCAACGGTTTCTTTACTGCGTCCCCAGTTTTGCTGGCCACTCAATTTAAAATGCGAGATCTCCACCGGTATGCCTGCTTCCCTGCCAATCAACAAGGCTTCTTCAATGGCCTGCACCACGCTGTCGCCTTCATCCCGCATGTGCGAGGCATAAACGCCTTTGTACCGGGCGGCCACCTTTGCCAAACGCACTACTTCGTCTGTTTCGGAATACGTTCCCGGTATGTAGATCAATCCGGTGCTTAATCCTACAGCGCCGTCCTTCATGGCCTGCTCCGCAAGGGCTTCCATTTTTTTCATTTCTTCTTCGGTCGGCTTACGGTTGGCGGTTCCCATTACCGCTTTTCGTATATCGTTATGGCCGATGAGCGTAGCCACGTTGATAGAAAGTTTTAAAGAATCCAGCTGCCCCAAATATTTTTTGATGTTAACCCTGGAGGAGCCGCAGTTGCCGGTTACAACTGTTGTTACGCCATCCAAAATAAAATTATTGGCTGTTGGATTTTCAAATTCATCGCCTTCTATATGTGTATGTACATCAATAAAGCCCGGCGCCACTACCAGGCCTTTGGCATCAATGGTCTTTGCGGCACTGATGTTATCAAAATGGCCGGTCTTAAGGATCTTTCCGTCTTTTATGGCAATATCGCCTTTTATCCAGGAATTGCCGGTGCCATCCAGGATGCGTCCGTTTTTAATAATGATATCAGCCGTTGGCTGGGCCTGCAAACAAATACAAAAGCAAATGAACAGGGTAAGAGAGAAAATGTGTTTCATGTTTTAAAGTTATTACAAGCGGATCAAGTTTTGTTCGCCTTCTTTTTCCTTCGCACCAAACAAAAGTTAAATGCCTAAATTAGGTTCTTAATCTTTGCTAATGATAAAATGTTTTGCCGCATTTACCTGCCTGCTGCTTTCTTTTGCCGCTTCTTCGCAACTACATTATAAAACTCCTTTTTTTACTGATGCTAACAGGATCGAAAAGATCAAGGCCACACAAACGGTCATTGATAAATTGTATAAAGAACATGCCGCTAAAAATCATTTTCCCGGTTTTGTGTATGGTGTGGTAGCCGATGGCCAATTGATTTATACGGGAGAAACGGGTTATACGGATATAGAGAAGGAAATACCAGCTACGGTTTCTTCTGCTTTCCGCATCGCTTCTATGAGCAAAAGCTTTACCGCCCTGGCTATTGTAAAACTGAGAGACGAAGGCAAATTAAAACTGGATGATCCTGCTTCGAAATACATTCCGGAGATGAACAAGATAAAATACCTCACATCGGATGCCCCTGAAATTACGATTCGTCATCTGCTTACGCATGCAGCCGGTTTTCCGGAGGATAATCCCTGGGGCGACCGCCAGTTAGCGGCAAGCGATAAGGAATTGACTGCCCTGGTTCAACAGGTTTCGTTTTCAAACGCTCCGGGCATCGCCTATGAATACAGCAATCTTGGCTTTGCCTTACTGGGAAAAATTATCACAAACGTCAGCGGTAAACCTTACCAGGATTATATAACAGAAACCATCTTTAAACCATTAGGCATGAACAGCACTTATTGGGAGTATACAAAAGTGCCTTCCCCTAAATTAGCACATGGCTATCGCTGGAGCAATAACAACTGGAAGGAGGAAGCTTTATTGCACGACGGATCTTTTGGCGCCATGGGTGGATTGATCACCACCATAGAAGATTTTAGCCGGTATATGCAATTGCATCTTGCTGCCTGGCCTGCCAGAAGCGAAAAAGAAAATGCTATTGTCAAAAGAAGTTCGTTAAGGGAAATGCAGGCGCCGTCCAATTTCAACAGCCTTGCCACACAGTTTAAATATGCCAGCGGACGCCCCTGCGCCACCACTTCTGCATACGCTTATGGACTTCGCTGGGCTATTGATTGCGAGAACAAGGTTTTTGTGGGACATAGCGGCGGCCTGCCCGGCTTTGGCAGCAACTGGAATATATTACCGGATTATGGCATCGGTGTTGTGTGTTTTGCCAACAGTACGTATGCACCTACGGGCGGCTTTAATTTATCGGTTCTTGATACCCTTGTAAAAATGGCTGGCCTGGAAAGAAGAACCATTCCTGCCTCTGCCATTTTGGAGCAGCGTAAAAACGAATTGATGAAAATCTTACCGGGCTGGAAAAACGCGCAGGGCAGCCGCATCTTTGCCCAAAATTTTTTCCTGGATTATTCTTTGGATTCTTTGCAAAAAGAAGCCACAACGCTTTTTGCAAAAGCAGGGCTCATTGTTCGTATTCGTGAACTCATTCCTGAAAATAATTTAAGGGGCAGCTTTATTCTCGAAGGCGAAAACACCAACCTGCAAGTCAGCTTTACCTTAACACCGGAAAACACGCCCTTAATACAGGAATATAAGATCCGGGAAGTGAAAAAATAGCCTACTATCACACCGCTTTGATGTGGGCACAAAAAAAGTGAAACGTGAGACAAGCCTCAATAAGGAAAGAAGTGTTGCTACAGTTCACGGCTGAGGGCTGACAGCTCAGGGCTTGCAGCCAATAGCCTGTAGCCGTGCTTCTACAGATAGCTCAGCCACCACTGCCTGTGCGTTTTCTTGTATTCACTGAACCATTTGCAAAGCGGGTATAGCGCTGCCACAATCAAAAGCCACAGGACATACACAAACCACAAAGAATACCCTTCATTGGGATAAATGAAATTGGGCAAAAAGGAGGATCCACCGTGTATGCCTTCAGCAAAGGAATGTCCCCTGGTAAAGGACAACAAAGCACTTACAAGGTGTATCAGGAAGAAATGCAGCACATAATAAAAGAACGGCACTCTTCCATACACGGTGATGACGTTGGACAATCTTGTTTTTATGTTTGCGGCCCAGGCCAGGAATAAAATACCGGGCCCAATGGTCATGCACATATACAACAGCGAGGGAGGGTATTTATGCGTGTCAATAAAAGAAAGAAAAGTAAACAGGGAATTTTTTTGCGTGGCCCAGGGCTCGGGATTCCCATACAGGTTGGTAGCCCGCAGGGCAATGAAAAATAAAATAATCCCGATGCCAAGCCGTGTCAATATTTTTCTCCTTTGCGCCCCTTCATAGCTCGTAAACCATTTTCCAAAACAATAACCCACCATCATCAGGCCGGTCCACGGAAGAAAGGGATATAATATAAACAAGCTATGCCCCGTCGACAAGGGAAAAAAACCCGGACGATGCAGCAGGGAATAAACGAAGCTATAGTCACCCGTGTGTTTGGCTTCGTAAAAATCCAGAGCGTTGTGGCCCAGGACAATTAACAAACCAATACCCAGTATGGCGGAAAACGGCAGCCAGATGGCCAGTCCAAGCCCTATCATACTCATGCCGATGGACCAGATAGTTTGAAGGCCAATGATGCTATAATGCGGATCGAAGGAAAAGGCAAAGTTGATGATGGCCACCTCGATAAAGACCAGCCATAAGCCGCGGTAAATCAAAAACAGGCTGAGTTCCTTTTTGGTTTTTCTGCTGCTTTGAAACCAGGCCGACGTACCGGCCAGGAAAACAAACAGGGGAGCACAGAAATGCGTGATCCAACGGGTAAGAAACAAGGCTGGTGTGGTGGTTGCCAAGTTCAGCGGGTCATCGCTCCACGCCGGGGCGTGGAAAAAATCCCGTGTATGATCCAGGGCCATGATCACCATTACCAAACCCCGCAAAAGGTCAATGGAATCAATCCTGTAGGCCGCTCCTTTTTGCAGATTAACGGCAGGGGAAACAGGAATGCCGGCAGGCGTTGTTAGCACTTGTTCCATATTCAGTTGTTTTGAATGTTCAGCAATATACGCTTGCTATCTCAAGAGTAATAACGGATAGAAGATTGATTTCACGAATAGTGGTTTGAAAGGGAGGCGGAGACGAAATTAAATCTACTACATATTAAAATCATAGCAAAAGCCCTTTTTTGCAAGCGGTTTAAAGAAGGGCGGTTATGCAAGTAGTCTCTAATCTGATGCATATCCCTGTTAAAAAAGGCAGTCCTTTAAAGCTTTTGCATTTTTTTGGTAACCCCAATCCATCTTTAGCACTCTAATTAACTAAGAAGACTTGAACAAGAGCAGACAGACAAATTTTAAAAGGTACGATCATGAAACAATCCATACACATTGCAGCGATACTGGATAAGCCCCGGCAGCTGGAAGACCTGGTGGAAAAACTGGCTTACAAACGGCTGGACAACGGGTTTGGTCACCAGCCTGTCCCGTCGTATTTAAAAGCGTTGGAAACCTCATCACCGGAAGCTTATATAAGTGGCGTAATAAAACTCGATGAAGGACACGATCATGTAAGCATGCTTTTTACCAGCAGCTTTTTGTTTACCTGTATTAAAGAAAAAAATAAACGCTTTAAAATGACCTGGTGTTGTTCTTTATCCTGATTATATCTCCTGCGTGTTGCCATTCCCGGCAGCCAGCAAAAGGAATAACCTTTCAGCTATGCCGGCTCTTTATTAAATCATACACCCTCCTTGAAAGCTCTTTTAGCCTTGGTCGTACGGCTTCTTCACGTACAGGCGTAAAAACCGAAATAATGTATTTGATTTTTCCATCGTCAACAATACCCACATCGTTTGTGTATATACTCCACCAGCCTGTTTTATGGTAGAACATAGCGTTGGATGGCAGACCTATAGAAAGTTTTGAAGTGTCGAGTTGCCTGCCTAGCAAGGCTTGCAACTGCATGCTCACCCAGGGGTTTACCAGTTGCTGCTGGTAGATCTTATACATAAAATCAGCCGCATGCAGGGCGCAGGTTTCCGTGCTTCTCACCGTATCATACCCCGGTTCCTCAAATGCCCTTTTTAAAAATTTCCGGGTTACTTCGCTGCCCTGCCATTCGTATTCTTTCATCGTTTGGTTGATCCTGTTTCTGTTGGCGATATCGATCAAACAATTGGACGCTGAGTTATCGCTGCGGGTGATCATCAGGTCAAGCAAATAATTTATGGTTACCGTATCGCCATCGCGGAGCAAAGGCCTTGGGTCCAAACGTATTTCCCTGGAGCGGTCCACATCGTTTGGAGCTTTTACAACGTAGGGCTGAAACAAAGAATATTCACCATTGCCGGCCTGTTTTAAAATTTCCATGGCCACATACATTTTATAAACAGAAGCGGGATAAATAAAGTTGTCAAAATTGACTCCACCCAGCAGGGGTTTTTTACCAGTAAGGTCAATAACGGCAAACGAGATTTGTTCTTTGCCATCTTCCCCGGCATTAAAAACACTGTCCAGGCCAACCTCCTGCACAATTGTTTTTAAAGCATTGGTAAAACTTTTTGATTGCTTGTAATAGGCCGGAACTTTTACCTGTGCAAAACTGCCCAACTGCATCACCAGGCCCATGATGGCCAACTGTATGTACTTCAAACTTTACAATTTTATGTTTTAAAATTATTCGCTGCTTCCTTTTTCGCCGGTAAACCAGTGCTCTTTATTTTTAAACAACACATTGAACGTGGTTAGTGTTCCGTAAATCCGGGTGATGTACTGCTGCAAATTCACCTTGTCTTCATCCGTTAATTTTTTATGCGCATTGATTTGTTGCTCCATGACCCTGAGCCTGTCGCGCAGCATAACAATTTTGTGAAAGAAATCTTCAATGGGAAGCTCTTTGGGCTTTAAAGATTTGTCAGCCGGCTGCAAAATCAGGGAACCCTTTTGCCAGCGGTCTCCCAGAGGAACCATTTCTGAAACACCGTTCCATAAACGCAAAATTTTCAGCAGGGATTTTTCTACATCGGAATGGGTTTCTATTTCTTCTGTGACATTTTCAGGAATGATCTCTTCCAGATGTTCATCGTTCTTATCAATTTCTTTAACGCCATGATAAATAAAGGAGATCAGGTAGGTGGCGTAACGGATGCCAACAATAACGCCGGGGCCGTGCTGGATGTGTTGTAGTCTGGTGCCAATGCCAAGGTTCAGTTGATCCATATTCTTTACGAAGAATTGATTTTATCAGCTAAGATAGTTTAGTAAAGCGTTTTTCATTTTTTTACAAACTCATAGGGTGTAAACTCCACAAAATCGGCTACCGTTACTGTCACCGATTTCACTTTTCTGTTTACAATTGTGAAGGGCCACACTTTTACCCCGTAAATGGGATCGTTGAAAGTGGCGAGAAAACGGTTCTCACCCAAAGGAGCCAGTTCGGCAAACCGGCCTTTATGATGCTCAAAAGTGGCGACCAGCTTCCCCTCTTTTAAAACAATATTCATAGCACCATAAACATCATGCACATAGTCTCCTGCAAAGTTTTGCAAGGGCACGGCTGTTTTTAATTTCATGGCAATCGTGTCTCTTTTTTGCTGCAGCCAGGCGGCTTCCTTCTTTTCATTGCTTTTGCTAAAATTTAAAAATACGTTGCTATAGTTGCGGTAAGGCAGTCCTAAATACGCATCCATAATTTCATAACGCAAGGCTTCGTAAAAATTGTTGGCATCGGTATTGGTAAAAACCAAAATTCCCAGCTTTTCTTCCGGCACCAAGGCAACACTGGTTACAAATCCGTTGACACCGCCGGTATGGGCCACAATCTTGCGGCCGCTATACTCTTCTAAAAACCAGCCAAGTCCATACAAAGCAAAGTGTGCTTTGTTATACATGTGCCCTCCATTCCCTAAAATAGACTGCGGGGTACGGGTTTGATTAATGGCTGACAAAGGAATGATGTCTTTACCATCCAGCTTTCCGTTGTTCAGTTGCATGAGCACCCATTTGCTCATGTCGTTTACAGAAGAGGAGATGCTGCCTGCAGGGCCCATATTTTCCAGGCGGCCATAAGGAATTTTCTTTAGCACTCCATGTGCTACGGTATGCGCTGAAGATTTATTGGAAGCCGCTTCGATATCCTTTGAAAGTGCCAGGGTATTATTCATGCCCAGGGGCATAAAAATCCTGTCTTTTAAAAACGCCGCCCACGATTGCCCGGTTACTTTGGGGATGATCTCTCCGGCGGTTAAGAAAGCAGCATTCGTATACCCCCAGCGGCTTCGAAAACCATAAAGCGGTTTTACTTTAGAAAACTTGTCTCTTACTTCTTCCTTGCTAAGGTCAGAATCGAAATACATAAAATCGCCCTGGAACGTTTCAAAACCAAGCCGGTGACAAAGCAGATCACGGATGGTAGCTTCCCTGCTTACCCATGGATCGTACAGCTTAAAATCGGGAAGCCATTTCTGTACCTTGTCATCCAGGGATAATTTTTTCTCTGCCTCTAAAATAGCCAGGGCTGTCCCGGTGAAGGCCTTTGTATTAGAGCCGATCATGAACAAGGTATTCTCGTCAACTTTGTTATCCGTTCCGGCTTCTTTTACTCCATAGCCTTTCATCACCACCACTTTTCCATCCTTTACCACGCAAACCGCAACGCCGGGAATCTTCCAATCCTGCAGCGCTTTTTGTAAATAACTGTCCAGGCTATCCTTTACAAAAGAAGGAACCTCCTGCGCCTGCGCCACCTGCACAAAAAAGATAAGCGCCACCGTTAGTAGTTGTAGAAATGATTTTTTCATTTTTATTTTTTTGAGCTCTCCTGGTTGGCTTTAAATACACGGATAAAATTTCCGCCTAAAATTTTTTCCACGTCTTTTTTGCTGTATCCTCTTTCCAACAAAGCCTTTGTCAGGTTGGGCAGAGCTGTCACATCATCCAGGCCCTGCGGCGCAGAGGAGATGCCGTCAAAATCAGAACCAATGCCGATGTGGTCCACACCCACCAATCTGACAATATAGTCCAGGTGATCCACCAACTGCGACAATGTGGGCCGTAACGACCCGGCCTCGGCCGGATAGGTTTTGGTCAGCCATTCCTCTATCTCATAATTCACGCTTCCATGGGCTTTCAGGGAGTCCGCTTCTTTTTGATGAACAGCAATAAACTGCTTTTGCCTTCGTGTGTAATTACTGTCAACAAAGCCGGAATAAAAATTCAACTGGATCACCCCGCCATTTTTTCCAATGGCCTTGATCTGGTCGTCTTTCAGGTTGCGAAAAACAGGGCACAAACTATACACACAACTATGCGAGGCAATAACCGGTTTGGTAGTGACCGCAATAGCATCCCAAAACGTTTGTTCGCCCACGTGCGAAACATCGACCATCATTCCCAGTTCGTTCATGCGTTTCACTACCTGCTTTCCAAATTCAGTTAACCCCTTATGCTGCAGAGAGTCTTTTTTTGTGGTTTCATCAAGCGCCGAGGTGGCCCAGGAAGTAGAATTGTTCCAGGTCAGCGTCATATAGCGTACGCCGCGTTGATAAAACGCATCCAGGTTGGCAAGGTTGTCTTCTATCATGTGCCCGCCTTCCACCCCCATCATACAACCCAGTTTTTTTTGCTTTACCGCTTGTTGCAATTGCAAAGGGTTGGTTACCATCATTGTTTTATCACCATTGCGGCTTACAATGGCGTACAGGGAATCAATCTCAATATTGGCATATTTGAAGGCGGTATCCTTACCAAAACGTTCGTCACAAAAAATAGAAAACACCTGTATGTCCACGCCGCCTTTTTTAAACCGGGCCAGATCGGAATGCGTTTTTCCCCTGAGATCATTTTCAATATTCAACCCTTTCATGGTGGCCGACGACAGCACATCGTTGTGCGTATCGATCACAATGGCATCCTCGTGTATTTTTTTGTAGGACTGGGAAAAAGCAGGTACCGAAAAGAAAAATAGTAAACAGGCAAAGATTTTGGTCATGGCAGCTAATTGTTCAGACAAATTACTGCATTCTGCGTGATGATGTTAAAAGGTTTTTGTTTTTTTAAATTCTTCCCCGGCTTGTTTAATGTACAATTGAAAATCGTATTCGCTGCTGTATAAAACAAATTCGAAAGAGGGCCGGTACGTTTGCATAAAAATCGTTAACCGGGTACTGTCGAGGCCTGTCAGCCGTCGCACCAACGCCTTGCTGAATTTATAATCAACAAATTTTTCCCTTTCCTGCTCCAGCAATCGTTCGCGGAACTTTTCCATTGATTTGTTTTTTTTGAACTGAAACAACCGTATCAATTCCTGGATATCGATGCCTGCCCCCGTGGCATTTACTGAGGTCATACTTTCAAAGCTGGGCCTTCTGAAGTTAAACGCCTTTGCATAGTCTTTACGGTTTTGAACAGAATCTTCTTTATACACACGGCTGCGGATCTTCACTTCCTTCATTACATCCATTTTTAAGTGAAGGGCAATATCGAAGCGGGTAATGTCGGCGATTTTCAAAATGGGATACTTCGGCGTTGGCTTTCCCAAAAAAGAAAACCAGATAGAGTCTTTTTCACTTACCTCTAACTGGTAACGGCCCAGGGAATCCGTCATGGTGCCCTTGCCGCTGGTGCTTAACACCGTTACCGCTTCTATGGGATAGAGGCGGGAACTATCGTACACCGTGCCCTTTACTTTGTATTGCGCCTGAACGCAAAAAGAAAGCAGCACGAAAAAGGAAGCCAGTAAAAATTTTATATAGCCGGTCCTGTTTTCCAAATAGAGGTTTGAAGCAAGTAACAAAACAAAATCTAAATGCAATGGTAAAATGAAAACAAAGGCGAATATCATTTATTTTGAACTTTCTAAACCAGCAAGCATGCACCTGAATTTTGAGTTCAAAGCAAGAGCCGGCAACCTTAGCAAACCGGAAGAGATTTTACGCAAACAGAATCCCTTGTTTGTAGGAGAAGACCAACAAACAGACACGTATTTTCATGTGCCGCATGGACGGCTAAAACTCAGGGAAGGACTTATAGAAAACGCATTGATCCATTACCACAGAACCAACACGGCCAATGCCAAAGAATCAAACGTGCTGCTTTACCAGCACCAGCCCGATGCTTCTTTGAAAAAAATATTAACGACGGCTCTGGGTATTAAAACAATCGTAGATAAAAAACGGAAGATCTATTTTATCGACAATGTCAAGTTCCATTTTGATGAAGTAAAAGAGTTGGGAACCTTTATAGAAGTAGAAGCTATTGATAAGGATAACAACATCGGTATTGAAAAATTAAAACAACAATGCGCTAGGTATATGGCCCTATTGCAAATTGAAGAAAAAGATTTTGTAGCCGAGTCGTACAGCGATTTGTTGCTGGCAAAAAAATCCTCAACTATGTAAAGCAAAACAGAAAACCCATCTTTATAAGTTCCTGAAATTGTTAGGTTTATTCCCGCCTAATTTTTGGCACACCTTTTTTAGCAATAATAGAAACACCGGACATGAAAAAAAATGCTTTTGCAGATTCTGAGACACAGATAAATAAAAGACCCGGAGAAGTAATTATAGAAAAGCCTTTAGAAAATGACGAAGCCAAACATGTACATGGCAATTTTGCCAACCTTGATGAAGACGAAGAGGATGATAGCGAAGAAGACCTGGTATTGGGCGATGAAGAACTGGAAGGCGATGAAGAGGAATTTGAAGTGGAATTAGATGATATTGACCCTGATGAAGACGATTTTGACGAGGACGATCTGGTAATTGATACAGATGATGAAGACGAGGAGGATGACGTACTGTGAAAACATTAGGCGTGAAGAGCAATGGGTGAACAATTCATTGCTCTTTATTTTGTGGCCATTATTTGCCTTAGCCTTTGCGCATCCGCTATAGCATACCCATGAACATCGTTGTTGAAATAGACCCATAGTTCATGGCCTTCTTTTATCCATTTCTTACATTTTTTTGCCAACCCATTCAGCATTTCATCTGAATAAGAGGAAGCATATAGCTCCTTGGGGCCGTGAAAGCGGAGGTAAATATTTTTTGCCGTCACCATTTCCGAATAAGGGAACTGGTCCCCGGACTGCGAAATGACCAATCCAATATCATATTTGGCCATTAAAGTAAGACTCTTTTTCTGCAGCCATGTATCATGCCTTACTTCCATCACAAATTCATACTCCCGGTATTTTCTTTGAAGCAACTGATAAAAAGGATTGGTGGTTTCATAATTAAATTTTAAAAAGGGCGGCAACTGAATTAAAACCGGTCCCATGTTCTTTTTCATAGGTTCAAAAACGGTAAAGAACCGTTGCAGCGGCTCTTCCGGTTCCTTTAACTTTTTCATGTGGGTGAGATAACGGCTCATTTTGGGGCAGAAGACAAAGTCCTTTGGCACCTGTGTCATCCATTTCAGGACGGTTTCCGGCGTGGGAAGGCGATAAAAGCTGGCATTGATTTCTGTGGTTGAAAAGGTTTGGGCATAAAATGAAAGCCATTTTGCTGTGCCCAGCTTTGGGGGATAATAAATGTCCTTCCAATGTTTATAGCTCCACCCTGAAGTACCAATATGAATCTTTTTTCGCATAGCCTTTTCTGAAGCCGGGATCCTCCATTGTTGCGCTCCCTTCCAATAACTTTATTAATATTCTCTTAAAGAAATATGCCATACAACCACGCCGGCCAATTTCCCGTCTAATATCTCGTTCTTAAAACACGCATGTTAAAAAATGAAGAGACTATTTTTTAAAAAACGTTCCGTGGTGCCGGTAAAGCAAAAGCCATTGCCTCCTTTGGCCCTTTGTTTATTGATGGATATGCTTGGTTGCGCCAGTTACGTTATTCCTTTTTTTGGAGAATTATTTGACCTGGTCTGGGCTCCTGTATCTGCCCTTATTTACTGGCGTTTGTTTGGAGGTGTGAAAGGGCTTTTTGGTGGCGCATTTAACTTTATAGAAGAGCTTTTACCGGGTCTGGATATTATACCCACCTTTACGATCACCTGGTTCCTGCAATATCATAAACGAAACAAAGAGACGGTTATCGTTCAAAGTTTCAGTTGACACCTCCCAATTGTAATTGCTTATTAATTAAATGTCCTGCGCTTATGCAGGACATTTTGAACAATTTGTCCAAAGCATTGAGCAGGCGGCCTTCAAACCTGTTATTGTTTTCATCCTGTTTTCATCATAATTTTTTGCATGCCGGCAAACAGGGTTTTCCATATCACGCCAAAAAAAGATTGTGTGGTAAGCCTTGAAAAGTGCACATGTCGTGCGGTTCTTTCCACACCGTCCGCGCCGGGATTATCGGGATAGAGCAAATACTTGTTAAGGGCCATGGTCAAAAACTTTCTTGTTACAGCTTCTCCCGTTTCTTCGTCCATCTTACGCAGCACTACAGAGAGGTGATTATAGCGCATGCGCACATCGGCCCACGCTTCGAAATCTTCGGCGCTTATGGAGAAATTGATTTCGCCAATGGCCAAAGAAGGCAAAGCGGTATTTGCTAACGGGACCGACAAAGGATTCAATTGCATTTCGGTTACATTCTTTACCGCACCGCTTACATCAAACCTGCCATTGGAGGAATCGAGATAAAATTTGAACGACGCTTTTATGGGACTGTTGCCCAGGATCCTTCCCTCCGCATCGGCTGTACAAATATTATTTTGCTTGATGAGCGTGGAATCGTTCGTAACATTTTTTATAAGCAGGTTAAGGGCACTTAAAGAAAAAGTTCCTTCCTTTCCTGTACCGCCATTCTTTTCGGTATGTTCTACGGTGCCGTTACGCACCACTATGTTTTTAATGATAATTTTTGCACCGGCGTGCCTTAATCTTTGATGGGGATAGGTCCCGATTTTGGATTTAAATTGCCGCTCCTGCGTTTTATCAATATATACTTTCAACTGTGGGGTTTGAAGGAGCATGCTATCGGCATCAACCACATTATTGCGGATAAAGCGGTCTAAATGTGTATTGGTCAAACGTATTTTTTGAAACTCCACATAATACAGGCTGGCCTGTACGGCGTAATGTTTGTAAAAGTCTTCTTTTTCCAGTGTGGGCTGTAATTTAAAGCTGTCTATTTCCACCGTTTTATTTTTGGAGGAATAGGTAATCCATTCCGCTTTCATTTTATAGGAAGAATCAGCGGTGCGAAACTTCAGGTCATGGAACTTCAAAAAAAGATTTTTTGCAAAGCCGATTCGGCTCGTGTCCTCCGCTGCCGTGCTGTCAATTTGCAAATGATCCACCAGCGCATCAAAGCGGTCAAACTGTAGTTTTACAGACTCGGAGGTATCAGCATTTTTGTAAAGAAATTTTATTCCATCCAGTTTAATATGATTGACGGAAATGCTTTTAATGGAAGGTTGCATTGCCTTCCACAACGGAGGGTTCTCTTTTACTCTTTGTTTTTCATTAATATGCCTTGAAAGCCTGATGTTGGCCTCCTTTGTCATGATCTCTTCAATTGTAATTTTTTTGCCGAAGAGAACCGAGATCAATCCTACTCCCTTTATATGTCCTTTTTCCAGCGTCAGCTGCATGGTTAAGGAGGGCAATGCCTTCCTTTGCCGCAGCACTTCGTACCGGCTACTGTCAATGTCTATGCTTAAGTTTTCTATGGCTACATCACCGCCAAAAAAACTGGCATTTAGTTTCCCCAATTGATAGGTATATAAACTATCAGAGCCCTGTACAATTAAGGTGTGCAGCTTTTTTCGCAGGGTCGGTTCCAAAAAAAAATTCGCCAGGGAAATAATTCCTGCCAGTGCGGCCAGCACAATGCCGGCCGCAATGCGTAAGAAACGTTTTGGCCGGGAGCGTTTAGAGGGTGACATAACCAAAGGAGCATAAAAGCTGTGCCATCTGGCAAGTGGTGAGTGGTTCCTGGTGAATGGGGGAGAAGGGCAAGCTTTCATACCCGGCATTCAACCATTCCCCTTCTTTGCTTTTCCACCTCACTCCACCACAAAGCGGTAGCCGATCCCTTTAATGGTAATGATCTCAATGGAAGGATCATTCTTTAAATAATTGCGAAGCTTGGTGATGTACACATCGAGGTTGCGGCTGTTAAAAAAGGAATCGCTGCCCCAAAGCAGGGTAAGAATTTCACTGCGCTCCACGATCTTGTCCCTGTTATCGTATAAAAGCCGCAGCAATTCACTTTCCCGGTAAGAAAGCTTGCGTTGCTCTGCAGCGAAGGAAAGTGTCTGTCTTTTACTATTGAATGTGTATTGTCCCAAACTCACTTCTTCCTGCTCAGCCGGCACTTCTGTTTTGTTCTTTAAAACATTTTCAATCCGGACAATCAGCTCTTCTATGCTGAAGGGTTTGCGTATATAGTCGTTAGCGCCCAGCTTAAACCCATTCACCACATCGCTGGTTTGGGATTTGGCGCTTAAAAAAATGATCGGCACCTGTGCATCCTTCTCCCGTATCTCATCGGCAATGGAAAAGCCATCTTTGTTGGGAAGCATAATATCAAGCAGGCAAACGTCCGGTTTTATTTCGCTGAATTGCTCCAGGGCTTTGCCGCCATCGCTTTCCAGCACTACCTCATAACCCCGGCCCTGTAATGTTTCGCTAACAATTTTTGCCAGAAATATTTCGTCTTCCACATAAAGCACTTTTGCTTTTTTCATCCTCAGGAATTTAGATCAAGGTACACCATTATGCCTTGTGTTTGGGAAGGGTGATGAAGAATTGGCTTCCGTTACCTTCTACCGATTCTACTTTTATGGAGCCTTCGTGTTTTTTAATAACATGTGAAACATAGCTTAACCCCAGCCCATAACCTTTGGCGTTATGCAAATTACCGGTAGGAACCCGGAAGAACTTTTCAAATATCTTATGGTGGTATTCGGGCGGAATGCCGATGCCCGAATCGGCTATCATAATTTGCACTTTGTTGCCGCTTCCTTTTATGGCAATGTTTATTTCGGTCTTGTCGGCACTGTATTTTAAAGCATTATCCAGCAAATTAAACATAACGCTTACCAGGTGCAGCCTGTCGCCTTCTAAAGTCGTGTCGCCTTCCGCCGTTACATTTACCATGGCCCCTTTTTTCTCGAATTGCAGGCGCATAGACGACGTAACCTCTTCCACCAGGTGTTCCATATTTAAAAATTCGTAGCGCAGGTCCACTTCTTTCTTTTCAAACATGGAAAGCTTCAGCACTTTATCCACCAGCAGCGACAGGCGTTGCAATTCGTTGGCGGAGATATCCAGGTATTCTTTTGTCCGCTGGGGGTCTATTGATGCATTAAAGGTGCGCAAGGCTTCAATAGCTACACTAACGGTGGCAATAGGTGTTTTTAATTCATGCGTGATGTTGCTGATAAATTCATTTTTAATGTTGGCCAGTCTGCGCTGGCGAAGCAGGTTTCCGTACAAAAGGGAAAACGATAAAAAGGTAAAGGCCACCAGAAATACAGAAAACAGAATAGGAACACTGATGCGTTTAAGCAAAAAAGCCACTGTATTCCCCAGCTCCAGCTTATAGGTAATGGGGTTTGAAAAACCTAAGGTTACTTCATTATAAACCGGTTCTTCTCTTTCAATGGTGGGAACACGGTAAATGGAAAAAGGAATGTTGATATTCTGCTCCTCGAGTTTTTTTACATAGGCCGCCTGCAGTTCTCTCACTCTTACAGAATCCTGCAAGGAGTCCACATCAAAAAGGAATTGCATTAAGCGGTTGCGCCGGCCGGAAAGGGCCTTGTTTGAAAAACGCATCGTGTCAGACCCCCTGATAATAAAAGCCTGGCTACTGCTGTCCTTTATTTTTTTGGTAAGGATGTCCACCATGTTGACTACCTTCTGATCGGACGATCGTTTAATGGTTATTTTCCTTTCCGGAAGTTCCCGCTCTATAAAAACTCTGGTGGACGCCGAAGAGTCGCCCATAATTTTATCGAGTTTGAGTTTGCCGGCCTGCAGCGCAAAAACCGTTTCACGAAACATAAAATTGGTACGCATGTCCAGGGTACGTTGCTCTCTTTCGTACGCCTTCTTCAGCCAGTAGAATTGAAAGGCTGCAATAGCTATGATGGTGAGCACCATCAGAACGGGTAACCACTTTATGTTTTTTAATCTGAGCATTGGAGCAAAATTACCCTTTTCATTTACCGCTCATAACGCATTTAACCATTATTAACGTAGTTCCAACGTGTATTAACAAGCTGTATTGACAACGGGTTTTACTTTTGGAAAAATGCTTATGCGATGAAAAAAACTTTACTGTTTGCCGTTCTTGCCATGCCTGTATTGGCACAGGCACAAATGAAAGAAGGCCGGATCGTATACGAACGTACGGTTCAACTTCCTGTTCGTATGTTTAATGCCGATCCCAATATAGCTTCGCAATTGCCCAAATCAAGAACCGATCAGTTTGAACTGCTTTTTGGCAATAACCAATCGTTATGGCAATATTTACCCAGCGCCGAGAATGAAGATCCGGGCACGGTTTCCAGTGGCGGCGTGGTGCTACGGTTTGCTTCAGGAACCAATGACATCACTTATTGCAATTTTGATAAGGGTACAAAAACGGATCTCAGGGATATCATGGACAGAAGCTATGTCGTGTCCGACAGTTTTAAAAAAGGAGAGTGGAAACTAACCGGTGAAACAAAAACCATTTTGAATTATACAGCCCGCAAAGCCGTGGGCAAACGCATCAACACCCGGTCACAGGTTTCGATGGAAAATGGTGAAATGAAACGGCAAATGGTCACAGATACTTCCACAGTTATTGCGTGGTTTTCAACAGACATTCCCGTGTCCATTGCGCCAGGTTCCGATATGGAAGGCCAACTGCCCGGGGCTATTTTAGAAGTAGACATCAACAACGGACAGTCTGTTTATAAAGCTTTGGAAGTGTCGCCGAAGGTTAACCTTGGCAAAATAAAAGAGCCCAAAAACGGCAAAAAACTTACCGCCGCAGAATTTACCAAGGAACGCGAAAAGCTTATGGAAGAAATGCGCAGCAACATGCCGGTAGGCGGAGAAAGAAGAGTGATCAGGATGCAATAAGACGGTCCCTCTACGCCCCCGGTAGGGGAGAACCCAACGCATCAGGCGAGCTTATTTGGCTATAGAAAAAACGCTCAATTTTTTTAGAAAAGTTGAGCGTTTTTTGTAAGAAGGGTTACGCCCGGGGGTCTGTGCGGCTGCAAATCCTTCCCCAGAGGGGACCGTCAGCTACTCCTCATTTATATCCCCTCTCTCGTTATCTTCTCTTTCTCTCTGGTAAACCAACAGGTTCACCCTCCATTCGGGAAAATAAAACTGCAAGCCAACTTCCACTTTAAGCTTGGGCAGAAAAGTAGCCGCGGGTGTTAACTGAAAGGTGCTGGAACTAAATTTTTTGCTTTCATCAGGCGCCTCGTATTTTCCGCTCAGGGAAAAAGTATAGCCGTCGCCCAGGTGAATGGTCATCACTTTCAGCTGGTTGCAAAGCCATTTGTATTTTTTGGTGGCTTGCTCAAAATCTTCCGTAGTAAGTACCACCGCCTGCCAGCTATAGATCGGCTTGGTAGAAATGTACTGGGTGACGGTGTTCTGCTCCGCTCCATCAAACTTTAATAAAGAAGCATATTCCACTGTTTGAGGGTTGAGCGCCAGCGTATCTCCCTTAACGTTATTTAACTCGTTGGCAAAACCAGCAATAACTTTTTGAAGGTTGTTCCTAAGGTCGTTGTTGGTTACAGGAAATCTAAACTGGGCTTGACTTTCAGAGAAAAAAAACAGAAATGCAAAAGCAATTAAGCTGGTCTTCAGGATTTTCATTGGGGGATTTTTAACAATATTTCGGCACCAAAATAGAGAAAAGCTTTGTTTTCTCAATAGAATTTCCTACTTTTCTTCACAGTTTTTCCACATTATTAAAACCATTCCAGTATGAAAAACAAAAACATTGTCCATGCCCATGAGGAGGTTGAGATCTACAAGGCGTATTACAAACCATCCTTTAACATGTGGCGCTTTACCAAATCTATTTTAGGCGTGCTGCTTTTTGGAAGATCGACAGTAGCCCGGAGCTACATACCAACCAAAAAAAGAATGCTCTGATAAAAAAATCCCCCGGTTGACCGGGGGATTTTTTATTGGGTGATCCTTAATCCTTTGGTAGCTCTTTCCATTATAGCCGGCATTGTTCTTCCTCCCATCCGGCTCAGCTTATAGGTAAACGTGAGCATAAAGAAACGGTTGAGTACACTGCTTTGCACATCTTCCACATAGTTACTTCCAATGTTTCTCACCACGCTTTGGTTCTGCTTTAAAATATCGTATACCGACAGTTTGATCTCCCCCCTTTTGCTTTTAAATAGCTCTTTGGCCAGGCCGCCATTCCAAATAGCGTAGTTCTGGTTGAAGCCATCGCTGCGCCCCGTATTCAACGTATAATCAAAATCGGTGGACAGGATAAAACCGGCGGGCAGGGTGTAGGTAAGATCAGCAGAATAGGTATGTGTATAGTAAGATGTGTTCCTTGACGGCTGCACCGTATATTTTACCGAATTGTAATTCACACTAACGCCAATGCCCAAGTCCAGCTTTTCCTTGTAATTATAGCTTAAACGAAGGTCTTCTCCAATGGTAAGGTTATTGGTGAAACTTTTTACGTTGTCAAGCATATTTACATCCCGGTTATAAGCAACCCTTGTATTGGTATTAAAATTACCGCCTTGCATTTTCTTTATTGGAAAACCAATATTGAATATCCCATTAAGATTAAAGGACCCGTTAAGGTTGATCGGTTTTGTGTATTGCACCCCACCGCCCCGTTGCATGATGGCGTTTGCAATTTTATTTTTTGTATTGCTGAAAGTGATATAGGCAAACAGGTTCCTGAATTTTACAATGTCGAAGAAATTATAGCTCAGGTTAAAGTTGTTGGTAAACTCCTGTTTCAGGGCAGGGTTGCCCTCGTAAAGGTTGCGGTAGTTGGTGCTGTCAATAATATTTTGCAATTGCGTGGTGCTTGGCTGCCGGGTACTTCCCCGGTAATTAAAACGCAGGCTCCGGCTGCGGGCAAACTGGTAATTGAAAGAAGCGGTGGGGAACAGGTTGGTGAACTTTTGTTTAAGGGTGGTGTTCTTCGATAAATTATCACTTTCCAGCGTGGTTTGTTGCACCGCAAACCCCAACTGGTAATTGTACTTTTTCTTTACCACCCTAAGGTTGGTTCCCAAACGGTCCCATTCATTTTGATTCTGAAAATCATTTCGCAGGGAATCCACCACCTCATATTTGCCATTAGTATAATCATGTGTTTTCCTGTCGGACCGGGAACGGTTGTTATTGTGACTATAATTTAGCTCCAGTATCTTATCCCTTGCAATGGGTTCAGTATAAGACATGGAAACACCATAATTATTGGTTGCATTGTCCGTAGTATATAATTTATTGATGTTTTCTGTCCTTGCCGATCCGGACTGCTCATACGACTTCGAATGGGTCATTGTATAAGCATCCCGCTGCGAGGCCCCCAGGGTCCCGGATAAGTTAACCGACAGGGTTCTTCCTGCACGGCGGAACTTTCTTCTCCAGATCAGGTTGTTTACCCAGTTATAGCCATCGCCTTCACTATCATTGAAGGTGCGGCCTTCGTTGGTAAGATAACTGGTCCCTTTGTTTTGAGCGGTGATATAAAAAGAATCAAGGCTATAGGTATTGTATGACTTTTGGTAGCTCAGATTGGGATTATAAACGATAGAGTTGAAAGAATCGATCGTATAGATCATATTCAAATTGAAGCGGTGATTATCATTTTCTGCATTTGAAAGGGTGCGGTCATCGGTAAAAAGCGTAGAAGAATCAGGAAAAAAATTGGTGGTATGGCTGGTTCTGTCGTTTTCCGTCCTCACCTGGTTAAAGAAATAACTTCCGTTCACATCAAAGGATTTGCTCCAGGTATCCCGGTAATTAATACCCACCTGTGAGGACCTGGTAATCCCGCTGCCGGTGGTTCCCAAATTCAGCCCGCCAAAATTTCCGCCACCGCCACCACCACCGGCTCTTACCACGTTCATTCCGCCGCCGCCCATCATGCCACCAAAGCTGCCGCCGCTTCCAAACATGCCAATCATATCAGAAAAACTGAAACCTATATTATTGGTATTGTTGCTTTTGGCAATAACAGAAGTCTGGGTGGCGCCTTTGAACATGTTGGCGTTCACCCCTGCATCAAATCTATCCTGGGTACCATAACCCGCATATGCCTTTCCGAACACTCCTTTCTTCTTGTCCTTTTTCAATTTCAGGTTCAATGCTTTGGAACGGCTGCCATCATCAATTTTATTGAACTTGGCCTGCTCACTCATATCGTCAAATACCTCTACCTGGTCTACCATATCGGCGGTCAGGTTTTTGGTAGCCAGCTTGGGGTCGTTGCTAAAAAACTCCTTTCCATCCACATATACCTTTTGCACCTGTTCGCCCTGCGCTTTCACTGTACCGTCCCTTTCTACCTGCATGCCGGGCAGCTTTTTTAGCAGATCTTCTACCGTGGCATTGGGTTTTGTTTTAAAGGCATCGGCCCTAAAGGCAATGGTATCCCCGTTTATTTTTACAGGAGCTTCGTTGACCACGACTTCCTGCATGGTTTTGTAAAAGCGGTCCAACTTTATCACGCCCAAATCAGTTGCTGGTTTTGCCACAGAAACTGAAAATTTTCTTTTGCCGGTTTGCAGGCCGGTAAAAGAAGCCAGCAGGTCGTAATCGCCTTCGTCAAGATTTTTTATTTCAAAACCTCCATTGGGGCCGGTAAGGGTGAAAGAAATAAGCGCTGAATCTTTTAAACGGACCACCGATACCGTGGCATCGGCCAGGGGCGAGGAAGAAAGTGAATCCTGCAAAATACCTTTTACCGTGCCGCTTATTTTTTGGGCGGAAGAAAATAGGCTGAAGGCAAAAACAGCAAGTAGGAACGAGTAAATCTTTTTCATAAGCCTGGTTGTCAGTACGAAGATATTCGCAAACAATAGGAAGGGCCGTTAAAAAACGTTAAGGCTTGGATGAAAGGCTGCAAAGCGCTGATAGCTGGCGGTGTCAATCCGTTTGCGGAAATGGTTTCTCCTTCTCATGGATATGGAATTTTACCCAAGATAACAGATAGAACCGAAGATTAATAGTGGCTTGGAAATTGCAAACATAGCCGTATGAAAAAGGCTGCATTATTGTGCTTGCTTGCCGGCGGCTGTCTTCTTTTTGTTTTTGCCTGCTCTACTTCCAGGGGCCGTACGAGCAGGGAGGTAAAAAAGGAAACAAGCGACAAACGAAAGTCTCCTACCATCCTGGTGGCCAGACAAGGAGATTTTTACTTAAACCTGAGGCAAAACAATTCCTTTGATTATTTTGGACTGGATTCAGCTACAAAAAAAGCCGGGCTTTACGCCGGTTCTTACGAATTAAAGGGCGATAGCCTTTCGCTGGGTTTTTATAACAATTTCAAACCCGCCGACCTGACAAATATGGGTTTTGTGGACCGGGCAAAAAAACAGGTGGTCCTGCTGGCAAAAGACACCGCACACAACAGAAGAATGGAAATCATAACGGAAAGGAACTAAATGATTCGCCGGGCAGCATTCCTACTATGAAGCTTTACCTGCGCCGCCCTCTTGTCGTCGGATGCACTACAAAGCCGGTTATCTACCTCTGTTTTTTCAAGCCCTATTGCTCGCCCGCCTGGCTACTGGCTTTGCTGTACAAACCCTTAACAAGCAGAATATTTCTTTCCCACAACCAATCATTTCCTCAACTTTGCGGTCATGAAATTCAGAAACTTTAAAATGGTGGATTACGTGGTGTATGGCCGCGGCAGTTTTGATCAGTTAGATGAAATCCTTCAACCACACCGTAATGATGATGAGCCCATGATCTTTTTGGTGGATCATTTTTTTGAGGGAAAGCCACTTGTTAACCGTGTTCCGGTCCGCAAGAATGACAGGATCATTTTTGCCGATGTGAGCTACGAACCAAAAACCACGTATGTTGATTCCATAGCAGATGAATTAAAAGATGAATTTGGAACCGTAAGCGGCATTGTCGGTATTGGTGGCGGTTCTGCCATGGACCTGGCCAAAGCCGTTTCTTTAATGATGAACAACCCCGGCTCTTCGGCCGATTACCAGGGCTGGGACCTGGTGAAACATCCCGGCGTGTATAAAGTGGGTATCCCTACCTTAAGCGGCACCGGCGCTGAAGTTAGCCGCACCACTGTGCTGACAGGCCCCACCCGCAAGCTGGGAATGAACTCTGATTTTACCCCTTTCAATCAAATTGTTTTAGACCCCGAATTAACCGCCAATGCACCTGTGAACCAGCGCTTTTACACCGGCATGGATTGTTATATTCATTGCATTGAAAGCTTAACAGGTACCTATTTAAATGAATTTAGCAAATCTTATGGCGAAAAGGCCCTGGACCTGTGCCGTTATATTTTCCTTGAAAAAGACCAGTGGGATGCAGAATGTGATGATAAACTGATGATGGCTTCCTATGCCGGAGGCATGAGCATCGCTTATTCGCAGGTCGGAGTGGCGCATGCGGTAAGTTACGGGCTTGGTTATTTGCTCGGCACCAGGCACGGTGTGGGCAATTGCATCGTGATGAACCATCTGGAAGAATTTTATCCCGAAGGCGTGGCTGAATTTAAACGCATGGTGGAGAAAAATGGCGTGGAAATTCCGCAGGGTATTTGCAAGGGGCTTACCGATGAACAATTTGATACGATGATCAACGTGGCCCTGGGCATGAAACCGCTTTGGGAAAACGCTTTGGGCAAGGAGTGGGAAAAAATTATAACAAGAGAAAAGTTGCGTAACTTGTATGAGAAGCTATAAACGCTATGAGAAAACTCTTTGCCTGCCTGGCGTTTTGTTTTTTATGCCCACCCCTCTTCTCCCAAACAGGGACCGTTGACGTTGATAAAGACAATGCTAAGGCTGGCAATGCTTACTTTACGGTAGCCGGCGAACCTTTTGTCAATACGAAATTTGTCCGCTTAACCGAAGGAAGCCCTTACTTCAAAGATGAATGGGGTATGGGCTTACTGCTTCTGGAAAAGGATAAACAAAACAAAGGACTGCTAAGGCTGGACCTGTACACGAATGAAGTTCATTACCAGGATGTAAAGGGAAATGATTTCGTTGTTGCGCAGCCCATAAAAAAAATTGTCTTTACAGACGACCTGGCCACGCTTCGTTTTGTTCACGCCTCTTTATTGCCAAAAAGCACGGAACCTCCCAGGGCCGCCTGGTATTTAGAACTTTATGCAGATTCGGTATCTCTTTACAAATATTTTGTAAAAGAACTGACGGAAAACCGGCCGTATAATTCCGCCACCTATGAACAAAAGATCCGGACAAAGGAATTGTACCGGGTTCATTACAACAACTCCGCGGTAGAGATAAAAAAACTAAAAGACGCACCTTCTTTGTTTGTAGATAAGAAAGCTGCCCTGGAAGTGTTTTTAAAAACCAGGGATGATAAAAAAGCTTCTATGGATGACCGTATGATTGCATTTGTCACCTACTTAAATTCCCTGCTTACGCCCGCCAAATAAGTTTTCAGCGTTTTTATATGTGCCTGCTGTTTGGCTTATCTTTCCTTTAAAAAACAGCATGAACAAGGCTGAAAAATATTTCCGCTATATTATTCCTACCTCTGTTTTTGGTACGCACCGTACCAAGGAAATCCTTAATAGCAACCCTATCACCAGCATCAGCCGGAAGGATGCGGAAAATGTGTTTATCCGGGTTTATGATTATGATGAAAGCTCTCTTAATGAGTGCCAGCTTCACAAGGTGGAAGATAGTTTTACCTATAAAGAAAACAAGCATGTAAGCTGGATCAATATTGACGGCATCCGCAGAAAAGATGTAGAACAGATCAGCGAACGTTTTGGCATTCACCCACTCATTGCAGAAGATATTTTGAGCATGAATCAGCGGCCGAAGATGGACGAGGTGGAGTCCATCCTATACTGCCTGTTGAACATGCTGTATTACAACGAATCCAGCCAAACGGTAGAGGTAGAACAGATCAGCATTGTATTGGGCAAAGACTTTGTCATTACTTTTCAGGAAGATGCTAAAAGGGATGTATTCAATCCCATACGGGACAAATTAAAAGTCCCGAACAGCAAATTGCGTTTGAGAGGGGCCGACTACCTGTGCTATTCCATGCTTGACCTGATTGTGGACAGCTATTTTTTTGTAATGGAAAAACTGGGTGACCGCATAGAACAGGTGGAAGAAGAGGTGATCCGCAACAGCAATACCAGGTCCCTGGCCAGGATCAACCAGTTGCGTAAAGAGCTCATTGTTTTAAAAAGGAATATTGCACCGGTGCGGGACCTTGTTGGAGGGATCATCAGAAGTGAAAGCGAATTGCTGGATGAACGGACGACCAAATATTTTAAAGATGTTCACGATCATATCATGCAGGCTTATGACCTCAGTGAAAACTACCGGGACATCATGATCAGCATGCAGGACCTCTACATCAACAATGTAAACCTGCGGATGAATGAAGTAATGAAAGTAATGGCGGTAGTGACCTGCCTGCTGGCACCGGCTACCGTCATTGGAGGCATTTTTGGAATGAATTTCGAATCCATTCCTTTACTTCACAATAAATGGGGCTTTTTTGTTTCCGTGGCGGCCATGCTTTTAATACCGCTGTGGATGATACGGGCTTTCAGAAAACGGGGATGGTTTTAACTACTGCCTGTTCAAGCCCTTTTCTGTATAATCTTTAATGTTTGCATGAATGGCATCGGGGTATTGGTATAATTCCATTTTACCGGTCGTCCAGTCATATTTCCAAACAGAGGGTTTGATCTTTCCTTCTTCCACCTCTTCGGCGCCAACAATGGCAATGGTGTTATCCCCGTCCCATTTGGCCTGTAAAACCGTTCCCGCCGATCCCAAAAAAAGAATTCTTTTACGGGTATTGTTTTTAAGATCAAGCACGGCCACTTCCGTATCGGGGCCACCCTGTTCAATAACGGTCTTTCCTTTTTTGTTGGAGAGGACGTAATTGTAGGACACAAGGTCAATGGCCTTAGAGCTATCGCTGTTATAAATCAGGTAGGGTCTGAAAGGTCTCAACTGCGCCGTATCAATTTTCATTCTTGACAAAGAATCCTTAGTGTCCATTTCTCCCCCCTCAAACTTATCAACGGAAAAAGAAGAGTCCTGCGATTGCAGGTAGGTAAACAAGCCGGGGAATTCCTCATTCACAGAAAAAGTGGTTTCCTCTGTTTCCACTGCGGAGGTATCCCCATTATTGGTTTCGGTATCTGCGCTGTTGTTACAGGAAGCAAATAAAAGAATGCTTCCGATCACGGATAGTTTTACAATTCTCTTCATTATTTCTTTTTATAGATGGGTACCGTGCTGCAAGGTTCTCCGTACATAATGCTTTTGGCAACCGGGGTTAGAATTTTTGTGATCTCGGTGTAGGCAAAATTATCAATGGGTATATCACCACACCCTTTTACCACCACCCGCTGGTCCAGGTATTCTGCGGGGTTAATAGCCGCCATATTTTTCAGAAATAAGTGTTTCTGCATTTCGGCCTCGTTCCCTGCAAAAACATCTTTTGCTACCGGCTGCAGATAAGAGGCGACCAGCATGTAAGCCCACATGGGGATAATGGCATCCACGCTACAAATAATAGCTACGTTCTTATCCCGGTAAATACTCCAATCCAGGTTTTTCAACGCTTCACGAAAATCTTTTTCTTTCAATATCAGTCCCATGAACAAATGATCTTTCAGATCAAACGTTGTCGTTTCACCCACCGGGAGGAACGTTTCAAGATCCAAAGTGATCAAGCCGCTGTTGGCTACTTTATTTACAAACACCTCGCTCATGGTGCAAAGGTAGAAGGAATGGTCTTAAGTAAATGTCAACAAAAGCCGTGGCAGTTAGCTACCTGTCGTGGGTTTTAAATAGAAAAGCCATCCGGTTCGGATGGCTTTTCTGATCGTGTCCCGAAGACCGGGAAATAGTTTATGTCTAGAAAAACTTCGCCCTGTTATCTTTAATATCAGCCGCTTTTTTCAATGGTTCAATGAAAGGATTTCCCCCGCCATACTGCATCATTTGCATAAGCCTTTGGCGGGCCTGTGTTTCCATCATTTTACGCTGGTCTTCTATGCCGGCTGTTTCCACGGGAACCGTAGATGTATTATCCACTCTTAAAACATATACACCTGCTTGTCCGGGGATTGGTTCATTCACCACCTTGCCTTTGTTGGCCGGATTGAAGGAGGCACCCAAAACCTTAGGCTCGTAGCCAAGCATATTGCTAGCCCCGCTGAAACGGACGCTATCCAGGGTTTGAACCTGCTGATTCATTTTAGTGGCTACGGCTTCCAGGGTGGATACCTGGCCGATATTCTTTTTGATCTGCTCCGCTTTTTTCTTGTTCATCAATATCGGTTCTACTGCCGGACGAACACGGTGCACACTTGCCAGTCCTTCTTTGGCCACATCCGTTACAAGTGCCACAACATAGGTATCGCCTACTAATTCAGGCCCTATTACATCGCCCTTGTCGGCTTCAAAAATATCTTTTACAAATTTGCGTGATGTGCCGTTAAGTCCCTGGATGGAAAAATCCAAAGGACGGATATCGTTGGCGGATAATTTATTGATGCCCTTGCCTCTTAGGTTCTTTTCCCAGTTCTCGTTAAAGGTTTTTTCGTTGCGGCTGTCTCCGGCAAATATGGTTGCCGCATTTTGGGCCGTGTTCTCGGTTTCCTGGCTGGCTAAGATGGGCTTGGCCAGGTAGGCGATTTTGTAGGCCGGTGAAGATCCTTTCTGGGAAAGGATTTCAACGTAGTGGTAACCATAATCTGTTTTCACCACACCGGATTCACCTGTTTTGTGGGTGAAAATAAAATCGTTGAAGGAAGGAACCATTCTTCCGGTAGTTACATTTTCATATAAACCACCCGTGCTTTTGCTTCCCGGATCTTCTGAGAATTTAGCAACCAGCGTATCAAAGCTGGTGCCTGTTTTATAAAGCGTTTGAATGCTGTCGATCAAATGCTTGGCTGTGGCGTCATCCCTTACCTGCATTAATTCGCCGGTTTGCGCCTGCTGGTGGGTAGCAATTAAGATATGCCTTACGTTAACCGTATCAGGAATAACCTGTTCGGCAATGATCTTTGATAATACATAGGTGCCGCCTTGCTGGCCGGCGTCCAGATACGGGCCATATACTACGCCAACCGGTGCACTAAGAATAGAATCTTTATTGGGCTGCTGAATGGCAGATTTGGTAATGAAGCCACCGTAGAACGGCATTACGCTGTTGCGGGCAATAAAGGTTTCATAATTGGTAACCGTATCAAACTTTGGTTTCAGTTCCAGCACTGCATTCCTGGCTGCGGCACTGTCGGAAGCATTGGGTGCTGCGCTGAAGGTTACATAAGAAATAGAGCGGGTTTCTTCTTTTTGCTCAAAATCTTTTTTGTGATCATTGATGAAATCCTGGATCTCTTTATCGGTAACTTTTACGGTACTGTCCGAAACAGAGGAATAAGGAATGCTTACAAAAGATACCCGGGCCATAAGGCTGTTATCTACATTTCTTTTTTCCAGGAACCATTTTGGAAAAAAGATGCTGTTAGCGAGCAAAGAAGTATATTTTGTCTGCAGGCGGTCTTTTTCCAGGGATTCCAGGTATTGGTTTAGCTGGTCTTTATCCTGCTGGGTACCCTGCTTTTTAATCTGGCTAATGAACTGCTGCGCCTGAACACCATTATACACACCTGTGTTGGGGTCGGTAAAACGCTGCGCCAGGTCCTGCGGGGGGTGGGTGCCATACAAAATATCTCTGAGTTCTTTTTCACTGACAGCTAATCCCAGTTCATCATATTGTTTTGCCAGTACCACATCATTTATTTCCTGGTCCCACAAGCTTTGAACAACCTGCTGGCGGCCGGCTTCACCCAGATCGCCACCTTGCTGTTGTCTTTGAAACTGTTCAGTGGCTTCTACTTTTTTAGCAAACTCGTGGTAATCTATTTTCTTTCCATTGATCTTACCCACGGTAGTGTTTTGGCCTGAGAAAATGCTGCCACGGCCTGCAAAGGCGTCCATCATAATGAAGCCTAAAAGAGATAAGGCAATAGCTACTACGGCCCAACGTGCATACTTATCTCTGATTTTCTGAATAACTGACATAAAGGTGGTGTTCGATTTTAAAAAACGGATGGCGAAAATAGGGAAATTAAGCGTATGAACAAACTGTGGAAAACCCCTGAAAGGCGCAGGTTTCAAGGGTTTTAGGGCAAAAAGTTGACAAGTGAACAAGCCCCTGATGCAAAATATTTATCAATTTATGAACCTGTCAGGTTTTCAATCGGCGCTTCGGATGTACCAGTTTCATTTCGCTGATAAGGTTGGAAGCCCCGGCAAACTTGTCCACAATAAATAAAACATACCGGATGTCCACCATGATGTTGCGGCAGATGGAGGGATCGTAGTTCAGATCACTCATGGTGCCTTCCCACACCCGGTCAAAGTTCAGCCCTACCAGGTTGCCATAGGCATCCAGGGCCGGGCTTCCGGAATTGCCGCCGGTGGTGTGATTGGTGCCTATAAAGCAAACGGGCATTTTATCGCCGGTGCCGTATTGACCGTACTCTTTGTTTTTATATAATTCAATCAGTTTTTGGGGAACATCGAACTCATAATCGCCGGGCTGGTATTTTTCCATCACTCCATCCAAATAGGTGTAGTAATCATATTTTACAGCATCCCGGGCTTCGTATCCTTTTACTTTTCCATAGGTTACTCTTAGCGTACTATTGGCATCGGGGTAAAAAGTTTTATTGGTGAATACGTCCATTTGCGCCTGCATGTACATTCTTTGTAATTGATTGATGCGGTTCTGTAAAGCATTGAGTTTGGGGGCTACATTAGTATAATAACCATTGCTGATCCGGATAAAAAGATCATTGGCCCTGTCCTTTTTATGCTTCTCCAGTAAAGCAGCCGGATCTTTGTCCAGCTCCTGTAAAGTCTTCTCTTTATTATCCAGGTCCGTGGCGTCATAGACCATACCGGCCAGTTTTTGATAATCGCCATTTGCCAGGTCCACCCAGGCCTGCAGTTCCGGCGTAGCCAGGTCCTTACTTGCATTGGTTACATACATCTGCATTAACGCGGCAAAAAGTTGTTTGTCCACTTCGGCAGCATAGTTTTTGTAAATGCCCCGTAGTCTTTCTTTTACAAGGGGCAAGGCGTCTGCAAAGCCTTTTTCCCCATTTTTTTCTTTGGCATTGATCAAACTATTCAATTGCCCGGCAATGGTGAACAATTCGATGCGGGGAACTACTTCGTTAAAATAATCCCGTGCATAACCATAGGGTTTGAATTCGGTATAAACCGCATTCAACTCATTTAAAAGATTTCCGTACCGGGTGTTCCATTTGGTATTTGCCGCCACCATTTTTTGAAAGGTTTCTTCATACGTTTTCTTTTTTTGCAATCCGCCAGTGCGGTTCATTCCCAAAATTTCACCCTGCCATTTTTTATAGGCGTTTTGAATGGTTGCATATTTATCGGCATACTGAATTTTGATGCCTTCGTCTTTGCGCATAAATCCATCCAGTACGGTCAAAGCCTTTTCCCTGATGGCAATTTTTGCGGGATCGTTCACGGTAATAATTTGGTCTACCGCCACCGCAGGCAGGTATTCGGTTGTTCGGCCCGGAAAGCCAAACACCATCGTAAAATCATTTTGGCTCATGCCATCCAATGAAATGGCCAATGACTTTTTGGGTTTGTAGGGAACATTATCCACAGAGTAGGCGGCAGGCCTATTGTCTTTGCCGGCGTAAATGCGGAACATGGAAAAATCGCCGGTGTGCCGTGGCCACATCCAGTTATCGGTATCCTTTCCAAAATTGCCAATAGAAGAAGGCGGCGCACCCACCAGCCGCACGTCTTTATAGGTTTCGGTTACAAACAGGTAGTATTTATTGCCTTCGTAAAACGGACGAATCAAAATGTCCTGGTAGGCTTCTTTTTTTACGGTAGTTCTTAATTTGGCAATATTTTTATCCACCAAAGATTGCCTTTCGTTTTCGGCAAGACCGGTAGGCACTCCGGCTAATACCTGAGTGGTCACATCATCAATACGCACAATGAAAGTGACAAACAAGCCGGGGTTGGGAAGTTCCTCGCCGGTGCTTTTGGCCCAAAATCCATCTTTTATATAATTATGGTCCAGGGTGGAGTGATCCTGGATGGCATCAAAGCCGCAGTGATGGTTGGTCAGCACCAGGCCTTTATCCGAAATAACCTCGCCGGTGCAAAATCCGCCAAAACTCACAATGGCATCTTTCAGGCTGCCTTTATTTATATTATAGATATCGCCGGCATTAATTTTCATGCCCTGGGCCTTCATTTGCTTTTCATTCAACTGGGCCAGCAGCTGTGGAAGCCACATGCCTTCATCTGCAAAACAGATCTGCGTAATTAACAGTAGCGTAAAGAGCTTAATTGCTTTTATAAACTTCATATTGCACATTTAAAAAAAATAAATTTACTGGATTGCAGGCAATGTGAGGATTTAACGGCTAAGGCGTTATATCATTTTTCAGTGTAAATGGATTTAAACATTCAGGCTTTTCGTTGTTGAGATACTCCCTAATAAATATTGAAATGGGTATTACTTGATACTCCAACCTTAAAAGCATTTGTTCCCCCGGAAGATTTTTACGTAAAGGCCATTTTCTATGTTGATATCCACTTTTAAATGTGAATAACTACCGTGGAACTGTGACATGGAACGTGTACTCTTGGAAAGGAAAATTAAATTTCAGAAGCCCGAAAAATTTTTTGTTGGTTATCCCTCATTTATCCCTTCAAAATCCACACAGAAAAAATCTCATAGCGGGTTGTTTTTATACAAGAGGCGAAATCCACATTCTGTTAATATAGCGTATGAATACAGTCCCTTCGGTAACTTTGTTGTGAATTACGGCGGTGGGTTTGTGGATAAAGCATGGTATTTGTAGTAACCAAAAAAAGTTTCGTTCAGTTATCCCCGAATTCACAGCCCTAATAGTAATAGTTTTATTTATAAAAATAAGAATACTATATATTATTATATGGATACCGAAATGTTGATTACGCAAAATGAACTGGAAGAAAAAGGTTTTCTGGATGTGGACATTGATCCCTCGCTGGACCTCTTTGCCGAGATCGAAAGATTGAAGAAAGAAAAGAACGCCATTATCCTGGCGCACCTGTACCAGGAACCCGACATCCAGGACATAGCCGACTATATTGGCGATAGCCTGGGTCTCGCTCAGCAGGCCGCAAAGACCGATGCTGACATGATCGTGTTTGCCGGGGTACACTTTATGGCCGAAGGCGCAAAGATCCTTAATCCGTCTAAAAAGGTGGTTATACCCGATTTGAAGGCCGGGTGTTCTTTAAGCGAGAGCTGTCCGCCGCCCCTGTTCAAAAAATTCAGGGAGCAACACCCCGATCATCTTGTGATCTCGTACATCAACTGCAGCGCCGGCATTAAAGCGCTGAGCGATATTATTTGCACCTCCTCCAACGCCAAAGCCATTGTGGATAGTTTGCCAAAAGATCAGAAGATCATTTTTGCGCCGGACAAAAACCTGGGTGCCTGGGTAAACAAAGTAACCGGCCGTGATATGCTGCTGTGGAACGGAGCCTGCATGGTGCACGAAATTTTCAGTTTGCAAAAAATGACCAAACTGAAGGTCCGTCATCCCAATGCCAAAGTAATTGCCCACCCCGAGTGTGAAGAACCGGTATTGCGCATTGCCGATTTTATTGGCTCTACCACGCAGTTGCTGGCGTATACCAGAAACACGCCGCACACCGAATTTATTGTAGCCACCGAAGCCGGCATTTTGCACCAGATGCAAAAGCAGGCGCCGGGTAAAACCTTTATTCCCGCACCACCGGATAATAACTGTGCCTGTAATGATTGTCCGCACATGAAACGCAATACGCTGGAAAAAGTGTATTTGTGCATGGAATACGAGCAACCTGAAATTATTATGGACGAAGAATTACGGGTGCAGGCCAAAAAAAGCCTGGACCGGATGCTGGAGATCAGTGCGCAGCTTGGATTGTAAAAAAATAGTATTGTTTATACTTTTCGAAGCCTCACGAAATGTGGGGCTTTTTTGTTTTTGTAGCAAACGGTAGTGCTACTATGAAACTTTACCTGGGTTGCACTCCTGTACGTTCGGTAATTCTACTGGGCAAGCTTGAACCGGTGATCCGTTTACAAACGATTGTACACGGATGTAGTTTCTATAAAAGTTTCGTCATTGCATTTCATGGTAGCTGCATTGGTGAAGTAGAGTAGCGATATTAGCCTAAAATCTGATAATGCTAGGCAGGCTGAAGACTTAGTCCCTAGAAATTTCGTTGTTTCTCTGGTTAGTGAATTTGATGCCTTTATAGGGCATTTAATAAGAGTAATTTATTATTTACGTCCAGAGTTACTAAACGCATCAGAAAAAAATCTTTCATTTTCAAATTTACTAGAGCTCAATTCGATAGAAGAAGGTAGAGAATTTATTATTGAAAAAGAAGTAGAAACTGTATTAAGAGACAATCATTCGCAACAGTTTAAATGGCTTGAAAATAAGCTTGATACAAAACTAACAGTCGATTTAAACTCTTGGTCAACATTTATCGAATTAACCGAAAGGAGAAATTTATTTGTGCATAATAACGGAATAGTGAATAATCAATATCTCTCGATTTGCAAAACAAATAAAGTGGATATTCCACGTGATCTAAAAATTGGTGATAGCCTTAACCTAAAAGCTAGTTATTTTCATAAAGCATATAGGTGTGTTTTTGAACTAGGAATTAAGTTGTCTCAAGTTGTTTGGAGAAAATTTATAAATGAAGATTTGGAAAATGCAGACTTTAATTTTATCTCAGTCATTTACGATCAAATTGTCAGAAAGGATTATGAATTGGCCATCGGACTGTCAGAGTTTTCTACTCATAAAGTGATTAGACATTTTAACGAAGAGACAAAGTTGACGTGTGTGGTAAACAAAGCGCAGACATATAAATGGTGAGGGAATAATGGTAAGTGTTTGGAAATTATAAATAGAATAGACTGGAGTGCTAGTAGGGACAAATTTAAACTTGTAAGTAATGTATTGTTGAATAAGTTCGAAGAAGCAACAATTATAATGAAGAGATTTGGTAAAGAAAATAATGAAATAAAGAGAGAGCATTATAAAGACTGGCCTTTATTTAAGGAGTTTATTTTGTCAGAATTTTTTTAAAAAACCTAGGAAGAAATATATGGCAGCAAATTTGAAAGTACTGAGGTGGTAACCAAAGTCTTAACCTCGGAAAAAAATAAAATTCAGGAAGAGGATAAAGCAAAATGAAATTAACCGATGCTAACAGATGCGGTTACGCAAGTGTGGCTGGAGGGAAATAAATTAGGCAATCTTACAGAGCCAAGCAATGGCCCGGGCTGGACAAGCACTTATCAACTTGAAATCTTAACTTCAACAAAGGAATTGTAATCAGCAGCTGTTATGGGCAGATGGAATGATAATTCTCAGCTAAGTACAGCCTTCGACGTTGCCTATAATTCTTTGCCGCTTTTTTAATAAAACCGACAATATGAATGAGAACTTCCAAAGACGATCTGCAATCATGCAGCTTATGCTATTTTTTCTGCTGTTTTTTCTTTTTGGATTTCTTTTTATGTGGCTTTTTGATTTTTTCTTGTTGGGTACAACTTATTCTTTGGGATACTACGCTTTTGAGGCTGCTATCCAGTCCTTACTACTAACTACCGTTTTTAAATGGACTACAATTAAAACGCTGATAGGGAAAAAAGAACCCCCGGATAATTAATAAACCATCAATTTAGGTTTGGAAGAACGGAGCGAAGAAGAGACGATCCCTGAATGGCATTGCCGGAGGCAGCACTAAACCAACTTAGCTTGCCGGTAATGACGCCGATTTATTTCTAAAACTATTTTCTTAACTTACTACTACTGTTAAGTAATGGTTCATGAAAAATATAATTCTTTATCTCTCGTTATTTTTCTCCACCCTGCATGTGACAATTGCCCAAACACCGCAAAACATTGAAAGCACCCTGGTTGTACTTGATGTTCAATCGGGTAAAGAAAAAATCATTCTTCAGGAAAAACGGCATTTCGAAGCACCCAACTGGTCAAGAGACGGAAAATATCTGGTGATCAATTCAGGAGGATTGCTGGAAAAAGTTTCAACAGACGGAGAAGCGCGGGGCATCATCAACACCGGTTTTGCCAACCATTGCAATAATGATCATGGATTTAGTTTTGACGGTAAAACACTTTTCATTAGTCATAACGATACTTCTGCTGCAAAAGGAAATAACTCAAGAATTTTTGTATTGCCCGCAGAAGGCGGCACGCCCAAACTGGTTACGGAAAAATATCCCAGCTACTGGCATGGCATTAGCCCGGACGGACAAACGCTGGTGTATTGCGCTATGCGCCATAACAACTATGATGTGTATAAAATCAATATCAATGGCGGAGAGGAGGTTCGGCTTACGGACGCGGAAGGTTTGGACGACGGACCGGAATACAGTTATGACGGGGAGTGGATCTATTTTAATTCGCACCGCACGGGCCGCATGCACCTGTATCGCATGAAGCCCGATGGTACAGCGCAGGAAGCATTGACCAACGATGAATTCGATAACTGGTTTGCCCATCCCGCTCCCGATGGTAAAAGCCTTGTGTATATTTCCTACCTAGAGGATCAAAAAGGACAACATCCTTTTGGCAAGGAGGTAAGGTTACGGTTACTGGATGTGGAAACAAGAAAGATCAAGGACCTTACACCGGTGTTTTATGGAGGACAGGGTACCTTAAATGTTCCCAGCTGGTCGCCCGATGGAAAGCACATTGCGTATGTGCGGTACCGGCAATTATAATTTGTTTAATGAATAACTAAACCAGTTCTACAAGCAAGGCCTTTACTTTTTCTTCTATCCCATCTCTTACTTTTCTAAAATCATCTTCATTCATATTGCGCGGATCGGGAATTTGCCAGTCCAAAAACTTTTTTGCCGGCATCCAGGGACAGGCATCGCCGCAACCCATGGTTATCACTACATCAAATGGCGCATGAAATTTGGCTTCCTCCAATGACTTGGAATGATGAGTGGAGAGGTCATATCCTAATTCCTTCATGGCGGCAATGGCCTTTGGGTTGATAATACCCGAGGGTTTGGAGCCTGCGCTATAGGCTTCCACTTTGTTGCCGCCATGCATAATGGCGAAGGCCTGGCTCATCTGGCTGCGGTTACTGTTTTCAATGCAAACAAAAAGGATCTTCTTTTTCATTTATCCTATAAATTTTTTCATAACAATTGCCGATGCAGGGCAGGTAGAAATGAATTCTGAATATTGTTTAACAGCCTCAGGCACTTCTTCTCTGCTTATTCTTTGGTAATCTCTTTTATCAAAAAAATCAGCAGCGGTGGTGGTGAGTAAATACAGGTTGTTCACTCCTTTTTCTTTTGCAAATGCTTCTATGAATTGTACTAATAGTTTTCCGCCTCCTGTATTTCTTTTCTGTGGCGACGTGCTTAAGCTGCGTAACAAGCCATGTTCTCCTTCATATTCCAGACCAACCGTTCCCAGGAGTTCATTATTATCGTACAAAGCAAATAAAGTGGTGGCTTCCGTAATATCTTCGGTGGGAAGATTTACCTGCTTTAATAAGTTTATAACAGACGAAAAACTGCTTTGCGTTACGGGATTAATGGTCATAATGTAAGTTTTAAAAGGGCTCGGATGAGCCCCTGTTTTACGATATTCAAGGAAAAAAATGCTGCAGCAACGGTTTGTTTGCAGCATCCAGAATCTTTCTTTTGAATGTTTGCTTTCATAGCTATGGGGATAACTATTAACAACAACCGCTTCCCGGTTCGCAACACGGTTTTTCTGCATAAACGGTAATGCTGTAGATGCCCAGGTTGGACGCCTTTAATTCTTCTAATTCTTCCTGTGAAATATACTGCAGCAGGATGTCATCCGGAATCACGATCTTTTTTTCCTTCTGTACTGCCAGTTTAGTAAAGCCGGTTCTTTTTATGATGTCCAGGTATTCTTCCTTCTGAATGGCTCCGGAGACACAGCCTGCATACATTTCGGCAGCTTGTTTCAACTTTAAAGGAAGTTCTCCCATCAATACAATGTCTGATATAGAAAAGTGACCACCTTGTTTTAATACCCGGAAGATTTCTTTAAACACATTGTCTTTATTGGGCACGAGGTTCAACACACAATTACTGATAACGACATCTGCCTTGTTGGAAGTGACGGGCATTTTTTCAATATCGCCCTGCCTGAATTCCATGTTATTGAACCCAAGTTTGTCCACGTTGGCTCTTGCTTTGGCAATCATCGCCTCACTGAAATCAATACCGATTACTTTACCGGTTTCTCCTACTATCCGGCGTACGACGAAGGCATCGTTACCGGCCCCGCTTCCCAAATCAATAACGGTATCGCCTTCGCTTAGGTGTGCATACTGGGTGGGAACACCACAACCCAGGCCCAGGTCTGCGTCAGCATTGTAGCCTTCCAGTTTTGTGTAATCGTCGGCCATAATGGAATACACTTCATCACCACAGCAGGAAGAAGTAGCCCCGCAGCAGGAGGAAAGATTCTGCTCCAGCTTTTGGTTGGCGATCTGGCTGTATTTTTCTTTTACCAGTTCTTTTAATTCAGATTCTGTGTTCATAACGGTATATTTTAGAGTTTAACAACAAGCTTTTTTGTTTTTTGTTTTAAGATTGAGAAACAAAGTGCCAATGTCGTTGCTGAATTTTTCCAATGCTTTCCAGTTGATGCAATAGCATGAACGGGGGCCATCCACCGTACCCTCTATCCACCCGGCGTTTTTCAATTCCTTTAAATGTTGTGATACCGTGGATTGTGCCAGGGGCAGCACTTCTACTATGTCACCGCAGATGCATTCATTCTTTTGCGCCAATACCTTTAAAATCGCAATGCGGGCAGGATGGCTGAGGGCTTTGGCAAAGGCCGCCAGTTCCTGCTCTTTTTTCCCAAACTCTTCTTTTTTGTTAAAGGCCATGTTTTTAATCTTATATCGCAAATATACGATTAATTTTTGGACACAAATTTATTTTTATTTTTAAACCCCGGTGGTGTTAAAACCTCCGGGGTCTTCGGTTACAAGTTTAGTAATCGTTCAACTGCTTTTTCTAAGGTGGCTTCTTTTTTGGAAAAGCAAAAACGCAGCACCTGGTGGTTGACTTCGTATTGATAAAAGGCAGAAACGGGAATGGTCGCCACGCCCTGTTCTTTGGTCAGGCGAATGGCAAATTCTTTTTCCGTTTCATCGGAAATGGAAGCATAGGAATACACCTGGAAATAACTTCCATAACTGGGAAGGCTCGTGAATTTTGTTTGCTGCATCAGGTGCTGTAAATAATCTCTTTTTTGTTGCAGGAAGGCGCCTAACTGCAAATAGTGATCCCTTTGTTTTAAAAAAGATGCCAGGGCCACTTGCTTGGGTGTATCGCAGGTAAAACAATTGAACTGATGGATCTTTCTGAATTCGTTCATTACGCTTGCCGAGGCTATACAGTAACCCAATTTCCAACCGGTGCAGTGATATACTTTTCCGAACGAAAAACAGACAAAACTTCTTTCCAGCAGATCGGGATGTTTTAAAATGCTTTCATGTGGTTTGCCGTCAAAGATCAAATGTTCATACACTTCATCACTGATGATGAATAGCTGTGTGTCTTTTACTATACTTCTTAATTGTTCGATGTCTTCCTTGCTTAACACACTGCCTGTGGGGTTGTGCGGGGAATTGATCATGATAGCCCTTGTTCTTTCCGTAATGCGGTGCTTTACCTCCGCCCAGTTTATTTTATAATCGGGGAAAGTCAATGGCACAGCAACGGCTTTGGCGCCGTTTACTTCAATGGCGGGGATATACGAATCATAGGCCGGTTCAAATACAATGACCTCATCGCCTGGTTGCAAAATGGTGGTGAGGGCTGTGTATAAGGCATAGGTGCCGCCAGGTGTTATGGTAATCTGTTTGTCGGGATGAATGGCCGTGTTATACAGGAACTGCACTTTTTCAGCAAGGGCTTCACGCAGCGGCAGATACCCATTCATGTGTACGTATTGATTGAACCCTTTTTTCATGGCTTCATTTACCAGGGCTATTAACTCTTCACTCATTTCGTAATCGGGGAAACCCTGTCCCAAATTAATGGCATTGTGCTGCACCGCCAGGGAGCTCATTACCGTGAATATAGTAGTGCCCACATGGGGAAGCTTGGAGGATAGTTGAATGGTTGACACGTTGAATGAGTTGAAAGGTTGTGAAAAATCGGAGAGGTAAAATTAGCTGATGCCGTTTACTCCTGCTGCCATTGCATTTGCGGATATTTATTTTTGAACCACAATAGACACACAGAAACATAGGTGGTTGCATAGACTTTATTGTTTGTGGAACTTCTATGTGCCTATGTGTCTATTGTGTTTCTAACGCCACTCAATAGAATTACAGAAGCCAAAAGGGTGCGACGCAGCGGCTGCCCGATAGTAGCACAACTGTTGGATTCAAATAGTTTATTTCTGTATGATGGCCGTGGCTTCAATTTCGATGAGGTAGCCGGGAGAAATCAATGCATTTACTTCAATCATGCTGGTGCAGGGCCTGATGTCTTTAAAAAACTCACCGTGGGCTCTTCCATATTCTTCCCATTGCGAAATGTCGGTGACAAACATTCTTGTACGCACAACATCTTTGAGTTCGGTGCCTGCCTGTTTTAGTACCGCTTCAATTTTTTGAAGAACAAATTTGGTTTGCAGGTAAGCGCTGCCTTCACCAATTAATACATTGTGTTCATCTACGGCCACGGTTCCGGACACTTCAACAAGGTTTCCGGTTCTTACCGCACGGCTGTAGCCTACAATGCCTTCCCATTTCGATCCTGAGGAATAATTAGTTCTGGTGCTGGACATATTTGATGGATATATTTTCTGGTTTCACAAGAGGTTCACAATGAAAACGCAGCAATATCTGTGCTAAGGTCACTACATCTTTCTGGCAATATTCCACAATACGGTACAGGTCTTTTTCCACCCAATACACCGAGTTAACCATGCTGCCGTCAATATCATCTTTGGGAGACGGAATGCCCAATACTTTTGCCAGGAGCTTTAAGGATGTGAAGCTTTTAAAGTCGCCGAACTTCCAAAGCTCCATGGTGTCCAAATGGCGGATTTCCCAGGGTTTTCTGCCGGCGATGCGCAGGGCTTCGGGAATTTCAAGTTCATTGATGATCATGCGGCGGCAGATGTAGGGATAGTCAAACTCCTTTCCGTTGTGGGCACACAAATATTTCTCCGAGTCGCCGCTCCATTTTTTGAGCATGTCGGAAAACTCGATCAGCAATTTTTTTTCATCATCGCCGCAATAGGATTTGATGATTAGTTTTTTGTTGTCGCCCGAGCCCTGGATATACCCGCAGGAAATGCAAATGATCTTTCCAAACTCTGCATAGATGCTGGCTCTTGGATACGAAGATTCGTTTGTTTCTTCTTCGCGGTTGCGATTAATGATGCCCGCTTTCAGGTCCCACAGTTCTTTCCAGTCATCGGGCAGGTGATTATAGGTTTCAAATTGTGAAACGGTTTCTATATCGAGGAAGAGTATGTTGTTGAAATTCATAAAACAGGTTGAGGACATAGCCTATGGCCAGTCGGGTTGTACTTAATTAAAATAGTTCCCTACAGCAAATTACTACAAACTTTAGCAGACAGGTATGGTAAACTATAGACTGTGAATAAGTTTTGCTGTTAGTTGCTGATTATAAAAACCGTTCGCCCTTGTTCCGCTTTACTTCGGCTACGTAATTTTTGATTTCCTGCTCTTTGTCTTTTTGGCAAATAAGCAGTACATCTTTTGTATCAGCTATAATATAATCTTCCAGGCCCTGCAACACCACCAGTTTTTTATCCGGAACATTCACGACACATTTGGTGGCATCAAACACAATGACGTTTTCTCCCGCCACCGCATTTTCGTAATAATCCTTTTCCATGTTTTCCCAGGCGCTGTTCCAGGTTCCAAGATCGCTCCATCCAAAGGCAGCAGGAATGACAAACACGTTATCCGCTTTTTCCATCACACCAAAGTCGATGGAGATGTTGCTGCATTGCGGATAGATGGCTTCGATCACCGCCTTTTCTTCTTCCGTATTGAGCTTTTCTTCTTCGGCTGCAAAAAGTTCATACATTTCAGGCATGTGTTTTTGAAACGCATAAATGCCGCGCTTTACCTGCCACACAAAAATCCCCGAGTTCCATAAAAAGTCGCCACTGGCTATAAAGGTCTGGGCTAACTCCTTATTCGGCTTTTCGGTGAAGGTTTTTACTTTATAAACGGAAGGTGCGGCTTCGATTCCTTCGTGCTGGATGTAGCCATATCCGGTATTGGGATAGGTGGGCTGGATGCCAATGGTGATCAGGGCATTAAAATGATTGACAAAGCCCAGTGCTTCGGTGCATACGTCCAAAAAGTTTTCTTCCTGTAAAATAAGATGATCAGCCGGCGCCACGATCAATGAAGCTTCGGGATTGATCTGCTGGAGCTTAAAAGAAATATAGGCAATGCACGGCGCTGTGTTCTTTCGAAAAGGTTCCCCTAAAATATTTTCTTTGGGCAAATGAGGCAATTGCTGGTGGGTAATTCCCAGGTACTCGTTTGCTGTGATGACATAAATATTTTCAACAGGTACCAGTTTTGTAAACCGCTCAAAGGTTTGCTGGATGAGGGTTTTACCGGTTCCTAATATATCGAGGAACTGTTTTGGATGATTGACGCGGCTCAAGGGCCAGAAGCGGCTTCCAATACCACCGGCCATAATGGCCACATACGTGTTTTTATTTTTTTGCTGTGTTTCTTTTTGCATGCTGTTCTTTTCTAGATCAAACCTTCTTTTACCAGGTCGTGTAAATGTATAATGCCCAGGTAGTTTCCATTTTCTTCCACCACCAGCTGCATGATCTCGTTTTTGCGCATAATATCCAAAGCATTTACGGCCATTTCAGTTGGTGCAATGGTTTTTGGTTTTTGCGTTAGAATATCTCTTGCCCTGAAGTTTTCTATGCTATCGCTTTTTTCCAGCATTCGTCTAAGGTCGCCGTCGGTAATAATGCCGGCTAGTTTTCCATCAACACCAATAACGGCGGTGACCCCCAGTCTTTTTTTGGTCATTTCCAGGATGACTTCCTTTACCGATTGGTCTGTTGTCACCTGGGGCTTTTCATTATCCGTATAAAGGTCGGCTACCCGCAGGTATAATTTCTTTCCCAGGGTGCCACCAGGATGCAACTTAGCAAAGTCTTCCATATTAAAGCCTCGTTTTTCCATCAGGCATACGGCAATGGCATCGCCCATAACCAATTGGGCCGTTGTACTGGTAGTGGGTGCTAAATTATTGGGGCAGGCTTCCTGGCTGACGGTTGTATTTAAAACAAAATCAGCTTTTCTTGCCAGGTAAGAAGCCATGTTCCCTGTAATCGCTATGAGGCAATTGCCAAAATTCCTGATCAGCGGAACCAGCACTTTTATTTCAGAACTTTCCCCGCTTTTGCTGATAATAATGACGACATCCTCCTGTTGTACCATGCCCAGGTCGCCGTGTATGGCATCGGCAGCATGTAAAAAAATAGAAGGAGAGCCTGTGGAATTGAGGGTAGCTACAATTTTCTGAGCAATAATGGCACTCTTTCCTATGCCGCTAACCACCACCCTGCCTTTGCAGGCAGCCAGCGTATCGATGGCCTTTTCAAAATTATCATCCAGTTGAGAAGACAACTGTTGAATGGCAGCCGCCTCCATTTCTATCGTTCGCAGGGCCGCATTTCTTATCGTATCTTTTTTTTCCAAGGCTTCAAAATTAGAGGATTTGCTTTCAAACATGATTTCGAAAATTACTTGTCATTTTAACGATTTAATCTTTTTAATGCCGTTAGTCCTTGCTAAATTCGCTTGCCTTTTTGACCAACGGCCTTTAGGGCTGCCTAACCCACCACTTTTGTTAGAATATTCTTTATAAAAGGGTCAAAAGCATGGCTCCCGATCAAAAGCTGTTTCACAAAAGGCAAATTGTTTTTATAAGCTTTATTGAAAGCATAAATTGTAAAAAATGCCTACCGCAAAGAAAAACCCTGGCAAAAAAACGAAAGCCAGCGCTTCTACTAAAATTGATTTAAACGCTGCTCTGAATGAGCATTTCGGTTTCAAAGACTTTAAAGGACAACAAAAAGAAATTATTGAGTCGTTACTTTCCGGCAAAGATACTTTCGTTATCATGCCAACGGGCGGTGGTAAAAGTTTGTGTTACCAGCTGCCGGCCATGATCAAACCGGGTGTTGCCATTATTGTGAGCCCGCTGATCGCATTAATGAAAAACCAGGTTGATTTGGTGAGGGGGTATAACAGCAACGATGAAGTGGCCCATTTTTTAAACTCCACCCTTTCCAAAAAAGAAATAAGAGAAGTACATGACGACCTGAAATCGGGAAGAACAAAAATGCTTTATGTAGCTCCGGAAACGTTGACAAAACAGGATAATCTTGATTTTTTCAGTGACCTGGAGATTTCTTTCTTTGCTGTAGATGAAGCCCACTGTATTTCGGAATGGGGACATGATTTTCGTCCGGAATACCGCCGGTTGCGTGACATGATGGATATCATCAATCCCAGTATCCCGGTGATTGCCTTAACTGCTACGGCCACGCCAAAAGTGCAAAGCGATATTGTGAAGAACCTTGGACTGCGTGAGCCCGAAATCTTCATCTCTTCTTTTAACCGCGATAATCTTTATTACGAGATCTTACCCAAGATCAAAAAAGAGGACACGTTAAAAAGCATTGCAAAATTCATTGTGCAAAGCAAGGGAAAGAGCGGCATCATTTATACCTTAAACAGAAAGACGACTGAAGAACTGGCCGATATGCTGATGGCCAACGGCATTAAAGCCGTGGCTTATCATGCCGGCTTGGATTCGAAGTTGCGGGCAGAAAGGCAGGACCAGTTCCTGAACGAAGATGTGCAGGTGATTGTGGCAACCATTGCGTTTGGAATGGGCATTGACAAACCGGACATTCGTTTTGTGATCCACTTTAATATTCCCAAATCAATTGAAAATTATTATCAGGAAACCGGCCGTGCGGGGCGTGATGGACTGGAAGGGAAATGTATTTTGTATTATTCGCACAAGGATGTATCCAAACTGGAGCACTTAATGCGTGACAAACCCTTAAGCGAAAGAGAAGTTGGTGCCCAGTTAATAAATGAATCGGTAGCGTACGCCGAAAGCGGGGTATGCCGCCGAAAAGTATTACTAAGCTATTTTGGCGAAGAGTATGACGTGGAGAACTGCGGTCACTGCGACAACTGTAAACATCCAAAAGAAAAAATAGAAGCAAAGCAAAATGTGGTGCAAGCCTTGCAGGTAATTAAGGCTTTGGATGAACGATTTGCTACAGAATATGTGGTTAGAATCATTACTGGTCACTTAACCCCACAGATCCAAATGTTCCGCCATGAAGGACTTTCTGAATTTGGGATTGGCAAGGGCCAGCCGGACCATTTCTGGAATTCGCTGATCCGTCAAATGCTGCTGGAAGGCTTATTGCAAAAAGACATTGAAGAATACGGTGTATTAAAGATCACCAGGAAGGGACACGACTTCCTGAAAAAGCCAAAGGCATTCCCCATTGTGCTGAATAATTTATTCGAAGAGGCAAACGAAGATGATGAAGATGGTGCGGATGCTGTGGCCGGCGCAGCTACAGATGAAAAACTGTTTGGCATGCTGAAGGAGCTTCGCCAAAAAGAAGCCAAAAAGAAAAACCTGCCGCCTTTTGTGATTTTCCTGGAAAGTTCCTTGCAAGACATGGCAACCATGTATCCTACCACCATGGACGAACTGGCTAAATGCCAGGGAGTGAGCAAGGGGAAGGCCTTAAAATATGGAAGACCTTTTATTGACCTGATTGCCGGGTACGTAGAAGCGAATAATATTGAGAAGCCCGATGATTTTGTAATGAAGAGCGTCGTAAACAAGAGTGGTAATAAAGTGCACATCATTCAGCAGGTAGATAAAAAAATACCGCTTGAAATGATCGCAAAAAATAAGGATCTGCGGTTGGATGCTTTGCTGGAAGAAATGGAAACCATTGCTGCCAGCGGAACAAAGCTGAACCTTGATTATGCCATCGACCAAATGCTGGATGAATACGAGCAGGAGGAGATCATTGATTATTTCAAAGGTTGTGAGACGTCCTCATTAGAAGTGGCCCAGCAGGAATTGTCTGACGGGAACTATAACTGGGAGCAATTAAAGATCATGCGGATTAAGTTTTTAAGCGTTTACGGCAACTAAGTAAAAAAAGTTCACAGGTTATCAACAATAAATGATTGAAACCCTTATTTTTGCAACCCGCTTTTGCGGCAGGAGGTGCGGTAGCTCAGTCGGTAGAGCAAAGGACTGAAAATCCTTGTGTCGCCGGTTCGATCCCGGCCCACACCACCAAAAAAAGTCTCAACACGGTTGAGACTTTTTTATTTTAAGCTTGTCTGGTTGATTATATCTGGTTTCCTCTCAGGCAATACTGCAAAGCTGGCCACATATACTTTTTGATTTTCCTCCAGGGCATTGTTTGATTGGATTACATCTACGTCGGGGTCAACAAATAAAAAACTACAGTTCATACAATTGAACACAGGCATCAACCTGCCAAAGTCAATGGCTCCCTTGTTTTTGGGTGCTAACAGCCCGGCTGATTGAGTACGCCAGTTATAAAAGCGGATGGGCTCTTTGTTCAATGCCTCTACCTCTCCCAAACTCATTCCACAATACAAGCCCTGCTTCGATTTCCAGTCGGAAAGCATTACGGTGTTAATATCTTCATCGCTTTTGTTTGCCTGTTCACCAATAATGATAAATGAGATCTTCCTCAGGTTTTCTTCATCGTCCCATAAAAAAATAGCCTGGCGGGTGGTGTTTGGGAAAATAACCGTGCATTTTTTAATTTCTGTCGCGGAAAAATAAAAGCTGTCTTTTTTTACATTCTGCCCTCCAAAAGCTTCCACTAAATATTCATGCGAGTCCAATTGTAAAAGGTCTTCTGCAAACTGAATATCTTTTAACCTGGGGATTGCTTTTTTGGTTGCCCTGATCACGTAAAGCAAAGAGCTGTCAACCCGTTCTGATGAACACGCTATGGCCAGCTCTTTTTTTTGATAAAGAGCGGACCCTGCAGTGTCTGCTTTTTTTGCCGAGCGGCTAAACCCCGATGCGTTCATTTCAGTTTGAAGGTTAACGTATTCCTGTCGTGAAGCCGTTGTATAGATCAGATCGTAACCAAATTCATTCGGCTCAATTTGAAAATAACGGATGACGGTATCTTCTTTTTCTCTTTTTGTTTTAATAAAGAGCTCACCGCCGGCGGCAAAATATCCTGCCTGCTTAAATCCTTTTTTTTGTAAATGAGCCTCCAGCTTAGCCTGGTTAAAATGTAACAGCCCGTCCAGCTCCTTTAAATTAATTGTCTGCGCTGGGGCATTTTGGAAAAGTGCACATCCCAATAGCCAAAAGGAGAACTTTTTCATGAGTCTCTGGTTTAGCGTTCCATTGCGCTTTTCAAGGAAGGATCATGAAATGTTTTTCAAACGCTGATCTGGCGGAAATGCCCAAAACCGTTGCCTAAAAACAATCAAATATTGTGCGAGACATCTTCTTTTCTTTTCACAATCAGGTACCAGTCATTTTCTAACGGCAGGTAACCGAACTCATAACAAAAGAAATAAACATTGCCTTTTTTATTGGTATAGGTATGAGTGAGGTATTTGAATTGGAACCCCATGTGTACCAGCTTCTCCTTAGTCGTTTTGGACATTTCTTCTGTTGCCAATAAAGTTTCCAGTATGCGCCTGTTTTTTAGCAAACAATGGTTGATCTTTCGGACAGCGCCGGTGCTGGAAACCTTTAGCTGGTTGTTATAAGCATTGCGGCAATAATCATTGCAAAATTTTTTATCGGCTCTGCCCTGGAGCGTTTTATTACAAGCCAGGCAATTTCTGGTAATTGCAGCCGAAGGCATGGGTTTTTGTTTATTACAAGATAATCAATTCTTTATCCGTGTACAAACGTTTATAAACGCTTATATCCGAAAACAAACGATTAAAAACCGGCTACCATTTTTTTGCAAGGGCATCTTTGTTCTGTCAATCGCAAGGCGCCGCGGTTGATTGAAATAAAAATTAAAAATCTAAAAAAGTAAAGTCATGTATGCACTTAAAAACAAAGTTCAACTGATTGGAAACTTGGGTGGTAATCCAGAAGTAATAACAACCGGAGGCGGTAAAAAACTGGCCCGTTTTAGTATAGCCACTCACGAGGTGTATCGCAACGCCAAGGGCGATAAGGTTACAGAAACGCAATGGCATAATCTGGTGGCCTGGGGCAAGGTGGCTGAAATTGCCGAGAAGTTTTTAGTGAAGGGCTCCGGGGTTGCCATTGAAGGCAAACTCGTCAACCGCAGCTATAATGATAAGGAAGGCCATAAAAAATATGTAACCGAAGTGCAGGTAAATGAAGTGTTGATGCTGGGCGAAAAGGCATCAAAATAAACTGTTTGCCGGGTTGTTAATAGTGTCTTATTGCTTTTATGCTTGTCAGGCAAAATGGCGAAAGGAACACTGCCAACCGATGCTATACCTGCTGGTGGTTTTCCGGTGCTGGTGATGAGTTTTTTCATCACCAGCTTTTGTACAAGCAAGGCTTTAAAATCATCTTAATTAAATTTCTGTAGACAGGGCCGCATCTGCATTTTAGTTATTTTTATCGACAGACTTTCCATGCAAACACCCGATAGCACCAATACTTTATTTAACCTTGCTGCCGATCTGGTAAATCACACGTCGCGACATGTTTTTATTACCGGTAAGGCAGGTACCGGTAAGACAACGTTTTTAAAATATATTAAGGAAAGCACACAAAAAAATACGGTTGTGGTGGCTCCAACGGGTGTCGCCGCTATTAACGCGGCCGGGGTAACGATGCACTCTTTCTTTCAGCTTCCTTTTGGACCTTTTGTTCCCGCCTCACTAAATATTTTCAATGGTAATTACGAAGCTACAGATAAGCATAGCCTGTTTCGCAACATCCGTTTTGCCACAACCAAACGCGAACTGTTCCAGGAGCTTGAGCTGTTGATCATTGATGAAGTAAGCATGGTCAGGTGCGATATGCTGGATGCTATTGATACCATTTTGCGTCACTTCCGCCGGCAACCCATGATACCATTTGGCGGAGTGCAGGTGGTATATATTGGCGATCTTTTCCAGCTGCCCCCGGTTATTCCGCAGCATGAATGGAGTATTCTTCAAAACTATTACGAAAGCCCTTTTTTCTTTCAGGCAAAAGTTATACAGGAGGCGCCGCCACTTTATATTGAATTAAAAAAAATCTACCGGCAGAATGAGCAGCATTTTATTGATATACTCAACCGTGTACGCAATAACATGCCGCAGCCAGCCGATTTGCAAGAATTAAACAAGCGCTACGATCCGGCGTTTAATCCGCCAGCTGAAGAAAAGTTTGTTACGCTAACTACGCATAACCGTAAAGCCGATGTGATCAATGAAGGGGAATTAAAAAAGCTACCTGGTAAATTACATGTTTTCAAGGCCGAGATCACGGGTGATTTTTCTGATAAGGCGCTGCCAACAGAGCTGAACCTTCAATTAAAAGAAGGTGCCCAGGTAATGTTCATTAAAAACGATTCGGGGAATGAACGCCGGTATTACAATGGTAAGCTTGGCCTTGTTAAAAAAATAATGAATGATGAAATCACTGTTTCTTTCAACAATGGCGAAGCGGATTTAAAGCTGGAAAAAGAAACATGGAAAAACATTCGGTATAACTATAACAAAGAGAAAGATGATATTGAAGAAGTAGAGCTGGGAAGTTTTGTTCAATATCCAATCCGGCTGGCCTGGGCGATTACCATCCACAAAAGCCAGGGACTAACATTTGATAAAGCCGTCATTGACGCGGGTTCTTCTTTTGCTGCAGGTCAGGTGTATGTAGCCTTAAGCCGTTGTACATCGCTAAACGGGTTGGTATTGCATTCAAAAATTTGGGCCCACTCCATTGGTACCGACGAACGGGTGATTGCCTTTGCAAAAAAGGAAGCCAATGATGTTTATTTAGAAAACCTCTTAAAGGAGGAAAAGGAAAAATTCCAGGCAGATGTGTTGGTAAAAACATTTAGCTGGAACAAGGTAATAAGAGCTTTAGCGGGCTGGAAAGAGTTGATTCCTGGAAAAAACCTTCCTGCTGTGGAAGAGGTGCTGGAATTATGTGCCGGTATTTTACAGAAGGCGCAGCAACAGTCAGGCATAGCCGAAAAGTTTCAACAACAATTGCAGACAATACTTGAAAGCGGCGATACGGATTTGCTGCAGCAAAGAATAAATAAAGCCATTCTCTACCTGGCAAAAGCGTTGGCTGAAGAAATACTTTTGCCGCTGCAAAAGCACTTATCTTCTTTGCAATATGCCAGCAAGGTGAAAAAGTATTATGCCGAAGTGCAAACTATCGAGGCGGTTATATTGAACCAGTTGCAGAAGTTCAATAATCTTCAATACAGGGACGTACTATTTGTTAAATATGAATTTGAGCAAATCGCCCATCGCTCTGTTTCGAAGACCACTAAAAAAGCAAAGCCGGAAAAAGGGGCTAGTCACCGTGATACATTAGTGCTGTACCGGGAAGGTAAAAGCATGAATGAAATTGCAAAGCTTCGCAATCTTGCTACCACAACGATCGAGGGGCACCTGGCCACCTTTGTTTATACCGGGGAGATTACCATTGAGGAGCTGGTAAAGAAAGAGAGGATAGAAGCTATTTTAAAAGTAATCAATGAAGTTGGTTTGGGGGCTACTTCTATTAAACAAAAACTGGGTAACGACTTCACGTATGGTGAGATTCGGGCCGTGATGAATTATTACCGTCTGCTGCAGGAACAAAATAAAGAAGCGGTTGACGATAAGTAGGTTTTAGTAATAGCTCCATACATTGGAAGGATGCTGGATGGAGCTATTTACTAAGACATTTTTAAGCTAAGGATTACCGTCCCATAAAAACCATAAGGATTTGCACATCGCTTGGATTAATACCCGAGATGCGACTGGCCTGTCCCAGGGTTTTTGGCCGTATCCTGTTTAGTTTTTCTCTCGCCTCTATACCCAGTGATATAATTCTTTGATAATCAAAATGTTCTGGAATTTCCAGGTCTTCTAGTTGCCGCATTCTTTCTACCAGGTCTTTTTCCTTATCTATGTACACCTGGTATTTTACCTGTATTTCCGCCTGCTCAATGGACTCATCGGAATAAGCGCTTAAGATCTGGTCAACCTTGGTTACTTCCTTTCTTAAGTGGGTTAAACCAACGCTTGGCCTAAGTACGATCTTTTCTACTTTTTGTTTTTCAATGATGGCAGCGCTATTTATTTTATCGAAGTAGGGGTTTATTTCCTGGGGTTCAAGGGAGGTTACACTTAAGGCCTGTTTGATCTGCTCCACCTCTTTTCTCTTTTGTAAAACTTTCTCCATTCTTTGCTGGCTTGCCAATCCAACTCTAAAGCTTGCTTCGGTTAGCCGTAAATCCGCATTGTCCTGTCTTAACAGGGTTCTGAATTCCGCCCGTGAGGTAAACATGCGGTAAGGCTCCTGTGTACCCTTACTGATCAGGTCATCAATCAATACGCCGATATAGGCCTCGCTTCTTTTTAAAATAAAAGGCTTTTCAGTCCTTGTTTTTAAGTGGGCATTCATTCCAGCCATTAATCCCTGGCAGGCCGCTTCCTCATATCCGGTTGTGCCGTTGATCTGGCCGGCAAAGAATAAGTTTTCAATCTCCTTGGTTTCAAGGGTGTAGCTTAATTGTGTCGGGGGAAAGAAGTCATACTCTATAGCATAGCCGGGGCGGAAGAACTTCACCTTTTCAAAACCCGGAACCTTTTTTAAGGCTTCATATTGAACCTCTTCGGGTAAGGAGGTAGAAAAGCCGTTAACGTAAATCTCCACTGTGTTCCACCCTTCTGGCTCTACAAATAGCTGGTGCCGTTCCCTTTCTGCAAAACGATTGATTTTGTCTTCTATGCTTGGGCAGTACCTGGGGCCGGTTCCTTCTATCCTGCCGGTATACATGGGACTTCGGTCAAAGCCTGTTTTTAAAACCTCATGAACTTCCGGGCTGGTATAGGTAATCCAGCAACTTCTCTGCGTTTTCGGTCTAGGAACATCCAGGTAGGAGAAGCCTCCGATTTCCTCATCCCCTTTTTGCTCCTCCATTTTTGAATAATCCAGGGAACGGCCATCTACTCTTGGCGGGGTCCCGGTTTTTAACCTATCGCTTTGAAAGCCCAGGCCTACGAGTTGCTCGGTTAATCCTTCTGCGGCTTTTTCAGCCACTCTCCCCCCACCAAAACGTTTTTCTCCTATATGAATGACTCCGTTTAAAAAGGTTCCATTGGTCAGAACGACCGCTTTGGCTTTTATTTCATGCCCCAGCCCTGTTACTACTCCGGTTACCCTTCCCTTCTGCACTATTAGTTGGCGCACCATATCCTGGTAAAAAGATACCCGGTCGGTTCTTTCCAGCATTTCCCGCCAGGTCTGTGAAAAGAGCATCCTGTCATTTTGGGACCTTGGGCTCCACATTGCCGGCCCCTTTGAGCGGTTCAGCATTCTAAACTGGATCATGGAGGCGTCGGACACGATGCCTGAGTAGCCGCCGAGGGCATCGATCTCCCTTACAATTTGTCCTTTGGCAATACCGCCCATGGCTGGATTACAGCTCATCTGTGCGATTGTTTGCATGTTCATGGTGATAAGCAGCACATTGGAGCCCATATTGGCAGCGGCTGCCGCAGCTTCACAGCCCGCATGGCCGGCCCCCACTACTATTACATCGTATTCTTGAAACATAAGTCTGCAAAGTTAGCCCCGTGTTTCACGTGAAACGTTGTTAAAGTCCTGGTTTTTTTGTTCCACGTGGAACGAAATAGCTGCCGAGGTGTTCTTCTTCCTTTGTTCTCATTAGCTGAGACTGCTCTTTTTTTTTGTCTTTATACCCGCAGAGGTGTAAGGCGCCGTGGAAAATGACGCGGTGAAGTTCTTTTTGAAAGGGTGTATGAAAGTTTTGGGCGTTTTCCTTTACTCTTTCGGTGCTGATATAAATATCTGCCACAAGAGCCTCTCCTTTTTGGGATAGTTCGAAGGTTATAATGTCCGTGTAGGTGTCATGCTTCAGGTGTGTTTTGTTCAGGTTGAGCAGGTATTCATCCGTGCAAAAGATGTAATTAATCTGCTCTACAGCCTTGCCTTCTTTTTTAAACAAACTGCGCAGGTAGCCTTTTAATTCTTTTCGTTTTGGAAAAAAGAAAGGATTGGTAAGAAAGTGGAAATAAATCGCGTCTTTATTTTGCTGAACCATATTTCAAAAATCGTAAACCCTTTGGGATTGATTGATATAGCTTTGAAAGGATTATGAAGTTATCAGAATTAAAATCCGGTGAAAGAGGCCGGATCAAGGCATTTGAAAGCCCAGAACTGGAGTTAAAGCTTATGGAAATGGGTTGCCTGCCGGGCGAAGAAGTAATTGTAGAGCAAAAAGCACCCCTGGGCGACCCCATCTCCATCAGGGTGGCGGGCTATTCGCTCAGCTTAAGGATAAATGAGGCAAACCAGATCATTATTGAAAAATAATTACTTGAAATTCAGTTTCTTAAATGACAATTGGACTCTACTTTGGCTCCTTTAACCCCATTCACACAGGGCATCTAATCATAGCAAACCATATCCTTAACGAAACCGATTTGCAAAAGGTGTGGTTTGTGGTTTCTCCTCAAAATCCTTTTAAAAAATCGGACACGCTGCTTAATGAATATGACCGTTTCCACCTGGTGCAAAAAGCCATTGAAGGCGACGACAGGCTGAAAGCAAGTGATATAGAGTTTTCTTTGCCAAAACCCTCCTACACGGTTCATACGCTGGCCTATCTCAAGGAAAAATACCCGGACAATCAGTTTTCCATCATCATGGGCAGCGATAGCTTTCAAAACCTGGGCAATTGGAAGAATGCAGAAGTGATCATCCGTAACCATCCTATTGTGGTTTACAGGCGTCCCGGATTTGAAATCAACGCTAACCTTGGGGCTGACCTTCAAATAATGAATGCGCCCCTGCTGGAAATTTCAGCCACCTACATCCGGGAGTTGATAAAAAAAGGTAAGTCTATTAAATACCTGGTACCTCCTGCTGTTGAAGAAGAGATCAGTACCTATGGCTTTTTTAAAAAGATTCAGAAGAAATAGCCCAGTAAAAGACAGGCGGCTACAATAAAGGGCGCCGCCACCCTGGTAAACTGTAATAAAAGAAAGGTGGCCACAATCACACTGATATTGATCAGGCTATTGGCGTTGGCACCTACCAAAGAAATGTCCTTCATAATATAAAGCGTCGAAGCGATCATAATCCCCACCACGGAAGCATTAATGCCTTCCAGGGAACGATAGACCACCGCGTATTTTTTCAAATTATTCCAAATAGGAAAAAAGAAAAGAACCAATAAGGCACTGGGTAAAAAAATAGCAACAGAGCCAATAACACAACCCAGCACCTGCATGTATTGTCCCTCATCTCTTAAAGCCATGCCGCCTGTGAACGAAGCAATAGAAAATACAGGTCCCGGCATAGCCCGAACGATGCCCATGCCCGTGATCATATCTTCTTTACCGATCTCTATAATATTTCGCGCTGCCTCCGGCCTTTTTTGTTTTACAATTTCTGGGCGCACAGAGTATTGTTCATACATCATCGGCATCAACACATGTCCGCCACCAAAAACGAGGCTGCCCATCCTGTATGTGTTTTCAAATAAATTAATAGGCTTGCGGTTCGGCCATTCGTTTGACCGCGCCAGTTCACTGGTAACACCCGCCACTAAAAAAATGATGGCAAACAACCAGATGTTCCACCATTTTATTTTTTGGCGGCTGGTTTCCATTTCCGGTATTCTTTTATGACTGAGGTTTGTGGCGACACCGGCCAATACGATTAATAAAGGAAAGATCCAGGGCGTTTTGAAAAACAGATAGGTGGCGACGGTACATACCAACATGATGATCCATGTAATGGTATTTACAATGGAAATCTCAAAAGCAATGATGGACGCATATAATAAAAAGCCTACCGCCAGCGCGGGAATGAACTTGAAAATATCGGTGTGCAAAGAAGTGCGGTCAATATGATGGAGCAGAAAAGAAAACCCTCCCATCAAAATGCAGGCCGGCGCAATCCATACCAATAAGGTAAGAATGGCCAGCGGAACCCCGCCCCTTTTATACCCGATCAGCGTAACGGTTTGCGTGGAAGAAGCCCCCGGCAACAGATTACAGAAAGCATTGTATTCCAATAATTCTTCTTTTGTGATATAGGGCGTTTTGTGCACAAACATCTTCATCATCATGGCCACATGTGCCTGGGGACCGCCAAAAGCGGTAATACTATAGAGAAAAACATTTTTAAGAAAAGGCACATGGCGAAGCATCATAAGAGGGATAAATTTAGAAAAATCATCGCACGAAAAACAAGCTAATTCATATATAAATTATTTATTAATTGTTGATGGCCAATAATTTAAATCGAATGAAATGGATTGGTGTTTGATTTTTTAAAGCAAATAACAATTTTATCCATGAAATAAATTGGCTCGGCTATTTTAATGCGCTTCTAAAAATTCAGCGGTAAATTTATTCCTAAACCCATCGTAACGTGAAACAACCCCTCCTATCCGCCGGTCTGCTTTTTTCCTTCTTCATTTTAAAAGCCCAGCAAAAAAATGAAGCCATTGAATCAGCCGTAAATAAAATTGAATCCAAATGCATTGCCTGGAGAAGAGACATCCATCAGCATCCGGAATTAGGCAACAGGGAATTCAGAACAGCAAAACTCATTGCCGAACATTTGCGTTCGCTTGGCATGGAAGTAAAAGAAGGCGTGGCAAAAACAGGTGTAGTGGGAATTCTTAACACCGGTAAGCCCGGACCTGTAATCGCACTTCGTGCCGACATAGATGCCTTACCCGTCACCGAAAGAAATGAGCTGCCTTTTAAATCAAATGTAAAAACCGAATACAACGGCCAGCAAGTAGGTGTCATGCATGCCTGTGGTCATGACACACATGTGGCTATGCTTTTAAGTGCTGCCGATGTTTTATCGGGAATGAAAAATCAGCTAAGGGGAACCGTGGTTTTTGTTTTTCAGCCCGCAGAAGAAGGCCCGCCTGCAGGCGAAGAAGGCGGCGCCGCCCTGATGGTGAAAGAGGGTGTTTTAGAGAATCCGAAAGTGGAAGTCATGTTTGGACTTCACATCAATGCACAAACGAATGTGGGCAGGATCGGTTATCGCGAAGGAGGCATCATGGCAGAATCCGACTGGTTCACCATTAAAATAAAAGGGAAACAATCGCATGGTGCAGCACCGTGGTTCGGTATAGATCCTGTAATGATTGGTGCACAGATCATCAACGGTTTGCAAACCATTGTCAGCCGTCAAATGGAACTGACCAAAAATGCCGTTGTTATTTCTACCACAATGTTTACTGCAGGCGTCCGGCAAAACATTATTCCGGAAGATGTGACACTTTCGGGAACGATCCGCACACTGGACAAAGCTATGCGTGATGAGGTATGGGCAAGGATAGAACGCACCGCCAAAAATATTGCCGAAGCCTCCGGCGCCACGGCCGAAGTAGTTTTTGAAGCGAAGACCGGAATTACCTATAATGATCCCGAGCTCACCAAAAAAATGTTGCCTTCTTTAATGAAGGCGACCGCAAACGATGCTTTTGTTATGGATGCCCAAACGGGTGCGGAAGATTTCTCCTACTTCGCTGAAAAAGTGCCGTCCCTGTATTTTTTTGTAGGCGGCACGCCCAAAGATAAAAATGCAAAGCTGGCGCCTTCCCACCATACACCGGATTTTTATGTGGATGAAAGTGGAATGAAAACCGGTATTAAAGCGTATTGCTACCTGGCGACCGATTATATGAATATGACAGGCAATAAATCTTCTGACAATAAAAAGCCTCAAACCAAATCTTTCTAATCCGGTATATGTGTATGCTAAAAAAAATTGCGGTTCTTATTTTATGCTCCTTTCTTCTTTCCAGTCTTAAGGCTCAAAAAACAGATAAAAAGCTGCAGCGTCAAATGGAAGAATTGATCAAAGGATTTCAGGGTGATATCGGGGTGTATGTGAAAAATCTCAAAAACAATAAAACCGTTTCCATCAATGCCGATACTATTTTTCCAACGGCAAGCATGGTGAAGATTCCCATCCTGGTTGGAACCATGGACAAGATCAACAAGGGCGAATTGGATTATCACCAGCAATTAAAGTACAGGGATTCTTTGTTGTATGCAGGTGTGGACATCCTGGGTTCTTTTAAAGACACAGAAAGAATTGAAGTCGGACATGTGGTGATGCTTATGCTTACCATGAGTGACAACACGGCAAGTTTGTGGCTGCAAAGCCTTGCCGGTACCGGTACAAGAATCAATCAGCTACTGGACAGTTTGGGCTTCCAGCATACAAGGGTCAATTCAAGAACACCCGGCAGGGAAACTAACAGAAGCCTGTATGGCTGGGGGCAAACCACACCAAAAGAAATGGCAACGCTGATGGAGAAAATGGTAAAGGGTGAGATCATAAGTAAGGAAAGAAGTGCACAAATGCTTCGGTTGCTGGGCAGAAATTATTGGGATGAATATGCCCTATCACAAATACCATCTGATGTGTTTGTGGCAAGTAAGGGAGGTGCTGTGGATCAAACGCGGGATGAGGTATTGTATGTAAATGGCAGGGGAGCCAGCTACGTCTTTTGTATCTGCACCAAGAACAACAAAGATCAAAGTTGGAACAGAGCTACCAATGAGGCCTGGGAGGTAACAAGAAAAGTATCAAAACTTTTGTGGGATCATTTCAGCAACTGATACGCTATAAAACTCATAATGTAAGCAATCGTTGTCATGTAGGTAAATTGGATGACAGGCCACTTCCACGATTTGGTTTCTCTGCGTGTAATAGCCAGTGTGCTCATACACTGCATGGCAAATAAATAAAACAGCATTAAAGAAATTCCTGTCGCCATCGTAAACAAAGGCGTACCGTCTTCTTTTTTAGCAGAGCGTAACTTGTCTCTGAGTAACAATCCCTGGTCATCCTCGCCAACGCTGTATAGGGTGGCCATCGTTCCTACAAATACTTCTCTTGCTGCAAATGAGGTGATCAGCGCAATGCCAATGCGCCAATCGTAACCCAGTGGCTGAATAGCCGGCTCAATAGATCTTCCTAAAATGCCCGCATACGAATTTTCAAGCTTAGCTGTATTAAGGACAACCTGCAGGGAATCTGCCGCTGCCGGGTGTCGGGCCAGCGCGGTTTTATAGTTTTCTTCTGCAGCATTCATTCTGCTGGGAGGACCAAAAGAGCTAAGGGCCCACAAAATCAAACTAATCACCATGATGATCTTACCGGCATCGGTAACAAAGATCTTGGCCTTGTTCACCATGGTTTGCAACACATTTTTAAGCCGCGGTGCTCTGTAGGTAGGCAGTTCTAAAATAAAAAAGCTTCTTTCCTTGATGTTAATAAACCATTTGGCTATAAAGGAAACCAGTAAAGCCATAACGAGCCCTAATAAATAGAGTCCCATCATCACCAATGCCTGTACACTGAAAAAGCCAAGCAAGTACGTATTGGGAATGACCAGGCCAATCAAAATGGTGTAAATCGGAAGCCGCGCCGAACAACTCATTAAAGGCGTAATGAGAATGGTGAGCAAACGTTCTTTCCGGTTCTCAATATTTCTTGCGCTCATAATGGCCGGAACCGCGCAGGCAAAACCACTGATCAGGGGCATGACGCTTTTTCCGTTCAGTCCTACGCTTCGCATAAGCCTGTCCGTTAAAAAGCTGATCCGCGCCATATAGCCCGTATCTTCCAGCACGGTGATCAACCCGAACAGGATCATGATCTGAGGCACAAAAACCAAAATGCCACTTAAGCCCGCCAGCAGACCATTAATGATTAAATCGCTCCACCAGGCATCGGGCAATGAACGGGAAAGCGAACTGCTGAAAGAGGAAAAGAACATTTCGATCCACGTCATGGGATACTGCGCCAGGTAAAAAACGCTTTGGAACAGGATAAACAATACCGCCAGTAAAATGAGGTAGCCCCATTTGCGGTGCAATAACACATTATCCAGCTTATCGGTTAAAATGGTTTGCTGCAAAGGATCGGGTTCTGAAACCGCTACCTGCATAATATGCTTTATGCGGCTGTAACGCTGCAGTATTTCGGTGGCCTGTGTTTTAGTAGGATTGAAAGCATGTTTGCGTTCAATGTTCTCAATCGTCTCCTGCATGGAATGGTTCAGGTCAAACTCTTCATGATTAATGAGGTAATGGATGGCCGAATAATCGCTGGCCGCAGGAACGGCTTTTTTTAGGTCCTCAATGGGTGCGGTGGCTAACGCTTTATTCTCAATAAAATCCCTCACCGGAACTTTATACAAGTGCGATGCCGTTTGTTCAATCGCTTTCTTTAACTGCGGAATGCCTTTATGCTTGCGTGGATTAACAGAAACGACCGGAACACCCAACTCTCTTTCCAGTTCAGGCAAGTTAATTTCAATCCCCTTTTTGTTAGCCAGGTCGAGCATTGTTAGGGCCACCACCACCGGCTTTTTGAGATCCAGAATCTGGGAGCAAAAAAGAAGGTTGCGTTTCAGGTTGGAGGCATCTACTACCACCACAAAAATATCAGCCTTGATATCCTTGTCCTGGTTCAGTAAAACCCTGTAACTTACCCATTCATCCAGGCGTTTGGGATAAAGACTATAGGTACCGGGCAGATCAATAAGATTGCCGGAAAGGGTATCTGATATGGACGTGATCCCGGTTTTTTTATCCACAGTAACGCCGGGGAAATTTCCAACTCTTTGATTTAAACCGGTAAGGGTATTAAATAAAGAGGTCTTTCCACTATTGGGATTTCCAACTAACGCAATATGAATTGTTTTTTTTCCCACTCGTCGCGGCGCAAATTTAACCCGCCCCTTCGGTAAAGGTTTACGATATTGGAAGTTTTAGAGAAAGCTTAAGGAAAAATACCCAATCAAAAAAATAGTTTTAACGTCTGAGTGACGAAGGGCATTAAATAATTTTGTCCCGATTCATCCCGAAAATCAATTTACCGTGATTAAAAAATTTCTTTTCCTGGCTTTTGTCTTCGCTGGAACCCTGGTGCAGGCGCAAAAAATAAAAAAAGAAGACAAACAGCTTATCGCCAACCTGCAGCAACATATTCAGTACCTGGCCGATGATAAGCTGGAGGGCCGCCGTACCGGTACCCCGGGAGAAAAGCTGGCCGCTGAGTACATTAAAAATGAATTTGACAAGATGGGTCTTCAACCCAAAGGTTCTGAAGGGTTCTATCAAGCCTTTGAGGTAAACGAAGGCAAACAGGTCAATCCTTCCACGCATTTAATTATTGATGGAGCGCACCTTACCTTGAATACAGATTTCTTTCCCTTAGCATACAGCGCTAATTCTTCCATAGAGGCGCTGCCCTCACTTGCTTTGCAGGAACCCGGCATGCCCTGGTTTTTTGATGTGAAGGAATTGTTAGAAGCCGCTGCATCCAACCCGCATTTTGATGTAAACAGTGCACTTATTGCCAAAGCAAAAGAATTGAAAGGCAAAGGCGCTACCGCTTTGTTTGTTTACAATAGCTCTACTACTCCGGATGGATTAAAGTTTGATGGACAGGACCGGTCCGAGACGCTCTCTATACCCGTCATTTATATAACGAAGCATGCGGCGGAAAAATACATGAGTGATGCATCGGCAACCCTGGACGTAAAACTGAAAACAGATATTTCCGAAAAGAAAAGAACCGGTTCGAATGTGATTGGATACCTGGACAACGGCGCACCAACCACCATTATAATAGGAGCACATTTTGATCACCTGGGTTTGGGTGAAGATGGCCATTCCAGGGAAGTGGAACAAAAGAGCCACATACATAACGGAGCGGATGATAATGCCAGTGGTACGGCAGCCGTGATGGAACTGGCTCGTCTTTTAAAAAACTCAAAGCTTAAAAACAATAATTATCTCTTTATTGCTTTTTCGGGAGAAGAGCTGGGACTTTACGGATCGAAATATTTCACCGAGCATCCCACGGTGGATCTAACAACAATCAACTACATGATCAATATGGATATGGTAGGCAGGCTGAATGATTCTTCGCATGTGGTAACCGTGGGTGGTTACGGTACTTCTCCTTCATGGGGCAGCTTCTATAATTTGAAAGGCAAGAATAAACTGTATGCCGATAACCTGGTGTTTCGCTATGATTCAAGCGGTACGGGTCCAAGCGACCACACCTCTTTTTATTTAAAAAATATTCCCGTACTGTTTTATTTCACTGGTTTGCACAGCGATTACCACAAACCAACGGATGATTATAATAAGATCAATTATACAGGCGAGATGAACGTGGTAAAGCATATCTACAGCCTGATACAAGCCAGCGACAAACAAAAAGAAAAACTGGTGTTTACAAAAACAAGAGAGGTGCAAACCACCACTTCGGCCCGGTTTTCGGTAACGATGGGCATTATGCCCGATTATACGTTTAACGGTGCCGGTGTACGGGTAGATGGAGTAAGTGAGGGCAAGCCGGCCCAAAAGGCCGGATTAAAGGCCGGTGATGTCATTACCGCTTTGGGTGACAGTAAAATAACCTCCCTGGAAAATTATATGCAGGTCCTGGGAAAGTTTAAAAAAGGAGATAAAGCTGTGGTGGTTTATACAAGAGAGGAGAAGCCGCTTTCAACTACTGTGGAGTTTTAGTATTTTACTTTTATGGAGCTATCGTTATGAAACTGATTCTGGACACGAAAGATCTGACTGATGGCTTTTTTGAAGAGACCAAATTGCTGGGCATTATGGCTCCTATCAAAGATTATCAGTTTTGTTGGCAACTAAACAATTTGCTTGGTATTGATTTTCGCATCAATAATGAGTTGGAAATACAATTAAAAAAGAAACAACGCAATTATTTTTTTGCAGTGTACGAATACCCCGAGCCTGCCACCTGCTTAAAACATTATCTGTACAATAATCAATACGACGGTGAATATTTGTTACCGGAGTTTAAACACCTGGACTTTTTATGGTTGCTGAAAGACGATCATGTCTCAGATGAGGCATTGCAACATTTGGTGCAATCCATCCGTACGGTGAATGGTGTGCAACTGGTGGTTGAGTTAACCAATGAAAAAATAAAGAATAAGGAGCATTTGGTTTTTTAATGTAGCTTTCACTGAACCTTAACCATACTATATGAACTGGATTGAAAAAGACAACAGTCTTTACCGAAAATTTGAATTCAAGGACTTTTCGGAAGCCTTTGCTTTTATGACAAGGGTGGCGCTGATTTCAGAAAAGATGAACCATCACCCCAAATGGACCAACGTTTGGAACACGGTAGAGATTTGGCTTTCCACGCATGACGCCGGAGATATTGTTACCGATAAAGACAGAAAACTGGCTGAAAAAATCGATGCGCTGGGATAGTCTACACTACGATACAGGTTTTCTTTCTGTCACGTAATTAAAGATTCACGTAAATAACTTTTTCCTTTCTTTCTGTAAATTTTCCAACGGGTTGCAAATGATTGGATAAACCCGCAGTGCGGAAAATTTCTTTTACTTCATTCAAAGAGTTTTCAGCAACGGCAATCAACAATCCTCCATTTGTTTGCGGATCGGGAAGAAGATTAAAGGCTTCCATCACATTCACGCCTTTTTCAAACTGCACCTTGTTGCTGTAACTGTTCCAGTTACGGAAGGTAGCATCAGGAATGGTGCGTTGTTTTAAATATTCATCCAACCCGTCTGATTTTTTTATAGCCGCATAATTTAGTTCGGCGCTTAACCCGCTTCCTTCCGCCATTTCAATTAAATGGCCCAGCAAGCCAAAACCTGTAACGTCCGTCATGGCGTGCATACCTTCAAGCTTTGCTAAGGCTTCGCCAATTTTATTTAGTGCCGTCATTTGATCAATTAATGAAGTATAGTGTTCGCTTTGCAGTACGCCTCTTTTTAAAGCGGTGGATAAAACGCCGACGCCAATGGGTTTGGTAAGAAAAAGAAGATCGCCGGCCCGGGCTGTATTATTCTGCTTTAAATTTTTTGTGGACACCGTTCCGGTAACAGCCAAACCAAAAATGGGATCGCTTGAATCAATGGTGTGGCCTCCGGCAAGCGGAATGCCGGCCTGGGCACAAACGGCTCTTCCGCCTTCCAAAACTTTTTGGGCTATTTCGGCAGAAAGCTTTTCAACGGGCCAGCCCAAAATAGCGATGGCCATTAAGGGTGTGCCGCCCATGGCATACACATCGCTGATAGCATTGGCCGCTGCAATTCTTCCAAAATCAAAGGCATCATCTACAATGGGCAAAAAGAAGTCGGTGGTGGAAATAACAGCGGTTTCCTTGTTGATCTGGTAAACAGCCGCATCATCGCTGCTTTCATTACCTACTAAAAGATTTTCAAAGGGAGTTTTGTTTTCGGTTTGCAACATCTGCTGCAAAACGGACGGTGCAATTTTGCAGCCGCATCCGCCGCCCTTGGAATATTGTGTTAGCTTAATTTCTTCTTGCATAAGTATAAAATCTTTCTACGGCTTCTTGGCCACATACAGGTGGCGCTCTGGGTTTGAAAGAATGATCCGCAAAGGTCGGCTCTTTCTGTTATTTCAACTTTCTTTTAAAAATAATGGCTGCATTGGTATGCAAATCGGCAGTGAAATTTACCTGGTAGGATTTATCTCCGTCTTTTATCACCAACAAACCGGTATTAGGAGGAATGGTACCTAAATTTTCGGCTACCAGAATTACCTCAATGAGTTCAACCTGGGGAAGCATAATGGTTTTTTTAGTGGCCGTTGCGGTAAGTTTTGTGTTGGTAATGATATTCTCTCCGTTCACATACACGGAAATAGAATCTCCATCAATCACTCCATTATCATAAAAGGCAAGAACCAGGCTGTCAGAAGATATTTCAATGGCCGGCATAGCATTCTTTTTCCTTTCTGTATGAGGAATGGAAGCGGGTTTGGTTTTGGCGATATCAGCAACGATTCTGTTAATATCTTTTTCAGCGCTTTTATCCGGGCTTTTCTCCTTATTTTTTTTGTCTTGATTTTTTGCAACTGCTACTTCTGTTTTGGAGGTTGACTCCACTTTGTTCTTTACTTCTTCTTTTGCTTTCACCTGGGTAATGGCGGCTTCATACCTGGGTTGGGAAATGATATTAAGTTCTTTTAAATGGGCGATCAATGCGGAATGGCTGCTGTCGTTATTTAACTGCAGGGCCACATTGCCGCCAATGGCATAATAAATTTTGGTGCGATTGGTTTGCCAGGTTCCATTCGCCGATCGCAAGGTATCTTCATTGGTTAATTCTATGAAGTTGGTTTGGTGAACGCCTTTGGCAGGAGATTCCGGAAAATTATTGACGATCATCTTGTCGTCTTCCACAATCAATTGATTATTTTTTCTTGTGGCCTTTACTCTTTTTACACCATAGAACAAACTATCATTTCTTACAAAAGTGGTATAGGAATAGCCCGTGATCTTTCCCCGGTACTCGCTAAGCGCCAATTCATAGCGTTGTTCTTTTTGGGTGCTGTCGTTTACCAGGGTTCCCGCGTACAATCCGCCGATCACCTGGGCAGATAAAACGTGTGCAGAAATTAAAAAAACAAAAACAAAAACGATTCTCATAGGTTTTGATATTGGTTTAATAAAGCTTGCGCATTCAAAGGGCTGACTGCTTCACACCGTATGGTTATTAATAACGCAGATATATCTTCCCGATTGTGTAAACCTTTCAGGTAGTGTTTATCATAATAGCGCAATAAAATTCGGAAGGCCTCCCGGACGTTTCCTTCTTCCAAAAAAGCCAATGCATTTTTGGTTTCTAGCCCGCCCAGCCGTTTGCTGATGCGCCGGGTGGCGTCCATTAGTTTTTGCACATTACAAACGCCATATTCTGCAACAAGATAATCCAACCTTTCTTCAAAAGGAATTTCAAGAAAATACAGCGGTGAAGTACGCATGGTCTGCCATAGCTCCATGGGAATATTTAAATTCCCAATGCGCTGGCTTTCATCTTCCAGCCAGATGGGGGAAGGGGATTCCTCTTCCGCAGATGCTTCTTTTATCTGTTGTCCATTGCCTTCGGTCTTTTTCCAAAGTTCTTCTGCCAGCAAATTCTCAAACATTTCCTGGGTTGGCTGCTGTGGCATTTTTATATTGCCAAAGGCAGAACCTTTGTGGCAGGCAATCTTTTCAAGATCAATAATTGTTTCACCTTTTTTTTCTATTTCATTCAATAAAACCGTTTTTCCCGAGCCGGTGTATCCTCCTAAAATTTTAAAATGGAAAGGTTGCTCAAAGGTGTTTAATGCATGATTGCGAAAGGCTTTGTATCCACCGGCTAGTGTGTACACTTTAAACCCGTATAAATTCAGCAGCCAGGAAATGGCACCGCTGCGCATGCCGCCCCGCCAGCAGTAAACGAATATCGAATTCGACTTCTGACCCGTTGCCCGTTGCCTGTTGTCAATTAACCTTTCCACCTCTTCCACCATCGGCCGCATTTTTGGGCCAAAAAAATCCAGGCCAATCTTAATGGCGTTTTCCCTGCTTTCCTGTTTATAGGCAGTTCCCACGATCTTTCGTTCTTCATTGGAAAACAAGGGAAGACTGGTAGCTCCCGGGATGTGGGCATGTTCGTATTCGGCAGGTGAACGTACATCCAATAAAAGATGCCCTTTAGCGCCTTGTAAAAATTCGGTGATATGAATGCGGCTGACTTGCACGGAACAAATGTATTTAGTCCTCACGAAAAACAAAATGCCTCCCGGTTAGAGAGGCATTTTATACGAAGTTAAAAAACTTTAATTATCCTTTTCTTTCGTTCCGTCTTCATCTTTTTTTATCTTTTTATCGTCTGTTTTTATTTTCACATCGCCATCCTTTTCCGTCTTCACTTTAATATCATCTGTTTTCATTTTTGACTCATCGTCGTCATTTTTCCATTTCACATCATAATCAACCCAGTTATGGGCACTGTCCTCAAATAAAACTTTCTCATCCTGCAGTTTGGCGCGACCTAAACGATTGCCTTCCCAATCATATACCCACCAATCACTGTCATCCACATAAATGTAGCGGGTAACGGGTTCGCTGGTTTCTACATTCACCTTTTTGCCGGTGGTTTTATCAACAGAGATTTTTATGGGTTTACCCGTTCTGACATCCATGTATTTTCCAGCGTCGCTATTGCGATCAAATTCATCTGCCATAGCCGCATAGTCGCCGCTGGTAGTCGTATTAACTGTGGTAGTGGTACTATCTGACGTTGCGCTTGTCTGGCTATCGCTGTTACAAGCGGCAAATCCCAGCGATAAAGCTGCAACCAGGCTGAACATTTGTTTCTTCATGTTTAAAGTTTTTGTTTCAGCCTAATCAATACAAAAATGAGACCGATGAGGTGCTGGGGGCAAGGGCACTAAAAAAACCAGCCGGTTTCAAGGGCTGGTCTTTTTAATGAAGATATTTTGCTAATGGCTTACTGTCAATGGTTTATCCGTTCATGGATGCAAGAAACTCCTCATTGCTCTTGGTACCACGCATACGTTTTAAAAGCTCAGACATGGCCTCTTCTGTATTCATATCGTTGAGGTAAACACGCAGCAGGTTCATGCGTTGCAGTACTTCTCTTTCCAATAAAAGATCATCACGACGGGTAGAAGATGCCACAAGATCAATGGCAGGGAAGATGCGTCTGTTGGCCAGGCGGCGATCCAGTTGCAATTCCATATTACCGGTTCCTTTAAACTCCTCAAAGATCACTTCATCCATTTTTGAACCGGTGTCTATCAGGGCCGTGGCAAGAATGGTAAGAGAGCCGCCATTTTCAATTTTACGGGCCGCACCAAAGAATTGTTTGGGTTTTTGCATAGCGTTGGCTTCCACACCACCAGACAGTACCTTACCGGAAGCTGGCGCAACCGTATTGTGTGCCCGGGCTAAACGGGTAATAGAATCCAACAGAATCACGACATCATGACCACACTCTACCAAACGTTTTGCTTTTTGCAGCGCTACTGTGGAAACTTTTACGTGTTTTTCAGCCGGCTCATCAAAGGTTGAGGCAATGACTTCGGCCTTTACGCTGCGTTCCATATCGGTCACCTCCTCTGGTCTTTCATCCACCAAAACCACCATCAGGTAACATTCCGGGTGATTGGCCGCAATGGCGTTGGCCACCGCTTTCAACAACATGGTTTTACCGGTCTTGGGCTGCGCCACGATCAATCCGCGCTGGCCCTTACCTATGGGGGTAAACAAGTCCATGATCCTTGTGGAATAATCATTCGGACTGGTAAATAAATTCAGTTTTTCGTAAGGGAAAAGCGGCGTCAGGTAATCAAATGGTACACGGTCGCGAACCTCTTCGGGGCTTTTGCCATTGATGGTTTCAACCTTCAGCAAGGCAAAATATTTTTCACCTTCCTTTGGCGGGCGAACAGATCCGTAAACCGTGTCGCCGGTTTTTAAACCAAACAATTTTATCTGAGAAGGAGAAACATAAATATCATCGGGAGAGGAGAGGTAATTATAATCGGAGGATCTTAAAAAGCCATAGCCATCCGGCATCATTTCCAAAACACCTTCAGCCATGATGATGCCATCGAACTCTATATTAAACGTTTGTTCGCGGCGGGGCGGAAAGAATTTATTGATCTGCGGCGTAATGGTTTTTTCAGGGGCGGCATCCGTTGCAGCATCCTGTAAAACCTCTGTTTCCGGTTCTGTCTCTTCTGCCACCGGAGCGTCATCAACAGGCATTTCCAACTGCGGTTGTTCATCGCCTTTTTTGCGCAAACCTTTTCTGGCCACTTCTTTTTTAGGGGCTGCTTTTTTAGGGGCTGCTTTTTTAGAAGGTTCAGGGGCGGCATCATTGGTCGTGTCTTCCACTATTGCTTCTTCTGTAGTGTTGGCTGTAGAAGCTTTCACGATACGTTTACGCTTTGGTTTTTCTGAATCTGAACCAGCTTTTTGTTGACTACCCATAACGGCCTGTTTGTCTAGGATTTTATAAATAAGCCCTTGTTTATCGAGCTTTTTAGCGTTATCAATTTTTAAATCTTCTGCAATGTCCAGCAGCTCTGGCACAAGCATATCGTTCAACTGCAAAATATCGTACATAAGGAACTGTAGTTTTTGATACTAATCAGGATAAAACCAGTCTGTTTTACTATTGATTTGATTTATGAATGGAATTTGAAAAAGTAATGTTGTGAGTGATACAGGAATGAGCTCTCAACGGTTTCCGATGCAAGTTTACAGCTAAAATGGAAAAATCAAAAATTTTTTCTTCGTCCAAAGTGCACCTTAACAAAAGCAATTATCGTGCAGGTTACAGGAAATAAAGGGTTAAATTAGCCGGGAAACCTTTCCTATACAAACGTTTTAAGATGCACGTTTGAACCTTCTATTTTAAAAAGATGCAGCAATTAAAGGATTGTCAAGCCGCCAAAAAGAAAGGCATTTCTTTGCTGAGATTTTAACTTATATACCATTTTTTTAGAAACCATTCTTAAGGGCAGGGTTTACAAATCCTGCCAATCCATTTGAATCTGCGGTTATCTTTGCAACCCTCATCCGTCGTGGCTTTAGCATGAACGGGTCAAATTTTATAGATACTATGTTTAACAAGCGCATAAAAATAAAAGAGCTTCTCACCTGGCAACCACAAGGCCAGCCGGTAACCATCATGGGTTGGGTACGTACCTTTCGCAACAACCAGTTTGTAGCTTTGAACGATGGCTCTACCAATAATAATTTGCAGGTTGTAATGGAGCTGGGAAAATATGATGATGAGTTTTTAAAACGAATCACGACCAGTGCTTCATTAAAAATAACAGGAACGGTTGTTGAGTCGTTGGGCAAGGGACAAAAACTGGAGGTGAAGGCAGAGGAAGTAGAAATTTTAGGAGACAGTGATCCTGAAAAATATCCCCTTCAACCCAAAAAACACAGCCTTGAATTTTTAAGGGAGATTGCGCATTTACGTTTTCGAACCAATACGTTTGGCTCTGTGTTCCGCATCCGTCACTCACTGGCTTTTGCCGTGCATCAATTTTTTAATGAAAAAGGTTTTGTGTACTTGCACACCCCTATCATTACGGCCAGCGATGCAGAAGGCGCCGGTGAGATGTTCCGTGTATCCACATTGCCATTCGACCATCCGCCCCGCAAAGAAGATGGCACGATTGATTTTTCGGAAGATTTTTTTGGCCGTGCCACCAACCTAACGGTAAGCGGCCAATTAGAAGGCGAGTTGGGCGCCATGGCCTTTGGAGATATTTATACCTTTGGTCCCACCTTTCGTGCCGAAAACTCCAACACGGCAAGGCACCTGGCGGAGTTCTGGATGATAGAACCGGAAATGGCTTTTTACGACCTGGAAGATAACGCCAACCTGGCCGAAGCGTTTATTCAATACATCATCAAATATGTAATGGAAAAGAACGCTGATGACCTGGAGTTTTTGCGCCAGCGTTTGTTGGAGGAAGAAAAGCAAAAGCCGCAGAACGAACGCAGCGAAATGGACCTCATTCAAAAGCTGCAATTCGTTGTAGAAAATAAATTTGAACGGATTACCTACACCGAAGCCATTGATGTTTTATTGCAATCGCCGGCCTACAAAAAGAAAAAATTCCAGTACGATGTTAAATGGGGCATTGATATGCAGAGCGAACACGAACGCTACCTGGTAGAGAAGCATTTTAAAAAACCGGTGATCGTTACCAACTATCCAAAAGAAATCAAAGCCTTTTACATGCGGCAAAACGATGACGGTAAAACCGTGGCCGCCATGGATATTCTGGCGCCCGGTATTGGTGAAATTGTGGGCGGTTCGCAAAGAGAAGAAAGGATGGATAAGTTAACCGAGCGAATGAAAGAAATGCACCTGCCGGCCGAAGAATTATGGTGGTACCTGGATACCCGCCGTTTTGGAACCGTGCCGCACGCCGGTTTTGGCCTGGGCTTTGAACGCATGGTGCAATTTGTAACGGGCATGGGCAACATCCGCGACGTGATTGCTTTTCCCCGTACGCCGAAGAATGCGGAATTTTAAGTATTTTCAACCAAAACTGCTGCTATGAAAAAATGGAGCCTGGTAGCTACTGTTTTAAGCCTGTTGGTTTTCACATCCTGTCAAAAAGAAGTTTCTGTAGACTCGGTGAATAATGGCGGGAACCCTGGCGCAGGAAACAATGATGATTACCAACCCGTATCTGCCGGTTCTGAATGGACCTATTCTTCAATTTCATTAGGCAACTACTCCGTTAAATCTTTGGGTACTGATAGTATGATCAATGGCCTGAAGTATTATAAGTTCGATAATATCAACAGCCTGGGAACTTCAAGAGTGTATATCCATAAAAACAATGGAGTGTATACACAAGCTGCAAGAACCGTGATGAGCGGAGATTTTTTCCAAATGATTGTACTAAAGGATGCTGCTATTGGTACTGCATGGACCAATAAATTAACGTCATCCGGATATTCCAATTATCATACATTCACAGTAGCCGCAAAAGGTATTCAACGCACCGTAAATGGTAAAGTGTATAACAACGTAATTGAGCTTGATCACGATTTTTTGGTTGATGACGTGATGGGCGGCAGCCCGGTAAGTATTGGAGGCGGTAAAGCCTTTTTTGCAAAAGGTGTTGGTGGCATTGAAAATTATTATACCGCCGATATGTTCGGCTTACAGATTGCCGATTCGGTTTATCTGGTCAGTGCTACTATTCGTTAGCTTTTATCGTCATTACAGGGATTTTTAATTTCTCTATTAGTTCTGCGGTGTGTGTTTTAAAGAAAAGTCTTTCTATTACACCATGTTGGTGTGGCAGGATCAGGAGCAGGTCAATAGCATGTGTTCGCACATAGTTTTCAATGCCTGTTATAAACTCGTGGTTCCTGATGGTTTTGTAAACAGGGTGCAGATCGGGCAATAGATTTTTTAAACCTGGTGTTTCTTTTCCATTCTCCTGAACATGTACAATGTGTAAGCGGGCGTTTAAGGTTTGCACAATTTCCCTGATTTTATTTTCCTGTGAAGACAGGTCCGAGTTATCGGCGGCCAGTGCGATATTGGTAAGCCCAAATGCAGTTGTCTCGGGAACGGAAATTACCGGGTAATGCAAATGCCTGATGAGGGACAGCGTGGTGCTGCCAAATAAAAACCGTTCCACACCCGTGGCTCCATGTTTTCCAACCACAAGGGCAAGTGGCTTTAGCTCGGTGCACAAATCTTCCAACTCATCTACCACATCCCCAAGCCTGCTTTCTGTGGTTATATTTATGGTTGGATATTCCTTTTGTAATTGGTCGCTAACCCTTTCCAGGCCCCTGTCCGCACTGTTTTTTAACTCCTGCGCTGAAACCATCAAGACCGGTACTTCATTCGTGCTGATCGGCATTTGATACACATGAACCAAAAAAACGGAAGCCTCAATCCGTTGTGCCAGTTGCGCCGCATAATTCATGGCATTATCAGCAGAGGGAGAAAAATCCGTTGGTACTACAATTGTTTTCATCTGGAAAAATGTTTTGTTTTATTGATTTGGCCGGATAGTCATGAACGATTCACGCCGAAAAATTACAAAGAATTGATGGCATGTGCCGTTGATGTTTGTGGAAAGAAGGATGATTTTCATCATAGGGTTAAACTTTGTTATGGCACACATTCAGCCACCGCCTATGGCCGGCAAAACCAAACAAAAAATTCATGCGGCGCTGCCTATGGATATGACACCGCTGGTGGACCTTGGATTTTTATTGATCACGTTTTTCATTTTTACCACAACCATGGCAGAAAAAAGATCAACCAATTTAATAATGCCAAAAGAGGGAGCGCCGACAGGTGTAGCAGAAAGCAAAGTCCTGACCGTGCTTCTTGGCGGCAACAATAAAGTGTTTGTATATGCCGGTAAATGGGAAGATGCCGTGAGCCGTCAAAAGGTTATCCAATCTGACTACCAGCTTTACAAGGGATTCGGAAATCTGATCCGGGCCAAACAAAAGCAGTTAGCAGAAAAAAGGGCCGACCTTGTATTGCTCATAAAGCCGCTAAGCACAGCATCCTATCAAAATGTGGTGGATGCTTTGGACGAAGCTTTGATCAATAATGTGGAACGCTATACTATTGTGGAAGCCAGCGGAGACGAAAAGCAATACATTGAAAAACTTCAATAATTGTTTGCCTGGACGCTATACGCAAATTTGAGGTATGCGGCTTCATTAGTAAATTTGAGGCTTCTTACTAAATAAATTTGCGGTATGAACATTCCCGTAGTTGACCTCTCCGATTTTTTAAGTGGCGACGAAAGCCGGAAACAAAAATTCGTAAAAGAATTAGGCAAGGCGTATGAAGAAGTGGGTTTTGTGGCGGTTAAAAATCACGGCATTCCCGATGATCTGATCGCAGACCTCTATAAATATGTACAGCAGTTTTTTGCGCTGCCAAGAGAGGAAAAGGAAAAATATGAAAGAAAAGAGCTGGCCGGCCAGCGGGGTTATACTTCTTTTGGAAGAGAACATGCAAAAGGTTTTGATGCACCGGACCTGAAGGAGTTTTTTCAATATGGCCAAACGGTAGAGGATAACGACCCCATAAAAAATGAATACCCCGATAATATTACCGTAACAGAAGTACCGGAGTTTACACCAACGCTTTTCAATGCTTACCGAAATTTCGAAAAATCAGGCACTGCTCTTTTGCAGGCCATTGCCTTGTACCTGGGGTTGGATGAACATTATTTTGATGAATGGGTTCATAACGGCAATTCCATTTTAAGGGCCATTCATTATCCTCCAATCACCAGTGAGCCCAAATCGGCCATTCGTGCAGAGCAACACGAGGATATTAATCTGATTACTTTGCTGGTGGGTGCTTCAGCCGATGGCTTGCAGATTCTTACCAAGCAAAACGAATGGGTAGGCGTTACTTCCCTGCCCGAACAAATTGTAGTAAACGTCGGCGATATGCTGCAACGCCTTACCAATAACAAACTGCGCTCCACCACGCACCGGGTGGTGAATCCTCCAAGGGAATTGTGGGGAACATCAAGATATTCCATTCCTTTTTTCCTGCACCCCAAGGGACAAATGGATCTTACCTGCCTGGACGGCTGCATAGATGAAGCCCACCCCAAAGCATATGAAAACGCTACAGCCGGAGAATACTTGGATGAAAGATTGAGGGAGATTGGGCTGAAAAAATAACCAACCCTTTTTCGAATAGTAATAAGGCGCCGGAATGGCGCTTTTTTATTGCCATTCATCCTTGTATTTAACCAACAAAATTTATTTTAAGATGTGGCAGCTAATTGAAAGGTTTAAAAATCAATCAGTTAGGCCAAATTCAATGCTTTGCTACATCAGTTACCATAAAAAATATGGTACTATGTGTTGCATAGTACCAACTAACACCATATCTTTGTGTTGTCAATCAAATTCAACATATATAGCTGAACCTACCATTCCGGTGATAGCCGGAATGGAGGCAAGGCTAAAAAGCGAGGAATCATGAATATTGAAAATACTCAAAGCCAGATGCGGAAAGGGATACTGGAGTTCTGCATTCTTTCCATTATTCGCCGGGGGGAGGCCTACCCCAGTGATATCGTGGAAGAAATGAAGGCGGTGAACCTTCACATTTTGGAAGGCACCCTTTATCCGCTGCTTACCCGTTTAAAAAATGCCGAAATGCTTACGTACCGCTGGGTAGAAAGCAATTCAGGTCCGCCCCGCAAATATTTTTTGCTTACAGAAAAAGGAGAGACCTTTTATAAAGAACTTGAACAAACCTGGCAGGAACTATCAAACGGTGTGAATGCGCTGACCCATAAAAATACAGTTACCAACAAAACAGATATCAATTCATAAAACTTCAACCAAAGCCTTATAAAATGAAAAAGATCATCAACATAAACTTATCGGGCAGGGTAATTCCCATCGAGGATTCTGCTTATGAAAGTTTGCAACGTTATATAGAAAGCCTTCGCCGGTATTTTGCTAATGAAGAGGGTCGTGATGAGATCATCAACGATATCGAAAGCCGTGTGGCCGAGCTTATGAACGACAAGGTTCGCAAAGGAGCTGCTGCCATTACGGATACGGATATCGAAGAGATCATCAGCTCCATGGGCCGCATAGAAGATTTTGAAGAAGTAGATGCAGCAGAAGGCAGGGCCGGTGCAGAGCAAACCGCCGGGGCCGGAACCTATGCACAAGCCCAGCCCAAAAGAGCCAAAGGCCGGTTGTACCGCGATGCCAGTGATAAATTACTGGGAGGTGTGTGTTCGGGCATTGCTAATTACATGAATGTGGATCCGGCTGTCGTTCGTTTGCTGTTTGCCATTATCACCTTTGGTGGTTTCGGGTTTGGTTTTTTAATCTATATTTTGTTATGGATCATTTTACCGGTTCGTAACCTGGATACGTATGTGGGCAAAAGGTTGTTTCGCAATCCGGATGACCGTGTGATTTCTGGTGTAGCAGGCGGCCTGGGTGCTTATTTCGACAAGCCAAGCTGGATCATCCGGTTGATCTTTGCTGCCCCCCTGCTTTTGAACATCATATTTGGCGTGATCAATTCCATCTTCTTTTTATCGGACAGGGATATTTTTCCCAACCTGTTCATAGGTTCTTTTACCGGAACGTTTTGTCTGGCCTATATCATCCTTTGGATTGTATTACCCGAGGCCCGCAGTCCGTTTGAGAAAATGGAAATGCGCGGCGAAAAGGTGGATGTAAACCGCATTCGGCAAAACGTACAGGAAGGCATGAGTGGTTTTAAAAACCGCATGGAAACATGGGGCGAGGAAGTAAAAACAACCGCACAGCAGCTTGGTGAAAGGGCCAATGATTTTATGAAGACAGAAGGGAAGGCGTGGGCAGGAGAAGTCAGGGAAACGGCCCGTCCTGTGGCACACGGGATTGGACACATCATTGGTGTCCTGTTTAAAGCCTTCTTCATATTTGTTGCCGGTTGCGTTGCCCTTGCCTTGTTTGCTGCTTTAATGGTCATCATTTTTGGCGGCGTAGCCTTCTGGCCTATCAATAATTTCCTGTGGACTTCAGGCTTGCAAAAAGCACTGGCTTGGGGTACCTTATTATTCTTTATTGGTGTTCCGGTTGTGGGTTTTACCACCTGGCTGGTGCGCAGGGTTGTACGGGTTCGTTCAAGGAACAGGTATTTGGGATGGATATTCGGTGGCTTGTGGACCATTGGCTGGATCTGTGCTGTATGTTTTGCCGCCAGCATCGCCAAAGATCTGAGGGTTTATGACAGAACCAACGCCATTGATGTTCCCGTTATGGCGGCCATCAATAAATTAACCGTAAAAGTTAATGAACCGCAAATCCGTTACAGCGGCAATGCATGGTGGATTGGCGACGACAACGCAGGCTGGGATATTACTGATCATACCATGAAGTACAATAACGTGAAGGTTCGCATCGATAAAAGCGATGACTCCTCCTACCATGTAAAATATTATAAATACAGTGCAGGCAGGAGCCTGGCCGATGTGCAGGCCAGGGCAGAACAATCGGGCTTTACCATAGCTGCAGCGGACAGCACCTTAAATCTTGGCAGTGGGTTAACGATAAACAGCAGCAGTAAATTTCGCGGACAGGGCGTGATCGTGGAAATACAGGTTCCCGTTGGCAAAAAGATCCGATTTGATGAAAGCCTGCAAGATGCCTACAGCCCCTGGGTCGTAAGAAGATCGGAAAGAGAATACCGCAACTGGGGACGTAACCGTTACCGGGTTGACTGGGATTATGATAATTATTTTGATTGGGATGTGAATCAGGATTATGTGATGACCTCGGAGGGAAAATTAAAAAAGCCTGAAGATGTGATCAGGGATAAACAAGGCGTACGTGAATTGAAAAGCAGTGCCGACAGCATCCGCCAGCAAATAGAAAAACGGGAAAAACAAATTGAAGAAGACCGCCGCCGTTTGCAACAGATAGAAGAAAAAAACGACACGCAATCCACCACAAAAACCAGTATAAAAAAAGAGGCGCCCTATAAATTAGTAGCCATTCCCTTTGTGCCTTTAGTGATATAATTCAACTCGGTTGAAGTTATCCCGCTATGCAGGATATCTACGGCTCTCAATTCTTTGAGAGCCTTTTTATTACGGTCATGACCTGGATTAATTTTTAAAAGGGATTCTAAACTTCCCTAAAGAGCAGGGGTACAAAAAGCGCTTAATTTCCGGTGAATCCGTTAAATCTACTCAAATCAGGGCGCAGACAGTTATTTTTGCAATCCAAAAATCTAAGAATGAAAAATACCCCTTTCACGCAAAAACATATTGAGCTGGGTGCAAAGATGGCCGAGTTTGCAGGCTACAATATGCCCATCAGCTATTCCGGTATTAACGAGGAACACCAAACCGTAAGAAAAAATGCCGGCGTGTTTGATGTGAGCCACATGGGTGAATTTATTTTGAAAGGAGAGCATGCTCTTGATCTGATCCAGCGCATTACAACCAATGATGCTTCTAAGCTTACCGCAGGCAAAGCCCAATATAGCTGCATGCCCAACAAGGAGGGAGGAATTGTAGATGATCTTTTGATCTATTGCATTGAAGAGAATAAAGTGTACATGATTGTGGCAAATGCCAGCAACATAGAAAAGGACTGGAACTGGATGCAACAGCATAATGATAAAAATGCAGAGATGCACAACATCTCTGATGACACCTGTTTATTAGCGGTGCAGGGTCCCAACGCCACCAAAATACTGCAACCGCTGACGGATATGGACATCATGAACCTGAAGTATTACACGTTTGCAAAAGGCAAATTTGCCGGCGTGGAAAACGTATTGATTAGTGCTACCGGCTACACCGGTGCTGGCGGCGTGGAAATTTATTTTGAGAACAAAGGCGATAAGGCTGAGAAAATCTGGAATGCTATTTTCGAAACAGGCACGCCGCAGGGACTAAAGCCCATTGGATTGGCCGCCAGAGACACCCTGCGTTTGGAAATGGGTTATTGTTTATACGGCAATGATATTGACGACACCACTTCTGCATTGGAAGCCGGTCTTGGCTGGATTACCAAATTTTCAAAGGATTTTGTAGCAAAAGATATTCTTCAAAAACAAAAAGAAGAAGGTGTAGAAAGGAAATTGGTAGGCTTTGAAATGATTGACAGGGGTATTCCGCGTCATGGGTATGAAATTAAAGACCAGAGTGGTGCGCAGATTGGATATGTTACTTCCGGTACGCAATCGCCAAGCCTTGGCAAAGCCATAGGCATGGGCTATGTAAGGGTTGCTTTTGCACAAACGGATACACCTGTTTTTGTAAAAGTGAGAGATAAACTATTGCAGGCCAAAGTGGTAAAAATTCCTTTTAGTTAATTAAAAATCAGTAGTCCGGCGCTGAAGGGTGCCGGTAGCCCCGGGTTTTAGTTTTCGTTTTTCAATTGTACATTGACCCATGCCACTTATTCATTTAACTACATTTATAGCAGCGCCGCAGGAAAGGGTTTTTGACCTAAGCCGAAGTGTTGACCTGCATAAGCACTCCATGGAAAAGTATGATGAGAAAATTGTAAAGGGCACCACGACCGGCCTTATGAATGTAAATGATGAGGTTACATGGAAAGCCCGGCATCTGTTTAAAGAAAGGGTGTTAAGCGTTCGGTTAACCGAATTAAAGCGGCCCGGTTATTTTTTTGATGAACAGGTAAGTGGTGATTTTGTGAAGATGAAACACGAACACTATTTCAAGCCGATCGAAAACGGAACCATTATGATTGACCAGTTTCTCTTTGAGACCCGGTATGGAGGTTTGGGAAGGCTGATCAATCAATTTTACCTTGAAAATTATATAAAACGATTGCTTACAGAAAGAAATGCGGTCATAAAGAAAACAGCTGAAGGCAATCAATGGAAAAAGTTTTTAGAGAAATGAAAAAACCAACTTTATATACAGTACTCTCTCCCGCCCTATTGCATTTGTACGATGTAAGCAACACTGTGGTGGTGGTGATAGATGTATTAAGAGCCACTTCTACCATTGCTACCGTTTTGTATAATGGTGCCAAAGAAATCATTCCGGTAGACAGCGTGGAACGGTGCATACAATTGGGAAAAGAGCTGGCCTGCATTACGGCCGGCGAAAGAGATGGCCAGGTAGCACCGGGCCTGCAATACGGCAACTCCTCTTTTGAATACCCAAGAGAATTTATAGGCAATAAAACATTAGTTCTGACCACCACCAATGGAACCAAATTACTGCATATGGCATTGGCAAAGGGCGCAACGGAAATCATCACCGGCTCTTTTTTAAATCTTTCTGCTGTATGCGACCACCTGGCAGCGCTGCAAAAGAATGTAATCCTTGGTTGCGCGGCCTGGAAGGATAAACCCAATATGGAGGATACTCTATTTGCCGGAGCCGTGGTTTCCAGAGTAAAAGAACATTTCAGCATCAATTGCGACGCTTCGCACATTGCCGAAAACTTGTACAACCTGGCAAAAGACGATCTGTACGAATTTCTAAAAAACAATGACGCTTCGCATTATCACCGCCTCACCAATTTTGGACTGGAAAAAGATCTGCGCCATTGTTTTACAACCGATGTGGCCAATATACTACCCGAGTATGTAAACGGGAAGCTGGTCGTTCAGAAATAAGCGTAAAGAAAACAACGGTGATAAAGCCCTTTTCTTTATTACCGTTACGCCTTCATTTAACCCACTTTCTTTTTGGCGGGCATACCAAATTTTAACGCATAAATATCCATTTCTGCAAGGATATGTGAAAAGGTTTCCGTTACTTTTGCCAATTGGCCTTTTCTGAACGCAGAGGGAAGGAGGGATCAACGTTTGCGGTTTGTTTCTTAAAAAAAATAAGCGCAATGAATAAGATGATGAAATTTCTTAGGAAGGGGTAAACTACGGAGTAAGGTGTGCACAACCAATATTTTTTGCACGTTCCGTAGTCCCCTGCGGGCTTAAGATGATTAGAAATTCTATCGTGCAAGAGTGCCGCCCGGATGACCGTTAGGACGGGCGACGCAAGGAACGTTCACTAAAGGCTAGTAGCTGATACCAAAATAGTAATCTTTAAATATTAAATCTGTAATTGTTTGGCTTTACCACATTTACTCAAATATGTTTATACACACGGAAGCGATGAAGTGATTCGCCGGGGAAAAAAGATCCATGCAATTGGATTTGTGGAATTGGTGGAGAACGACTATTTGTTTGGCTCTGCTGTCTTCCGGGTGCGTGATGACAACTACGCTACTTTTTACAAAGTTTATATTTCCAATTACAAAGATCCGAAAACCGTTTCGCTTCGTTGTGCCTGTCCCTATAACCTGGGTGATATTTGCCGGCATGAAGCAGCCGCTTTGATCCGCTTGCAGGAGATGCTGGACAAGGGCTTGCTGGAGGCGGAGAATATTGTGTACGATCAAAAGCACACAGTGGCCAAAATGAAAACAATTGATCTGAAAACGATCCAGTTGTTATCATCGCAGGAAATGGTTGCCGAAGCGGAAAATTATTTAAAATCGGCGAAGCCGGTTATTGAAACCGCGAAAGATGAAACCGTAAAGGCTACCGTGACCATTGAGGGCCAGGATTTTTCTGTTATCATTCGCCGTAACGAAGAAAAAAATTTTGATACCAGCAGTGATTACGAAGACACTGAGCACCTGCTGTGCCTTCCGAAAGTGATTGTGTTTCTGCATTTTCTGTATACAAAAGGCCAGCACTATTTTGAAACCATCCGCAACTGGGACAAAGAAAAAAACAAATTACTGGAAGCCTATGGGTATTCGCTGCAGGATGATTTAAAGGGAAAGTTTGAATTTAATTATAAGGACGGCAAACCTTACCTGAGAGTCTTGGATCCCTCTATCAAAAGAATCGCCATGCCCCTGCCTTCTGCACGGCCGCAGTTTGAAAGAATAACTGCTGTAGAAGCAGAAGAACCGGCGCCCAAAGAACAGGTCATTACCAAACGACTGGGGGTAGTTTTTAATTTTAATAAAACGGGCTATCCTTTTTTTACCATTGACCTGATAGAAGGCGAGATGGATGAGGATAAGAATTTTGCCGGAACTGTTGAAAAGCTGGACCTGGCCAAATACATAGGCGTCGATGGTTATAGCGATGCGGACAAACACCTTTTATTGCTGGTGCGCAAGCTGCAGGATGCCGAGGTAAATAAATACGTCAACCGCAATTCCCCCTTCTCCGGTATTTGGGAAAACATTATTCATAACGATGGAGATGACCTGCCCGGAGAAACAAAGAACCTGATTGTAGAATACCTGTTGCCCCGGCTCAAAAAACTTTTCAGTGAAATGGGCGACACGCCGGCCTACGTGATCTTGAAAGGAAAGGTGTTTAAAACAGCGAACCTGGAACGGGTGGAATTGAATTCAAAATACATTGTGCCCCAGTTCCATGTAACGACCAATGGCAAAAATTTCGAAATCGAATGTTTTATTAAACCTGATGCGGTGGCCTATGGACTGGAGGAAAATGAAGTGCAGTCGCTGCCGCTTTTCCTGTACAATCATCAATTGTATTTATGGGATCATGCTGAAGCGGTTGAAACCGCCGAGAAGTTTTTGCCAAAAGGTATAATGAAGGTGAAGGAAAGCGACTGGTCGGAAACATTGAGAAAGCTGGTCATGCCGCTTACCAAAGAATATAAAGTTGATTTTGACAAGTCACTTGTATCTGAAATAAAAGATGGGGAGCCTGAGGTAAAATTGTTCCTGCATGAAAAAGGCGAATACCTCGTCTTTCAACCCATCTTCAGCTACAAAGGTTTTGATACCAAGGCAAAGGATAAGGATGAACTGATCATTCCCTTCCAGGACAAAGTGATCGTTGTGCACCGCAACCGCCTTGCAGAAACAAGTTTTATTGAAAAGCTGCAAACCCTTCACTCCAACTTCGTTCCTTACGACGACGGTGCCGCCCTGGCCCTGAAAGGTGCGGATGTGCTAAAGAACAACTGGTTCTTTTTGTTTGTAGATGCCATGAACGAAGCAAAGACGCCGGTGTATGGTTTTGAAAGCTTAAAGAATTTTCGTTTCAATACCGCCAAACCGCAAACGCATATTTACATCAGCAGCCATACCGATTGGTTTGATGCCAAGGTGGATATTATTTTCGGCGACCAGAAAGTAAGCGTGGCCGAAGTAAAAAAGGCATTGGCCAACAAACAACAATTTGTTCAGCTCAATGATGGAACGCTGGGTATCCTTCCCGATGAATGGCTGAAAAAATACGCTTTGCTCTTCCGGGTGGGCGAAGGCAAAGCCGACAAACTCAAACTTTCCCGCTATCACCTTAGTGTGATTGATGAATTGTACGAGAACCGTAACGAAGAGGAATTAACCATACAGCTCGAGGAAAAATACAGCCGCATCCGGGAGTTTGACAACATCAGGGAAATCGAGGCGCCGCAAAACCTGCAGCCCATTTTGCGTCCTTACCAGGTGGCGGGTTTTCAATGGCTCAATTACCTTCACGAAGTAAGCTGGGGTGGTATTTTGGCCGATGATATGGGTTTGGGTAAAACCGTACAGGCGCTTTCCTTCCTGCAGCACTATTATGAGTTGTATGACGGGGATCTGAGAGCCCTGGTGGTTTGTCCTACTACGCTTATTTATAACTGGGAGAATGAGATTAAAAAGTTCACGCCTTCACTGGAGTATTATATTCATCATGGTTCGTTGCGCATCCGCAATGTAGAGGAATTGAAGAAACACCATGTGATCATTACCACTTATGGCACCTTGCGCAGCGATATCAAGCTGTTCATGCAGATGCCTTTGGACTATGTGATCCTGGATGAGTCGCAAGCCATTAAGAACCCTTCAAGCAAGGTTACCAAGGCCGCGTCTTTACTGAATGCAAAACATCGTTTGTGCATGAGCGGTACACCGCTGCAGAACAACACCTTCGATATATATGCGCAGATGAATTTTTTAAATCCCGGTATGCTGGGCTCTGTAGAATTTTTCCGTCAGGAGTTTGCCATCCCCATTGACAAATTTGGGGAAGCAGAACAGAAAGAGCACCTCAAAAAAATATTGTACCCCTTTATTCTTCGCCGTACCAAGGAACAGGTGGCCAAAGACCTTCCTGAGAAAACCGAAACCGTTTTGTTCTGCGAAATGGAAAACGAGCAGCGAAAAATTTATGATGCGTACCGGAATGATTTTAGGGCAAAGATCATGGGCACTATTGAAGAGCAGGGCATACAAAAATCACAGCTCACCATCTTGCAGGGGCTGATGAAGCTGCGCCAGATCTGCGATTCGCCGGCTATTTTAAATGAGCAGGAGAAGTTTGATAATCATTCCATAAAGCTGGACGAGCTGGCCCGGGAAATAACAGAGAATATTGGTCACCACAAGGCGCTTATCTTCTCCCAATTTCTTGGTATGCTGGCCCTGATCAGGGAAAAGCTGGAAGAGTTGGGCGTGAAATATGAATATTTTGATGGAAGCACCTCTGCCCCGGACAGGGAAAAAGCTATCCAGGCTTTTCAGAACGATGAAGAAACGAGGGTGTTTTTAATTTCCCTCAAAGCTGGAGGAGTAGGATTGAACCTTACCGCAGCCGACTATGTTTATATTGTGGACCCATGGTGGAACCCGGCTGTGGAGCAACAGGCCATTGACCGTACGCACCGCATCGGGCAAACAAAAAATATTTTTGCCTACCGCATGATCTGTAAGGATACGATTGAAGACAAGATCATGCAGTTGCAGGAAAAGAAACGCTTATTGGCCAAGGAACTAATCTCTGATGATGCCACGTTTGTGAAGACCCTGAGCCGGGAGGACGTGGAGTATTTGTTTAGTTAATACTGGCCGCCATTCTTCATTTTGCAGGCAACTGAAACGGTTTCATGATTACAGGCAGTAAGGCGGGTTGTTCCTGATGAAAAGAAACACGGCAGTTTGGCCGGTCCTTACTGGTCCATATTGTTGGCGATGCAGGTTCTCATTTCACGCTGCCATCCGTAAAAAGCCAGGGCCGTGCAGCCGGTGTGTTTGTAGAGGCGAAACGCGTTCTTCTACAGGAAGGACATGAATTTTACAAAGCAGGCCAGCGTGAGCATTTATAGTAGCTGTTCCGCTCTTGTCAAATCCTCCGGGGTATCTATCTCCACACCCATAAAATCAGTAACCACCATGCGCATGGGCGCCCCGTTTTCTAAATAGCGAAGGCACTCAATTTTTTCCGCATCCTCCAGCGGGGAAACCGGCCAGCGGGTGAAATCAAGCAGAGCCTGTTTACGAAAAGCATATACGCCAATGTGTTCATAATAAACAATGGGAATGTTTTTATTCCGCGGATAAGGCACAATGCTCCGGCTAAAAAAAAGCGCATTCATGTTTTTGTCTATGCAAACCTTTACGTAGTTCGGATCGGCTATTAGTTTTTCATCCTCTAAAATCTGCATCAACGAACCCACCTGCACCGACGGGTCAAGGAACTGCTGCAACAGTTTTTCCAGGGGTTCTTTTTTAACAAAAGGCGTATCGCCCTGCACATTTACAATAACATCCACGTCCAGGTCTGCTGCTGCTTCTGCAATCCGGTCGCTGCCGCTTTCATGTTCTTTTTTGCTCATGATGGCCTTGCCGCCGTTGGTTACTATTTCATTGTAAATAATGCCACTGTCTGTTACCACCACTACCTCATCAAACAAACCGGTGGCCACGGTGGCATCATAGGTGTGCCGTATCACCGTTTTACCTTTTAGCTCTGCCATTAATTTTCCTTTGAACCGCGTGGCATCGTACCGTGCCGGAATCATTGCAATGGTCTTCATGTGGTTTATTGTTTCTGGTATTTGGTTTCTGTTGGTTCATCAGCAAGAAACACTATGAAATTATACGGTGCAATTTAGGGGACCCTAACCAGAAACGATAAACAATACACCGGAAACTATTTCATCTTCTGAAACGGCTTGCGCATCAGCATACCTAAATTCTCATCCTGTTCATTGGGATAATAACGGTCCAGCCCATAGCGTATTTGTGAGGGGTCTAATTGTTCATAAGTACCAAACAACCGGTCCCAGACAGACAAAACGGCGCCGTAATTGCTATCGGTGTAAGGTTGCTGCCAGTGATGGTGTACCTTATGCATGGCCGGAGAAACAATCACATAACTAAGCGGCTTATCTATCCATTTGGGCAGGGTGATATTAGCATGGGTAAACTGGGTGGCCAGCACCAGTATGGTTTGATAGATCATAACGGCATATACCGGCGCCCCGGAAAGGGTAACGCCCAATAGAAAGAAAATACCTCTTAAAACACTTTCGATGGGATGATGACGCAGACCCGTGGTGACATCTACATTATTGTCTGAATGATGCACGACATGAAACTTCCAGAGGAAATAAGTCTTATGCTGTACGAGGTGCACCAGCCAGCCGCCAAAAAAATCAAGCACAAAAAATGCAATAACAATTGTCCATAGCACAGGCGCCTGCAGCCAGTAAATAAGACCAAAACCACGGGTTTTGCAGGCATCGGATATAAGAACAATAAAAAAGGCAAAACCGGTGTGTATCAGCAAGTGCAAAAGCGTGAAGCTAAGGTTGACAGAGGCGTGCCGCCATTTGCTTTTTTTATACTGCAGCGAAAGAAAAGGAATGGCGCCTTCAATGATCCATAAAAGAAGCATGCCTCCAACCAGGAAGAACATGCGTTCAACCGGTCTTTGATCAAGGGTTTGAAAATAATCAACCAGGCTTTGCAACATGTATTAAAGATAGGCAGAAGTTAACGGGCTGGCAAGTTGGAAGGCTGCGAAAGGGCTATAAAATCTTCAGGGCAGCTCTTTAAAATCGTAGCCGCACTTAGTGCACCGGTACATTTTAGTAACTTCTACCGAATGGCCGTTGAGAATCATGCTGGCCAGGGCCGCCAGCTTGCAGGTGTGCTTTTTAGTAACGCTTACAATTTCCAAAGCATGTGCTTTGCACACAGGGCAAGGAATGGTTTTTAAATAATTATGCTCCGCCTTTTCCAGCATATCCCAGGCTCTTTCCACCTGGCTGTGATGCACCATCAACTTTATGCCTCCCAGGGCAGGACTAAGCAGCGGATCCACTGTGATGATGTGTTCGTCTTTTAAATGGCAATTGATGTTTTGGTGCTGCAGCATGTTCAACACGATATTGGCTTCTATATAGTTGTCGAATGAACGGAGTTCTATATAATCCATAAAATTCCTCCAGCCTCCCAAGTGAGAGGAGAGCCATGCTTGGCCCGCTTTTAATACGTTATCAATTCGTCCACCCCTTTTATCAAATGAAGTACCATTGCAAATTTACAGGGCTCTTTTCTTTGGCAACAAAAAAGCACTCATTAGGAGTGCTTTTAAAATAGGTTCGCAATATATACTACTTCTTTTTGGAGAAGTTGGATCAGCTTTACTGATTTAACATCAACGGCATCACCAGCATCAGCACATCTTCATTTTGATCCATTTCCATTGGTTTGATAATACCCGCCTTTGTTGGGGTCGATAATTCCAAACGCACCTCTTCGCTGTCCGCCGCATTCAACATTTCAATTAAAAAACGGGCATTAAAAGCTATGGTAATATCCTCCCCATCGTACTGGCACTTCATCCTTTCGTTACCTTCAAAGCTGAAGTCCACATCCTGCGCCGCTAACTGCAACTCGCTGCCGCTGATGTTTAAAGCCACCTGGTTGGTGCTTTTATTACTAAACACACTTACCCGGCGCAGGGCACTTTGAAAATCACTTTTGTTCACTACCATTTTATAAGGGTTGTCGGCAGGAATGACCACTTTATAATCAGGGAAGCGGGCATCAATCAGCCGGCAACTCATCTGCGTAGAGCCGTGTTTTACAAAAAGGTGATTGGAATTATAATTGATCGTGATCTCGTCCTCATTATCGGGCAGGGCCGATTTTAAAAGGTTCAACGGCTTACGGGGTACAATAAAAGAATCGGCTCTGGGACAGCTCACATCGGTTCTTTTATAACGAACCAAACGATGTGCATCAGTGGCTACGCATTGCAGGTAATCCTTGTTCAATTCAAAGAAAACACCCGTCATGGCCGGGCGCAGATCATCATTGCTTACCGCAAATAAAGTTTTATTAATGGCTGTTATTAAAGCCGTAGCTGTCATGGCAAAAGAAGTCGTGTCATCAGCAGCCGGCTCTTTTGGAAAATTATCGGGGTTTTCTCCCATTACCTTGTACTTACCGTTGTCGCTGGTAATTTCTACGCCAAAATTTTTGTCAATATTAAAAGTGAGGGGTTGGTCCGGAATGTTTTTCAGCGAGTCCATCAATATCCTGGCAGGAATACACACTTTTCCTGCTTCCTTGGCCTCGATATCCATTTGTATGCGCATTACGGTTTCCAGATCGGTGGCCACTACAGTAAGCCTGTTCTTTTCCACTTCAAACAAAAAATCTTCTAAAATGGGAAGCACGGTGTTGGCATTAATCACTCCGTTGATATGCTGCAGCTGTTTAAGCAGTTGGGAAGAAGAAACAATAAACTTCATGTTCTGGATTATTTGAAATAAGTGTGGCGAAACTAATGATTTTCTACGATGAAAAGGGTAGCGTTGATAAGTTGATAATAAGGCGGTTTCAAGTTAAAGCACGGCACAGCCTTTCCGGGCAAGCTGCTTGCTTACCAGCCGGTTACTACAAGGTAAAAACACCGGATGGCAGAAAATAGCAACACTACCCGCCTCAACTTTCAGCGTCAGACCTTCCCACCGCGGCCCGTATTTTGAATGCTTAATTGAACTGTTTCCCGAAATATAGCCGAATGTTGAAACCGAATTACGAAATTTACAGTTAGGATATTTGCTCAATAAAGCCATTAGACAATATGCTGGATAAGATATTTAGCTGGTCAAAGAAAAAGCCTGGTGAAGAAACACAGCCTGAAATTATATTTGGACGCTATTCCGACAACAATAAATCTGTGGCTAAAGTAGAAAAATGGAATGCCGCAGATAGTTTATTTAAAGAAAAAAAATTTTACCAAAGCATAGCTGCTTTTTTCGAATACTTAAGTGATGATGATATGGGCAACGTGGCCCACAAACAAGACGGTACAAAAGGAACCTTTGAATTTTACCAGGGCTCGAAAATTATAAGAGGGTACTACAACGAAGAGATTTTTGAAGCCAAAGCGTTGCTGGCTTCCATGCCGGTGCCCAGCGTACCGGTCATGCGGCGGCTGCTTGAAATGAACTTTACACTCTACTATACCCGTTATGCCATGGAAGATGCTACCCTGGCCATGCTTTTTGACAGCGATATTAAAACAGCCAACCCCAGCAAGCTGTACTATGGCTTAAAAGAACTGGCCACCAAAACCGACAAACAGGACGATCTGCTGGTGCAGGATTTTGCCTCTTTACTGCCGGTAGACACGGAGCATGTGGTCCAAATCCCCAAAGAAGAAAAAGAAATTAAATTCAGGTATTATAAAAAATGGATAAAGGAAACCCTTGATCTTATAAATAGTATAGACGCTGACAAATACTCGGGTGGGATCGCCTACCTGTTGCTGGCCCTTGCCTACCGCATCGATTACCTGATTGTACCGGAGGGGAAGTTATTGTTGTCCCTTGAAAAAATTGTAGAGATCTATTTTCGAAAAGATGACCGCCAGGTGACGGAAAAAAACCAGGAGATGATGGATTGCTACCAGAAAATGCTGGATAAAGAAAAAGAAGAGTTTTTCCCTTACCTGTTCCGCTCAAAATACACCTTCTCAATTGTTACGCCGCAGAACTATAAAACCATAGCCGACGCCATCTATAATGCCAATCAAAATGTAGCATGGTATAAAGAAAATAAATTACCGGCCATAGCCGCACAGATCAGCGAGTATGGTCTTTCCTATTGCCAGTATTCGTATAGCCTCCCCCGGCCTATTACCGAATACTTTCACTTGTTTATGATGATCAACTATGGCGAGTATTTTAGCGAGCTTGGCTTTAAAGCCGAATTTTATACTACCGAAACAGCTGAATATAACAAAGAAGCCATTTTTCAAAAAATAGAAGAGATCGAAAGCCGGTGGAAGGAAAAATATCCTGAGCTCAAACTAAAAACAGAGAACCTGAAGTTTGACAATGCTGTTGCTTTCAACCAGTCGTTTACAACAGAAATAGAGTACTTAAATCTTGAAACGAAGTGAACACACAGCAGATCATAGAATTATACCGCCCCGCCATCATTCAAATTGCTACGCAAGGCAGCACGGGTACTGGTTTTTATGTAAAGGAATACGACCTGATTGTTACCAATGAACATGTCGTAGGGAAAAATGCGGAGGTTACCATCCAGGGAAGGCTTTTTGAAAAACGCCTGGCAAGGGTTTGGTACACCGACCGTAAACATGACCTTGCCTTTTTGCAGCCCCCGGTGGAAGTACAGATACCGGAAGTAAAGCTGGGCAACTATAATGAAACCAAAGACGGGGACGTGGTGGTAGCCATTGGCCATCCGTTCGGATTAAACTACACCGCTACTCAAGGTGTAATTTCCAAAGTGGACCGTATTCGCGAAGGGGTAAAATACATACAAATAGATGCGGCCATCAATCCGGGTAACAGTGGTGGCCCGCTGGTGAATAAAGAAGGGCATATCATTGGGATTAATTCCTTTATCATTCGCGGGGGCGATAACCTGGGCTTTGCCCTGCCCGTGAGTTATATCCGGGAAGCCCTGGATCTTTACTTGCCGTACAAAGGTGAGCCTTCCACCCGTTGTCATAGCTGCAACCACCTGGTGCTGGCGAGCAATATAGAAGCCTCCAAGTATTGTCCTTATTGCGGCACCGAAGTGCGGTTGCCGCAACCACCCGAGCGGGAAGCCAAGCCTGTTGGCGTATCCAAAACCGTGGAAGAGATTTTAAAGGAATTAAACATAAATGTAAAACTGGCCAGGGACGGCACCAATAACTGGAGTGTGAAGGAGGGCAATGCCAAGATAAAGATCAATTACAACCCAGATAATTATTTTGTGGCCGGCGATGCGTACTTGTGCCAGCTTCCTTTGGACGCCACCCAGATAAAACCCCTGTACAAATTTTTGTTGCAGGAGAATTTTAAAATGGAAAACCTGGTGTTAAGTTGTGTTAAACAAAACATTGTGCTTTCCTGCATCATGTACGATATGGACATGACAAAGGAGGCCGGGGTCGAAATGTTCCGTGATCTTTTTCAAAAAGCAGATTATTACGATGATTTGCTGGAAAAAGAGTTTGGATGTTTGGAGCTGTTGGAAGAGTAAACCTGGCCGGCGCTATTATTTTTTAAAGTTCTTTAAATTGAAAATAGTGGTTGTGTAGCCACCAGCCGTGCTGCTATAAAGTATTCGTTGCGGCGCACGCTTGTACTGTAACCATGCTATGGAGCCTACTACAAGGGTCTTTCTGGTAGTGAAGCTTCCGAATGCTCCGTTCAAAGATTCCTCGGTCCTCGGAATGACCAGTGAAAGTGTTTACTGATTGCAGGCGTTACAATTATTAGGGCGATTGCAACAAGAATGTCTCTACCTTGTCATGCTGGGGAAGGAAGCATGTGTGGTAATCACAATAAAGACTGTTGCCAGCGGGTATACAAGTGCCACCATACGGCATAGAATTACCGAACGTACAAGTAGGTGACACAACCGAAGCTTAATAGCAGCACCATTGTTGATAAAAAAAGAAACAAAAGCCACAATCCTGGCAACTTATCCTTTCAATTTCGAACATGCAAAAAAAATTTCTAACTAAAGAACAAGCCCTGCAAAAGCTGCGGCAGTATTGCGCTTACCAGGAACGCAGTCATTCAGAGGTACAAACAAAACTGTACGAATTAGGCATTCGCAAGGCGGAGCATGATGAAATGATTGCCACCCTGATTGAAGAGGATTATTTAAATGAAGAACGTTTTGCCATTCAGTTTGTGGGCGGAAAATTCAGGATGAAGGATTGGGGGCGGAAAAAAATTTACTATGCCCTGAAAGAAAAAAAAGTAAGTGAGTACAGTATTAAAAAGGCCATGCAGCAAATTGACGAAGAGGCCTACCGGGAAACCTTGCGGGAACTGGCAGAGAAAAAATACGAATCGCTTAAAAACGAGCAATGGCTGGCACGTAAAAGAAAAACAATGGATTATTTGCTGCAAAAAGGGTACGAGTCCGAACTGGTAACCGCCACCCTAAATAGTATAGCAACCAAAGAATAATTTATCTTACAGCAAAAATCCACCAATGAAACAGGTTTGTATCTTTTCTTTCTTTTTCCTTACCGCCACCTTCGCCCATGCTCAAGGGGATACCACAAGAATGATTGAGCCGGGCCAGAAGACCAGTTATGACAACAAAGACCTGCTGCTCATTTCTTTAGCGGGACTGGCGCTTTTGCTGGCCATTTATTTTTTGTTCAGAAGAGCAAAAGGGACAAGGAACTGAGAATACCATTCCGGTTCCTTTAAAAAGTAGTTTCAATAAGAGCGTTCGTTCTTCCATTTCCCAAACTCCATCTCAAACCTCACCTCTCCATTCTTCTGTGTGCCGGCTTTTTTCCAGCCTTGCATCCTGTAAAACCTTTCAGCCCTGGTTCCCGGCGCAGTACTTAACCAGGCGGTTTCCCTGGTTTGATCAAAGTACCAGCGAAGCATCATATCGTGCAATCTTTTGCCAATGCCTTTTCCGGCAAATTCGGGTTGCACAAATAAGGCCCAGATATTATGATCCTTCACATCGGCAATGGCAAAACCAACAATGGTGTTTTCCGTTTCACACACCCAGCCTTTGCCCCGCAGCGTAAGATATTCTTCACAATCCTTATCCGTAACCAGTGCCGGGTCGGACAAGCGGTTTTCTTTTACCGAATGGCGCACCACTTGTAGTTGCTTTATGTCTGAAATACTGGCTTCTCTAAACAACATGGCTGGTCAGCTTGAAAGTAATCCCTGTCATATAAAAATACACAGATAAAAAATCCAAGAGATACTGATATTCTTCATTTTTTTGCAGTATGTCGAAGCTTACATTTACCTTAATACAGTCCGGTTTGCATTGGGAAGACAAGGAAGCCAACCTGAAAATGTTTGAAGAAAAAATAGACAGGCTTCCGCAGGGAACACAGGTGGTGGTATTACCCGAAATGTTCAGCACAGGTTTTAGTATGAAGCCGGAACAGCTGGCAGAGAAAATGGATGGTGCTACGGTGCAATGGATGAGGAAGACGGCGGCACGGAAAAAAATGATTCTTACCGGCAGCGTTATTATAGAGGAAAACGGGAATTATTACAACCGCCTGATCTGGATGCTGCCCAACGGGCAATACGGGCAGTATGACAAACGCCACCTATTTGCTTTTGCCGGCGAAAACCAGCACTATACAGCAGGCACGCAACGATTGATTGCTTCTGTAAACGGCTGGAAGATCCACCTGCTGGTTTGTTATGACCTTCGTTTTCCAGCCTGGGCAAGACAGCAGTTTGACCGGGAACAACACTTTGAATACGACGTGCTGATCTATGTAGCCAACTGGCCCGAAAGAAGATCCACGGCCTGGAAAACCCTGTTGCAGGCAAGGGCCATCGAAAACCAGTGTTATGTGATGGGTGTGAACCGCGTGGCTAAAGACGGAAATGATATTTACCACAGCGGAGATAGTATGGTGATTGACCCCTTGGGTGAGATCCTTTACCACAAATCGCATGAAGAAGAGGCATTTACCATTACATTAGATAAGGAGCATTTACAGGCGGTAAGAGAAAAATTTCCTTTTTGGAGAGATGCCGACAGCTTTGAAATTTTTACCTAATCAGCATGGCTGCACGTTCGGAGGCAGGCTTTACCTGCAGCAGCATTTATTTTTTCATGTGCTCTTTAATGAGTTCGACCACTTTTTCGGTTTTAAAATCAATATTGTGGCGGATGGCATTTACGGTGGGTACCGATTCTACTTCCGGCATTACTCCTCTTCCCCTTTCTGCATTTTTATCTACTACCAACCGGAACAAAGGCAGCCGGAAACGAACCTTTGTGTTGGGCAGCGTAACATCCGGAATGAGCCAGGCTGTATTGCCGTAAGAACCACCACCCGTCTCCTCTCCCACAATCGTAACGTTCTTTTGTCCCTGTACCGTTTTGGCAAAAAGCGAAGCGGCAGAAAACGTGTTGCCGCCTGTTAACAGATAAACATGCCCATCGAAATGGTTTTTCTTCTTTGGGGTAAAGTACCGGTTCTCGTAATAACTAAAATGATAATGACCGTCCTTTTTCTTATGCGTCAGGAATAAAAGAAACAGGCGGTTTTGCAAATAATTGTTGACGTATTTTTTATAGCTGCTTTTTCGCTTCACAGCATAAATTGAGTCGGCAATCTTAAAAGCGGTATCAGCAATATATTTCGTCAGTAAATTAGATAATACTACGCTGCCGCCGCCATTCCCTCTAAGGTCAATGACCAGGTTTTGAACGTTTTGCTTTTTTAATTGCTTAAAGGATTTTCTAAAGAAGCGGGCCAGCTTAAAATGTTTACTAAACCCGTTTACATCCATAAAGGCGGTATGCAAGGCGGTGTCTATTTTCATATTGCGGGTGGAGGTCAGGGCCAATTTTTTTCTTTCTTTTCGCGAAAGCCTGGGCATCGGAGGTCTTGACCGTGGTGTATCGGCGGCCGGGTTATAAACATCCACCACGGCTGTTTTAAAACCACCGGCGGTATCCACATATTCTATTTTCATTTTTCTGCGCAAGCCATAAACAGAGTTGTACAAATTTCGAAAGTTGCCGCCATTGCTAAGCGTTTGGTATTTATGAGTGGTATTAAAGCCATCGCCCGATAAATACGTAAAAAAAGAATCAACAATGCTTTGTACCGGCCGGTCTTCAATTGACTTTAGCAAAACCCCACGGGTTACGCTGGTGTCCTTCCGGTTAAGGTTTGCGGTTACGATAACCGTGTCGGGCCAGGCTTTAATGCTAAGCGGCAGTGCAAAGCTTCTTGTTCTTTCTGCATACTTACCGGCAGCTTTCGAGGGCCGGACGCTGGTATGGCCGCAACGGAATTTTGAAACCACATAACTCAGGATGTTCCTGAATTTGTATTCAGGTAATGAGTCGTGCAGTTGGGCGGCTCCTTCATCAAAATAATAATCAATGCTGTCTTTGGGTGTAAACCAATACAGGCTGGGATGCGATTCTTCCAGGATATTCCGGAAGAGGGTGTAATCTTCCCGCAGTTCTGCCGGTGAAAATTTTTTTGAAGGATTGTAGTTTTTGCTGACAGCGCAGCTTGTAATAAGCAACGCTGTAGCAAGCAGTGGAAGAATGTTTTTCATGGCGGCTCCCCTCTCATTTAAGTGCGTTCCATCCCTGGGCCGTAATAGGGTGTTTGCTGCCCCCCTTTGTAAAGATATGGGCACCCGCTTCGCTGTCCGTTATGTAACCGATAACACTTATGTTTTCTGTAGTGGTAATCTTATCATAATCATCCTGCTTAATGGTAAACAGCAACTCATAATCTTCCCCGCCGCTGAGGGCGCAGGCCGTTGGATCAAGATTGAATTTAAACGCCGCCATCTTTGTGTCTTCCGCTATTGGAATCTTTTCTTCATACAACACACAACCCACTTCACTTTGTTTGCAGATGTGTAAGATCTCAGAGCTTAATCCATCGCTTACATCAATCATGGAGGTCGGTGTAATTTCATTTTGGGCCAAAAACTCGATAATATCTTTTCTTGCTTCCGGTTTTAAAATTCTTCCTACAATATATTTCTCTCCTTCCAGGTCGGGCTGCACGCCGGGACTTTCCAGGAAAATTCTTTTTTCTCTTTCCAAAAGGGTCAGCCCTAAATAAGCACCACCCAAATCGCCGCTTACGCAAAGAAGGTCGCCTTTTTGTGCACCGCTCCGTTTCACATATTTATCAGGCGCCACTTCGCCAATGGCTGTGCAGGAAATAATAAACCCTTTTTGTGAAGAAGTGGTATCACCACCCACCAGGTCCACGCCATAATATTCGCAGGCGGCATACACCCCTTCATAAAATTCCTCCAGCGCTTCCAGGCTAAAGCGGTTGCTGAAGCCAAGGCCTAAAATAATCTGTGTAGCAGTGGCATTCATAGCGCAGATATCACTGACATTTACCGCCACGGTTTTATACCCTAAATGTTTCAGTGGCGTGTACATCAGGTCAAAGTGTACGCCTTCCACCAAAAGGTCATTTGTGATCACGGTTTGTTTTCCAAAGTGGTCAATCACGGCAGCATCATCACCCACACCCACAATGGTAGATGCATTTTGTATCTCTATGTTTTTTGTGAGGTGGTCAATCAATCCAAACTCACCCAAGGTTGAAACCTCTGTTCTGTTGTCACTCATGTTTCTAAGATAAATTAAGAATTTGTAGGAACATTACCTTTTATCCACTCCACCAGTTCGTCATGAATAATTCCATTGCTGGCAATAATTCCGGGTTGGTAAGGCGAATAAACCTCGCCTTTCAGATCAGTTACCCTGCCGCCGGCTTCTTCTACCAGTAAAAATCCTGCAGCGCTGTCCCAGGCTTCCAGTTTGTGTTCGTAAAATCCATCAAACCTGCCGCAGGCAACCCAGGCAAGATCCATGGCTGCAGAGCCCAGGCGCCGTACCGGGATGCCTTTCCGGATAAAACGTTCAAAAACCTGCAAAGGCCCGTTGGGTTCGTCTAAATAAGTATAAGGAAACCCGGTTACCATACAGGCATTAATCACCTTTTCTTTTTTACTTACACTGATCGGCTTGTCGTTCAGCGTTGCACCCTGTCCTCTTTCCGCCACAAACAATTCGTTAATAAAAGGATTGTAAATAGCGGCCAATGCCATTTTTTTATTGTGTTCAATGCCAATGGAAATACAACAAATAGGAATACGATGCGCAAAATTTACTGTTCCGTCAATGGGGTCAATGATCCATTTGTATTCGGAATCCTGCACCAGGTCGCCACATTCCTCGCTTAGAATGTGATGGCTGGGAAAATTTTGTTTAATAACATCTATGATAGCCTTTTCCGAAGCATGGTCCACTTCTGTAACCAGATTGTTGATGCCTTCCTTATTGGAAATTTTAATATCCAGGTCCGTAAACCTTCGGATTTCGTCGGCTGCGGCATGCACGGCCTGAAGCAAGGTGTTTTTAAGCATCTGCAAAAATAGTTTATAGTTTGTAGTTTGTGGTTTATGGTTGTCAGTTATGTAAAAATCTTGAAAACAACGATGCAGGCCATTCATAAAAGTTGCCGGGCTCTCCATTTTCTCACCTTCATATTGGCATATTTTTCAAATTAACTGTAGGTTTGTCCGCTTAGATATTTTTGCCTTGAACCTCTCCATCATCATAGTTAGCTATAACGTCCGCTATTTTTTAGAGCAGTGCCTGCACTCTGTTGTAAAAGGGTGTGAGGGTTTGGAAGCGGAAATTATTGTTGTGGATAACCACTCCACAGATGGAAGCGTGGGCTACCTGCAACCAAAATTTCCACAGGTGCAGTTCATCGCCAATGAAGCAAACACAGGCTTTGCCAAAGCTTGCAACAAGGGACTGGCACAGGCCTCGGGAGAATATGTTTTGTTTTTAAATCCGGATACCCTTGTTGCCGAGGACAGTTTTCAAACCTGCATCCATTTTTTTAAATCGCATCCCGAATGCGGCGCCCTGGGCGTAAAAATGATGGATGGCTCCGGTAATTTTTTAAAAGAATCAAAACGGTCCTTTCCCTCGCCGCTCACCTCCTTGTATAAATTGTTCGGGCTATCTCTTTTTTTTCCCAAATCAAAAACATTCAGCCGGTATCACCTGGGGCATTTAGATAAAGACCAAAATCATGAAGTGGATGTTTTAGCCGGGGCCTTTATGATGATAAGAAAAAAAGTACTGGATACGGTGGGGGGCTTTGATGAAACCTTTTTCATGTATGGCGAGGATATTGACCTTAGTTACCGCATACAAAAGGCCGGCTATAAAAATTATTATGTTGCTGAAACCGGCATCATTCATTTTAAAGGCGAAAGCACCAAACGGGCAAGCCTGAATTATGTGCGGATGTTTTACAGGGCAATGAGTGTGTTTGTAAAAAAACATTATGGAGGAACAAGGGCTGGTGTTTTTACCGCCTTCATTCAAATAGCCATATGGATAAGAGCCTTTTTCACAGCCGCTGCCAGGTTTATCAGATGGATTGGCTTACCCGTCATTGATGCGTTGCTGATCCTTGTTTCTTTTTGGATAGCGAAAGGCGTATGGGTAAATTATGTTCGAACCGAAATTCTTTATCCGGGTAAATTGCTGTGGGCCTCGTTTCCGGCGTTTACAGCGGTTTATTTACTGGTAGCGTATTATGCAGGTTTGTACGACAGGCATTACCAGGCAAAAAGTTTAATTCGCTCCACGTTCATTGCAACGCTGGTATTGTTGGCGGCTTATGCGCTGTTGCCCGAAAACATTCGTTTTTCCAGGGGCATCGTGGTTTTCGGCGCCTTGCTTGCCTTTGTTTTTATAAGTGCCCTACGGTGGATGCTGACAAGGTCCGGCGTTTTATACGAATCAGCCGAAAAAACAACGACACCCTATATTCTAATTGCAGCGTCCGTCAACGAATTCGAAGAAGTTAAAAATTTTTTAGGGACCAATGGGTTTGCAGAAAAAATTATTGGCCGGGTGGCGGTTAACGGTGAAGAAAAAGGGTTTGTCCCGAAAATTGATGCGATTGACAAAACGGCAAAGGCCCTGAATGCCAGCGAGGTTGTTTTTTGTGCCGGCAGCCTGTCTTATAAAACCATTATTGGCTGTTTGGAAAAACTGCCGCCGGAAATAAAACTCCGGTTTCATGCCAGCGGCAGCAAAAGCATTGTGGGAAGTGATACAAGCACCGCGAACGGAAAAATATTGGCTTCTGACGGAACGTATAGTTTATTAAAGGCCGCCAACCGCAGGACAAAGCGGCTTATTGATGTCGCAACGGCTTTGTTTTTCCTGGTTGGTTTTCCCATTCATTTTTTTACCCTAAAAAACCCTTGGTCTTTTTTTAAAAACTGTTTTCATGTAGTACTGGGAAAGAAAACGTGGGTGGGGTATATTGTTCCATCCTGCTCACTTCCCAAATTGCGTAAAGGGGTGCTGGGATCAAATGGACTGATAAATAATGGACAGGAAACCTTGCCGCAAGACAGCTTGAAAATGGTTGACCGCTGGTATGCGAAAGAGTATGAACCATTGCAGGATGTAAAAACTATTTTTGCCGCGTATAAATATCTGGATGGTGAACCGTTTCACTAAACACAATTGGTACCTTTATTGATCACTAACGGTTGTAACGAATGGCGAGGATTATAGATATAAAACTTCCTAAAGCAATTGCCGCGGCGCTGCGTCTTCCGGAAAACGACCCGGGAAGACAACAGTTGAAAGTATTGAAAAAGCTGCTGAAAAAGGCACGGTTTACAGAATTTGGCCAGCAATACCGCTTTGATGAGATCCTGTTAAGCAAAAACATCGGAGGAGAATTTCAGCAAAACGTTCCGGTGCATGATTATAATAAGATTTACGATCAATGGTGGAAAAAAACACTGGATGGTGTGCCCGATGTTACCTGGCCCGGCAAAATAAAATACTACGCACTGAGTTCGGGTACTTCGGAGGCCGCCAGTAAATACATACCGGTAACAAAGGATATGTTGCGCAGCAACAGTATTAATTATATACGCCAGCTGATTTCTGTTTTCAACTACGAACATTTGCCCCGCAATGCCGTTACCAAGGGATTTTTAATGTTAGGCGGCGCTACCGATCTGCAAAAAGGAAAAGCCGGTTGGTATGCCGGTGACCTCAGTGGTATTTTAGCAAAGAACCGGCCCTTCTGGTTTCAAACATTTTATAAACCCGGTGGCCGCATTGCCAAAATAAAAGACTGGAATGAAAAGCTGAATGAGATCGTGGAAAAAGCCCCCTCGTGGGATATTGGGTATATCGTAGGCGTACCGGCCTGGTGCCAGATGTGTATGGAAATGATCATTGAACATTACAAAGTAGAAACGATACACGACATCTGGCCCAACCTCGGATTTTTTGTGCATGGCGGCGTTTCTTTTGAACCCTATAAAAAAGGATTTGAAAAATTACTGGGCAAGCCCATTGTATATATTGAAAATTATTTATCAAGCGAAGGCTTTATTGCCTATAAGGACAGGGAAAATTCAAGGGGCATGAAGCTGGTTTTGGATAACAATATTTTCATGGAATTTGTGCCCTTTGATGATAAAAATTTTGATGCGGATGGTAAGATGATCGAGAACCCCCATGCCCTGCTGATTAATGAGGTGGAAGAAGGAAAGGAGTATGCACTGCTGATGAGCACCAATTCAGGAGCCTGGCGTTATTTGCTTGGCGATACCTTGCGGTTTGTGAACATTGAACGAAAGGAAGTAGTGATAACAGGAAGAACCAAGCATTTTTTAAGCTTGGTGGGCGAACACCTCAGCGTGGAAAACATGAACAGGGCCGTGCAGATGGTAAGCGAGGAATTTAATATTTCGATTCCTGAATTTGCCGTCGTGGGGTTTCCTTATGAAAACTTTTTTGCACACAAATGGTACGTAGCCTGCGACGATGAGGTGGATGTGAACTTACTGATCAAAAAAATTGACCAGCACCTCTGCCAGCTCAACGACGATTATGCCGTAGAAAGAACCAGCGCCCTGAAAGAAGTATTCATTGAAAAATTACCGGAGGAAGCCTTCCTGAAATTTATGGAATCGAAAGGAAAGCTTGGCAGCCAGCATAAATTTCCAAGGGTATTGAAGGGAAAAATGCTGGAGGATTGGAGTGAGTTTTTAAATACACGCTACAGGGTTGAAAGCACCGGCAAATAACGGTTGTGTAAAATGGTTTCTATTGTTAGAAACGGATAGTTGGTGTAAACCGCAGCGCTTCCAGCCCCGTTCCTTGTGCCGGGTCCGACTTCTGGCAGATCACTCCCTTGTACACTTTGTTCGCTATGCAACTTTTTATTTCACGCAAAGAGGCGCAAAATGAAGGAGACGCAAAGATTTCAATTGCCTTTGTTTCTTTGCGTCTCTCTTGGCGTGAAACCGGCTGAGTAACGTTGTTATCGTACACCAGTGCGATCCGCCGGTAGTCGGACCAGCGCAACGAAAGCTGAATCAAGGTTTAAAAGCCGGTAACACAAAATCATCCAATGTTGTGGCCTGCCCTATCTGAGAGCTGGCGGTTATTTTTTATATTGACCCAAAAAATCACTAAAACAAAGAGCTATTTCAGTGCGTACTTCTAACTTCGTCCCTCTTAACGTATGATTGATGCTTTACTAAAAGGAATTACGCTTGGCCTGTTGCTTGCCATTTCCGTGGGCCCTATTGTATTTACGGTTATCAAGCAAAGCTTAAACAACGGTACGGCCGGTGGGCTGGCTTTTGTTGCCGGCATTTCTTTCAGCGATATAATCCTGGTGGTGCTTGCCAATTTGTTCACCAACTTATTTGATGTACTGGAGGAACACAAAAAAACCCTGGCGGTTGTGGCCAGTATTTTTTTGATCATTGTGGGCATTTACTATTTGTTTTTTAAAAAAGTAAAAGTGAATGCCGAAGGGTCGCAGGCCCTTGTTTTCAGAACCAAGGATTACCTGAAGATTTTTACCATGGGGTTCATCATGAATGTGTTTAACCCCGGCATCATCATATTTTGGCTTACCACGTCTACCACCTTTATTGATAATCCATTGGACAAACGGGTGGTGATTTTTGGAAGCGCCTTATTTTTGGCCCTGCTGGCCGATGTCATAAAAGTGTTGCTGGCAAATAAAATACGCAAGCGGCTAACGCCTAAAAATATTCACCGCATCAACCAGATCAACGGGGTAATATTAATTGGCTTTGGCGTCGCCATTATTCTTTTACAGTGACCACACCTATGAAATCTAAGTCAACACCCAAAAGAGCTGGTATCTGGACCTGGATCAAAAGGATCTTTATTGCTTTATTCCTGCTCCAGTTCGTTTACATCCTTGTTTTAAAATGGCTCAATCCGCCCGTTACCCTTACGCAATTAAGCAGCTGGATGAGTGGCAATGGATTGAAAAGAGATTATGTAGAGGGCGATAACATCTCCTATAACATGAAGCTGGCCGTCATTTCTTCCGAGGACCAGGTGTTTCCCGATCACAGCGGCTTCGATTGGAAAAGCATTGAAAAAGCCATGAAGTACAATGAAAAAAAACCGAACCGTATTCATGGCGCCAGCACCATCAGCCAGCAGGTAGCCAAAAATGTTTTTTTATGGCAGGGAAGAGACTGGATCCGCAAAGGGTTGGAAGTGTATTTTACTAAAATGATCGAATGGATCTGGGGCAAAGAAAGAATACTGGAAGTGTATTTGAATGTTATTGAGATGGGCAAGGGCGTTTTTGGTGCAGAAGCTGCCGCCCAGAAATATTTTAAGAAGCCGGCCAGTAAACTTACCCGCCGGGAAGCCGCCATGATTGCCGCCTGTTTACCAAACCCTAAAAAATATACAGTAAAACCTGCGGCACCATTTGTGGTAGCCAGAGCCGGATGGATCATGCGGCAGATGAATAACCTGGAAGGCGATCCGGATTTGCAAAAGATCATTAAACCGGATGTGAATTAACCTTTTTACGTTACGTTCCCTGGAAATTGATAATTAATTACTAATTATTGGCGAAAAGCCTGGTAAGGAAACCAATAATTAATTATCAATAATGGAAAAGGTTAAGTTCTCTTACCCCCATTCACCACTGACCACTCACCTCCTGCTGAACACCGTATCAATAATCCCTACCGCCATTTGCAGGCGCTGTGCATCGGTTCCTGAAATTTCAGCCCACATGGTATTGCTGTTGATCACAATGTCTTTATACATGGTGAAAAGCTTTTTGCGGAAGGCAAGGTCAGGATATTCTCTTAGTTCATCCTTTTGCCATGGCAGATCAACAGCACATAACAAATACAAATCGTATTTGCGTTTGGCTATTTGCTTTAAGATCCAGGTATGACAGTTTTCAAAAGCCACTTCGCACCAAACCTTCATGACGTACATGTCGGTGTCAATAAAGTAGAGGCCGTTTTGGGCTTCCGCCAGCATAAGGTCTTCCAGTTCTAACTGGCCACGGGCAATGTTCAGCAGATCATCATAGGAATAGTTCATTCCTTTTTCCAGAAGATATTCGCGGGCAAACTCGGGGCACCAAACCGTTTTGTAGTGTTCTGCCAGCTGGCTGCATAAGGTGCTTTTACCCGTTGACTCAGGCCCAATGATCACAATTTGTCTCATTCTACCCAAAGGTAGGTTCTCTTTTCGCCTGCCGGGCCTTTTGCTTCCATTCCGCTAAGCCAAGATAAGCCAGCACTAATAAGACCAGGTAATAAACGCTGGTAAAAACCAATCCTTTTACAAAATATAAAGGAATGGACGCGATGTTGGTAGCGATCCACCAATGCCAGCTTTCTACTTTTTTCCTGGCCATCAGCCACATGCCGGTATAAGCTGTTGCAGAAGCAAAGGCATCGGCCCAGGGAATGGCGCCGGAGGCAAATACCTGTTTTAAATACACCAATGAAAAATAAACAACCACGTAAAAAAACAGGAAGAACAGGAGTTGATGCATCCACTGCCGGGCATTGGAAAAACTGATGTGCAGCACCGGTTGTTGTCGTTTGTCTTTTTTCGCCCATAAAATCCAGCCATAAATGCTTACAGCGGTATAATAAAAGTTAACGCTGGCCTCACCAATCAGGTGATATTTAAAACTGAGGTAGACGTAAATAATCGTGTTGATCAGTCCTACAGGATAAACCAGAATATTTTCTTTTTTGGAGAACCACACACTGGCAATGCCGCTAAATACGGCAACATATTCAAGCGGGGTGGTGTGTTGCAAACCGGTAATGAACTGTTGGATGATCTGCTGCATAAGAGGTTGCAAACCTAAGTGAAATTAATAGGCCCTGTACCATTTGCCCGGCTTTAAATAGGCGGCTCCTTTTTTTGTTTTAAACCGCGTAGCCAATTGCGAACGGCCGTTGGGTGTGGGTCCCCATACAATAAAATGAAGATGGGGTGTGGCCGAGTAGCCGGTGCTTCCGCTTTTTGCAATCACACTGCCCTGCTTCACGGTATCGCCTGTATTTACCAAAACGCCATTGTATTGCAAATGACCATAGTAGGCCTGGGAACCGTCATCGTGCCGGATAACAACCTGGTTGGCCCTGCCCAGGTATTTTTTGCTGATACCACCGCCGGTAAAATTTTCTTCCACACGCACTACCACGCCCGCGCGGGCTGCTGTAACCGGCGAACCTTTTTTCATTTTAAAATCCAGCGCCAGTCTTTTTTTGTGTGAGAACCGGGAGTTGTATCCCTGTAGCAATAAGTGGGATGTTCCCTGCGGGTAGGGCAAAGAATATACATAGCTGCTGTCTTTATCATATTCCTGTTTGCTGGCAAAGCGATGCTGCACGCCGCAAGACGAAATAAATAAAAGCACACCTATACATAACAAAGCCCTCATGGTACAAAAATAAAAAAGCACCTCAGGGAGATGCTTTTGTGAAAATTTATTATCTGTGAAATCGATTACAATCTGAAAAATCTGTGATTCTTATTCGGCTTCTGCCACCACTTCCTTCACTTCAGGGATCATTCTTTTCATCATGCCTTCAATACCTGCTTTTAAGGTGATCATCGAAGAGGGACAACCACTGCAGCTTCCCTGCAACATCAGGTTCACCACCCCCTCATCATAACTTTTAAACTGGATAGCCCCGCCATCCATTTCCACTGCCGGACGAACATAATTGTCCAGTAATTCCTTAATGCGCTTTACCACATCGCTGTCGTCTGCATGGACATCGTTAGTGCTTTCTATTTTACGAACCGCAACCTCTTCTTCATTAATGATGACCTTGGCTTCCTGCAGGTACTCTTTCAAAAACTCCCGGATGGCCGGGATGACATCGCTCCAGTCTGTATCAGGTGTTTTTGTCAGCGTAACAAAGTTGGAAGCAATGAACACGGCTTTAATGAACGGGAAGCCGAAAAGCTCAATAGCCAAGGGAGACGGCTTTGCACTTTCCACATCGGGAAAGTCAATGCTTTTGCCGGGGTATAAAAGCTTGTTGGCCACAAACTTCATGGTTTCCGGGTTGGGGGTCATCTCGGTGTATATGCTGATAATGGGATTGCCTGTTTTGATCATGATAGCGATGTTTTGCACGCAAATTTACCATAGTTCCTGTTAAAAGGATGCTATGAAACGTCATTTTACGGATTTCGTAAAATTTTTAGAACGTTCTTTTCAGGGCAAGGGTGATATAAAACATGTTTCCTCCTCTTTCGGAAAGATCCGGACGGTTGGGCACGGAAATTAAATTTTGAGGCAAAATATACGAAGGCGTAGCCATCAACATCCATTTGTCTTTTACATAAATAACAGGCACCGAAGCTTCATAGGCCAGCACATTGAACTGCTGAACATGTTCTGTTACCTGTTCACTGGTTCCGGGAAAAAACGGCAGGCCGCTCTTCTTTTTATAATAGGTATTGGTGAAGTTTTGTGTGCCGGCATAAGCATAGAAGGAGGGATTAAAAACCAAAGCGCTGCCATCCTTATTCTCCAGGCGGATGATGTGGTCCAGCCCCGCGGTGGCGCCAAAATCTGTCTTGTCACTGAATTTCACATCGCCGCCAATAGTAAGGTTAATAATTTTAGTTAAGCGGCTAATGGTGACCCCACTTTGGGCTTTTAAAGCCGACTGCACCAATTGGCTGCTTTCCTTATAAAAAGGCTTTAATACATAAAGATGAGTGAGCCATTTTTCAGTAATTTTTTGAAAACCCGCAGTGGCCACGGTTCCGGCATATTCAAAAGACTGGATTTTGTTGTTGACAAAAACAGGGGCGGCATTCATATAAAATTGAGGCGTGAACCACAACTCTGCCAAAGGGAAAACGCCAGTGCTTTTTAAACTGTCGGTGCGGCCGTAATAATTCAAATTGCTGTTGTAATTAACGCTGAGCTTGAACTCAGGTTTTGCGGATGTGCTGTCCTGCGCCTGGGCGCATAAAGAACCAACGGAAGCGAGTAGTACAAATATTTTTTTCATAGCGTAGTTTTAAAAAAACATCCCATTCAGAACACTGAATGGGATGCGTAACATAGGGGTCAATATTATCCTTTTTTCACCTGGCCTTTGGCCTGTGTGTTTGTTTTTCCATCGGCAGAAACCTCTTTCTTGCCAGCTTTCACATCAGCACCTGCTTCTGTTTCGGATGCAACGCCCAATACGGCTGAATGGTCATTAGCATGTTCCCGTGCTTGGTCAGAAGCATGTTCAGCCGCCTGTGATTTTGCACGGGCTTCGGTCTTTACGCTGGTTTCGGTTTTTGCTTTTGCTTTTTCAGTGGTTTTAACCGTGGCGTCTTTTTCGGCTTTTACTTTATCTTTTGTTTTGACAACCTTTTGTTTCACTTTATCTGTAGCGGTTGTACCATCCGCAGTTACATCAGCATCTGTTTGAGTACCAAATACAGCTGCGTTTTCATTGGCATGTAATTTTGCCTGCTCTGAGGCATGAACGTCAGCCTTGGCATTTATCCTTGCATTGGTATTGGCATTTTGTCTAACTGTGCTCTTTGCCTGGGCAGCTGTTGCGGTAGTTGTTGACACTGTGGTTTTTGTGGCATTTGTGGTTCTTGTAGCAGCATTGGCAGCGACCCTTGTAGTGGCATTAACGTTAACGGCTTTTGTAGTGGCACGTGTACTGTTGGCAACGCCTAAACCAACCTGGGCAAAAGAAAGGGTTGCTGTAAAACTAGCAGCCAGTAAGAACATAGATTGTTTGATTGTCTTCATAGATCAAGTTTTTTGTGTTTTGTGAATAGATAGATGGGCGCAAGCCCGGGAGGTTTAAAATTGTGGATAACATTTTTTTAACGAAAGCAGGATAGTAAAAATTCCTGGTAATGGTAGCATAGTGAAAAAAGTGGAAATAAAGTTCTGTGTCCTTCCCAAAAAAAATGGATAGGCCGTTAAACAACACCTTCCTGCTGCGGCGCCTTCAGCTATTATAAAAAAACAAAAACCACTTTTAGGTTATTGTAGTAAAACAAATAGTACCGTTCATTACGAATAAAAAAACTGCAGGCTGAATACCTGCAGTTTTTTTATTAAGATAACCGCAAAACAGAGTGCTGTGAATTACGGTGTGTACCGGAACATACCATCTACTGTAAGTATGTACAGGGCGCCATTTTTTATACCAAAAGGTAAGGCATACGTAGCTGTTGGATAAACAGGCATATCATCTAACCGGGTTAATGCATTGGCCTGCGGATCAAAAACGTAAAATTCATTTCTGTTTTGAGGCACACCACTCCAGCACGTACCGCACCACCCGCCTCCAAAATAGAGTTTACCATTTTGTGCAAAGCTTACAAAGTTGCCCATAAGGTCATAGGATACCAGGCCGGCTATAGGAAACGTCTTTGATGTTTTGGCAGGTATATCTACTTCAATAATATTTTTGGCTCCTACACTGCCACCAACGCCGGCAATAAAATACGCTTTGCTACCCATTACCGCTACCTGGAAATCGCTTCGGTTTCCAAGGGCCGCGTCCATATAGTGTGTGATGGCATCAGTGACCGGGTTGTACTTATAGATTTGGGATCTTTGAGCAGCGTTGTTATATAAATAGATATAAATCTCACCATTTACCACAAAGCTGGCATAAAAGCCCTGGATGGCATCGGGAAGAACAGCGGCTTTCTTTACATACGTGTTCGTTGCAAGATCCAATTCCCAGATGTCTTTGTCCCAGCCTTGCTTTGTGGCGCCGCCAAACAGGTAAAGCTTATCGTTGAATACAACATAACTGGAAACCGAAATAAGTTTGGGTTTTGGCCTGCCCGTAGCGGCAGCATCATTAGGATGTATAACCGTTTTGGTAAAGGTGGTCATGTCGAAGGCTGCCAGTTCATTGGTATAGGTCATGGAGTTGATATCATCATACCCGTAACCGTAATAGATCTTGTTGTTATAAGTAAAGGTTACACCCCTGGCTACTTCAAAACGCGGCACGTTGCCCGTAGTATATTCCGTTATCTTTTGCCATACTTTGGAGATGCCAAATTCACCAAATTCCGTGTCCACACCTGCTTGCTTAATGATGATTTTTCCGCCGGTGGCAAGGGCAGGGACTTTAAATTCGATTTTATCGGTAGTTCTTCCGGTTTCGAAGCTGGTGATCTTCACAGTGCCAATGTAAACCTCAGCGTCCGGGGACATGTTACTGCCTGTAAGCGTTACCAACGTTCCCGAGCTGCCACTGGTGGGTGTATAGCCTGCAGCAGCAGGTAAAATCATAAAGCTTTGTGTGCTTTCCGCATTCATGCCTTTAACTTCTACAGAAATTTTATTATTAAAAACACCAGCCGGCACTTTTACTTTTAAAGTGGTTGGCGTGGCTTCCGTTATATCTGTAACGGGAATCGTGACGTTTCCAAAGCGAACAATATTTTCAGCTAGGATCTCACTAAAATTGCTTCCGGTAATGGTTACAACCTCTGCCTGTTTAGCTTTTTGGGGCGTAAAAGAAGTAATCCTTGGCGGTGCATAAAATTTTTCGGGGCTTACGGCCTCTTTGCCATTGCTAACGAGTTTTATGTTAGCCGTTACCACGCCGGAAGGCACTTTAACCGTGATCCTTGTGCTGCTGACTATTGTTATTTCTGTAGCTTCAATCGCTCCAAAATATACTTTGGTACCGGCGCTAAAATTACTTCCTGTTATTTCTACTACCGTTCCTTCAATGCCGGAACCTGGTGTTAGGGCGGTGATAACGGGCGCCTGCACATCTACGGTAAAATCAGAGGCCGATGTAACGGTTACATTTCTTACCGTAACCGAAATTTTTCCGGTGGTAACACCAACGGGTGCAAGCACGGTCAGCTCGCCTGTGGTACTGGAAACCACTGTTGCTGTCAGGCCATTAAATTTCACTGTGTTTTGGTCCTTGACCGGGGAGAAATTTTTTCCTTTAATAATAATTGTAGACCCCTCTGTACCATTGGCGGGAGAGAAACCATGAATGACCGGTTCATAATCTTCCGCAATGTACATGGAATCGGAACAGGAGGGAAGAACGGAGGCAATGAAGGTTATGATGCTAGCTAAAAGGACAAATAACCGTAACGATCGGGTAAACATACTTATGGTTGTTTGGATGAGGGGCAAAAGTAGAAGGGCTGTACGGCTGTTTTATAGAGACAAATACCGAAAAAATAAAATCAGTACCAGTACGTAATTTTTCGATGACAGCCTTATGCGGATGCTGTTTACCTTTGCCTGCATTGATAAAAATTAAACTAATTATACTATGCCCGGTTTTGAATTGTGGAGCGATGCAGAACGTAAAGAAGTAAATGATGTACTGGAAACAGGAATCCTGATGCGGTATGGATTTGATGGTCCCAGGAAAGGGAATTGGAAAGCAAAAGAATTGGAGCAAGCCCTTTGCAGCCGTTTTGGAAGCCGGTATGCACAGTTGCTATCAAGCGGTACGGCGGCTTTAACTACGGCCCTGGCGGCACTGGGTGTTGGCTCGGGTGATGAAGTGATCATGCCTGCTTTCACCTTTGTAGCAAGTTTTGAAGCGGTGTTAAGTGTTGGTGCGGTGCCGGTGCTGGTAGACGTGGATGAAACGCTGACATTAAATCCCGCGGCGGTTCGCAAAGCCATTACGGCTAAAACCAAATGCATTATGCCGGTGCATATGTGCGGCAGCATGGCTGACATGGATGCCCTGCAATCTATTTGTAAAGACCATAACCTGCTTTTACTGGAAGATGCCTGCCAAAGTATTGGCGCGACCTACAAAGGAAAAAGCCTGGGAACCATTGGCGATGCCGGAACCTTTTCGTTCGATTTTGTAAAGACCATGACCTGTGGCGAAGGCGGCGTAGTATTGACCAACAAGGAAGAAATTTATATCAACTGCGATGGATATACCGATCACGGGCACGATCACAAAGGCGTGGACCGTGGTGCTGATCTGCATCCCTTCCTTGGGTATAATTTCCGGATATCAGAATTACATGCAGCCGTGGGTTTGGCGCAGGTGCGAAGGGTAGATGAATTCCTGGCGATCCAGAAAAAAAATCACGCCGCCCTAAAAAATATCTTGGCAAAGGTCCCGGAGATTTCTTTCCGCCAGATACCCGACCCCCAAGGCGATAGCTGTACATTTTTAAGCTGGTTTCTTCCTACGGAAAAACTCACACGAAAGGTAGTGGACGAACTAAAAGCCCGGGGCCTGCTGGCCGGTAATTTCTATTGGTACGATAATAACTGGCACTACATCCGCAAATGGGAGCATTTAAAAACGGCGGCATCGCTGAACCGCTTGCATGAGGACCAAAGAACGGCGTTGCAAAAATTAACCACCCGGGATTTTTCCGCCAGCGATGCGGTAATGAGTCGTTGTATCTCCTCTTCTATTAGTTTGTTGTGGACCGAGGAGCAAATCAGGGAGAAGGGCGAGAAAATCGCAGGCGTGGTAAAAGAGGTATTGCAAAAAAATTTAAGCAAGGCCTAAAAATCTTTTCTTCTTATTTAATGGACGGCTTGCTTTTAAAGCACAAGGCCAAAGAGCAAGCGGCCTTTACCCCGCAGCAGTTTGGCCGTTTACACAATCATTTCCGCTTACCCGTAAAGCTGTTTGGTTTTCTTTCCAGGTAATCCACGTATTCCTTGGAACCTAAGCGGATAAACAAAGGCAGGGAGGTACGTTTTTGCAGCGCTATTTCCTTTTTGCAAAAAAAAGAAAGGTGCTGATTGTAGAAATTTTGCGGCAAAATTCTTACCGTTATTTTTTTGCCTGCTATTTCTGGCTTTTGCTTCAAACCCACTTGGGTAGCGCCTTTTGAAGAATTTAACAGCAGCAGCAGGAAGAAAGCAACCGTTAATCGGGCCATGGATTGTTATTTGCTGTAAATTTACGGCTTGATTTTTGTGAACCCGGCAAAATTTTGCCACAGACGAAACTGATACATGAGCCTAAGCCAAAGTTTACAACAGAAACTTTTACAAAAGTTATCGCCGCAGCAAATTCAGTTAATGAAATTGTTGCAGGTGCCCACCGCCATACTCGATGAGAGGATAAAAGAGGAACTGGAAGAAAATCCCGCTCTTGAATTATCCGACGACTCACACGACGACAGCTTTGAAGAATCAAAGGATGAATTTGCCGATGCCCCCGAAGAGTATGAAGAATCAAGCAATGAAGAGCAATATGACAATATTGATATTTCTGATTATGTGCAGGAGGGCGACGACGATATAGCCGACTATAAAATGCGTGATGAGAATTACGGGGACCAGGAAGAAAAAACAACTATGCCCTACAAGGTGGAAACCAGTTTTTACGAGGTACTGGAAAACCAGTTAGGCATGCTGAACCTCGATGAAAGGGGGTTTAAAATTGCCGAACAGATTATTGGAAGCATTGATGAAGACGGCTACCTGCGTCGTGCCACATCGGCTATTGTGGATGATTTGGCCTTTCGTCAAAATGTAGATACCACCGAAGAAGAGGTGGAAGCATTGATCAAACGCATTCAACAGTTTGACCCCCCGGGTGTAGGCGCCAGGAATTTGCAGGAATGTTTACTGCTTCAATTATTACGTCAGAAAGAAGAAGGCAAGGAGGTGGATCTGGCCATCATGGCCCTGACCAAATACTTTGATGAATTCACCAAGAAACATTACGAAAAAATACAGCGGGGACTGAACCTCAGTGATGAAGACCTGCGTGAAGTGATGTTACAGATCACCAGGCTCAATCCAAAGCCCGGGGGCAATGTAGGTGAAGTAAATAAGGCCGAGAGTTACGTGGTGCCCGATTTTTTTATTACCAATACCGGCGGCAAGCTGGAACTGACGCTCAATTCTAAAAACGCCCCTGAACTGCGCATCAGTGAAGGATACCGCGATATGCTGAAGGAATATGACCGCGGGACAAAAAAAGACCGCCGCCAGAAAGAAGCCGTTCTTTTTATCAAGCAAAAAATTGATTCGGCTAAATGGTTTATTGATGCCATTAAGCAAAGGCAACACACCTTGCTCAGCACCATGACGGCCATCATGAACCACCAGCACGAGTTCTTTTTAACCGGCGATGAAACCACCCTGCGACCCATGATCTTAAAAGATATTGCTGAAAAGACCGGCCTTGATATTTCGACCGTGAGCCGTGTGGCCAACAGTAAGTTCGTGCAAACGGAATTTGGGACCTACCGCCTGAAATTTTTCTTCAGCGAATCACTTACCACCGATACGGGGGAAGAGGTTTCTACAAGAGAAGTAAAAAAAATCCTCAGCGACCTGATAGAAAACGAGAGCAAGAAAAAACCGTTAAGCGATGAGCGGCTTACCGAGTTGTTGCAGGAAAAAGGCTACAATATTGCCCGCCGTACCGTTGCCAAATACAGGGAACAATTAAATATTCCGGTGGCCAGGTTACGAAAAGAGCTGTAAGCACAAAGCATGGTGTGTGCCGCTCTCTTTCTTTGAACCGGCGTCAAATGAATTCTTAAATTGCCGGTTGGCGTTTCACGATTAATGTATGTTTGCACTATGATGGTAACCGAGACCGGCGAAGAGAAAATCTCTTTTAACCCTATCTTAAAAGCAGCGGCTAAAGTTGTTTCCTATATTTTTCATCCCCTTTTTGTACCGGTTTATATAGGTTGGTTTTTTGTTTATGTCTTGCGGATCTTTCCGCAGCTCACCGATTGGGATAAACTTAAGTTGCTGATAAGCTTTACGGTAAATTATACCGTATTGCCCCTGGTAACCCTTTTGCTGGCCAAGGGTCTTGGATTCATTAAATCCATTTACCTGGAAACGCAAAAAGATCGCATTATACCTTACGTGGCAACCGGCGTTTTTTATTTCTGGGTTTGGTACGTTTTTAAAAACCAATCCTTTCCCAAAGAAGTGGTGATGTTTAGCCTCGCGGTTTTCCTGGCTTCAAGCGCCGGGCTGCTCCTTAACAGCTATATGAAGATCAGCATGCATGCTATTTCTGCAGGCGTGGTTATAGCGCTGCTGATCCTGTTGGGTTTTATGTCAGCCGATAATTTTGGCCCCTATATTTCTATCGGCTTGCTCATTGGCGGCGGCGTGTGCACGGCCCGTTTAATAAATTCTGATCATCACCCGGTTGAAGTATACGCCGGCCTCTTTGTTGGCATTTTAGCGCAGGTGGTAGCGTATTGGTTTGCCGGCTAATAAGGAGCCGGGCTGCATTCCTGCTATGAAACTTCCCTTGCCTCGCACTCTTCTACCTTCGGTAATGCTCATTCTGCAGTTGTCGTCAGCTGTGAGCGGTCAGCCATCAGCCGTGAAAACGTAGCAACGCTTGCTTCCTTCCTTAAGGCTTGTCCCAGGTCTGAGGTCTCACGTTTTAGGTGTTTGCTGTCCATTGGAAAGCAGTTTGGTATAACCCTTCACTTCTCAAAAAATAATTATTGGATGCCTCCCAAAAAGAAAAAGCCCAACCATAGGGTACGGTTGGGGCTTTTTTTCATCCATCCTTGTTTGCGTCCAAATCAGCCATTTAATATTGTAGATCCGTGCAGATACTGCTGAGAGGGATGGTAAATAAACAAGGTAGTTCCGTTTTTAATCAGATTGATCACTTTAGAAGCTAATTGCTGGGGAACGGCAGGGCATCCAAAACTTCTGCCCATGTACGGAGCGCTTAAACGCTGGTCCCCGATATAGTTGGCGCCATGTACAACTACGGCCCTTGCTTCTGCTTTGTCGTTAAAGCCTCTTTCCTGTCCGGCTAATTTTAACGACAAGCCATGTTTTCCAAAATAAGTGCCTTTTGTTACATAAAAGCCCAGGCTGCTTTGTAAAGACTCCGGCTTATTGGAAAAACGCTGTGCATATTCCACCCCGGAATTTTTTCCATGAGCGACATAGGTATTCACCAGCACTTTATAATTTTTAACATCTATAATGTACATGCGCTTTTTGTCGGAAGGCTGGCTGAAATCGCAAACCGTTAAAATATCCGGATTTTGTACGACACCTTCTTCCTCCAGCTTTTGCTGACCTTTATAGGCATAAACAAGGGCTTGCTTTGTCATACCAAGCTCATTCAGTTCCAAACTATCATAAAGGGTATTTGCAACGGCCTCTGCAACAGCAGTACCGGACATGGCGGCAACGTTTGTTTTAACCGGTTCATTTACGATTTTCTTATCATTACTACCGGCTTTTACAACGGGAAGAAGTAAAAAGGTGGCAAGAAGGCAGACGATGGACAATGGCAAATAAATTTTCCTCACTTTCTTTAGGTTTTTCGGTTATTGGAACGCCACAAGGGTGCAAAATATTATGTGAAGACCACACTTGCAAGCGAACGCTGAAATATTTTTTGGGAACTGGTACGAATCACTAAGAGGACACAAATTTACTAAGAGTTAATCAGTATAAATCACTTCACTCTGTTAATAACACGTTTCTTAACAATGAATTCAGAAGAATAAATCCGGAGTAGAAGAATGAACAGGGAAATTAAAAGAGGGCCAAAGATCAGCCCGATAAACCCAAACAACTGAACCCCGGCAAGTACCCCAAAAATGGTGATGAGCGGATGAATGTTTCCCAATCGTTTATTCAGTAAAAAACGAAAAAGGTTATCGACCAGGCCAATAAAGCCAAATCCCCAGATGCCCATTGCAATGCCCTTGCCCGTGTGCCCCTGCATGAACATCATAATGGTCAGGGGGATGTAAATTAAACTGGCGCCTACCACCGGCATCATGGCGGCGATGCTGGTAGCCGCAAACCACAAAAAAGGTTCGGGAATGCCAATGATAAGATACCCGATCAGCCCAACAAAACCCTGTATCAGGGCAATAAGCGGAATGCCAATTACATTGGAGATGACCATGGTTCGTACTTCTTTTCCTATCAACTCTACATTGCTGTCTTTTAAGGGGATATACTCGTAGAGATTTTCTTCCATTCTTCTTCCGTTCACCAGCATGAAATAAAGAATGAAATACATGCTGGCAATTAAGGTGAGGGTATTAACGGTAACCCCCAGTACTTTCGGTAGCAGCTCTGCTATTTTGGGCCCCAGTCTGTCAATAGCATTGGGATCAATAATCTGGTAGCCGATCTTATGTTTTATCTGTGCCGCAGTTACTTTTAAAGAGCTGATCATTTCAGAGGAATGGCTCACTACATAACTGATTTTGGAATAAAGAATGTTGCCCAGCAAACCAATCGGCATGAGTATTACAAAAAAAGAAAGCAGCATCAGTATCCACGCAGCCGTACTGCTGCGCCATCCTTTTTTTTCGGTCAGGTAAAACATGCGTTCCCGCATGATTACATAAAAGGTAACCGACCCGAGGAAGGCCGAAAGGAAAAACCATAATTCACGAAACAGAACAATGCCAAGAAAAATAATAATTGCAATAAAAAAGATCTGCCTGAGGAGATTGGTGTCGATGGTATTATTGTTCATGCCTGTAAAATATTGAAATTACTAAACGCTTTGATAGGTTGAATAACTGGTCAATAAAAGACATGCCACTGCCATACATCAAAAGAATCCATCATAAAACTTTTGTATGCTCCGATCTTTATTCTTTCTTATACAACTATTCTTTTCCATTTTCCCCTGCGGAATAAAATAAAAGCTGTGATGGTAATCAGGGTTTCAGCAATAGGTATAGCTATAAAAACGCCGGTTGGGCCCATCTCAAAATATTTGGCAAGCAGGTAGGCCAGGGGAATCTGGAAAAGCCAAAAACAAAATATATTGATAACGGTAGGTGTTTTGGTATCACCGGCCCCGTTAAAGGCATTGATCATAACCATGCCAATGCCATAAAAGATATAACCCGAACTTATAATGCGCAACGCCGTCGTGGCAATTTTTTTCACCTCTTCCTGTTGCACAAACAACGACACAATGCCATCGGACAGGATATAGAAAAACAACGACACCACCGCCATAAAAATGGCATTGTACTTTGCTGTTTTCAAAACGGCTTGTTCGGCGCGCAGTTCATTTTTTGCGCCCAGGTTTTGACCCACCAGGGTCGCCGCTGCATTACTGACACCCCAGGCCGGCAAAATAAAAAACATAATAATGCGCAGGGCCGTCTGGTAACCCGCCGATGCGGCGCTATGTCCTGTTTGTGCTACCAGCTGCGCCAGGAAGATCCAGCTGCACGAAGCAATCACAAATTGAAGCGTGGCCGGCCAGGCAATATTGACCACCGATTTTATGACGTCCCATTCTGCTTTAAAAGAAGCCTTGCTTAGCTGCACGATGCTTTTGCCGTTGAACAGGTGGAAAAGCTGGTAAAGAACACCAATGCCACGGCCAATGGTGGTAGCAAGTGCCGCTCCGGTTAATCCCAGGGCCGGAATGGGCCCTAATCCATTAATGAGCAATGGGCATAAAATAATATTGCACAAATTGGCAATCGTCAAACTCTTCATGGCAATGGAAGCATCGCCGGCCCCGCGGAAAATTCCGTTAATAAGAAATAGCAGCATAATGATCACACTGCTGCCCATCATAATGCGTGTATAGGGCACGCCCATTTTGAGGGTTTCCTCTTCAGCTCCCATCAGCTTCAAAATATCCGCAGCATACACCATTCCGGCAATGCTTGCAAGCAGAATGATGACCACTGATACCAGCATTGATTGCATAGCGGCACTGGCCGCGCCTTCAGGATTTTTTTCACCCACCCGTCTGGCCACAATAGCCGTAGCGGCCATGCTCATTCCAATGGCAATCGAATACACAATGGTAAGTACCGATTCGGTAAGACCGACAGTGGATATGGCATGCTTGCCTAATTTGCCCACAAAGAAAAGATCAACAACTGCAAACACACTTTCCATTCCCATTTCAATGATCATAGGAATAGCCAGCATGATGACGGCCTTGCGCAGGCTGCCTTTTGTATAATCCTGTTGTTCGCCTTTAAGCGAGTCAATGATAAAACCAAAAACCCTGGATAATTTATATGTAGTGGTTTGAAGAGGCATGCAAAGAAGTTTTAAAATAAATAATGGAGCAGAGGCAGAAGAACGGCTGCGTTTAAAAAAATCAGGAGACAATTAGAACTTCATATGCGATGCTTAAGAGGGGACAAAACTATTATTTCTTTTTTAATACTTCCAGATATTGCTCAATAAAGCTGTCTTTCAGCTTTCGCTTATACTGCATAATGAACCGTGGATGAGGAACCACATGAATGGTTTTAAACCAGTTATGCTTTTTATTTAAGGCTGATAAATAGGTATAATTTTTTTCCCCGCCAATGCAAATACAACGCTCCCGGTTTGTTTTAAAGGAGATTAGTCTGTTTAGGTTCTCCACAATAAAGGGCTCCACGGTTTGCAATAACGCCTTATCATCATAGTAGTTGAGGTTCTTGCCATGCTGCACAAAACCAAGCGGGCAAACAGAGGTCATAAAAAAATGGGAATAGAATTCCTTTACACCTCCGTAAGCGGCTATAACATCATAAATGAATTCCGCGGAAAGTTCGGTTCCGTTTTTAAACGCATGTTCAATGCCGCAATAAAGAGAAAGTTGTTTGGGAGCTGTAAAGTTCACGCCCGTTACGCCGGCGCCAAGCCTGCCGGGGTTGATGCCTATAAGCAGTGTCCGTTCTTTTTGGTCAGAAAAAAACGTAGCACAAAATTTCTCTACAATGTGTAGGACTGCTTCGCTTTGTTGGGGATACAACCATTCAATATGATGGGGCAATTTCTCAGGCGGCTGCAGGTTTTTATAAAAAGAAAAGATATGCTGTGCCCAGGTCATGCTAAGGATTGAATATAAAAGAACCGGATGAATTCAGGTTCCCTGTTATCTGGTGAAAAAACATGTAGCAACCAAACTAAGCTGCCGGGTTATTTTGTAACAACAGGCAGTGTTACCGAAACCGTATCCCAGGCAATGATAAGATCGGCGCCGTTGGCCGATTTAGCAAAGCCCATGGTAAACGCTTCTTCCGCCTGTGTGGTTTTTTGTACCGGGACAACGGTACGTAACACATCTTTGGTTTCATCGTATTTAAAAGCACCCCATATATCAGTGTCTTTGTTGAAGATGATGGTCCACTGCGACGGAGTAGGGATCGCATACATGGTGTAGCGGCCCTTCAGTAATTTTTTGCCGCCGATCTTTACATCTTTAAAAAATTCGATCTCGGTAGCTTCATTAGCCCCCAAACGCCAGATGGTATTATATTCAATGAGGTCTCCAAAAACCGTCCGGTTATTTTTTTGCGGGCGGCTGTAGATCACTCGTGCCAACAGGGGCTCAGAAACCTTATCCTGTATTTTTAGCACCGGGTAATTAACGGGGTAGTAAGCCATATCCATAGGCGACTTATCCAGCACCGGGAATTTGAATTTAAGCGAGGCCTGGGTTTGGGCAGAAGCGCAGGAAACAGCAATAACCACTACAAGGGCCGAGAACAGTTTTTTCATGATCGGTGTTTTACGGTGCAAAAATATTGGTTCACACGAACCAATAACGTTGCCGGTTACAAAAGAAGTTTTTCAAACCTTTGTTTTGCAAATTGTTTAACATCAGGGAAAAATTCGTTATAGCAATCCTGCAAAAAAAGATAGTGCTCTAAAAACAATTGATAAGCTGTGTGGCTTTCAGACAAATAAACGGCCCGCCTCACCAGGCCTCTTAAGCTCCGCTCAATGCCGGTTTCATATTTATAATTATAGAGCCAGTCGTCCATCTTCATATAGGAAAGCACTTGTACAAACCGGTCGGGGAGTTGGGCAGTATGTTCTTCCAGTACTGTATAAACCGTTTGGGTAAAGGGCTTCAGGCCGTCTTCGCCAAATATTTCCTTATCGTTGGCCAGGAAGTGGTCATAGATAACATCCATCAGCGCACCGCTGTAGAGCCGGTAGTGCGGCCGGAAGATTTCCTTGGCTTTTTGCGTGGCGGCATGCGTGTCGGTGAAGCTGTCAATCTCCCTGTGCAGCATGATGCCTTGCCGTACATCATTTGGATAGCTGTTTTTTGCAGCGCCTTTTACAAAATCGCTTACCATGTTGCCCACCAAAATTTGCGGGTGCTGAAACGATAAATAAGCGTGGGCTAAAAAATTCATTCGCCTAAAATTACAATTCATCCGGGTTAACGTTTTTTCAACCTATGTTAAGGTGTTTAACAGAGCATTCCAATCGTCACAATTGGCTTGCAAAGGGCTGTAACCCTGAATACTTTTGTGTCGTCATACTAATCAAACAAACAAAATTTAAAAAAAATAAATCAACTGTTATGAAACGCATAGTAATCACCTTAACCGTTCTTTTTTCCTTAGTGAGCTTCAGCAGCTTTGCTAATGAGGTAAAAGTAAATTCCAAAGTATTGGAATCTTTTAATAGCTATTTTAAAAACGCAACAGAAGTAGACTGGACCGTTAGCCAAAATTTTTACAAGGCCGATTTTTCATTGAACGGGCAATACGTTGCTGCTTATTATGATGAAGCAGGTCAGCTGGTGGCCATCACAAGAAACATCAGCTCTACGCAACTGCCCATTTCTTTACAAGCCAATCTTAAAAAGGGTCACGAACAATTTTGGATCAGCGACTTATTTGAAGTGGCCAATGAACAAGGCACAACCTATTATGTAACGCTTGAAAATGCCGACACCAAACTCGTGTTAAAATCTTCAGGTTCCGACTGGACCGGTTTTCAAAAGCAACGCAAATCCTAGTTAGTTTTAGTGTGTGTAAAAACAATCCCGTCGTGGTAAGCTTAGCAAACCATGGGCGGGATTTGTCTTTTTATAGGCTATTTTTGCCGCTCAATTTTAAGACTATGAGTAAAGGTCCTGTTTCGCAATTTATAGAGCACCACTATCGCCACTTTAATGCAGCGGCTTTAGTAGATGCGGCAAGAGGCTATGAGCAACATTTGGCCGAAGGTGGTAAAATGATGGTGACGCTGGCTGGGGCTATGAGCACGGCCGAGCTGGGTATTTCATTGGCCGAAATGATCCGCCAGGATAAGATCCAGATCATTTCCTGCACCGGCGCCAACCTGGAAGAAGACGTCATGAACCTGGTGGCCCATTCACACTATAAGCGCATTCCCAATTACCGTGATCTAACGCCACAGGAAGAGTGGGACTTGCTGGAAAATCATTACAACCGTGTGACCGATACCTGTATCCCGGAAGAAGAAGCCTTCCGCCGCTTACAGAAACATTTGGAAAAACAATGGAAGGAAGCAGAAGCAAAAGGCGAACGCTATTTCCCTCACGAGTTTTTATATAAAACCGTTTTAAGCGGGGAGCTGGAGCAGTATTATGAAATTGATCCGAAGAACAGCTGGATTGTAGCGGCGGCAGAAAAAAATATCCCTATTGTAGTACCGGGATGGGAAGACAGCACCACCGGGAATATTTTTACCAGCTACGTTATCAAAAATGAATTAAAAGCATCTACCGTTAAAAGCGGTATTGAATACATGGCCTGGCTGGCCGACTGGTACCGTCACAACAGCGGCGGAAAAGGCGTGGGCTTTTTCCAGATCGGCGGTGGCATTGCCGGCGACTTTCCCATTTGCGTAGTGCCCATGATGTACCAGGACCTGGAGTGGCATGACGTCCCTTTCTGGAGTTATTTCTGCCAGATCTCCGATTCCACTACTTCTTTTGGTTCCTATTCAGGAGCCGTGCCGAACGAGAAAATAACCTGGGGAAAATTAGATATTCACACACCCAAATACATTATTGAAAGCGATGCGACCATTGTGGCGCCGCTGGTGTTTGCCTGGGTGTTGGGCTGGTAAACCTGTAATAGCAACAGCACTACCTAATCCTTCCTAAAGCGGTGCCGGACCTGTCGTCTCAAGTGTTTGCACAAAACAGAAGAAATAAAAAAGGCTCTGTAAAAGAGCCTTTTTTATATTGTGGAAGTGTACCATCATGAAACAATTTTCAGGTTTCTTTTTGCCCTTTCAGCTTCCCGTGCATGATTGAAACCGGAGATGACAAAAAAGATAACAACCGCTTTAATTAAAAGACCACTAACAATGCTTCTGGCCCCGAAGGCATAAATGTTAATAGCTATTATAACTATAAAAACGAATGAAGCTACGATAGCGGCTGCCAACGGTTGCCTTTGGGCAAACAGGCCGAGCAATACATATAAGACAGGTACTGCTAACGTATAGGCAAAACTTGTAGCGGTTAACGCATTAGCCATTAACAAGGCGAGCAGGTCGCTGCCTAAAAGAATGCCACCTATGGCAAAAATGGCCTGCATCGTTTTCTTTTTCTCGTGTTGCCATATATCCAGTTGGGTTTCTTTAAAATAACTGTCCTCTGCAAAGACATGATCCTGGTAAGTTGTGTTGAATTCCGGGGAAGGTGGCGTCTGGGGCATAACCATTCGTTTTCTAAAAGATAGAAATAAAAAAGCGAAGATCCCGGTCTTCGCTTTTTTATTTTACAGGCAAAATCGTTTACCGGTTAAAAATATTGGTATCCAAAGGAATATCCCTTTTCAGCATTTCATTTCGGTTGGCCATTTCCCAGGCGGTATAAAATACCAGCTGGGCTCTTTTCGCCAGCAAAGGATAATTGATCTTTTCCGGTGTATCCGTTGGACGGTGGTAGTCGGCACCCAACATGCCATCGTAATAGAAAATAATGGGAACGCCCTGTTTGGCAAAATTGTAATGATCGCTCCTATAGTAAATAAAGTTTTTATCATTGGGGTCATTGAACTTGTAATCCAGTTCCAGCCTGGTGTATTTTTTATTTACGCTTTCGCTGATAGGTTTTAATTCAGAGCTTAATTTATCATCGCCTACCACATATACATAGTTGGTGGTGTCACCCGGGCGGGTGACGTCGCTGCGGCCAATCATGTCTATATTCAGGTCGGCGGTCGTTTTATCCAAAGGAAAAATAGGGTTGGAAGCATAATATTCCGATCCCCACAAACCTTTTTCTTCCCCGCTCACCGTCATAAAAACAATGGAGCGGCGCGGTCCCTTGCCGGTTGCTTTTGCTTTGGCAAACGCTTCTGCCAGTTCTAACACACCTACCGTTCCGGAACCATCATCATCGGCTCCATAATAAATAACCGTGTCTCTTTTACCCAAATGGTCGTAGTGGGCGGTGATAAACAAATATTCATCTTTCAGATCGGTGCCGGGTAATACTCCCACCACATTGCTGCTTTGGGCTGTCAGCGTTGATTTTTTTACTTCCAGCAAAACATTGGCGGGGAAAGTTTTCACCACCGCATTGTCTTCCTTTACCAGGTCATAGGCACTGCCGGTAATGGCCCTGGCTACATTCTCTGAAATGCTGTATTGCTGGGGAGCCAGTGCTCTTTTAAAAGCGTTAATGGATTGATTGCCTTTGCGGCTGAGCGGACTGGTTCTTGGAAATACTGGGCTTACCGATAAAATGCCGGCAATGCCTTTTGACTGAAGCACACCTAAAAGCCCGCCGCCCTGTCCTCTTCTTGCGGAAGGAACATTGCCAACGATCATGACTAACTTGCCGGCAAGGTTGGCATTTTTTACAGAGTCAATGGAATTGGCGCCAATCATCACCACTTCGCTGAAACGCAGCGTGGCAGGAATGTTTCCGATAGAGGGGTTAAAGTCCTTGTCTAATTGAAAAGGCTTTCCATTCACTTCCAGTGTGGCGTCGGTCAGGGAGTCCTGGTACACATCAAAATACATTTGATAGCTGCCGTTGTTGCCCGGCTGCAGGCCTACTTGTTTAAAATGATTTTCAATATAGGCCGCCGCTTTCCTTTGCCCCGGCGTGGCGGTTTCACGGCCCTCCATTTCTTTGCTGGCTACGATGTAAAGATGCTTTTTCAGATCATTAGCGGTAATCGTTTTAGCAAAGGTTTCGGGTTTTTGCGCAAAGCTGTGGAAGGTGCTTAGCAGAAGCACCGCAGAAAGGAGTTTCTTCATTATTACGTATTAAAATTTAGTGGCTACAAATTACATACATCCAATCTTGTCAACCCGTTTTTGATGCCTGCCGCCTTCAAAACGGGTGGTTAAAAAAATATTGACCATTTCCTCTGCCGCCGGCGTGGAAACGAAACGGGCAGGAATGCAGATAATATTGGCATTGTTATGTTCACGGGCCAGTTTGGCCAGGTCGCTTTGCCAGCAGATAGCGGCCCGTATGCCCTGGTGTTTATTGGCGGTGATGGCTACGCCGTTGGCACTGCCGCAAATCAACACGCCCCAACCGGCTTCTCCGCTTTCAACGGCACTGGCCACCGGGTGCGCAAAATCGGGGTAGTCAACGGAGTCGGCACTGTAGGTACCAAAATCTTTTACCTGTAAACCTTTATTTTGAAGAAGATCTGCAAGGACTGTTTTGTATTCATACCCGGCATGATCGCAACCAATCGCCACAGGCTTTGAAAGATCGAACGTGGAATTCATAAACGTGTTTTTGCAAATGTATGGAGTTCACAGTTGATAGTGCAGGGTGCATGCTTTGGCGGTATACGTGGTACGAAACGGTTACCGGGACGATAGATGATAGGTGACAGATGACAGAAGGGAAAAGGGGCGCATGCCTCACCTCTGTCGTTTCACGTTTCACGATTGCTTCCGACAGTGGTATGGAGCAAAGAACCAGCCGTGCGCAAGTATGCTATGCGCCTGTATCCGGACGCAGCGCAAGCTAAAGCCGCCACAAAAACCAGATGGCTGGAAAAAGCAATTTCAACTGGGATAAACAGGCACCCTGCTTTCAAAGGGGTGTTAACTCCACTCCTTTGCGTCTTCTGCTGCCCGTTCTTTATCTACCCTGTGGGCCAGGATGATGCTGATTTCGTACAGCACCAACAAAGGCAGTGCTACGGCCAGCTGGCTGATCACATCGGGGCCGGGGGTGATGATACCCGCTACTATAAAGATGACAACGACAGCGTACTTGCGCATTTTTGCCAGGTAAGTGCCGGTTACAATGCCAATTTTTGCCAGGAAGAACATCACCAGGGGCAATTGAAAAGCCAGTCCGCTGCCCAAAACCAGCGGCAGCATCATGTCAATATAACTATTGATGGTCCACCGGTTTTCAATGATCTCGTCTAACTGGAAATTGAAAAAGAAATTGATGGCATAAGGCGCTACCACAAGATAGCCAAAGAGTACGCCGGTAAAAAACAAGAAGGAAACCCAGAAAATAACACCCCGGGTCTTATGCAATTCTTTTTTTGTTAAGGCGGGTTTGATAAAGGTCCAGAACTGGTAAAAAACATACGGGAAAGCAAGTACCAACCCGCTAACCAGTACCACGGTGAACCACATGCTGAACTGGCCGGAAACCACGGTGCTTTGCATCTTCAGGTTGATGCCCTGCATGCAAAGGGCATTGCCTAAATTAAGCGACTTACCCAGCTTGCAAATAACACCATAGGTAGGGAAGCTGTCGTGTGTGGGCCCAAGCAGGATCTTTTTGATAATAAATTTATTGTAGATGCCCGCTATCACAGCGCCAATGGCAATAGCCACAATGCTGCGGAATAAATGGCCTCTTAAAGCCTCCAGGTGGTCTATGAAGGACATTTCAGCCCTTTCCTCCGTATTTCTCTTTAAAAAAGATAAAGCCATTGTTGTAAAAGTGGGGCAAAGATAGATTGCCGATTCATTTGATGGGAAAACGATTTCACGGATTAACGATTTGTATTGGCCTGCATTTTTTTACTTTAATATTTTCAGTTTCACCATTTCAATACGCGTATCACTCACGCTTAAAATGTCAAATTCAAAATCATCAATGATGATCCTTTCTTTTTGATGGGGAATGGTTTCATGGTGATTGATGATGTAGCCCGACAGGGTTTCTGATTCGTTATCAGGAAACTCCAGGTCGTATTTTTCAGAAATATAATCCAGCTCCAGGCGGCCCGAAAAAATGTATTCGTTTTCCGCCAGGCGTTTTTCTACAAATTCTTCGCTGTCGTATTCATCATGGATCTCACCGAAAATTTCTTCCAGCAGGTCTTCCATCGTAACAATACCGGCGGTTCCGCCAAATTCATCCACCACCCAGGCAATGCTTTTTCTTTCTTTTGTGAACTTGCCAATAAGGTCCGTGGCGCTCATACTTTCGGGAACGGCCGGAATGGGCAGTAAAACAGAATGCAGGTCCTGCGGGTTTTTGAACATATCCAGCTGGTGGATGTACCCCACTATGGTGTCAATATTTCCTTCATACACAATTAATTTACTGAGCTTGGTATCAATAAATTTTTCCCTTGCCTGCTCGGGTGTACATTTTATTTCCACCCCGATGATTTCTTTCCGCGGCACCAGGCACTGCCTGATCTTTACCCTGGGCAGCTCCAGGGCGTTCTCAAATAATTCGGTATCCAATTCCTGGGGTTCGAAGTCCGTATCATTGCTTTGCTGGAACAGTGTATCCAGTGTGCCGCTGGAAAGACTGTCCTTTGTTTCTTTCATGCGTACATTGAAAATGTATTTCAATACCCAGTCGGACAAATTAAGGAACAAGGTGGCAATTGGCTGCAGCAACTGGTAAAAGAAATTGATGAGCCAAACCATCCGCGACAGGATCCAGTTGCTTTTAGCCCGGAAAATGGCCCTTGGAATAAACTCGGCAAAGATGAGCACAATAAAGGTGGCCAGTATAATGTCCAGCAGCAAACGGGCTATGTCGTATTTCAGTCCTATTAAATTCCAAAGCGGGAAGGTGACCTGCGTAAACAACAAGGCAAAACAGACCAGGAAAAGGGTAAAGCCCAGCAGGGTGGTGCTTAAAAAGGCCTGTGGTTTATCTATGAGCTGCGAAAGCAGGAAGGCGCTTTGACTGCCCTGCTTTTTCTTTAACTCGATACCAAAACGGTTGGCACTGTAAAAAGCCATTTCAATGCCCGCGAAAAAACCCATCATCAGTATGGTAACAAAAAACCATATCAAAGTAGTAACCGCTATCATCAAAGTAAAGATATAAAAACTGCAGGCAGCTACCCTATAAAGGCCGAAACAATTACCTCTGCTTCTTTACAGGCTTTTTGCAGATCGTCATTTACAATAATATGATTAAAGGAATGCTTGAAGGAAAGCTCGTAGGAAGCCTTGTTCACCCTTGCATGTAATGATTCTTCGCTTTCTGTTCCTCTCGATTCCAGGCGGCGTTTTAATTCGTCCACGCTGGGCGGTTCAATAAAAATGGATAAAGTCGTTTCAGGAAATTGTTTCTGCACATGAATAGCGCCTTTTACATCAATATCCAGCACCGGCACCTTGCCTTCGTTCCAGATACGGTGCAGCTCTGATTTCAGGGTGCCGTAGTATTTTCCTTCATACACCATTTCCCATTCAATGAACTCTTCATGCTGGATCCTGTTGGTAAATTCTTCCTGGCTGATGAAATAATAATCCACGCTGTTCTGCTCTTTCCCCCTGGGGCGACGGGTGGCTGCGGAAACCGAAAACTCGATCTTACCGTGAAAGATGCTCAATAAATGTTTGGTGATGCTGGTTTTGCCCGCACCGGAAGGAGCGGTAATGATGATTATTTTTTGTTGCGTGTTGATGGTCATAATGGAGCCGCTAAGTTAGGGAAGGCGGGGGGAAGTTGGATGGTTGGTTGAATAGTTGAATGGTTGCAGTAACCGAACTTCTTATTAACCAATTAACCAATTAACCAGTCAACTATTCAACTTCTTAACTTTAACAGGTGCAGCACGTAGAATTTTTCCATAGAGATCATTTTGAATACCGGTATCACCGCAAAAAGGCCAAAAGGTCCTTAACCCACTTCATTGATTTTTTTTGGGAAACAGATTTTGATGAATTGTATAAGCAGTATCCCGGCGGGTTTTCCGACGCCTTATTTCCCAATGTGGGTTACACCTACCTGATTAATTTGGGAACGCCCTTTATCATGCAGCTGGAAGATGAATCTTTTGAAATGCGGTCAGACGGGTTTTTACCAAGGCATAAGAACATGATCTGTCATCATTCGGTTGGCAATAAAATCTTCGGGATCAAATTCCATGTATCCCCGGTGATCTTTGAAAAAAAGATCAATTTCTCTGAGTATAAAGAATATATTTTCCCCCTGGCCTATTTAATGGACAGGAAGGTCATTGATAAAATAAAAGCAGCCGGATCGTTTGAAAAGCGGATGCACATTGCTTCAGATTATTACGACCGCATCATTGAGAAATACTCCGGCTCGCTAAAACAGGTGGATGTGGTTACACAGATTTTAAAAAACTGTTCTGAACAAAACAATTTTCATCTTTCTATAGAACAGTTATCAAAAAACTACAAGATAAGCACCCGTACCCTGCAACGTTATTTTGAAGCCACTACAAGCATCACCAGCAAACAGGCCCTGCAGATTATGCGGATCCGCAAGGCTATTGAACATTTAACCGGCGACACCGGGTCTTTTCACTTCAGCAGGTACGGCTACTACGATTACAGCCATTTTTATAAGCACCTGAAAAGCTTTATCAGCCAGCACACCATTGAGATCATTGAGCCGCATTTACAATTGCTGGCAAACAGCAAACATCCCGGCCGGTAAGCAGGTATCCATTCTAAAAGGAATGTGTTATGGAACGGTTAACAATACCGCAGGTTCCTTTTTAGATAATGTTCTATGCGTGGGCAAGTTTCAAACACCCTGAAAAATGGAACCGCAAACCTGGGGTGGAAAAAATCTTCGTCTCTTTGCGGTTGTACAATCCCGTTGCTTTACCCTGTTTGTCCCACCTGATATATTAGGCTCCTTTTTAAAGTTCCTGTATGCATATATCGATTTCATCTATTCTTTCATAACAAAAATCAATTTTATTGATGGCTGTTTATGCCGACATTTGCCACTCGAAAAAAATTGAATACGATTATGAAGAATGTTGTTTTATCAATCGGGTCTGCCTTTCCCCAGTTCAATAAAAAGGCAGTAGTATCTATTGAGAAAGGAAAAGAATTCTACGATCTTTCCTATGATGAGATCAAAAACAGCGGTAAATGGATGGTGATGTTCTGGTGGCCAAAGGATTTCACCTTTGTTTGTCCTACAGAAATTGCCGAATTCAACAAACACTACCAGGACTTTGTTGACCGCGACGCGGTGCTGGTAGGGGCTTCTACGGACAGCGAATTTGTACATGCTGCCTGGAGAAGAGATCACGAAGACCTGCGCAACCTGCAATTCCCCATGCTGGCCGATACCTCTAAATCACTGGCTACCGAACTGGGTATCCTGGAAGCAGAAGAAAAAGTTTCCTACCGTGCTACTTTCATCGTAGACCCCCAGGGTATTGTTCGCTGGGTTTCTTTGTACGACCTGAATGTGGGCCGTAACGTGAAAGAAGTGCTGCGTGTACTGGATGCCTTGCAAACAGATGAATTGTGCCCCTGCAACTGGCAGAAAGGTGAAGCAACGTTAGTGGCATAAACAGTGTATGGTTTTAGTGTATGGTTTGCAGCACTGTTGGTTTTTGAAGAGAAGCCTCTGTTAAAAACTGCCGGGAAGCCGCAAACCATATCTTTTTCTTCAACTTAAAAAGAAATCTATGTTTGGAATAGCAAATACAACAGATAATGCGGTAGCATTGGTAAATGACCTGGGTTTAAGCGAAGAACATGTGAGTGGGCGCTTGCGTTTACTGGCGCAAACCGACGCCCGTTACCTGCGTGACCTGAAGATCAATGTAACGAATGCCTTAGGCGCAGAAACATTGACAAAGAAAGAAGCTTTCCTGCTGGCCTATTCGGTTGCTGTGAATGAAAAGAATGAAGCTTTACAAAAAGCTTTTGCACAATCGGCCACACAGGAAGGGGCAACAGATAAGGAACTGGCCGAAGTAGTAAGCTGCACCAGCTTATTAAACGCCAATAATGTGTATTACCGTTTCCGCCATTTCATGCATGAAGAATTTTACAACAATGCACAAGCGGGCATTCGCATGAGCATTATGGCCAGCCCGGTATTGGGTAAGGAATTTTTTGAACTGGTAAGCCTGGTGGTGAGTGCCTTAAATGGCTGCGAGCTTTGCGTAACCTCGCATGAAAAAACGCTGGTGGGCCAGGGCACTGCTAAACAAAGGATTCACGATGCCGTGCGGTTGGGCGCTGTTATAAAGAGCCTGACGGTGCTGCTGTAATAGGTATACGCAGGGATTACGTTTCTAAAACAATATAAAAGGTGCTTTAAACGGGTGTGGTCCCTGTTTAAAGCACCTTTACTAATGAATTCAGGTGCCGGTTAGTTATCTTATTTCAACCTCACCGCCCCAACTACCTCTCCGATGTTCGGAGGGCCCGCCGCCTCTCTCCACCTGGAGAGGGAAGGACGACTATGCCAGCAGTAGAGTGATAGGTGGGGTGAGGTTGAAAACTAAACAGAGTAATCATTTATGGTAACCGGCAACTTGAATTAATTAAGTGCCGATTCATTTGGATGTAATGTACCTGATGCGATGATGTACTACACCAGGCCTATCCTGATCATCCGTTTACGATCATCAGCTTTGCGTAATTCAGCATGATCTTCTTCTCCCCGTTCACATCAAATTTTATAGTGGCCACCGGGTTATGACCGGAGCCTTCCAGCTTGATCACTTCGCCGAAACCAAATTTCTGGTGCTCTACCCGCATGCCCTGTTCCAGCTTGGTGATATCGCTGGGAACGAAATTGGACGACGGTACATGGGCCACTTCTTTGGGCTTGCCGTTCGCACCACCTATTAAGGTAGAAACAAAACTTTTTTCCCTGGCCTCGGGTTTGCTGCTGCCAAATCCGCGCTGCATGCGTTCAAAGGCATTGCCCATCATCCCCGAACTTTGATTCTTTACCCCGCCGCCTGAAAAAGATTTATCAATGTGCTCTACGGGAATTTCCTCAATAAAACGGCTTACATCACTTTGCTGCAGGTTACCAAATTTATAACGGGTATTGGCATGGCTCAAATACAATCTTCCCTTGGCCCTGGTAATGGCTACATAAAACAAGCGCCGCTCTTCTTCCAGTTCTTCTCTGGTATTAATGCTCATGGCGTTGGGGAACAATCCCTCTTCCAGGCCGCCCACAAACACTACCGGGAACTCCAGCCCCTTTGCTGCGTGTATGGTCATCAGCTTCACCGTGTCGGCATCCGGGTCTTTCTGGTCGGCATCGGTCAGCAAGGTAATTTGTTGCAGATAGGTGCCTAAACCTTTATCGCCCACTTCACCGCTTTCTTCACTCAAAGGCGTTTCCGTAAACTCTTTTATAGAGTTCAGCAACTCCTGCACGTTCTCGTAGCGTTGTACCCCTTCGGTACTTTTATCGTTGAACAGCTCTTTTACAAAAGCGGTTTGCTTGCCTACATGAAAAGCAATGTCGTAGGCATTCTTGCTACCCAGCATGCTGTGAAAGCTGCGGATCATCAGCACAAATTCTTCTATGGCCTGCAGGGTGCCGGCCTTGAAGCCGAACATCTGGGCATTTTCCAGCACCTGCCACATGCTGATATTGTTTTCATTGGCAGCCAGGATGGCCCGGTCCACGGACGTTTTTCCTATGCCCCGGACAGGGTAATTAATAATACGCTTCAGCGCTTCTTCGTCCTTGGGGTTGACAATGATGCGCAGGTAAGCAATATAATCCTTGATCTCCTTGCGCTGATAGAAGGAAATGCCTCCGTAAATGGTATAGGGTATGTTCATCCGGCGCAGGCTTTCCTCGAAGGAACGGCTTTGCGCATTGGTGCGGTAAAGGATGGCGAAATCCTTATTGCTATAGTGATTGCGCAAGCGTTGTTCCTGTATCTGGTCGGCTACAAACTTACCTTCATCATTGTCGGTCATGGTGCGAACCAGCTTTATTTTTTCGCCGGCGGCATTTTCCGTGAACAGGGTTTTGGGTATCTGGCCCTTGTTGTTCTTAATGATTTCGTTGGCAATGCTCAGGATGGTTTGCGTACTGCGGTAGTTCTGTTCCAGCTTGATCACTTTTACTTCATCGTAATCTTTCTGGAACTGCAGGATATTTTGAATGGTAGCCCCGCGGAAGGAATAAATACTTTGGGCATCATCACCCACCACGCACACATTTTCATGTACGGCGCCCAACAGTTTGATGATCTCGTACTGGGCGGGGTTGGTATCCTGGTACTCGTCAATTAAAATATATTTGAACTTGTGCTGGTACTTGTGCAATACTTCCGGAAAGTTTTTCAGCAGTTCGTACATTTTAAACAGCAGGTCGTCAAAGTCCATAGCGCCGTTCTTAAAACAACGCTTGCTGTAGGCATCATAAATAGCGCCGATCATGGGACGGTTGGCCCGCGTGTCTTCCTGCTGAATGTGGTAGTCTGCCATATATTCCCTGGGTCCCACAAGAGAGTTTTTGGCGCTGGAGATTCTGTTATAAACCACGTTGGGTTTATAATGCTGCGCATCCAGGTTCAGTTCATTGGTAACGGCTTTCACCACGCTTTTGGCGTCGTCGGTGTCGTAAATGGTGAACGCATTGGGGTAGCCGATGCGGTGTGCCTCGGCCCGCATGATGCGGGCAAACACGCTGTGAAAAGTGCCGATATATAAATTCCGGGCGTCGCGGTTGCCCAGGATGTGGCCGATGCGTTCCTTCATTTCGGCCGCCGCCTTGTTGGTAAATGTAAGCGCCAGTATATTAAAGGCGTCCACGCCCTGCGCCATCAAATGGGCGATACGGGTGGTTAAAACTTTGGTTTTTCCGCTGCCGGCGCCGGCCACAATCATCAGTGGTCCTTCTGTTGTCAGCACAGCCTCACGCTGCCTGTCGTTCAATCCCTTCAGGTAATCTTGCATAGGCTGCGAAGGTAGTTTTTTGAGGCGGGTTTTGGAGAAGGAATTCGGGGTAAAAGGAGAGATGGGTGTTAAAGAAAAGAGAGGTTTTGTTTTCTGTTCTTTTCTTTTTTGTTTTTGTTATAGGGCGGTGCAAGGATCCCTCCTGTCGCCGGGAGGACAATGCAAAGGGTTTATTGTGTGGCAGTAGCTGGAGATGGGAAACGAGCCGTAAAGAACTACCATGGGGATTTTTATAGGGGTAGCCGTTGTTCAGGAAAAAGCGGTTGAGCTGCATGGCTATGATGTGCAAGGAAGAGGGTTTGTATAAAGTTACTTCATTGGCGGG
>CBHTSW010000002.1:0-256795 GCA_966095395.1 uncultured bacterium | reverse complement strand
ATCCACACCCAGGTGGGCCTGGGCTATATCTTAAAAGAAAACACCTAAAGCATGCCAGTACGTCTGAGAATCACTTTTCTTTTCTCCCTGCTGGCATTTGTAATTCTTAGCGGTGTATGCATCAGTATTTATTATTTTTCGTACCAGCAAAGGCTTAGCAATATTAAATCCAGGCTTACCAACAGAGGTATTACTACGGCAAGGCTATTGAGCCAAAAAGAGATCTTTGATGAGAAATTATTGAACCTGATAGATTCCTCCACCACCATTTCGCTCAGACGAAAAACCATACAGGCTTATGACTTCCAGGACCGCAAGATCTATGAGTATAGCGATGTGCCGGATGACACGCTGCATGTTGACAATGAAATATTAGATGAAGCAAGGGTAAAAGGCAGCTATTATTTTGTAAGCGGGCAAAAAGAAGCGATCGCCTATCACTATACCGATCACAACACCAGAATTGTTATTGTAAGTGCTGCCGAAGATGCGGATGCTAAAGAAAACCTTAGCAACCTGCTTAAGATTTTAATATTGAGTTTTTTAGTTGGCAACATTTTCATTTTGGTTAGTGGTTATATTTTTTCCGGAAGATTGTTGCAGCCTATCAAAAAAATAAGTGAAGACGTTGCTGAAATTTCTGCACGAAACCTTACCCGCCGCATCCAAACCGGCAAAACAAAGGATGAATGGTACCAGTTATCGCATACGGTTAACGACCTGCTGAACCGTTTGCAGGAAAGCTTTGAGCTCCAGCGCCGTTTTATTTCCAACGCCTCTCATGAATTATCCACGCCGCTCACGTCCATATCAAGCCAACTGGAAATTACGCTGCAACGGGAACGAAGTCCCGAAGATTATAGTAATGTGATGCAATCGGTTTACCAAGATGTAAGACACATGAATAAATTAACGCAGACTTTACTCGAGTTTGCTAAAGCATCCGGCAACCCCGGGGGACTGGAAATCGATGTGATCCGTATTGACGAGATCCTTCTGCGTCTGCCCTCCGAAGTGGTTAAAACCAATCCTTCTTTTTCTGTGCTGATCGAGTTTGATGAACTGCCGGAGGAAGAGGAAAACTTACTGGTTTTAGGCAACGAGGCCCTGTTGCTTACGGCCATAAAAAACATCGTGATCAATGCCTGTAAATATTCTTATAACCAGCATGCAGTAGTAAACCTGAAGGCAAAGGATAATGCTATTTTTATTGCTGTGCAAAACGAGGGCCCCGGCATACCGGCTGGAGAACTGGAGAATATATTTCAACCTTTTTACCGTATGGAAGAAAACCGCGCCGCTGGTGGTTTTGGTTTAGGATTATCGTTGACCGATCGCATCATTAAAATTCATAAAGGCTCTATACAGGTAAGCTCGGAACCGGGAAAGCTAACCGTTTTCATCATACAACTCCCGGCGGCCCACTCTCTGCGTTCCTCTAAATTCTAATATTTTTTTAATCCTGTATTAACCATCTCCTTAAAAACACAGGAGAACTTGCACGTGTTGACCAGAAAGAGATCCATACAAACGAGGTCTGCACATTTGCTGCTCACAGGAATTATTTTCCTTCTTTTACTTATTTCAGGTTTTCTATATCAACAAAAAGAATTCTACCAGAAACAAAACCGGGAACTCCTTATCCGGAACGATTCTGTTCTCTCGGTTAATATTGAATTGAAGAATGCACTGGAAAAGAAAACCGAGGTCTCACCATTTGTGAAGTTAAAAACACAGTAACATGAACCCTTTTGCAATTAAACAGGTCATTGTTCCAATTGACCTTAGCCATACTTCCTTAAATGCTTTAGATACTGCTGTTACTATTGCAAAAAAACATGATGCTTCTTTGCTGTTGCTAAACATTATTGAACCTGACTTTGCCGGCCTGACTGATGAATATGATTCTTATAGCTGTCATCTTTCCAATTCCTCTGATGTACTTACTGCATTGGCCGGCTCTATTCAACATGCCAGCTGGTTAAAGCCAAAAATCATACAGGTCGAGGGTAATGTGGCAGAAACCATTATCAAAAGTTCTCTTTTACACCAATCTGACCTGATTGTAATGGGCACGCATGGTGCCTCGGGATTCAGGGATGGATTTATTGGCAGCAACACGTACAATGTGCTCAAGCATTCTGTCTGTCCTGTCCTTACTGTTCCGCCTCTGAGGGAATATAGTTCTTTTAAGAAAATCCTGTTTCCTGTCCGCCCGGTTAGCGGTGCTTTGATGCGTTACGATGTGGTTTGCCATTTTCTTTCTTCCCTACCCGTTATGGACGTTTTGGGTTTATCGTATGGTAAAATAGAACCTGAAAAAAACATTCTTGAAAAGGTTATCGAGGAGATTAGCGATCTATTGCAAAACGATAAGGTAAAAGCAAAATCTGTATGGGGTGCAGGACAATCTGTTGCCGAAGATGTGCTGCACTACATGCAAAAAGCCCCTCCCGACCTTTTGATTGTTACTTCAGTTTTGGATGTGATAACCAAGCCCGGTTTTATAGGCCCGCATACACAAAAGATAATTAATGGCTCCAAAGTACCTGTGCTAAGTATCAAGAAAACAGACGCCCCGCTTGCCCATGAGCGTCGGGTCGTTTAAAAGCAGAACTGCCATAAAACTGACTAGGGTACCAGTGTTGCGGAGGAAAAATGAGTAACCCCCTCCAATAATGAAATCACCATTTGTGGTGTATGCAAATTGTACTGCGCATAGGAAGCCTCTGACCCAACTTTTATGGTAAAGCTATTTTCTTTTGACGCTAGCTGCCTGAACATATCTTCATCTGTCCGGTCATCTCCTACCGCCAAAATGAAATCATACTCATTCCGGCTAAGTATTTTTTTTATAGCTGTTCCTTTATCCGTACCGCTGTTTCTTACCTCCACTATTTTATTGCCGGGCAGCACTTCCAATTGCCGGTGGCGGGCATATTCATGCAGTTCGCTTGCTAACTCCAGTGCCCTTAGTTTTCCCTGGTCTGCATTGGCATTGCGATAATGCCACACGATGGAAAAATCTTTTTCCTCAATAAAACTATTGGCACAACGGCGTACGTAAATCTCCATAAGATGATGCACATGCTCCTTCCATTCGCTGGGTGCCTGCACCTGTGTAACCCAGTCGCTGTCTTTGCCTTTAAAACGGGCACCGTGTTCTGAGACGAGGTTAACAGGCATGGTTCCAAAGTGCTTGTTAAGCCATGCACTGCTTCTGCCACTAATAAGATAAACGTCATTGCCCTGAACTGAACCCAACCCTGATATTAAATTCAATAAGGCCTTACCGGGAACAGCAAGATCGGGACTTGGCGCAAAAGAAACCAGGGTACCGTCGTAATCAAGCAACAGCAAACGCCTTTTGGCATTGCGGTAGGCATCCAGCAAATCCTTTTTTGACAAGTGGTCTATAAATTTCACCTGGAAGTTGTTTTGCTTTTTCTTTATATGGTTTACTTCTGTCATAAAATCGTCCGCCCAAATTTGTACATCATAATTTTTAATTCTTGTTTGCATGGCTTCAATTCTTTCGGCCTGCTCTTTTTCGCTCATTTCCAACCCTTGCTTGATTTTTTGGGCTATTTCAGAAATATCGTTCGGGTTAATGGCAAGCGCGTCTGTTAACTCCCTTGCAGCGCCAGCCATTTCAGAAAGAACAAGAACTCCTTTTTTATCTTTCCTGCTGGACACAAACTCTTTAGCTATAAGATTCATCCCATCCCTTAAAGGAGTGATCAGGGCAAGATTACAAGCCGTGTACAAGGCCACCATTTCTTCAAAGGGCAAGGAACTATAGCGGTAGATAAGCGGCTGCCAATGAATTTTTCCGACCCGGCTGTTCACCTGGCTGATCTTTTCATCAATGATGCGTTTCCGTTCGGCATATTTAGGTATGGTATCTCTGGATGGAACAATGACCATAACAAATACTACTTTATTCTCGTACTCCGGATTTTGCAACAAAAACAATTCATAGGCTTTCAAACGATTCTGCACCCCTTTGGTATAATCCAACCGGTCTACCGAAAAAATGATCTTTTGGCCGGAAGTTCTCTCCAGTAACGATTCCCTTAAACTCGCAACTTTTTTATTATCATAGGCTTCGTTGAAATGGGAATAGTCAATACTGATTGGGAAAACATCTACTTTGATCAAGCGGTTGTTATGGCGAAGAATGTTGCGATCATTATCCAGCCCCAGAACCATGTGCACACTTTGCAAAAAATGCGAAGCATAGTCGATAGTATGAAACCCTATAAGATCGGCCCCTAAAATTCCTTTAAGCATTTGTTTCTGCCAGGTGGTAGGCAGAAGGCGAAAAATTTCAAAGGACGGAAAAGGAATGTGCAAAAAGAACCCAATGGTCAATTCAGGCAATATATCTCGTAACAATTGAGCCAAAGGCAAAAGGTGGTAATCATGTATCCAAACGGTATCGCCCGGACGTAATTGCCGCACCATTACTTCACAGAAATGTTCGTTGACCTTTTGATAATTATCAAAATATTCGGGCCTGTATTCAGCATACGAGGGAAAATAGTGGAACAAAGGCCAGATTACAGAGTTGGAGAATCCGTTATAATATTTTTCGTACTGCTCCCTGTAAAAAAAAACAGGAACGTATGTATAATTTGAATGAGGCAGTTGCCGGACTGCTTTTTGCCAGGTAGCTTTATTGCACCCCGGCACTCCTGTCCAGAAGGTTTCGGAAAATTCATTTTTCCCGTTTTGAAGGTAACTGTTGATAGCAGTAACCAGGCCACCCGAAGAGAGTTGAACCTCAGCCGTTTCATCTTCACCCGTAATATTCACAGGCAAACGGTTAGATACAATAAAAAGCCTCTTGTCGTTTAACATAATTCCTCCTTCTATTTCAGTGAAGCTAAACCAGCACCTATAGGTGCCTATTAAAATCAAATTAAATTCTTATTAGATTTTTTGAAATCATCGGGAATGTCCCGATCTGTTTTACTTTGCAACATGAAGGAAAGCTGGCTTGAAAAGATTCGTAGAAATGGAAAGTTCTTTTTTGATTTGGTGGTTACAGACAAGGTCAAAAGCAATGTGCTACAGGCAATCCCTTTTTGGACAGCCTCCCTGTTGACAGGTTTGGTTGCGGTTGGATACACCAAGCTTTTTGGCTACTCGGAAGGGCTTTTGCAAACCGCCCTGCACTGGCACCACTGGACCATTTTTATCATTACCCCCCTTTGTTTTTTCCTGGCCTGGTATGTAGTGCAGGCCTTTGCCAAAAATGCAAAGGGCAGCGGCATTCCGCAGGTCATGGCAGCTATTGAATTAGCTACTCCCCGACATGATAAAAAGATCGGAAAGCTCTTAAGCTTTCGTATTATGGTAGTTAAGATCGTCTCCAGCTTATTTATGGTAATGGGCGGTGGCGCTATTGGCCGCGAAGGACCGACCATACAAATAGCCGGTTCCGTATTTCGGATCATTAATAAAGCAATTCCCTCTTCCTGGCCAAAGCTTTCAAGACAAAATTTTATTTTAACCGGAGCCGCAGCAGGATTATCTGCCGCCTTCAATACGCCGCTGGGAGGCGTTGTTTTTGCTATGGAAGAGTTGGCAAGAACCCATATCCGTTTTTTTCGCACAGCTTTGTTTTCAGCAGTGATCATTGCCGGCTTAACAGCACAGGGTTTGCTTGGCCCCTACTTATACCTTGGCTACCCGGATGTCCACAATCTTAAATTCTCCGTTTTTTTAGCAGTAGCTGTTACAGCAATAGCCACCGGTTTTCTGGGGGCGGCTATGTCCAAGATCATTTTAAAAGTAATGAACTGGAAAAAATCCTTCTCTAAAGCAAAAAATGTTTTGTTTGTGGTGATGGCTGGTCTTTTTATAGCATCGATCGCTTATTTTTTTAACGATGCCATATTAGGCTCCGGAAAAGATTTAATGAACACCTCCCTTTTCACTGATCAAAAAGCCGTATCCTGGGATACCATGCTGTTGCGCATGGCCGGGCCTGTTATTTGCTTTAATACAGGAGCAGCGGGCGGTGTGTTTGCCCCGGCCCTGGCTGCAGGGGCTTCCATTGGCGCCTTTCTCTCACAAGTATTCCATTACCTCGGCTCCAATGCCAATATTTTAATACTGGGTGGAATGGTGGGATTTTTGACAGGAGTTACCCGTACCCCTTTTACATCGGCTATTTTGGTATTGGAAATGACCGACCGTCACAGCGTTATTTTTCACTTGATGCTGGCTGCGCTGGTTTCCAATATAGCTGCTTTGCTTGTTGACAAACATTCTTTTTACGAGCAATTAAAAAAGGGATATATGGAAGATTTGCAAAGTGAAACAGCAAATGCAACTTCTTCCGGATGAAACAAGCCACCTGATCATTTCGGCTAATGTGAAAGCTGCCAAAGAGGATTTATAAACATGAAAACGCATGAAGCAGCAGTTATCCAATGAAAGGAATAAATTATTACGATCTGTTGAAAAGCTATTAGAGGGGCCCATGATCTTTTTAGGCTTTGTGTGGCTGGTATTATTGATTGTAGAATTGATCTGGAGATTAACGAAGCCGTTAGAATATTTAAGCTTTACAATTTGGGGCATCTTTTTCATCGATTTTCTTGTAAAATTTATTTTGGCTCCGGTTAAGCTGACTTTTTTAAAGAGAAATTGGTTAACGGCCATTTCCTTGGTTATTCCGGCCCTCCGCATTTTCAGCATTTTCCGTGTTGTTCGCCTGCTAAGGGGGTTAAGAGGCATCCGTCTTATTAAAGTCGTGGCCTCGTTGAACCGCAGTATAAAAAGTCTTGGAGCAACGATGAAACGCAGAGGTTTTGGATATGTAATGCTGTTGGCTCTTGTAGTAACCTTTGGCGGCGCTGCCGGGATGTATGCTTTTGAGCACTCAAATCCCGGTTTTGAAAACTACGGTATGGCTTTATGGTGGACTGGCATGAGGGTGATAACAGCCGGTAGCGATTTTTGGCCTGCCACTCCTGAAGGCCGCGGACTTGCCTTTATTCTTTCACTTTTTGGGTATGCCATTTTTGGGTATGTAACAGCCACCTTAGCCACTTTTTTTATTGGCCGTGATGCAGAAGAAGAAAAAGCCCCGGTTGCAGGCGCAAGAGAAATAGCTGAATTAAAAAAGATGATTGCTTCGCTTACACAAACGGTAAATGAAATGAAAAACCGTCAACCATAAATGTTGCCGTCTTTTTAGGGATAGTTTCTTGCCCCATCAACTTATAGGAAATAATTAACTGACTGTCCATCCATAAAATTCTTTCCTTGTTAAAAATCATTACAAGCTGTAAATATTTGTGTACAGAAAATTTCAATTGCTCATTCACTCTTGTCGTTTCACATACAACTCCTGCACCAACACCATAACAATAACCATAAGCGGTGTTGCTAACACAAGTCCCCAGCCACCCGTTAAGGGTGATATCAGAAGCTGGGCTATAATGATCAGCGCAGGTGGAATGCTAATGAGTTTTTGTTGCACCATGGGTGTAATAAAATTACTCTCTGTTACCTGCACCAAAATATACAAACCGGCTATAAAGGCAGCCGTAGAAGGGCCTTGCATAAAGCCAACCAACACGGCCGGAATCATAGCTATTAAAGGACCGAAATTGGGAATGAAATTGAGAAGGCCTGCAATTAAAGCCAGGGTCAGCCATATCGGCACACCAATAATTGCAAGACCAATGGATGTAAGAATAAATACAACAAACATGGCAAAGATTTTTCCCTTCAACCATTTTTTTAAACTATCGCTTGTTTTAACAAGCACCTCATCGGCTTTTGCTTGTCCCCGCTTGGGGACTAGTTGCACCAAACCTTTTTTGTATTGGCCGGGAGAAACCGTAAAAAAAATTCCTAAAAACAGTATAACATACAGATCCCCCACTATTCCAAAAGTGCTTTTAAAAAAAGTTTGTATCAGTGACTGTGCTTTTTTTTGCGTTTGAGGAGATGAAATCTTTTCGACTATTTTTTGTCCCAAGGAGCTATTATTTAATTGTGCCTTGACATCTTTAACAGTAGCAGGCAAGGTATCATTCAACTGGGTTATTTGCGATTGAACTTTTGCACCCAGCAACCAAAACAGCAAGACAATTATTACCAGTGTACCCAAAATAGAAATAGTCAGACAAACAGCGCCATTCCATTTTGTTTTGCGTTCAATTAACCCGCTTAACCCTCTGAAAAAAACAGCTATTAAGATACCCGCAAGTATCAGGAGAAAAACACTAAAGGTTGCTTTTAGCAACAGAATCAAACTGATGATCAGGGCAAATATGCCTCCTGTGATCCACACTTTTTGCAGAAAGCTGTAATGACTTCCCCCGCTGTTTTGTTGTTGCATACAAACCTCCGGTTTATGTTTATTTCAGATTTTTGCGTACTCCCGATGTTTTTAGTTCCCGTTCCAAAAAATAGTTTAAGGCGGTACGCAAGGTAGCAATGGCAGCCAGCTTTCCAATATCGTCCCAGGTAGGTGCAATGGCAGTTGCCAATATATCTGCTGCCAGCAAAAGCTCTAATGCTATGGCAAGAGAACTTCCAAAGCGTATGCGGATGCTTTGATTGATCGTTTCAATGTTTGGCTGAAATAGGTTGCGAATGTATTGGTAAAGAAACTGGAGCAGAGCAATGGCAATTACAATAGCTGCCAGTATTTCCACAAAGCTGCTCAAATGTTTTGTTATGACCTCTGCCCATTCTTTCATAGCCCTTCATTCCTGCTGTTAAAAAATTGTTTACGAAGAATAGCATACACCCAACCTTCAATTCCTTTGCCAGCACAGGGCATCCTATTAAATCTCATTAGGACTCCACACTTATTTTCCAAATAGTTCTTTCGCCGGTATCTGGAATAGCTATTGCAGTAAATCTGTAAAGGATTTCAAAAGGCATGGATTATCAACCCATAGAGAACTATGGAATTATCGGCGACCTGAACACGGTGGCCCTGGTTGGACTCAATGGCTCCATTGATTTCATGTGCTTTCCCGATTTTGATTCACCGAGCATTTTTGCCGCCCTTCTTGATGTGCATAAAGGCGGTTATTTTAAAATTGCACCGGCCTTCAATGAAATGAAAACAAAACAATTGTACCTGCCGGATACCAATGTGCTGCTAACCCGTTTCTTATCACAGGAAGGAGTGGGAGAAATCACTGACTTTATGCCCGTGGAAGAATTATACGCTGGCAAAGAACTCATCAGAAGAGTAACCACTGTGCGGGGAATAGTGAAATATGAAATGCATTGCCGCCCGCGTTTCAACTATGGAAGGAGTACCCATACCGTGGAGGCCGTTTCGCAAAAAGAGATCATTTTCACAAGCAGTGACGAAGCCAAAACAACATTAAGGCTGACCAGTTCCGTGCCTTTGCAGATCGTTAACGGAGATATAATAACCCAGTTCACTTTATCGGCCAATGAAACAGCCGATTTTCTTTTAGAGCATATTGACATCAATCATTCTGGAGAAAAGGATTTTAAAAACTTTATTACGGAAAGCTTATTCCGAACTGTTAACTATTGGAAAGAATGGGTGGCACAATCCAATTACAAAGGCCGCTGGATGGAAATTGTAAACCGGTCTGCGCTGGTTTTAAAGCTACTCACTTCATACCGGTATGGTTCCATCATTGCTGCACCCACTTTCAGCTTGCCGGAAAGCATTGGATTTAAAAGAAACTGGGATTACCGCTATACATGGATCCGCGATGCTTCCTTCACGGTTTATGCCTTGTTACGCCTGGGATATACCCGGGAAGCAGGAGCCTTCATGAACTGGGTGGAAAAACTTTGCCGCGACATTAAAGGTCATGGCAGGCTGGGCATTATGTATTCTATTGACGGCAACCGGCAGTTGGAAGAAAAGATCCTGGCCAATTTTGAAGGCTATAGGCAATCGGCCCCTGTACGAATCGGCAATAACGCTTACAGGCAGTTGCAATTGGATATTTATGGAGAATTAATGGATTCAGTTTACCTGTATAACAAGCATGGAGAACCGATTTCTTATGATTTCTGGAAGGACCTGGAAGATCAAATTGATTGGTTAAGCCAAAACTGGAACCAGCCCGATGAAGGCATCTGGGAAGTACGGGGCGGCAAACAAAAATTCCTTCACTCACGGTTATTGTGCTGGGTTGCCCTGGACCGGAGCATCAAGATTGCTGAAGCAAGGTCCTTCCCCTTAAAGGAAGGATGGAAAACACAAAGAGACCTTATCTACAATAGCCTGTTTGATGAATTCTGGAATGAAGAAAAAAAAGCTTTCATGCAGTTTCCGGGTGCTGACACCGTGGACGCGTCTTCTCTTTTAATGCCCCTGTTGCGGTTCATCAGCCCCAAAGATCCAAGGTGGCTATTCACTTTAAAAAGGATTGAAACCGAATTGGTCTCGGACTCTTTGGTATACCGATACAATACTACGATGGCTGCACCAGACGGCCTTGTAAGCCATGAAGGCACCTTTTCCATGTGTACCTTTTGGTATGTGGAATGCTTATCCCGTGCCGGCCAACTGGAAAAAGCAAGACTACATTTCGAAAAAATGCTGGGCTATGCCAACCACCTTGGTTTGTATTCCGAACAATTAGGTTTTAGAGGAGAACATTTAGGAAACTTCCCACAGGCCTTTACCCACATGGCTTTGATCAGTGCTGCTTACAATTTAGATATGCAGTTAAACGACAGCAGGAATAAAAATGTAAATACTAAAGTATGAAAGCAATTGCATTAGTGCCGGGGACAACCATGGTATCATTGACCGATGTGGAAGAACCACAGGTCAATGCCGCGGACGAAGTAAAAATAAAAGTATGGCAGGTAGGCATTTGTGGTACTGACCGGGAAGAAGTAAAAGGAGGAAGAGCACATGCTCCTGCAGGTAAAAAAGAATTGATCATCGGTCATGAAATGTTCGGGCAGGTAGTAGAAACCGGTGAAGCCGTATCTACCGTAGCCCCGGGAGATTACGCGGTCTTCACCGTAAGGAGGGGTTGTAATCAATGCCTTGCCTGTTTGAACAATCGCAGCGATTTATGTTATACAGGAAACTACACCGAAAGAGGGATCAAAGGCGCTGATGGTTTCCAGGCAGAATACGTAGTGGATAAAGAAAGATACCTGGTAAAGGTTCCTGAAAGCATCAGGGAAATCGGGGTATTAACAGAGCCGATGTCCGTTGCAGCGAAAGCCATTGATGAAGCCATGATCATACAAGGGGCAAGGTTAAAAAATATTTTTCCGGGCGAACGCTGGCTGGAAGGAAAGAAAGCCTTGGTAGCGGGAATAGGAGCGATTGGTTTAATGGCTGCGTTTGCCTTACGCCTCAGAGGCGTGGAAGTATTCGGACTGGATGTAGTAGACGAAGGAACATTGCGGCCACAGATACTTAAACAAATAGGCGGCACTTATGTAGATGGAAGAAAAATGCAAACCACCAGCCTGGAGGCAACCTTTGGGGAAAGCGATTTTATATTTGAAGCTACAGGCATTGCCAAACTTCAAATTGAGCTAATTGATGCCCTTGCCGTTAATGGCATTTACGTAGTTACCGGCATTCCGTCCGGCGAACGTCCCATAACAGTGATGGCAGGCAATATGATGCAGCAAATGGTTTTAAAAAATCAAATTATTTTAGGAAGTGTAAATGCAAGCCCGGCCCATTATCAAATGGCAGTAGATAACCTGTTGGCCAGCCTGGAAAGATGGCCCGGTGTTGTAAAAAACGTGATCACTGGAAAAATCCCTATCACGCATTTTAAGGATGCCCTGTATCAACACAGCGCTGATGAAATAAAGGTGGTGGTGGATTGGGCAAAGGAGAATTGAAGCTGATACAGTGCAATACCCCTCCTTTCAAACTTAAAAGCGCTTTTATAGATATAAAGGCAATTATTAATTTCCTTGCATGGCCGGTTATCACAGCCCGTCCACCTTATGCTGCCATCTTCCTGCATTCTTCGGCACAGCGCTTACAGGCTTCGGCACATTCCTGGCAATGCTCGGTTTGGTGCTTACCACATTCAGTGCCACAAGCTTCACAAATAGCTGCACAAATTCTACAAAATTCTTTAGCCTGTTCGCTGCCAAGACTCATCAGTTGTGCCGAGGCATAACAAACCGCGGCACATTCCATATCTAATTGAATGCACCGGGCCATCATTTTTATATCCTCTTCCTGAGTGCAGGAAGAGGCGCAATGATTACAAATAGCAGCGCAGCGCAAACAGGCTTCTATACAATTTTTGTATTCATGATATCCTGCCATGGTTTAAGTTTTTTCAGTGATTGCAAAATTAGGACCGCAGTAAAAATGCCTTCTTTATAAAGAAGATTATTAAAAAAATTAATTATAAACAATAATTAAGTAATTTGAAGGACCAAAACCAACAACATGAAACTCGCAATTGCTATCTCCGTATTTGCTGTTACAGCATTTTCTTCCTGTGCCGATAACGCACCAATGGTAAAAGAGGAATCAACAACGGGAACATCCAGATTAGAAGGCGAAGACCTGGTCAAAAGAGGGGAATATCTTGTCGCTACCTCCGGCTGCCATGATTGCCACTCACCTAAAAACCTTACGCCACAGGGACCAAAAGTAGATTCTGCCAAACTGCTTTCCGGCCACCCTGCTCAATCGCAATTACCACCAATCAGTTCTGACGATATTAAACCCGGAGGATGGGTATATATGGCGCCTGATGTAACGGCATTTGCCGGTCCCTGGGGTATTACCTATGCTGCCAACTTAACTCCTGACAGTGCCACTGGAATAGGCGCATGGACGGAAGATATTTTTATAAAAACGCTTAGGACAGGCAAGCATTTAGGAATGGAGAATGGCCGTCCTATTTTACCACCTATGCCATGGGAAGGAGTTGCACAAATGACCGATGAAGACCTGAGCGCTTTGTATAGCTATTTAAGGTCCCTGCCTGCCATACCTAACAGAGTGCCTGGCCCCACGCCACCGAATGAAGTGCCCACTAAAAAATAGAGAGGCAGGAGGTTATGATATAATTCTTTCAAACAGGCACAGCCAATAAACGAAGAAGGTCTTCAATTGAAGACCTTCTTCGTTTATTGGATAAGTTACCCTGCAAAATCCATTGAGCATATTCCAGCCTTGTATCAGCCGGGATTTGTGTCAATGCCAGATTATGTAAACTTAGCAAAGCTGCAAAAGACCTGAGATGTCAATATTCTTCAAATAAGGAGCAAGAAAATCCAAAGAAGTGAAAGCTCTTATATAACCGATCTCCTCCTCTTCCCTGTCAAAATAAACTTCCACATAAAAAGCATCAATTTGAAATAAAAGAACTGTAAAACCCTCGTCGGGGCGGCTGGCTATGTACACGCCATGTTCAAACAGAAGTTGCTTCTTTTTTTGTTTGTTCTCGTATTTGAACTCTTTCAGATGCATAGTGATTGAATATTGGTTTGGAATTGTATTCAAGTTATACATCCATTTGACCCATTCTTATTATTTAAGACTAAATGGTTTTATTAAAAGATAACAAGGTAAAATCCATAGTTAGTCCGGATCGTGAGGCTCACCACTTTTGGATTTATGTTGTTTTTAAATGCCAGCGGGGGAAATGAGCATATGACCAACACTCCTGGTTGGAAGAATTCGGATTGCGTTATAGGGATTTTTTAAAGTGCCCGCAAACTTCCATCGGCATTAGTTGTTCAATACCTTAATGCTGCAAAAATCATTAACAGACCAGTCTTTAATTGACCATTTTACTTTGCATAAAAAGAAGCAAATCTTTTATATCTGATTCTTTATCAAAGTCGGTATTGTTGGTTTTAATAAACTCTTTTAATTCTTTATAATAACCAGGAAACAATTTTTCAATGTTTTTCCTGTTCACTCGTATAAAATCGTTGCTTTTATAGGATAAATAATATTCATTGGCCGAACTGAACAAAGTTCCTTCTCCCACATTCAGTCTTGGCTTGCCATCAATTGTATAATAGTGTTTATTGGCCGTAGCCGAATTATTGGTATAGGAAGATCCGTACGCCCCGTTTTTTTGCTGGTCAACTTCTTTAAGTATTTGCTTTACGGCCAGCTTCATTAATGTATAAGAAGCAATCAGCTCCAGGCAATTTTCTTTGTTATAAAAAAAGGAATCCTTCCCTATTGTTATTAATCGGATCTCCGCGGGATTACCAATTGCCAAGGAATCTCCTTTGTCATCTATAAACAACATCTGCTCGTACAACCTGTGATAATTAAGCTTGGCATTGTAAGCAGTTCCATCCCTGAAAACCACCGTTCCTGGTGAAAACTGTGAAAAGCGGAATAACTCATTCACCGTAAAAACCTTACTGATCTCCTCATCAGCCTTGACCATTTTGGCATAGTTACCTTGCGCCGATCCAGGTGTAAAAGAAAAAGCTAAGCAAGCAAAGAAAAAAACAGTTTTCATTAATTGTTTTATTGAATGATTAAATTCCTTAACCGGGGTTAATATATGAAGATTTATTCAAAAGCTTTTAGTTGAAGTACCATTAAAATAAGGGATCATATATGAATTTACCTCTTAGGCAAGGGCTATTTAGCAAATTTTTCGATTCTCAACAGCAAGTTGTGTTCAAACCACTAATTTTACAGGAATGTTTTATCGTTTACCCTAACCGAATAAATCTCTTAACCATGCCAAGTGTTGATCTTAAAAATCAACAACTCATCAATTCTATTATACTTGCGGATGATGACCGCGATGACCATGATTTTTTTAAAGATGCGCTGGAAGAAATTGCGCCTTCTGTAAACCTGAGTATTGTAGAAGATGGCGATGCACTTTTGGGCTTATTAAAACATTATATCCCCGACTTTATTTTTTTGGACTTGGATATGCCCTGCAAAAATGGACTGGAGTGTTTAACAGAGATCAGGACCAACCCAACCTTACAATCCATTCCTATTGTTATTTTTTCAAGCACTTCCCGCCCTGCCAATATTGATACCGCTTACGAAATGGGAGCTGACCTTTTTTTCATTAAGCCTTCCAATTACAATGACCTGGTGTCTTCTATTAAAGCTATTCTTTCATTGGACTGGAGTGAGCCGGGCAGTATAAAGGAACAATATTTTATCAACGGAAGATATGCAGCCTTTATGTAAGGACGTTATTGAAAAAGCAAAATAGCTCAACGCGTTAAGACAATTGTTACCTAATTATAAAGTTTGAATATGCTCAGCTTCAATTAAAAGTGAAGCCTTGAAATATTCGCTCTTTTCAATTAGTCCACTACTTCAACATTCCATTTATTGCGGATAAGATAGGTTGCCAATATCATTTTCATTCGTTCCATGGATATATTTAAATACAGGGCAAGCATGGCAAAGGTTTTTGTCTTTTCATCATCAATTTGCCCGTCCAGTAAAATCACTTCGCTCACCATGGCAAATAAGGTTTCACAGAAGTCCTCGGAGATATAGGAAGCACAATGCTCTATAATTTCTTTGCTTTCATAGCCGGCCTGCAGTGAAATGGCTTTGCGGGTAAGTTCATTTAATTCTGTACCCCTGAACTTTGAACACAAGACCACCGCTCTTGAAAGATGTTCTATTTGTTGCTCGGTAATGTTGCCACTGTTTTGCATGGCACTTGAAAATAAAATAGCAACCGCTGCTTCCTGTTCGTTATCAATTGGCAATTCCATAATGGTAAATGTAGCTAAGAAAAGAATATCGAACTGAAGAACAAAGAACGATTAATTCTTGTTGAGCTTAAATCGAAAAAAACATTTCTTAATAAAAAAGGCAGCTATGCTGCCTTAAACTATTTTGTACAAAAGAATTTATCACCTCTTTTTTACCGTTTGCTGCTCCAGTATCTGCTCTGCAATAATATCGTTCAAGATGTCTTCTGCATTATGTATCCAAAGAGGCAATATAGAAGCCGAGGTTTTCCATCTTCCTTCCACATCCTTATACATTTGAAAAATAATACGGTTGCCTTTATCATCAGGCACATCTACGTGGTATTTCATATCGGCACCACTGGATAACTGGCGAAAGTTAAATTCTCTTTGTCTCTCCCCTGCTTTAATCACTTTAGAAAAATAAGTACTCATATACTACTATGCTTATTAGAAAACTTTAAGCTAACTGAATTCTGCGATTACATTTTACGGTTCAGCATTATGCTTCCACCTGTTTCTGATTGTTGACCCGGATGATCTTTAGTTTATTAAAAAGAACAACCACCGGGTAAATAGGATCAAACTCACCTTTTTTTATAGCAAAATTGCTACGGGAAGGAAATTTGTGATGGTTGTTGTGGTAGCCCTCGCCCAACATCAGCAAATCTACCTTAAATAAATTACGTGAAGTGTTATCTGTTTCAAAATTTATACCACCATATTTATGGGCAAACCAATTGATGATTACCCCGTGCAAGGGACCCATTACTATGTGAACAGGGATTAACAAATACCACCAGGCAGAGGGAGCAAAGGCAATATAGAACCATGTGTACACACCACTCCACAATATCCTGGACCACCAGGTGTTTCCCCAAAAGTCAAACCAGCCCCATTCGGGAACGTTCTTGGTGAATTTAGCCTCTACAGTTGTTCTGTTTCGCAGAATACCGACATAAGTGGCGCTGGTCCGCCACATCATGGCCATTATATGCTTGTCATAAGAAGGTGAATGCGGATCAAGTTCTGTATCGGTGTAGGCATGGTGAATGCGGTGCATGATACCGTATACTCTTGGACTCATGTAGGAAGACCCCTGAGTGATATACGAAAAAATGAAAAAGAAGCGCTCCCAGCCCTTGTTCATGCTAAAGGCACCATGTGCGGCATAACGATGATGGAAAAAAGACTGGGCAAAAAGAGACAAATACCAATGAGCAACAAAAAAAAGAATGATGATAACCGCCACGATCTTTCAAATATTTAAGTGTGTTCAGAAAGAGACAAAAATCGTTTAATTTTTCGAATGAAGCACATTACTCCCATAGTTCATTGTTAAAGTCAAAAAGGCCGATTGAAAACACCGGCTTTTTTGACTTTACCTTACTACTCCTCTATGCTTTCATGTTCATTAAATCAATCATCAGGTTGAAGGAATCGATAGAAGATGTATTATTGATCTTAAAGGGTTTAACTATATAACCTGATACCCCGAGCTTTTTTGCGGCTTCCCTATCTACTTTTTCATCCGATGTAGTAATCATAAAACACTTGATGCCTTTCCATTCGGGAGTTTCTCTGAGCACCTGCAAAAATTCCAGCCCATTCATCCTGGGCATATTGATGTCAATTAAAATAATATCCGGCAAAGAATCCAGTTTTGTTTGATGAACGCCGTTTAAAATATCAATGGCCTCTTCCCCATTTTTGGCTACTACCAGTTTATAAAAAACGTTCAACTTGTCCAAAGAACGTTTAATGTCCATGGCGTCCAGCTGGTCATCTTCCACCAATAAAATTGTACTAATTCTACTCATGTTTATAACTTTTTCCAGGTAAATGAAAATACAGAACCCTTGCCAGGCTCCGATGAAAGTTTTATTTGTTCATTTCTTGAATCCAGTATTTTTCTCACAATGGCCAGGCCAACACCCGTGCTTTCAAAGCTATCCCTTTCCTGAAGGGTTTGAAAGATCATAAAAATCTTTTCGTGGTAATTTTTACTGATGCCGGGCCCGTTATCCTGGACAAAAAATTCCCATTCGTGGGGATATTCCTTGTGATAAATGGCTATCTCACCGTTTTCCTTGTCATTGTATTTAATAGCATTCCCAATAAGGTTTGAAAAAATCTGAAACAAGGGCAGCTTTTCAGTATAAAGAACAGGAAGGTTTTGGGAAACCGTTATGTTGAAGGTTGGTTTAATGGCAAAATTCTCCAGCACTTCTTCAATCAGCGATTGGATCACTACTTTTTCCTGGTGGTCCTTTTCTTTTCCTATCCTTGCATAGGATAAAAGGCCCTGTATCATGTTTTCGCCCCTAATAATTCGTCCCTTTATCAATTGCAGGTAATCATTTACCTTGGGCGACAGCTCTGCTTCATGGTCTTCCTCTATCCAGGTTACCACGTTATCAATCCCCCTTAAAGGGGCCTTCATGTCATGCGAAACGATATGGGCAAACTGGTCCAGTTCCTGATTTTTTCTTTTAAGCTCAGAAATATTAAAGGATAGAACCTTGGCCATGGAATTAAGCGAACGGGCCAGGCCGCTTAATTCATCCTTGCCGGTTTCCTCTATATGCACTTCGTAATTGCCGGCTGCAATATTATCCGCCATTCGCACCATTCCCTTAATCCTGTTGGTGATACGATAGATAAGAAATCCTACAACAAATAAGGCCATTAGTACGGAAAAACTGGTAAGGGTAAAGGAAATGGCCTTTGTTTTTTGTACAGAGGCTGAAAGCACCGCACTTCTGTTGTTGCGGTTGTCATACTCCAGGTTAATAAACCTCCTTAATTTTTGTTGTAACTCCACATTGATTGCACTCTGTTCACTCACAAACATTTTTTCCTTGTACAGCTTATTAAAATAGCCAACATTTTTATCAGAGGCTTCAGCATTGATCTTTGCCTGTCTTAAGGGGCCGGTAAACTCATTTGTCCATTCATTGTGCAGCTTTTGAATATCCTGAACTAATTTGTATTGAACAGAAGTATCGGGCAAGCTGGCAAAAAGCTCATCCAGGATGGTTTTGTTTTCCAGTGCAGCTGAATCGTAAGCTTGCAGAAAATAGTTTTCACCCGTCAGCAAAAAACCCCTGAGGCCGCTTACCATGTTTATAATGTTGCGTTGAAACCGGTTGGCATTTCTTACTATGTCAGAGGACAGCGAAACATAGTCTGAATTTTCCTTGACCTTTTCCGCCTGCCTGTAATTTATGTAGGTAGTAATGGAAAACAACAGGATAATAAATGAAAAGCTAAGGAAGATCAAATATGATATTCGCATGCCAAGGGTGGTTTAAAGGGCGCAATGTAAAGAATAATTATTTTTTGCCGCCCCATTGCGGAAGGCAAATTCTGTGACCCGGTATTTTTTATAAGAAGCATGATCCAGGGCAGGTCACAAATAGTATCAAAACAAGAAGACCAGCCGTTGCACTTCCAGGGCTTACTTTAAGGGCTAATTGCAAAAATTAACGCGGTATATAGTTTTGACAGGCCGTAATTTTTTCTTCTTTTTTCAACCCAGGGAAGCCATAGCAGGCTGGTAATTATAAGGAATATGAACACTAAGTACACAGCCCTCGCCAGGCGCCGTATTTATATAAACAGTCCCGCTATGAAGCTCAGCCCTGCTGTAAATACTTTTAAGACCCAGGCCTTTGGTAGTGGTTTTTAAAACGAACCCTTTCCCATTATCCTTTACTTCAAAATCAACCGAGTTGTTATCCGCATGTATGGATATTTCAATTTTACTGGCCTCCGCATGTTTTATAATATTGCTTATCTGCTCCTGCAGTATCCGGAAAACAGATAATGACACCGGCGGGGGCAGGCTGTTTAGGAAATCAGCGCCTTTAATAGATACAGCCACCTGTAGCCGGCTTGTAAGGTTTATTTTATCAGCCATTTCTTCTATGGCCTGCACAAAGCTCATTTCTTCCAAATGAGTCGGGTTTAACCGGTGGCTAAGATTTCGTATCTCATTAATGGCATTCTGAAGATATTTGCTGGTGCTGATAACAAAAGGCGAAGCGTTTCCATTATGGACTTCCTGCTCCAGCAATAATTTACAGGTGGTGAGCAGTTGGTTTACATTATCATGCAATTCCACAGCTATTTCATTTCTTTCCTTTTCCTGTGCATCTATAACCGCGGAAATCAATTGTTGCCTTTTTATTTCTTCCTGCATGGAAAGCCGCTGAAGCAATATTGTCCTGTCGGTAATGTCTTCACCTAAGCCTAATATGCCCGATATCCTGCCTTTTTCTTCTTTAATAATGGTGTTATACCAGCTTATAAACCTTGTATTCCCTTTTTTTGTAAGAACCGTGGTTTCTAATTTTTGAATAGGGACTCCCCGGTTTTGAAATAAGGTAACAAAATGAGCTTTCATTTCCTCTCTCTTATCCCAGGCCAGGAAATGATCAAACCAGTTTTTACCAATGATTTCTTCTTTGGATGCCTCCAGTATTAAACAGCCTCTTTCGTTAATAAAACGTACAACGAAATCTGCATCTATTTCCACCACAATACCCGCCGCCAGGTTAAGATATTCCTCTGCTTGTTTAAGTAAGCTGCCTGTCATAAAATGCTTTTAAATAGTAAATAATTAAAGCCATTCTGCAAAAAAGTTAAACTGAAGTGCATGCAAAAGTTTTTCCACACCCCTTAATACACTCCTCCATCACTTCATCAGGGAAGTGATGTGGAATAAAGATGAGCTATTTTTTGAAGTCGAGATTGTAGATTCGTGTATTCGGAAAATTTGAAGGCTTTCCGGTTAATATTTACTGAAAAATCTCTTTTTAAAAGACAAATTGCCGGGGCGTATTTTTTACCTGAATCCTTTCCCTACCAAACTTCTTCTTATCGCACTTTATTTTTTAAACCAACTAAACGTTTGATTATGGCAGAAGATTCTAACCAAAGAAACAACCAGCAGATGACTCAAAAAAGTCGCCGTGGTTTTGCCGCCATGGATCCTGAAAGGCAAAAACAAATTGCCAGTGAAGGCGGACGTGCAGCGCACAGACAAGGTGTAGCACACGAATGGAGTACAGAAGAAGCTAGACAAGCCGGCCGAAAGGGTGGACAAAACTCAAAAGGCAGCCGCCCTGCGAGCAACGCAGAAGAGCGGGGGGCAGAATAAGCTTCAAAAACTTTACATGTTATTTACCAGGACAAGGTCTCTCTTTGTGAGGGACCTTGTCTTTTTTAATATCAAACCACTATAAGGGCAGCCGTGATCTGTTAGACGTCAGACGTGAAACCAGGTAGGAACGCTCCCTTCATAGGGCACTTTGCCTGACGGCTGGCAACTCTCTCCCTGCCAACCTGAACGTGGCTGGGTATCAGCATTAACTTCATAATAAAGCTGTTCCCTTAAGAGAATTCTTTAAATAAAAAAACGCCTTGTTTAAGGCGTTTTTTTATTAACTATTCATGTCTTTATTCTTCGCTTCCGCGACCACCACGGCTACTACCGCCGCTGCTGCTGCCGCGACCACCGCCATGCGATGCTTCACCACCCTTTTTAGCAACTTCCTTTTTTGTACGTTCGCTTGCTGAGGCTAAGCCTCTTTCTGATTTACCACCTTGGTTTCCGCTTCTGCTTCCACCGGAATTACTACGGCCGCCACTCTGGCCACCACTTGAACTTCTTGGCATAATGTTCAATTTTTGGGGTTAAAAAATAATACTGGTTATAAAGAAATTTTGATGCCAAATATTACAAAAGCCTCGTTTTACAACGAGGCTTTATGATCAAGATTTATCGGCCGCCTTTCCTGTTTTTTAAGTGTTCTTCTATTTTTTCCCTGTTATTGCCTACCTGCTCTATGGCCCTGCGAATCTCTTCAGTAGAAACTCCCAGTTTTTCAGCAATGTGCTGAACTTCATATTCTTCATTACCTGCAACTCTTGAACGGTCGCGGCCACCTCTTAAATTTTTATTGTCTGCCATAAGAAATGTTTAGATAAGGCACATAAAATATTGTGCCATTGCGGCCCCAAAAGACCCTGCAGCATGCAGTTGCAAAGAGTAGAGTGACTTATCATCTGGCAGTTAGGAAGTAAAACCAATCAAGGCATAAGGGCATAATGATCCTTTCAACCGGCAAGGTTATACCATTGAGCCAATGCAAACGGAATGGAGTTGAAAAAGACAATCCTTACCCTCATTGCGGGCTGAAGAAACGATCTGCCTGATTAACTGGAGACCGCTAGTTTTTCGCCTTTTTCGGCAGAAATCATTTCTACATCGGGAATAGAGACATCAACCAAAGGAACTTTTCCCCGGTTCTTTCTTACCACTCTTGACCATAGAGATATTTCCCTGTCAAACAAAAACCGGAGCCACAATTTGGTCCATGATTTATGAGAAGCTAAAGAATCGTAAAACCCAGGTGCTGTGTTTTTAAGCTGTGGCAATTTATTCCAGGGCACGGAGGGAAAATCATGATGCTCGTTATGATACCCCACATTAAACGCAACTGTATTTAATACGCCATAATAGCTATAGGTCTCCTGTTCGCCATGGGTTAAATAATGCTCCTGGATCCAGCGGCCACCCAACGGATGCAATCCCACGGAAAAGAAAAAGCTGGCGGTTAAGAACACAACGGCTTTCGCACCTAAAAAATACCATACAGCCGCCACAAACAAGATTTGGACCCCCCAGTTCAGGGCAATCCAGCCATCAAAAGGCTTGATCTCCTTTAACCTGGATACACGAAATGCCTGGAATAAAGGATAAAACAAAAACCAGATGACCTTGCCAATAAAATAGTTGTTGATCAAACGGGCTTCCCAACGATTGGGGAGGTCTGCATCCAGTTCATGTACTCCCTGGAAAGAGTGGTGTTTAATATGATAACGTTCAAAAGAAACCGAACTTGGGAAAACCTGCGGGATATTGGCAAAAATACCCGCCAGCCTGTTGGCCACCTGGCTTTTAAAAAGAAGCCGGTGGGCACATTCGTGTATCATTACAAAAAGTGCATGATCTATAAAAGCACCTACAAAATAAGCAACACCGAAGATCAGCCACCACGATTTATCTGCCAGGAACCAAGCCCCGCTCACTTGAAGGCCAACCAGCAGTACAATGAAAAGAAAGGTAGTAGGGTTCTTTCCGATTAATTTGCGAACATCCGGGTGCTGCTTTAAAATTTGCTTTGTGCGAATGCGGTGTGGCTCGGAACTATTGGAATAGACAAAGTCTTTTTTATGCATGCTTAATTTTATAGGGGTTAAATATAGTAAAGGAAAGCTCTTCTATTGAAAATTAATCGTTATACATGTAATATAGCCCGTTCAAACCTAACTTTTTTATTAAAATTTAATTAGAAAGCTGGCTCATCAGTACCGGAGTGAAGTAATATCTATTTCTTCGAGGTAAGGTTCCAGGGCAGCAGTACTTTCAAAACCCCGGAAGCCCTGGATCATTGTAAACTTATTGTGGTAATACACTTCTACATAAAACTGGTTGACCTGGTAAAGAAAGATAGTAAACTCTTTATAAAGCCTTTCAGCCACCAGCACACCGTAATTTAAAAGCGCTTCGGCCTGTGCTATTTCATCCAGAAGATTAAAATCAGTAAGTTTCATCGGTTGGCAAGATAAAAAAGGAGGCCCAAGAAAGCAATTCAAATTTCACACAACAGTTAAATATATTTTTTTTGAATAAGTGTAAATTTTAATTGAATTACTGACTTCGCTTTTTATGGCACACTAATTATGCAGAATAAAAGGAAAATTCAAAGACCGGATTATGACTGAATTAAACGATACGTTACATTGGTACAAAGATGCCATCATCTACGAGCTTCACATTAAAGCCTTCAGCGACAGCAACGGCGATGGCATGGGAGATTTTGAAGGACTGTTAGGCAAACTGGATTACCTGCAGGAGCTTGGCATTACTGCTATCTGGCTGCTGCCCTTCTACCCTTCGCCCCTGAAAGACGATGGCTACGATATAGCCGATTACTATACTATTAACCCATCATACGGAACCATTGAACAATTTAAACAATTGCTTGAAGAAGCTCACAAGTTAAACCTGAAGGTTATTACTGAACTTGTGATCAATCATACTTCCGACCAGCACCCATGGTTCCAGCGTGCCAGGAAAGCTCCCAGGGATTCAGCTGAAAGAGCCTATTATGTATGGACCGATGATCCCACACAATACAAAGATGTACGCATCATTTTCCAGGATTTCGAAACTTCTAACTGGACCTGGGACCCCGTGGCAGACCAATACTACTGGCACCGCTTTTTTCATCACCAACCCGATCTGAATTATGACAACCCTTTGGTGCAACAGGAAATTTTTAAGATCCTTGATTACTGGTGCGAAATGGGTGTTGATGGTTTTCGGTTAGACGCCGTGCCTTATCTTTTTGAGCGGGAAGGAACGAATGGCGAGAACCTGCCCGAAACTCATGCCTTCCTGAAAAAACTTAGAGCGCATATTGATGAAAAATATCCCGGTACCGTGTTTCTTGCCGAAGCTAACATGTGGCCAGAAGACTCGGCTTCTTATTTTGGCGACGGCGATGAATGCCATATGAACTATCATTTCCCGGTAATGCCCCGGATGTTCATGGCCCTGCAGCGGGAAGACCGCTATCCAATCACCGATATTTTTGATCAAACGCCACCCATACCCGAAACCTGCCAGTGGGCCATGTTTCTGCGCAACCATGATGAACTGACGCTAGAAATGGTAACCGATGAAGAAAGGGATTACATGTACAAAGTGTACGCAAAAGATCCGAAGGCAAGGATCAACTTAGGCATCCGCCACCGGCTGGCCCCCCTGATGGATAACGACAGAAGAAAAATAGAGCTAATGAACTCCCTGCTTTTTTCCATGCCGGGCACGCCTGTTATTTATTATGGCGATGAAATAGGCATGGGCGATAATTTTTACCTGGGAGACCGCGATGGGGTGCGGACACCAATGCAATGGTCGCCTGACCGAAACGCAGGCTTTTCTGCTGCCAACCCGCATAGCTTATACCTGCCCGTTATCATGGATCCCGAATATAATTACGAGGCCGTCAATGTGGAATTACAAAGGCGCAACACCTCTTCGCTGTTTTGGTATATGAAGCACATCATCACCATAAGAAAAAAGCACAAGGCGTTTGGCAGGGGCGACATGAAATTTATAAACGTCAGCAATCCAAAAGTGCTGGCCTTTACACGAACCTATGAAGATGAAACGCTTTTAATTGTAGTGAATCTTTCCAAGTATTCGCAGGCAGCAGAACTTTACCTGCCCCAATATAAGGACTATGTACCTGTAGAAATTTTTAGCAAGAACCACTTCCCTTCAATAAAAGAAGATGTTCCTTACTTTTTTACGCTCGGCCCCCACTCCTTTCAATGGTTCGAGCTGCAATCAACACGGGTACACAGAGAGGAAGAAACAGGCTTACCCGAATGGGAACTTAGGAGTTTACATGATTTGTTTACGAATTCCAACAAAGCAGATTTTGAAAACGAAGTATTACTACCCTACCTGCAAAAAGTAAACTGGTTTATTGGAAAAGGACGCAGGATACAAACCATAAGCATTACTGAAAACGCAACCGTGCCTTTCGAAATAAGCAGTGCTCATTTATTACTGGTAGAAATAAATTATGAAAGTGGTTTACCCGAAACCTATAATTTGCCGGTAACCTTTGTAAAAGAACCTCTTGCCAAAAGCATAAAAGAAAGCTGCCCCCAGGCTGTCATTATTCCCTTAAAAATTGGCCAGGAGCAAGGGCTTTTATGCGATGCTTTTTATACACCCGAATTGCAACACCGCCTGTTCACTAACCTGGCCAATAACGTGACAGTAAAGTTGGATAGATCGCAGGTTCTCTTCACAGCCAGCGAATCTTTAAAAAAGCATTTGGAACAGGGTGGCATCAAACCGCGTATTCTTCCCGGCAATCAAAACAACACGTCTATTACTTATAACAACAGTTTTTTCCTGAAAATGTACCGAAAGGTTGATCTGGACATCAATCCTGACGTGGAAATTTCAAAGTACCTCACCGAAGAAGCTGGTTTTCCCTACACACCTGCTTACCTGGGAAGCATTGAATGGAGACAAGGAAAAGATTCTATTGTATTGGGCATGATGCAGGTGATGATAGAAAATCATGGAGATGGCCGCAGTTATATGCTGGAACGTTTGAACAATTATATAGAAAGAATACTGGCAAGAGACAAATCAGTTTCCGGAGTGGAAAAGCCTGCAAATCTCATAACAGATCCTGTGTCGTACGATCAACTATCGCAGCAATTGCAGGCATTATTAGGCGGTCCCGCAGCAGAACTAAGCCGGTTGTTAGGCATGCGAACGGCCATGTTGCACATGGCTCTGGCCTCGGACACGAATGACGAAGACTTCAGCCCTGAAGATTTTTCTTTGCATTACCAGCGTTCTTTATTTTCTTCTATGCAATCCCTGGTCCGGGAAACGTACCAAAGCCTTGAGAGAAATTTCGAAAGACTTCCCGGTGAAATTCGGATTGAATTGGAAGTTATCAGGAAACGAAAAAATGAATTATTGGATGAATTAAAAAAGATTTATTCCAAAAAGCTAAAGGCTTCAAAGGTCCGCATTCACGGGAACCTGCATTTGCAACAAGTACTGCTAACTGGTAAGGATGTAGCCATTCATGATTTTGGCGGTAATCCCCATCGCAATTATAGCGAAAGAAGGCTGAAGCGATCGCCTTTACGTGATGTAGCGTCCATGATCCGTTCGTTCTATTATGTAGCCCACAAAGCCTTTTTTAACACCACACAGGTTTCCAAAAAAGAAGCCCATGACCTGTTGCCATTTGCAGAATTTTGGGCACATTATATGGGTAGTTTTTTCCTGGACGCGTATATGGAAAAAGCGCAGGACAGTTTTTTTATTCCACAGGTAAAAGAAGATCTTGATGTGATGCTAAGGACCTATTTGCTGGAAGGCGCCATACATGACCTGAACTTTGAATTAAACAACAGGCCCGAATATATAATAGTGCCCCTGCGCTTGATCCATTCAATTATGGATGGCAATAAAGAACACGCAAAAAAAATCCCTCCGCTTGTATCGGAGGGATAATATTTTCAGGCGGCTTGGTAGCTTGTAATGCAGGTTAATCATTAATTGGACGCCTGGGCTTTCAAAGGGATCGGATAACTTTTCTTAGGATTGAAATTTAACGGTCTTCAATGGATATAGGCAGTTGGTTCTTCGCAGGGATAAAAAAAGAAGTTGACTGATATTGGATTTTTAGTTTTGGTCTTTCTTTAGGATTGGATCATCAGGTTTTTCGGACATTGGACAGATTGATATGTATCAATCAACTTCTAACACAAAAGTAGGCCTGCAGCGCATGCAAAACAATGGCGTTTTTGCCCTAATTTTCTCTTATGGTTTTTACTTAAAAAAGGATTTTCTATAGAAAGACTACGAATTTTTATATCGTATAACTACGAGCTTGGATAGCAGGCTAAAGAATTGATCAAAAACTCCATCGTCTTCCTCATTCAACTTATCAACTCAATGCTTCACAAAGAAGCATTCAACCGTCCCCTTCTCGTTTCATCATATACAAACCTAACCTTTGCACTCTTGGTTTCTGTAGAAGACAAAAATAACTGGTAGCGTTGCTCTCCGGCAGTTACAATAAGCAGGGCTGTATTGGGAGGAATAGACCCCAGGTTATCCGCGATCATTTCCACTTCCTGGAACCTGTTCTGAAAATCGATGGTAACAAAAGCGGTGATGGGTTTAGCTGTTAACATTTGATTGGAAAGAATAACTTTTCCGTTCACCAGCACAGTAATCGAATCTCCGTCTATCTGGTTATTATCATAAAAATCGAGACGCAACCGGCCGGTATCTACCCCTATTTCAGGTATTTCTTTAAAGGCTGATTCCTTAATGCGGCTAAGAACGATATCCCCGGCTTCACAACCAACAGTTGTTCCCTGTATCACGCCTGTCCATCTGCCGGACAAAGTTTCCACTTTCCCATTGCGGCTATAATACAATTCGTATTTCTTGATGCACACCTTACATTCAGGCCGGATTTTAAAAGTGGTAACCAGCCCTTCCTGCAATTCAATTTTTTTCTCTGAAGAATAATAGACGCCTGCAAAATTTTTCTTTACATAATTGTCGATGTCTAAATAATGATAGGAGTCGCCGGTGATTTCTTTTCCGGTTATACTGATTTGCAGTTCAATATTGTTGATGGGGAAACAACCGCCTGTCATCGTTAGCGTACCCTTCCAAAAACCGCTCAGGTTTTGTGCCTGCACCGTAACAATGCAACAAAGGAAAACCAGGATTGCAGACACACAATTTTTCACAAAAGAAATTTACTACTATTTGCGTGCCCTCTTTCCTAAATTTATGTGAATGAACAATGAAATTACACAAGTTGATTACATGCTGCAGCCCAGTTTGATTTGTTTTGGTACCGGTCATTACACTCCTGCTCCGGTTTACCATTTCACATGTTTGCCTGCTGGTTCAAAAGAAACCTTTTTGTCAGACAATGGGAGATGTCAGAGAGCAACCGGAAAGCCTTCCCTGTAATTTGATGTTGAGGCGTTTTATTATTCAGGTGCCGAAGCTTTTCTACAGGTTTTACCCACCCTTGGTATAAAGCAGGCAGGCTTTTAGCTGCCGGTAGTTTGGCTGCAAGAAGGGTGAAGAACCAGCATTCAAGCGCTGGGTAGCCATACCGTTATTTTGTACGGATGAAGCAACCGCAGGTGCAGGCGTTGGCCGCATTCAGAGATCGTTCGCTGCTTTGTTGCTTGGGCCGTGCTTGTAATATAGTACAGCCTATTCCCATATAGTTATGGATTAATTCATTATTCATGGATACTCTTTTATAGCCGTAGTTACATTTATTTTTTTCTGATAATTTTTTTGGAATAGTCTCATCCCCTATTTTTGCGCCGGAGAGATGGCAGAGCGGTCGAATGCGGCGGTCTTGAAAACCGTTGACTGTAACAGGTCCGGGGGTTCGAATCCCTCTCTCTCCGCTGACAACAAAATAGAACGCTGACCTGTAAAGGGTTTCAGCGTTTTTTTCCTACAGTTTGATTTCCAACTCTAGTAGATTGCTGTTCATTCGTAGCTTTTGCTAATATTGATCATGCAATCTTCTGTTTCAAAGGCCTTGGTTTAGATTTTCTCAGTTTGAAGATCCTTCTTTAATTCCTTAATACGACTCCACAGGGTATTTAAAATAGAGACACTGGAATGCATTAACAATTCTTCGGCATACTGGTCCTCCAACTCGTTGATCTCCTGCTCAATTTCATCTGGTGTTCTTTGTTGTTCCTTTTTTTGCACTCTTGTAATTTTTTAAATTCTTTGTTTCAAAATAATCATCAAACCCGCCAGGCTGTTCATGTCCTGCATAAAAAAAGTCTTTGTTTTGAAAGGAGCTGTGCCTACACTAAGTTTCCTTTGACGTATGCCCTCAACAGGATGATCCTGTAACATCAAAGGAAATTTCGTGAAACAGCAAATTTCTTATGCTGCTTTTCACACCCCCGGAAGGGTAAACGTGCAGGCTTAGTTGCTTTAACGGCCATTTATCGAAGAAACAGATCAATGAAATGACCTGGCAAAGTGGATTCACGATGATCATGATTTTTTGATACTATGCAAAAAAAGAAAGCAATAACCTATGGTGCAAAACGGAGGATGTGTCAGGTGAAATTTTGCCGTTAACTTTTAAGACGCCTTGATTAACATTGACTTACAATACCAAATTATTCTGCAACAGACCTTATAAAATCGGAAGGTGTGCCGCCATGAAACTTCTTAAATGGCTTGTACAGGTGGTGCCTGGAGCTGAAACCTGCCTTTTGGGCAAGGGCATCGATAGTATAATGGCTGAATTTTCCTGTGCTGGCTAAATCAATGAAATAGGCGATCCGGTGTTTATTCACCAGGTCGGTAAAGCCTGTTCCATATTGTCTATAGATAAACTCATTGATGGCTTCAGAGGATATATTCAATTGCCTGCTGAGGCCTTCCACGGAAGCTTCTTTGTTTAGGTAATAGGCCTTGTTGAAAAAAAATTCCATAAAGATTACATCAGTTAATGCCGGGTTTGTGTTTTTCGTAAAATGATCTCCCAATGAAACCCGCAGGTTGGTCCGGTTTAAAAATTTAGGCCTAAACAAAAACACTAAAAGAGCACAATAATTCCCCGCAAGAAAGATGAACTGGCCGGTAATACTTTCCCCGTCTGTCCAGGAATTGATGACTTGGCCCACTGCGAGCAGGCATGCAACGGCAAGAAAAAAATTAGCCCATGCCTTCAGCCTGTTGAAATAAATATTTTGGTGGCGGTATTTTTTTTTGATTTTGGAAAACGTCAAGGCTACAATGCATATGGAAAAAATAACCAACAATGTTTTAAGTCCCTTTATATAAGTACCGATCACGGGTAAATCAGCAAGCGAAACACTGACAGGGACAGGTTGAAAGTAGGAATAAAAGATAAAAACAAACAGTTGGGTCAATACCAAGCTTATTCCAAACACAATAATGTACCATCTGACCTTATATTGGTAAATAACTGAAAAAAGACAAAGGGAAACCGCTCCAAGAAGGGAGTTGGGAAGTTCCACAATCCACCGGTTGTATCCTGCATAGGTGGTGTAAAGTGTAGCAAGGCTGCGCCATAGGAAACAGAAAGTTAGGAGTAAAAACAGAGCCTTAAGTAAATAGGGGCGTTTGAAATTAATAGTAATTTCTGCAACGACAACGATTGACAACATAAAGACAGCTGTAAAGCCATAATTCAGAATAGTAAGCATCATTCCATTAAAACCCATTTGTATGAACAGACCCTGTCGTTAAGCAACTGCTTTGACAGGCCGCCAGGAGATTCGATTTTCGTTTTTTGTCGAATATAATTTTTTTTTATTACCGCAGTCGGAATAACAAGTGAACCGCGGGCAAACGCATCAAAATCTTTTAAGTAAAAGCAAATTGTTTTCCATTACACCGGCTATAAATACTACTCCTACCTCTTTGCAATTGAACGATTTTGTAAAAACCATACCTCCATTAATTTCCATCAAAATCCCAGTGAAAGGAAAGTTTGGAGCTGATCTTACGAGCTTCCTTTCTTCGCCAAATACAATAAAACCTAGGTATTCATTTGTTGTAGAACCACCTGGTTTATTTACCTCAACTTCTTTCCCATCTGTATAGACGTTCATGTTTTCTCCATTGTGCCTATGCCATCTATTGAATAATCTAAATCTGCAACCTGGTTTTTCATCCTCGCTATCGCAATGGCATAATAATGCTAAATCCGTCCCGTAACTGGTAAAATAGTCTTCAACCATTTTACACACCGTATTTTCCACCCATGGATCACTATTTTTTTTCTTTGGTAGTCTTCAACTGGCGAAAAACCGAATAGCCTGCCATGTTACCTCCTTATTGCAAGCTATAAGTGTTTTCCATTGCCGAATTATAAAACAAATGCGTTTAGCATTGACAATCAAATTATATCTAATATTTTCGGGACACTTCATCACATTAATCTTATTCTATTTCTTATGAAGAAATTTTTACTCTGTTTGCTGCTGAGTGCAGGCTTGTTATCTAATGCACAAAGCAATTATGCCTTAAGCTTTAACGGTACCAATTACGTGGATTGCGGGAAAAGCTCCGTTTTTGATGCCAACAGCATTCGTACCATGGAATGCTGGGTGAAGTTCAACAACTTAACCGGAAATCAGGAGATTCTTTCAAAATCAATTACCGGGCAGGGCATTGAACTACTTATCTATAACAATACGCTTTCCGTCTATTTCATGAGTTCGGGAACAGACGGCAGTTTTATTTCTTATGCTACTTCCAATCTTCAAACCGGCGTATGGTACCATGTAGCGGTAAGTTGGGATGGTATTAAAGAAAATATCCGTCTTTATGTAAACGGCGTATCAGTAGGTACACGTACCGATAATGGCAACATTAACACAACGGGTTTGGCTAATCCCGACGTGGGCTTCCGCATTGGCAACTGGTCAGACGCAACCGCGCGTTATTTTAATGGCACAATTGATGAAGTTCGCGTATGGAGTGTAAACCGGACGGCAGCAGAAATCAAAAACAATATGTTTACAACCGGCACCGATCAAACAGGGTTGGTTTCTTATTACAAAATGGATGAGGGCAGCGGAACCACCCTAACCAATAGTACAACTACAACAGGGCTTACAGGCAGCTTGACCAATAACCCTTCATGGGTAACTTCCCCAGTAGTAAAAAATGCCAATACCCTCAGCTTTGACGGCACAGACGACTTGGTTAACCTTGGTACCAGTTCTTCACTGAAGTTTAGCAGTAGCTTTACAGCGGAACTATGGGTCAAATCTGCTAACTGGACCGTGGCAACTTCACAGCAAACAGTTCTCTCCTGTTTTGAATCCGGCGGATATGGCATTACACTGACAAATAATGGAAACCTGAATTTTTTCCTCAGGTCCAGTGCAACAGGCACAGGATATGTAGGCGTATCTTATCCGGTATCCAACCTCACGAATAATACCTGGTATCATGTAGCGGGCAGTTTTGACGGCCGGTATATACGCATGTATGTAAATGGCAGTCTTATTGGAACATACGACATTGGAAGCAGCGGTACTGTCGTTTATACTTACCCTTCCAATCCCTTATTTATCGGCGCTGACCCTACCGATAATGCGACACCGCAGGGATTATATTTTGCCGGGCAAATTGATGAAGTACGTCTGTGGAATATTGCACGTACGCAAGCCCAGATACAATCGGCTATGAATGGGGAACTGAACCCCTCAGATGCAACGCAAACCGCTGGGCTGGTATCGTACTATACTTTTAATCAAGGCACAGCTTCCGGGACTAACAGCGGCTTAACCACGGTTATTGATCAGAAAGGAACCAACAACGGAATACTGACCAGTTTTGCACTTACCGGCAGTACTTCTAACTATGTGGCTCAGAAAACTGGACTGATTGTTCTCCCTCTTACCTATCTTTCCTTTATTGCCCAAAGCCAGCAGGGCAGCCAGGTAAGATTGCAATGGAGTACAATACAGGAAGAAAACACTGCTGAATTTACGGTACAGCACAGTATAGATGGAAGGAACTGGAGCAACATTGGTCACCTACCCGCCGCCGACAACAGTAACCAGGTTCGCCACTACAGTTATGTGCATACAAGCCCGGCCAGAGGCGGTAACCTGTACCGCATTAAGCAAACAGATAATGACGGCAAAACGAGCTATAGCCTGGTAAGAAGCATTAATATCAGCGAGGGGGGTGTGGCTAATGTAGTGTCCAATTACATCAGTAACAACGGCATCCAGGTACGACTGAACAAGCCGGCTGTAATCTACCTTTACAGCCGGGACGGAAAGCTGTTGCTTCAAAAACAATTGGCAGAAGGCCTGAAGACGATTGATGTCAGCGGCTTTGCTAAAGGCCTTTACCTTTTAAATGTCAGTGGCTATACGGAAAAGATAATGCTTCAGTAAGAAGCTGTTAAAAAAAAGCCGGGCAATGCCCGGCTTTTTTTGGAGAAGTATATTTTAATATCGCTATGCCGTTTTCTTCGCCTGACCGTTTTAAACAGGGGAGTACCGTATTAGGTTGTGACATTATCAACACATGCTTTTTGCAACCAGGCTTTACACCAATTGCCTCCTTCGTTCCCAATGGATCACTAAGAGTAATCGGTTGGTTACCAAAACAGATATACCCCTATCTTTCCCAACCTCCAAGTATCGAAACACATTAAAGACCTGTCATTGGAACTTTCCTACATCAACGTCTCCAACGCCCTTACGTTTCATATTGAAATCCTTTTGTTAACAACAACGACTTCCTTTATACTTCGTATGGGAATCCTGATTTGGATACACAAACCATTCATACCACCACAAGGCAAAGCAGGCTGCAATCGGGCAAAACATTCATGAGCCTAACCTTTGGTGGCAGTTGCAGCAACAACTTAAGCGTAAGCCTCAGTCGCCTTGATTTCTTAACGGTCAGCAGGAGCACTGCGTATGGCAACGGGGGACGGGACTTTCTCTTCTGCATTAACGGCTATATAAATTCAAAGTTAGGTGAGGCATAAGCCTAAATGCAAAATGTTAAAACCTAACTATTTCATGGCACTACGATTTCGCCGCATAAGACATAAAATCCCCTGGTGGCCGTATCTTTTATGGTGCCATCCGGTTGCATATAAATAAAGTACGCTTCCATTTCTTTTTTGGCCTCAGCAAAATCAAGAGCTTTTTTTAGACCCATGCCCATCAGGGCATTATCGTACCCATCGGCTGTAATGGCATCCTTTGCCCATACTGTAACACTGATCAGTTCATTTTGAAAGGAATAGCCGGTAAACGGATCAATTAAATGGTTGATTTTACGGAAATTGCTTTCATAAAATTTCCGGTAGTTTCCAGAAGTGGTGAGTGCCCCACCATCCAGGTGTACTATTTTTTGGAAAACGGGTTGGTCAAACCCTTCAAAACCCGGCGCTTCAATGGCCACGCTCATCTTTTCTCTACCGGGCTGCTTTCTTCCGCTGACCACTATTTCTCCCCCCAATTCAATTAAGAAATCCTTTATTAAATTCTTTCTTAAAAAGGAGGCTATCACATCCACACTGTATCCCTGGGCAATTCCATTGAGGTCAATACGAAGGCAGGGAATCTCTTTTGCAAGGCTATCACCCTTGATATGCAATTTACCCGTGCCTACACATTTTAATAAGGCTTTTATCCTGGAAGAATCGGGCAGGCCCCCGGTGGTCCGGGCACTAAAACCCCATGCCTCCACCAGGGGCTGCACGGTGACGTCAAATACCCCCCTGGTATCCTCGTAAATTTCAAAGGACTTTGCCACCACTTTTTTCATATGGCTGTCCATTTTCAGACCGGCAACGGATGCATTAAAACGACTGATGAGGGAGTTGGGCTTATACAGTGAAAGCGAACTGTCAATCACACCCAACAAACTATCAATGCTCTGCTGGCGGATAACAGGATCAGCTGCATAATAGGTAATATGGTAGGTGGTACCCTGCGCATATCCCTGTACGTGAAATGCCCTAACAACCGGTTTGTTTGCAAGGGACAGCAGCCCCCCTGACAACCATAAAACAATTAGCAAACCGCCTGTTTTTTTCACCCCTGACAGGTAAGGCTTTCCTTTTTTACAACCAACCTGAAAATAGTTAAAAATCATATTCCGGTTTCCATTGCTGATAGGTCTGATTATAGGCGGCCTGGTTAATGAGGTGCACGCACACGGCTGTACGGGCCCCGGTCAGTACATTGGAAGAAGGCTTTTGCTGCTGCACGATAGATTTATGAAAATCAATCAACGCATAATACGTTCCGTCTTTTACAGGCTCCGTCAATATAGGAATGCCGCCATCCTTGTTCCAGGTAATTTTTGTTGCCCCGGTCACGCCATCTACTGTTTCCAATTCTTTGCGGGCTTTTGCCTCCGGGTAAAATATCCCCTCGTTAACAAGCAAAGAAACCATGCCTTTGCTGCCTTTCAATTTGAAAATATATCCATCTTTGGCATTGGCACAGGTAGCACCAAAGTTGCCAATCATACCTTCTTTTGAATAGCGTAAAATCGCCTGAATATTATCAAAGGTTTCTCTGCCGTCTTTATAAAAATCGATTCCGCCGCTTCCTGTGATGTGGTCCGGATGCGTGTTAAAGGCCCAGTTGACAAAGTCGATCTGGTGAGAAAGCAATTCAGCAGCCAGGCCGCCCGAATATTCCTTGTACATCCTCCAGTTAATCTTTTTTTCCAGGTCCGGTTGCGGTACTGGCCTTCTCCAGTTCCAGTTCCGGTCCCACCGGCAGTCAATCTGCGTTACCTTGCCCAGGTAACCTTTCTCAATCATTTCCTTTACCTTAAAGTAAAGCGGTGTATAGCGGTATTGATGGCCTACCTGTAAGACCTGCTTTGGGAATTGCCGGCCCATAGAAACCAGGTTTGCCGCCTGTGGAATATCATAGGTCATTGTTTTTTCAAGGTACACCTGCTTGCCTGCAGCCAGCGCGTCTCTGGCTACTATAAAGTGGAGGTAAAGAGGCACGGCAATAATGACAGCGTGAATGGATTTGTCATCGAGCAGTTGCTGATAGTTTTTGTATTGCCTGACGGTTTTGGCAGCCGTAATTTTTTCCGTTTCCTTTAGCCTGAAATCGAGCACATCGCAAACTGCTGTAATGTTGAATTTTTCCGGCAACTCTTTCATGACCAGCATGAGCCCTTTGCCCCTGTCGCCACAACCTATAACACCTACATTTAGTTTCTGTTCTGCATTTGACGAAAACGCGCTGACCATAGAATGATGCAGCAATAAGCCGCTGCCAAGCACGCCGGCTTTTTTAATAAAACTCCTTCTTTGCATAATTGTATACTTGTAGCCACGAACTTTTGCTTGTAGCTCCGATTAAAAGCTATCAAATCTAATTTCTATTTTAATACTTTGATTTTTATACTGCGGTAAGAAACTTCATTCCCATGATCCTGTAAAAGGATATGCCCATCCTTCCACAGTCCAAACCCGGGCCAGTCCCTGTATTTACTGGCAGCCACCCTTTCTATAAAACCGGTAGCACCTTTCTCATATTCAAGCACTTTATACCCATTCAGCCAATGCTCTACATGGTTATTGGGGTAGACTATAATCCTGCCGTAATTCCATGCACCTATTTCTTTTAATGCTGCGGCTACCTGGTTTCTGGGAATAAGGTCGTACAGGGAAGCCAGGGTCCGGTTTCCATCCTTACCCAGTTTTGCATCCGGGTGACGCGCATCATCCAACACCTGGTATTCAAGCCCAATGCCTGATTTGCCTTTGGAGTCGTACGATTCCTGTACAAAGTATTTCACGCCGCTGTTGGCACCTTCTGATAACCGGAATTCAAATTGCAGATCAAATGCCGCATATGATTTTATCGAAACCAAATCGCCGCCAAAACCTTGCTCTTCCCCATTGGAGGACTGCACGGTCAATATTCCATTTTTAATTTCCCATCCCTGGTCGGGAAATTTCTTTTGATAAATGCGTCTCCAGTTTTGACCAGTTTTTCCATCAAACAGCAACTGATAGCCGTTTTTCCTTTCTGGCCCCGATAAGGAGTTGGGAACCAGGTTTCTTATAAAGATAGACGTATAAGCACCGGGCCTGAGGCCTTCTGTTTGCACCCTAATGTTTTTAAACCGCACTTCCCTTCCTTCTTCCCGGGCATTTTTAATACTGTGCACCTGCAAGGCTATAAAACCTTTTTTTACGACGGAGTCAATAACATAGGAAACCGGGATTTGGTTCAGCCAGGTCCGGATGGTATTGCCAATACACTCAACCCGGCAGTGGTTCCATTCCTGGTGTTTATATGCGTTTTTGGCCGCCGGGTTGAATGTTACGGGATACAGCCAGAGGCGGTCACCTTCATCATAAATGCCTCCGCTCCAGCTACGGGAAGAGGGATCAATTTCAAACTGGTAGCCATGCACCCTTCCATTTTTAAAATCTGCCGTGCTTTGGCTTCGGAACTGCACACCGGAATTCAGGGTATCCCCTAATTTGAATTCAAATTCCAATATAAAATCTCCGTACTCTTTTTCCGTGGCCAAAAAGGAATTGGGTTCCCTTGCTACAGTTGTTCCTACCAGTTCGCCGTCTTTTACCGAAAACCGGGCCTTTCCATTCAGCTGGCGCCACCCGGTAAGGTCTTTTCCATTAAATAAGGATTGCCATTTTTGAGCTGTTGCTCCCATAGCCAGGGAACAGCAGGCCATTATCATCCATAAACTATTTTTCATTTTCAATAGATACTGTGCTACCACACAAATAGATTTTTACCAAGGTCAAAAAATAAGCAGGAAGGAGGGACAAAAGACAGCCCTCCTTCCTGCAAAAGAGCAATTTAGGCTTACACTTTAGGGGCCCATCCTTTTTCATAGTCGCGGCTCCAGAGTTTTGAGGCCTGGGCATCGTTAAGGATATGACCATTTTTCTGGTCGATGGTAAGGGTATGGCCCACCCGTTGCGCAATGTTCCCTAATTGAACCCAAAGGGTACTTTTGTGTCCCGTTTCTACATCCCCGTTAGGTAACTCGTTCTTCTTAATACAATCCAGGAAATTGGCAAAGTGCACCACATCCAGGCCTTCACTGGGGCTGGCCAGGTTCCGCCCGTCAATTTCAATGTTAGACTTGGCTTCTTTCACCACCTTATTCTTTTTATCATAAATCACATAGCTGTTGCCGCCTGTGCTCATACTGCCCCCCTCTCCATAAAAAATTACACCTCTGTCCTCTCCTTCTACCAACCGTCCATTACAACTCCGTCCTTCCCAAATCACCGATGTATCGCCCGGGCAATCGTAGGTTATAATCTGGGTATCGGGTGTTTCCCAATCATCTTTAAAATGATAACGGCCGCCTACTGAATTTACGCGCAGCGGATAATCGATCCCAAGGCCCCAGCGAATTACGTCAATTTCATGCGTACCGTTATTCAGAGCTTCTCCCGTACCCCAATGCCAGAACCAGTGCCAGTTGTAATGGATCAGGTTATCCTGGTAGGGTCTGCGGGGTGCGGGTCCCTGCCACAGCTCATAATCCAACCCGGAAGGCACGGGCACCTGTTTTCCGGTTCCAATGGATCCCCGGTTATTGGTGTACCAGGCTTTTGCCAGGTGTATCTTTCCTATGGCTCCTTTTTTCAGTTCGCCGATACCTTCCGTTAGTACGGGCCATGAACGGCGCTGACTTCCCATTTGAACGACTCGCTTATATTTCCGGGCCGCCTGGACTGCGAGTTCCCCTTCATGCGGATTGTGGCTCAGTGGCTTTTCAACATACACATGCTTTCCTGCCTGGCAGCCAAGAATGGTAGCCGGTGCATGCCAGTGATCGGGCATAGCAATGGAGATGGCGTCCACATCTTTGTCGCTTAAAGCCTTTCGGAAATCCTTAACCGATTTTGGTCTTTTGCCGGTACGTTTTTCAGCTGAATCCAGGCCTTTTCCCAGGGCCTTATCATCTACATCGCAGATATAGGCGATCTCGGAGCCTGTTAATTTAGAAAAGGCCCCAACATGCGACAGGCCACGGCTATTGGTGCCGATAACAGCTACCCTTATGCGCTCATTGGCTCCAATAATGTTTCTATAACTCTTTGCCGTAAAGCCAAGCCCCAACCCGCCAATGGCGAGACCGGCGGATCCCATACTCATTTCTTTAATAAATTCTCTTCTGGATTTTTCCATAACTGTGGTTTAAATGTCATTATAATTTTCTGATCTTAATATTTCTGAAGGCAACCACATCTCCGTGATCCTGCAACAGGATCGGCGATTGGGTCACCTCGCTAAAACCTTTATTGTTTTTGTATTTACTGCCGGCCACCAGGGCTTTGAATTCCGGGCTTCCGCGTTCGTATTCCACTATTTTTACACCATTCAGCCAGTGCTCTACATGACTTCCCCTTGATACAATGCGGGCTACGTTCCACTCGCCTGCGGGCTTTGCTTTTTTAGCCGGCGCCGGGGCAATCAAATCATACAAACCGCCCTGCCTGCGATTTCCTTCTTTTCCCAATTTTGCATCGGGATGTTTTGCATCATCTATAATCTGGAATTCACAACCTAAAGAGCTGTTGGGTAAAACAAAATATTTAATACCGCTATTACCGCCTTCGGAGATTTTAAATTCCAGCGACAGCTCAAAATCAGAAAAGCTTTCTTCCGTAACAATATCTCCGCCACGGCCAGCGGCGGTATCTACCTGGAGCACGCCGTTGTGGATGGTCCAGCCTTTTGCAGGGAAAGGTTTGCCATCCGCTTTTTTCCAGCCACTGGTACTGCTGCCATCGAATAATAATTGCCAGCCTGCTTTTTGTTCCTTGCGGCTGAGTTTGGGAAGTTGCGCATTCAGAGAAATTGCTGCGCCAAATACTACAAAAAGCAGAAATCCTTTTTTCATCATATCGTTTAATTTAAATTGATAGCCTTGCCGGTTTAGTAACCGGGGTTTTGTGTCATATTGGGATTGATGCTGATGGAAGCGGCCGGTATGGGAAAAACGACGCGGTATGGTGCTGAAGGCTTTTTATCCCACCAGGTGCCTGATGTAAATTTTCCGAAACGGATCAGGTCATTGCGGCGCCATCCTTCCCAGGCAAATTCACGGGCCCTTTCATTGAGCAATTCATCCAGTGTAAGGTCTGCCACCGTATAGGTAGCGGCCGGATCGCCAGGGGAAAAGCTCCGGGCCCGCATGGTATTCACCAGGTTGACAGCCTCGGTAGTAGCTACTCCGCCGTTCTTACGCATAATGGCTTCCGCTTTTATAATGTAAATATCTGCCAACCGAAATACAGGAGCGTCATTACTCATCTGGCTGATCTTACCCCCTTTTTGAATTTCATATTTTACATTTCGTGCACCATGAAACTCTTTGGCTGTAAGCATGGTTGCGGTGTCGCCCGGGGCATTCACAAAGAGGGGATCCAGTACCAGCGGCTTCCCTCTTTGTGCTCCCGAAAGACATTTTAACGGTGTAACACCATCCGCTGCAAACTGTGGCCCTACAAGCCATTGCTGCCGGCGCTTATCCGTCGCGCCAAATAATTTATAGAAATTATTATGCGTCATAGCCCTGTTGGTGGGTGCAAAACCAAGGTTATAGGTTTTTTGATGTTCTGCATGCAGGTTCTTATAATTCCAGCGCATTTCGGTTGCATAGGTGGTATCATAGATCACGACAAAGATGTTCTCTTTGGAAACCTCATTTTTAACCTTGAAGGGGTCGTTCCAGTTGGCATCCAGCTGATAGCCTCCGCCGCCTGTGTAACTCAGTAGTTTGTCGCAGTACTTGATGCAGTCATCCCAACGCGACACGCCTGGCTGCAGGCCGTTTGACGTAAGCTTCCCAGTATATACTTCTGCATTCAGGTATAGTTTGGCCAATAAGGCCCATGCGCCCGGCTTGGTGATGTGTCCATACGTATTGGGGCTGCCTTTGTCCGCCAGTTTATCCACGTTTTCTAAAATCTCCTTCTCCACATAGGCAAATACATCCTTACGCTCGGAGGAGGCCGGATAAAGAGGCTCGCCAACTTTTTCCACAATGGGTACATTTCCAAACATATCCATGATCATCAGGTAATACCAGGCACGGTATACCTTTAATTCTGCCAGCACGGACTCTTTATTTAAACCCACATGAAGCTTTTCAAAATCAATACCCTCCATGTTTTGAATAGTGGCATTGGTATAGCCCACCCCGCGGTACAGGGCATCAAACGTGTTCTTGATTTCCGCGTCATCCTTGGTCCAGGTATGCCAGTGAAATCCTACGATCTGGTCGCCGCCGTCTGCAGGTGGTGTTCCGTCTTTATAAGGCATAGAGGTTTCATCTGTCGTCAGCGTGTTGAGGTGCCATATGCGGTACTGGTAACTGCCAACAATATGCGCAAACGGGCGAATGTAATTGGCGATCACCTCTTCTTTTGTTTTAAAAAAAGATTCGGCGGTAATACTGCTGTAAACCGATTCATCCAGCTTGGTGCAGGAATGAAAGAGCAAGGCATAGCTGCAGCAACTTAAAACTAGCGAACCTGCTACCGCCTTTCGGCTGGCGGAAAATATTTTTTTCATACAAGTCATGTTTATTTGAAAATAAATTCAGTATTCATTTTTGCTCTAAAAACCAAGGCTTACCCCGGCGGTGAGTGTGGTAGCCCGTGGATAGAAATTCATGGTGGCGAGGCCAGGTTCCAGGCCGTTTACCTGGATGTCGGGGTCTCTGCCTGTGTATTTGGTGATGGTTAATAAATTCTGTCCTGATACGTATAACCTTGCTTTTTTCAGGTATCTGATCTTGGCGGTATTGAAAGTATATCCCAGCGTGATATTATCCAGTTTTACAAAATCGCCCTTCTCCAGAAAATAATCGGAATACGCATAGGAGGTGATCGGCAGATCCAGTCCCTTCTGCAGGAAGTTGTTGGAATACCGTCCCCGGTTCGTGTACACCATGTCCATGATATTGAGGATATCATACATAAAAGTCCCACGCAGGAAAATGGTCATATCGAGCCCTCCGTAAGAAAAATTATTTGACAGGCCGGCAAACATTTTAGGCATTCCATTTCCAAGGACTTTCTTTCCCTGCGCATCCAGTGACGGATCTTCTGCCTGGCTGTAAAATACCCATTTGTTGTTGGCCTCATCAAATTCCTTAAACACTTTTCCGTAGAAATTGCCAATGGATTCCCCCACATCGCGCCGGAAGGCTGACCCCATGTTTTGCGGCAGGCTGTAGTGATCTACCGGCGCACTGCTTGCCGCTCCGTAGGTAACGGACTTTAATAAATTTTCATTATAGGAGGCGGTAAGGCTGCTTGTCCAGTTAAACTTGCGGCCTTCCACCAGTTTGAGGTTAAGCGCCAATTCTACGCCTTTGTTCTCCATGGTGCCCAGGTTCACCAGAATGGTCTGATGAATGAGAGAAGGAACGGGTGCCGTGGCATCGATCAGGAGGTCGGAAGTGATCCGTTTGTACAGGTCAAGGCTGCCACTTACCTTCCCGCCCCGCACTGCAAAGTCGAGGCCAATATTGTATTCTGCTTTCTTTTCCCACCGAAGATCAGGATTGGGGTTGCGGCTGGGCCCATAGGTAGGAACAAAGGCATTGTTCCACAGGAAAGAAGCACCGGTGCTTAATGTTGACAGAGACCCGTAGGGTGATATGCCTTCCTGGTTACCGGTAACGCCATACCCTAACCGTAGTTTCAGATCCTCAAGAAATTTGGTTTTAGACAGAAAGGGTTCCTTGATCACACGCCAACCAAGACTTAGGGCCGGGAACACCCCCCATTTTTCATTTTTCCCAAACTTTGAAGACCCTTCACGTCTCACAGAGGCGGACAGTAAATATTTTTCCCTGTAATTATACATGCCCCGGCCAAAAAAGGCAATCAGTTTATTGGAACTCTTACCGCTGCCTAAACCGGCGCCCGTTGCACCGGCGGCAAAAGCCTGCCCCGCCCCCAGGTTGTTATAGCTCATGGCATCCGTAAGAAAATTCCTGTTCGACGCATTGAAGTCTTCACTCATGAAATCCTGGTAACTGTAACCCGCCAGTGCGGTAACCTGGTGTGCACCTATTCTTTTGGCATAATCGAGGGTGTATTCAAAGGTGCGGTCATAGCTAAAAGCGGTGCTGCGGCTGGCATTACCGTTCTGGCCATTGAGCCTGCTGAGAAAAGCGTCCCGGGACTGGTAATAATAGGAAATGACATCCCTTCTCTGAAAAGCAAAGAACCCGGAAAGCTTCAGTCCTTCTATGAGGTCGAGTGTTCCCTTGATACTTCCGTTCAGGTGCTTGATCCTTTCCCCGTCTTCGGTTTGCATGCGGCGGGCATAAGGATTGCCCTTGGGATCCAGAGGATCTTCAAAGAAAGTACCATCGGGGTTATAAACCGGGAAAGTGGGATTGCGATCGAGGGCATCACCATAAAGGGTATTATCCGTATTGAGATAATTTAGAAAAGAGGTAGCGATGTTACCCTGAATGACCAACCGGTTTTCTATGGCTTTTTGGGTAAAGCTGATGCGGGTATTCACAGTCTTCCGCCAGGTACTGATCGCCATTCCCTCGAGGTCCCGCACAGAAACAGCCGCCCGGATGGATGATTTGTCAGTACCAGAAGAAAGAGAAAAATTATGTACATGGCTGTAAGTCTTCCTTGTCAGTTCTTTAAACCAGTTGGTACTGGCGCCGCCATCATTTAATACAAACGTGGGATTGGTTTTTTTATACACTTCCGCATAGTCCCGGTACTGGGCTGCTGACAAGACCGGAGGAAAATCTTTTGGAATGTCCGTGTAAACGTAGGAATCATAATTGAAGGAAGCCGCACCGGCTTTGGCACGTTTCGTTGTAACAATGATTACCCCGTTGCTACCCCGAGTACCGTAGATAGCTGATGCTGAACCATCCCTGAGTACATCAATGGATTCTACATCTTCGGGAGAAAGATTATTCAGGTTCCCCCCCGGAATTCCGTCTATGACCACAAAAGGCGATGTGCTTCCTTTTAAGGTTGACACGCCCCGTAATTGCAGGGATGACTGCCCGTTGGGATCCGTGCCATTGCTGTTTACAACGACCAGCCCCGGGACCTTTCCCTGTATCAGGGACATCGGAGAAATCACGGCCCCCCTGTTAAAATCCTTTTCTTTTATACTGCTGATAGCACTGGTAACGTCTGTTTTACGTGCAACGCCGTACCCAATCACCACCACTTCCTCGGTAGCTTTATCCGCCTGCATCAATAAAACATTGATAACTCCGGAGGAACCGATTGCAACTTCCTGGGTTTGATAGCCCACAAAAGAGAACGTCAGGTGTTTGCTATCGGTAGCCACTTCAATACTGAAACTTCCATCCTTTTTGGTTTGGGTGCCAAGATTGGATCCCTTTACCAGGACTGAGACCCCTTCCAGCGGCCTGTTTTCTTTTGCATCGGTAACCCTTCCGGTAATCATGCGGCTTTGCGCAAAGCCGGCATGCGAAACCATCAGAAGAAAGACGAGGTTAAGAAGGATACAAACACGAAATAGTAACATTTTTTTCATACGTCATTTTTAGTTGTTTGTAAATTATGTACTGCCTTTGGGTTGCCGCAGGTTATGGGTATGCCGTGTTTCCGCAAATGGATGAAACAGCAAAGCAATGTGGATCGACTCATACAGTTTGGTTTTAGTAATCCTACCGTTATTAATAGACCCTCAAATTAGTCTTGTCAATCTTCCTAACTTGTCAACGGACTACAAATGAATTGTTAACGGAAATTAAACGGCTCTTATTTCTGTAAAATCCTCATGTATTTCTGTAGCTTAGGAGCTAACAATCAAAGCCTGCTTTCCATTTAAAAAAGTAGGGGAACAAGCTAAAACGCTTGATAAATCAGACTAATAGTTCAAATGAGACCTTCGGTTACCCGATATATTATTATTTCCATTCTTTGCTTTTTGATATTAGCGATTGTGCAATACATCCTAGTGTATAACACCTATGAATTGAAGAATGAACGGTATTATTTCAATGAAAAAAACGCCATCCGGGAAAGCTATTCAAAATTGATCAGGAACGATAAACTATTCCCCGGAGGCGGAAAAATTATCGACTCTTTTGTACTTCCTAACCTTGACCGTCTGGCTTGGGCCTATAGAAATGATAAGAAGACCTTTGTTGTACAGGCACAAAGGCTTTCAGACAGCCTGTTTCGCGAACTCCGGGAAAAAGAATCCATTCAATTGTTTTTAAGCAGCTTCAAAAAGCGCAAACAATTAAACGACTCCTTTGTGTATGGGTTGATGATTGAATCCCTCGCTCTTTTTCTTGACCAACATGAGTATGTTACTATTTACGACCGGTTTGAAAATTCACCGGTAATTACATCTCCCGTTCAAGAAAAAGAAGGAATACGCATTGGGGGATCGCTTCGCCACCTGAATGATCAAAATAAAGTGATTGGCCTGTCCATAACCGGTACACAGCCCAATAGTTACAGAATCAGCTTCCGGCTCTATGTGGAACCCCAAAGCAGAAAAAGTGCCATTCTACGGCAAATGGGATTTACGTTTTTCCTTTCACTTGCCTCCATACTGTTCATTGTATTCCTGTTTTTTGTAACCTTCAGAAACTGGCTTAAACAGAAAAAGCTTTCTGAAATGAAATCAGACTTCATAAATAATATTACTCATGAATTGCATACGCCTTTGGCGGCTATTATTGTAGCCAATAAAAATCTCCAGAATGAAAAGATCATTGAGAAAAAAGACAACATTCGCCCCCTGACGGATGTCATCCAGCGGCAATCAGACCGGCTAAAAACATTGATCGGAGAGGTATTGGATATTGTTACCACTGAAAAAATAAGGCTTCAGAAAAAAGACTACGCCGTAAACGACCTGCTGGATGAAATTTTATTGGATTACCGCTTACAGCTTACTCAGGCCAACGTCAGTCTGAACTTCATTAAAAATGCATTAAAGGATACAGCCACTCTGGATAAGTTTCATTTCACTACCATGCTAATAAATATTTTGGACAATGGCGTAAAATACAATAACAAGAGCCAAAAAAAACTTACCGTTATTACAGAAAATACGGCCAAAGGGGATTTTCAAATACAAATCAGAGACAATGGCATCGGCATGACCCCGGAAACGGTCAGGCATATATTTGAAAAATTTTATCGCAACGGCACACCATTCACCACGCAGGTCAAAGGCCTTGGCCTGGGACTCCATTATGCGAGACAAAGCGCCACTGCACACAACTGGGATATTCAGGTGGACAGCAAGCCTGGAACCGGCAGTACATTTATTATTACCATTCCATTACAACTTTAAAAATATGAAACCTAAAATTCTTTTGGTGGAGGATGAAATGGACCTGGGTAATGTAGTGAAACAATACCTGGAGGTTATGGATTTTGAAGTGGACTGGTGTGTAAACGGAAAAGAGGCTTTTCAACAATTTGAGTCCATGCCTGGCAACTACAATATTTTATTGATAGATGTGAGCCTGCCTGGAATGGATGGCTTTGAGCTGGCCTCCAAAATTGTAAGGAGTAACAGTCAAACTTCATTTCTTTTTTTGACTGCCAGGGCAGAAAAGCAGGATAAGCTGTTTGGTTTAAAGATTGGAGCGGATGATTATATTACAAAACCCTTTGAGATTGATGAAGTGGTTTTGCGCATTAAAAACATTTTAAAGCGACAGCAAATTGGAATGGCTTCCCAATATCCATCTACAACTACTGTTATTCAGGCAGGCAATATACGATTCAATAAAGAGTTACTAAAGCTGGTTATTGACAATAATAAGGAGGTTGCCCTTACCATAAGGGAGTCTGAATTATTAAATTACCTTTTTCAGCATCCTAACCGCATTTTAAAGCGTGAAGAAATATTAACGCAACTTTGGGGTGAGAATGATTATTTTCTTGGAAGAAGCCTGGATGTCTTCATATCGAGACTGCGGAAATACATCGGCACTAATGAGTACATTAGTATAACTAATATTTATGGAGTAGGATTTGTGTTTAATGTCCGCCATTCTGAGCGTCCATGATATTGTTCCCTTCCGCCTCTTTAATGCCAGAATTCCGAAGGAACCGGGCTTCGAGTATTAAATACACAGCACCTGTCCAATGAATAACCTACAGCATCGTACATGTAATCTACCTCATAGCAACCCTTACGGATCACTCCCTGCCTCCTTTCTACACCAGGCAAGAAAGCTTTTCTTTACCCCTAAAGCGAGGAGTTGTTGTTCCACATAGGGATGGTAGTCTTCCAATGCCAGCAGCCTGGCCCGTAAAACAGTACCACCCGTTTTATCGTTTGGGTCAGGGTCGGAAAAATAGGCTGCATCCAAGTGATCCAAACCGCTTTTGTGGTACCTGTAAAACTCGGGGTGCTCCCGGCAAAACTTGTCCAGCCGCATAAACTCCTCCACCCAAAACCGGACGGCCATTTCCCGGTGCAGGGGACAAAACAGGGCTGCATGGTAAAGCAGGGTAAAGTACTCGATCCGGGAGAGAAAAAGGGGGCGTACCGAGCCATTTAAATGAGCCCACTCCTTTGTGGTCCACTCCCCTGCTTTTATTTCCCCTTCCACTTCCCGGTAAACGGTAAAGCAAATCTGAAAACTCATTTCAAGCACCCGGGTGGGGCCACAGGCTTGCTTGTGGCAGTCCTCCAGGGCCTGTAGCAAGCCTTGGTATTTATGGTGAAAAGGATGCATCATAAAAAAGTTAGGAAGCAGTGGACACTGCTTCCGCAGGAAGGGGCCTTCCCTTCCGGAGTTCAAAAATCGTTCAGCCCAAGGGGTAAGTAAACACAAACCCCCGGGGGGACCAAACGTTCACATGATAAAACTTACGAACCCAGGATGCCGGAACCCGACCGTTTCAGCAAGGGTTACCAAACCGGCATAGCATGTATAAGACGAACGGGAAGGGATTTTGTACTACTGCGACTGCCTAATTTTTTTGTTGCGCACCACTTCTTTTTCTGCCCATTGCAGAGGTAAAATGATTGGGACTTTGAAACGAAAGGAAAGCAAATACGTATTTGGGGTGCCCGGTGAGTATCGCCCCTACCATTGGGATTGCCCATTCCTTGCTGCAACGAGTGTCTGGATAAAGGCCCATGATTATAGCCACCATCAAAAACGTAAATAACGGGGTCTGCCTGTATAGCCACCTAAGACGCCTTGAGAAAGGAGGCTGAAGGCTTTTTCATCCATCTTTTACTTCACTACCGGATCACAATTTCTCTGGCAAGTCCATTCACACGTTCCCCATTCACCGTTAAATTCAATTCCTCTTATTTTCCTGGAAATATGGGTAACAGAGTTGGCCAGGTTAGTAATCACACGTGCAACAGGTCTGGTGGTATCGGTGGTTTCAGATACGACACTGTACTGCAGCACATGAATATAACACGCAGACGGCACTCGAACATATCTCTAATTTTTTGTTCTCACTTTGCAATATTGGCTATCAATGAGATTTTAGAACCTTGTTTATATTTTCCCTGAACGTTTCACTTACCGGAATCTCAGTTTTACCAATACAAACAAAGTCTCGTTTGATAGTTGTAATCTTGGATATGGCCACCAGGAAGGATTTGTGCGTACGAATAAAGGTGTCAGCAGGAAGTTTTGTCTCAATGGACTTTAGTGACATACGGGTAAGAACCGGTTTGGTACTGGAAGAAAGATAGATCTTAATGTAATCCTTAAGACCTTCTACGTAATCGATATCAGCAGCAACAATCTTTACAAGCGTATATTCCACATTTACAAAGAAATCGTAGTTTTTTACTGTTTCTGAAAACCTTGCGGCGCTTTTCATTCGGAACAATTCCGCGGCCCGGTTACAGGCTTTGAGGAACCGCTCAAAACTGAACGGTTTTATTATATAATCCATCACCTGCAGATCAAAACTTTCCACTGCGTACTTTTCATACGCAGTCACCATAATTACAAGAGGTGGATTGTGCAGTGATTGCAAAAACTGCAGGCCGTTTAGCCGGGGCATCTGGATGTCCAGAAAGATAAGGTCGATCTTTTCGTCCCGTAATGTTTCCAACGCTTCCAATGCGGTTTTGCATGATTTTACCAGTTCCAAATAGGGAACCTGTCTCACATTGTCTTCCAGTAATTCACGAACCAAAGGTTCGTCGTCAACAATAATACAGCGCATCATAATAACTTTAGTGTTAGATGAATCCGGAACAGATCTTTTTCCCTGGCTATGGCCAAAATATGTCTGTCAGGGTAGAGTAATGTTAATCTGGAACGAACGTTATTCAAGCCAATACCCGAACTGTCATCTTTGCTTATATCCGTTTTACTTTCAAATTTGTTCTTTACCTGTAAAACCAGTATGTTCTCTTTCACGGTTAGACCGATGTCTATAAAAGGCTGATCTACGTAACCTGTCCCATGTTTAAACGCATTTTCAACAAATGGAATCAGAAGCATGGGTTCAATACTATGGTTGACTTCTTCAGGTGGTAAGTCAATTTGGAATACAATTTTTACATCATCCCCGAACCTCATTTTTTGCAATGCTACATAGCTTTCCAGATATTCAACTTCCTGTTGTATTGATATTTTTTTGCCAGTATCATAAAGCATATAGCGCATTAAACCGGAAAGCATTAAAAGTGAAGATTCAAGATGGTCGGATTTTTTTCTTGCAAGGGAAACAAGGCTTGTTAATACATTAAACAGGAAATGCGGACTGATCTGAGAACGCAGGAACTTTAGTTCCATTCCCAATTGCATAGCCTCGTTTTCTTTCTGCAGTTTTTCAGCGCGAATCTTGTCTACTGTTATGCAGTAGAACACACTTGCAATAAATGCTGCGACAGAGGGAAAGAGTACATGCGATCTTGCGTCTTGTGAAGCGTTGGGAAACCAGGTTGTAAGTATATAGAGTTTCACCCAATAGGAGAAAAAAATCAGTAGGATGACGGAGACTACATATAAAAGCCAGTAAACCCGGTTGAGAAGCTTTGGATAAAGAAACAGGGCATTCCCATAAAAAATGATAATATGGATCATGCCTGACAATGTAAAATAGAGTCCCGGAAGCGGACCAATTTTGTACTGGTTGCCGACATCGGAAACCAGGTAAGGAAAAAAAAGTACGATACCCCATGCCAGCGCATGAACGATAATATTAAAATACCTGTATTTAACTACTTTCATCTCGCACCCGGGTACTTTCGGCTTTATGCCAGCCCTTATCAAACTTATTAATTTTAATTTGCTTCGACCTAACACCAGGTATAAATACAAAAGATGCAAATGAAGCATGAATGAATGGTATGTGTATCGTTTTTCTCCTCGCTTCATACTGCTTACCTGGTTTTGACCTGTTGTGCCCAAAGCCTCCTGCCAGATTTCTTACTCGTACCGTGTTCCTTTGATCTATAGTTCGCATTATTTCCTGCAAGAAAAAAAATCTAAATGAATAAGAAATGATGAATATACCAACCGGATAAATCTGGACATAAAAAGGGGTTTTCGGTAGACATTGCCCTGATTTGCATATTAATCCCACAAACTTTAGTATGAACTAGAAGAACACCTTAGAAAAGAAGTCGCCAGACCTTTTGACATCGTCGCAACATTTACCACTGATATCGATTTGTTAAAAAATCGGCAATTGCCGCTGTAGCTTTAGATTTCTCTTGTAAAACAATTCAAAATAAAATGCTTCTGTTATGGCCAGTTACTTAACAATGGCAATTCGCGGTTTCCTGCCACTGCTATTGGTAGTTATTTCTTTAAGTTGCTTTAGCCAGCCAAAGCCAAAAGTGCTTATCATCACAGGGAATGGTAACCTAACCCCTGGTAATGACAGCTATCCTCCATGGAGCCATGAATTTCAGAATGAAAAAGTAGTGTCGATACTGAAAGAAAATATCGACGTCGATGTTGACGTCCATGAAGACCTCAGTATCCTTGCTGATGATAAATTGCGTTCATACGAGCTCATTATTAGCAATTCCATCTTTTTAACGCCCACAAAAGATCAATTGGAGGCGGTGTATAAATTCGTTTCCCAGGGTAAATCATTTCTAACGCTACATGCAGGTATTCTAAGTTTTCTAAACTGGGACCGGTATGAAGAATTTACAGGGGGGCTGTTTATCGGTGGCCCTTCATCGGAGCCCGCAAGGTTTAAGGTGTATACCACGAATACCGAATTATGGGGTTATGAATATGCATTCAGGGATCATTCCGAACATCCGGTTTCAAAAGTAGTAGATGATTTCTTTGCTGAAGATGAGCTTTATTACTTCCAGCCCAATACAAAAGATTTTCACGTGATTGCCCGGGCGGAAAACCATCCCATCATGTGGTGGCACCCTTTCTATAAAGGTAAAGTAATGAATCTTTCTTTAGGGCATGATGAAGAAGCTAAAAATAATAAAGGGTATCAAGAACTGTTAACCAATGGCATTCGCTGGTTATTGGGAATTCCTTTGCTCACACCAGACCCTGTAACTATCAATCCGGTCTCCAACCGGCAATTAAAATATGATGGTTTTATAACCATAAAGCCCATGGGTGTCCCAAATAAATCCATGGCAGTTAATTTCAAAATAGAAGATCAGCAAAATCAGGATTTGTTCCAAGTTTCTTGTGATCCGGAGGGAAAATTACACCTTAAGCTTACCGGCAAACCCGGGGAAGGCAGATTTATAGTGGTAGCAAAAAATGGTAATCGTCTGATCGGTAAAAAAGAATTTAACCTGAAAATAGTGGAAGATGGGACAGGAAACATCGCTTCTTATTTCGGAAACACAGTAGCGGTATCATCCAGTGAAAATACAAGTCACGTATTTAAGGCCAGCCATGTTATTGATCAAGACCCCACAACCAGGTGGTCCAGTACGAGAACGGAAAATGCTTCAGTTACCATAGATTTAAAGAAGAGTTATTCGATTTCAAAATTAATTCTGAGATGGGAAGCCTCCTATGCCAGCAATTACAATGTTTTGTATTCGGAAAATGGAACAGATTGGTTGAATATTGTTCATATAGAAAATGGAGATGGTGAAGAAGACGTCCTAAACTTTGAGACGGTAAAGGCGCATTATATTAAAATTGAGGGAATAAAAAGGGCTCCGGACAAGTGGGGATATTCTCTTTATGACATCGAACTATATAAGTGAACACTGTGGTTACACTCCTCATGAAACGTGCAGCAGCGATTGTTTGCATATTTTACATTCTTGTGCAAAGTTTTCAGGAATGGGTATTTTCACAGGCACCCGCAACAAGCACACCCCCATCAGATTTTCTGTTTGAGAGCGAGCCCATAAGTATTGTGCGGTCCTGGCTGATGCTGGTGTCGATGTTTGGGCTGCTGTACCTGCATTATGTCCTGGCGTATACAAGTCCCGTACCCAATCGTTCCATGCAGGGTTTGGCCTTCACGGCCTTCTTTACTTTCTTTTTATTGGAAGTGATGCTTCGTTCGGTCGAGCTATTTTATGTACAGATGCAACTTCCTGCCGAGTATGCACAAGCTTCAGAAACTGTACGCGCCGGCATACTTTCGTTGGTGGGGCAGTTCAGAAAAATCCAGGGAGCACTGTACTTCCCCTTGGGCGTATCGTGGATGTTGGGAAGTTTCATCCTGGCAGGTTTGTATTCCGCGAGACCAGCGTTTCATTACCTGATTACGGCGGCATTTTTCTTCAATGGCCTTCGATTGTTGATGCGAACGATTACCGGTTACCTTGGGCTGAATCTATTTCCGGATCCCATCTACGATGCCCTGTACCTGCCGATGGTGTTTGTGGTTTTCGGCCTTACTGCCCTGTGGTTGCTCCTGTCAGCCAGGCACGGGCGCCAGATCAAAAATTTAGGTACTTTGGAGAAACAATAAGTCCTGGCCCTTGCCGCTGGCCAGGAAATTTAAGCACGGAGAATTATCGCCAGCCAGTTGGCTGATGTCTTACTTGTCTTTGTCTGATTAGCCTGTCGTACGGTTGCCTGTCATGAAAAAGTTCTGACGAATAATGGATAATCAATATGCCAGTCGGATAATTCTGGCCTGAAAAACGCAATTCACTAAACATGGTCTTGAACTGTCAATTAATTCCTGTGAACTTCAAAATTTACAGAACGTGTTAGAAAGGAAGTCGCCAGAACTTCGGACCTTATCGCAACATTCACTACTGACGTCTATTTGCCGGAAACACCAGGATTGCCGCTGTTAGTTTTGCCATGTCGAAAGCAATTGCAGGTAAAATGGGTTGCTGACGCATAAAAAACCTCATTTAATCCACTTAAACAGATCAGGCATGGAAGCATATTACTTATTAAAATCCGGGCTGGTAGTTCACCTAATAGGAATTTCAATGGTGGTGGGTGCCACGGTGGCGAGTTTTTCAACCTACCATCATGTTTGGCAAGTTGTCTATAATGAAAAGAGCAAGGCTTTGCTGCTTATTAAAACAGCGACGCGGCTTCGCCTGCTGCAAATCATAGGAGGTATTTTTATTTTAACAGGAGGAATCATGATGGTGAGTGCCTCCCACGGTTTCGTTACACAGCAAACCTGGTTTAAAATAAAAATGATCGTGCTGTTACTAATTGTTCTGAACCCCTTTCTCATAGCCAGGCCAGCGGCCATAAAACTGCTAAAGACGCTTGATCATCAAAAGGAAACGGCATCCGAGGCCGTAGCGATTAATGGGATAAAAAGAAAGCTAAATTGGTTTCACATCCTTCAGCTTTTATTCTTCCTTGTCATTTTCATTCTAAGTGCCTTCCGCTTTAATTAAAAAGCCTGAAAAACATACGATCTATGAATTTAGTTGATAAAACTATTGAGTTATTCAAGACAGATGTACAATACGCACAAAAAGCGGGCGAGTTGCTCCGGATTCTTCTAGGTAAATATCCTGCCTATAAAATGAACTTTGATCTCAACGACCGGGATAATCTGTTGAGAGTGGAATCAAGGACCGGGGGAATCGATATCGCTGGTATAATTGAGCTAATGAGGGCATCGGGCCATTTTGCTGAATTATTGGAAGATTGAGTTCATTGTTTGAGGAATACAGAAAAATCCATGTAATGAGATTCAATTTTTTCGCTGGCAATTCAACCGGAATAGTATATAGACGGTAGTTCCGATCGGGGATTGATGGCAGGGGATTTTAAGGCATTGTGTTATGAATGCAGAAAGTAAAAATCATAGGCATGAATCAATGATTCATCAGCCAATTTTCGTCAATTACTTTATAAAGCATGAAAATACATTTAATTCTTCGGGTGTTACTGGTGCTGCATATTACCGGTATCGTAATTATGGCAGGCACGACTATGATAGATTATTTAACTTTTAAAACGTTCTGGCAATTTGCCGATCAGGGAGATGCCCGGTCGCTTGGTTTGATTCCTTTAATGGCAAAATATGGGGCCTTTATCAGGACGGGCGCAACCATCATAATACTTACCGGAATTACCATGCTCAGTTTAGAAAAAGGTGGTAGCCTAAATCAGTCCTGGTTTAAGGTAAAGATGGTATTGGTTTTTTTATTGGTATTGAACGGATTATTTGTAGGCAATACCCAAGGCCATAAGCTCAGAGAAACGGTTACCGCCAATGCTTCTGATTTTATGCAGCACACATTGCACATCAGGGAAAGCATGAGCCGATTTTATCTATTACAACTGACTCTTTTCTTCTCGATTATTTTAATAAGCCTGATTCGCTTCGATAAAATTGGCAGTTAATATTATGTATGTGGAAGCAATAAATCATGAAATGTGGAAGACTGCTCTTTTTGCAAATGCAGGAAACACGGGTAAATAATTGCAAAAATGTGGATCCTGGGCCGCCGGCAACTTGGGGGTTGTATTGCACAAATGGATCAATAAAATTGAATATTTAGTGGAGCAGGGTTAAAAAGCTCATTGCAAAGGTTACCTCTCAACACTTGGAACGCTGGTCATTTGCCAGATTTCTTACTTGTACCATTTTGTTCCATAACCTTTAGTCTGCATCCCTGCATCGTTTTTGGCAAAAACATCCCTTCAGTACCAGCTACTAAGAATAGGTTAGAAAAAAAGTCGTCATATCTTTTGACATTGTCGCAACATTTACAGCTGATATCTCTTGGCCGCAAAAGCGGCTCTTACTCCCGTTAGTTTTGCGAATGTTTGTCGCAGGCAATTGCAGATAAAATGAATTTTCTTCTCATTCACGAGGTGTAAAGAAAAAAGGATAATGGTGATCTGGATTATAAATAGCTAAAAGATAATAATTATGAATATTCAAAGTTTGCTTCAAGTCGACTTTTTCTTACAGGTTAGCGGCCTCACTGCTGGACGAGCTGCGGCAATCGTACCTGCTGTGATGGGGCTGACCGGTGTGATCACCGGTTGGTCGGCTCTGGCCCGCCCTGCCGGTCATAATGGCTCAAAACTTAAGACCATCGTGGCCTTGGCATTAGGGCTGATCGGCATAATTTTCAGCGGACTACACCTGGCTCGCGCAACCGGTGCAATCGGCACCGGCTCCGGACGTCTCGGGGCCATTGTGGCCTTGGTTTTGGGATTGCTCAGCATGATCCTCGGTGGGCTGGCGCTGGCCCGATCCAGGAGAAACACTGACAGCAGCACTGATCAGCCCTCCAGTAATCAGCAACCTACTTAGGAGGCATATTGCAATTATTGTGAAGCAGCATTTGCAAAATAAAAGCGGTTTTGCTTTTACTTTTTTACTGCCCAACTGAAGGTAAGCGAGATGTTGATGAGAAGATCATTAACGGGGATCGTGTTGAATGGACGGTGCAGCGCAATTGGGATCCTTCAAATGGGAGAACCAACAAGCCGCCCCCGGGCAACAAATTAGTTTACTCCCTGCAATGTACCTAAAGGTAACTGCACATAATGGCTGGTCTACTCATTCAGCGTTACTCAACTCACTCCGGTCAGTGCCCTGTCCAGGTGAACATACCCCCCATCCACATGAATCAGTTGCCCTGTTGTATGGCTTGATCTTTCAGATAAAAGAAAAGCAACCATATTGGCAATTTCTGCTGCGGTAGTCATCCGGTTTCCTAAAGGAATTTTTGCGGTAATTTCTTTTAGCTTTTCTTCAGGATTCGGCAAGGTGTTGATCCACTTTTCGTATAAAGGAGTAAAACATTCTGCTACAATTACAGCATTCACCCGGATACCATACTTTAATAATTCAACAGCCCACTCTCTTGTTAATGCATTGCGTCCTCCATTGGAGGCAGCATAGGCTGAAGTGCCGCCCTGGCCTGTTTCTGCGGTTTTTGAACCAATATTTACAATAGCGCCTTTAGATCGGATCAACGCGGGAAGGGCATGGTGCGCTACAAGGTAGTAATGAACCAGGTTTTTATGAAGGCTTTCCATGAACTGCTCGTAATTTCCTTTTTCCAGGCTCACCCCATCGTTGACACCGGCGTTATTAACAATCCCATCAATGTGTCCAAACTTATCCAGAGTTGTTTTTACGGCTTGCTCACATTCAGAGGGCTTTGTTAATTCAGCCACTACCTGGTATGCTTTTTTGCCGGAAGCTGTGATTTCTTTCACCAGCTTTACATTATCTTCTTCATTTCGTCCAACAACCACCGGAATCGCACCTTCTTCTGCCAGCACCTTTACAATCCCCTCTCCTATTCCCTTGGCACCACCGGTTACAATAATGATTTTATCGTTTAACTGAAGATCCATTTTTTGACTTATAAATTATAAAATTGAATTGCATTCTTTCCAAAGAACTGATCCTGTTCGGCTTTTGAAAAAGAAGCAAAGTAATCCGCAACCACATTTACTACTTTTTTATATGCACCTGCCAACAAACTTACCGGCCAATCCGATCCAAACACAATACGATTGCTGCCAAACGCTTCTACCGCTACATCCAAATAAGGGATAAAATCTTCTTTCTTCCAGTTTTGCCAATCCGCCTCTGTCAGGAGCCCGGAAATCTTACAATACACGTTTTCATATTGGGCCACTTGCAAAATATCCCTTTTCCACTCCTCTATTTTTTTTGTTTTGATGTGAGGCTTAGCCAAATGATCAATAATAAATTTTTGGTTGGGAAAAGAACTTACCAGCTGCCTGGCAAATTTTAGTTGGTCGGGAAAAATAAGAATATCGTAGGTAAAATTGAATTGTTCAAGCCGGGCAATGCCCTTTTTGAACCGGGCATGCAACATCAAATCTCTTTCTTTTTCTCCCTGCAGAATGTGCCGAAACCCTTTTACCACCTCATACCGCTTGAAGTATTCTAATCGCTCTGTACTGTTTTCAGCCTGAAGATCCACCCAACCTACCACACCTTTAATAAAAGCGCTTTCCTTGGCCAGGTCAACGAGAAAGCAGGTTTCCTCTTCCGTTTGACCGGCCTGCACTGCCACGCAACCATCAAAGCCGTTTTGTTGTAGCAAAGGCTGCAGGTCACCGGGTAAAAAATCCCTTCGGATAACAGCCATATCATTTGTGATCCAGCTATCTCTTAGAGGATCAAACTTCCAGAAATGCTGATGGGCATCAATGCGCATAAGCCACAACCTGTTGTTTGGATGTACCTAACCCGTCAATACCCAGTTCTACTACGTCGCCTGCTTTCAAATATACCTGTGGATTCATTCCCAGGCCCACCCCAGCCGGTGTCCCGGTGGAAATAACATCGCCGGGCAGCAAAGTCATAAACTGACTAACGTAGGAAATGAGGTAGGGAATTTTAAAAATAAAATTAGCGGTGTTGCCATCCTGCATCATTTGCCCATTAACACTTAGCCATAAACGCAGGTTATCTACATCTTTAACTTCATCCCGGGTAGCTAAAAATGGTCCAATCGGTGCAAACGTATTACAACCTTTTCCTTTGTCCCAGGTCCCGTTTCTTTCCAGCTGAAACTCCCGTTCGCTTACGTCATTGTGCAGGCAATAACCGGCCACATAGTCCATGGCATCGGCTTCTTCAACATAGGTGGCTTTCTTGCCAATTACTACGGCCAACTCTACTTCCCAGTCGGTTTTCTTTGAATTTTTAGGGATCACAATGTTATCGTTAGGGCCTACCAATGCCGTGGTGGATTTAAAAAAGATAACAGGTTCGGGGGGAACGGGAGCACCTGTTTCCTTAGCATGATCGGCATAGTTTAGTCCAATGCACACGATTTTAGAAGGCCGTGCAAAAGGAGCAGCCAGTGTAATATCTTTTGCCAGTTCTTTTAGCTGCGCCTTATGGCTTTCCACAAATCTTTGCAAACGGTTTAAGCCATCCGTTTCAAAAAACGTTTCATTGTAATCTTCCCCAAAAGAAGACGCATCATAGAGTTTGTCGTCCAGTATAATTCCTGGTCTTTCTTTACCGTTTTCTCTAAAACGAATTAGTTTCATGGTCTATCAATTTTTATTCTTTATTACAAAAACCTGCAAACTTAAAGGGCCGTGGGCTCCTATCACTAATGATTGCTCAATATCGGCTGTTTTAGAAGGACCGGCAATGAACAATCCGTATCCGTCTTCATCAATCGTGATTTTTTCATAAGCCTCATGCATGTTCGAAACAATATTCTTTTCTTCCACTACTATTACCAACTGCTGGCAAAGAAAAGGCAATAAGCGGTTACCCATGTTCTTTTCAGGGATCCAGACAGCACCATTTTCCGCCACCCCCACAGTGCCCTTAACTATAAAACTGTGTATCCCCTCAATAGTATTAGCATCAGCATTCAAATAAGCAGTAAGGTTATGGCCGGATAGTTCGCTAATGGCATTGACGCAAACCCCCTCTTCCTTCTTCTGTATCATCCAGCTATGGATTGGCTCCGGATCTTCCACTAACATACAAAGGCCACCAATACCGTTAAGTACAGTAATAAACCTGCCTGTTGCATCTTCCTGTTCTCCTTTGAAACGTTCAAAGGCAGGAAGCGGCAAGTCCATTGGCTTATTTTTACGGATGGCTCCTAATATTTTTTCACGGCTGTTCACTGCTTTTTATTTTTTTGGTACCATTCGTTAAAGCTCTGTTGGGGAGGTGTGGGCATGTCCCTGTTCCTGAACCAGGGGTTTAGTTTATTGTTTACCAAACCGGGAAGCAACTGTAATAATTTACGGCCCGCCTTTCCACTCAATTTATATACGCCAGGATGAGATAGCACAGCCGCCATGGCCTTCATAGAAAATGATTTAGCCACCCCTCCGTATCCCTCCTTCATCAGGATTTGCCGCCAGCTCCACAGCTGCTCGTGAATATTAATTTTCACCGGGCACACATTGGTACACGAGCCGCAAAGAGTGGAGGCAAATGGCAGGTCGGCATTTTTTCGCATGTCCAAATTAGGCGCCAGTATAGAGCCGATTGGTCCTGCAACGGAGTTATGATAGCTATGTCCTCCGCTTCTTCTGTACACAGGACAGGTATTAAAACAGGCGCCGCACCGGATGCACTTCAGGGAATTTCTAAACTCTTCCCTTCCCAGTTGTTGCGTACGGCCGTTATCCACCAGCACAATATGCATTTGCTGTCCTTCCTTCGGACGATGAAAATGACTGGAGTAGGTAGTAACAGGTTGTCCTGTAGCGCTGCGGGCTAACAAACGAAGAAAAACGCCCAGGTGCTCTGCTTTTGGAATAATTTTTTCAATGCCCATACAGGCAATGTGAACTTTGTTGGCATGCACCCCTAAATCTGCATTTCCTTCATTGGTACAAATCACAATACCGCCGGTTTCTGCCACTGCAAAATTGACTCCTGTTATTGCCGCATCAGCATGAATAAACTTTTGGCGCAATACTTTTCTTGCAGACCTGGTAAGATAAACAGGATCGTTATTGTTCTTTTCCGTTTGAAGATGTTCATGAAAGGTGTCACTTACCTCTTCTTTTTTTAAATGAATGGCCGGCAATACAATATGGCTTGGCTGTTCCTGCCGCAACTGCACTATATATTCCCCCAGGTCTGTATCCACAACAGAAATTCCCTGATCGCGAAGAAAAGAATTCAATTGACATTCTTCGGTAAGCATGGATTTACTTTTCACCACATTCTTTACCTTATGCGCCTCCAGTATTTTATGTACAATAGCATTATGCTCCCGGGCATCGGCAGCCCAGTGTACCTGCACCCCGTTGGACTTTGCCCTTTCTTCAAATTGCAAAAGGTATGCATCGAGCCTGGAAAGCGTATGTGCTTTAATGGTGGAAGCCCTTTCCCGCAAGGCTTCCCAGTCAGGAAGCTGGTGTGCTGCCTTATCTCTTTTGGCCCGGACAAACCAAAGCGTTTCATCGTGCCAGGTGGCACGTTGTTCATCTTTTAAAAAATCGGATGCTGCTTTGCTATGATGGTTTACCTCTGAATTCATTGAGTATTCAATATTTGGGCTATATGCACCACTTTCATCTTGCTTTTTTGCCGCTTTAATATACCCTCCAGATGCATCAGGCAACTCATATCGCCACCTGTTATATAATCCACTCCATTATCTGCATGTTCTTTTATTCTGTCTCGTCCCATGCGAACGGAGACAGCTTCTTCCGTAACACAAAACGTGCCCCCAAATCCACAGCATTCATCTACCCGTACCGTTTTTAAAAGCTGCAGGTCCTTTACATGGTTCAGGAGTTGTTCTGCTTTTGAAAAAGCAGGCGCCACCCTTTCCGACATAGAACAGAGGTGCAGCATTCTTTGTCCATGACAACTGATGTGCAGCCCAACTTTGTACGGGAAAAATGCAGCCAGGCTTGTAACCTTTACTACATCGGTTAAAAATTCAGTTAGCTCATATATGTTACTGCGTATTTTACCGACTTCACTTTCCTGTTTTTGGTGATGAAGGTGTTCTTTTATATGCAAAACACAACTACCCGAAGGACAAACGATATAATCAAAGCGGGAAAAGTTCTTTATGAAGTTTTGATTACACCCTCCGCTTAACGAAGCATAGCCGGCGTTTGCCATCGGTTGTCCGCAACAGGTTTGATTGGCAGGATACTCCACCTGACAACCTACTTTTTCCAACAACTGCAGGGTAGCAATGGCTACCTGCGGGTATAACTGATCGATGTAACAGGGAACAAACAATCCAACCTTCATCAATTATTCAACTTTATAAATCCACCATCAATAGGATAATCACAGCCGGTTATAAAAGAGGCTTCCTCGGAACACAAATAAAGAATCAGGCTGGCAATTTCTTCGGGCCTTGCCATACGGCCAATGGGTTGCGTTTTAGAAAGCTTTTCATACATCTCCTTTTCCTGGCCGGGATAGTTCTTTGCCAGAAAACCATCCACAAATGGAGTATGCACCCGTGCCGGCGAAATGCAATTACAACGGATGCCCTCTTGAATATAATCCCTGGCCACGGAAAGCGTCATCGCATACACCGCTCCCTTACTCATGGAATAAGCAAAGCGGTCCGGCAACCCAACATTGTTGGCAATAGAAGCCAGGTTAAGAATGGCGCCGGACCTATTTTGTTTCATCAGTGAAACAGCAGCCTGCAAACAGTTATATACTCCTTTCACATTGACATTGTATAACCTGTCAAAATCTGATTCTGTGGTATTCTCTACATTGCCTATGTGGGATACTCCTGCACTGTTCACTAAAATGTCAACCCTGCCTATTTTATCAAAAACATTTTTCACCTGCTGCTGATCGGTCACATTGCAAGGCTGGGCAAAGGCTTTACCCTTATTTTCAATAATTTCTTTTACGGTGTTTTTAGCAGCCTCTTCATTCAAATCAACCACATGAACTTCTGCACCCTGAGTGGCAAATAAAATGGCCACTGCTTTACCAATGCCACTTCCTGCACCTGTAACAACAGCTTTTTTCTCGTCTAACCGAAACATAAAAATTTAGTTTTTAACCACACCTGAATTTAAGTCTTTGATTGGGGTACCAGCGGTAGTACTTTGTTCGTCTTTTGTTGCATCGCACTCTTGTACATTCTGTAATACGATTCAGCTTTTTTATAAAACACCGTCCAGCATTTCTATTTCAAAAAGTAACGCTATGAAGGGGCAAATCTGAATTTATTCTTCCTCACCTTCATCCCTCTACAGAGAAACGCCGCGTTTCCATGGAATAAAATCGTCCTGCCCTAACAACACAGCCTTTGGCGTCACAACACCGCTTGCTGCTTTAATGCAATATTCCAGGATTTCTTCACCCATTTGCTTTATGGTTTTCCGCCCACTGATAATATCGCCGGTATCAATATCAATGATATCCGCCATTCTTTGGGCCAGCTTCGAGTTCGTAGCAATTTTAATAGTGGGTGCCACCGGGTTGCCGGTAGGTGTGCCCAATCCCGTTGTAAATAAAATTAACGTGGCGCCTGATGCCGCTTTTCCTGTAGTGGCTTCCACATCGTTCCCCGGCGTACACACCAGGCTCAAACCGGGTTTCACAGCCGGTTCTGTGTAATCCAACACATCTACAACAGGAGAGGTACCTCCTTTCCTTGCTGCCCCGGTAGACTTGATAGCGTCGGTTATCAAACCATCTTTAATATTACCCGGGGATGGATTCATATGAAAGCCAGAACCTAGCTTTTTGGCCAGGCCATTATAGGCTTCCATCAAATGAATAAACTTGCCTGCAATGTTTCCATCCAGGCACCTGTCCACCAACTCCTGCTCCGCGCCGCACAATTCAGGAAATTCAGCAAGTAATACCTTTCCTCCCAAAGCCACCAAAAGATCGGACGCATACCCGACGGCAGGATTGGCAGAAATGCCGCTGAACCCATCACTGCCGCCGCATTTCACGCCAATGGTTAACTGGCTTAGGGAAGCAGGTTTTCTTTCAAACCTATTAATCTCGGCCAACCCCAGGAATGTTTTCCGGATGGCCTCGCAGATGAGCTGCTCTTCACTCTGCACTTTTTGCTGTTCAAACGTATAAAGTGGTTTATTAAAAGAAGGATTGCGTTTTTTCAATTCAGCTAAAAAATATTCGATCTGCAAATGCTGGCAACCCAAACTTAAAACAGTCACCCCCCCAACATTCGGGTGATTGGCATAAGCAGCCAGAAGGGAACTCAATATTGCTGAATCCTGCCGGGTGCCGCCGCATCCCCCTGTATGATTGAGAAATTTTATTCCGTCTACGTTTTTAAAATAACGGGGCTTACCGGTTAAAGAAGGGGCCAGGTCAATTGTGTTCACATCCTTTCCATCTTCATACGCCATCAGTAACTGCCTGGTGAAGCGGTTATACTTATCAGAAACGGCATAACCGAGTTCTTTATGTAAGGCTTCTTTAATGATATCCAGGTTCCTGTTTTCACAAAAAACCATTGGAATAAACAACCAGTAATTGGCCGTGCCTACACTTCCATCTTCCCGGTGATAACCATCAAATGTTCTGTGAATAAAATCAGAAACGTCAGGCGGCGTCCACTGGTAATGAAATCCGCGGTAAGCGTATTCTCCTGTTGCATGCTTGGTGTTATGCGTCGTCATCAAACCACCTTTGGGTATTGCAGTTTGAGCCTTACCCACCAGCGTCCCATACATAATCACTTCATCACCTTCAGCCATATCATGAATAAAGAACTTGTGTTTAGCACTCACATCCTGCTGCAAAACCAGCTCACCATCAGCAAGAGAAATAGGTGTTCCAGAAGAAAGATCTCTTAAGGCAACCAATACGTTATCACCAGGGTGGATTTTTAAATAGGCTTGTGCTGTGGTCTCACCTTTTACCATCATATATTCAAAGTTCGTTTAATTCAAAAATTTTATTCATTAGCACCCATTTCTCCCCTTTTTCCGCACCCGGCACGGCATCCTGGTAGTTCCACATCATTTCTTCCCACTCCTGCACCCTTGCATTATCCCTATCGGTCTGCTGCTTTTTTTCAAAACTGAAATGGTCATTCACTTCCATGATCATACACAGCCTGGTATCAAACCGGTAGATCTCCATACTTTCAATTCCAGACTCTTTGATCGACTGAATTATTTCGGGCCATACGGCTTTGTGATGCTCCTCATATTGCCGTATTAACGCCGGATCGTTCTTGAGGTTTAAAGTCAGGCAATATTTCCTGCTCATAATTTGATTTTATTTTATAACCATGAATCGCAAACAATAACACCACTACGAAACAGATTAATGGTATGATGTACGAAAATGGAGTGGAATAGGCTTCTGCCAGTATTCCCATTCCATAAGGCACAAGTGCGCCCCCAACAATTGCCATAATAATGAAAGAAGCGCCTTTTTTAGTATGCACACCCAGGTTCTTTACGCCTAAGGCAAAAATGGTAGGGAACATGATGGATTCAAAGAAGAAAATAGCCATCAGGGTATAGATGGAAATCATTCCTTGCAACCAAATGACCCCCGCACAAAGAAGTATATTAACAAGGGCATAGATAGCCAGCAATTTATTAGGTGCCATAAGTTTCATCATAGCCGTACCGGCAAATCTTCCAACAGTAAACAATAACAAACTGCCGGAAAGAAAATAGGCGGCCCTTTCATTGGTAATACCAAGGCCCTTTTCGGTACAATAATTTATGAAAAGTGCGGCAATACCAACCTGTGCTGCTACATAAAAGAATTGTGCAGCTACGGCCCACACAAAATGCCTATGCTGGAATAAAGTTTTGTTATTACGTATTTGCTGATCCGCTACCAGTTCTTCTTCTTTTACTTCGGGCATTTGTGTTTTAACAAATAAAAAGGCAACTATCAACACAACAACGGCAATGGCTATGTAAACAAACTTGACAGAGTCCAGCTCCGGTGCCTGCCTTGCAGCCTGATTTCCGAAAAATAACTGAGCGCCGATGATTGGTCCGAAAAAAGCACCCACACCATTAAAACTCTGCGCAAGGTTCAATCTGAATGCCGCAGTTTCTGACTTGCCCAAAACAGTCATGTACGGATTGGCAGCTGTTTCCAGGAACGTCAATCCACTGGCAAGAATAAATAAAGCCAAAAGGAAAAAAGAAAAACTGGCATTTTGAGCTGCGGGATAAAAAAGGATGGCACCAGCAGCATACAGCAGCAAGCCTGTAATAATTCCTTTTTTATATCCTACCCGTTGCATGAATAATCCAGCCGGCAATGCTATTAGAAAGTAAGCACCAAAATAGGCTGCCTGGAGCAGCATGGATCGCTGCTTCGTTATGTCCAGGGCCTCCTGGAAATGTTTATTAAGAACATCCAGCAAACCATAAGCAAGGCCCCAGAGAAAAAACAAAGAAGTAACTAAAACAATAGGCAGCGTATAATTACGGTTGTTGTTCATGCAGCAAATCTGGCAAAGGTTTTATTAACTGTTCTCATCAGCATGCTTCAATATGGGTACTTTGTCACTTGCATAATGGAGGTCCGTTACCAATAACAAATAAAAGAATTAAACCGTTTAGATGACGTACCGATAATTGCCCTTCCATTCACCTATTTTAGCATGCTTTATCAAAAAAAACAGGTGAGGGTCTGGTTGAATAAAATAGTCTCAATGCAATTTTTACAAAAAGAAAGCGGCCGAAACCATTTATCAGACTGCATTCCATCAGTCACTTCGATTATCCAGCCATCATAAAAATAATATTCAGAAGGCTCGATCCGCCCGGATCATTAAAAAGAACATTTTTTTTGGAAAATCAATAAATAAGCTAATTTGGCGGTATTGCAACTATTTTTAACGATTGTAAGTTAATTAAGCTTAATGAGACCCCAACTACTTAAAGTTTCCAAGGGACCCGACCGCTCCTTTAGTGTCAGGCGGGATTTGGTACCTCACGTAAACAACCGTTGGCATTATCATGCCGAGATAGAACTCATCCACTTTAAAAAAGGAGAAGGAACACAGTTTATTGGCGACAGCATCAAACGGTTCAAAGCCGGTGACGTAGTATTGGTTGGTTCTAACCTCCCCCATTACTGGCGATTTGATGATATGTATTTTGAAGAAAGCAAAAAAACATTAGCCGACGTGCGGGTATCGCATTTTAATGAAACCTTTTGGGGAGAGCAATTTCTTCACCTGCCTGAAAATGCCAATATCAAAACCATTTTGGAAAAAGCAAAAAGGGGGTTACAAATTACAGGCAAAACCAGACAAAGAGTTGCTGAATTACTGGAGCATTTACAAGTTGCTGATGGCCCGCAACGAATTATTTTACTGATGGAAGCCTTATCGGAAATTGCGAATTGCAGACAACTGGTAAGTTTGTCCTCTATTGGTTTCAAACCTGATTTGGTAGAATCGGAAAGTGACCGGATCAATGCTATTTACGAATACTCTATAAAAAATTTCAAACGTAAAATTCAATTAGAGGAAATTGCAGAAGTAGCCAACATCAGCCCCAATTCTTTTTGCCGTTATTTTAAATCCCGGACAAGAAAAACGTATTCCCAATTCCTAATTGAATTAAGGGTGGGCCATGCCTGTAAGCTGCTTATTGAAAATAACCAATGCATTAAACGGCTTTGCTATGACAGCGGGTTTAATAACTTCACCAGTTTTCATAAATATTTTAAGATGATCACAGGTAAAAGTCCTTTAGCTTATCAAAAAGAGTTTACGACGTTTGCCTGATGCAGAAAAACGCTTTTGTGGGCCAGGTGAACATTACCTGGCTTTTTTATTCCATCATGGTAAAAGTTTGCAGACCAAATACGTTTGAAAGGGATTTTGTAGCAAAAAATATTTTCCTTCTATTGCTTTACGCAGAATGCAGACGCCTGCCTGCAAAAGGCGTTTGCCAAAATGGTTGAATGAATAGACAACTCTCAAACAGAAAGTACGACAGCATTTTTTTTCTTTGTAATAGTATGCAGAACAGAGCTATCCTGTATCCTGCAGTCACTTATTATTATGAAAAAATTTCTCAGTCTGGCGCTTGCTGTTTTTTTGTTGTCCATGCTGCATGCACAACAGGGCAAACAAATTCTTCTGGAAACAAAGAATATTTCGCTCGTTTTATCGGTTGCCAATAATCAACGGGTAACCCAATCTTATCTTGGGAAAAAAATTTCCGGCACTACCGGTTACACCTTCAGCGGCGGCCGTGAAGTATATTTAACGGCGGGCATGGAAAACCAGTTTGAACCAGCCATCCGCATGGTGCACGCCGATGGAAACCCTTCACTGGAATTAAAATATGTTTCGCATCAGACCAGTAAAAAAGACAATGTAACTACAACAGATATTGTATTAAGAGACCCCATGTACCCCTCCGAGGTTGTTTTGCATTACACAACTTATTTTAATGAAGACGTAATCAAAACATGGACAGAAATCAGGCACCGGGAAAAAAAGCCCGTGCTGCTTACGCAGTATGCTTCTTCCATGCTGCATTTTACGGCTGACGAATACTGGCTTACACAATTTCATGGCGACTGGGCAAGGGAAGTGAATATAGTGGAGGAAAAATTAACCAATGGCATTAAAACCATTGAAAGCAAATTAGGTACCCGCACCAATTTTTACCAGACGCAAACTTTTATGGTTTCCCTTAATGGTCCTTCCACCGAAACAGAAGGTGAACTTATAGCCGGCAGCCTTGGCTGGACCGGCAATTTCAAATATAGTTTTGAGGTGGACCAGCGTAATGGCCTTCGTGTTATTTCAGGCATTAATCCCTTCGCTTCCGAGTATTATTTACAACCCGGTGAAATCTTTACAACTCCGGAATTTATTTTTACCTATTCGTTAAACGGCAAAGGACAGGCAAGCCGTAACCTACACCGCTGGGCCCGCAACTACGCCATTTTGGATGGCAATGGACAACGCATGGTTTTATTAAACAACTGGGAAGCAACTCATACCAGTTTTAATGAAAAGCGCCTGGTAGAATTATTTGACGAAGGAAAAAAATTAGGCGCCGATCTTTTTCTTTTAGATGATGGGTGGTTTGGAAATAAATTCCCCCGGAATGATGACAAGGCGGGTTTAGGCGATTGGCAGGAAGATACCACCAAACTGCCAAGCGGCATTGGCTACCTGGTGCAACAGGCAGAAGCCAAAGGGATCAAATTTGGCATTTGGCTGGAACCGGAAATGGTCAATCCTAAAAGCGAACTCTACCAAAAACATCCCGAGTGGATTTTGAAACTTCCCAACCGGGAAGAAAATTATGGACGCAATCAATTAGTATTAGATCTAACCAATCCTAAGGTGCAGGACTTTGTTTTCTCTATTGTAGACAACCTGATGACGAAAAATCCGGGCGTTGCGTTTATCAAATGGGATTGCAACCGAAGCATGACCAATGCCTATTCGCCTTACTTAAAAGAAAAACAATCACATCTTTATATTGAATACACCCGGGGGTTTTATAATGTAATGGAACGCATTCGTGCCAAATATCCAAAGCTTCCTATCATGTTGTGTTCGGGTGGCGGCGGCCGTACCGACTATGAAGCGCTGAAATATTTTACTGAGTTCTGGCCCAGCGACAATACAGATGGACTGGAGCGAATTTTTATCCAGTGGGGGTATTCGTATTTCTTTCCTTCTCTTACCATGTCAGCGCATGTCACCAGCATGGGCAAAAACCAATCGTTGAAATTCCGGACCGATGTGGCCATGATGGGCAAAATGGGGTATGACATCAGGGTTAACAATTTCACACCGCAGGAAATACAGTTCAGCAATGAAGCAGTGAAAACCTACAAACGTATTTCAGATATTATCTGGAAAGGCGATCTGTATCGCCTGGTCTCTCCTTATGACGAACCCCGTGCAGTGCTTATGTACGTAAGCGAAGACAAAAACAAAGCCATTGTTTTCAACTACAACACCACCACCCGGCGCAAAGATATTTTTTCCAGGGTGCGTTTACAGGGCCTGGAGGCCGACAAAAAATACCGCCTGAAAGAGATCAACCTGTTCCCCGGAACCAAATCTGCCCAACCGGATAATGATAAAGTATTCACCGGTGACTACCTGATGAATATTGGGTTAAATTTGAGTGGGGGAAGAGCCATCCCCTTAACCAGTACTGTGTACGAGATTAGTGCGGAATAGCTTCTTCATTTAAATACTTAACCGATCATGAAAAAGATCTTTAGTGTTCTTTTTGTGGGCCTGGCGGCCACTGCATACGGCCAGCACCAACTGGAAAAACTTTGGGCCACCGACACTATTGTGGCCATTCCGGAATCCGTTTTGCCGGATAGCAAAAACAAGGTTCTCTATGTTTCCCTCATTGACGGAGCCGGCTGGGCTGCAGACGGCAGGGGTGGCGTAGGCAAATTAAGTGTGGATGGAAAAAGCTATGACTCCACCTGGATCACCGGTTTGAACGCCCCCAAAGGCCTGGGTATGGCAGGAAACCGCTTGTACGTGGCGGATATCAGCCAGGTCATTGTAATTGATATCCCTGCTGGAAGGATGGAAAAAAAACTGGCCATAGACAGTGCCCAAGGCTTGAATGACATTACGGTGGATGACCGGGGCGTGGTATATGTATCCGATTCCAAAACGGGCAGGATCTGGCGCATTGAAAACGATCAGCCATCCCTTTACCTGGAAAACATGAAGGGCGTCAACGGCTTAAAAGCAATGGGTCTGGATTTGCTGATTGGGGCGGGAAAAAATTTCATCAAGGCCGATAAAAACAAAACCCTTACAAAGATTGCGGAACTGCCCCAGGCCATTGACGGCATTGAGCCCGTCGGCAGTGGAAACTATATTGTCACCTCCTGGGGCGGCTATATTTATTACGTGTCTGCCAAGGGCCAAACAGAAACGCTGTTGGAAACCTACCAGCAAAAAAAGAACACCGCCGATATTGGCTATGATGAGAAGACCCAAACCCTTTATGTGCCCACCTTTAACGGCAAACAGGTAGTGGCGTATAAACTAAAGTAACCTTCCGCTGTTAAGAATTTTTCAGGATAAAAATCGTATCCTGAAAATATACATACTATTTACCCGGTATGTGAAAGCGGTTACTGCCCTGGCAAGAAAATAATATCGGTCAAAGAATGGTACCAGATACGCTTAGCATATAAATCCACTTAGTTCTTTTCGTTCGAAAACGCATCAGCCAGTTCGTTCATTTTACCTGCCGAAATAGTTTCACCGGAAGCAATCAACACTTTATACCGGAATGTTACCGACGTCCTTGGTTTCAATGAAAAATTCAATTCTTCTTTTCCCTTGCTGAATATCTTTCTTCCAAAAGGGTTGATGGCAAATAATCCATAACCACGGGCATGCCAGTAAGCCGGATAACCCACGTTGGATGGATGATCAAAAACCCCAATCGTGATTTCCTTTTCTTCCTTCCGCCCCTTGAGCATAGCCCATCTTCCCTTGCTGCTCCACACATTGTCTCCCCTGATCCCCTCGCTGTTGTAATACATCCCGGTAACATTATTATTATCCATCAGGGGCACATCTGTTTTATTTCCATGTACATCTACAAAAGTACCCGCTTCTTTAGAAGGCATTTCCAGTTCTCTTGCTACCCGTATCGCAAAAAAACCATCCTTTACGTCTTTAAAATTCACTTCCTCCTGTACAGCTGTTAAACTGGAAGTACGCTCAATGAAGAATTCCTTTCCCTCCACCGTAAAAACATAAGTTGTTTTTTCTTTCAACAGCACATGGCCATCCGGGTGCAACCAATTGGCAGTAGCTGTAAGCATTGCCTTGTTGCCCCCCGCTTTTTTCATAACTACGCTATCATGGCGTATGGTTCCATACGAACCTCTTTTGGCTGGAGCAATGGCCGTCGAGTTATTCCAGAAATCCAGCTCATTTACCGATTCATAATTCATCCACAAACCTGTATGATGCGGATGATCCGTTCTTTCACCAGCCTGCGGCTGCAAAGGATAACCTCGGGTTACCGTAATGCCATCCACCGTGTTTACGGGAAAAAGGAAAGGCTTGCGTATTGAGTCGTAATAACAATACGCCGTCAGTAAATGGCCGTTGTACAAAATATCGATTTGCTTCGCTTCTTTACGTTCCAGCATCTGGAAACCTTCCTGCTTTTTTTGCGCCGCCCCCCCAAAAGCAATGGCAAAAAAACAAATAAAAACCCTGATCTTTTTCATATAGCTCATATAGTTGTTTAGTCCCTATTTGTCTTCTTTAGTTGAAAAACTTATGACAGCATTACCCGGCGCCGGAGCGGCATTCTGCAATGGTACAGGCCCATTCCCCCATGCATCGTTGTAATAAACAACATTTTCAATACGAATGCCTGATGCATTTTTAAGCCCTATCACATGCCTGGTATCGGCCGCCTTCACCATTGTAACGGAAGAAAACTGTGCACCCAGTACATCATCCAAAAACACGGCATAACGGCTGTCGCGTTTTTCATAATTAAATGTACTCGCTTTTACAGTAAGCCCCTTTACATGCCGGGCCCACAGCCCGTAAGAAGGCTGCACTTTCAGGTTGGAAACATTGTATTGCCCTACACCTAATTCGGGAGGTGTGGCGGTTGTATCAGTTGCGGCATTACCACCCTTTACCAAAATATTCACATCAGTGAACTGCACGTTGGTGATGTAGCCGGTATGTTTTCCGTTGGGCAAAGTAAAATCAAGACCGCCTTCCACTACAGAGGTTGCGGGCAGACTGTACCCGGCAATGATTGGCGTAGTTCTTCGCTGCGTACCATCATAGGCTTTCCAGCGGGTACCGCTGAAAGAACTTCCGCCATACACTTCGGCTATATCGATGCCATTGATCATAATATTTTCTACCTGTCCTATGTTCACATTTTTCACCAATAGTTCGTTGTGTTTTTCTCCGTTATCCGTAAAGGCATATTTGCCTACTTCAGCACCCAGTATACGGCCACGGTTGGAGATGGAAATGAAAAAGGGCGTAGTGGTGCGATACATTTTAGAACGGGAATGAAGGGTGCCCGTATGCCCGCAATTGAGGTGAATGTCTTTAATGTACCCGCCATCGTTGGTAGAAATGGAGAAGCCGGCTTTGTTAGCACCCAAAACATAAATATTGTCTACATGGATGTCCTGAATATCATCAGCCGTTTCTGAACCGATCTGAAATAAATTGCAGTTGGTATCTCCAATAATATTGCGGACAATATAATTCTTTGCTGGACGGGTAAATCCTAAAGAACAATCAGAGCCGGGTTTCACAATATCATCGGAACTGACCTTTGAATAAATATTGGTAACGGTCACATTGTTACAACCCATAAAATCGTAAATATCACGGGCATTACTCCTATGCTGTTTGCCAAAATACGTGTTGTGCACATTGATGCCATCGGTGCCCGTAGCCAGCAATGCAAAATGACCGGCCCGGTCGATGTGCAACATATTGTTTACATCAAAATCCTTTGAACCATCATTCTGTATATAGTAAGGTTCATCTTTGTCAGCATCGTACCAAAGATCTTCGGAGCGCTGAAGGCCGCCGATTTCTATATTGGTGCATAATTTCAGCGTAAACATTTTATCGGCACGGTTGTCGGGGGCATTGTTCATCACCTTGTCACCCGTTACCAAATTGCCATTACCAGTAATATAGCCGTTACCGATGATCTTTACATTATCCAGCCGCTCACCAAAGAACATAGTGTTTCGAAAATAATGATGCCCTACATCCTGTTTGGTTAGCCAGTTCTCCGGATCTTCATACGGACCCTTATCTGTTGGAGATAAACCCGAACGATACTTCTTATCACTAAACCAGGTGCGCTCGGGGGCATCGGCACCTTTCAACGCTTTGATGGTTGCTCCCTTTTCGATGTACAGAAAAACATTGCTTTTCAAGTGAATGGTTCGCACGGAATAAACACCCTTGCTAAAAAGAAGGGTGCCTCCACCAAGGGTGCTGATGGAATCAATCGCTTTGTTGATCTCTTCCGTGTTGTCCAGATTATCCTCCCCGCTGACACCGAAATCTTTTATATCCATCTTTCCTGAATAAAAATGTGCGGAATTGGAAAAACCTTTGTTCTCCCCTGTCTTCACGAAAAGCCGGAATGTGTAGAGCTGGTTAGGCTCCAATCCTGAAACCGTTGCAGTGCCTTTCTTAACATCAATTGTCCCGGCGGAAGGGCTCCAGCTTTTGCCTTTATCCAGTGATTGCATTAATTGAATGCCTGAAACGCCCGTGGCCGCCCATTTAAAACGGACGCTGGAATAGGTAGCTGGGGTTTCTTTATACTGGAGTCCTTTTTCAATGATCCTTTCAAAACCAGAGAGGGTACGGACAGCCGCAAGTGTGGCTATTTCCGCACCTGTGCCTGCACTGGTCAGCACCTCGGGTTGCGACGTAGTATAGACAGCCTTAAAACTGTACATACCCACTCTGGCCAATTTTACATTACCGATTACGATCTTCAAATCGGCACCATTGGCCGGCCTGAGGTCAAGATGACTAAATGTAAGAAGAGTGCCGCTGGCCGATTTTGAGACAGACACCTCTCCTACCTTGGAATAAGAATATTTCGTACCCACACGACCGATAGATTGGCTGGCCAGATCCTTTAGTTTCACATCACCACGACCAATCACATTCACCGTGGTATTGTCCATAGAAACATGGATGCCCAAAGGCAGGTAAATTTTCACAGTAGCATCCGGGCTTCTTTGCCCGGCTGTAAAATAAAGAGTGAGATTTTTTTTTGAATGAACGGTTATCTCCTTTTGTTCCAACCGCAATTGGCCACTCAGCGCCAGCCGCCTTACTGCGAGGTAATATTTTTTAACGTTACCGTCTTGAGAGGTCACGACCAGCTGGTCTCCGGTGACAAGACCACCTTCATTTTTTGAGATGCCGTTTTTATCGACCACGCTGTATTTCTGCACCGACAGATCCCTGGCGCGGATCTGTCCAAGAAGTTGCTGCACTCCTGTTCTTGTTGAAACCAGGCCTTTGTCTTCCGGTGTATCCACCGTAAATGAATAGGTGCTGCCGGTGACCACAACTACCGTATCCCCGCTGACGCGGGCAATATGGGTGGCATGGCCCACAGGCTCAATGGCTGTACTGAACCGGGGCGGCTTTCCTTCTTTGGCTGTTGCAAGTTTTGTGGTACCAACAAGCACAAGAAAAGCAAGGGGGAGTAATCTATTCATAATCTTTCAGGGTTATGTAACCACACAAAATTGGATGGCAGGACAAACTATATCTTACTCAGATCAATCCATTGCGTTGTTCCTTCCCTGATTTTGTATTTCTTTTTTGCTGCGCCTTTTATAATTGTTATGGTTAACCATTCTTTCCCAGTCCTTTCTACTTCCAAATCAAAGCTGTTGCCAAAGGAACGAATGTTTCTTAAAGCCATAGTATTCCATTCTTTGGGCAACCGGGGCGTCATACGAAATGAAGTAAACCCTGTTGGCCGAATACCGAACATACCTTCGGTATAAATGCGGCAATACAACCCGCTTTCTGCCGACAGGTGCCGTTGATTTCCTTCAGGATAAGCTTCCACAGCATAGGGTACATGCTCACCCAGCAACCTTCTTTGAGAATAATATTTCAGAAAGGTCAGGGCCTTTTCTGTTTCACCTGCTGCAAACACACCGCGCAAACCATACAAGGTGGAGCGATCCCAAAAAGTTTGATGGCCTGCGAGGGAAGCTAATCCATCCTCTGTCCATAAACGCGGTGAAAAAAGAGCCGCGATCGTTCCTTCCTTACGGTCAAAAATGTCAACCGTTAGCGGTGTTGTGATCCAGGCCCTCAACGTATCATTGCCCTCGTAGTAACGGTAGGTGTCAAATCCTTCCACGGTTCTTCCAAAAAACCTCTCAATGTTGTTACGAATTGCCTTGGCCTGTGCAGCATACTTGTCCGTTTGCGCTCTTGGAAGACCTAGTTGCCGGCCCAGCAGGTTTGCCGAAACCAAAGCATCGTAATACAAAGAACTTGTATTCAGGTTGGCATTTCCCGCAGGAAATCTTCCTTCGAGTTCATCGCTGTTGGAAGCTACCACTCCATTTTCATTCACCTTTCTTGACAAATATTCCAAACACCATTCTATCAAAGGCCACAACACCCTGGCAGAATCCACATTTCCATACGTTAAGGCATAGCGTCCGGCTCCATAAGCAATCATGGCCATATCACCCCGGTCTTTGGCTCCTTGCCATACACCATCACCCTCGGCAATAATGGAGCTTGGTATGGGCTTGTATCCGGGGTTCATGTACCGGGCAAACCAACGATACGAATTCATGGCCGACTTGTTGCCGATTTCATCGCCGGCAAAAGCAAAATACGGATTGACATATTCGGCCTGGTCGTTAGCCCAAATGGCTGCATAGTAACGCAGCCCGCCGGGCCCATGCATATAGCCGCCTTTGGTATTGTAGATGCTTTCGGTGGCTCTTATTTTGGCGAAAGAAAACATCGTGTTTAAAACCGGGTCCGGCGTTTCCAGTTGCAGTTTTGAGAGAATAGAATTAACCCGGTCTCTACGCAACTGCTCTTCGGCCGTTACATTCGCTACCAGGGGTTGATGGTAACCCTTAGTAGCCTGGTAGGTAATGGCAAACACTACAGAATCGCCGGGAGCCAGTTTTTTTTCTCCTTCGTTGATAGTAGACACAATGAAATGATGAGGACCTTCCTTGGTGCGAACGGCAGCCGGTGCACTCTCCCTGCGCAGGTATTCCATTTCAATCTTTACTTCCTGCTTGCCGGTATTGGTAAACACAAATTTTTCAATAGCCATGGGTTGGTGAACCGAAGGGAAAAGGCTCCGCTTTAATTTTAAGGAGCGGTCCTTCCCTATTTCGCTATTGATTTCCATAATGCCCTTATGCCGAATGCTGATTACTTTTTCCGGCTGGTCATTTTGCACAGCGGCATTAAATACACCCGTTTTCCATAACCGGTCATTAATGATGAACCGTGGCAATTCTTCATCCTTCACATCATAAGTCATATGTGCAATGGTGCGCTGCGGCAGCAGGCGGTAAGATGGAAAAACCAAGGTGCGATTGAGGATTGCTTTACCACTGGTATCAACTTTGTACTGCACCCAAAGCGCTACTTTTTCTCCACCCATTTCAATATGATCGCTGTGAGGAAGACGGTTGTCAATGATCCACTCAATACTTCCATCGGGTTGAATTTTCCAGCGGTCATTTTGAGCCGGTAAATTGTATGACTGTGCATAACAAAAAGAAGTGACTATCAAGGCTGTCGCCTGTAAAAAAACCGATTTGATCATGTGCATGTAACTTTTGAATTGTTCCAACAAGATTGAAAACTTTCACTAAAAACTCCGACGCTAATTTAAAAGGATTGACAGGTAATAATAAAAGGGTTTTGGCAAGTCATTGTGCCGTATATGCGATGAATTGAAAAACCGGGAATCCATTCATTCATCATTTGGAAAGCTCTGCCACAAAACCGCCACCGGCACCAAGATTCAATTCAATGGCATCCTTTGCCGAATACGCGGCATCGGTAATTTTTACAGCCGCCGTATTCCCCTCTACATCGTTTACCAGTTTGGCTTTGTAATTTCCCTGTTTTAAAAACTGAAGCGGTATTTTGATTTGCTTCGCTTGCGCTCCATTCATCACGGCAACAAACCAGGTCGTACCTTTTCTTCGGGCATAAGCGACCAGTTCTCCAATCTCTGAAGACGGCAATACAATGGTTTCATCCCACACGGCAGGAATATTTTTAATAATACCTGCGGCAGGATTGGCTAAAATGGTATCGGGGTGCGCTGCATACGTCAGCAGAGGAGCACTTAAAATAGCAGCACTGGCAATCTGATGTGCCCAGGTGGTGTTCTTTCTTCTTTCGCCGAAATGCAACACAGTGTATTCGGCAGGACCAGCCAAAAACCTTGTGAAGGGAATAGTGGTTTCATGTGTAGCCCTGTCTATTAGTTTACTCGACTCCATTCCCTTCACCGCTTCCCGCACCATTTCATTCGGATAAGACCGTGCCTGTCCGCTGGGTTTATTGGCGCCATGGAAGTCAACCAGCAATTGGTATTTGGCCGTTTCCCGTAAAATGTCTTCATAAAGATCAATCACTTCCTTTGCTTCATGGTCAAAAAAATCAAGTTTCACACCTGCAATGCCCAGCTCGTGACACATGCGGAAAAACGAATCCCTGGAAGCCGGATTGCGCAGGCTTTTGGAGTGTTTCCAAAGCCAGATACCAACGCCTTTTTGTTTGGAATAGTTTACCAGCTCCCTGATCTCGTCGGTCGTCCATCTGGACCAGAAGCCTTCGAGAATATTATGTTCAAAACCCAAAGCAGCCGCACCATCCGTAAAATGCTTCATCACTTCCGGCGTACCGTCGCCGCCGCCGTTTAAATACTTCCACACCGCCCGCCCTGGTTTTATCCAGCTGGTGTCCATGCCCCCGGGAAACAGTTTTGGATCGGGTGGCGGGTTGAGATTGGAAACAAGATCACTATTGACCAGTGTATTTAAATCCGGGCCAACCATCACTACACGCCAGGGAGTGGTAATGGTACCAGTGATAGAGGCAGGTTGTTTCAGCCGTAACGTATCTTCAGCACTGTAGCGCAGACGGTAGGGATAAGATGTAGGTTGATTGTTTGCCAGGCGCACCTGCAAACCATTACTCCCATTCGCCTGCAGCGCCATGCCACTGTAACCTTTCAGATCGGCCTCTGTAATGCAGGCATAGATGCCTTGCGGCAGCTTGAATGTAGCCGGCGGCGCAACCCACTCCCCTTTCTGCACCTGCCCGATTTCTTTTTTTGTGTGAACGCTTTCATAATGCATCTCCATGTCGTGATACCAGATGATACTATGGTGGGGGAGGTTAAAAACAGTAGCTTCCTCGGGAATCCTGCTTTCATTGGCACTACCGGGCAATAGTAACCGGAAGGCAACACCATCATTAAAAACCCGAACATCCACGGTATACGAAAGCCGGTCTTTGGTGACAAGTATTTTTGCCCCATTGCATTGGTTATAAGCAACAGCGTGAACACCCAACAGGGGATAGCTTTCATTGATCGTGTAGGTTGTAGCCGTGCCGGTTTTTACGTTTTCCGTTACCACAACCTGGTCCAGTGAAAGAACCAAAGGCGAATTAGTAATGATAGGCACATGGTTAAACCGGACACTAAAAGCCAGTCCTTTAGTTTCAGTAAAAAGCCGGAAGGCGACCCTGCCATCAGGGCTCTTAAGCAACGCAATATCCGAAGACCAGCCTTGCAGAAAGGCGCCAATAAACAGATAAGAAAGAAGAATTTTTTTATTCATAAAGCTTTACTCTTTGGTGATCCTTAATTGAAGAAAGAACCCATATTGCAATTGAAGAATTATTGTACCGCCATCAATTTGTTTTGTTGGCAAACTATTCAACTATTCTGGCATACCCATTCAAATGCTAATTTTTTGTAGGAATATTATGTACACGTAATAAGGGTTGGTATGAACAGAAAACGATTTATCACTGCATCACTCCTCTTAAGCTTTGTTTGTATACTTTCTTTCAAACCCGTTAGGGAATGGCATTCAAAATTCGTCCCTGTCGCTAAGGACGGCGCCCTTAGTTATATTCCTGATGAAAAAGGAAACAGTATTCCCGATTTCAGTCGTGTAGGCTATTATGGAGGAGATGCCACCATACCCGATGTAGCCGTTGTAAAAACCGTATTCCCTTCACCCGACGCCCAAAGCCAGATCCAGTCTGCCATTGATGAAGTATCAAAGCTCAATCCTGACAAAAACGGGTTCAGAGGGGCCATACTATTAAAAAAAGGCGTCTATAAAATTCCCGGTTCTATCAGCATCAAAACCAGCGGTATTGTGCTGCGCGGAGAAGGAGATACCGAAAAGGGAACAAAGCTCATTGCCACAACCAAAAAACAAGATGCACTTATTTCTGTCTCGGGCTCGGGTTCTATTAAAGAAACCAAAGGCACGCGGGTAAAGATTATGGATGACTATGTACCTGTAGGGGCGTTTTCTTTTTCTGTTGCCAGTGCCAAACCATTTAAAGCAGGCGATAAAATTATTGTTTACCGGCCTGGTACCGATAACTGGATCCATGATCTGAAAATGGACCAGATTGTGGAACGAAAAGGAACCAAACAATGGCAGCCAGCGGAATACAATTTCACATTTGAAAGAGTCGTTACAAAAGTGGAAGGGAACAAAGTTTTTATTGATAATCCGGTTGTGATGCCCATGGAAACAAAATATGGCGGCGGAGAAATTTATAAATACAGTTTTGACGGCCGCATTTCACAGGTGGGTGTTGAGCATCTGTACTTCGAATCGGAATATGAAAAGGATACATCCGAAAACCATGCATGGGACGCCGTAATGTTCAATAAAATTGAAAATGGATGGGTGCGTAATGTAACGGCAAAATATTTTGCTTATTCCTGTGTCAACCTGCAATCAGGGACCAAAAACATTTCTGTATTAAACTCCAATTGTTTGGATCACAAATCGGTGATCACAGGTGGAAGACGGTATTCATTCAATAACAATGGCCAGCTGAATTTATTTATGAACTGCCATACCAGCGACGGCCGCCATGATTTTGTAACCGGCGCCAGAGTACATGGTCCCAATGTTTTTGTGAACTGCACCTCAAAAAATACACATGCCGATATTGGTCCCCACCACCGCTGGGCCATGGGCACTTTGTATGATAATATTGTTACCGATGGCGATATCAATGTTCAGGACCGGGGCAATATGGGCAGCGGGCATGGCTGGGTTGGCACCACGCAGGTAATCTGGAATTGTACGGCAAGAAAAGCCGCCGTGCAGAATCCTTACATATCCGGTAACAATTATTGCATTGGGTTAAAGGGAAAAAAATCGCCGGGTGTTTTTAAAGACAGGCCGGATGGTATCTGGGAAGGACAGAATATGGAAGGGCTGCAACCGCAATCTTTATACCTGGCGCAACTGGAGGCAAGAAAGAAAAATGCTTCTCATTGAGGCGCAAACAGCGGTAAGCAGATTCCCTGGCCTTAAAGAGAAATTAAAAGAATACAAGCTCCTGGAACATGAACCCTGCTTGCCACAAGGCAGGCATCCCGGTGTCTACCGGGTCGAATTGACAGTCATATAGCATAAGCAATCGTTGGTGTCTGGCAAAGGAAATCGGAAGAGGGTTCATGTTTCAGGCTTCTTAAATGCCGAATAGCATTACCAAACATACAAGTGAGTGACACCACAGACGATGCTGGTAGCAGCTCCGTTGACAACATAACATGAACCAAACATGAAACAATTTTTTCTTCCTTTGTTGATAACCTCTTCTACCCTGTTTGCGCAAACAAAAAACAGCACCGAAGAAATAGTGCAAAGAGTAGCTGATCACATTATTGCCACTACGTCCTTTCAGTTTGTAAACACCAGGACGGGGGAAAAATTTGCCAGTACCAGGGGCCGGGACACATCTGTGAATGTAAAAGCCGAAAGCAAGTTCAACAAGTGGCAGTACGTGAACGGGGTGCTTACAGTAGGCATGCTTCGCCTGAGCGAGGTTTTAAAGAACCCCAAATATGCCGACTATTCCCGCAAAAACTTCAACTTCATTTTTGACAACCTTGATTATTTTAAACGTATTTATGATGGGGGTTCTCAACAAGCAGAGTACAGACCCGTATTTCGCATGGGTTCCCTGGACGATTGCGGCTCGATGGCAGCCGGCTTGCTGGATGTATATGCATTTGATAAAAGAAAAGAGTACCTGCACTACCTGGATCGTGTTGGCGATTACATCATCAATAAACAAGTAAAATTTGCGGATGGGACTTTAGCAAGAAACAGCCCCCGCAAAATGACCCTTTGGGCTGACGACCTTTACATGAGCGTTCCTTACCTGGCCAGAATGGGCAAGCTTACCGGCGAAAAAAAATATTTTGATTTTGCTATTCAACAAGTGGAAAGCTTCAACCGCTACATTTATGACGCTGCCACCGGTTTATATTTTCATGCGTTTTACAACGATGAGAACATGAATGGAGTGGCCCGTTGGGGACGTTGTAACGGGTGGGTGGCCCTGGCCCAGGTGGAACTCTTAGATAATCTTCCGGCCAATCACCCCAAACGTCCGGAATTGATCCAGCTTTTGCTGCGCCAGATAGTGGGCTATTCACGTTACCAGGATACCAGCGGCATGTGGCACCAGGTGCTGGACCGACCTGCATCCTATCCTGAATCATCGGTGACTTCCATGTTTGTGTACGCAGTAGCCAAAGCCGTAAATGAAGGCTGGATCAACAAACGATTCATCACTATTGCACAAAATGGCTGGGAGGCCTTGTATAACAGAATTACGGCTGACGGGCAGGTACCGGATATTTGCATTGGCACTTCGGTGGAAGAAGATATCAGGTATTATTTCACCCGTCCGAAAGAAGCTAACGACACGCACGGACTGGGTGCTTTTTTAATGGCCGGTGCAGAAATGATCCGTGCAAAGGATAAGTTAGTAGATATCCGGAAAAGAAGATAACCTTTCCTATCTGGCGCTTATTGATTACCTGTTACCAGGCACCTTTGCGCCCGATAGTTTATATCTTAATCAGACACTTATATGAAGAAATACACTTTATTCGTATTGACAGGTGCCTTGTTTTTTGGGGCTTGTAGTTCACAACAAAAGACAACTCAAAAAGCAGGCAATAATCCTATTGCCGTCCCCCTGCCTGAGCCTTCTGAGTCCAACAGAAAAAGCAGTAAAGTTATTGGCTGGCCTGCCGGCAAAACCCCTGTAGCACCGCAAGGCTTTGTGGTTACCAAGTATGTCGATGGATTAAACAATCCCCGCTGGATGTATGTGACGCCGAATGGCGACATCCTGGTCTCGCAATCGAAAACCAACAAAAACACCAGTCCCAATAACATCATTCTTCTTCGCGATAGTGATGGAGATGGAATAGTAGATCTAAAACAAACCTTTATGAGCGGGTTAAAACAGCCTTTGGGCATGCTGGTGCTAAAGAACTGGTTATATGTTGGCCATACGGATGGTGTTTATCGTTACCCCTATACGCCGGGCCAGACGCATGTTACAGATGCCGGGCAAAAGATTTTAGATCTTACTCCTGATGGTTATAACAATCACTGGACAAGAAACATCATTGCCAGTAAAGACGGATCGAAACTGTATGTATCCACCGGCTCAGGAAGCAATAACGGCGAAAACGGTATGGATAAGGAAATAAGAAGAGCCTGTATCATAGAGATCAACCCGGATGGCAGTGGAGAACGCATTTTTGCAGACGGCATCCGCAACCCGGTAGGAATGGATTGGGAACCGGTTACCGGTGAGCTGTGGACGGCGGTGAATGAACGGGACCATTTGGGCGATGACCTGGTGCCTGATTATGTAACTTCTGTAAAAGAAGGGGGCTTTTACGGGTGGCCCTATGCGTATTTTGGCCCTAACGAAGATCCCCGCATGAAAGGCCAGCGTCCGGATTTAGTGGCAAAGACCATTGTTCCCGATGTGCCTGTAGGAGCCCACACGGCTTCACTGGGTCTGTCATTTTATACAAAAAATGCCTTCCCCAAAAAATACCACGGTGGCGCTTTTGTAGGACAGCACGGCTCCTGGAACCGCTCTGTCTTTTCGGGTTATAAAGTGATTTTTATTCCCTTTAAAAATGGCAAGCCCGGCAAGCCCGAAGATTTCCTGACCGGCTTTATTGCCGATGAAGACAAAGCAGAAGTGTATGGCAGGCCGGTTGGTGTAACAGTTTTAGCAGACGGCTCCTTGCTCGTTGCCGATGATGCCGCAAACACCATTTGGAAAGTCACGAAGAAATAAACAATGTGTACAACTAATAAATCAAAGCCTGGCATCAGTCGGGCTTTTTTATTGAGGTAGCCGGCGGCCGTACTCCTATTAAGCACCTGATACGCCGCACTCCTGCACGTTCTGTTCACTACTGGGCAAGACCATACCAAAATGGTTCAAAAAGACGGGCAAAGTTCCAGACCCTGCCCTGAAGTGTGCGACGCAACAGGCGATGCCACGGAACACTGCTGCCGGCTACATAAAAATAATCATGTGTGCAGCACCGCCTGATTGCTTATCACGCCAACACCAAACTACAACGCCCAATTCCGACCTTTTTCCGCCAACATAGTTGAACCATTTGCCATTTTTATGCGATCCTCTTATTGGAAAAAAACGAAAATTCGTAATAATAAAATGATCGATTACTATGGCTGAAGAAATCCTGTCTTCTCCCAACGACAACGGGTTGTCGCGTCGCCAATGGCTTGGACGAATTTCAGTTCCGGCACTAGGCGTACTTGGTACCAGCATGATCAGCGCCAATGCTTTTGCTTCACCCAACGACACACCAGATAACGAGTTGCCAGGCGCCCGCATTTACAACGTTTGCGCCTTTGGCGCCAAAGGCGACGGTAAAACACTGGACACAAAAGCCATCCAGGCTGCCATTGATGCCTGCACTGCTGATAAAGGAGGAACCGTCCTGATTCCCGCCGGTGATTTTCTTTCAGGCACTTTAGAGTTAAAAGCCAATGTAACCCTTCACCTTTCAGCACAAGGACGCTTATTAGGCAGCCCACGACGTGAGGACTATACGGCGGGCAAAGGCGTACCTCCCGGCAACGGTAATATTGTTTTTGTGTATGCTGTAAATGCGGAGAATCTTTCTATTGAAGGAAGAGGAACGATCGATGGCAACGGACTTGCTTTTTATAATGGAAAAGGGGACAATACAGGGCCGGGGCAGAAAGGCGTGGATGGCAATTTTGACCGCCCTCACCTGTTCATTTTTTATCAATGCTCCAATTTGCTGCTCCGCAACAGCTTTTTCACAGCAAGTGCGTATCACTGCGTCCGCCTTTTAAAATGCAAACAAGTGCATATTGACGGCATCAGAATTTACAATCGCGTCAACAAGAATAATGATGGTTTTCATTTTAATGACTGCCAGTATGTACACATGGTGAATTCTGATGTGCAGTGCCAGGATGATGCCTGCGCCTTATTCGGAAGCAATAAATTTGTAACCGTCACGAATTGTACGTTTAGTACCCGCTGGTCCATCTTTCGTTTTGGCGGTGGCGAATCCCAGAATATTTCCGTTTCCAATTGCCTGATCTATGACACTTATGGCTGCCCCATCAAGATCAGTGCAGGGAGGGCCAGCATTGAAAATTTTACTTTTTCCAACATTATCATGCGGAATGTTACAGGGCCCATTGGTATTGGGTTTAGCGGCATAAGTAACAATAACAATATTACAGGCACCAGCAAACCTTTTGTACGCAATGTAGTGTTCAATGCAATCCGGGCAACCGTGGTATCCCAACCCCTTCCCCATCCTGATATTCACTTTGAACTCAACATTAAGGAAGGTGAAAAAAACTCCTGCATTACGCTTAATGCCATGGGAGATTATTACCTGGAGAATATCAGTTTTACCGACGTGCATGTAAAATACGCCGGCGGCGGCACAGCAGAACAAGCTGCCAAACGCAGTATACCCAATATTGCTGCCGAATACTTTGGCGTATGGGACACAGCCCCCGCCGGCCCGCCGGCCTATGGATTGTATGCACGCAATGTAAAAGGGCTCAGTTTGCAGAACGTCCGCTTCGAGTATGACCAGCCTGAGGCAAGGCCTGCGATGGTTTTTGACAATGTACAGGACGCTTCCATTAATGGATTCAGTGCGCAAGGCAGCCCGGATGCAGAACTGTTACGATTTATCAATTCAAAAGACATCTTGCTTACGGCATCCAAACTATTGGCCCCGGCCAAAGCTTTTTTACAGGTAGAAGGGGCAGCGAGCGAAGGTATCATCCTTGATGGCGGGGATCTACGAAAGGCAGCCAGGGCTGTCGTCTTTGAAAATGGCGCCACCAAAAGTGCAGTAAGACAAAGAACCTGATGCAAAAAAACAAAGGCAGCCAATCCATCTTGCCGACTTCAACTATTTTTTGCCTCCTAACCGGGATAATTATCATAAATATGCAGTCTACAATAAAACCGGTAATGAGTTAACCCGGAAGGGTGATCGTTGCATGAATACCACCATCATAAACATTATAACGGCGATGCTCATGTCCTGCATGGTTTTAATATTTCCATTCATAATAAGGATGTTGCATGCTTACTGTATTGGCTCGGCAATGATCGTCTTCAATTTAAACAACTCTTTACCCTGCTGAAGGGGCCGAACAGTTATTTCATATACACCCGGCCTGGGAATATGGGTGATCGCAACGGCGTGTTTAATAAACATCAAAGGCGCACCCTTATCGAACTCAGAAGTACGAAGCGTACGAAATAAATATTCTTTACCATTAATGGTTACGCTTCCCTCCTGCTTTGCGTTTTCCTGTCCGCAGGCATACTCTAATAGTATTTTATAATCTCCTGGTTCTGTTACCCGCATGGTGAACGTTGCTGCGTCCCCCGGCGCCTTCATACCAGTGATGCAGGTGGCATGCTTCCAGTCCCCGAAATAATGACTGAATGTGAGGCTTTTAGTTATTGCACCCCCTGTAGTCAGGGCAGCTATTGCCTCCAAATGATTCGCCGCGAATTGATTTGAAACCGTAACTGGAACTGCAGCATTATAGGAAGGCGCTTTGCCTTTATACTCCACTACAAAAACATGATCAGCCTCCTCCTTGTTAAAAACCGGAAGCGATATATAGACATCCCCGGCCTTTTTATTCCAGGCCAATGGCTTCTTACCATCCAAAGCATACACCTTACTGATGGCATTGGTAAACTGGGGAAGCAGCAACTTACCATTCGCAGGTCGGTTAAAAACATGAAGAAATAATTTGCCGTTTTTTGAAGTGGTTACACCCCAGGGCTGTGCGGGAACAAAACCATACGTAGTGCCGTAGATACTCTCCCCATTTTTTTGCAACCATTTGCCCGTCTCTTTTAAATACTTAACAGAATACTTAGGGATTTCCCCATTGCCGTCAGGCCCAACATTCAGCATCAGATTCCCCCCTTTTGAAGCCACACTTGCCAGCAACTGGATAATCTCCCTTGAGGATTTAAAATTCAGATCGTGCTCTATATAACCCCAGGAATCATTATGCGTATAAATCGATTCCCAAACATCATTGATGGGCGCAGGTGGTATTTCAGAATCACCAAAATCTTTATAATCGCCAAGGCCTTGTCCCACCCTGCTGCTAAACAGGCTTTGTGGCTGCAGGGCATGCAGGCTGTCCACCAGTTGCTGCGTTTCCTGTTTGGTAAGACCACCCGGCAGATCAAACCAAACAATTCCCAGCGGACCATAATTGGTCAGAAGTTCTTTTAGTTGGGGAATGGCTTTTTGCTGGTAATATGCCTGGTAATTCTTTTTGCTTTCCTCAAAGTCCCAGGTATTTCTGCCGCCGTTGGGTTCATGCCAGTCAACAAACTGCGAATAATAAAATCCGAACCTGATACCTTGTTTTGCCGTGGCTTCAGCCAGTGCCTTCATCGGGTCTTTTTTGTAGGGCGTGGCCCTCACAATCGTAAAGTCACTGACTTTAGAATCATACATGGCAAAACCTTCATGATGCTTTGCCGTGATCACCATGTATTTAATGCCAGCATCTTTTGCCAGCGCCGCCCACGCCGTTGCATCAAACTTTACAGGGTTAAAACCGGCAGCAACTTGTTCATATTCTTTCACGGGTATTTTCGCCTGGTTCATGATCCATTCACCGCTTCCATAATATCTTTTTCCCTTCCAGCTTCCGGCAAGTTTCGAATAAAGCCCCCAATGTATAAACAACCCAAACTTCGCTTCCTTAAACCATTGCACGTTAGGATGCCTCCTTTTGTTTGAGGCTGTATCCCACATTTCATCCATTGTTTGCGCATGGCAAATGGTTGTATGTATTTGCATTGTGCATACTACTATCAGTATATAGCGGTAAGCCTTTTTCATGGGAAGTTTATTTAAATATCATATACAAAAGAAAAATGAACCGGCATTTTACAGCCAACTGCATTACTACTATGATGATTTTCTTGCCTCGCACACTTGTACAGTTGTTCTTTACGCAGCAACTGACCTACTTCAAAAGCCACCTGCCCTGTCCCTTGAGCAGTAGTCATCTTGCTTTTTCAAAACTCATTGCTGCTTATCAAACTCTTTAGGAACATACTTATCCACCGGCTGCACTTCAATCCAGGATTGCTCTTTGCCTTCCTTTTCAACCAGGCAGGATGTAAAAAACGCCGTTACTCTTCCTTTTTCATCCACATAAACAAAGGGACGTTCCCTTCTTCTGAAGGTGATTGCGCTGCCATCATCATAGTTGACTGTTTTTGAATAAACAGATTCTTTTGACACCAGTTTATAATTGATCCCATCTGTAGAATAATATTGGGCGCCATTTTTTTTGACGTTTGTAGCTTCACCTCCAAAATCACTCAGCAGAACATTGTACTGATTGGAAGCCCACCAGATCGTTGGATCTTCCAGTTGGCTACTATCGGGCAGCAAATTGAAGTTGTTGCTGACCCTCTTATAACTGCTATTATACGATGGTGCTCCATAGCCCTGGGCAATGCGAATGCTGCCTACCGCTTTGCGTCCGAAAACATAAACACTTCCATCCTTTCTTACCAGAGGCGCAGGATTGGAAAAAGGCATGGCCACGCTGTCTGTTCTTGTCCAGGGGCCAGTGATGGCATCGGCGGTTGCATATCCGGTTTCATTAGCCGAAGAGATATAATACAACACATATTTCTTACCGGCTTTGACAATCTTTGGATTGTGGGCCCTGTCGTTGTCCCAGTATCCTTCCCTTTTTTGAATTACGACTTCCTGAAAGGCATAAGGACCGTAAAGATGATCAGACGTGGCACGTACAATCTCCGAATATTTTGTCCATCCTGCCAGTCCGTATTGTTCCGGCCAGCGGGAAGCAAACATGTGATAGATTTTACCAACCTTAATTACACTGGGGCACCAAAGGATGTAGCCTTCCATTTTAAAGCCTCCACCTTTAACAGCAGGTTTTAGGGCATCTTTTAAAGTTTGTGCCTCTGTAAACAGGGAAGTGAAAATGAATAAAAATAGTGTAAATGAGATTTGCTTACTTGTTTTCATCATGGCTTTTAAAATCATTTCTACGGTAAAAAGACGGCTGCAAAGCATAATAATAGGCCGGATTACCTACCTGACATGAATTTATTTTTCATCAAAATATTTGGGCTATGTCTTTCCCTTTTAACCGTAAAGCCAGTTGCGCTTCAAACAAGGATTTGGGCTTTACTTCTTCTCCCTGCCATTCATTTACACCTGCGTTTTCAAACCTGACCTTTTTGTCCGATCGAAATCCAACCAGTATGGGTGCTGCGATCGTATAGTTTCTTCTGCGGCTCATGTCCCAGAAATTGTAGTATTGCTCTTTGGCCGACTTGTGGTAAAAATTCCAGAGCACCAGGTATTTGCCGTGGTGCGGATGACCGGGTTCAGGTCCGCCCAGATTGTAAAACACACCGCCATCAATGGCATCGTATAATGTTGCAGTGGGCTGGCCGGAATGAATGTCAAAGTTTTGATCGCTCCCCAATGAACATTGTGTAATTACAGTTCCCACGGCACTATAACCGGTTCCGGCCCCGTGATGCTGGGCGCCGTTAAAACTGCAGTTCTTGATCAACACACCATAACCCGTTCTTGCATGAACGGAAGCATGTCCTTTTTTCCCTCTGAAATGCGTATTCAACACACTCACCTGGTAACCCGAACGGATATTAATGCCTTCATTCCAGTCATGAAACTCGCAGTTGCGCACCCAGCTGTTTTTGACGAACTCCATTCCTATGGCCTCATAGGCATAATCATGAATGGAATTTTTGTGGTGGATAAATTCCTCGGGATAAGCCTTCCAGTTGCTGGTGAATAAAATGTCTTCGATACCGCATTCTTCGATGGCATTATACCTGAGCAAATCCCATGAGGCAGATGATACCATCCTGATATCGTAGTGAATGGGGTTGACGAACTTTACTTTAGTGCCTTCTATTTTTTCAATGGTGTGGATTTCGAAGATTTGCATGCCACCTTTCTCACCAAATAACCTCGTCCATTGTTGCTTTAATTCCAATGGTGCAAAATACCATCTGGTGTATTCTTCACTGCGGTGACGAATAACAACGTCCTGGCCTGCTTTTAATTTCGAGGCATCGGCTACTTCAATCCAAAAACCTTCACGGGTTGCATTTTTTGTAATGGTGGTGAGTTTTTCTGTTGCTGTTTTCTCCGGCTGAAATATGAACTGCCGGCCATTGATACGCATCGTGGCCTGGTAGATTTCTGTTCCGCCTGCGCCGCTTCCGCTGCCCTTTAAAACAATATTGCTTTTTGAAATGCGAATGGCCGCCTTGTTATTGGTATCTGGAGCAATCAGATATTTTCCGGCAGGAAAGAACACCACGCCACCACCCGGATTGGCTTCAGCAGCCCTGATGGTTTTCTGTATGGCTTCATCATCAAATCTGTCATCATTAGGAATGGCGCCGAAGTCGGTTACTTTGAAATGTTTTCTCCCAGTAACAGAAGGAATTTCCTTTTCCGAGAAATGATAGCCCGCATAGGAAAAATCGGGCAGCACCGGTGTTTTGTCTTCTTTTTTTGCCCTGACAAAATCTTCCCACAACGGTGTTGTCTTTTGTGCTTTTACAGCCAGAACACCAGCCAAAGAAAAACTAAATAGGATGAGCCTTTTCATAAAATAAACATTAGTTGGCAGGGGCCGAAGGGGTTTTTACTTCCGCAACCCTTTCAATTGATTTTTTGATAGCCGGCGTTTTGTTCCCCGCAAGTTTTACACCTTTGCTTTCTTTGCCTTCTATGCGTACAAAGGCTTGTGCCTTTCCTTTTACGTTGACGGCTTTGATTTTTGCATTCTGTACATTTTTCAAACGAACGATAGCCTCGGCCCCGTTTGTCTCCGGCAAATCCCATTTTGTCAGTTCAATATCTTTTCCATCTTCACAAATAAAAGCAGGACGCAAATCATTGGTCTTTAAACGAAAGGTGATATTTTTCAGCTTCAATCCCTTTACGTGTCTTGCCCAAACACCGTAGGCAGGAATAATGGGGCCAAAGGTTTTCACTTCCGGATATTGATCAATGGCTTCGGGAACTATGTGCCTGGAGTTTTCAATTGTTCCATTCCCCAACAGATCAATTTCAATATTTTCCAGTGTAAGATTAGTAATATAATGCCCCGGCACACCGGTAATTAAAATACCCGAAGGCGGTTTTAACTGCGCACTGTCCGAAGCTTTGGCTTTCACATTTTTAATGACCACATTTTCAAATGTTCCTGTTGACTGTTGTTCGTCTTGTCCTTTGCGAAATACATTCAATCTTGATCCCAAACGAAACAGCATGGGTGTTCTTACTTCCACCATGGTAATATCAGAGATCTCCACGTTTCGGAGGTGTGCCCCATCCACGGTGAATAATTTAATGCCGCCATTTTTGGTGTCGTAGATATAACAGTTGGATATTTTAATGTCTTCAAAAGGAGCCATGGACTCCGTCCCCATTTTGATGCCGGCCTGGTTGCTTTTCAACCGCAGCCCCGACACTTCGATATTTTTGCAGGCCATCTTACTGGAGGTGGTTTTAAAAACAAGGGCGTCGTCGCCACTGATTACATCGCAGTTTTTGATGCGAACATCCTGGCAGCCATCTATCCCGATGCCATCGTTGTGCGCCACACCCACACTGACAATCTTTACATTCTCAATATCCACGTTTCTGGACTGAAAATAATGCGAGGTCCATGCCGCCGCATAATTCAGTGTTACATCCTTGACCGTAACCCCGGTGCATCGCACAATACGAACCAGGAAGGGACGGCGCCCCCACCGTTGCCCCTCGGGGCGGGTGTCTTTTAAGATATGTTGTTCTTTGAGTTTCGCACCTTGTCCGTCAATGGCCCCTTCGCCTTCAATGCCAATATTTTTTGCATCGACAGCTACTACAAGCGCCCAGCCTACATCTATGCCCAGGCCCTCTGTAAACGGATCCAGGTTCCGGTAGGCTTCAATGTCGGTCGTACCCAGCAAACGGGCACCTTTTTGAAGATGCAGGGTCACATTATCTTTCATCACGATGGTACCTGACAGGTAAATGCCTTCCGGAAAAATAACTTTGCCGCCGCCGCTTTGATGCACTGCATCAATAGCCCTTTGAAGCGCAGTCGTGTTCAGGGTCCTTCCATCACCAACTGCTCCATATTGTTGTACGTTACTATCTGTTGCCAAACAAAGAATGGAGGAAAGCGTAACAACGCAGCCAACGAAAATTTTTTTTAGTATCATATGGAAAGCACGGTAAATGATTAATCCAATTCGCCTGATTTCATCTTGTCTTTACCAACAATATTTACATTGTTCACTTTGCCCCTTAGTTCCACTTTAATTACCGTGGCAATGGCATCGGGAGCCGTATCCGGAACTTTCATAACAATCCCGCCATCTTTTGATTTTACTTTCAGATCACCACCCGCTAAAAGCTTTGCAGAAACAATTTTATTCTTTAACCCAGGTACAAACAATTTGCCATCTTTGGGCCAGTCAAACACCGAGAAATAAAGCACAGTCGTAGTGGCCGTTTCTTTTCTGGTAACCCTGCCCCATGGCAAAGGAGCCAAAGGACTTGCCTTCGTAGCATAAATAGCTTCACTGTTTACCTTCATCCACGCGCCTATTTGCTCTAACCGGTCAATACTCTCCTGCGGGAAAGTGCCGTCTTCTTTAGGCCCCACATTCAATAAATAGTTGCCGCCTTTGGAAGCAATATCCACCAGGTTGCGGATCAAGGTCTCCGCAGGCTTCCATTTATCATCCCAGCTCTTATATCCCCAGCTTCCATTCATCGTCATGCAGGTTTCCCAATCCATTCCATCCAGTTCGGCCTGGGTTGGAATTTTTTGTTCCGGTGTTTTAGTATCACCCGGAAAGTTGGGACGCTTCAAACGGTCGTTGGTTATAATATGGGGCTGAAGCTTTAATTGCGCCTGCAACTTTAAGGCAGCTTCATCGGTCATGTTGGTAGGCGTATCCCACCAAAGCACAGCCACCTCGCCATAATTGGTCATTAACTCTTTCACCTGTGGCACGGCCACGTCATCAATATACTGATTAAAGGTTCTGGTTTCCTGTGCTGGGTCCCAATGCCCCTTGTGTTCTTTTGTGTACGCATCAATTCTTGCAGAGTCAGGGTTCGGCCAGCCCTCTCTCATTTCTTTGCGGGCTACGGATCCGCCCGGGTTATTCCAGTCCTGCGCCTGTGAATAATAGAACCCTAATTTTACCCCATATTTTTTGCAGGCTGCAGCCAGGGGCTTTAATAAGTCCTTGCCATAAGCAGTAGCATCTGTAATGTCCCAGGTGCTTGCCTTGGAATTAAAAAGCGCAAAGCCATCGTGGTGCTTGGCGGTGATAATGATATATTTCATACCGGCCTCTTTTGCCATTCTCACCCAGGCATCCGGATCGTATTTTGTAGGATTGAATTCCTTTGCTTTTTGCTGGTACTCAGCCACCGGAATTTTAGAGCGGTTCATGATCCACTCCGCACCACCCCTTGCCTGCTGGTGCCCGTGGTAAACGCCACCCCACTGCGCATATACGCCCCAATGGATAAACATGCCAAAACGGGCTTCCCGCCACCATTTCATGCGCTCATCTTTAGAAAGATCCTGGCTGAAGCCGGATTGCACGGTACACGCAAAGGCCCATATAACAAAACAAATTTTTTTCATATAGCACAACTTTTAGGAATTGTTCTCAAGAAACTGCAACTAAAGCATAATTATAAAGGTTCTTGCATAGAAGATTAACCAGTCATTCAATTATTTTGACGTGTGCTTACACTATGCTATGTGAATCACCTTATTTGCCTGCACCCACATCGGCAGGGTTCAGGATACGGGCTGTCACCTTCGCTTTTGAAAATTCATCAGCGCCTGCATCCAGTTTTAAAGTTCTTGGCTGTCCATCCATATCAACGGAGACTTTTGAATAATTCCCCTTTGCGGCGTCGATGGCGGCACTGCCTTTTTGAAGATGAAACGTTCCGGTAGCATCCTTTGCCATTTTGGGATCGGCCATCACATAGCTTCCCATGGGCATATCGCCTGCGCCATTTGTACCAAAGATGATGTTTCCCTCCCAAAAAGGATTGGCAAACGGCCCCACAATAGAGGCCGCAGGTCCCCCGCCTTGTATAATATTATTGGCAATAGTGATAAAGGTGGAACCCAGGCCATCTTTTCGGGCGGTTTGAGCAATATTAGTCTTATTATTCACCAGCGTATTAAACGCAATCAGCACCCGGTCCGGACGATCATGTGAGGTAAGCGGAGCACCGTCGGCCACTTCTGCACCACCATTACCGATGTTGATGGCAGGATTACAATTTTCAAAATGATTGCTATGAATGATATGATCATCACCAAAAATGCGCAGCCCCGGTGTATTGGTAAAATAGTTGCCATACACCTGGCAAAAGTTACCATGCCGCAAGGTGAATTGAGCAGGACAATCACGAATGGTATTATACCGAAGGATTACGGCAGATGCCTTAATAGAGATCAACTCATTTTCTCCGGCACAGCCCTCAAACAGGTTATATTCAACAATACTGTTGCTCGATGATAAACTAAATCCGCTCAGGCCGAACTGCAAGGTCTCGGCCCCATTTTTTCCACCCTGGTCTTTTTGCGACTTGAAATAGTTGTGGTGGATCCAAAGCCTCTCTGCAATCTGTTTGCCTTCACCGCGAATGGCCAGGAAGCGCCCCATGGCATTTTTGTTCTGAAACGTGTTGTTGTCCACCTCCGTGTCATTACCGGCAATTGTCAGGTTTTCACCATCGCCGGGTGTTTCAAAAATGTTATTTGTCCACCTACAAAAGCTGCTGCCTGCTGACGACTTGGCTTTCGAGGCTGCATGTGTGAACTTGAACCCCCGGATGATGATATAAGCAGCCGGCTTCGCCAGGTTAAAGCCACCACTCCCGGTGATCTCCGCCACTCCCGAACGTTGTGCGGCAATGGTGATCGGACGTTCTTTTGTACCGGCATTGGTGATCACGATATCTGCCGTGGTGGTGTAAATTCCGTCTTTAAGAAGAATCACATCTCCCGGTTCGGCTTTATCAATGGCTGATTGCAACTCAGTAATAGAGGCTACTGTAATAGTGGTGGCAAAAACTTTCGCGGATACTACCAGCGAAATAAAAAGCAAATATTTTTTCATGATGGTTATTTATATGTTACCGGCTTGGGTAATTCTTATCATCACCTGTTGCGTCGCACACTTGTCCGTTCAGAACGTCATTCACCATGTTGGAAAGAACAGGCATGCGATACAAACAAAGTTTAGTCATAGCTGTGCGCAACATTGGTCTTAAAATGGATCTTCATTCAGCATCAAAATAATTTCTTTCCTTCGTTTAACTTCTTCATGCGCAACAAAGCTTCCAGGTAATAATAATCTGCATAGTTTAAGGGCACATCCACCTCACTGTTCGATGGTTTGGAACCGGTGCTGTGCAAAAGAATAAACCCTCTGGCTTCTCCCACAGACGCCCGGTAATGCTTTGTCAGGCTCGCTACCATCTTATCTGCTGCCGTACGATACTGTTTACCGTTTTTGCTATACAAGCTTAACTCGTACAAGGCGGATGCAATTACGGCTGCCGCCGAAGCATCTCTTGGTTCTGCCGGAATATGAGGCGCATTAAAATCCCAATAAGGCACAAGGTCCCTGGGCAGGTTTGGATGATGTAAAATGAACGCAGCAATTTTTTCGGCCTGTTCCAAATAGGTTTTGTTTTTTGTTTCCCGGTAGCACATGGCATAACCATACAAGCCCCATGCCTGTCCGCGGGCCCATGCCGATTCATTGGCATATCCCTGGTGCGTGGTTTTCTTGTTGATCTTACCATAAGCCGTGGAATCATAATCTACGACATGATAAGAACTGTAATCCTCCCGGAAATGATTTTTCATCGTATTATCCGCATGACTCACGGCAATCTTATAAAATAATGAATCGCCGGTTAATCGTGTGGCGGCAAACAACAATTCAAGGTTCATCATATTGTCGATGATGACGGGGAAGTCCCACTTCTGTTTGCTATGATCCCATGACCGCAGCACGCCGGCTGTTTTGTTGAAGCGTGTGCTTAAGGTTTTGGCTGATTCAATAATAACATCTTTATAATGGGCATCATTGGTCAGGCGATAGCCTGTTCCAAAACTGCAATACACTTTGAAACCCATATCATGCGTTGTACCGTTGGTTTTTTCCTTTTCAATCAGCGCCGTAAAATTCTCAGCTTGCTTTTTCCACTCTGCTTTCTTCGTGTATTCATATAAATACCACAACACACCTGGGAAAAAACCACTCGTCCAGTCTCTTGACGTCACCAGCCTTAACTTACCGGCACTATCCAGGGTTCTTGGCGAAACCAGGTCAGCGCCTGCGCTGCCGGGAGTAGCATGGGCCGCACCAGATTTTTCTGCCTGCGCTTTTGGAATTTCAGTCAGCATGACCTTCGTCTGCTTCTCTGCATCGGTAAATACTTTCTGCAATTGAAGACCTGCTGATGTGGTAGGAATTAATTGCACCTCCAATAATTTCATCAGCTCGGCTCCCACAATGGTAATGGGAGCAATCTTTAAATGATGCGTTCCGGCAGTTAAAGAAACCGTTCCCAGCTCCCGGGTAATAACAGTTGTACCTTTTGAACTGGTAGCGACACTGTTTTGCGTGTAATACTCGTCCAGGGTTACTGCATACATTCCGCCACTTGTCTCCGCGGGAGCCAGGTATTTCATCACCAGTTTGAAATCACCAGGCCTTGTGGTGCGAAAATCCCAACTTAAATTTTGTTCCCTGGTTTTCCAACCCTCTACATAATAACGATCCGTCTTCCCATCGCCAAAGCCAAAACCCTTGCCTTCCTGCCGGGCATCAAAGGCCAGCAACCTGGTTAGGGGAATGTTGGTGGAAACATAGCGTATGGCATCCGTTTGCAAACCGTTTTTCAACTCTACCACCAATACGGTATTGATGGTATCAATGGCCTTTTTAGGAAGCTGGATCAGAACATCCGTTGCATTGACTCTTGTAGAAGTAAAAACCTTTTTGGGATCAGCCAGCAAATAAACCTTACTTACCGCACTCTTTAATCCCCCCACATATAACTTTCCTTCCGCCGGCCAGTTGTAAACATGCAGGTATAATTTGTTTTTCTTTACAGTAGAAGCGCCCCAGCTTTGCAGCGGCAACGGACTTGCCGCGGTGCCGTAAATACTTTCCCCATTTTTGTTCAGCCAGGCGCCAATGCCGTTGAGAATACTTATGTCCTTTACATCAAAAGCACCGTCACCTTTTGGACCTATGTTCATTAATAAATTGCCCCCGCGGGAAGCCGCACTGGCCAGCAGTTGTATAAAATGACGAACAGGCTTGTGACTATCATCAAACTTATGATAGCCATAGGATTCATTTGTTGTAGGTATGGCTTCCCAATCGCCCGTTACCGGAAAAAATTCGGCAGGGCGGTCCGCCGTATTTTTATAATCCCCAAAATTGGCCGAGGCGCTTCGAACCAGTCTTCCATTCACTACTACATTGGGATCGGCTTCCCGGATCGCTTTCAGGATCCTTACATTTTCAGAAAGCGGCAATTTGTGCGGCGTATCAAACCATAAAATATCCGGATGGTATTTTGCGATCAATTCTTTGATCTGCGGAATGGCTTTTTCATCCACATACTTTTTTGCTTTCGGCAGCAGGTCCGGATGAAGATCATACCAGTCCCGTCCGCCATGCAGGTTCAGATCACCGCCGGGATTTTTATATTCCCAGTCGTTACCCGGCGCGTCGGGGTGTTCCCAGTCAAAGGCATGGGAATAATAAAAGCCGAATTTCATCCCGTGCTTTTTAGCGGCAGCAGCCAGTTCCGCCATGGGATCTCTTTTAAATGGCGTTTGATCTATGATATCAAAATCAGAAACCTTTGAATCGTAAAGTGCAAAGCCATCATGATGCTTTGCCGTGATGATAAAATATTTCATGCCGGCCTTCTTTGCGTTCCCTATCCATTCTTCAGCATTAAACTTTACCGGATTGAATTGGTGGGCCAGGTCCAGGTATTCCTTGCGTGATATTTTCTCTTTACGCATTAGGTGCTCTGCATAACCACTTACTTTATGACCCTTCCACTCTCCTGCAGCCAACGAATACACACCCCAGTGAATGAACATGCCAAACCTTGCCTCCCGCCACCATTGAATGCGCTGCTCATGCGTTTTCATCGAAGCTGTCCACCAGCCATTGAGACCTTCGTCAATGGCTTGCTGGTCTCTTTGCTTTCCCTTGTTGAACATTTCTTTGTCTTCATCACCGGGTGTTTGAGCAGAGGATGGCAACACCAGGCAAATGCAAAATGTTAAATGTAAAATGAGTGCCCTGCACTTGCGCATTAATATTTCCTGTTTTAAATTTTTCATTTTGAATTTTTCATTTTATTCCAGCCAGATCAAAGGATGACGCACAGGAAGGTTCCGGATCACTTCATCTTCGCTTGGTGCATGATCCAGTTTCTTCCAGGTCTCCAGCCAGTTTTTATTGTTGTAAGCCAGGGCACCAAAAGCCAGGGCAGGCTGGGCCACGGGCCAGTTTTCCCAATACATCACATCTTTTTGAAAAGGCCATTTATCTTTTTCAGCGATATAGGGGTATAAAAACACTATTCCTTTTTTTATGGACTTTCCGTCTGCCGTTTGATAGTTCCATAAATTATCTTCATTTGTAGAGAGGATCTGGCAAACCATGGTCATCGCATCCAGATTGAAAATCGAATAGCCATAAGGTTTTGTTCTTTTGATCTCTCTGGGAAAACTGCCATCAACTGCCATCTGATTGGGCAGCAATACTGTTTTATACCGCTTGCGGCAGAAATCCATGATTTTTTGGTTACCGGTAAACCTGGCAAAAGACGCCACCTGCATCACCCAGCAGGTGCCGTGATTATTTTCTGCATTCATTTCATCTACCCCGTATTTGTGGGTAGTAAGCCATTGCAGGTATTGATCAAACCAATTGCGGATAGCGGCCAGATCCTGAGAAGGGAAGCTTTTTGTTTCCAGCATCACCATTAGCCCCTGCACGACTTCCATTAACTGAATGGTATCAATGATTCCAATGCCTCTTCCGGTGAATCGTCCCTTAATGGCTTGGGCATACAAAAGATTTGGATTCATTAAGGTGGCCGTATCCACAAACCATGCCTTGCAATGCTTTAAGGCCTGCGCCACGTATTTTTCATCCCCGGTGATTTTATAGGCGGAGGCCAGGGCGCCTACAATCTTACTCAAACGGATCATGGCGTGACGATGGGCTACAAAATTGTCCGGATTGGTCATGCCATCCCTTTGAACATACGGACTGTCGGCACTTTTGGGGTTGGGCCACCAGTAATCCCCCTCCGAGAAAAAATCATGTTTACCTCCCGCACTCCGGGAAGATGTTTGTGCCGTCACCGTAACAGGCTCCTGTTGCAACGCCCATGCGGCTTCCTCTAAAACCTGCTTCCGGAGTGTTTCCTTTATTTCCTCTTTATAGGAAGAATCCAAAGACGTACCTGCTTTTTGAGAAGAAGCACAGCCAAACATAAAAAAGCAGCAAATAATCAGTAGTCTCATTGCTATTATTTAGTTGCAGGAGTCATAAACTTCCATGTAATATTCCCAACGCTATTGGGCTTTCCTTTTACAGATGCTGTAATACTACCTTTCAACTTTCCTTTTTTATCTTTTTCCACCCTGATTTCTCTCCAGCTATAATCGCCCTGCTCATAATTGAAAGTTTCACCATCGTCATCATATAGCAGGTATCTTCCCGGCTTCTCACCATAGTATCTTATTTCAAGGTCAACCCTCTCGCCTGCTTTTGGTGCCTGTAACCTTGCCGGCATCATGGGAATAATGCCTCCGTCTTTTACATACACCGGAATTTTGTCAAGGCCAGGCGTTACGGTAATAATTTGTCCATCACCAACAAACTCCCCGGTGTAGAAATCATACCATCTGCCTTTTGGCAAAATGACCTTGCGGGAAGTTTGACCTGTAAACATAGGCGCTACCAACAAATATTCACCCGCCATGTACTGGTCTTTGATTTCTTTGGAGGTGGCCTCAGCATACGGATTTTCTTCCAGGCTTGTATTCGTTGCTTCTTTTTTCACTTCCTGCTTGAATCCATCTTCCAAAGCCATACCACGAAAAGGGGGTGTTCCCTCAAAATGGTATTTAGCAAACTCACTGTACCAGTAAGGCATCATCTGCATCCGCAACAAAGCAAACTGTTTTACCTGTGCTTCTACTTCCGGGTAAGACCAGGGCTTGGTACCGCTTGACCAGGCATTGATCATGGCCATGGGAGAAAACACATTGGACTGAAAGCGGCGCAGCCATTCCTCACCGGTTTTGGAAGCCCTTACTTCGGGTGTCCACAATACTCCGGCAAAACCGCTGTTAATCAAAGCGGTAATAAAATCTTCGTGATTGTAATAGTCATTGTAAAGAACATAAGGCATGGAAACACCTCCGGCATTGGAGGCACGAACCAGGCCGAACGTTCGTTGATTTTGTTTGTGAAACAGTTCAGCACTGTACCGCATAGCCAACAGGCCGTAGGTCTGGCGCATTTGCTCGGCGCTGATGCCGGAAGGAAAGATAGCCACATCCGGCCACAGGTAATGATCGTAACCATCCACTTCATCTATTTTATAACCACTCACGCCAATGCTCACCTGGTCTTTTTGTAACTGGTCAAAGAAAATTTTTCTTGCCTGCTCCAGATTAAAATCAGGAACAGCGCCTACCCAAACGGTATGCGAACCGGTGTATGGCTCGATCGCTTTGTATATAGAGGCTTCTTTGGAAACATAGGGATTGATCCACAAATTCAAACGAATGCCCCTCTCCCCCATTTCTTTTACGAATGCAGCCGGTTCAGGATAACGTTTTTTATCCCATTCGAAACTGCCCGGATAGGCCCTGCTTTGCCAGCCCGGTTCCAGCCCGATAAAGTCAAGAGGATAGCCTTTTTCCCGGAAGGTATCGGCCTCTTTTTTTACTTCCTCAGCGGTATATAATGATCTTACTCTTTGCGTAAATCCCAATCCCCAGCGTGGCGGCAACACGCCTCCGCCATTGAATAAATTAAACCGGCGCACTGCATCCAGAGAGGTTGGTCCTGCAAATACGTAGACTTCAACGCCGGCGGCCGGGACTAAAATTTCAACCGCATCAGAGTACGGACGGGAACTCCACGATTTATCCGTGTTGCGGTCTTTTTCTACCGGAGGATTTTTACTCTCCTTGCGAACACCACTGCCTGCATACACATTCAGGTAGCGGGCTGAATTAATAAAGACACCGTATCCATTGGAGGATACATAAAATGGTGTAGGGGCATGCGTGCGGCCATTATCTTTTCCTCCATAATGATCCACATGCAACTGCAAAATCTTTCCGCGTTGATGCACGGTTTGAAAATTCAATCCAAACCCATACAACTGCTCCTCCCGTTGAAGAGGAAAACGAAGGGATGTTTTGCCATCTCTCACTGTTGCTGCAATATCCGTTTGTAAAAGCGGAAAAGGGGCCTTTGTAATTTTTTCTAAAGCAGCCACATTAGGTGAAGCGCCGGAGGCTTTTATCAGGTCGTAGTCTTCCGGTTTGCCCACCACGCCTTTCCATACACCCGAAGCCACTTCTTTCCATATAATTTCCTGGGCATGGACAATAAAAACAGCAACCGTAAAAAAGAAAAACAAACTTATTTTTTTCATAACGCAACTAATCATATTTCCGGATTCATTAAATAATTACCCAACTGCAATGATACGCCTGTACGTTACAGCGAGCCAGAATTGCAACTTTCAAATTTCTTAAACAGAAAGAATTCTATTAGCAGGATTTTACCCTTCTTTTCAAACTTATTGGCTTTTTTGCCTCCGTAGAAAGCAAAAGCCTTTTACCTTCACATTGGTGTTTATATAAAAGGAGGCCTTCAATGCCTCCTTTACGTTTTATAAATAATGCTGTTATTTCAAGGGATCGAACGTTCCTCCGGACCACCCCAGTGTTTGCTCCAGGTTGCTGTTCAACTGCAAGTGTTGCGATGGAATGGCAAAGAAATAATATTCCGGTTTCCAGTTGATGGGGAACTGGGTATCCAACGTCACTACCTCCTGCTGAAAATACTGATCATACCTGGTTTGCAGATCAGCCAGCGTCAGGGCATCTATCATTGCTTTCGTCACTCCGGGTTTTAGCGTGGTTTTCAGTCCGGTTCTACGGGTCCCGTTCAGCTCTGTTTCAAACAACCTGCGTCGCCTCAAATCCCAAAAACGTTTTGCTTCAAAAGCAAATTCAAGTTGTCTTTCCCGCATAACAGCATCCCTCATTTGGGCCTGGCTCATTCCTGGCGTAAGTCCATACCTATTATCTACACCAGGCTCAATACCTGCCCTCTTCCGGATGGCAATAAGTTCAGGATACGCTTCATCTGTTCTGCCGATTTCATTGGCGGCTTCCGCCAGGTTTAATAATACTTCTGCATAACGTAGTTCTACCCAATCGGTACTGCTATTAAAAGCCTCAATGGAGCTCTGTGTTGTATCTACAGCCTTGCGCAGGTAAAAGCCGGTTAGCGTAGGGCTGTTTTGTTCTGCACCCACATAAGTGTATTGCAGGCGCCCTGGTTGCGGAGCCGACATGCCCAGGCCCCAGGGAGCGCCGTTATGAACAATGGTTTCATTAAAACGAGGATCCCTGTTCTTCCAAAAATAAACGGGATCATAAGTATACACAGATGAAGGATCTCCAATAGGTTTGCCATCTTTCATGGGAAAGATTTGTGCCATGTCCCAGGTTGGCCGGTTGCCACCCGTTGTTCCCTGGGATACATCCAGCGGCCGCGCATTGGCAGACCAGTTGTGATAGCTCATGCCGATCCCGGTTGTAAACTCATATCTCCGTGCATAAATCACCTCCTTATTCATTTCATTATACCAAAGGCCTGCAAAGCTTGGATAAAGGCCAAAACCATGTGTTTCTAAATACTCTTTGGCAACCTTGTTCGCATCGTAGGCCGCCTGCCACCTTCCAGCAGTTTGTGCGGGATCGAATTGGGGGCTGGCATAAAATAATAACGCACGGCCTTTTATAGCCAAAGCCGTTCCCTTATGCAGCCGCCCGTTATTTTTAGATTTATCACTGGCAACCACCTCGGGTAAATCTGCGATGGCGCTGTCCAGATCTTTAATAATTTGCTGCATGGTAGCGGAGGTACTGGCTCTTTTTACCAGCAGATCATCCGTCAGTTTCTGAGGTTCAAGTATTAAAGGAACACCACCGTATCGCTTCATCATTTCAAAGTACCGCCAGGCCCTGAAGAAAAAGGCCTGTCCCTTTAACCATTGCTTATCGGTTGCTTTCAGACTGCCTTTGTCCACATTGGTGAGCAAAAGATTAATACCCCTTATTTCATCGTAGGGCCAGTAGTTCACTGAATTTTCAGTCAGTTGCCCATACATATAACTACCTCCGCCATCAGATTCTTCTGAGTAATCGGCAAACTCGGTACTCCATCCGGGTAGGTTTTCGTTATACAAATTATTCACGTAGGCAGTAGCCAGATCAAGATCGTTCCATACATCCTGCTCATTTACTTTGCCCAGGTTTTTTTTATCCAGAACCTTGCTGCAGCTGCACACCAGGCAACACCAAAAAAATACGTAGGTTATTTTATAAGATTTCATTCAATTCAAATTTTAGGTTAGAGGCTAAGGTTTAAACCAAAGGAGTAATTCTTCATCATGGGATAGGAGGTGATGTTATTCATTTCGGGATCATAAATTTTATTACCGCTGTAGATCATGATCAGGTTGGAACCTGTAAAATATACCCTGGCATTACTTAAGCCGATTCTGCTAATCATATTCTTAGGCAGGCTGTAAGAAATACTCAGGTTTTTCAACCGCAGAAATGAGTTATTCATTAAAAAGAAAGAAGATTCATCGTAACGGGTGCGGTAATTTGTCACCCGGTAACCCGGATATTTTCCGTTTGGATTTTCCGGTGACCAGCTGTCGGCCCAATAACGGAAGGAAGATTCTTCCGCCCTGGCCTGGATGTCTCTTCCGGCTGTAGGTAACATGGCATATCCACCCGATACGCCCTGTAAAAGAATATCAATGCTAATTGATTTCCAGGAGCCGCCCAGAGACAGTCCATAATTGATGGGAGGCCAATTATACTGACCAATTACATCGCGGTCATCACTTGTAATCTTTCCATCCGGCTTATCGCTGTTTACACCACGGACATCCTTGTAATTCAACATGCCCAATCTTGGTGCAACGCCCATGATGGTATAGCCTGCAGGAAGTGCATCCAGATCTTCCTGGGTACGGATAACATCTGTTGCAATCAATCCAAAAATCCTCCCGGTATTATGGCCGATTTGTGACTGATAAGGACGGATGTTTTCTCCTTCATCTGTAACCATAACTTTATTGGTAGAATATCCAAAATTTCCACGCACATAATAGCTGATCTGACTTTTGGAATTGGCTGTTTTTTCATACCCCAGTTCTACTTCAAAACCACGGGCATCAATCACCTCATAATTTTCATCAGGCAAAGACGCTCCTAATGTGCTTGGCAGGCTTGATTCCCTGTCTCCCAGAATATCATACGTGTGACGGTAAAAAGCTTCCAGTTTCAGACTCATTCTATTATTCCAGAATCTACTGTCCAAACCAGCATTATAGGTGCGGGATTTTTCCCAGGTTACGATCCTGTTGGCAAGCACGCCTGCTGCAAGTCCTTGCTGCACATCATTGAAAACAGCACCTCCGGTAATAATGTTATAGGATTGGAGCCACTGGAAAGGGTCGATGGCATCATTGCCCAATAAACCCACCGATGCTCTCAATTTTAGATCATTAATAAATTTCACATTTTGAAAAAAAGGTTCATTTGAAATTCTCCATCCAGCAGATACGGAAGGGAAAAAACCCCAGCGGTGTTCTGGTGCAAAAATCACAGAGCCGTCATAGCGGAAAGAACCTTCGAGCAGATACTTCTGTGCATAATTATAACTTACCAATCCTACATAAGATAAGCGTCCCGATTCTTCTTCTTCCCCACCAGCGGAGGCACCTACGGCGCTTCCCCCAATGTATTGGTCAATAGCGGGAGAAATAAAATTATCCCTGCGCCCGTTAAAATTCAGCCGGTTATCTTCTGCCTGTTCGTATACTACCAGGGCATCGATCCCGTGCTTACCAAAGTTGCGTTTATAATTTAGTTGGGCATTGAATTGATAGCGTTCAGCTTTATTAGCAGCAGAATTTAAAAACTCAGCTGCGGCACGGGCCCTTGGCCCTGTCGCCTCGTTGCCAACAATATGATTATGCTCCCCTGTAGTATTGAACAAGGTCATATTATACGGCAGGTTAAAATTCTTTTGATACACGTCCCGGACAAAGCGATTCAGAGAGGTTTTCGCCGTTAATCCTTTTACAAACGGAACGGTATAATTTACCGTAACGGTAGAATTCAGGCCTGTCCACTTACGTTTGTTATAGCCTGCTGCACCTGCCAGTACAGCGCCGGGGTGCCACTCTACCCAATTGCCTACAGGTTCACCATTTATATAGGGGGGCACCATAGCTGAGCGGAACAACAAGGCTTTGTACAAGTCCTCATAGCGAAGATTATTGACATCCCAACTGGGACCATTGGTGGTGCGGGTATCGGTATTCAGGTCCAAAGAAACCTTCAGATTCTTTGTTACTGAAACATCCACGTTTCCTCTTAAATTGAACTTTTTATAGTTGATACTATTAAAAGAGCCTAACGCATAATTATACGACCCACCCAAAAAATATTTTACATTGGGGGTTCCGCCACTAATATCCAATGAGTGTTGTGTAGTAATAGGATCCTGCCACATTTCATCAACCCAGTTCCAGGAGTGGTTTTTAAAATACTCCAGTTCATCAGGCGTATAATATCTGGCATCTGTTTCTGCAATATTAATATAACGTAATTGATGGTTGATGGCCGAAGCATGCTCATAGGCATTTAATGTTTCAGGAATTTTAGTGGGCTTTTGCAGGCCATATATTCCATTGTACGACAATTTGGGAGCTCCCACTTTACCCCGTTTGGTTGTAACCAATATCACCCCGTTAGCGGCTCTTGATCCGTAAATAGCAGCCGATGCCGCATCCTTTAAAACCGTCACGGTTTCCACCTCATTTGGGCTTAAGCCATCAAAGGCAAACTGGTCGCTTACTATACCATCAATAACAAACAAGGGTGCCGTATTATTAAACGTACCCTGTGTGCGGATACGGATGTTAGAGGCCATTCCCGGTGTTCCCGCCGGCTGGCTAATGGTAACACCGGTTAATCTGCCTGCCAGGGCATTGGAAAGGTTATCAACAGGTACATTGGAAAATTCAGAACTGTTTACTGTAGAAACGGAACCGGTAATGGTGCCTCTCGTTTGGGTACGGTATCCTACTACTACTACCTCGTCCATTGCATTGGTTCCTGCCTCCATCACTACATTGATCACCACCTGTTTCTTTACAGGAATACGCTGTTCTTTATATCCTGTATAACTAAAAATCAAAATGCCGTTTTCAGGAGCCGTGATCGTGTAATGACCATCCTTTCCGGTGCTCACGCCCGACGAGGAACCGCTCACCCTGACAGACACACCCTCCATGGGGCCTTCCGCATTGGTCACTCTTCCTTTTACAACAATGTCGGCCGCATTTGCCACCGCCACCCAGGGAAATGCCAGCATTAAAATTACCAGCGCGCATACATGCAATTGCAAAGCAATCAGGGATGTATATTTTTTCATTTGGTTTTTGATTTGGTTTGTGGATGAAAAGATGGACCAATATGTATTTGACATAAAGCTCAAAAGTTTATAGGCTAGGCGTTAAAGCGTTTTTCAGAACAAATCAACCAAAGCCAATCAAGGGCTGGTCACTTGTTTTTTACTATAAAATTTTTCTGAGGTTGCAAACAACCGACCGTTGGATCTAATGAATTTTAGAGGAGAATTTCTTTTCTGGAAAAACAGATTCTCTCTCGTGTGCAATTGAATAAAAATTCAAGAATATTGAAGTCCGGGTATTGGCAAATCATTCAACCATTTTAACATACTGCAAAGACGCTGAGAGGCTCTAAAACACAAGCATCCTGACGCTGTATGCTACTGCATCAGGATGCCATTTAAATTAGGGCAGAATTATTACCTTCCTTATTCTAAGCTATCATTTGTTTACAGGTACCAGAGTATAGGTTTTTCCTTTTTCTGTTTTGAAATCGATTGTATATCCCTTGCTTGTTGGTAGGTCTACCAATTTTGCGGCCGGATCTTTTTCGTAAGGCGGTCTGCCATAGGAGGTTAGTAAAGAATTAGCACTCTCCGCTTTTGAATCCAATGATTTTATCTCGATCACCTTCACGGGTTGTGCAGTGCGAATGCGACAATCACCACCCAATGCCGAATAAATTTTAGCCTGTTTTAATTGACCTTTTTCCCATTGTATGTCCACCGTAAAATTGCCTCTGGCCTTAACCCCTTTAACGCTTCCTTCCTTCCATGCCGCGGGTAAAGCCGGTAATAAAGAAATTTCTCCCTCATGGCTTTGCAGCAGCATTTCAGTGATGCCTGCTGTGGCACCAAAGTTGCCATCAATCTGAAAAGGCGGATGTGCATCAAACAAATTCGGATACGTGCCACCGCCGCCCATCGTTTCTCTTTTTTCTCTTGGATTGATATAGGTGAACGCGGAACTTAAAATTTTGTACGCGTGTTCAGCATCACGCAAACGTGCCCACCAGTTGATTTTCCAGGCCATGGACCAACCCGTACTTACATCCCCCCGGTGAAGCAGCGATTGCTTGGCAGCAGCTGCTAATTCCGGTGTCTTTTTAACAGTGATTTCATTGCCGGGATACAAACCAAAAAGGTGCGACAAATGACGGTGCTTGTCTTTTGGGTCATCCCAATCTTTAAACCACTCCTGCAGTTGACCATACTGTCCAATATGCAAAGGATATAATTTTTCCTTTGCTGCTATTAACTGGTCACGAAACGCAGCATCAACATCTAAAATCTCCGTTGTCTTAACCAAAGCAGTAAATAATTCCCGGAGGATAGACATATCCATAGTGGAAGCAATGCTCAACTGGTATTCTTTGCCATTGATCTTAACCGTGTTTTCAGGTGAGGTGGATGGATTGGTAACGAGATAACCGGTTTTTGGATCCACAATCAGCCAGTGCAACATAAATTGGGCAGCCCCCTTCATTAAAGGATAAGCTTGTTCCCGTAAAAACTTTTTATCACCTGTAAATAAGTAATGTTCCCACAAATGCGTGCTGAACCAGGCCCCTGCCATGGGCCATGCCGACCAGCGCGGCATGCCTTTGGGATCCCAGTCCCAACCACCGGGCGGCGAGGTCTTTGCCCAGAGATCTGAGTTGTGATGCGTTACCCAACCTTCGCCGATGTTATAATTGGTTTTAGCGGTGGCGGCACCATTCATAGCAAGTTCTTTCATGAAATCAAATAGGGGCTGGTGGCACTCAGATAGATTGGTATTCTCTGCCAGCCAGTAATTCATTTCTGTATTGATATTGGTCGTGTAGTTACTACCCCAGGGCGGTTGTACATGTTCGTTCCAGATGCCTTGCAAGTTCGTAGGCCGTGAGCCGGGCCTTGAACTGGCTATCATCAAATAACGGCCAAACTGGTAATATAAAACCACCAGAGCATTATCGGTTGGTGCAGCAGCAAACCTGCGCAAACGTTCATCCGTAGGCAGCTTCGTCAGCGCACCGCCCAGATCAAGCTTTACCCGATGGAACAAGAACTGATAATCTGACACATGCCTTGCTTTCAATTGAGTAAAGGATCTGGCCATGGCTTTTTGCAGGTTTGCTTTTGCTTCTACAGAAGGATCCTTGCCATTCAATCCGGGTGATTTATCAAAGCCGTTAAAACTGGTCGCTTCAGAAAGATAGATGGTGACAGCATCCGCATTGCTTACCACTAATTCATCCTTTACTTTTTTTAGGGAACCATTTTCAACCGCCACTTTCACATGCACTTCAAAATTCATCCCTTCGCCGTTCCAATCATCATATTCTACTTGTTTGGGTTCATAGTCACGGTTCGCGACAAACTTGGGAGCCTTGCCTTTCAACACTAAATAATTATCTGCAACCGCACTGGTTTGAAATTTCAATTTGCTGGTAAGAGCCGTATTGAAATTGAGTACTCCTTTTTTATTAGCTGTAATTCTCATCACCATTATTTTATCGGGATGAGAAATAAAAGTTTCCCGCTGGTAGGTGACACCATTTACCGTGTACTTAACTGTTGCGGTAGCATTGTTTAAATCAAGATCGCGGTAGTAGGAACTTGTTGCAGAATCTTTTGAATGATTTTTTAACCACAGGTCCGCCAATGGCAGGTAGCGTGCAGAATAAGGTCCCTGCATTTTTTTCCAAAGCGCAGTAGCACTATCCCAATTGCCGGCAAAAAGTTGTGCTCTTACCTGCGGCAAAATTTTTGGACCCTCGGGATTATTACCAGCATCCGGATAACCGGACCAAAGTGTATTGTCATTTAACTGAAAACGTTCGGTTGCAATGCCCCCAAACACCATAGCGCCGGTTTTTGCATTGCCAAGAGGCAGGGCTTCTTCCCAAATGGAGGCCGGCTTATTGTACCAGAGTTTCAGGTTTTCGTTGTTCTCCTGCGCCCGGGCAAAACCAAAAAACAGCACGGCAGCAAATAAAAATATATTCGGTTTCTTCATGATTACAGATTTATGAACGCAGTGGGCACCCCTTCCACTTTTGCACTGACAACAGATTTCCCTTGTTTTGTATTTACTTTAATAAGGGCTCTTCCGTTATAAAGCTGCACATATCGGGAACCGGAAGAAGTTCCCCTATCATCTACCAATTCTCCATCGCCGGCCAGGCCAAAACGGATCCAGTTGGCAGCATCCAGGCACTGTACATTTTTATCGTCTGTTAGTTTTGCCTGTAGGGTTACCACACCGTTTTCTTCGGCCAGTTTCTCTATACTCAACTTTGCAGGCTTGCCCCATTTCTCTGTTTGGTATTGAAAACTGGTCTCGTCTTCCAACTGCACTTTTCCTTTGCGGGCAACGACCTTCACCTGGTATTGACCCTTATTCAATTTGAGGTTCCAGCGCAAACCGGCAGCAGGAAAGTCCTGACTGTTCCGTTTTTTTACACCCAGGCTTTTACCATTTACAAACAGTTCTGCCTCCTCGCAATTCGAATAGACCTTGATCATTTTTTCTTCACCTTCATCCCCCCAGCGTACCGGCATGGAATGCCCATAGATGTGCACCATTGGCTTATCAGTCCAGAAGGATTGAAAAACATAATACGCTTCTTTCTTTGTCAGGTCTCTTTCTACTACGCCTTTTTGGTTCATGTAAGGAACCGGGTTGTCGGGGCGAACCGGTGTAGAAAAATCTTTGAATGGCCATTGCGCTGTGCCCGTTAGCCAGGGCATGGTTTCCTGTTCTTTCAGATGCCAGTCGATTAAATTACAGATGTAAGATTCGCTCCAGTCGCCATCTTTGGAAGCCCGGGCTGCGCCACCGTATAAAGAAGCGTCGCCGGCTCTTTCATCCGCCGCCCCAGCTGCTTTGATATTTTGCAAAGCCTTATCCGGATTTTCGGAGTGCCGGCCTGCATGACTGTCACCGCCCCACTCCACGTGCAGAAAATGATCTACTTTTTCAAATTCTGCTTTAGAAACGTCTTTATACTCGGTGTAAATACCACGATACCATCCCGCCCAGATAGAAGGCGAGTACACATCAACAATGTCTTTACAGAAATCGCAACGGCGGATGGCGGTTTTGCGGGACGGATCAAGTTTATGTGAAAGATCATTGAGTTCCTTCATGAAGGTTCTGATCTTTTCTTTATCAAATTCTGTAAAATCGCCGGGCCAGTCGTTCTCGTTACCCAAACCCCAGATGATAACGGAAGGATGATTGTAATGCTGCTCAATCATATTGGTGAGCATGCGGCGGGCCTGTTCCTTGTAAACATCGCCCCCCAGGCCACCACGGCACCAGGGAATTTCTTCCCACACCACAATGCCCAAACTATCACAGAGGTTCAGAATAATTCTTGATTGCTGATAATGCCCCAGACGAATAAAGTTGACTCCCATCTCTTTCATCATGACCATCTCCTGCCGCATCATTTCTTCTGTCATAGCAGCCGCCACCCCTGCATGGTCTTCATGCCGGTGTGTGCCGCGAAGCAAAAGACGTTTGCCATTCAGCAAGAAAGGCCCTTTCTTAACAAATTCGAAGTGACGGAAGCCAACTTTTTCTGCTTGTGTGAGAGTTCCATAAGGTGTGGTAACGGTAGTTTCAATAGTGTAGAGAACGGGTTTTTCTGTTGACCATAGTTGAGGGGCCTTCACGGTGAACCCACTTATCGCCACATCGCCCTTCAAATCCGTGATTTGTTTTTCTATCTTTTGAACCGCCTTTCCTTTGGGATCCAAAAGCCGGACGGAGACCGTTGCATTCGTGATATGGGCAGGGTTGTGAAACCTTGCTTTCACATTCAGCTTACCCATTTTACCGGCATTGTCTACTTCAGTAAAGGCAAATAATTTATCAATAGACAAAGCCGGCGCATAAACCAGGTTAAGGTAACGGTAGATGCCACCATAAAGATTAAAATCCGAGAGATCGGAAGGGATCATTTCCAAATCGCGGGAATTGTCGGTACGAATGGAAACAGGCACTTTTCCTCTAAACTGCTGTTGAAAGACAGCTGTTTTTTTGAACGCTTCCACAGCGTCTGTAATGTCAATGGAGAATTCATCGTAACCGCCAACATGTGTACCCACTTTGGTGGTATACACATACACTTCGGTTTTCTGTCCTGCCCCTTCAAAATGCAGTATCGTTCTTCCTTTTTGGTAAGGGTTTTGTACATCCAGCTGGGTGCGGTACCACGACGGGCCCTGGTAATAATTCACATCCGGATCTACGGCATCTTTTGCATTGACGCAATGCGGAAGAGAAACCTTTGTCCATAGCGGCACATCTTCAGGATTTCCTTGTTTCACTGGCCGAACGGCCTCCCAAATACCACCGAGATCCTGCTTTACAAATTCCCAGTTGTCATTGAGACGGATTTTTTGTTGTGCCATTAGAGAACCACCGCACAAAACAAATCCAAAGAGAAAAAACAAATTCAATCGCATATCTTTTACCCTCACTTGATTTCTTTTAATGTAATCCCAGTACGTATTATTGTATTCTGCTACTATGTTGGCTATGTGAAAAGCTGCGGGCTTGCCTCCCGCAGCTTTTTATTCAAAATCTAATTAGACAGCCTGTTAATAATATAAAAGGTGTCCGCCTATGGAATATCTTTTATAATCACTATTGATTAAATTCTACTATTCTATCTACTACGTGTACAGGGCCGTTTGTTGCAAGGATACCCGCGGTACGGGCCTGAGTTACACGCTTGCTGCCAATAAAATCATTTATCCTGAATTTCATATCAGCAGTATTCTGAACCATAAAATACATTAGGCTGGAAGGGTTTTTAGGATCTGTACCTTCCGGCAAAAGCGTTTTGGCTTCTACATTAATCGGTCCTACGGAACCAAAGCTGTGGTTACCTTCCGCAATTAAATAAAGCAACCAGTTCTTCACAGAATCCTTGGAATAATCTTCCCATTTTGAAGCAGCCTTTAAAGGACTTCCAATTTTATAGTAACCAAAATAGCAATCTGTTGTGATAGTACTTCCGCTCTTCCTGTACACAGCATCGTTATGCAAAAAAATAAACGTTTTATTCGTTTGCAAATACAAGCCAGTATCAATGCCCGAATAGATAATTCCATCGTACATGCGCTTGAATATTGTATCTGCCGGGGTAGTTCCCAATGCCCTGTCCTTAAGAAATTGCCAGGCTGTTTTATTGATATGGGGATCCAAAACTACCGGCTGAAATTCCCAATTTTCCTGGAGCTTTAAACCAAACATTTTTTTACAACCGGAGCTAAAAACCATAATGGAAAAGAGCACAACAGCGCAGAAAGATAAATTCTTTATATGTCTCATAAGTTTATCATTAAAGATTAATATGGGGGATTTTGAACCAACTTAGGATTGGCGTTCAGAACCGTTCTGTGGATAGGCCATAAAATTGTTCTTGGATCACCAAAGCCGGTTGGAGGTGACCCCCTCCGCACTTGGCGTTCTTTTAAAACCGGGTCCATCACCTCTATTACTTTTCCTGTCCGAACAAGGTCAAACCATCTCTTTGCTTCCATGTACAATTCCAGCTTACGTTCTTCCAGAATCGCATTTTCCATTTTTTCGGGAGTATTAAGAGAGGTAATCAAGTACCCTGTAAGACCTGCTCTTGTACGAACTTTGTTAAGCAGGTTTATAGCTGTAGCAGGATCGTTCAATTTATTAGCCGCTTCCGCTCTTAACAATAGAATGTCGGCCCATCGATACAACGGGAATAAGATATTTGCTTCGGCACTGTTAGGATAAATTTGGCTGCCGCTGGCATTCAGGTTAACGGGGTAAAACTTTAAAAATTTGTCGTGCCCCGAGACTTTAAAGTCGATTGTTTGGGGACCACGAATATCAGCAGTAGTTGTTGTCCAATAATTCCATACCGAATCTGCTGCTTCAAAATCGCTATTGGTATTGCCTGCTCCAATAAGCGTAGAGGCCTCAGCACCGCCATCGACCGTCCAATCCCAGCTCAGGTGCCATATGGCCTCTTTAGTACCGGCAGGATCTGTAAAAATCTTTTTCCAATTAGCCGTAGGCTCTAAATCATATTTTTTAAGGTCATTCAATTTATTATACCACTCTACGGCCTTTGTATAGTCTTTTTTCCACATAGCCACATCGATTAGCAATGAATAAGTTGCTCCAATGTTTGCTTCGTATACAGAATTTAACGATGGATTTGAAAGAGTAGCCGCTTTTTCAAGATCTTTTATAATGAGCGTGTCGACAATGATAGCAGCTGACGTTCTTTCCCTTGCAGGATCTTCATTTATATCTTCATAAGGCGTGGTCCACACAGGTGCATCTCCCCATAGTCTTATTATCCAGAAATAACACATGGCTCTTGTAGTGTAACACTGTGCCAGGTAGTGGTTAATCACTTTCTGATCGATCCCTGTTTGATATTTCGATTTAACTACTGGTATGTACTTGATTCCAAGATTTGCCCTTTGAATGGTTCTATAAAAGTTACTCCAATCTGCTGCGCCAGTAGCAGCGCTTATTCCATTCATGGCCCAGGCAATATCGCCATAACCATTTACATCAACTTCATCCGTTCTGGCATCACCGTAGAGTGTATAATTATTATCAAATATGGATTGTACACCGTCATACATCGCGGCCAGTCCGGTTTTTATATCGTCTTCCGATTTCCAGAATTCAGGAGCAGCAATTTCGGTTTGAGGTTTCTCATCGAGAAATTTTTTGCAACTCATTATGGTCGAAAGCCCCATGGCTAAAAAGAAAATAATTACGAATTGTTTCATTATGATAAACTTTTAAAAATTAATATTTATGCCCAAGCCAACTTCACGTCTGCGTGGGTAGCGGCCATTATCCTGCCCCATTTGCAATGGGTCATTGGAGGGAAATTCAGGATCAAACCAGCTATAGTTAGTCCAGGTAAGCAGGTTGGTACTATAAACGTAAGCATTCAAGCCCTGAGCAAATATTTTTTTGGCCAATTGAGGTCGAAGTGCATATGTAAGGCGTAGGTACGATAACCGAATAAATGAACCATCTTCCAGAAATCTTGTATTCATCTTAAAATTGCCTGTGGTTTGCCTGCGGCTGATTTCTGGCACATCTGTAATATCTCCCTGTTTTGTCCAGGCAGCATATATTGTGGCCGGTCTGGGAATAATATGAGTGGTGCCATAGTTGTCCAGTGTTTGGGCAGCATTGTTATATATCTGGTGTCCCCACATTGTGTTGAAGGTGAAAGAAAGAGAGAACTGCTTGTAACGAAACGTGTTTATAACTGCAGCATAAAAATCTGGCTGCGCATTACCAATAACCATCCTGTCCCGGTCATCAACTAAACTATCGGCATTTGTATTTACAAAGATCACGTCGCCTCCCCTCAATTTCGATCCTTTGTTGTATAAACTTCCAACCTCACCCCCATAAGGCTTACCATCCAGGGTATAACCGGTGAAAGCACCGCCTGCATCAAAGACAGGTGTAAGCATTTGTCCCAATCTCTTTTCACCATTAACATAACTCACTTCGTAAGCATTAGATTCATCATAAGCATATACGCCCCGGGCTTCCCAACCGTAAAAATCGCCCAGCCTTCCCCCTTCCTGTATCAACCATCCTGCATTTCCGCCTTCGCCTGTATTACCCGCCTGGAAAGATTCTCCGTTAAACAATGACTTAACCTTACTGGTGTATTTTGTAAAATTTCCAATAACCGTCCATTCAAAATCTTTTTTGCTGACCGGTATCGCATTTAACTGAAACTCGACTCCTTTTGTTTGAATGCTTCCCAGGTTAACACGAACGCCTGTAAAACCCGTCTCTCGGGGCAGAGGACGGTTATACAAAAGGTCTTCCGTTGTTTTATCAAAATAATCCGCAGAGAAATTAACCCTTCCTTTCAGCATGGTAAGGTCTAAACCAATATTAGTTTGCACCAAGCTTTCCCAGGATAGCCGTGGATTACCAAAAGATGTTCCCAAAGCAACTCCGGACAATCCGTTATAATAATAGTCTCCAAATCCATAACGCTGAAGTGCATCATAATTACCCACCCGTTCATTTCCTACTATACCATAACTGGCCCGAAGCCTGGCATCGGAAAGAAAGCCCCTTGACCATTCCATAAATTTCTCATCTGATATTCTCCATCCAAGCCCAACAGAAGGGAAAAGCCCCCAGGTATTGTCCTTACCAAACCGGGACGATCCATCATAACGGAAAGTACCGTTCAGTGTGTACCGGCCTTTATAACTATAACCGGCACGACCGAAAAACGAGGCCAGTGAATTCCCGCTTGCACTAAAACTGGCAGGCAGAATAACCTGTGCAGAGTTAACGGCTATTATAGTTTCATTGGCATAGTTCCTGGCAGATGTAGAGGTGCTGTTATTCTGCGCTTTTTCTGCGCTGAACCCTAACAACCCATTTACCCTGTGATCACCGCCAAATGATTTGTCATAATTTAAATAGGACTGGAACTGCCATTCGGTACTCCTTGAAAAGCCTTCACTGCCATTGTTGGCTAAAGGATTATTTGAACTCAGGATTTTAGGAGAAAAACCAACATCATGTCCCTGTTCGAATTTGTAGGTGAAGTTTGTGGTAAATTTTAAACTTTTGAAAATCGAATACTGGATCTCATTAAACAATTGCGCATCATAACGATCATCTTCATTTACCTCGTATAAAGCAACGGATAAAGGATTTCTTCTTCCGCTAACATAACCTGTTAAACTGCCATCCGGATAATATAAAGTAAAATTTGTGGGGCGTTGAAAAGTTTGGTTGATTGTGTTTCCTTCATTAATGTCGTTCCGTTTTCTATATCCGAACTGAAAACGGGCACTGTATCTGAAACTTTCCGAAGGTTTAAAATCAATATTTGAGCGAAGTTGTACCTGTTTTGCCCAGCTGTTTAAAATCAACCCCCTGTCGTTTACAAACCTTATGTTATTGTAGTAATTTATATTCTTACTTCCACCGCTAACACTCAAATCTATCTGATCTTTTTTTGCTATGCGGGTAAGCGCTGCCTGGTAATCATTATCCGCATTAAAACCTGGGTTCAAAGAATCACTACTGGTACCGGCACTAGAACTATTTGGGCTTTGCTTCTGACGGAATAATCTTACCTCAGATGCATTTGCTTGCCGCAGTTTATGCGCCATAGATCCCCAGGTACGAAGATATCTTGCATCAATCCTTGGTTTGCCTTCCTGTCCGCGTTTTGTCGTGATTATAATGACTCCGTTGGCCGCCCGCGAGCCATAGATTGCTGAAGAAGCGGCATCCTTTAATACTTCAATTGATTGGATATCGTTTGGATTGAGGCTGTTGGCATTTGCCCCTACCACACCATCTACTACATATAAGGGACTATTACCGGCACTTGAAAATGTTGATCCTCCCCGAATGGTGATACTGCTTTCGGCACCGGGTTCGCCCGAAGCATTGATAACCAAAAGCCCGGCAGCCTGTCCCTGTAAGGCATCTGCCAGATTAACGGCCTGCCTTTCCTCAATTTGTTTGGAGTTAACCGAAGTTATGGCTCCTGTAACGTCTCTTTTTCTTTGCGTACCATAACCAATAACAATGATTTCATCCAAATTGCTTGCACTTTGGTTTAAGCTGATGTCAATGGAAGACCGGGAGCCCACGATTTCTTCTTTGGTAATATAACCGGTAGAAGAAAAAACCAAAACCGACTGGCCATTCTGTATTGTAACAGAGTAACGTCCTTCAGCGTCGGTACTCGTTCCAGTTGATGTTCCCTTAACTGTGACGGTCACCCCTTCTATTCCACTTCCTTTTACATCTCTTACTACCCCACTCACTTTGTTTTGAGCATAGGCCGAAGGAATTGTAATAAGAAGGAAAAGTATTCCGAACAATAAAAAGAGGTTGCACTTTTTAGTAAATGCAGAAAATAACGGGATGCTTTTTTTTCTCATAATAGCAATCGATTTTAAGTAGTGAAACCGGCAGCAGGCCGGTAAGCATTACAGCACGTCAGATTTTAATTGTGTCTTGCAAGTAAATTATATTTTGCAAAATCGAACTTGTGCAAATTATCATTGTGTTAAGCTATTTTGACATCCACAAATGGAACAATGCTTATTGAAATGAATATAAAGCTTAATAATATGGACAAAACTTTTTCAATCTTATTGACAGACTTCAACCTGTTTATTTAATTGTAACTGTTTTCCTGAGTTTTATATCGGCAGACGAACTACCGATTATTATTTCAAACTCACCCGGCTCTACTACCCAATTCATATTTCTATCCAAAAAAGACAGATCATCGGGTGCAAGCGTAAAGGTTACTGTCTTTTTTTCTCCCGGATTTAAGCCAATCCGCTCAAACCCCCTTAGCTGGGAATCATAGGTAATGACGCTGCTGAGCATATCTCTAAAATATAATTGTACTACTTCATCCCCTTTCATTTTACCTGTATTTACAATATCGACCGAGACATGGATTTTACCCTGCGGCGCTTCTGTTTCAGGAGTGACTTTCAAATTGGTATACTCGAATGTGGTATAACTTAGGCCAAAACCAAAGGGATATAAAGGACCGTTCACACTTGTTTTGCCAAATCCATTTGGATCTTCTTTGGTAGATTGACTGGCATGAGAGCCGGGCTTGAACGGAAAATTAAATTCCAACTGGCCTGTTGTTTTGGGCCAAGTCATCGAAAGCTTTCCACCGGGATTGTAGGCTCCGAAAAGCGCTTCCCCAATAGCCGTTCCACCGGATGGTCCGGGAAAGCCTGCCTGTAAAATAGCAGGGATATAACGGTTGGCCCAGTTAATAGTAAGCGGTTGCCCCGTTATCAATACAAGCACTACCGGTTTGCCGGTAGCATACAACGCTTCCAGCAACTGTTGTTGTCGGCCCGGCAAATCAAGTGATGTGCGGGATAGGCTCTCTCCTACCGTTTTTTCATCCTCCCCTAAAACCGCCACTACCACATCTGCGTTTTTAGCGGCAGCAACGGCTTTGTCAATACGCTCCCGTTCTTCCGTAGTTAAAGGCGTTGGAATAATTTCCGTTTCCGGCCAGCCAGCATTTATAATTTCACAGCCTTTTTCAAATACAACGTTCACCTTATTACCCATGTTTTCCTTAATGCCCTGCAGAACTGTAGTAACCGGGTTATTGGAAGGGCCATACCGGCTAATCATATATCCTTCTTCACTAGCCAGCGGACCGGTAATCAAAATATTTTTAATAGTGTTTTTATTTAATGGAAGGAGCCCGTTTGCATTTTTTAACAACACCAATGACTCCCTGTTTAATTGCAAGGCCATGGAATCATCTTGGGCCGTATGCACTATTTTATCAGATTGTTTTGTATCGGGGTTATAAGGAGCCTCAAACAATCCCAAAACAAACTTTACCCGCAATACCTCTCTTACTCTTTGATCAACTTTTGCAATGGCTAATTTTCCTTCTTTTACCAGTTCACGTATATTATTTATATAGGTATCCGGTGTCCTGAAATTGGTCCAGACGTTCAGCCCGGCTTCAACCGCCTGTCTTGTGGCATCTTTAAAATCGGTGGCCACGCGGTGTTTTTCATACAGAAATTCCACGGCCCTGCTATCGGAAACCACGTAACCGTTGAATCCATATTGTTGCCGCAATAACTCAGTTAAAAAATAATGACTGCCTGTAACAGGTATGCCATCCCAGTCGTTGTAACTGCTCATTACACCCAGGGGCTTTGCTTCCTGAATCACCCTTTTAAATGGATAGAGGTGCAGTTGGTGCAGTTCTCTGGGTGCCACATGCGGATCGGTTCTTGCATTACCATCACGCCCCCCTTTTGGAATACTATAGACCGCAAAATGTTTTAGGGTAGAGGCCACCCCATTTTCCTGGATACCCAGTACCATCTGTTTTCCTAATTCTGCAATTAAAAAAGGATCTTCCCCGTAACATTCCACTGTCCTACCCCACCTTGGATCTCTGGCCGGATCTAAAATGGGTGCATATACATTGGTATAACCCAGTGCTTTTGCTTCTCTTCCAACAGTCCGCCCTGCTTGTCTTACCAATGTTTTATTCCAGGTACTTCCAATAGAAATCGGCGCAGGCAAAGGCGTAGCTCGGTCATGACATAATCCATGAATACCTTCATTGGTAAAATCAACAGGTATGCCTAACCGCGTTTCTTCAATAAACCATTTTTGAATGGTGTTGATGGCATCCGCATGCCTGCTGTAGGGAAAAGAATACTGGCTCTGTGCTTTTTGATTATTCGGCAGGCTATTCAACTCTTCATCAATATTCGCAATGCCATCTTTCCATATTTGCTTTTTCCAGTCTGCGGTTGGCATTTCGTCTTTCAGCACACGGCCATAACCATAAAGCGTCGCCATCTGGCACGACTTTTCTTCCAGTGTCATTTGTGAAAGAAGATCTTCTACTCTTTTATCCACCGGTTGCAGCCGGTCTTCAAACACATCTTTCTTACCATTCTTATTATAATCAATCCAGTCTTTGCGGTAGATGTTTTTTTGTTGCGCACTGGCAATAGTTGCACTTAAGCAAAAAGCAATCGTTAAAATCTTTTTCATTTAGGTACTTGGTTTTGAATTCGTTTTAGCTATTGTTGCATCGCACATGCATGAAGGTGGTAATGTCAATAGAATATTTTTCTTCCATAAAGAGCCTGGCTTTAGCTGGGTTGGATGCGCGGCGTGTGCGGATACTTGTGTGGCTCATTAATTCTGAATTGTGGCTAAAGATACGGACCGCTTGCCCATGGGTAGCCCCTGGAATATATTCCATTGATTCATCTATTTTGACATAATTGTTTCATTGGTTTTGCTTTAACACCGTTGGCCATTGAAGGATAAAGCGCCCAGTACGGTTTCCTGCACGGCCTGTTCCAGATCCGCCTTTCGGTAACAATGGCGGCGTTTTTTGCATCCAAACCCAGGAAGTGTTCGACCATTTTAAAAAAATTCAGCAAAAGAAAATGCCGATGGTTGTTTTTGACCGGGTGAGCAATGACCTGGTGGCCCCCAAAGTAAAAGTAGATAATAAAGAAGGCGGCCTGCTGGCTTCCGAACACCTTATTGAACAGGGCTATAAACGTATAACCATTCTGACCAGTCCGCAAACCTTGGCACCAGCAATAGTCGCCAGGAAGGTTACCTGAGTGCATTAAAGAAAAACAAAATCAAGTTGGACACTGAACTAATCATTCACTGTGATTTCAACCAGGAATATGCTTACGAAGGTACCCAGCAATTTAAACACAAGAAGCTGAACTTATTGTTAGGGCATGACAAAGACTACACATTAAAATATTAAAACTGTTTTTTCAGTTCCGGGTATTTAATAACGAACATTTTTCAACTCAGCTAGTTTATTTTTTCTTTGTTTTTTCATAAGCTTTTGCCAGGGCAAGACATTCTTCCACCAACACGCCTCCCTTAATAACTGGCATCACCTTCCAGGATGGGTGCCCTGTCTCACAAAGCAGGTTGTATTTTGAGGAATACCCGCCGGCATGAGGAACCGTACATCCGAATACGATTGTACCAATACCATACTGACGAATGGCATAGGCACACATAACACAGGGTTCATGCGTGGAATATAGCAAGGCTGACGCCCAGTGTTTTTTATCCAGCTTGTGCATGGCTTTGCGTATGGCAATGATCTCTGCATGATCGGTTACATCCCCGGTTGTATGGGCTTCTTCACAGGCTTCACTGATCACTATCCCGTCCAATACGAGCAGGCTACCCACCGGCGGATTTCCATTTTTCATAGCTAAATGCCCTAGCTGTATGCAGCGACGCATAAAGCTTTCATGATTTACCTCCATAGCTGTTATTGTATTCTTTTATCATTTTTTATTTACTCCCCACCCAATGACTTGTACAGTTCTACTACAGGCGCTCAATTGGTGACATTAAATAGATGCAAGATCCAAGTATTTCCCGGACGGTATTAACTTCAGTATAATCCGCCAGGTTATTTTTGAATAAAGAGATGGGCTTGGGACATTGTCTATTGCAACCTATCTACCTGTACTCTGACAATTTTCTGCTGTAGAAAAGAAAATACTGAACGCCAATGACAGAATAGCCTTCACAATTTTAAAACCTTATTCGCTGAAAATGACTTCAAGGTTTTGCCGATTTTTTATCGGTAAAAGAAACCTGCAATATTCAAACCCGAAACGCCTCTATTAGTTAATGATTATTTCATCGGCAAAGATCCAGGCTGGCTTGCCCTCGCCGGAATGTCCTTTTGGTAAAGCATCCAAAACTTTCGCCGTTACACGAACAAACCTTGTTTTTTGAGGAGAAAAATCTCCTGTAAAATCTTTAATGGTGGAAGCCTGCTCATTAAGCGGAACAGTATTGTTCACCGTTGCCACTTCTGCAAATTTTTTTCCATCAACAGATGTTTCGAACTTCACCCATTGCGGCATCATGATCCAGTCGCGGTAGTGTTGCAGGCAACCTAATGAAATACTGTGTACTGATTGCTCCTTGCCCAGGTCAATTGTTGCAATCAAATCCCTTCCTGAAAAGCCGTGCCAGTATTTACCAACAGCATCCGATCCTCTTACACCGTCCGTTAAAGAATTGGGACCGTCGGCCCTATAATAACGGCTTACCGGGTTAGCATAGCTTACATCCTGCCCAATAGCTTTGTGCATTACAAAGGATTGCTGCGCTGGCATCCCGCTTTTGCTCTTTCCATCCACTACGGCAATGGCTTTCAACACCAGCGATGAATCAATGAGAACAGGATCTGTATATTTTTTACTTTGTGTTGTTGGCTGATCACCATTGGTAGTATAATACACTTCACCTTTATACGCTTCGGTGGACAGGGTTACAAACAGTTGGCCGTTTTGAGAAGAGGGTTTAATATCCACTTTAAAATTGCCCTTGCTGTAGTGCAGCCCTCTTTGATCGAAGCCTTTGAATTGCGATTGCAGTCTTTCATTAAAACTATTCCAGTTTCTGGTTTCTTTTGGACTCCACACTACTTCTGCCAGTGCCAGCATGCGGGGTAACACCATATACTCTACATGTTCGGTCGTGGTTACATATTCCGTCCAAAGATTAGCCTGCGCACCCAATACATGTTTTGCCTGCTGCTCATTTAATTCTTTTGGCACCGGTTCGTAATCATATACTTTTTTCAACGTATTAAACCCACCGATAGCCAGCGGCTCTGTGGCAGGATCACCCTGGTAATGATCGAAATAAACAGGATTGCCCGGTGTCATCACCACATCATGATCCATCTTTGCCGCTTCTATGCCGCCTGTTTCACCGCGCCAGCTCATTACGGTTGCTTCGGGTGCCAATCCCCCTTCCAAAATTTCATCCCATCCAATCATTTTTCTGTTCCTGCTAACCACAAATTTTTCGATGCGCTTTATAAAATAGCTCTGTAATTCTTCTTCGTTCTTCAAACCTTCCGATCTGATTCTTGCCTGGCATTTCGCACACTTCTTCCAGGATCCCTTATCTACTTCATCGCCGCCAATATGAATGTATGGAGAAGGAAATAGGTTGATTACTTCGGTCAATACATTTTGCAAAAACAAAAACACGCTGTCGTTCCCTGCACAATAATTGGAGGTCATGTTGGTATAATTGCCCCCGGTCAATGGGAGCTGCGGTTGTTGCGTGCAACTTAACTCCGGATAGGAGGCAATGGCAGAAGCCACATGTCCCGGCATTTCAATTTCAGGAACGATGGTCACATTCCGTTGTGCCGCGTAGGCAATAATCTCTTTGATCTGCTGCTGTGTGTAATAACCGCCGTAAGTGGCGGCTTCGCCTTCTTTAGCCTGTGGTCTTTCATTCCAGATTTTATCATTTTGATCTACCCGCCAGGCTCCTGTTTGGGTAAGCTTGGGATATTTCTTGATCTCGATGCGCCAGCCCTGGTCGTCTACCAGATGCCAGTGAAAGGTGTTCATCTTGTAAGAAGCCATCAGGTCAATGTATTCCTTAACCAACCCGGGAGAGAAAAAGTGACGGCTAACATCGAGGTGCATGCCCCGCCATTTGAAACGGGGATAATCTTTTACTTCCATGGAAGGAATCTGTAAAACAGCATTGGTACGGATGGCAGGCAAGGTTTGAAAAATTGATTGCATGCCATAAATAATACCGGCTTTGGTGTTGGCTGTAATAACAATGGCCGATGGGGAAACATGGAGCAGATAACCTTCTTCGCCAATGTCCGCGGTTTTGGCAATTTTAAATTCTATAGATTTCTTTTTTTGGCTGTTCACCGCCAGGGCAATTCCGCTGATGCTATGTATGTATGAAGAGAAAAAGCCAGCAACCGCCTGCAGTTCTTTATTCACTTTACTGATCTTTACAGAAGTATTCTGGTCAATGACAAAGCTGCCTTCCCTTTTTTCCAGGCTTACCGGTTGCGGAATGATATTCACTTCCTGCGCATGGGTTGACAGCGCCCACCCCAGTACAAACAACAATGAAATTCTTTTGATCATATTTGTTCTTTACAATTAGATGATAAGCATTCATTAAGCCCTGCTGCTACCAACAACACTTTAAAGCAGAAGGGGCCTTGCTGTTTATTGATTTATTTACCAACTTACGAGCATTGAATGCTAAAACCATGTGCAAACGATTGATCATACTGGTTAGATTGTTTTTCCAGTGAAGTTTTTTGGCCGTCGGATGCTATTGTCCTTTACCACTGGATTTACTTCTTTGGTCCTCCAAATACAATCCCAGTTCAGCCAAAGCCGGGTTCAGCCTGGAAGATAAAATCCTTAACCGCACCTTAGCGGCTGTAACGGCATCAAAACGCAAGAGTCGCTTGTATCCAACCGTCGTTCCCTGCGTGGCTGTTTTCCATTCATTGTTCTTCCAATATTCCAGCACAAAGTTTTCGATGCGCTGGCCAATCCGGATATTTTCCTGCAGACTCAAAACGTTGAAGGTTTGTGGCTTTTTAAACCGCAATTCAATAACCACCGGCGTATCCGATTCTTTTACCGTCAAATGGGTTGCATCGCTTCCATCAACAAGTACCAGAGCCTTGCTCACCTTAAAAGAAACGCTTGCGCTTTTGGCCAGATTGATTTGAAAAATGGCATCACGCTTTTTTTTCCATTCCTGCAAAGCCTTCACATCGTTTTCATGAATCAAGCCTCGCTTATCAGGAGGAAGATTTAAAAGCAACACGCCGTTACGTCCTACAGAATGGAAATAAATATCCAGCAATTGCTGCGGAGTTTTTACTTTATCATTTTGGCTTTGGTGGTAAAACCATCCCGGCCGGATGGACACATCGGTTTCTGCAGGATACCAAACCAGCCCTTTTGCTGTTTTGATCTTATCACGGCTGCCCAGATCACTTCCCCTCATATCACCTTGCGGCTTAAAGGCAATGTCCTGTTGTGAATTAGCGGCAACAGACGACTGATCTACATTGTCAACCGGCACTACGCTCCATTCCGTTTCACGGCCATGCCCGGTTTCCGTACCTACCCAGCGAACATCCGGTCCCATAATGGCGATCACGGCATCGGGTTGTAGCTTACGGATCAATTTATACCAGCGCTCAAAATCATACACCTGCTTTTTCCCGCTTGGACCTTCCCCGTTAGCCCCGTCAAACCAAACTTCATCAATACGCCCGTAATTAGTAAGCAGCTCAGTAAGTTGCAGCACAAAAAAATCATTATAGGCCTCCGTACCATACAGCGGAGAGTTCATATCCCACGGCGACAGGTAAATTCCAAAACCGGTTTTATATTTTTTGCAGGCCTCGGCCACTTCTTTCACCACATCGCCTTTACCTCCTTTCCACGGGCTGCTTTTCACAGAATGTTCCGTGGTCCTTGTTGGCCACAAACAAAAACCATCGTGGTGTTTGGCTGTAAGAATAATCTGCCTGATCCCTGCTTCCTTCGCTGTTCTTACCCACTGGTCGGCATCCAGCTGGGTAGGGTTAAAAAGCTTTGGTTCTTCTTTTCCCGTTCCCCACTCCTTCCCAGTGAACGTATTAATACCAAAATGAAAAAAACCGGTCAACTCCAACTGCTGCCAGCGCAACTGCCGCGGCGTAGGTACAATATTGGCCGCCTTGCGGATGATCTCCTGTTCACTATCTGCAGGATCAATCACAACCGAATTCATTTGTTGACCAGAGACCGAACGAACTGAAACCAAAAAAACGAACAAGAAAATTATACTATTCCGTATCATAATTTAAACGATTCAAAAAAGACAAGTGGTTTTATTTTCAATCAAAACTGCGTTGCCCACATAAAACAAAACAAGAACTATCCGCTACTATTGATTTTTCAAACACGGTTACGGGAAAACGCCTCCGATATCACTTCTGCTCATGTGCATCAGTGGTTTTATTTCTACAGCCAAAGATTTAATGAAACAATACACTTGAAGGTAAAATCTCTTTCTTTCCACCGTCCGGTTGCCAGAAAACTTTTAATTCATTACCGCCGCCACTATCATAATACACCACTTTGATTTTATGATACCCTTTTTTCAACGCTGCCTTGCCCGCTTGTTCTACAAAACCATGATCACCATCATTGTTCACCACTTCTACATCATCAATAAATAACTTACTACCATCATCCGATTTGGTAAAGAAGTTATAAACGCCGTCCTTGTTTATTTTGATATAGCCTTCAAATTGCAAGGCGTACTTTTCCTGGCGTTGTTTCACTTTTTCAGAAATTTCATTAGCTATGCCTTCTTTCATAACCAGCGAAGTTTTGATAACCTCCAGGCTCATCTTGCCATCTGGCTCAAAATAGCGATAGACAATGCCGGCTTTTACATTCGCTGCTTTTACAGGCTTCATCCATTCGTACCGAATCACTTCGCTGCTTACCGTATTACCTGGTAAACGGTTTTTTCCAAATGTTTTTGCATTTATTGTAGCCGTTTTATTTAGCACAAAAGGCTTCGTGTACAATGTTGATGCAGCCGTGGATTCACTTCCATCAAGTGTATACCTGATTTCTTCACCGTCATTTGCTGTAAAACTTACCTGCGGCTGTAAAGAACCTTTGGGATAAGACACGGCTATCTTTGGTTTGGTTGCAAACCTGCCGTAATTGGAAATTTTTACCACGTAAGCGTAAGGTGCTTTTATTTTATTAGGATTATACTCCGGCAATTCCACCACCACATTTCCTCCATCCTGTCTCCACACAAGATTTTCGTTGGTGGATAAAAAGCTTAATGAAGTACTCCCAGGCAACTCCATGTCTTTTAACACCAATTTCCGGTTGTCGGAATACTTTGGCAAGATGGCATATAAAGAATTGGTAGTGGGATTGTAAGTATAAAAAACTTCTTTCACTGCATAGCCGGGCTCAGGATCAATGGTGATCTTCAACAACATGTCGCCGCTTTTTTCTTTGTAATCTTTTCTGCCTTCACTCCATTGCGAAGAGGTTTTCCATTGCATCGTGTTATAAATCGCTTCTCCATTGACCTTTAACCAATCACCCATTTGCAATAAACGCTCCTGCATAATGGGCGGGATTTTTCCATGTTCATCCGGACCAATATCCAGCAGGAAATTTCCACCACGGCTCACTTTATCCACCAACTGCAATACCAGCGACTGCGTGGAGTTGTAATCCCATGCATCTTCTGCACGATTGTAACCATAGCTAAAACCCATGCCGCGGCTTTCCTCCCAGTAATGGTCATCAAAAGAAAGTTCAGGCTGATATTCCGGTGTAAACACCAAGCCGTGTTTGAAGCGGATGCCACTACCCCAGCGGTCGTAGGTCACCACTTTATCTTTTACAGGACTTTCATTGTATAACCATGCTAAAAACTCCTGGCTCTTCCACGTTTCGGCCGGCGCATCCCATTCACCATCAGTCCAGAAAACATCGGGTCGATAGGTATTGACCAATTCTTTCATCTGCGGCCAGGCATGCTGCTCTACATATTTGGTACGATCGGTTTTCCACAAAGGATTAAACCATTCATACAAAGAATAATACATGCCGGCACGGACGGAAGTTTTTCGAACGGCCCTGAACAGATCGCCTAACAAATCCCGCTTCGGCCCAACAGCCACAGCGTTCCAGGGAAAGCCCCAGGCTTTATCCGCTTCCTTGTTTGGCCATAGTGTAAAACCATCATGATGCTTGGACGTCAGCACAATGTATTTGGCGCCCGACTGCTCAAACAACTTTGCCCATTCATCCGGTTGAAATAATTCTGCTTTGAAATCGCTGACAAGATCATAGTACGTTCTGTTGCCAAATTTTGCTTTATGAAATTTTATTCTTGCTGTGTCACCGTTCATCAAACCATTCTGGTACCACTCTGAATAATTACCCTTGCTGCTATACGCCGGCACGGAATACACACCCCAGTGAATAAAGATGCCAAACTTGGCGTCTTTAAACCATTTCGGCACGGGGCGGGTATCAAGCGATTCCCATGTTGGCTGGTAGGTTTGCGTAAATGAGGTGCAGCAGGCAAGTAGCAATGCAGAACACAGTATCATTTTTTTAAAACTAGCAGGCCTCTTCATAATAAAACTAATTTGAAAGGAGGAAATTAATAAAGTATCCATTGATCGAATTATTGCGCTTCATCTTTTTCTTAAGCTGTATGATTCAGCCACACATATGAATTATGAAAATCAGGTTTCTTAAAATGATGGGGGTATCCCATACAACCTTCAAGAAAGCATCCCCAGTCCTTTGATTATCCCGCCACTCTTATACGTTTATTGAATTTTAATTCCCCGCCAATAAATACTTTCAGATAATAGCGCTGTGCCGGACGGTATGAAAGATCGTATGTAAAGCTTCCCTCCTTTAGTTTTTTGTATTGATGTTCTTCCACCAGCTGTGCTCCTTCATCGGTTATAATTTGCACCAGCACATCTTCTTCTTTGCCGCTGAAAAAATCAAGCGTTGTTTTGCCACTGGTACGGGTGGGATAAAGCCCGATAGCTGTTTCAGTATTCACTGCACTCCATTGTTTCTGATCCTCGCTTACTATAAAGCTGTAATAAAGGCCGCTGCCAAAATCCGATTCAAATTGCTTCAACAGGTTTCTTTTGGCATCCTCCAGGCGAACGTAGCCGCTTCCACCTCTCGGACTGGCCCAAAATTCCAACCCATCGTCGCCTGTGTCTTTTACCAGCAATTCATAACAGCCAGGCGCTAAACGGAAGGTATCCCTGAACAAGGTATTTTTTTGTGTACTATCAAACTGTCGCCTATACACAACTTTTCCATCACGGTTTTGCAACGTGTAATTATTGTGGTGCGGTTGGCTGTTTGTTTTGAAAGCCAACACTAATTCTTTGGTGTGAACAGGAACTTTATCAAACACAGACCCCATGGTGTTATCGGTTGAAAATTCATCTGATGTATTATTGGGTTTGGAAAGCGTCACGGTAAAATAATTATTCCCTTTATTCGCGTCAATAGTTCCAGGCAATTCAATTTCGGTTTGCTGATTGAAAGATAAATTTCCTTTCCACTGATATTGCTTTGGTTTAAACCCATTAGTACCATACTGTATTTGAAAATTTTTGAGATCGTTTGTTCCATTGTTCTTCACAATGATCTTTGCATTGCTGCAGGCGGGGTTGGTGCGTAAATATGTTCCTTTATTGGTGGGAACGACAATATCTAAAATGGATGCATCATTTTTAGTGGCTGCTTTTTTGTATTGAATAAGGTAGGCTGCTATATTCTCCACCGCCTCAGAAGGTCTTGCCTCGTATGGCTCCATGTTTACATCAATGGTGTTTTGCTCTTTTATGGGAAGAAGATATTCATCGGGAATTTGCAGGTAACCCGGGCACCAGTTGGCCCTATCATAGATCCAGGTGCCGGCCTGCGGATACAAAGGATTATCGCCACATCTTTTCCAGACAGGTCTGGTATCAATTAAGTTTCCGTTAAATACAATATCTCTTTTCTTGCTGCAAAATTCACCGCAGGCATCGCCGCGGTTAGCGCCATGCCCGGTTTGAGAGATTTTAAATTTGGCAAAAGCAGCGTCTTTTTCCCGGACAAAATTAACCGGTGTCAAATAGGTTTCAATGGAGGCGGCACTATCACCGTATTTATAAGCGCCGCCATAAATTTTTTGAATGCTGATGGGTTCAGCTATGGGCTTTCCTTTGATGATCTCGAAATCGAGTGTTACCAGCCAGCCGCGGTCTTTGTTATTTTCCCAACCGGTGTGATTATATTCTATTTCTACGCTATCGCGCAGCAACAAACTAAAATCGGTGATATCCAGTTCCCAGCTAAATTTCCAGTCTTTGTTAAAAGCACCGCCATAAGGCGTGAGCATGCGACCAATTTCAAAATCTTTATCCTCACCCTTAACACCTCCTACTCTTTTAATGCTGATAAAATCAAGATAATCCCAGTCGGCGCAGCGCATGGTATCGGGACAGGCAAATTTTACATGCAAAATTATTTTTCGGATGGGTGTGTTGGCGGAAGGAAAGACGCCCCAGCGTTTGTATCGATTAAACCCGTTTGATGGATTGGTAACGATGGTTTCTTTATTGTGGGTGATGACGTGAAGTGTGTCGGCAGCTCCGGCTGTATAAGTTAACAGGGATCCAAGAACAAGAACGAATAAATAAGTAATCTTTTTGTGCTTCACTATGATTGATTTTACGGGATACTGACAGAAATGAACCAACCCCAAAACTGGGGTTGGTTGTACTTAGAAACAACTGCTATATGAGAAGAGAACTTTATGGTTTATCCCACCAGATACGGCCTTTGGTATCGGTTGCAGACGCTCCGTAAGAGGCATCTTTTGCTTTCTGTACTTCTACGGCATCTACAAAATTCTTCTGATTTAAACTCGAGGTCATTTTCAAAGCATCCCTCCTGGCCATTTTCAAATTCTCGCTGCCGTCCCACAGGTTTTCAAGATAGGCAATGCTGCTGGTGCCAATCAACCCATTATCTCCGGCACGTACATCCGTAAATTCAGGATAGCCGGTACGCTTCCAGGTAGCCCATGCTTCATCGGGAGTGAGCAGGTTATTAACCCAGGATTGCGTATAAATGCTGGGCAAACCAAGGTAGGGAATGGTTGTAGCAAAAGTTCCCGCACTCACCGACTCTGCCCCCGGCACCTTTGTAGCTACGGCCATTTGTTTATACAAATCAAATGAAGCAGCAACCCCGGTTCTATACCACTCTTCGGCTGTTTTACCTAAGCCGTTACCACCTTTGGCTGCAATTTCAGCCATCATGAAACATACATCGGGATAAGAAATAAAATAGGTTTTCATTTTGATGGTTGATCCATCTACAAAAGATTCATCGTCATGCATCAGGTCTCTTGACGATAAGGCATGGAAACCACCAAAGCCACCGTTCTTGATGAACAGTCTTGACTGTATAGCTGATTGAAAGCCCAGGGTTTGGTTTCCGTTGGTTCCGGTAAGTGTAAAGGTTTTATACCTGTCGCCACCGGTAGAGCCGTAAGCCGTATTCCCTGCTGATGCCGGTGAGGCATGCTTGCCCCAATAGCGAACCTGATTTTCAGGCAATGCCAGCCTGGTTTGCGATTCAGGCGTACCCAGGTCCTGAACTCTTCTGTATTGTTTGGAGTTGGTGCCCAAATCATTTTCACGAATCATGAATTTAATACGGGGATCAGCCGTTGCTTTCAAATGCTCTACAAAAGAAAACGAAGCATTGTAAGAGAACAGAAGGACATTGATGTCATCTACATTGTTATTCCAATCACGGGTGTGGTTAATGGCAAATGAACCATCATTTGAAGCCATGATCTTGTTGGAAAAGTTGCTGGCAATATCAGTTAACACCGCTGTTAACTGTGCAGGATCTCTTTCTTCATAGCGTTGTGCAATTTTGATGCGCAGGCTGTTGGCAAAGCCCAGCCATTTTGCATAATCGCCGTCATAGAACATATCCTGGTTACCCAATGAAATTTGAGAAGTTCCTGAAGCAGCTAAGGCAGTTGCAGCCTCTTTTAGTTTGGACTCAAATACTTTGTACAGATCCCAGTTGTAATCATAAGCCGGCAAAGGATATTTTTCGGGCTGGAAGGCCTGGCTGTAAGGCAGGGCGCCAAAAATATCAGCCACACGCCATGCGTGAAAAACATCCACCACCTGGCAAATGGCACGCAGGCCTTTGTAGGTTTCTTTTTCGGCTGCAGGCATGTTATCAATTTTCTCAATAATGCGGTTCATGTCCCTTCCTATGGCGTTGAAATAATCATTGTAGTAAGGAAAGTTGGGAACCGGTCCTTGCGTAGGGCTCATAGTAGACTTCCAATACCTGTTGGATAAAGCATCGGTGCTTACGCCTTCCGGCACCACGTATTGCATCCAGGTCATTGTTGTACCATACTTCTGAGAGGTTCTGTCTCTGGAACCCATATTAAGGTCCTGTGTAGCCCCGGTAAACAGGTATTCAGGCGCTGCGTCGCTTAGCAGGTTGGGATTGGTATTGAGGTCAATCATTGTTTTTTTACATGATTGCGACAATAAAGCCACGGCCACAAAACCAAGAACATATTTATTAATCTTCTTCATTTTTTTAATTGAATTTTCAGTGTTACAGGGATAGGTTAAGGGTTGCTGCATAGCTGCGGGAGAAGGGCACACCGCCGGTGATATAAGGACGGAACGGGTCATTACTTTGCAGCGATTCAGGATTTTGACCGCCCGGCAAGGTCTTATACAAATAGCCAATATTGCGGGCCGACACACTGATGCGGGCATTTTTCAAAAATGTTTTGCCCAGGATGTTTGCCGGCAGGCGGTAACCCAGTGTGATCTCACGCAGCATTACCCATGAATTTTCAGCCGTGCTGATATTATTTACACTGTTGATGTTCGTGCCCCATCCAAATGAGTACACATGGTAAGCAGAAGCTTTCCAGGGCTCTACCAGACCTTTCTCATACGCTTCACGGAAGGTCATACCGGCAATGCTTACACCGGTTTGAAGCGGGCTCATTTCACCTTCAGCAAAAACCACATTGGGAAGAGCGCCGTCATACCTGTCCTTACCGTTGTAAGAGTCGGTACGTTGTACGCCGCCATGTTCCTGGTCTCTCCACTGCAGGGAAGCCAAAGGAGTACCCTGTGCCATAGCATAGTTCAGGGCTTCGGAATACACCCATCCGCCAAAGCGGGCATCTACCTGGGTGTATAAAGAAAAGTTCTTGTAACGCAAGGTTCCATTCACACCACCGGTTAAGCTGGGCTCCACTCTTCCAATCTTTGCTCTTCCATCGGCATCGTCATGATAAACATATTCGTATAACTGGAAGTTTCTTTTATCCAGCGCATCGTTGCTGACATTTCTTCCGCCCACAGTTATCAAGGGGAAACCTGTTTTTGCGTCATGCTTGATAGAGGCCCATGATTCGGAAACCAAAACGCCAAACTCGCCGCCTTCGTAGGCATATACGTTGGCGCCATCATAACCGCCGCTTAATTCCCACTCTTTAATTCCGTTTCCGAATTCAACGATCTTGCTCCTGTTTCTTGCCATGTTAACAGCAAGGTCCAGGCCCCAGTTTTTCTGACGAATGGGCGAACCGCTCAACAATAACTCCCATCCTTTGTTCTGAATGTTACCAGCATTAAAGAACACCGTATTGAAGCCGGTTTCCGGTACGCCACCTAGCTCCAGCATCTGATTGAAAGTATTGGTTTTGTACCAGGCAAAATCAACATTGATCCTTTCATTGAACAAACCAAAATTGGTACCCAGTTCTATAGAACGCTGTACCTGTGGCTTCAAATCGGGATTGGGTTTTATGTTAGCCCTGTACTGAGTGGCCAAACCAACGGATTGACCATTTTGGTTGTAAATAGTGGCAGGAACATAGCCATTTCCTGTAGTATAAGCACCAGTAATTCCGGCATTTCCTACATAAGCCAGTGAAGCTCTCAGCCTTCCGGAAGACATCCACTCAGGCATTTTCTCATTCAAATGATCATAGATGGAGTACGATACGTTTACAGAAGGATAGAATACTGTATAATTATTTTGTCCACCAATTACCGAGTAAGGATAGGTAAGAGTGCTTAACCAGTCATTACGGCCGGTAAGTTCCAGATTTAGGAATCCTTTATAACTCAGGTTCAAAACACCACCAAGACCCACTGTCAGTCTGGATGGTTTTGATAAACTATACCCGTAATTGTTTTGAATGTTATTTACAGAGTTGCCAAGAAAGAACTGGTTAGGAACGCTTAATCCACCATTTGTACTGGCCTTCCAGGATTCACCCTGCCGGTTGCCATATATTTCATTTATCAGCCTGAAATCGGCTGTAAAATCTTCATTGAAGGCTTTGGTAGCATGCCCCATGAATAATAAAGTATAATCGGTTGAATAGTTTCCACCAACGCCATAATAACCGCCACGGTTTCCTTTTTCATTACCCATGTTCTTTTCTTCCGTGTGAATTTTGTAATAATTCACGTTAGCCCTTGCCGAGAAATCCAACCAGGGAGCTACCTGTGCTTTTAATTGTGTAAAACCTATCAGTGAGTTTTCATGACGGTAAAAATTATTCTTGTCGAACCGTGAGAAGGCGTTCACTACAGCAGACAGGTTACCGTAAGCATGGGTGTAGTCAGGTGTATTGTCCTCTGCCCTGTAAGTTGCGTACCAGTCTTTGGTATCAATATTTCTTGGCAAATAATACGTATTAAAGCCAAGGTTTTGACCACCACTGTAATAATATCTTCCCTGGGAATAGAAGTTACGGGCATTGGTATTGGCATACGCAATTCCGAATTCAGTAGAAAAAACTTTGTTTAACTGCCCGTTCATTTTAAAATCAAACGCATTTCTCTTCATGTCGTTATTCGGCAACATACCTTTTGTATAGTTGTTGGAATAAGAAAAGCGGTAGCCAAACTTATCTGACCCACCGGATAATGCAATGTTGTTGTTAATGTATTTGCCATCCTGATAGAACACCTTCCAGTTGTCGGGCTGCGGAGAATAAGGAACCATCTTATCGTAGTTGCTTACGGCAGGGTGCATGCTGCCATCCATTCTGGGACCCCAGCTACCCATGGTGCGGATCATAGTACCATCGGGCCTGAAATTACCTTCTGCCGCCGACCAGCTACCCTGGCCATATACATTCTGGTATTCCATAGGAGCCCTGTAAATGGTTTGTGTTTGATAGGTGGAGTTAATTTCAATACCTAATCCCTGACCAGGTCTTCCTTTTTTGGTTACAATTACAATAGCGCCATTCAAACCACGGGAACCATACAGCGATGTAGCGGCCGCACCTTTTAATATAGTTATGGATTCGTAATCATCAGGGTTAAGATTTTTTAGCTGCGAACCACCGTCGGCGTTATCCGCATCAAAAACATTGTTCTCCATTACCGTTCCATCTATTACGAATATGGGCTGATTGGAGTTTTGACCCGCCTTGCCCAGCACTTTGGCACCCCTGATCTGGATGAAGGGTGAGGTTTGTACACCGCCTGCCGTCATGACGTTTACGTTTACCCCGGCCACCTTTCCCTGCAACGCTGTGATGGGATTTACGGTATTGGTGCGGTTCACTTCATCACCTTTCAAGGTAGTAACCGCATAACCAAGTTTTTTATTTTGTTTGTTCACGCCTAAAGCTGTCACCACAACTTCATTCATGCTTTCATTACCACTTTCCAATACAACACTTACTGTATTACTTTCTCCTACTTTAATTTCCTTATTTCTGAAATTCACAGAACTGATGATCAATACAGCGTTGGCATCAGTGACATCAACACTAAAATTTCCATTTTCATCTGTGGCGCCGCTAATGCTAGTGCCTTTTACCTGGTAAGTGGCTCCGGCAATGGGGTTGCCCTTTTCATCCTTCACTGTTCCTGAAATCTTTTTTTGCTGGGCCGAAGCAACGGCCATGCAAAAACTCAGCAACAAGCAAAGCAAAAACCTTGAGGTTGTTTTTTTCATTCTGGTTTGATTTAAAATTTTAAGGTTATTAGGAATTAAGCCTGATGCGTATGGTCAGGCCACGAAATCGTCCGATGTGATTTTATCAGCAACATTTTCAAGGGCATCAAAATTTTCCATCACCAGGGCAGCAGCACCAACCAACTCTGCCTGATATCCAAGTGATGATATTTTTACTTCTGTATTCTCGGCTATTTTAGGAATGCAATGTTCATTAATGGCCTGCTGTATGGGGGCTAACCATAATTTGCCGGCCCCGGAACCACGGCCACTTAAAACAATTAATTCAGGGTTAAGCAGGTGAATTAAAATGGCTACACCTCTTCCGATATTATATCCCGCTTCGGAAAAGAGTTCCACCGCAAACTTGTCGCCCTTTGCCGCGGCTTCCATAATGGCTGCTGCCGTTTCTTCGATATGATCGAGAGATAAGTTTTTCAGGCTGGATATTTTACCTCCCTTTAATCCTTCCATAGCTTTTTCTGCCACTACCAACAGGGATGTTTCGGTTTCTAGGCAACCGCTTTTTCCGCAACTGCACATTTTGTTATTGGTAAAAAGAGGGATATGGCTGAACTCACCGGCAAAACCATTGTAACCTCTGAACAACTCGCCTTTTAATATCATACCCAGGCCAACTCCCCAACTAATGTTAACAACCATGGCATTTTGCCTGCCGCGGGCCGCCCCCAGTCTCAGTTCTGCCAATGCAATGATGCTGGAATCATTATCGATTAATACCGGCAGGCCAATACCCGACTCTATAAAATCTACAATGCTTCCTTCGCTGGTTTTTAAAAAAGAATGATTGATCCCTTTTTTTACATCAACAAACCCTGGCATGCCAATGCCAATGCCTGCAATTTTATTTTTAGGAATGCCTGATTTTTTTATGAATTGATCTATGTGATTTCTCAATTGTTCGAGTGCATCCGGATTGTTGGGAAGCGTCAGTTCAATTTTGGCCACCTCTCCTACCAGGTTATTACCCATGTCAATTATAGCAATACGGGTGATCAGCTGGTCCATGGCAACCGAGACCACATACATCAGGTCGGATTTAAGGGAATACGTTTGTGGGCGGCGGCCTCCCGTTGATATAGCATAGCCTGTTTCCTTTACACTTCCTTCCTCAACCAATTCATTTAATATTCTGGTAGTGAGGGGTAAACTTTTATCTGTCAGAATGCTTAAATCTGCACAGGAAAGCGAACCCGAGAAGTATAAATGTTTGATTATGTTCCGTTTGTAAGCAGTTTGTTTAGCCACGATACTTATTAAATTTTGATTAATACTTCTTAAATTATTTGTTAAGTTATATAACTTTTATAAAAAAGTTAAAAAGTTTTTTATCTTTTTTAATAAGCCCTTTACGTATTTAGATGAGTACGCTGCAGAAATAGGGGTAATGGAGTGGCAGGAATGCGAGACCTGAAGCAACCGTGTAACCTCCAAAGGCTGCCTGATTCTCTCAGTGCCTTAGAAAGCCAAAACAACTTTATCATGGAGGGGTATGCAGGACATGCATTGTTAAATACCATCTGCAATTCCGGATAAATTTCACTTCAGAATTCTGACAGATTTGTCAAATAGGTTTGTCTGAAATTACTTGGTCATGAAAAAGATCTTATGGGTGGTGATTCTCACAACCAGTTCCCTTGCTGCCTATTCGCAAAAATTACATGCCGGCAAAATACCACCGGCTGTAAAAAAGGTTTAAAAAAATCACATCCCCGTGCAATGGCTACATGGGAATGGGAAGATGCGGATTAGGAAGCCAATTTTAAGGGAGATAGCCAAGCCATGCCCTGTATTATAAACAAGCAGGGTACAATCCTTGAAACAGAAACGGCAATCGCCTTATCTGATCTTCCGGCCACAGCAAAAACCTACATCAATCAGCACTACAAAGGAAAGAAGACAAAAGAGGTAGCAAAGATTGTAAAAACGAATGGAGAAATTGCTTACCAAGCGGAGATTAACGGAAGTGATGTGCTGTTTGATGCCAACGGAAATTTTATAGAAAAGAAAAGGAAGAAAAAGAGAAAGATTAACCAGGAAAGGGCTGTTAAAAAAGTTCAGCCCTTTGTAAATACCCGGAAAGAATGAAACATTTCTTTATTACATGCGGCGTGTTGCTATCGTTTTCCAGTTTTGCCCAAACCCGCAACCTTGCTTATTTTCTTCAAATGGCAAAGCAAAATAATCCTGCCCTTAAAGATTTTCATAGTCAGATTCTTTTACTGCAAATAGACAGTCAATTGTTAAATGCATCCCGGCGTCCGCAGGTAAGTTTTATAAGCGCCAACAGTTATGCACCCATGATCCGTGGGTGGGGATACGATGAAGCCATTACCAATATTGCCAACCTTTCGGGGCTCGTGCAGGCAAACCGCAACTTTTTATCCCGCGGAAACCTTGCTGCGCAATACCGGAGCATTGCTTTGCAACGGCGGGCCCTGCTGGACACTATATTGCTTTCGCAGCAGGACCTTGTACGAACCATCACCGATCAGTACATCACGGCTTACGGCGATCTGTTGGCTTTTGATTTTAATAAAGAAGTGTACGAGCTGATGAAAAAAGAAGAGGAAGCCCTTAAAAAATTAACGCAGTCCAGCGTTTACAAACAAACCGACTACCTGACTTTTTATGTAACCATGCAGCAGCAGGAACTGGCTTATTTGCAGGCTCAAATCCAATACAATACCGACTTTCTCACCTTAAATTATTTGACGGGCCTGATAGATACAACCCTGGAAAGAATTGAAAAGCCTGTCTTTACTGATTCTTTGCAACCTGATTTTTATAACTCTGTTTTTTACAACCGGTTTATCACCGACAGCTTACGGCTTAACAATCAAAAAAGCCTTGTCAACTATGATTACAAACCAAAGGTCGGCGCTTACACAGATCTGGGTTACAATTCAAGCCTGCAAAATACACCCTATAAAAATTTTGGATTCAGTGCAGGCCTTACTCTTATCGTTCCCATTTACGATGGCCGCCAAAAGCAAATGAAGCGCTCCAGGATTGACATCCAAGAACGCACAAGGCAAAACAACCGGGCGTTTTATGTGAATCAATACCGCATGCAAATAGAAATGCTCAGGAAACAGCTCATGGCTATCGATCTGTTCGTAAATAAGATAACCAGGCAAATTGAATATGCCCACACGTTGATTGTTGCCAACGGCAAACTGTTGCAAACAGGCGACATCACGATGAGAGACTATGTGACAGCCATCAATAATTATTTGAGTGCACAAAACCTGCTGACGCAGAACCACATCAGCCGTTTAAAGATTTTGAACAAGGTAGCTTACTGGAATGTAAAACCGTAATTCATTTTACATGCAAAAAAAATATGTATTCTTTGGAGTATTGCTTTTACTGCTTTCCTGTAAACACAAGGAAGACACAACTGATGAAGACGGCGCTGCACCGGAAGACGTACAAACGCCGGTAACGATAACAACCGTTGACACCCTGCCTTTGATGGAAACAGTAGAACTAAATGCGACTTCTTCTTTTTTGCAAAGCAATTTTATTAAGGCCTCCACCAATGGCTATTTGCAATCGGTCAATGTTCGCCCCGGCCAGCTGGTACAGGCGGGGCAATTAGCTTTCATCATAAAAACAAAAGAAGCGAAGGCCCTGGGCAACACGATCAATATACTGGATACTTCTTTTCATTTCAGTGGTTTGATCCAAATAAAAACAACGGGCGGCGGCTACGTCCAGGAGCTCAATCACCAGGTTGGTGATTATGTGCAGGACGGGGAACAACTGGCGGTTTTATCAGATACCAAAAGCTTTGGCTTTGTGCTTAACCTTCCTTACGAATTGCGCCGTTATGTAAGTAGTGGCAAGCTACTTGAATTGCATTTACCAGACAGCACCCGCTTGAACGGTGTGGTTTCCTCCATTCTGCCCACGGTGGATTCCATATCGCAGACGCAGCGTGTATGGATCAAAGTAAATACAGCGGCGCCCATTCCGCAAAACCTTATTGCCAAAGTGCGTATTGTAAAAGCGCAGCGAGGCAGTGCAGCGTCCCTGCCCAGGCAAGCTATATTGACCAATGAAGCACAAACCAGTTTTTGGATCATGAAAATGATCGATTCTGTAACAGCCGTAAAAGTGCCCGTCATCAAAGGATTGGAAACGGTGGACCGGGTGGAGATTCTTCATCCGCAGCTGGCGCCGGGTGATAAGGTTCTTTTAACGGGTAATTATGGGCTGGCTGATACAGCCAGGGTAAAAATCATGAAGGCAGGCGAATGAGAAGTTTTTTTGTAACATATAAAAAACCGCTGGCAGTGATCATTACCCTGATCGTTCTGGGCGGTGCGTTTACCTATAGCAAACTGAAAACATCCCTTTTTCCAGAGATTACTTTTCCAAAGATCAAGATCATTGCCGATGCCGGTTTACAACCGGTGAACAAGATGATGGTGACAGTTACACAACCTTTGGAAAATGCGGTAAAGCAGGTGCCCGACCTGGAAGATGTGCGCAGCATTACCAGCCGGGGCAGTTGTGAGATATCGGCCTTCATGAACTGGAATGCCAATATTGATGTCAGTCAGCAACATATAGAATCAAGGATCGCACAAATCCGAAACAGCCTTCCGCCTGATGTACAGATCACGGTGGAAAAAATGAATCCTTCCATTCTGCCGGTAATTGGTTATACCCTGGAGACAAACAACGCCAGCCAAACACCGATTGACATGCGGCAACTGGCGCTCTATACCATCAAACCGTTTTTATCGCAGGTGCAGGGTGTAGCCGAAGTTCGAATCGTTGGAGGAAAACAAAAAGAATATTGGCTCATACTGAACCCACAAAAAATGAGTACACTGGGGATCACTCCCGAAACCCTTTCCAACGCTTTGTTGCAAACCAATTTTATTCAATCCAGCGGGTATCTTACCGATTACCGGTTGTTGTATTTAACGGTAACCGATGCCACCGTTCATTCCTTACAGGACCTGCAAAACACGATCGTATCCAATAACGGAAAGCGGATCGTGCAGTTAAAAGACATTGCTGATGTGAGGATCAACGAAGGAGTGGCATACACCAAGATCAACGCCAACGGGAGGCCAGGACTGCTGGTGGCCGTCATCAAACAACCGAATGCCAACCTGGTGGACCTTTCCAGTGAAATGGCCCAAAAAACGGAGGAATTAAAAAAGATACTTCCTGCCGGCGTCTCCATCAGGCCTTATTATGTGCAGGCTGATTTTGTCCGGGATTCCATCAGAAGCGTTACCGACAGTTTGTGGATTGGATTGGTGTTAGCGATCGTGGTGGCTATTATTTTCCTTCGTTCGTTAAAAGCCAGCGCCACCATTTTAATTACCATTCCGGCTACTATTTGCCTTTCCCTGATGGTGATCTATGCTGTAGGCTACACGCTAAATATTATGACACTGGGCGCCGTGGCGGCCGCTATAGGATTGATCATTGATGATGCGATTGTTGTGGTGGAGCAAATTCACCGTTCGCATGAGGAACATCCACAGGAACCTTCTACCACCGTTATTCAAAAAGCCATTCATTATTTGCTGCCGGCTATGGTTGGTTCGTCGCTCAGCACCATCGTTATTTTCATTCCATTTGAACTGATGAGTGGTGTGGCAGGAGAATATTTCAAAGTAATGACCAATACCATGATCATTACTTTGGTCTGTTCGTTTTTTGTTACCTGGATTTGTTTACCGGTGATCTATTTGCTTTTGACAAAAGAAAGGCCGGATAAAAAACGGAAGACGAAAGAAGAAAAGCCACACGAAGTTAAAAGGCAAAAATGGGTTGGTTACTTTATTCACAAGCCCTATGTCAGTTTTGCCCTTCTTGGGGCCATGGGCATTTCCATCTGGCTCATTCTTCCGCAACTGGAAACCGGTTTTCTGCCCGAAATGGATGAAGGAAGTATTGTGCTTGACTATAAGTCGCCACCCGGCACCTCGCTGGAAGAAACAGACCGAATGCTGCGGCAGGTAGAGAAAATCATCGGTAAGATTCCTGAAGTGGAAGCCTATTCCAGAAGAACCGGGACACAGATGGGATTTTTTATTACAGAGCCAAACGATGGGGATTACCTGATCCAGTTGAAAAAACAAAGAGAGCGGTCTTCCGATAAAGTGATCGCCGATATTCGCCGGCAAATTGAGTCATCGCAACCGGCGCTACAAATAGATTTCGGGCAAGTGATCGGTGATATGCTTGGCGATCTGATGGAATCGGTCCAGCCCATCGAAATAAAAATTTATGGCGAAAATATCCCAAAGCTTCATGAACTATCAAAACAAGTAAGCGGTCTTGTTGAACAAGTGCAGGGTGCAGCAGATGTATTCAACGGCATTGTCATTTCAGGCCCTTCCGTACGTGTTGTGCCCAATCATCTTGCTTTGGCCCAATATGGGTTAACTCCGCAATCCCTGCAAAACCAGGTGCAGCTGGGCTTGCAGGGAACACAGGTAGGCACTATACTGGAGAAGCAACAACTCTCTCCTATTCGCATACTTTATCCGGGCACCTCCCGCCAAAGTGTAGAAGGCATCAAACGGTTGCCCATCTTTTTGCCTTCGGGAAGGCTGATGCCTATAACCGATCTGGCTGCCATAGAGGTAAAAGAAGGTGATGCCGAAATTAAAAGGGAAAACCTGCAGGCAATGGGTGTAATCACCGGACGATTAGAGAACCGTGACCTGGGAAGCACGATGAAAGCAATACAGAAAAAACTATCATCCGAAGTTGTCTTACCACAGGGCTATCATATTGAATATGGCGGCGCCTATGCAGAACAGCAACGATCATTTCAAGAATTACTAATGATACTCATCACATCCAGTTTGCTGGTCTTCGGAGTGACCTTATTCCTGTTTAAAGATTTTTTTGTGGCCCTGCTCATTCTTTTCATTGCCGTTCTGGGTATATCAGGAAGTTACCTGGCTTTATATATAACGAACACGCCATTGAATGTAGGCAGCTATACCGGCTTAATCATGATTGTGGGTATCATTGGTGAAAATGCCATTTTTACATTTCTGCAATTCAGGGAATCATTGCGTGAAAGCGGTAGCATGGACGACTCGATTGTTTATTCCATTTCAACAAGGCTGCGGCCCAAATTAATGACGGCCTTGGGCGCCATCATTGCGCTGATGCCTCTTGCCTTAGGCATCGGAACAGGAGCAGAGTTGCACCAGCCTTTGGCTATTGCCGTTATCGGGGGTTTTATTACAGCGCTTCCTTTATTGCTGATCGTATTGCCTTCCCTGTTACGCATGCTTTTCAGAAAAAGAAACGCGATGCCTATTTAGCATAGGAGACGACCAATACCTGGAAACTGCCCGGGATCATTTTCGGCCTGCCGTTTTTTGTAAGCGTTGTTTCAAAATTTGCAGTGGGCAAAAAGATCTCTTTCCTGCCCGCATCCAATGCAATGGTTCGTGCACCCCGTTTGGTAGGATAATTACCGAGAAGGGAAAATTCGTTAGCTGACGCTTCCCGGATCATACTTACCGTTCCTTCACCGTTTGAAGTAAAAATGAGCTTTTGCTGATTGTCAAAAGCAACGCCGTCGCAGCCGCTTCCGATTTTTATTTTGTCAACCACGGCGCCATCATCTGCATTCATCACTATTAACAGGTTTTCACAACCGGCAAATAACCTTTTGGTGGCTTTATCATAGGCCAGGCCGGTTGGTGCCCTGCCCGGACTCAGCGGCCAATGGTGCAAAACGGAATGGGTCTTCATATCAACAACCACCATCTCATTTTTATCTTCTATGTTTACGAAAAATTTGCCGGCGCCATCGGCAACAGCCGCTTCGGGTTTGCCGCCTACCGCAATGGTGGCAATGATCCTGTTTGAGGCAGGATCAATCACGGAAAGATTTTTTCCACGCCCATTACAGGTGATGATGGTTTTGGAGAAGGGTTCAAAAAGAATTGCATCTGGATTTCCGGGAGTAGCTATTTGTGCCAGGGACTTGTTTGTATGGAGATCGAACACAGTAACATTATTTGATCGTCCATTACTGGTGTAGCCCCTGTTCAGGGCATTATCAAAAGCAATTCCATGCACGCCGCTGGTATGTGCAATAACGCCGACCGAGTCGCCGGTCTGTTCATCCAAAATATTCACTTGTGTTTCGTGGGCTACATAAATTTTATTATTGTTTACGACCAGGTAATCCCATGCACCCGGACTTTTAATATGATAGGTCTTTAGAATTTTATACCCGGGTTGTTTTTGGGCAATTGTATGCAGACAGGCAAAAGCGCTGAACAAAAGAAAGATCTTTTTCATAAAATGATTTTTATAAATGACCTTAACCACTACTAACTTAAGCTTTCCTTTCCAACAATCAACACCTATTGATTCCAGGCGATCGTGAAAGTATGCTCCTTGTTTTCATGGGCATAAGAGGGCAGAAAGCCGGAAGCATCGGTAATCTGCTTGATGATGGATAACCCCAGGCCGTTGTGCTGGCTACTCAATGAGGGCTTATAAAAGCGGTGAAACATTTTTGCCGTATCGAGTGCAGCTTCACGGCTGGTGTTAGTAATACGCAGCTGTTGCCGGTTGAGACGAATGATAATACTACCACCCGGGCAATTATACCGGGTAGCATTACTCAATAAATTATTCAGCAAAATATCCGCCAGTTCCTTGTTCATCTTAACAGAGGCTTCTTCCAATGATGTTTGAATATCTATAGACTGCGAATTCCATATTTCCTGGAAATCCAGCAGTTTTTCCCCAATCATTTTTTTTAAATCAACCACCTCTACCTCCTCAAATTGACGGTTCCCGATTTTTGCCAGCAATAGTAATGACTGGTTTAACCGGCTGAGTTTTTCAATGGCATTGTAGGTGCTTTGCAAAATCTTTCCCTGGCTTTCCGTTAGTTGCTCATCCTGGATCAGCAAATCTAACTTGGTACGGATGATGGCTATGGGTGTTTGAATTTCATGTGAAGCATTTTCGCTAAACGTTTTTAAAGACAGGTATTCCAGTTGCGATGTTTTTGTAATGCCTTCCAGTGTTTGATTCATAAACCGGAATTCATCAATGTTTGTTTCGGGAAGCAACAGCGCCTGTTCTTTACTGATGCGAAAGTTTCGCACGGCATGGAGCGATTGATAAAACGGTTTCCAGATCTTTTTTAATACGACCCTGTTAATGATGAAGGATACGATTAAAATGGCAAGAATGGTACTGAACGAAATGAGCAAAATAGAACGCAGCAGGCTATCTGATCCTTCAAGCGATTTCGAAACGGATGTCTTGTACCATTGGCCGCCTGCTTTTACACCAAATAGCAATTGCCGGTATTTTTCTTCTCTGCGATCCTTCCTATCCATCATCTTCACCCCGGTAAATTGACGCTTTATATTTTGACCCGCCTGCGAAAAATTAATGATCTGGTCGGTCACCGAAAAGTTTTCCGGCAAGCGGTTGTGTTTTTGGACGTAAGCAGTAATTTCATTTTCTTCAATCTCCAGGTCCTCATCAATTTGCTTAAGAAATACATACCGCAGTGAAAAATAAAACGCCACGCTGGCTACTAAAAAAATGGCGATGGTGGCCAGGACATTAATGCGGCTGTATCGTGTAAATAATTTCATGAAGAAAGGGAAAACTTATAGCCCATGCCATACACCGACTTAATATAATCGGGTGATCCTGCCTGCAACATTTTTTTGCGGAGGTTTTTGATATGGGTATAAATGAAATCATAGTTGCCGGCCATATCATAACTGTCGCCCCAAAGGTAAATGGCAATGGCATTTTTGGCAATCACCTTGTTCTTATTGCTGATGAAATAGAGTAAAAGCTCGTACTCTTTTTTAGTCAGGTCAATGGGGGTGTCATTTACTTTAACTTTTTTTTGGTTGAGGTCTAATTCCAGGTTGTCAAAAAAAAGAATGTTTTTGCCATCAAACGATCTACGGCGGATAATGGCAGCGACCCGTGCAGCTAATTCAGGCAAATGAAAGGGCTTGGAAAGATAATCATCGGCTCCAACCTTTAACCCGAACACTTTATCATCAATGGAATTTTTTGCAGAAATGATCAACACACCATCCAGCTTGCCCTGCTTTTTTAATTCTTCTATGATTTCCAACCCGTTTCCACCTGGCAGAGTGATGTCCACAATAATGCAGGCATATTCATAAAGCGAAATTTTTTCCATGGCTGATGTAAAATCAAAGGCCTGTTCGCAAATGAATTGTTCACCTGACAGGTAAGCACAAATGCTTTGTGATAATTCAGCCTCATCTTCAATGACCAGTAATTTCATCTCTTAAAAATTAAACCGGGGTTTGAACAATGATCCCTATCACTACGGTGCGGAAAGCCGTTGCCTGATCCGTATTTATTCTTCGGGAGTAAAGTTGAGAAAATATTGTGGATTCGAAGAAACAGAGCAAACGCCTTTAAATTTTTTAAGTTTAAACGACTGGTATTTTTTTAGACATGATCTCTTTCATCCTTTTGAGTTTCCTAAAAATAATTCCTGTGATTTTTTCTATAGTCATATCATTCCAAAGGGTTTAAAAGGTCAGATCCTGATAATCGCCTGAAAAGAGCCCAGGCATCAAAGGTTTATAGCACCATCATAGGTTGGAATGTTCGACGCATCGGGGCCGCAGTTGCCGCTATTCTCTTTTCTATAAAGCTATGATCCCTAACGGGATCAGGATGGCTTTCCTGCTAATTCTAAAGGCGCTTACCCATTTCAAAGAAAGTGCTTGCGGAAAAACTATCCATTGTGGCCGCCAAATTTGGGTCTTCTTTATCAACTTAAAAACCAAACTTTACAAGCCAATGCCGGAAAAATATGGACATCAACAATATAAAAAACCTATTTCCCAACCTTGAAGAAGAACTATATGACGAAGTGATGAAGCATGCTACGATCAAAGAGATCAGGGCAGGAGACACTTTGCTTCGGGTAGGACAGCCCATCCGGTCCATCATGCTTATTTTGGATGGTATTGTTAAACTCTACAGGGAAGATGAGGAAGGAAAAGAATTTTTTATCTACCAGTTAAATCCCGGACAAGCCTGCTCATTGTCATTTGTTTGTGCTACCAGGCAGGAAACCAGCGAAGTACTGGCAAAGGCTCTTACCGATGCCACCGTGCTAAGCATCCCCCTGGAATACATGGACAAGTGGTTGAGTAAGTACAAAAGCTGGTACCAGTTTGTTATTGGTTCTTACCGCGATCGTTTTGAAGAACTGCTAAAAACCATTGACGCTATTGCCTTTACCAGGCTGGATGAACGACTGGAATATTACCTGAAAAAGCAGGTACAAAACTTAGGCAACCCTCTTAAAATCACACACCAGGATATTGCCAATGATCTTAATTCATCAAGAGAAGTAATCAGCCGCTTATTGAAAAAAATGGAAGCCAAGAACTGGCTGGTCATTCATAGAAATTCTATTGAATGGATTCAAAAGGAATAAATCTTGTGTGATAAATATCACTGTAGGCCCCTGTTAAACCTTTCAAATTTGCAATGTAAAAGTGGAAACCATGGGTTATATCGCAGCATTATTTATTGGTATTTCTTTGGGCTTAATAGGCGGCGGCGGTTCCATTTTAACGGTTCCGGTCCTGGTTTATTTGTTTGGCCTCTCTCCTGTGGTTGCCACTTCCTATTCCTTGTTTGTGGTAGGCTCTACCAGTTTGGTTGGTTCGGTTAATAGCTATCGCAAAGGTTGGGTAGACCTGCGGACGGCTTTTTCATTTGGTGCTTCTTCTGTTATCACTGTGTTCATTATAAGAAAGCTGGTTATGCCGCAGATTCCTGAACTAATAAACATGGGCAGCCTGAGTATTTCCTTTTCGCTACTCACCATGGTTTTATTTGCAGCACTGATGTTGTTCGCATCCTTATCTATGATAAGAACCGGAAAACAAAATGAAAATACCACTGTAACGAACAAAGGAACTTCTGTCCTGTTTTTTTACGGTGCAGGCATTGGCCTGATCACAGGGTTCCTGGGAGCCGGCGGTGGCTTTCTTTTAATTCCGGCATTGGTCCTGGTGCTTCGCCTGCCGATGAAAAAAGCCATTGGCACCTCGTTATTCATCATTGCATTAAATTCCCTCATTGGTTTTATTGGTGATACGGGGCATTACACTATAAATTGGGCTTTGCTTTTGGGCGTTTCGGGCGCTGCCATCGCAGGTGTATTTATAGGCGGCAGGTTGAGTAGGAAAATCCATGGAACCAGGTTAAAGACTGGCTTCGGATGGTTTGTGTTATTGATGGGCATTTACATTCTTGTTAAAGAAATCTTGTTATAATGTTCTACGTGATTCATGTCACATTTCAACTGTATCATTTATTGATCTTTGCAAAGCTCAAACGATAAAGGACGCATATTCAGCCCTGATGGTTGATGCTAAAGGAAAGTAAAACAAAGAGAAACGATTTATGAAAAAGTGGATACAGGTAAACAGGTTATATATTATTGGAGGCTTACTGGGCGCCATTGCTGGTTTTCTTTATTGGAAGTACGTAGGATGTTTAACAGGCACCTGCGCCATTACGTCAAACCCGGTGCGAAGTACTATTTATTTTTCACTTATGGGTTCTTTGCTTTTAGGTCTGTTTAAAAAAACATCAAAAGAACAAATACAAAATGATTGAATTTTTAAAACAACCCTGGCCATGGTATGTGGCAGGCGCTGTCATTGGTTTAATTGTACCGGCGCTATTGATTTTAGGCAACAAACACTTTGGCATTTCTGCTAATCTCCGGCATGCCTGTGCCGCCTGCTTTCCGGCCAATATCAGGTTCTTTCAATACGATTGGAAGAAAGAAGTATGGAACCTGTTTTTTGTTGCGGGTATTTTGATTGGTGGTTTTATGGCTGCACAGTATTTATCCAATCCGCAGGCCATACAAGTGAATCCTCAGCTGGTGTCCGAACTAAAAGGCTATGGAATTGAAGACACGAAAAATTTACTACCATCCGAAATATTCAGCTGGGAAAGCTTGTTTTCATTGAGGGGCTTGATCCTTCTGATTGGTGGCGGGTTCCTGGTAGGTTTTGGAACAAGGTATGCGGGCGGTTGCACAAGTGGCCATTCCATAATGGGGTTAAGCGACCTGCAGATTCCATCTTTAATAGCAACAATAAGTTTTATGGCAGGCGGCTTTATGATGGCCAATCTGATCCTGCCTTTCCTTCTTCGATTATAAATTCAACAGAACACCATGTCACAAAGAAATATAAACATAACAGCATCCGCTATTAGTAATAAACCCACTCCCAACAATTTTATTACTGATTATGAAGTTCGGTCGCTGGATACGATCTGTACGAACGACACGGAACTAAAACATCCCTGGTGGTATAACCTGAAATACCTTGCGGTAGGTTTGGTATTCGGGATTGTATTTGTAAAAGCAGAAGTGATCTCCTGGTTCCGGATACAGGAAATGTTTCGCCTGCAAAGTTTTCACATGTATGGCGTGATTGGAACTGCTGTGATAACAGGAATACTCTGCGTTTGGCTCATTAAGAAGTTTAATATTAAAACCATTCATGGAGAGCCGATCCGGTTTCACAAAAAGAAGTTCAACAAAGGGCAGATCATTGGTGGCCTCATCTTCGGCTTAGGCTGGGCCATGACAGGAGCTTGTCCCGGTCCGTTATTTGCACAAATCGGCACCGGCGTTTTGGTGGTCAGCGTGGTATTATTGAGTGCGGTGGCGGGCACATGGGTCTATGGATATTTTCGTGAGCGGCTTCCACATTAAGATCAATGAATGTTCAGACAGGAAACAAAATTTATTAGCAGTCCAATAAAATAGTATCGTGGCAAGTTTTGTTTTGTGATACCAGTCACCGATAAATTGCTTTGCTTAAATGAAATTTGCAGTATAAAAATTAAACACGATGCAGATACAACAATGGGAAGATAAGAACCTTGCGCAATTCAGTTATGGCGTTTTAAGCGATTGCGAAAAGAAACTTGTTTTAATTGATCCCTCCCGTAATCCGCAGCCCTACCTTGACTATGCAAAAGAAAACGATGCGGAAATCATTGGCATCATAGAAACACATCCGCATGCAGATTTCATCAGCAGTCATTTAGAACTGCACCAGTTGACCGGCGCTACGGTTTATACAAATAGTCTTGTGGGTGCATCTTACCCGCATAAGGCATTTGACGAAGGAGATACTATAGCTTTTGGAAAAATAAAATTAACCGCTCTGCATACTCCCGGTCATTCACCGGACAGCATAACCATTGTACTGGAACACAACGGAAAACAAAAAGCTGTTTTTACAGGCGATACACTTTTTATTGGTGATTGTGGCCGGCCTGATTTAAGAGAAGGTGCCGGAAACATTAAAGCCGCAAGAAATGAACTGGCAAAGCAGATGTATCGTAGCCTTAGAAACAAATTGATGAAACTGGATGATGAGGTTATCGTATATCCTGCACATGGGGCAGGCACTTTGTGCGGCAAGGGTTTAAGCAAGGCAAACAGCAGTACCATGGGCCAGGAGAAGGAAACAAACTGGTCATTGCAGCCCATGTCGGAAGAGGAGTTTGTGCAATCGCTTTTAAGCGATCAGCCTTTCATCCCGGTTTATTTTCCTAACGGCGTAGAAGTGAACAGGAAAGGCGCTGCATCCTTCACTGAAAGTACGGCTGCCGTTCCCATCACAGAGGACATAAAGCAGGATACGGATGCCACCAGATTAAACAAAGCAGTGTGGGTCGTGGATGCCAGACCTGAAAAAGATTTTAAGGAAGGGCATTTGCCTAATTCAATCAACCTGATGGAAGGAACAAAATTTGAAACCTGGTTGGGCAGCATCATTCAACCCAATGAAGCATTTTACCTGGGGGGCGAAAGCAAAGAACAACTGCGCCGTTTAATTGAAAGAGCAGCCGCCATTGGTTACGAACCGCAAATTAAAGAAGCCTTTGTGCTTCAATACGGACCTATACAGGAAGAGCATTTAAATGTGTCAGCTTTCCGGCAACATAAGGAGGACTATACAATCGTGGATGTCCGGAACACTGCTGAAGTAAAAGAAAACAAATCTTTTGAACAGAGTCTTTCCATACCGCTTGCCGATTTAAGGACCAGGGTTAAGGAAATACCAACAAACAAGCCTATTGTAGTGCATTGTGCCGGTGGTTACAGAAGCGCAGCGGCAAGTTCTATCATAAAATCTTCTCTTAATGGAAAGGCCAAAGTGTTTGATCTGGGGGAAGCCATAAAAGAGTTCAGCAAATAAGGAGTAACCTGTTTAACCATCATACCAAATCCTCCTGATATGCAGGATCCTGGCTAAGCGGAAGAAAACATACCTCGATTTCAGCTACTTTTCAAATACAAGGGCCTGGGGCGAGGCCCCCAGCTTTGTCAGAATGCCCTGTAATGCCTCCACCATTGACGGCGGGCCGCATAAATAGAAATGCCTGTTAAAATCTGTTACATGGGTTTTAAGGAATTGTTCATTAATAAAACCGTTATGTTGACCATTGTTTTGTTCACCGGTTAGGACATAAACAGCCTTCTGTCCAATCATAGCGGCCAACTCTTCCTTTAAAATAATATCCCTGTCCGTTTTGTTAGAGAAAAAAAGTGTATTGTCCGCCAGTTTGTTTTCTTTATGCAGTTGCCGGAGGATGGCAATAAAAGGCGTAATACCGGCGCCACCGGCAATAAAATATCCTGGCCCTTTATATTCAATAGCTCCCCATACATCTCTAACAATCAGTTCGTCCCCAACTGCAAGCGTGTTTAATTGATTGGTTACTCCAGGATGATCACTGTAGATTTTTATAATAAATTCCAGGTAAGGTGCATCATTCAAAGAAGTAAAAGTGAAAGGTCTTAGCTTGTCTTCCCACCCTTTCTTGTTAATCGAAACCTCGGTAGCCTGGCCTGGAATAAAACGATAGTCCCGGGGCTTTTCGCACTGGAATCTTTTTACATCATGCGTTACCTTTTCAATAGCCTTTATGCCAACCTTATATTCCATTTTTTTTCAATTCTTTTCGATAAAATCAATTCACTCCCTCATTTGATAAAGGAAAGAAATTCCTTTCGTATTTCTCCGTTATTAAATTTACCGGAATAATGACTTGTAATAGTGCTGGTATTGGTATCGCCAACCCCTCTTGACGCTACACAAAGATGAGTGGCATCCACTACCACTGCCACGTCTTCCGTATGGAGTGCCTCCTTTAAAGCTGCTGCTATTTGCTCTGTCAACCTTTCCTGTACCTGGGGCCTTTTGCAGCAATATTGTACAATGCGGTTTATTTTTGATAAACCTATCACCTTGCCGCTTGAAAAATAAGCCACATGTGCTTTTCCTATAATGGGCACAAAATGGTGTTCGCAACAGGAATAAACTGTAATGTTCTTTTCCACCAGCATTTCATTGTACTTGTATTTGTTTTCAAAAAGGGTGATGTCTGGTTTGTTCGCCGGAATTAATCCGCTGAATATTTCCTTCACATACATTTTAGCCACCCGGTCGGGAGTTGCCTTAAGACTATCGTCATTTAGGTCTAAACCCAAAGTGAGCATTATTTGCTTAAAATGATGGCTGATGATCTCAATTTTAGCGTCATCATTCAACTCCTGTTTATTTATATCCAATACCCCTTCAATTAATAAGGGCACGTGAGGCCTGTTTAATTGTTTAAATTCGGATCCGTTTATTACATGAAAACCATTTCCATTTTTCTCCATATTGTTTCAATTTAGGATGGGCTATTGTTAGTAAAACACCTGCCCACATATTTCCATTTACGGGCAAATAAATTTGTAGTTGTGTATTAGATAATTGAATCGAATAAAGGTTACAAATTGTATAAAGCAAGAGCTTAACCTTTAAGAGCTACATTTAATAAAGAACTGGCCCTGGTCAACCGGACCCTTACTTCCTGAGGGGTAAGATTCAGAATTTCAGCTATCTCCGTATCGTTAAATTCAATTTTCTTGTTTAGAATATATACTGCCCGAAAACTAAGCGGCATCGTTTTCAATTTCCGAGCATGAAGCATTTCATAACCAGAAGTATATGTTACGAAAGAATATTCTGTTGCTGCAGTATTGCAATGATGATCATTAAATATTTCAGCACTTATTCTAAAAATACATTTATGAACCATGGTTTTGCATAACCAAATTCTGAAAGAAGAAACGTTCTCCAGCCTGCGCTGATGACTGACTAAGGAAGAAACCAGCCTAATAAGGTCATTTGTTTGTTCACCATTGAACCCAAAAGCAGCGCCAATCTTAAATAGCAGTGGTTCATACTCATTCAGCAGCGACGAAGAGGAGGTTCCTTTTTTATCGGAAGGATATGTATAGGTTGGAATATCTTTTTTCATATCTGTTAGTTATTGCAGGATAATTATGGATCGTGTACTATAACAGAATAGAGTATTTATCAAACAAAAGGTTACGATCCGAATTATAAATTGCAATAAAAAGTGAGCGTTACGTATGTAGCGTTTAGCCCCCTCGATCGAAGCAAAAAATAAAAATGGAAGATCCAACGGCAGTTATTCCTCTACCGGCCGGATACCTTGTTTCGATGTATTCAGGAGTTTGTGAAAAATAGAGGTTAAAAGGAGGCCCCAGGGTTAACTTTTCCCGGGATCTCCCTGTTTGAGAAAGACCAACTTCATTAATTGTTTTCACCATTAACGGATTTCCACCCTGCCCTTCATTACCGGGTGAAGGGAACAGTAATAATCTGAACTTTTTTCTATTACTACACTCCAGGTTTTTCCTGTTGGCAAGGGGGAAGAAGACCAGGCCTTATTTCCTTGTTCCGTTATATCATGGGTTACCATGTCATGGTTAACCCAAATCACAGTATCTCCTTTTTGAACCGAAAGATTATCAGGCAGAAACTTCATACCCATGATCTCAACGGTATGTGCTACGGGCTTGTGGCTTTCATTGGAAAAACAGCTGCTCAATCCCAAAATTACAAGACATGAAAAAATATATCTGGTTGTCATTGCACCTCCTTTCAGGATTTCTCAATTTTTGCCTGTACCATCATCGCATGTTCAAGATGGGCCTTTAGCGCTGGAAGGACATTCTGTAACAATTCCTTTAATTCACTGTTCTCCGTATCCGGAATCAAAACATTTTCAACAGTCGAAATCACTGCCTTGTGATAGTTGACTTCATTATCTATATAGGCCTTATTAAAAGCGGCCCCGGATTTAGATTGCAGCATGCTGGTTGTCTTTTTTGAATCAGCAAGCAATTGCCGGCTTACCTTATTGTCTTTGGGCGTTACGCCCAATTTTTTAACCAGGGCAGCCGCCTGGTTTATCACGGCCTTGTGGTCATTAATCATGGTTTCTGCAAACTTCAAAACTTCGGCATCTTTTGATCTTTTGCGGGCAATCTCACCGTAATTAACATCAATCTGGTTAGCCGTTACGGCTACAGACGCCACCTCGGGATCAGACAGGTCAGTTTTATTTTGTGCAGCGGCCTGTTCTGCGAAAACAAACATGCCTGCAGCTGCAAGCCATACAAACGTTTTTTTCATAACGAAGCTCCTTTCTTTATTTAATGAATGATTGTGTTACCGTTATTCTATTCTTCAGGTTGCCGGTTTAATTATGTAACCAGTAGGCAAGCTGACTCAGGCTGGTGGACCGCCCTGTACTGATTGGAGAAGGAAAGAAAGGAAAGGTTACAAAAGACAGCCGTATTTTACAAAAAACGCGAAGCGTTGGAATACCAGTCAGGTATCTCTTTTAAAAATCTTACTGTGCTAATGGCCACGCTGCCATATGAGAAACAGTTCTCAAAAAACTACCAATACAAAAAAAATGTTGCTCCCGGCAATCGGGAAAAACATTTCCATACTGTAAAAAATGCATTAGTCGTTGCCGGCTTTTTCTTTAATGAGGGAGAGATCTTTCAGGTCAATTTGCATGGGCAGTAACCCTATCTTCACCACGGCTTTTTTACCCCGCAGTTCCAGCACTTCTCCTACCTGGAGATTTTTTTTCATCTTTACCTTATCGCCCACTTTTATATCCCCGCTCACTTCCTCGTATTTCGATTCGATTTGCTTTTGCTTTTTGCTCACCACTTTTTGTTCATTCTTTTTGAAAAGAAGGGCTGCCATTTCCTTAACCACTTTGTTTTTATCTTCCGTTTTCTTCCATTCAATTACCATTTGGCGCAGCTTGCGTTCCATATCTTTTAAGTAAGCAATGCGGTCTTCGGTAACTTTATTTTGCTGCTTTAGCACTTCGACCTGCTGGCGGTGCCTTTCCCGGTCCATCACCGTTTCCATTTCTTTTTTTAGCCGTTCATTTTGTTTCAATAACCGGTGAAGTTCTTTTTCCTTTTCCTGCACTATTTGCAGGTCCTGCTCCGTTCTGTTCAATAATTTATCCAGTCGAAAATGTTCCTGGTCAACCAGATCCCTTGCCTTCTCTATCAACCTTCTATCCAGCCCAATCCGTTCGGCAATGGAAAAAGTATACGAACTTCCCGGCTTGCCAACAATCAATTTATAAAGTGGTAATAAGCGCTTTTCATCAAAGGCCATAGCACCATTGATGATGCCGGCCGTTTTGTTGGCCATCACTTTCAAATTCAGGTAATGCGTGGTAACAATTCCAATGGCATGTTTGCGGGCCAGTTCTTCCAGGATCACTTCTGCAAAAGCACCGCCCAGGTTTGGATCGCTGCCGCTTCCCAATTCATCTATAAAAAACAAGGTCTTTCCATTGGCATTCTCCATGAAATGTTTCATGCTCAGCAAATGGCTGCTGTACGTGCTCAACTCAAACTCGATACTTTGTGTATCCCCGATATGGATCATCAACTGTTTGAAGATGCCAAACTGTGAGGATGGATTCACCGGAACCAGCAAACCGCTTTGCACCATCATTTGCAACAGGCCGACCGTTTTCATGGTCACGGTCTTTCCACCGGCATTCGGACCGGATATCACCAGCACCCTGTTCTTATCATCTAATGTTATGTCAACCGGTATCGTGGGCTTATTTGATTTTAGATTATATAAATACAAAAGCGGATGACAGGCCTTTACCAAATGCACCAGCGCCTTATCCACCACCACCGGGTATTCGCCTTTTATATCCATGGCAAAAGCAGCCCTGGCCCGAATGAAATCATATTCGCCTACAATCGCGTGATAAACAGAAAGCAAAGAGGCATGAGTGGAAAGTTGCTTTGTCAGATCTTTAAGGATACGGTACACTTCCTTTCTTTCTGCATTCTCCAGTTCATGAAGATCATTATTCAACTCAATGGTTTCTTCGGGCTCAATGAAAGCCGTTCTCCGGCTATCACTTTCCCCATGCAAAATGCCCTTCACCATTCTTTTTTGTTCTGCAAACACGGCTACCACTCTTCTTCCGCTCATGAAGCTTTCTTCAATATCGGCGAGGTACCCCTGCTTATTTAGTTTCCCAATAATGCGATCAAATACTTTGCGCAATTCATTTCGCTTTCGGTACAGGCCCATGCGAATGGAGAGAAGGTCCTCACTGGCATTGTCTTTCACATTCCCGTTTTCATCAATCACATGATTGATAAGGGAAAGGATGGCTTTCTCATAATACGTACCGGCGATCACTTCGGCAAGGCCGGGATAAGCTCCTCTTCTTTCAGCATCGAACCAGCGAAAAATACTTTCCATGCTAAGAGCCAGTTTGCGAAGCAACACCAACTGCTCTCCGGAAAGAACAGCGCCTTCAATATTCAGCAGGCGTAATTCCTTAGAAAGATTAAGTATAAAATCGTTGGGAAAGTAAATAGCGTTTTGCAGCAGTTGCTTGAATTCATGTGACTGTCTGAGGTCCCTGTCAATAAATTCTTTGCGGGTATGAATGCGCAGGTCTTCTGCTTTTGATTTGGCGTATTCAAAACGGCATTTCTGCTGCAATAAGTTTTTAATCTTATCAAACTCCAACTGTACCGAAGCCGACTCTGGGTATAATTTCATGCGAATCCTCTGTCAAATAGGTTTGTATCAAAGATAAAGGCTATGTTTATCTAAAATTCGGTTAAAGCCACACTAAACCTTGTGTTAAAACTTTTTTGTTGGGATTTCATTAGCTATTTTCAGATCGAAATTTGACGCCCAAGTATTTGTATGATCTCAAAAGCATTTTTTTCCTTGTTCAGTTTCTGCACGTTATTTGCGTGTAATTCAGAAAAAAGCTATAAAGCGATGAGCTCTTCAATGATTAACGCTGTGGAAACAACGGACACCGCAACCTTTGGAACGGGTTGCTTCTGGTGTACCGAAGCTGTTTTTGAACAATTAAACGGGGTGCTGAGTGTTACCTCGGGCTATTCAGGCGGACAAGTTGCCAACCCAACCTATAAGGAAGTTTGCACCGGTGAAACCGGCCATGCCGAATGTGTGCAGGTGGTTTACGAACCCGCTAAAATTTCCTATGATGAATTACTGGAAGTTTTCTTCCAGGTGCATGACCCAACCAGCCTCAATCGCCAGGGTGCAGATGTGGGCACACAATACAGAAGTGCTATTTTCTATCATGATAAAGCGCAAAAAGAAAAAGCAGAGTTCTATAAAAATGAACTGAATAAAAGCGGCGCCTACAATAAGCCTATTGTAACGGAGGTTACTGCTTTTTCTAAATTTTATCCTGCCGAAGATTACCACCAGGAATATTATGAGATGAATAAAAATACTAATCCCTATTGTTCGGTGGTGATTCGTCCCAAACTGGAAAAGTTTGAAAAAGTATTTGCTAAAAAATTGAAAAGCGCTAATTAATCGGATTCTCTTCCCGAGGTCTTTTTGCTCAATGAATTTTAAAGAAGAATCGGCCATTCCGTAGCTTTTCCTTACAGCCCTGATTTTAAAATGTCTTTCTCCTAATGTATATTGTTGTGTTATTCTCAACATATACTTATGAAAAAACTGTTCTTCCTGTTTTTTTCCTTTTCTTTCTTTTACTGTCCTGCACAAAAGGGACTTCCCTCTGTTTCTATTCTTACACAGGGCACAAAAACGTCCCTTCGTGGTTTAAGTGTGGTGAACGACAATGTAGTTTGGGTCAGTGGCAGCAATGGCACGGTTGGCCGTTCCAGCAATGGCGGCAAAGATTGGAAGTGGTTTCAGGTAAAAGGTTTTGAAAAAACCGACTTCCGCGATATCGAGGCCTTCGATGGCAGTACCGCCGTTATTATGGGTGTAAGCGAGCCGGCTTATATTTTAAAAACCACAGACGGCGGCGAAAGCTGGAAAGTGGTGTATGAAAATAAAACCAAGGGCATGTTCCTCGATGCCATGGAGTTTTGGAATGCAGATGCCGGAATTGTTATTGGCGATCCGCTCAACGGAAAATTTTTTATCGCCCGCACCTTTGATGGCGGCAACACCTGGCAGGAAATTCCGGAGCACTACAAACCTGCTGCCGCCAAAGGCGAAGCCTGCTTTGCAGCCAGCGGCACGAACATCCGTGCATTGGATAACGACGAAGCGGTTTTTATAACTGGCGGTTTACAATCCCGTGTTTTTATCCGCGATGCAAAAATTGATTTACCCATCATCCAGGGCAAAGAAACTACCGGCGCCAACTCTATTGCCGTATGGCATCGCTATAAAAAAAACGGAGGCGATCAGTTGGTAGTGGTTGGCGGGGATTTTAATGCAGATACCTCTTCTCTTCAAAATTGTATTTATAGTACCGACCGCGGCCGAACCTGGCAAGCATCCAAAGTGCCTCCGAACGGCTATCGCAGTTGCGTGGAATATCTGGCAAAAACACAATTGGTTACCTGCGGCCTCACCGGCGTTGATTATACATTGGATGGCGCTGTTACCTGGCAACCTATTTCCAAAGAAAGTTTTCATGTGGTTCGCATTGCTAAATTTGGCACTACGGTTTATTTAGCGGGAACGAATGGCAAGATTGCCAAGCTGGTGTATAATAATAAAAAGAGAAAGTGAGAATTCTGTAGCCGGCAGCAATATACTATTGAACTTTTGTTGTGTCGCACACTTCAGCATCCGGTAATTCTGTAGAACAGAACTGTTCAAAAACAATAACAACGCTTCACCAAAAAAGGCCCGGGAGGTTTTCAAAACCTACCGGGCCGAATCAGGTAATTCCTAATCATTAAACTTCTTCTTCAACTCCATCAACTTACTTTGAAAAGGATTTAAAGGCTCCGGTTTCTTATCAAACTTTTTCTGGCCCTGCGGCTGCTTATTTCCGCCCGCCGCTCTTTTCTCTCCACTTGCCGAATCCTTCATCGTCAATGCAATTCGCTTTCTGGCTACATCCACTTCGGTAACCGTTACCGTCACCTTCTGATTGAGCTTCACCACTTCATTCGGATCGGAAACAAACCGGTTGGCCAGTTGCGACACATGCACTAATCCGTCCTGCTTTACACCGATATCCACAAAGGCGCCAAAATTCGTAATGTTGGTTACAATACCCGGCACGGTCATTCCCACTTTTACATCTTCAATGCTTTTAATGGTTGCGTCAAATTGAAATTCCTCGATCTGTGCTCTTGGATCACGACCCGGCTTTTCCAGTTCTTTTAAAATATCTTCAATGGTAAACTCACCTATCGTTTCTGTGATGTATTTTTTCTTGTTGATTTGTTTGCGCAGTTCGGCCTTCTTTATCAGTTCTTCCAGCGACGCCTGCACATCTTTTGCCATTTGTTCCACTACGCCGTAGCTCTCCGGGTGCACAGAAGAATTATCCAAAGGATTTTGTGCGTTTGGAATGCGTAAAAAACCGGCGCACTGCTCAAAGGTCTTTGGTCCCATCAACGGAACTCTTTTCAGTTCTTCCCTGCTTTTGAACGGTCCGTTCTGTGCACGGTACTGAACAATATTATTCGCCAGTGTTGAAGTGATACCGGAAACATATTGCAATAAATGTTTGGAGGCCGTGTTCACATCAACTCCCACAAAGTTCACCGCACTCTCCACTACTCTATCCAGTCCCTGTTTCAACTTGATCTGGTTCACATCGTGCTGGTATTGTCCTACGCCAATGGATTTCGGATCGATCTTTACCAGCTCACTTAAAGGATCCAGCAGTCTTCTTCCGATGCTCACGGCACCCCGCACGGTAACATCATGATCAGGGAATTCTTCTCGTGCCACTTCCGACGCGGAATAAATAGAAGCGCCGCTTTCATTTACCTGGAAGATGCTGACATGCTTACCAAAATCAATACTGCGGACCAATTGTTCGGTCTCCCTGCCGGCCGTTCCGTTTCCTACTCCGATGGCTTCAATATCATACTTGCTGACCAGGTGTTTTATTTCCGCAACACTTTCCTGCCATTGGTTTTGCGGAGGGTGCGGATAGATGGCTGTGTTGTACACCAGATTTCCTTGTGCATCCAAACAAACCAATTTACAGCCTGTTCTAAAGCCCGGATCCAATGCCAGTACTTTTTTTGAACCCAATGGCGATGCCAGTAATAATTGGCGCAGGTTTTCGGTGAATACGGTAATGGCTTCTTCGTCTGCCTTGTTCTTGCTCAGCAGGCGAAATTCGTTTTCAATAGAAGATTTCAATAACCGGTTGTAACAATCCTCTACCGCTTTCTTCACTTCTGAAGCAGCGGGATTGGAAGCCTTTACAAACAGCCTTTCCAGTTCTTCTGTGGCCATTGCTTTTTCAATGCCGATGTCCATCATCAAAAATCCTTCCTTTTCGCCACGCCGGATAGCCAGCAGCCTGTGCGAAGGACTCTGTGAAAGCGGTTCGTTGAATTCAAAATAATCGCGGTATTTCTGCGCTTCTTCTTCGTCTTTTTTCGTAGTCAGCACCTTTGATGAAAGCGTGGCGCTTTCCGTAAACAATTGCCGCACTTTTGCCCTTGCCTGTTCGTTCTCGCTGATCCATTCTGCAATAATGTCTCTTGCACCCTGCAGTGCCTCTTTGGTATCCTTTACTTCTTCCTTGAGGAATTTGGCCGCTTCTTCTTCCACACTAAAATCACCTTGCTCGAAAATTATTTTCGCCAGCGGTTCCAGGCCTTTTTCAATGGCCTGGCTGGCCCTTGTTTTACGCTTGGGTTTATAGGGCAGGTAAATATCTTCCAGTTCGGTAGCGCTAAAGCAATCTTCAATACGCTTTTTTAATTCCGGCGTGAGCTTTCCCTGTTCTTCCATTGTTTTTAAAACGGTTTCTTTTCTTTTGTCCAGCTCTTTGAAATAACTGATCTCCTCCACAATGTTGCCGATCTCAACTTCATCCAGGTTGCCTGTTACTTCTTTGCGGTAACGAGCCATAAAAGGAATGGTAGCGCCTTCACTTTGCAATTGCTCTACACTGGATACCTGTTTTACAGAAAGATTTAATTTTCCTGCTATCTGTTGTATATACTTCTGCTCCATATTCAATGCTTATAGGATATTTTTAAAGGGCTGCAAATCTAAAGGAAGCGAAGGAAGAAAAATTTTAGATTATTTGGAAAGTAGTTTGTATAATCTGTTTATAGATACTGAACTGCAATGCTACCACGAAGCTTTTGTTGCGTCGCCCTCTTGTACACTTTATAATTCTATTCAGCATTATGGTGGCTGCACTACTGTTGGCAACCTATTTTATTGCACCATCCACAGATCCCTCGTGCCTCACGATGGCAAGCAAGCAGACGTTACAGGTTTCCATCACCACTATTGTTATTGCCTCGTACAACTTAAATTTTTGTAAAGGCTTAAAACGATAAACCCTCTTGCTTGTCATCCCGAAGGATGAGGGATCTTTACTTTAATCAAAGACTACAGTAGCGGGAAGACTGCTTCGCCATGTGGCAGAAGACCTTGGGTGTTAAAAACCTCCGGGGTCTTGTGGCAGAGAATTGATCCAGTACAAGAGTGCGACGCAACAGAAGTATCATAGTAGTACTACCGCTGGTAATATAATTACGGTCTATTTGCGGATTCATTGTTAATAAAGGTTAAGACTCTAAGTTTTGTATTTTTAAAAGGCAATCCTGTTGTAAATTTCGCACTTCATTGACTGCATCATTTTCCTAAACAAAAAAACATAGCACATGAACCGTCGCTTTGCTGTTGCCCTGGCAACCAGCTTTCTTTTTTCCTCTGCCCTATCCTTTGCACAGGACACTGCCAGAAGAGGAAACGGAACGGTGACTCCCGGCAGCTTTCCCGGCTCCGGAAGAACGAACACCGGCCCCAGACCTTATTCTGAAATTATTACGTCAAAAGCCAAAACTGATAAAGGTTTGTTTACCACACACCGTGTAGAAGACAAATATTATTTTGAAATTCCGGATTCCCTGCTCAACCGCGAAATATTGGTGGTGAACCGTATTTCAAAAGCTCCGGCCGGGGCCCGTGCCGGTTTTTTGGGTTATGCCGGCGACCAGATATCAGACAATGTGATCTCCTTTGAAAAAGGACCAAACAATAAAATCTTTTTAAGAAGCATTTCACACCAGGAAGTGGGCAAAGATTCTGCAGGCATGTATCAATCCGTACGCAATTCCAACCTGCACCCTATTGCGGCCTCTTTCGATATTAAAGCCTTCTCCCGCGACTCTGTTACAAAGGCAAAAGGTTCTGTTATTGACATGACCGATTACATTATGGGCGACAACGACATCCTGTTTTTTGATGCCAGGATCAAAAGAGCGTTAGGTATCAGTTCCTATCAAAAAGAAAATTCTTACGTATCAGACCTTCGTTCTTTCCCTAAAAATATTGAGGTAAGAACGGTAAAAACCTATATGCGTACGACGCCTTCCCCGTTTGGTGCTGCTGCCCCTGCGCCAAGTTTTGGTGGTGCAGGCGGTACGCCTACTACGTTTGAGTTGAATAGTTCCATGGTGCTGTTACCAAAGGTAGCCATGAAACCCCGCTACTTCGATCCCCGCGTAGGTTATTTTGCTACCGGTTATACCGATTTTGACGCCAATCCGCAAGGTGTTGAGCAAATAAGAATGGTTACCCGCTGGAGGCTGGAACCTAAACCCCAGGACGTTGACAAATATCTGCGCGGCGAACTGGTGGAACCTCAAAAACAAATTGTTTATTACATTGACCCGGCCACACCCAAAAAATGGGTTCCTTACTTGATGGCCGGTGTGAACGACTGGAACGCTGCCTTTGAAAAAGCGGGCTGGAAGAATGCCATTACAGCAAAACTGGCGCCGGTTGAAGATTCATCGTGGAGCCTTGAAGGCGCGGGTTATTCAGCCATTGTGTACAAGCCTTCCGATGTGGCCAATGCCAGCGGCCCTCACGTTCATGACCCGAGAAGTGGTGAAATTTTAGAGTCGCATATCAACTGGTACCACAACGTAATGAATCTTGTTCGCGACTGGTATTTTGTACAAACGGCAGCGGTCGACCCCCGTGCAAGAAGCCTGCGTTTCCCCGATTCATTGATGGGACAACTGATCCGCTTTGTTTCTTCGCATGAAGTAGGACACACCTTAGGCTTGCGCCATAACTACGGTTCTTCATCAACCGTGCCGGTTGAAAACCTGCGTAACAAAGCATGGGTAGAAGCCAACGGTCATACCCCATCGATTATGGATTATGCCCGTTTCAATTATGTGGCCCAACCGGAAGACAATATTTCTGAAAAAGGATTATTCCCCCGCATTGGCGATTATGATAAATGGGCTATTGAATGGGGATACCGCTGGATGCCCCAGGCTAAAACACCAGAAGAAGAAGTTCCTGTTCTTAATAAGCTGACCATTGATAAATTAAAAGATAAGCGTTACTGGTTTGGTACGGAGATCGATCCCGATGATCCCCGCGGACAAAATGAAGATTTGGGTGATAATGCGGTGAAAGCTAGTGGTTATGGCATTAAAAACTTACAGCGTATTGTTGCCAAGCTGCCTGAGTGGACCAAAGAAGCCAATAAGGATTATTCGGGATTGAATCAGATGTATGGACAAGTGATAACCCAGTTCAACCGCTATATGGGCCACGTAGCTAAAAGCATTGGCGGTATTTATACCACACCTAAGATGGTGGAAGAAGCCGGCATGGTTGTGGAATTTGTCCCTCAAGCCAAACAAAAAGAAGCGATGCAGTTTTTGCAAGCGCAATTATTCAAAACACCAAAATGGATCATTGACAATACCATCTCCAACTACACCGGAAGCAATAAGCTCTCAACAGTTGGCAATGTTCAAAACAGTGTATTGAACCGTTTGGTCAGCAACAATACCTTCAATAAAATGTTCCGCTATGAAGCGGAGAGCAGCAATGCTTACACCGCTACAGAAATGTTAACGGATCTAAGAAAGGGAATCTGGAGTGAACTGGCTTCCCGCCAGGCGATTGATATTTACAGAAGAAACCTGCAAAAATCTTTTGTAGAAAGCCTGAACAGGATCGTTAATCCGGAGCCGGTAACAGGCATTCAAATTTCTTTTGGTCCGTCAACGGCGACAAGCAGCAAAACCTCGGATGCCATCTCTATTGCAAAAGCGCAGTTAAGAACGTTGTCTTCTGAGATCCGTTCTGCACTGCCGATGTACAAAGACGCCAGCAGCCGTGCACATTTGCAGGATGTATTGGATAGAATTACAAAAGCCCTGGATCCGAAAGGATAAGAGACGCTGGAATTGCCTTAAAAGAAAAAGCTCTCAACAATGTTGAGAGCTTTTTTTATAGACATTCAAACTCCTTGGCGAAACGCTACCCTTACGCTTTTGCATTATGAGGCGCCTTCCATGAATCTTTCAGGGTTACCGTACGGTTAAATACCAACCTGCTGTACGTATCCTTATTGTCCAGGGTGAAATAGCCTTTACGCAAAAACTGGTACCGGTCGTTCATTCTTGCATTTTTCAAAGCCGGTTCTGCATACGCCGTAGTTACCGTTTGCAAAGAATCAGGATTAATATATTCTTTAAAATCCCCCTCTTCACTGGAAGGATCTTCTACCTTAAATAAGCGATCGTATAAACGGACTTCTGCTGTTATGGCCTGGGTTACTTCCACCCAATGCAGCGTACCTTTTACGTTTATGCCTGACGTATCATGACCACTCCTGCTTTCTGGAATATAGGTGCAGTGCAATGCTGTAACCGTGCCTTCCTCGTCTTTTATCACTTCATCGCAACGGATGATATAAGCCCCTTTAAGCCTTACCATTCCGCCCGGGAAAAGCCTGAAATACTTCTTTGGCGGATTTTCCATAAAGTCTTCCTTTTCAATGTACAATTCTCTTCCAAACGGAATTTCGCGGCTGCCGCTGTTTTCATCTTCCGGGTTATCTTCTAATTCCAAAAGCTCATGTCCCTTAGTGTAATTGGTGATGATAACTTTCAGAGGATCGAACACTACCATCCGGCGCAGGGCTATTTTATTTAAATGTTCCCGCACACAAAACTCCAGTAAACCGACGTCACTTATATTTTCTCTTTTGGCAATACCCACGCGGTCGCAAAAATCACGAATGGCTTCCGGCGTATACCCCCTGCGGCGCATGCCACTAATGGTAGGCATGCGTGGGTCATCCCAGCCGTCGACATGTTTTTCTGTAACCAACTGCAACAACTTTCTTTTGCTCATTACCGTGTAGGTAAGGTTACGCCGGGCAAATTCATATTGATGTGAAGGATAGATCTCTAACTTTTCAATAAGCCAGTCATACAACTCACGGTGCGGCACAAATTCGAGTGTGCAAATGGAATGTGTTACCTGCTCGATGCTATCGCTTTGGCCATGGGCAAAATCATACATGGGGTAAATACACCACTTATCTCCAGTGCGGTGGTGATGGGCATGCTTGATGCGATATAACACCGGGTCCCGCATCAGCATGTTGGGATGCGCCATATCAATTTTGGCCCGCAGGGTTCTGCTTCCATCACCAAACTCGCCAGCCTTCATCCGCTCAAAAAGATCCAGGTTTTCTTCTGAGCTGCGGTTGCGGTAAGCGCTGTCTTTTCCCGGCTCCGTGGGGGTTCCTTTTAAAGCGGCTATTTCCTCCGAGGTAGAATCATCTACATAAGCCAATCCTTTTTTGATCAGTTTCACAGCGTATTCGTACAGCTGATCAAAATAATCAGAAGCATAGTGTTCATTCTTCCATTCGAATCCCAGCCATTTGATATCCTCTTTAATGCTGTCCACATATTCCGTTTCCTCGGTAACCGGATTGGTATCATCAAACCGAAGATTGGTATAGCCGGGGTATTTCTTTGTCAATCCAAAATTGAGGCAAATGCTGGTGGCATGACCCATGTGCAGGTATCCATTAGGCTCCGGCGGAAAACGGGTCACAATGGATGAATATTTTCCACTCCTCAGATCTTCTTCAACGATTTCTTCTATAAAATTCAGGCTCTTTTCTTCACTCATATTTTAAAATTGTAGCGGGCACAAAGATAAGGCGGATGAAGCGTACCGGAGATGGGGGTGTTTCATGGCCTTTAAGCGGTAGGCATGAAAGCACTGCTGTTTCGCATTTCTTACACAAGGCAACTTCTGTCGGGTAGTTGCTTTGACTATATTTTAAAAGAATGAAATTTATACCCTATGCCAATCGCCCGGTTTACATTCTACGGCAGCCTTAATGATTTTTTACGTCCGGGACAAAGGTATTCCTGGATCGGCTATTCCTTCAACAACGCACCAGCTGTGAAAGACGCCATTGAGGCCATGGGCATACCCCATGTAGAAGTCAACAATATTTTTGTCAACGGTCATGCTGTCCTATTTCGCCACCCGCTACATGCCGGTGATGTGGTTGAAGTGCATCCTTACCTGCTAATGCCGTCTTCGACTCAGTGTTTTGTACTGGACGTTCACTTAGGCAAATTGGCCACATTGCTGCGTCTCTTAGGTTTCGATACGCTCTATCAAAACAACTTTACAGATAAACAAATTGTCAGGATTGCAAAAGAACAGGAACGGATCGTTCTAACAAGAGATATTGGCCTGCTGAAACATAAATCCATCCAACGGGGTTATTGGCTGCGTTCGCAACAACCGGTAGCGCAGGCACGGGAAGTTGTACAGCGGTTTTCTTTGGAAAACAACATCCGTCCTTTCACCAGGTGCCTTTCCTGTAATGGCCTCATTCAGCCGGTAAATAAACAGGACATTATAAGTCAATTACCCGCAAACACGACTATTTACTTTCATGAATTTTATCAATGCTGGGATTGCAAAAAAGTGTATTGGAAAGGATCACATTATGAGAGGATGTTTCGGTATGTGGATGAAATCCTTAAGTAAAAATTTATTCCAGCTTTGCTGCCACATCTTTTTTTATATCGAGCCGGTACCGTATGATCACATCTTTATTGTACATAATATTCAGCCATTCAACAGAAGGTGAACGCACTACATAGGTGTAAACAAATTTATTACCTGCCGTATCAGCAGCTGATAAATATACAGAGGAAGGGGTGCGATCGATTTCAGTGGAATCAAAAAAGGGGTCAGGAGAAATGCTTTCATCCCGTTTGGCATCTTTCACCACCACTTCTATTTGAACGGTATCACCAATGGCTGTTTCCAGGATGCCTTTTGCGGGTGTATAGGAGCTAATGCTGTATTTAATAAATGATTTGCACCGGAAAGGCATGTGCTTAAATTCTCTTATGGTTGGCGGGTCATCCAGTAATGTCCATTCTAAATCTTCAGGATAATGATCGAGAATGAACTGCCGGGGCGGCGTCAAAAAATAAGTATCGTCAAGGCGCTGAACAAACTGGTTGCCATAATTAATATAACCGCTGGCCCAGGTCACATCCACTAATCTCCACACGCTATCAATCAGCACCGCGTTCCAGTTATGGTTCGAACGGAATTTGTTTTCCCCTTCCGTGTACCCCCTTGCATAACCGGTGATCACTTCCGAGGGAATACCGGCATAATCGCATAGCGTTTTAAAAAGTTTGGAATACCCATCGCAAACAGCCGTTCTTTTTTTTAAAACTTTTAAAGCCGTCATTTCAACCGCTGATTTCCAAACAGAAGCGGTATCATCGGGTTCCACTACATATTTTGACGCAGCATACCTGCTGTTTTTTTTTTTCACAAATGTGTTGTATGAAATGTGCTGGGCAATCCAACTGAAAATAGCCCTCACCTTATGCACATCTTTTGTATAGGAAGCAGTCAAAAGTTTGACAAGGGAATCGGGTGTAGGCGCATCAATGGATTGCACCTTCCAATCAATATCACTGTAACTAAAGCTCTGGGCAAAGGAAGCCTTCATCACCACCAGCAGCCATATGCTTAACACGGTTTTCATACCACACTCCGGAAAATTGTTGAAGAGCCTGCAAATTCGGGCCTTTCTTAAAGTTAACAGATTTTAACTACTTCCCCAATTGGCTTATAAAAGGTCATTTTTTTATGTAGCCGGCAGCCTCTTTTCAGGTGTTAAAAGAATTAACAGGCCTTATCCGCAATATCCTCAATTCGTACACGAAACCATTTACCCGCAAAGGTTTCTGTAAAAACTTTGTAACCGCAAATGAGATACAATAGTCTCAGTTAAAAATAAAACTTAAGTAAACCTAAAACCTAAAATCATGAAACGGATCATCATCACCCTTAGCGTATTAGTTACGTTAGCCACCACAACCACTGTCTTTGCAAGTGAAGTAAAAGTATCACCTTCTGTTATGCAGGCTTTTAAAGCCAGGTTTGCAGACGCAGAAAACGTAAGCTGGTCAGAAGCAAAAGGTTTTACCATTGCAGAATTTACAATAGACGACGAAAAGCAAATTGCTTATTTCAATGCGGCAGGAGAGTTAACCGTAGTGGCTCAGCCTTTAACCATCAAAGAATTATCGAAAGCGCAACGAACCAATCTTAGCAAAAATTATGCAGATTATACGGTAGTTGATATTTACCAGTTGGAAGATAACGAAGGAATAAAGTATTATGCTATAGTTGAAAACGGTTCTAAGAAAATCGTCCTTAGCACTACTTCAAACAAATGGGATGTAGTAAAGAGCACGAACAAATAATCTACACTACATATACTATAAACCTTGATCTTTGGGGTCAAGGTTTTTTATTTGTACCAGCATGAATGAAACTACAAAAGCAGCAAAAGAAATTCCTGTAAAAGTATTGGTTGCAGTTATCCTGTTTCTTGTTGCTGTTTTTTTCTTCGCTTATTTGGCTAAAGTAGTAGTGATTGGTAAGCAGGACCTCTTTGACACCAATGTTTTCAATTTTCTCAGCAGCTACACGACCCCGTTTGTAGTAGAGACCATGAAAGTCATTACTTTTTTTGGCTCCGCTACTTTTCTCTTTCCTGCCTACTTACTGCTGGTGCTGTGGTTATGGTTCAAAAAAAAGCAAAGGAGACTGGCCCTTGATGTTGCACTGGTGGGCTTATCAAGTGACTTGCTAAAACTGGCACTGAAAAATAGTTTTCAACGCCAGCGCCCCGATCTGCCCTTGCTCGAGTCTTTAAAAAGCTACAGCTTTCCCAGCGGGCATGCATTAAGCTCCTTTATTTTTGCCAGCATCTTGATATACGTGTTGTGGAAGGAAGATGTAAAACCGGTATGGAAGTGGATCTTATCCATTTTGCTTATTCTTTTTTCCATTGCAATTGGCATTAGCCGCGTGGTGCTCCGGTATCATTATGCCAGCGATGTGATTGCCGGGTTTTGCATTGGCTTTTCTTGGGTGCTCCTGACACTTTGGTTGCTTAATAAGATTCATTTTTATTTCCTGCGCCGCAAACAGAAGATTTAATTTTTTTAAATGTTAAAAAAGCTCATGCATCGGAACGTACCGATTCCTTTGGCATAATAAAAGCTGTGTTTTTAGATCATCTATTCCTTACCTTAAAACACCATTATGCGTACGAAAACAATTTTACCTTCCCTCCTGTTTTTGACTTCTTTATTTACATTAAACAGTTGCAGCAAAGAAAATACAGTCAACAACACTGAGACGCTCCTTGGCACATGGGCTGTTGTAGGCATCAGTTCCAACATTCCCAATGACTGGGATTATGATGGCTACACAGAGACAGATATCTTCAACACGTATGATTATTGCCAGAGGGATATCAATTTATCGTTTGACTATGGCGGTTATGGGCAAGCCCGGCAGGGATGTAATGCGCCATTGGAAACCATGAACTGGCAATTAAGCAATAATAGGCTTGATATTTTGATTCCTTCCGGTGATATTAATCTTCAGATCACTCAGTTTGACGGCCATACCATCACGGGCTACGACCAGGTACAGTCAAATGGAAGGAACTATACGATTACCTATACCCTGAACAAAAGATATTAACACCAAACCACTTTGAAGTGGACAGGGGAACAGGTGAGTGGCGGGCGGTGAATGGTGAGTGGGAAGGGGCCACTACGAAAGAATGGTTTCTACAGTATTCAATCTCACCTCACACTTGCTCTTCGGCTGGCAAAGTCGTCCTTCCCATGTAAGGGGGGGGTGGCAGGCTTTCCGGACAGCGGAGAATTAGTAGGGTGAGGTTGCCATATAACTGTTTTAGCCGCATCATACCAAGCCGCTTTGGAGTTGACAAAGAAACAAGTAACGTGAGACATGAGAGAAGGTGAACAATGAAGGAAGTGTTGCTACTGTTTGACGGCTGACTGTTCACGGCTGCCTTGGAGAAGGTTGGCATTAGCACTAAAAGAAACAGGACTTGTTTTAAATAAACGTATTAAAAACAAGCCCTGTTATCGCTATCAATCATTAATGAAATAGCTGTCCAAAGAAAGTCTTCATGTCATTCCATGAAGCACTATCGGCAGCCGGATTATATTTTATTGGCATTTTGAATTTGGCGGCTTTATTATCAGCCTCCGGATTGGTGAATGCATGGGTAGCATTAGCATACGTCTTGAAGGCATAGTTGGCACCAATAGAGTCCAGGCTTTTTTTGAAAGCATCTACCTGGGCCGGAGGAACACTACTGTCCGCAGCGCCATGGCATACCAATATTTTTGCCTTCAGCAGGTCTTTCCTGGCAGGCACGCCTTCCAGTCCGCCGTGAAAACTGACCACACCATCAAAATCGGAGCCCAGTTTAGCTGCATTCAGAACCATGGAACCGCCAAAACAATAACCGATGGCGGCGGTTTGTGCTGTATCGGCCTGGGGATAGGTTTTGGCTTTTGCCAGAGCAGCATCCAGTCTTGTCTTAGCCTCCTGCGGATCCTTATAAAAAGGCATGGCTGCTTTCAATGCGTCATCGGGATTATCAGCAATTTTTCCATTGCCGTATATATCAACGGCCATAGCCAGGTAACCCAATTGAGCCAGTTGCTTGGCCCGCATACGCGGATATTCCGTCACCCCCCACCATTCGGGCACCACCAGTACAATAGGGCGTTTTCCTTGTTTGGTGGAATCGTAGGCGATGTAGCCTTTTAATGGCGTGCCGTGGGCAGAATAGGAAACAGCTTCCTCTTTAATAGCAGCGCTGTCTGCCCTGGGTGATGCTGTGCTATCCATTTTCTTTTCTGATTTTTTTTCAGTGTTTCCTGCCTCGTTGTTACAGGAAAACATGATAAATGAGCCAGCCAATAATAATCCAAAGGTTGGTTTCAACAATTTCATGTGAGGTTGATTTATGGTTTGTTACGCAAAGATGCAGAAGTAAAGTTCTGAAATTGTTGGAAACAAATAATATGAAACAGGGAACAGGAAAAAAGTATAATGCTACCTGTGAGATCCCTGGAATATTGATAACTAAACAATATTTCCTGTTCGCCTGTTTGTATTCTGCTAACTATCTAATCCAGCTTTCCTTCGGTTACCTTTTTATTGATCTCTACCTCTTTCATAAACTCACCGGTATCATCATCGGCATATAAACCATAGGCATCCACCAGAGTGCCTTTGTTGCCATCTTCGGTTTCAATAGCATACAAAATAGACGTATCATCCGGATCAGAAATTCCTTCGAAACGAAAGAAGTTGGCGGCTTTTACATCCTTGGCCTTGTATTTCTTTTTGGTGTGGGTAGATATTAACCTGCCTTTCTCAACACGATATTGATCGGTATAACCTTTCTCCCCCAGTCTGTGTACACAAATCTCAAGGTCTGTCATTTCGGTAGGCCGGTCATTGGCATCTGTATATTTATCGCTCCGGGTTTCCTGTGCGTTTTTTGAATCTAGTTGATCTTTATCAAATGGTTCCATAAAAAACTTTTTTTGATACCTTGATGAATACCAAAATAATGCCTTGACCGGAGTGGGGAAAATTATCCCAAAGCCTTATTACTTTAGGGCTCAATTAACAGGGCCTGAAGTGGTACTTCTGCGCCGTACTGCTGCACCTGTGCAGTAATCTCCTGCCGCAGTCTCTGCTCCAGTTCCTCCTGTACGGCCACAGGCTTATTATGCAAAAATGAACTTAGTGGAGAACCATCTACAAAACCTTTTGCAAAAAGCTTTTCCTTATTCCTCCTGCATGGATCCCGGGCATAGCCTACTTTTGAACACTCAAGTTACATCTCAAATGATCATTAAAACAATACAATATAACAGTACGGAATACCAGGAAATGATTCAGTTACGCATTAAGGCGTTATTGGAACCCATTGGTGTACCCGTCCATTACATTGTACCCGAAAAAGAAAAAAATGATTTTTTTATTGCTGCTTTTGAAGAGGCCGAAATCATAGGGTGCTGTGTATTAACACCGAAGGAAAACGGCTTGATACAATTGCGCCAAATGGCTGTACGGCCCGACCGGCAGGGCAAACGTGTAGGCGCCGCCATCCTACATTTTGCAGAACAATTAGCCGAAGCAAAAGGCTTTACCACCTTAATGATGCATGCCCGGAATCCCGTAATTGATTTTTACAAAAAAAGCGGATACCATATCTCCGGTGAGGAGTTTTTTGAAGTAGGCATTGGGCATCATAGAATGCAGAAGCAGTTGCAGTGATTGTCAACGGCAAGTGGGTATGGATCCCTTCGATTATTAATTATTGATGATTGATTATTAACTGCCGGAATCACATCTTTTTGTAATGATCAATAGTCGATGGGATCCAAGTCAGTAATTCCAAATTAACAATTACCCGTTGACAATACCCTTTCCCTCTAGGTTTCATTCAACACCAAAGCATCCAGGTTGGTTATGCCGATGCTTTTCTTGGACAAGAAACCTTCTCCGTACTTCACACCAATCCTTTTTCCAAGTAATCGTGCCCTTGCCACAATCGCATCCAAAAAATCAGGATTGGAAAGATAGCTTTGCGGTTCGGTACTGTTAGGATCATGGAACTGCGTTTTGTATGCTTTGATGGATTCCATGCGCTGTTCCCACACATCACTTACATCAATGATGACATCTGGTTCATAAAAACGGTCCTGTATATAATGCAGCAGCATCTTGGGCCGCCATTTTTCCTGTTCCTTTCCATTATCGTCCGTGGTTTTTACCTGCCGCAGTCCCGATAAAAAACAGGCATCATAAATAAGCCAGCCGCCACGTCCATGATCAGGATGACGGTCTTCCAGGATATTTCCTATAACCACTTCGGGCTGGTATTTGCGAATGGCCTTCACCAATTGCATTTGATGCGCTTCATCATTTATAAAAAAGCCGTCACGCATTTTTAAATTTTCACGAACACTGACACCCATGATCTTCGCGGCATCGGCAGCTTCCTGGTAGCGGGTCTCTATAGTACCTCTTGTTCCCAGCTCGCCTTGGGTAAGATCAATAATGCCAACTTTCTTTCCTCTTTTTATTTCGTTGATCAACGTGCCTGAGCATCCCAATTCCACATCATCGGGATGCGATCCAATAGCTAATACATCCAGTTTCATGTCGGCAAAGATAAGGTTCCCCCTGTCCCCTAAAGGAGAGAGGTAGGTGCCTTTCTGTTTTTACTTATTGTTTAGGGAAAGCTTCTATTCCCGGATTGCTTTTGGTTGGAGGGTTATTCCTCGTTGGTTAATCCTAAAAAACCAAAAGAAATGTATGGATAAATGAACGATGGAAAAAGAAAGAGCCCTACCGCCTACGCCTCCCCTTTAGGGGACGGGGGGAGAGACAGGGGGCCTTACTGCCCGGGCCTGTAACCCGGCTTGTAAACATTATTATACCAGGAGGCGTTTATTTCCTGCACAATGGCATCGATCTGCCGGTCGGTAGAATTTTTTTGAATATCGAACTCCTGTTTCAGGTTGGAGCCAAAAAAGAAGGCCACGGTTTGATACAAACGGGCATTTAACCCACCACGGTATTCTTTTATGATCTCGTAACAGTTGTTGCCGGTTTCGCGGTAGATCAGTTTCATTAACACCTTGCCCTGGTAAACCGACAAATTGGAAAGCGGTTCGGAAAACCGTTCCTTTAATTCCTTTTCCCTTGATTTGATATACGTCTTTCTTTCCTTTTTTGATTCCACGCCTATTAAATGGGCATTCACATCGTTAATGATAACACCGGCAGATTTGGCGTAGGGATAGGTTACATAAACAGCATTCCGCAGGCGGTTATACGCTTCTAAAACTTTGGCTAATTTCTCAGGGGGTAATTTCGAAATATAGACCACCTCCATTTCTCCGTAAGGCATCCACTCACCGTTGTAATAAATGGCCGGAACCATGATGGTATCGTTCGCTCCCCATTTGGCCGGATCGGGACGGGTAGAGTCTTCCTGTGCCCTGCCCTGCTGTGCTGCGCCAATCAAAATCACCAAAAAGAGTATGGATAAAAAGCGGGGCATAATTAAATATACGAAATGGCTTTGCTTCCTCAAAGAGACAAGCAAATTAGCGCAAACGCTGTTTAAAAAAGCCTAAAAAGATGGGGAACCCCGGAGAAGTAAGGCAAAGTCAAAATTCAAAAGTAAAAGGCAAAAGCCGTGGCCGTTTTTTGACTTTTGAATTTTGACTTCGGTATTAAGTCAGCTCTGTCTCTTCCATTACTTTCCTGTGCTTAGCCGCTGGTTCTTTGGTTATGCCCTTCCTGCGGTTGGCTTGAATACGCCAGGCCATGCTGATGAGGAAGCCTATTACCATAAGCAAAGTGCCCAGCCAAAGCACATTTATAAAGGGGAACTTATACGCTTTTAAAGTGACATACTGCATTACGGCGTCCGATTCCTTAACACCTATGGAAGCTTTTCCGCCCTGCACTTTCTGCAGTTGCAAAACAAGGCTTTCCTGTACAACGGTATCTGGTTTAGAGAAGACATCTCCCTTCATATTAATGACCGTAGGCTTAACCGTATAAATAGAAGAAGTTTTGGAAAATATTTTGACCGTAGCTGCAGAGGCACTGTCATTTTCTCCAAACTGGATGCCGGGGACCGTCCTGGTGGAGGAAAGATCTTCCAATACAAAAAAGCCTTTGGAGTAAAACAACGTATCCCCTACGGCAAGTTCCTTCGTTTTAAAAGATGTCGTATCCTCTTTAACTTTTGAAGGATCGGGTAAAGATGTGATATAGGTAAATATATCGTGTGTCAGGTAATGCTTGGCATCCGGATTGGCCATCAGGCCTTCATTGCCTTTATAATTTACAAAGGCGTTGGGAGATAAGGAAAAACTCTCCTTCCCATCCTTCTCAAACTTTAAGTGATAATACCAGAGTTCTTTTTTGGGATGTGCTGAATCCCTGTCATAGGTTACCGTGTACTCACCCATTTTGGTTGGAATCCCTTTTATCAGGGTCAGGTTTTCTCCCGGCTTTTCCTTGCTGTCTTTGCCAAAATCAAGGAAAATGCCTGTCGTATTAAAAGAAAGTGTTTCTTTTTTGGAAGACGAAATCAGGATACCTACCAGCATCAGTGCAAAACCAACGTGGGCTATAGCTCCACCGGCCAGCTTCAGGTTTCCTTTTAACCCGCTGAAAATGTAAGAAGCATTGGCAATAACAGAATACACGGCCGCCACTAAAGCCAGCCATATCGCGCCCAGGTAACCTATTCCATGTTCGCGGTAATTGATGTTTCCAAAAGCCAGGACCAAACCGCCTACCACCAGGCCTGCAAGAACCGGTGCAATTAATTTTTTTAGAAACGGTTTGCCCGTGGTTTTGTATTTCAAATACATTCCAAAACCCGAAAGCAAACCAATAATAATGGCAACAAAAACCTGGATGCGGTTATAGGCAAATCCCACATCTTCCTGCACTGCAAAGGCCTTGAACGTTTTTTCTTTTCCGTTGAACAATTCCGCTATCTTGTTAAATACAGGAATCGAGGTCATGGAAATGATCAGTACCGCCGAAAGGAATAATACCAGTGAACCAATAAACATCCAGAACTCTCTTGAAGAACCCTCTTCTTCTTTTACAATATGCGGTATCCGTTTGTAACGGCTAAAGAAAAGGGTGAAGGCCGGAAGTAAGAAAATCAAAAGGAAACCGCGCAGGTGCCATTTAGTAATGCCATCGCCGGTGAAGGCGTGCACTGAGGTATCCTGCAGGTCGCCGCTGCGTGTTAAATACGTTGAATAAAGAACCAGTATAAAGGATAGAATGAAAAACAGGTTGGTTGTCCGTAAGGCGTTACCCGTGTGGCGGTAAATCAATAAGGTATGCACACCGGCTACTAACACCAGCCAGGGAACCAGAGAGGCATTTTCTACTGGGTCCCATGCCCAGTAACCACCAAAGTTCAAGGATTCATAAGCCCATGCAGCACCCATCATAATGCCCAGGCCCAATACAGCCGCTGAAAAAAGAGCCCAGGGTAAGGCCGCTTTTGTCCACTCGGTAAAACGCCGGGTCCATAAGCCGCCAATGGCAAAGGCAAAAGGAACAACAGTAGAAGCAAATCCCAAAAACAAAACAGGCGGGTGAATCACCATCCAATAATTCTGTAATAAAGGATTCAGGTCGTTACCATCTTTAATCATGGAAAGATAATCCTGGCGGACGCCGCCGGTCATATCATAGAATGCAGGTGCATTATCCAGCACTCCCGAATTGCGCAACAACATGAACGGATTGGACCCGGCCTTTAGCCCAAAAATGCTAACACCAACAACCATGGTAGCCAGGCAAAGTTGCACAAAGCTCACTACGGTCATTACAGGTGCTTCCCATTCCTTTTCACGCCAGATAATGATAAGCCCCAGCACACAATGCCACACACTCCAAAGCAAAAAGCTTCCTTCCTGTCCTTCCCAAAAGCTGCTTAACAGGTACTTTGCTTCCAGCGAAAGACTACTGTGTTGCCAGGCATATTTGTATTCAAAAAAATGACTGTTGATGATGTACACCAATATGCCAAAAACGGCAAATACTGAAATGGCTTCTGTAATAAAAAAGATCCTGGCCAGCTTGCGCCACTGCGCATTCACCACAAGAGCGCCGCCCCCGTTCAATCCGGTTCCACGGTTAAAAAAGGAGCTTTTTTGAACACTAAAAAAATAGCTGACTGTAGCGCCTAAAGAAGCAATTAAAGAAAGTAATAAAAAGAAATGTCCTAATTGACCCGGCAGTAAATGCTCACCTATAAAATTCATTACCTGTTAATATTTTTTTGAAGTGGCGCTATCGCCGGAAGGAAGGTTTTTTTGAGCCGCACTCAAATCGTCTTTATACTTTGACGGGCATTTCATCTGGAGCTTGGTGCATTCAAAATGATCGCCGCGCATATAACCATTCAAATCAATGCCATCGCTGCGTTCTATATCGGTAGGTTTGGCATTTTTATAAATAACCTTGCTGCGTTTCCCTTCCTGGTCCACGGCATAAAATACCGTAAGGTTGGGGTTCTTCAAACCATCGTATTCAACGGGAGTTTTTTTGTCCAGCTGCACTTTAACAACTACAAACTCGCCGTTTTTTTCACCGGCGGTAGCGAAGGTTTCCTGGGTGGTAAGGTCTTTTATAAAAAAAGACATGCCGACAATCCCCCCGATAACAAGCAGCAGCAGGATAATGTGAATTTTTTTCATTTTGTGGACAGTTGTTGTTTAGCCAGATTTTTCGCTTTGCATTACATTTACCGAAGCAATAAGAAATCCCACTCTTTCGTTCCGGACTTCTTTTTTCCATTCACCGGCAATGACACACGCAAAGGTAGAGCAAAATGACTCACATGAGACCTGCTAATGCCTGATTTTCATCAATTGACCCAGTTTTCACAAAATGATAATGAAAGGTTAAGTAGTGCAAAGGTTTGGTAAGGAAACACATTACAATAAAAAGAAAGTTTAAACTTTCAAACCAACTCTAAACAAAGGGCTTCAAACACCAAACCTTCCTTATCTTGCACCGCTTTTAAAAAACAATCATGACCGATCTTACCACCTTTGATCCTAACAGTGCCGGCAATCCCAATAATAATATCTTTGGATTGCCCTTCTCCGAAGATGATTCCCGCCTTGTTATCATTCCTGTTCCCTGGGAAGTTACCGTAAGCTTTGGCTCAGGTACGGCCCGTTCAGCCGAACAGATCATGAGGGCCAGCCTCCAGGTAGATCTTTTCGATCCGGATGTTCCGGATGGCTGGAAGCAAGGGTTTTTCATGAAAGAAACAGACAGAAAAGTCCTTTTAAAAAGTGACTACCTGCGTAAGGAAGCCGAACTCTATATAGATTATATCTCCAAGGGAGATATTGTAGCCAATAACCAGTTTATGTGCAGAACACTCAAAGAAGTGAATGAAGGCGGCTACTTTCTGAACAATTGGGTTTATCATCAAACCAAAGAGTTGTTGGACAAAGGAAAATTGGTTGCTTTACTGGGCGGGGATCACAGTACACCGTTGGGCTTTATGAAGGCCATTGGTGAAAAGCACGGGGAATTTGGCATTATCCAGATTGATGCTCACTGTGACCTGCGGGAAGCTTATGAAGGCTTTGTGTATTCTCATGCCAGCATTATGTACAATGCATTAAAAGAGGTGCCGCAATTAAAAAAACTGGTGCAGGTTGGAATCAGGGATTATTCGCAGGGTGAGCATGAGTTCGTTCAACAGAATCCGGACCGTATCAAAACCTATTTTGATGGTGACATGCGCGTTCGGCAGTATGAAGGTGAAACATTTAAGCAAATAGTAGATGAAATGGTAAGCCATTTGCCGGAGAAAGTATATATCAGTTTTGATATTGATGGGCTTGATCCGAAGCTTTGCCCTAATACCGGGACGCCGGTGCCTGGCGGCTTTGAAACAGAACAGGTGTTTTACATTTTTAAAAAAATTCAGCAGGCAGGCAAGCAGATCATTGGTTTTGACCTCAGTGAAGTAAGCACCAGTGAAACCTTTTGGGATGCCAACGTAGGTGCCCGTGTTTTGTTTAAATTGTGCAACCTGTTAGTCGCCAGCAACCCTGTTTAAATATGTATAGTGTAACGGTAAAGATTGAAGGTGTTGAAAGCAAGAGACGCAGTGCAGGATTACTGCATATAGTGGTGGGCTTTTTTTTGATTGCCAAGGGCGCCGATTATTATCGTTTTCTGAATTATGAAAGCCTTTTACCGGCACTGCCTTTTTTTGGGGTAGCGGGCTTATCCCTGTTCTATGGATTTTTCAGGCGAAGGGTGGACATTTTTGCCAAATACAATTTTTGGCTACGGCTATTACAGGTAGTCTCTTTTACGGTACTCGGATTTGCCATAATGAATTTGGGAAGAACCATAGACTATATCGGGGTTTTTATTTTCGCTTTTTTATGCCTGCTGCTGTTGTTTTCCGAAAGAAGGGTATTTAAGGAAACCACTATATTTTTTGATGAAACGGGTGTTACCATTCCGGGGAGCTATAAAGATTTCCTGGTGAAATGGGAAGATCTTTCCGAAGTGGTGGTACGGGAAGATTTTCTTACCCTGTTCCATGTAAAGAAAAAATACCTGCAATACCAGGTGATGCAGGACCTTTCAACACTGGAGGTAGCCAAACTGAACGCTTTTTGCAGGGAACAAATAGAAAAGCAATCGTCAATGGTCAATGGGCAACCGTGAACAGGTTTCTGACTTTTAGGATCCACAAACCAGGGCCATTACAATCACCATTCACCAATTTTGAACTTTAAATTTATCCATGTCTCCATTTATTCTATATTCTGACGGTAAGGGAAATATTTTCGAGGACACTTCTTTATATGTGGTGGGAAGAAGCGGATGGGATGCCTTGCCTATACCCCCAGATGAATGGATTGAACTGCCCCGGGGCGGACAGTTATATGAGCTGCCGGGCCGCCGTGGAATTGGCATTGATGTAAAGACAGGCGAAATGCGTTTGTGCGATAAGGGGTGGGCTGTGGCAGCTTTTATTCCTCCCGCCCACACAGGTTTTTATCTGGCGGCTTACGAAACCGCTTCGGATGCCCCCACACTTCCTCTTTTTTGTTATACCGCAGTGGGCTGGCACGACGAGAAGTTTTTTGTTCCGGCCACACGTATCGAACAGGATATCAGGCAGGAATGCGAAGGCTTTGATGTGCAAAAGGTGGAACAGGGCGTAGAGCATTTATTGAAGGTTTATCCGCACAACCGCCTGGTAGCGCATTTAGCCAACAATTGTGCCCTCACCTATCATTGTCCCGCCGCCCGTAATTATTTTATAGGAAGATGGGAATGCCCCATTCCCTCCTCTCCTGCCTGCAACGCCAATTGCGTGGGTTGCATTTCTTTTCAGCCCGAAGAGGAAACCATTGTTTCCACTCAGGATCGCTTGACCTTTAAACCCACGGCCGCTGAAATCGTGGAATACACCGTGCCGCACCTGGAAACCGCGCCTTATCCCATTGTAAGTTTCGGGCAGGGCTGCGAAGGTGAACCTTTGCTGATGTGGGAAACCATCAGGGAATCGATCCTTGAAATACGAAAACATACGCCAAAAGGAAGCATTAACATTAACACCAATGGTTCAAAACCCAATGCTGTAAGAGCCTTGTGCGAAGCCGGTTTGAACAGTATTCGCGTCAGCACCAACTCAGCCAGGCCGGAAATTTATTTGCCTTATTACCGCCCCAACAATTACCAGTTTGAAGACATCATTGAAAGCCTGAAAGTGGTAAGAGAATTTGGCGGCTGGACCTCCATTAATTATTTCGTATTTCCCGGCATGACCGATTCGGTAGCCGAATATGAAGCCCTGCGAAAATTAATTATGGATACGGACCTCTGCATGATCCAATGGCGCAATTTCAATATTGACCCTGACTGGTATTTAGGGAAAATAGGGGTCATTGATTCAGGAGAAATTTTAGGAATGAAACAACTGATGGAATTATTAAAAGAAGAATTCCCGCATTTGAAATACGGCTATTTCAATCCACCGATGGAAAGGATCACAGGTAGGTATGATGTGGATTTTGCGCATTGAGGCATCACAGTTTAGCCTTTCCTACGTTATTTTAAAAACTGAAAATCGGATTACACAAATGGGTGAAGGCGGTTTCTCATTCGTGTAATCCGACTGAATCCGGTGTTTTCCTTTTTTAGCAAACTTACTGAACAGCAACTTGTCCCCTGATCTCTCCACCTCCATGTGCGTCTGTGTGAATATTATAATACCATTTACCCGCCAGCAGGTCGGTTTCCTGGGCATCCGTTAATGTAGCACTTCCCGAAAACATTCCGGAAGTTGTTGTTGGGAAACCGGTAATACCTAAAGAAGGGGAGGCATTCTCCCCTGCCAAAGCCGGCCCATGAAAATGCATTAATGTAGGAGTACTTGAAAGATCGCTCCAGGTAATGGTATAGGTCAATGCATTCGTACTGCTATTATAGGTTCCTGCAAGTGTACCTGTTGCTGTAGTGGTAACGGCCGGGACTTCCTGGGCACCGTTGGCATTACCACTTAATGTGTAATTAACTTTTTGATTGTCAGTATTGTTATCATTTTTACTGCAACCGGCCGCAGCTGAAAACAATATGAAAAAACCAAGACCAATTGCCCCGTTTCTAAAAAAATGTGCTTTACCCATAGGTTTCTGTTTTAGAGGTTAAGAATGAGAATAAGATCGAATCGGGTGCAGGCAACACCACGATACCTGTAAATACGTAAACGCGATCCAAAAGGTTGTTGGCTTGCTTCAAGCAAGCCCTGCAAATGGGAGTAGTTTCCATTCAATTATTTATTATTTCCTTCCTCAATAGTTTGGTGCAGCCATCCTTTGTAGCACAGGAAAACGGTATGCGTTACGTATTTTTAGTCCTACATCAATATGAAAAAGATCATTATTGTTGGAGCGACTTCAGGCATCGGTAAAGAACTGGCTATGCTTTACGCAGAAAAGAATTGCCTGGTTGGCATTACCGGAAGAAGGGAGGAATTACTAAATGAATTAAAACAAAAATATCCGGATACCATCCTCACTGCCTGTTTTGATGTCAGATCTGAAAATCCGCAGCAATACATTCAGCAATTAATAAACTCACTTAATGGATTGAACCTGCTGATCTACAATGCCGGTTACGGAGATACGTCTTTAGACCTGGATCCCGAAACTGAAAAAACCACTACGCAAACCAATGTGAATGGTTTTGTAGAAATTGTCGCCCCTGTGTTTAATTATTTTGTTCAGCAGGGGCAGGGTCACATCGCAGTCACTTCCTCTGTTGCAGCGCTGCGGGGTAACAGCTGGGCGCCTTCTTATAGCGCAAGCAAGGCCTATATGAGCATTTATGCCGAAGGCCTGAACCTGAAAGCAAAAAAATTAAAGAAGAACATTGTGGTCACGGATATACGGCCTGGCTTTGTTGACACCAAACCGGCGAAAGGCAATGGCCGTTTTTGGGTGGCGCCACCTTTAAAAGCAGCCAAGCAAATTATAAAGGCGATTGAAAAAAGAAAACGGGTGGCTTATATTACCAAAAGATGGTGGGTGGTGGCTCAAATTATGAAGCTGCTGCCCTTTCAGGTTTACCAGAGGCTTGGATAATGTTAAAAGATGGCCCGGGGTTATTATTTGCCGGGCAATTTATCTAACTTTTGCACCGTTTAGTGGTCAGAAAAGACGCAGGATCCAGGAACCGGGCCCGGGATAAAAGCCTGGCCTTACCAGGTGAAGGATTAATTAAAACGCGTGGTAGCCTTGTTTCCTGTACATTGTTGACCTAAACAAATCTTGAACTTTATATTTGTATGAATAACCAGTTATCCATGTCCCCTGAATTCGAGAGACAAAAAAACATACAGGCTTCGGTTTTAACAGCCGCCATTACAGGCGCCTTGCTTTTTATATTTATTTGGGTGAAGTTAACCATACCGCAAGAGGAAGTTCCTCCTGTAGAAGAATATATAGAAGTGAACCTGGGTAGCGGCGACCAGGGCTTTGGAACAGACCAGCCCCAATTGCCCGGCGATCCTGCTCCTGCACAACAGGTAAGCTATACACCTCCGCAACCGGTGCAATCCAGGGAAGAAGCCGTGAAAGATGTGGCATCGGATAACGAAACAAGCCACGAGGCGCCTCCGGTTATTAAACCAGCAGTAAGCAAGCCCGAGGCCACAAAGATCAATTCAGAAAGCAAAACGGTTAAATCAACCAATACAACCAATCCCCAGCCCGTAGTACAGGCGCCTGCAAGGCCTAAAGCTGTTTTAGGAAGAACCGTTGGCGGCAATGGCAATGGTGGTAATGGTGCCGACAGCTACAAGCCCGGCGGCAATGAAGGCGTAGCTGGTGGCAACGGCGACCAGGGAAGGCCCGGCGGTGATCCTAACGGAAGAAACTACAGCGGCACCCCCAAAAGCTTTGGCGTAAAAGTTTTAAGCATTCCGAATCAAACCTTTGAAGATGATTTCAACCAGAATGCCAAGGTAGCCATGGATATTGTTGTAGATGAAAATGGAAAAGTCACCTCTGCTACATTCCAACCAAAAGGCTCTACCACATCAGACCGGAAGTATATTGAAATAGCTGAACGTTCAGCAAAAAAACTAAAATTAGTGGCGAATGGCGGACAAAGAGGAACTGTGATCTTTAATTTTAAAGTGAACGGATAAAGGCAACAGCAATATTTTTGCTGCCGTGAATTATACAGAAACAATAGATTATTTATACCACAAGCTGCCCATGTTTAGCCGCATGGGCAGCGCTGCGTTTAAGAAAGACCTTACCAATATCCGCATTCTTTGCGAACGCCTGGACAATCCTCATACGAAATTCAAAAGCATTCATGTGGGTGGCACCAACGGCAAAGGGTCTGTCAGTCACATGCTGGCGGCGGTGCTGCAAACAGCCGGTTACAAAACCGGCCTGTACACGTCGCCTCATTTATATGATTTCAGGGAGCGGATCAGGATCAATGGTGACATGGTTTCAGAAAGCTTCGTTGTTGATTTTGTTGAAAAAACAAAACCCATCATTGATGAAATAGAACCGAGCTTTTTTGAGATCACCGTGGCAATGGCTTTTGATTATTTTGCTGCACAAAAGGTAGATGCAGCAATTATTGAAGTAGGCCTGGGCGGCCGGTTGGACAGTACTAATATCATTACCCCGGAGTTATCTGTTATTACCAACATTGGCTGGGACCATACAAACATGCTGGGTAATACGCTGAGAGAAATTGCCGGGGAAAAAGCAGGCATTATTAAAGAAAACGTTCCTGTGGTTATTGGCGAAACAAGGGAAGAAACGAAGCCTGTGTTTGAACAAACTGCACAGCAAAGAAATGCTCCTATCTTTTTTGCAGAAGAGAAATACCAGGCTGTTTCTTATGAATGGAAAAAAGACTGCCTGACTTTGGAAATCTTAAAAAGAGACGAAAACAAAAACTATTTCTTTGAGCTGGACCTTCCCGGCATTTATCAACGCAAAAATCTTTGCACGGTCCTGGCTTCGCTGGATGCACTACGCTCGTATGGATTTCCTATTGCCCATCAGCAAATTAGCTGCGCACTAAAGAACGTAAAGCAAACCACTGGTCTTCATGGAAGATGGGAAGTGATTCATCAAAATCCGCAGGTGGTTTTGGAAGTAGCCCATAACAAAGACGGCATCGAACAAATGTTGCAACACCTGCAAAGAATTTGTTACAGGCAATTGCATTTTGTTCTGGGCATGGTTAAAGACAAGGACATCACCACCATATTACAGCTCTTGCCCAAAGAAGCAAGGTATTACTTTACACAGGCACATATTCCAAGAGCCTTGCCCGCCGTTGAATTGCAACAAAAAGCAGAATCCTTTTCTTTAAAAGGAGGTTTTTTTGATGACGTAAACACGGCCTTACAGGAAGCGGTGCACAAGGCTGCTGCCGATGACCTGATCATTGTATGCGGTAGCATTTTTTTAGTGGCGGAAGTGGATAAAGCATCAATAGTTCAACAACCCTAATTTTTCCAATGCATAAAAAATTGATGTGGCATGTAAAGCCTGCACGATCTTGTTCTCCCTGATCAATTGCTTTACTTCGTCAATGGTATAGATCACCACTTCCACATCTTCTGTTGCATCCAGGCTTTGTTCTGCCACCTTCTCTCCTTCTTTAGCAAGGAAGATGTACATGTAATTATTGGTAGTGGCCGGATTGGCAGATATCTTTCCAATACATTCAAAGGACGTAAACACATACCCTGTCTCTTCCTTCAACTCTCTGGCAATCGCTGCTTCGGGTGTCTCTCCTTTATCCACTACACCACCCGGCAGTTCTGTACTGACAACACCCAGACCATGACGGTATTGTTTCACCAGGACGACCTTTCCCTCCCTTGTTACAGCAAAAGCGCTAACCCACACCGGGTATTCGAGTATATAATACGCTGGCATCAGCCGCCCGTCGGGCAATTCGCACTTTTCTTTTCGTACCGTAAGCCAGGGTTCGTTATATAAATATTCCGATTCTAAAACTTTCCATTCCATAACTACAAACTTTAAACAGTGAACGCTAACCTTAACATCATTGCGAAACTCTTTGGAAGCCATCTCACAACTGCTTTTTGTGAGTGGGCAATGGTGAATGGTGAGAGGGGAAAGCTCTCTTACTCACCACTATCTACTCACCACTCACCCTATAAAAAGCCTATTTAGGAGACCACTTGTAGAAGCTGTCAACCCAACATCAAGCATCAACCTACCATCCCATTCTCTCCCTTAAAGCCGTTATATGCGCTGTATGATGACGACCATGCCAGGCATACATACCCAGCAAAACCCAAAGGGTCAGTTCTTTTTCATGGATAGGATGATAAATGGTTTTATTCCAGTCATCCTGTGTGAAATGATTTAAAAATTCATACCAGCGCTGATGAAGCGCATACAGTAAGGTGATGGAGATATTGATGGGAAGATGTTGCACATCCGCTGTAGTGGCCCATAACTTTTCTTCGTAGGGGCGAATAACAGGATTGCTTTCTGTATAGCCCAGCTTAAACCGTACATAGGCATTCATATGACTATCCGCCACATGATGCACCAGCTGATGCACGGTCCAGCCGCCGTCACGATAAGGTGTTTGCAATTGCGGCTCATCTAAATTATAAACCACATTTTCAATAGCGTTTGGAAGAAATTTGATATCGGCCAGCCATAGCTCTTTTAATTTTTCAGAATAAGCCTGTGGCTCGTATTGGCCAATGGGATAACGAAGATCGGCGGTCATATTATTTTGATTATATGGGTATTGGTTCACGCAAGAGCGCAAAGAAGGCAAGAATGTTTTTGATCATTCGTATTTATACTTTGCGTCTTTGCGGGAATCTCAAGGGTCAGACAATTTGTATCAACTCAATATCAAACATCAGCGTAGCGCCACCGGGAATGCCGCCTGTTCCATAATCGCCGTAGGCCAGGTGCGAAGGGATCCACAAACGCCAGGTGCTGCCCTCGGGCATCAAAGGCACGACTTCCTGCCAGCCTTTGATCAATGCGGTCAACGGAGCCGTAAAAGGCTGATTGCGTTTAAAAGAACTGTCAAATTCTTTTCCATCTAAAAGGCAGCCCCTGTAATGTGCTTTTATTTTGCTGTCAATGGTAGGACGCGGGCCGCTGCCCTCTTTCAATATGGCATACTGAATACCATTGGGCAATTCTGTTACGCCTTCTTTTTCCTTATTGGCAGTCATAAAAGAAATACCTGCTTCTTTTTCTGCTTTCAATTTTTCTTCACGGTGTCCGCGCAATTTATCCTGTAAACTCATAACTATTGATTTTAAAAACTTTAATTATTGGTGAGACGTGAGACGTCAGACTTGGTTACCTCACCTTTGACGTCTCACGTCTATCACACTTCCCTTAATACTTTTCCCGTTAAATGAATAAACACATCTTCCAGGTTTGCCTTCTTTACTTCTTTCGGACGTTCGAAGCCGGTAGCCACCAGTTCATCAATTAATTTATCGGGTGAATTCAATGCAACTATTTTTCCACTATCTACAATAGCTACCCTGTCGCATAAATACTCCGCTTCATCCAGGTAGTGCGTGGTAAGAATAACGGTTGTACCCTTCGCACGAATCTGCCGGATCAGTTCCCACAAATTTCTCCTGGCTTGCGGATCCAAACCTGTTGTCGGTTCATCCAGGAAAATAATTTTAGGATCGTTGATCAATGTAGTAGCAATAGAAAAGCGTTGTTTTTGGCCGCCGCTTAATTGTTTTACTTTCGATTTGGCCTTGTCTCTTAAATTCACCATGTCCAGCAATTCCATGGCATTGGCCTTGCGGTTGTACAAACCGGCAAAAAGATCAATCAGCTCTACCAAGTTCAAGCCCGGATAAAAGCCGCTGGTTTGCAATTGCACGCCGATGATCTTCTTTATTTCATTGGGCTGCTTGTCCAGATCGTAACCATTCACAAAGATGGTTCCGCTTGTTTTGTCACGCAGCGTTTCAATGATCTCCAGCGTGGTGGATTTACCGGCGCCGTTCGGCCCTAACAAACCAAAGATCTCTCCCTCTTTGACCTCAAAGCTGATGCCTTTCACGGCTTCGAAATTCCCGTAATTCTTTACCAGATTTTGTACCGATATGATCGTGTTGTTATTCATGTGGCGAAATGTTTGTTGTGCTGTCAGCTTTTGGCTATCAGCTATCGGCTGTAAGCCCCAATATTTAGCTCCTATTGCCGGTCATATATTCTTCCAGTTCTTCCATCATGGATTTGCTTCCTACAAAAAACGGTGCCCGCTGGTGCAATTCCGTTGGTTCAATGTCGAGGATGGACATTTCACCCGTGGTGGCTTTTCCGCCAGCTACTTCTACTATAAAAGCAAAAGGATTGCACTCGTATAATAACCGAAGTTTTCCCTTGGGTTTATCGGTGGTGGCCGGGTACATAAAAATGCCGCCTTTGATCAGGTTACGATGCACATCGGCTACCATACTGCCGATGTAACGTTGGGTGTAGGGGCCGCCGTTTGCTGCGGTTTTATTCTGGCACGCCGTGATATATTTTTTCACGCCATCGCAGTACTGGAAAAAATTACCATGGTTTACCGAATATATTTTACCGGTATCGGGACATTTAATATCAGGGTGGCTTAAACAAAATTCACCGATGGACGGATCCAGCGTAAAGCCATTCACGCCCCGGCGGGTAGCATACACCAGCATGGTAGACGATCCATAAATAACGTAGCCTGCAGCCACCTGGTTTCTTCCTTTCTGCAAAAAATCTTCTCGCACTACGGGTGTTCCTCTTTCCGATACACGGCGATAGATGGAAAAAATAGTCCCGATAGAAACATTCACATCAATATTACCGCTGCCATCCAGCGGATCGAACAGGCAGATGTATTTGGAGTTGCGGCTAACGGCGTCATCAAAAGCCACAAAGTCATCAAGTTCCTCACTGCCAATACCAGCGCAGCTTACGCCATGCTGCAATACACCCATCAACTGGTTGTTCGCGTAGACATCCAGTTTCTTCACTTCTTCACCCTGCACATTCATGGTTCCATAATCGCCCAAAATATCTACCAGCCCGGCTTTGTTTACTTCCACATTCACTCTTTTGGCGGCAAGGCCAATATCGCGAAGCAGGGAACTAAGCTCCCCCGTGGCATGCGGAAACTGCCGCAGGGACTGGATGGTGAATTCATCAAGGGTCGAAATTTGTCGGTTAATAGGGCTCATTACAATCGTTTTTTGGAGAGACAAATGTAAGGGTTAAATGGTGAGTGATGAGTGGGCGAATACGGGATACCCGGGCATACAATTTTCACCAGCGAAAACAGCAATAGCGCAGACACCAATCACCACTTAAAAATGCTTTTGAGCTATCAAAGAGGCTTCCTTCTTTGGCAGGACAGGAAATCTTCATGGCTGGATTGAAATTCTGCCCTTGTAAGATGGCAACAAGAGTTTCAGCTTGTTACCAAGATTTTATTTCCGCACGGACTGTGGAGAGATATTTACACTACCTCAAAGACGCTTATTATTAACTGAAAAAGAAAGCTGTGGTTATACATGGAATTGTTTCCATAAAGCTGAAACCCTCTGCCGTCCAGAAAACATACATCCCAGCCATACTTGGGGCATTTAATTTGAGGGTACAATTCTATAAACCTTTTTTTATGGATAAGATAAATGATCTGCGTGACATGTTAGTTTATGATTTAAAGGACATTTATGCAGCAGAAGGCCAGATTATAGAGGCCATACCTGACATGATAGAAAATGCAGACAGCCCTGCATTAAAAGATGCGTTGCGAGAGCACCTCCGCATTACAGGAAATCACAGGGCCCGGCTGGAGGAAATACGCGGGATATTGGGAGAAGAAGATATAGATGACAAAAATAAAGGTATGCTTGCCAATCTTTTTGGCGGAACGCACAAGAACAGAGGTATGGAGGGCTTGTTGGATGAGGCACAAAAGAAAATGTCGGAAGACATGAATGCCAATGTAATGGACGCTGCCATTATTGGTTGTGCGCAAAAGGTGGAGCATTACGAAATCTGTAGTTACGGTACAGCGCGTACCTATGCCCTGCAGCTTGGACTGAACGCCGTTGCCGACCTGTTGCAACAGACCCTGGAAGAAGAGCGCATGGCTGATGATGAATTAACGGCCCTGGCCCTTGCGGGCCTGAACGTGAAAGCAGAAACAGGCACTAACCGCAAGTACTGATACAGACAACTGGCCTGATAGGTCTATGGGGTTTTACGCCGTTGCTGGTGCTAGGTGCAAGCTTATGCTATAGCCGACCAACAACGGCGTAAATTATTAGATCATTGATGTTATTCATTCAGTTGCCAAAGTCATTTTTATTGGTGGGCAAGAATACTTCGTTCTCCGGCATAATAAGCAAGTGTTGTTTTTACATCGTTGAGCTGTCCTTAAGCGCTGTTAAACATTTTTTGAAAGGGTAGCTTTCTGCCGGCTGTACTTCAACTCAGCCCTCGGCCAATTTTAACCGCCAGGTAGTATGCACTTTGCCTGTGTTTTGCAGATCCGTTAATTGCTCCAGTGTGGCAGTGCGCATCATTTGCTTTACCGAAGCTAGTTGTGCATAATTGGGCTCGGCTTCTTTGTCAACCACAAAACCAGCCCTTTTAAAAAATTCTTCGGCGGCAGGCAGGCTGTCAAACTTATTATCTTCCACCTGGTGCTGCTCTAAAAACCGCTCCAGTTCGTCGTCAAATTTTAAACTGTTTTTTAGTTGCCTGTTTTTAATATAAATGTCGGCGGTTATCCAATAACCTCCTCGTTGCTTTAATACTGCACGAATGATTTTGCACAGCCTTTCTTTTTCTTCTGTGGACAGGTACATCAGCAGTCCCTCGTTCACAATCACCAGTTCCCCTTGCTGAAAATGGTTCACCGTTTCTGTAAATTGTTTTTCATCCAGCGCATTTAAAGGCAGCAGTTCTAGCCTTCCTTTCATCTCCGCCATTTGCTTTTGCAGGGCAGCTACAAACTCTTTTTTCTTTTCAATGATTTCCGGCAGGTCGGTGTCGATGTAATGAATGTCGTTTTGCCTTACAGCTTCCAGGCTTCTGAAAGAAAAGCCCGATGAGAGTTCAAGAATATTTTTAACGGGCAGCCCCCAAAGCAATTGGTCAATGCCCATGTACCGGCTTTCGAAATGCGCCACCCGTGCCCAAAAGCTAAAGTCGTTATTCGTAAAATCGGGATGAAAGGCGCTCGGATATGACATTAATTCTGCGGCCTGCCGGGCAAAGGGAATAGTAGTATGCCCTTTCATCAGCAACAAAACCTTAGCGGAGGGGCTGATGGAATTATAGTTCCGGGGATCGAAGTTGGTTGTTTCCATTGTTAACTGCCCTTGTTTTTACCATCCTGAAGGTACCAACTTAGCTTGTTGCACAATGTTGAGCCCGTGCAGGTTTAAGGAAAGTTAAGTATGCATCTTTCTGTATTGGCTTGCGGCAATTTTATTCATCTTTGCAGCCTATGAAGATTTTCAAATTTGGGGGTGCTTCAGTTAGCACGGCAGAAAGAATTCGGAATGTAGCACAGATTCTGAAAAAATATGAAAATGAAAAACTATTGGTAGTCGTATCTGCTATGGGCAAAACCACCAATGCTCTGGAAAAAGTGGTGGAAGCTTTTTATGCCGGGGAAAAAGATAAAGCGCTTCAATTGTTCAACGACATAAAGCAACAGCACCTCGGCATCATTGACCAGCTCCTCGCCCCCTCCCTACTCACTGCTCACCATTCCCTACTCACAGATTTTTTCACCGAAATAGAATGGCTGCTGCACGATAAACCTGTTCGTGATTTTGATTATTATTATGACCAGATCGTTTGCGTGGGCGAATTATTATCTACAGCCATTGTAAGTCATTACCTGAATGAAGCGGGGGTAAAAAACAAATGGATAGATGTCCGCGACATCATTCGCACCGATGACAACTTTCGGGATGCCCGCATTGACTGGGCTTATACTTCCGAAAGAGTAGCACAAAACATAAAGCCCTTGTTCAAGGAAATCAATATTGTTTTAACGCAGGGTTTTATAGGCGCTACCGATGAAAACGAAAGCACTACGTTGGGCAGGGAAGGCAGCGATTACACCGCCTCTGTTTTTGCCAATTTATTAGATGCCGAAAGCCAGACCATCTGGAAAGATGTGCAAGGCGTGATGAATGCTGATCCCAAGCAATACAAAGAAGCGCAGTGGATCAAGGAACTGAACTACCGTGAAGTGATTGAGATGGCTTATTACGGCGCACAGGTTATTCACCCCAAAACCATCAAGCCTTTACAGAACAAAAGCATTCCGTTGCTTGTCCGCTCTTTTATTCACCCCAATGAAGAAGGCACCTGCATCCACAATAAAAACATCAACCACCTGCCTCCCATTATTGTTTATAAACACAACCAGGTATTAATTCAGCTTAACTCAAAAGATTTTTCCTTTGTAGGAGAAGGTTTAACAGCGGAGTTGTACAAAATATTCGAACAGCTGAAAATAAAACCCAACCTTACACAAAACGGCGCCATCAGTTTGCTTTGCGTATTAGATGAACATGCCGAAAAAGTAGATCAGCTGGCGCATGCCGCTTCACCCTTTTTTGACGTGCAGGTCAACAAGAACCTAACACTGCTTACCATCAGGCATCACCATCAAAAGATCGTAGGTGAATTAGGCAAAGACTGCGAGATCATTTTGCAACAACAAACACCGGAAACGATACAGATGTTGATGAGAGGTTGTAGTTTGTAGTTTATAGTTTGTGGTTTGTAGTTTACCGGTGACTCTTTCTGCGTGCATTTTTCCCTTTTAACCCGGCTAGTTTTTTTGTGTTCTTTTGGATGCGGGAACATCCGGAAAATACAAAAAACAGTAAAGGTCCTCTTAAGGACATAAGGACAGCTTCCCGTTTTTCCTTTTAACTTTTGAATTTTTACTTTTAAACAAGTACTTCCGCCAGTATCCGGTTGATCTCCCCCGCCCTGTTCATCACCATCAAATGGCCGCCTTTGGAAATAAGATGCGTCGGCCTGGTAAATCGCCTGGGTAAGATCTCGTCATGTGTTCCATGAATATGGATGACCTCTGCGGTAAGTTCTGCACTCTTCCATTTTAGTATGGCCTCCATGGCCCATCGTATAAAATCCACATCGGTGCGGCGAATCATCCCTCTCAGCATTCTTTTATCTTCTGCCGTTTCGGAAGTAAACAGCCTTTTTAAAATGGCGCCTTTCTGCATTAAAGAAATAGGAATGTATTTGTGCAGTTGTAAAGCACCCAGGTAGCGGTAGTATTTGGGTAAATGCTTTGAAGAAGAAATGCTGGAAATAAGAATGGTGTGCAAAGGCTTGAAATGCCTGGTTATCTCTACCGATATCATTCCACCCATAGACAAACCCACCAGTGAGAAATTTTCGGATGGGTCGATTTTCTCTGCCAGCCGCCGTGCATAACCGGCAAGCGATTCATTTCTAAAAGGAGGAATCCAATCAAGATAAACAGGCTCGCAATGAGAAGGTAATTGTATATTTTTAAAAACACTTCTGTCCGCCCCCAAACCACTAATAAAATAAACCTTCACAACCCTATGTTTGCAAGTTCAGGTCAACAGCTTCAGGAGTTGAGCCGTTAAACGTTACACTTATTCTATCACAAAACTCTGTTTCATTTTTTTTGCCACCGGCTTTTCATTCAATACAGCAGGTTGCCAGATGGGCATTTGCTCCAGCACGGTAATGAGTTCATCATCGAACTCTTCGTTCACACCATTCAAAACTTTAAAGTTGGTAGGTGTACCATCTGTGTCAATAATAAATTCCACCATAACATTCGCTTTCTTTCTTCCCTCGGGCAGGGAAGGAACAAGGGCCTTACCCATTTTATCAAGGTATTTTAAAAAGTTGGCGCCACCACCGGGAAACTCAGGCCACTGGGTAACTACGTCAGCCACTTCCGCAATATTTCTTGTGCGGTGCTGCACCGGCACTCTTTTAGGTTTTTCTACAGGAGCTACCGTTACTTTTTTTGAAATGCCGTCATAAACATAATCACCATTGTTATTGGTCATAATAACAGGTAATTGGCGGGTCACTTCAAAATGATCGTACACGGCTTCCAGCCTTTCAGCAAATTTCTTCAGTTGCGCATCACTTTTGGTAAGATTGGCCAGGTAGGCGGCGCTTTTTTTATTGCTGTAACGAATGGGATAAATATGCACGGGAATATAATCCTGCCCGTTGTTCTTGGCATAAGCCGCCATGATATAGATCTCGTCAATTTGCTTGTCGGTTACCGGGATGCAGCCTACCGTTACACAACTGCCATGGATATAAATATCACCACCGGGATGAAGAGAATCGCTTAAAACTTTATCCGAAGGATTGGGATAATTTAATCCAAGGGAGAGATAATAGCTGCTGTTTGGATTAAATTCATTGATATAATAAAAACCTTCCGGCACCTGGTAATCGCCTTGCATACGTTTTGGCCCAAGGGTACCGGCTAAAGCACATACTTTATAGGTCTTAAAAAGTTTAAAGTGCTCTTTCCGTTCATTCTTTACCCACACCTCCAACTCTCCATCATATTTGAAAGACCGGATATACACGTATTTGGCAGGCCATGCCAAACCTTTTGTTGCAAATTGCTTTTGCAGCGTATCTTCTTTACGCTTCAGGGCATCCCCCGGACGGGTAAATCCTTTTTGATAGTCAATAAAACTGGCAAAAGTCCCCTGGGCACAGACCGAGGCGGTTATCAAAAGAAAAACAATTACGGCAGAAAGGCTTTTCATTGAATGATCGCTTTTTGATGTAAACAAGTTCTGGCTATAAATGTAAAGAAAACTGAAAAAAGTGTGAAGGTAAGTTGATAAGTTAACCAGTTCAAAGGTTGAAAGCAATGGATTCGGGGTTCAACACAGTAACTTCTCAACACTTCCTTATAAATTTCCCCTGGCTGCCTGCTCTCTTTCAATGGCTTCAAACAATGCCTTGAAATTACCCTTACCAAAACTCTTGGCTCCTTTGCGCTGAATGATCTCAAAGAAAAGCGTAGGCCTATCCTGTACGGGTTTGGAGAACAGCTGCAATAAATACCCCTCATTGTCCCGGTCCACTAAAATACCCAGTTCCTTTAAAGGCCCCAGGTCTTCGTCAATATGTCCCACCCTGTCCAGCAGGTCGTCGTAATAGGAAGAAGGTACTTGTAAAAACTCCACACCACGGCTCATAAGCTCCCGTACCGTTTTCACAATATCGGCTGTTGCCAACGCCACATGCTGCACGCCTTCGCCATTGTAAAACTCAAGGTATTCTTCCACCTGCGATTTTTTCTTTCCTTCCGCCGGCTCGTTGATGGGAAATTTTACATACCCATTTCCATTGCTCATCACCTTGCTCATCAGGGCAGAGTACTCAGTAGAAATATCTTCATCATCAAAAGACAAGATATTTTTAAAGCCCATCACCTCTTCATAAAACTTCACCCAGGGATTCATCTGGTTCCAGCCCACATTGCCCACGCAATGATCAACATACAAAAGCCCTGTATCGGCTGGTGCAAAATGCGGATTGCTCCAGGCCCTGAAGCCGGGCATAAAAGCACCGGTGTAATTCTTTCGCTCCACAAATAAATGCACCGTATCCCCATAGGTATGAATGCCGCTAAGCACTACTTCCCCCTCCTTATCTTTCAGACGTTGCGGCTCCATATAGCTTTTACCGCCGCGTTGGGTGGTTTGCTTCCATGCATCGGTGGCATCATCCACCCGCAGAGCCAAAAACTTTACCCCGTCGCCATGCTTATAAATATGATCGGCAATTTCATTTTCCCCACGCAAAGGAGTCGTTAATATAAAGGTTAGCTTATGCTGCCGCACTGCATAACTCACTTTGTCTTTCATGCCGGTTTCAGGACCCGCATAGGCTATGGCCTGGAAACCGAAAGCACTCATATAATAATGTGCGGCCTGCTTGGCATTGCCCACATAAAATTCCACATAATCGGTTCCCTGTAAGGGTAAAAAATCGGTTTGCGTTTGAGGGGCTTGTTTTTGGGCTGTAGCTGTTGGCATAACAATCGTTTATTTTTTTTATTACCCTGATGTATGAAGGGTATTTATGTAATGAGCTTTTGTAAACCTGTCCGTCGTCTGTTGCGTCGCACTCTTGTACGTTCTGTAAGTCTACTCATCAACTAACGTACAAAATTAAAAACTCTTGCGCTAAATCTGCTTTTGCTGAATTAATTAACACGGCCTAATTTTAAGATACAAACCAAAACCATGGAAGAAGAAAAACTAATTTGTGAGGTCACTCCTTCGCAAATTCTCAATCTCCGGGCTTTTATTTTTAGTTTTTTGGCAGCCGTTATAATTATTACGGCAGCACTGCTTGCTGATAGGAACGCCCTGCTTTTCCTGTTGATTTTGCCTGTTGGTTATACCCTTTGGAAATGGCTGGAAATAAATTCCACCCAATTAAAACTCACGGATCAGCGGCTTATTCTTCGCCGGGGCGTTTTCAATAAAACAACCAACGAAACCGAGTTATACCGTGTCCGGGATTCCAGCATTGAGGAACCTTTCTTTTACAGGATGTTTAATTGCGGCAACATTCTCATTTACACAACCACCGACGAATCGGATGCCACCCTGCAATTGATCGCATATAAAAAACCGCATTGGCTGAAAGACCAGGTTCGCAACTATTCCGAGATCTGCCGGCAGAAAAAGCGCTGGGGCAATGATAATCTTTTATTGCATGAACATATGGATCAATGAAAAAAGACCCCGGAGGTTTTAAAAACGCCTGGGTCTCTACACGTATTTTAAAACCCAAAAGGATACGTCTCTGGCACCTTCTCATCATGTGGTTTCAAATGGAGGGGATGCACCGCTTTTGTTTTATCTAAAAATACAAAAGCATCATACCGCTCCGGCATAACAGAGGGAGTATAGTTACGATGCCGTTCTCGTTCAGGATCATACACAACCCCAATAGCCCTGTGCCGGATGGCCGTTTCATATTTCTTTTGAATATCTTCCGTATTAAAAAGAAGATAGCGGTCTTCTGCTTTTTCCCTGTGCAATTCGTATTCAATGCTTCCTTCCCTTGCTTCGGGTACTTCCATTTCTTCCATCAGGGCGCCCCATTCTTCACCAGCAATCACCCGTCCCTTATACGATCCAAACCCGACCAGGTACACTTTATGGACGCCATATTGCTCTCTGGCCAGCTGCCCGATATTGACCATGCCGGCCCGCTTCATATCGGTCGCTCTTGCATCGCCAATATGCGTGTTGTGTTCCCAAACAATTCCTTTGCCGCTTGGCCCGTGAAACTTCATCAGCCGGTCCAAGGTTTCCATCATGTGCGTATCTCTCACATTCCAGCTATCGTTGTCAAAACTCATCATAGCCCTGTAATAATTTTCGGCGTTGTAGGCAACCAGGGCATTTTGTTCGGTATTGAACCCCGCTTCCCTGTCACCATCCAAAAACTGGGCTTTCATCCGCACTTCTTTTAGTAAAGCCACCACCTGATCCCTGCAAGAATGTTCCGTTAAGGCATAGCGGGCATACATGTCCTGGTTCTCTTCAAAGGGTTCAAAACACTGAATAGCCTTTTTCACCGATAGTGCCGTTTGCGGATCTTCCTTTTCCAGGTAGTGCATCATTTCCCGCATGGAGTCCCACAGACTGTACACATCCAGGCCATAGAAGCCCGCTTTTTTATCCGCCGGCAACCCCTTGTTGTGCTCCCTCATCCATTCTGCCAGGGCGGCCACTTCCCAATTGGCCCACATCCAGGTGGGCCAGCGGTTAAAGTTCATAAGTACCTCACGAATACTATCACCGGCATCCTCATATCCTTTTACGTATCGGTTGATCTTATAACAATCCGGCCAGTCGCCTTCCACTGCAATAAAGCTGAAGCCTTTTTCCTGGATCAGCCGTTTGGAAATGGCCGTGCGCCAGGTATAAAATTCATGTGTGCCGTGGGAAGCCTCTCCTAACATGACAACCGGGACGTCTCCCATGTCTTCCAGTAAAGCATCTAAATCTTTTGAAGAACGAAGCTCGTGCATGATCATGGCTTTATAAAAATTGTACAACTCTTGCGCCAAATGTCTGAACCAGGATTTTCAGGAGGAAGGGAGTAACAGGAAATAAAAAGAGCCTTCATTTAATTGAACGCTCATTTCTAGAGTGAAGCTTCTAAATCCACATGAATCCAAAAAATCCTCCTAATCATGGTTCAGACATTTTATCTTCGCCGCATGTTAAAAGTAGGCATCCTTGGCGGGGGACAATTGGGAAGAATGTTATTACAGTCGGCCGCCAATTACCAGGTAGAAACACATGTTTTGGAAAATGATGATGAATGCCCGGCAGCCCATTTATGCCGCTATTTTATTAAAGGCAACATTCGTGATTTTGATGCCGTATACAATTTTGGAAAAAACCTGGACGCTATTACGATAGAGATTGAGAATGTGAATATTGATGCTCTGGAGAAACTGGAACAGGAAGGGGTAAAAGTGTATCCCAAACCTTCCGTGTTGCGCATCATCACCAACAAGGTAAAGCAAAAGCAATATTATGTAGAACACCAGATTCCCACAGCGGAGTTTGCCATTGTTCAATCAAAAGAAGAAATGAGAAAGCACTCCCATCTTTTTCCGGCCGTGCAAAAGCTGGCTGAAGGTGGCTACGATGGAAGAGGCGTGCAGATCATAGAATCGCTTTCGGCTACCGCCACAGGCTTTGATGAGCATAGTGTGCTGGAGAAGAAAATCCGGATCAAAAAAGAAGTTGCGCAGATCGTAGCCATAGATCAGAATGGCAAAACAGCTTTATACCCGCCTGTGGAAATGGTGTTTAATAAAGACTTTAATTTACTGGACTTCCAGCTTTGCCCTGCCGATATTCCACAAAAGGTTTTGTGGAAGGTGGAAGCCATTGCCCTGACGGTGGTTCGCAATTTTAATTCGCCGGGTTTGTTTGCCGTTGAATTATTTGTTGATGAAAATGATGAAGTATTTGTGAATGAAACGGCGCCAAGGGTTCACAACAGCGGGCATCATACCATTGAGGCGCACTATTCTTCACAGTTTGATATGTTATGGCGGCTTATATTGGGCCATCCGCTGGGCAATACAAAATATATTCTTCCTTCTGTAATGGTCAATGTTATTGGCAGTGAAGGCTATTCCGGCGAAGCAAAATATATAGGCCTGAACGAAGTTTTATCTATGGATAATGCCTTTGTTCATTTATACGGAAAAGCAGAAACAAGACCCGGCCGCAAAATGGGACATGTTACCATTATCAGCAGCGAAAAACAGGACCTGATTCATAAAGCCAATAAGGTGAAACAAAGCCTTTCCGTCATTTCATAAGGAATATTGACCGCTCATCAGTCAATCGAGGTTAATTAATGTTAATAGAAACGGACTTATCAAAGTTTAAAGGATTTTTTCTTTTCAAACTGGCTACTTTTGGCTTCTAACCCCAATCGGATTTCCAAGTGAAAATTTCTTATCTGTTTTATTCATTATCAGTCCTTGCCATTTTCTCCTTAACCGCCACATCCTGTAGCAGTAAGCGCAAAACAGATGCACAGGCCCAACAAAAAGGAGGAAATAAGCAACCTACACCAAAAGTAGACGGCTTTGTGGTGCAAACACAAACCGTTAGCGAAACACTTGAAGTGCCCGGAAGTATTGTTTCGGAAGACGCCACTGAAATTCATCCTGAAGTTTCCGGGAGAATTATAAGCCTGAACGTTCGCGAAGGCGCTTATGTAGGCAAAGGCGCTGTTCTTGCTAAATTGTATGATGCAGACCTGCAGGCCCAAAAAAGAAAATTGCAGGTACAGCTTCAAATTGCACAGCAAACAGCCAGCCGTCATGAAGAGCTGGTAAAGATCGGCGGCATCAGTAAAGAAGACTATGCGGCTACCGGCCTGCAGGTAAGTAACCTCCGTGCCGACCTTGATATTATTAATACAGCCATTGACAAAACCGTGATTCGTGCACCGTTCAGCGGCAAGCTGGGTTTAAAGGAGATCAGTACCGGGGCTTATGTAACGCCGCAATCGGTCATTGCCACCATTCAAAAAACAGCAGACCTTAAAATAGATTTCAGTGTACCGGAAAAATATGCCAGCCAAATCAAAAAAGGCCAGTATGTAAACTTTACCGTAGAAGGAAATAACCGTAATTACACGGCGGTGATCTTTGCTACCCAACCGGGCATTGAGCAAACCTCCCGTTCCCTGGTCATTCGCGGCCAGGTAAAAGGTGATATTGCAGGCTTGACGCCCGGTAATTTTGCTAAAGTAAAGCTGAACTTTGAACCCGATGCCAACGCCTTATTAGTACCTTCACAAGCCATCATCCCCCAGGCTAGAGGCAAAAGAGTCGTTGTAGCCCGCAATGGAACCGCCGATTTTGTAGATGTAACGACAGGAGTAAGAGATTCTTCCATGGTGCAGATCACCAGCGGGTTGGCCAAAGGCGATACGATAGTAGTTACAGGTTTACTTACCGTAAAGCCAAATGCAAAAATTATAGTGAATAAAATTATTAATAAACAAAGTTGATGGTAATAAGTCCCTGGGTAAATATGGAAAACTTACTTTGACTACCAATACCAATTCAACCAATCAACTATTCAACTAATACCTGATGAATATTAGTGAACTTTCTCTCCGGCGGCCGGTATTAGCCATTGTACTGAACATCCTGATAGTAGTATTTGGCGTGATCGGTTTTAAGTTCCTTGGTGTTCGTGATTACCCGGCCATTGATCCGCCTAATATTAATGTGCGCACCTCCTATCCCGGCGCTAACCCCGATATTATTGAATCACAGATCACTGAACCGCTGGAAAAAGCCGTCAACGGAATTGCAGGTATTAAAAACATTACCTCTTCGAGTAACGCAGGTTCCAGTAATATTAACGTAGAGTTCGACCTTGGAGTGGACCTTGAAGCCGCCGCTAACGACGTTCGGGACAAAGTGTCACAGGCACTGCGCTCCCTGCCATCCGACCTGGATGCCCCGCCGGTAGTATCGAAGGCTGATGCCAGCTCCGATGCCATCATTTCCATGACGGTACAAAGCTTTACCAAAAACCAATTGGAATTGACCGAATGGGCCAATAATGTTTTACTGGAACGCCTGCAAACCATTCCCGGCGTGAGTGGTATACAGATCTGGGGGGAAAAAAGATACGCCATGCGCATCTGGTTCGACCCAAGTAAATTAACCGCCTACAACCTAACCCCGCTGGATGTGCAAAACGCCATGCTTCGGGAAAATGTGGAACTGCCTTCCGGAAAAATCTCAGGTAACGCTACAGAACTATCTGTCCGCACTTTTGGAAAACTGAACACAGAAGAAGAGTTCAACAATATCATTATTAAAAACGTCAACGGCAGCGATATCAAAATAAAAGATATTGGCGAAGCCGTATTGGGACCGGAGAATGAAGAATCGCAATTGCGTGAAAGCGGTATCCCCATGATTGCATTGGCCATTGTACCGCAACCCGGCTCCAACTATGTATCCATATCCGATGAATTCTACAAAAGGTATGAGCAGATCAAAAAGGAAATGCCCGAAGACCTTAAACTGAATATTGCACTGGATCAAACCAAATATATCAAGCGTTCCATTTCAGAAGTGGAAGAAACCCTGATGATCTCACTGGTGCTGGTAATCCTTATTATTTATCTTTTCTTCCGTGACTGGCTGATCGCTATTCGCCCCTTGATTGATATTCCTGTTTCATTGATCGGCGCCTTCTTTATAATGTACATCTCGGGCTTTACCATCAATGTACTGACCTTGCTGGCCATTGTACTGGCAACAGGCCTTGTGGTGGACGATGGTATTGTGGTGACCGAGAATATTTACAAGCGGATGGAACGGGGCATGAACAAATGGCAGGCTGCCAAAGAAGGTTCCAAGGAAATTTATTTCGCGGTTATTGCTACGTCAATTACGCTGGCTGTTGTATTCTTACCCATTGTGTTTTTGCAGGGATTTGTTGGGCGGCTGTTCCGGGAATTTGGTATTGTGGTAGCCGGTGCGGTATTGATCTCTGCCTTTGTATCGCTAACCTTAACACCGGTACTGAACGTTAAGCTTACCCGGAAGAACATTCATAAGCACTCCTGGTTTTATCTCAAAACAGAGCCTTTCTTCCGCGGCATGGAAAATGGTTATAAAAATGCACTCACGCGGTTCATGAAAGTGAGGTGGATGGCTTTTCTCATTGTTGTTATTTGCGGGGGAATTATTGTTTTATTGGGCAAAGGCATACAGTCCGAACTGGCGCCTTTGGAAGACAAAAGCCAGTTTCGTTTACAGTTAACAGCGCCGGAAGGCACGGCCTACGACTACATGGACAATTATGTAGAACGGGTAACCCAATTTATGCTGGATTCTGTTCCGGAGAAACAAATCATTCTTTCCATTACCGCTCCGGGTTTTATTAGCGGCGCTACCAATTCGGGTATGGTTCGTGTAACCCTGGTTGACCCGCAGGATAGAAACCGTTCTCAAAAAGAAATTGTGAACATGGTCAATCGCAACCTTTCCCGGTTCAATGAAGGAAGGGCCTTTGCCATTGAGGAGCAAACCATACAGGTAAACCGCCGTGGCGGGCAGCCGGTGCAATTTGTCATTCAAAATAACAATTTTGATAAACTGGCTGAAGTGCTTCCTAAATTTTTGGAAGCTGCCAACAACAGTCCGGTGCTGCAGGGGGTGGATGCCGATCTGAAATTTAATAAGCCTGAACTGCGCATCAATGTGGACCGTTTAAAGGCCAGCCAATTGGGTGTGAGTGTTGAAGATGTTTCCCAAACCCTTCAACTGGCTTTGAGCAACCGCCGCATGGGTTATTTTACTAAAGAAGGAAAGCAATACGGTGTGTATGGACAAGTAGCCCGCTCGGACAGGGATGATCCCACCGATTTGAAAAACTTATATGTACGCAATTCCGCCGGTAACATGATAGGGCTTGATAACCTGGTGAGCTTTGAGGAAGCTACCACCCCTTCTACCATCTATCACTTCAACCGTTATAAATCGGCAACGATTTCTGCCGGTCTGGCGCCGGGCAAAACCATTGGCGATGGTATTGAAGCCATGCAAAAAATTGCGGGCAACCTGCTTGATGAAACGTACAGCACGTCACTTGCCGGCAGCAGCCGCGACTTTGCCGAAAGTTCCAGCAATATTGGCTTTGCTTTTTTCCTTGCCCTGGGTTTGATCTTCCTGATCCTGGCAGCGCAGTTTGAAAGCTTTATTGACCCGCTGATCATTATGATTACCGTGCCACTGGCTATTGCAGGAGCGGTTCTGTCGCTTTGGATATTTGATCAGACACTGAATATCTTTTCACAGATCGGTATGATCATGCTGATTGGTTTGGTAACCAAAAATGGTATTTTGATTGTGGAATTTGCCAACCAAAACCGCCTGCACGGCATGAAAAAAGGTGATGCGGTTATTTATGCCGCCAGCCAGCGTTTGCGCCCCATTTTAATGACCAGCCTTGCGATGGCTTTGGGTGCTTTACCTATTGCCCTGTCACTGGGTGCGGCTTCTACCAGCCGTATTCCATTGGGAATTGTTATCGTGGGTGGTATTATGTTTTCACTGATATTGACCTTATTTGTTATCCCGGCTATGTACTCCTACCTCTCTTCCAAGAAGAAAAGAAATGAACTGGAAGTGATGGAAGAGCAGCAAAGAGAAGCCGCACATGCACAACTAACACATTGATGAAACTAAAGAACATTGTATTTGTCACAAGTTGTTTGATTGGACTTATTTCAAAAGCACAACGCCCCCTAACCGTAGAAGAAGCTATTGCCACTTCGCTGGCCAATAACTACGACATCCGTTTATCCCGGAACGATTCTTCCCTGGCGGCGCTGGATAATGCTTTTGCCAACTATGCTTTTTATCCAAGATTAAATGCCAGTGCGGGCATCAACTTTAATAACAATAACCAGAAGCAGGTGCTGGCCGATGGTACCAAACGGGAAAGCAATGGCATTAAGTCCAACGCCACCAATGCCTCCCTTAATTTAAACTGGACCCTGTTTGACGGTTTAAAAATGTTTATTACCCGCAGGCGGTTGGGCCAATTAGTGGAGCTGGGCGAACTGCAGATCAAAAATCAGGTGATTGCCTCCGTTGCCGATGTAATGCGTACCTATTATGACATCAGCCGCCAACAGCAGCAATTGAAAGCCACTGAGGAACAAATGCAATTGAGCAGCGAAAGACTAAAGCTGGCACAATATAAGTTTGATGTGGGAACAGGAACGAAATCAGACGTATTGCAGGCGCAAATAGACTACAATGCGCAGCGATCGCAACAACTCACGCAGCAAACGGCGATAGTAAAACTAAAAGAGCAACTCAATAATTTATTGGCGGCGCCCATCACGGCGGAATTTACGGTTCTGGATACCATTCCGCTTAACACGGGTCTCACACTGGACTCCATTCAAAACGAAATCAACGCAACCAATCCGCAATTGTTGCTGGCACAAAAGCAAATTGATATTGCCAACCTTGTTTTAAAGGAAAGAAGGGCAGAGCGTTTTCCTATTGTCAGTTTTAATTCGGCTTACAATTTTAACCGCACAGACAACAAAAGTGTGATCAATCCCTTTCAGCCGTTGTTCAATCAAAACCACGGATTAAACTATGGCTTTACAGCAACGATCCCCATTTTTAACGGTTACATCACAAGGCGTAACATTCGTGCCGCAGAACTGGACATTGAATACCAGCAACTGCTCTATCAAAAAAGCGCTACCGACATCAATACAAGTGTCATCACAGCATACAGGGATTATGGCCTGTACCGGGAGACCTTGTCGCTGGAAGAAGAAAATATAAAACTGGTAAGAGAAAATCTATACATCGCCAGGGAACGGTATCGTTTGGGTGTCACTACTTTTTTGGAAATGCGTACCGCCGAACAAAGCCTGGCCGATGCCACCAACCGTTTGATACAGGCGAGGTATAATACCAAGGTAGCGGAGATAGAATTACTGAGACTGCGGGGAGACCTTGTTAGGTAGTTTGTAGTTATCTTAGTTCTGCCAAACTACTTTATGGCAACCATTCAAAAGTTCGAGGATTTGAAAGTGTGGAGAAAAGCCAGGACGCTTTCAGAGAAATCCTCTCACTTTTAATGATCCTATAAACCCGGACTTCCGCTTAAAAGATCAAATTCGCGGCAGCATTGGCTCTGTTATGGATAATAGTGCAAAAGGACTTGAAAGGGGAAGCAAATTAGAATTCATAAATGCTCCTGCTATCTATAAAGGAGAAGTTGGTGAGTTAAAATCTCAATTGTATCGGGGACAGGATAATAAATATTTTTCTATCAATCAATTTGAAGAACTTTACAGCCTGACAGATGAGCTAACAAAAATGCTCACCATTCTTATAAACTATTTAAATAAATCAAAATTTAAGGGACAAAAGTTTAAAGATCGAACCTAGGATGGAACTACAAACTACAAACTATAAACCACAAACTCTCGTTGGCATTATCATGGGCAGCGACAGCGACTTGCCTGTCATGCAGGCGGCTGCAGATATTTTAAAATACTTTGAAATTCCTTTTGAACTTACGGTTGTTTCGGCGCATCGTACGCCGCACCGAATGTTTGAATATGCCCGGTCTGCAAAAGAGCGCGGATTAAAAATAATTATAGCTGGCGCCGGTGGAGCGGCACATTTACCGGGAATGGTGGCTTCCCTGACACCGCTTCCGGTTATTGGCGTACCCATCAAATCAAGTAATTCAATGGACGGTTGGGACTCTGTGCTTTCAATCCTTCAAATGCCGAATGGTGTTCCTGTAGCAACCGTGGCTTTAAATGCTGCAAAAAATGCAGGTATTTTAGCAGCAGAAATAATTGGTGCATTTGATGAAACAGTTGGTAAGAGAATTGCAGCTTATAAGCAACAACTGACCAATGAAGTACAGGAAAAAATTCATCACCTGCAGTCTGCTGGCTGGCCTAATGGTTTTGATCAGTAGCTGCCGAGGGAAAGAGCCGCAGCTTGAATTGATCGCATCAAAAGTTTTACTCTATTTCCCATCGGCTTCTGCCCTTGAATACCATGAAGGGAGGCTCTTTGTGTTTGGTGACGATGCGCCGTATTTATTAGTATTGGATACAGGGTACCGGCAATTGGATACGGTTCAATACCTGGAAGATACCGGGAAGCGTATTGCAAAACAGGTCAAACCCGATATTGAAGCCGCATCCCTGGTCACCATAAAAAATGAAACTTACTTGTGTGGTATGGGTTCTTTCTCCACCGAAACCCGAAGGAACATTCTGGCTTTCCCCCTGTCAAACATGCACTCTTTTTTACAGCTGGATGATTCCCTGCTTTTCCAGAATTTTAAAACCCTGCCCGAAATAAATATTGAAGGTTTTGCTACTGTAAAGACAAAATTTGTTCTGGCAAACAGGGCCAACACGACACACAAAACCAACAAGCTTGTGATAGCTGAAAATACTCCGGATCAAAAAAAATCTTCGGAAACAATAGTCATTGACCTGGTGCTGAATGACAAAAACGGAATGGGTGTGTCGGGATTATATTACGTGGAGGAAAAAGACCTGTTGCTGTTTACAGCTTCGGAAGAAGATACCCCAAGTGCCGCACAGGATGGCACGATAAATAATAGCTACCTGGGATGGATTAAAGCGTTTTCAAAAAAGATGCAGTCAAAAACCATTCACCCCGATCAATTGATCAATCTTTCCGAGGTTAATAAAACATTCGACAAACAAAAAATCGAATCGGTTTGTACAGAAGGAATCCATAAGAATGAAGCTATTTTACACCTGGCCGCGGATAATGATAACGGAGAAAGCCGGTTATTTAAAATGAAATTACGATTCGAGTAGAATCACAAACTCCTGCTCCAATGCCAGTGAATTCTTATACAAGGCCTCAATAAAATCCCTTCCCCATTTGGCGTAAAACAGGCTGAAATTTTCTTTCCGCTCCTGCAATCCATTGCCCGGGAACAAGGCAGCCTTAATGACCCCGATTTGTCTTTCCTGGTCAGAAAACTTTCTTTTTTCTGCCCGCAGCATTTTCTTTTCCAGTTCCTGCAGCACTTTGAAAGAACGGGCTTTGATTGCCGCTACATGTTGGGATAAAGTAGGGTCAATACTGTCTGCCTGCATTCTTATTTGCTCAAATAATTCTTCTGCCTTTTCAAACTTTCCATTGAGAGAAACGGGGTTGCGGGAATTTTTGGCAACCACCTCGTTCATTAATTGATCCTGCGGTTGAAAAAGTTCGGTGATGGAGAAACCAATCTTTTCTATTTTCTCCTTCCATTTTTTTTCAACTACCAAGAAAGAATTGCGAAGGATCAGGACCGGATAAACAATCTTATAGTGCTGAAACAGGTCTTTTAATTGCAGCCAGTAGGCCATTTCACCGCCTCCGCCTACAAATGCCAAGTTGGGTAAAATCGTTTCCTGGAACAATCCTCTTAAGATCACATTCGGACTAAACCGCTCAGGATGTTGGTCCAGTTCCTCTTTTATCCCTTGTTCCGTAAAATGCAGGTCTGTGTTGTGAACAACAAACGCATCATTTTTGCGAATGATGCGTTCACGAATATTATCCTTTAAATAAAAAAGATTGATCTCTCTTGGATGGGCCTGTACCGGATAATGTGCTTCTAATTTTTTGGATGTTTGCTGAACAATTTCTGCAGAAGTATTTTGAAAAAGATCATCTGTAAATACCGATTTCATTTGCGCTTTCAAAGCCGGGTGATCCGGGATAAGAACCACCAGCCCATAAGCGGCATATAATTCATTGATCAACTCAAAGGTGGCCGACTGGATATTTTTCCCATTGCTGTAACATCGCCGTAAAAGCCGGATCACTTCCTGTCCATGCGCTTCATTGCTCAACTGGCCGTCCAGTTCATCAATCAACTGAACGAGGGTTTTATCCACCAGCATTCTTCCTACGGCACCTTTCTGTTCCTTCTTCCATTCAATCTTTTTCCCGTCTACATACGTATGATTGAGCTCGTCAAAATCAGCATCTTCCGACCCCATATAATACACCGGAACAAAATTATACCCGGGCAGTTGCTCTTTTAACCAGGCGGCCAATTTAATTGCGTGCAGAATTTTATAAATGAAATAAAGAGGGCCTGTAAACAAATTAGGCTGGTGCGCCGTAGTAATGGTAAAGGTTTTTTCGGAAGCTAAAAGCTTAATGTTTTTTCTAACCTGGCTGGAGGTTTCAACCCTGCCGTATTGTTGTTCCAATACTTCAATCAGCATCTTTCTATCAACAGGTTGAAGCTGTTTCCTTCTTATGGTTTCTTCGATGCCGGCTAACGTTGGAGGTTGCTCATAAAATGGCTTCAGGTTTTCCGAACCATCTAAATAGTCAAGAACAATCTTTGTAAATGCGTTGGCCTGGCTGTATAGAATGTGCTGTGCAGCAAACATGGGTTAAAAGTAAAAACAACTAAGCATTTAAAATTGTTAAGTATTTCCTTATGCCTCCGGAAATGGATGAAATACTAATTAGATTCTTTTGTCAATTCATTATTCACTGTTCGCCATATACGCAACGGGTTTTCATTCTTCAACTCTGCCGGCAAAAGCTCATTTGTCCAGTTTTGATAGCACACCGGTCTTGCAAAACGCCTGATACCATCGGCGCCTACCGCAGTGAACCGGCTGTCGGTTGTAGCCGGGTAAGGTCCGCCATGCTGCATGGCCAACGCCACTTCTACACCCGTGGGTACGCCGTTTAAAACAAAGCGTCCGCAAATGTCCTGCAAAGCCTCCACTAACTCCCCGTGCTGCTGAACTTCCTCCTCGGTTGCCAGCAAACTGGTTGTTAGCTGCCCTTCCATGGCCAGCCCCACCTGCAACATTTCATGGGTACTGCTGCACTTCACCAATAAAGAATAAGGACCGAACACTTCTTTATGCAACAAAGGATTTTTTAAAAAGACGGCTGCAGAAACTTCGGCCAGTGTAGGAATGCTTTCCTCTTCTTCCACATCGAAGGTTGTTACCGCCGCCACGCCAACGCCTTCTTCTGCCAATGCTTTTTCTCTTTTTTGATGAAAGCTTTTGGCAATACCGCTATGCAGCATCCTCACCGGCTCCGTATTTTGAATTTGGCGGCCCAGAGATTTTTTAAATGCTTCTAAAGCTTGGCTTTCGATGCCAACCAGTATTCCGGGGTTGGTACAAAATTGCCCGGCGCTTTGTGTAATGGACGCTGCACACATAGCCGCGATGGATTCGGTATCCTTTTCCACCTTTTGTGGCAATAGAAATACCGGGTTCACGCTGCCCATTTCGGCAAAAACCGGGATAGGAACAGGCCGTTGATTGGCTAAATCAAATAAAGCTTTGCCGCCTTCAAATGATCCTGTAAAGCCCACAGCTTTTGTCAGCGGATGTTGCACAAGGGCCTTGCCCACTTCAAAAGAAGCGCCGTGCAAATGAATAAAAACACCCGGCGGTAAATTATTTTTTTGCGCGGCCTGCTGCACGGCCTTAGCCACCAGGCCTGAAGTTTCGGCATGGGCCGGATGTGCTTTGATGATCACAGGACACCCCGCCGCCAGGGCACAGGCGGTATCGCCGCCGGCAGTGGAATAGGCGAAAGGAAAATTGGAAGCGCCAAATACAACTACCGGGCCTAAGGGCACCAGCATTTTACGCAGATCGGGTTTGGGCGGCGTACGGTTCGCATCCGCTGTATCAATTCGTATATCAAGCCATGTTCCTTCCTCACAGGCATCGGCATAAGAGGTCAGCTGAAAGATGGTGCGTTTTAATTCTCCCTTCAAACGGGCTTCTTCCAAATGCGTTTCCCGGCCGGCAATGGTGATTAATTCATCCTCTATATGTTCTAATTCCCTGGCAATCGTTCTTAAAAATGCTGCTCTTTGTTTTAAGTCCTTCTGGCGGTACACCCGGAAGGCCTGCCAGGATTGTTGCAGGGCCACATCAATTTCGGGTAGCGTGGCATCTTTGAATATGGACATTATTTCAATTTTAATAGCAAAGTTCTATGAAATAATGCATCCGATATAGCTCTGCTACTTGCCGCCTTCTTTAGGCAACTGAATTAAAAAGCCGCTGTTTCCTCCGGCCACCGTGGTAGGCACCTGGCCTGACCATTTTTGAATTTTTATATATTCAATATAGAGTGGCGTCAACGAAAGTTGTTCCTTCTTAATAGCTTCTGCCCTGCCGGCTGCCTGGATGACGGCCTGCGCCGAATCACCTCTGGCCTCTGCGATTTTCCGTTCTGCTTCTGCAACAGCTACCTGCCTTTGGTTCTCGGCTACCTGCACCTCCTGTATGGCCCTGGTTTTTGCAATAATGGATTCTGAGATTTCCTTTGGAGGAACAATGTTGGTTCTTAGCTGCGAGACATTGAACCACTGTGAAACCCTTTTATTGCACTCTTTTACAATAGAGGATTCAAATTCTTCGCGGTGATTGAAAATAGAATCAACCGTGTACCTGTTGGCCACATCGTTTACAGAGCCGACAATAGCATTTTTAAGCCAGCCCTGCTCCATTTCCTTTACGCCTACACGAAGGTTCTGAAACATGTTGGCCACATTACCCGCATTAATCGAATAGTTGAACGAAGGTTTAATGGTCGCCCTGAACCCGCCCTTGGTTACAATATCAGCCTCCTCATACTCTATATGCTGCTGATGAATCGGGAATTCATAAATGCGTGAAATCCATGAATTATAAAATACCCACCCCGTAACATATTCAGTTTTTCCCACGCCGCGGTTATCACCAATATTACTGACTTTAATTCCTACATGTCCTGCATCGATCCTTTCTATGTCAACAGGATTAATGGCCGCAATGACCAAAGCAAGTATGAGGGCAGCCACCGGTCTCCATATACCGGCAAACCGGAAGCGGCCTTCTGAATCCCGGTAGGATTGTATTTTGAATGCCTGTAAGATCAAACTAACAATTACAAATGCAAAAACAAAGAAAATCAAGCCTATCATTTTGTTTTGGTTTTTATATAATAGATAAAAGAAATAAGGTGTTTTGCAAAGAGTACAAATAATAAGAAAAGAAGGAGAAAAAAACCGGTAACAGCCAGCCAGCTTCCCGTAATATCAAAACCGGTAGCATAGGAAACAATGATAATGTTTAGAAGCGCATGCCCCAGCAAAGCCCCCAGGCGTACAATAAGATGGTTCATTCTCACTTTATTTAGCCGTTTTCAGGATGAAGTAAGTTTTGGCTGCACAATATATGAAACCAAAGATGGAAACAAAAGAATCCTGAACATATCCGCTGTTTTTGGATGGCAAGCATTTTAACATACCATTAGTTCACTTGCAACGGCTCGTGTTGTCAGTATAAGAAACAACACCATGAGGATCGAATTATTCATATTACTGATAACTGTCGCTTCCCTGTTGATCCTTTATAAAAGAAGAAGTTTGAATAAAGACTGGGAAAGGGATCTGTAATCCTGCGACAACAATCTTATTCATGTTTTTTATATTTGTCTGGCGAGGATGCAGCCTGAAAAAAAGATACTCTTTATAGTTTAGGCTTCCATTTAGATTTCAGGAATTATATTTGATCTTATCCTTGAAAAAAACAAAGCATTGCCAGGACTAACATATTATTTAACGCTGCCCTTTATTTACTTGCTCTCAATTCTGCCTTTCCGGCTTCTTTATCTTTTATCGGATGGTGTATTCATCCTGTTGTACCATGTAATTGGTTACCGGAAAGAAGTTGTACGGAAGAATTTGCGCAATTCCTTTCCTCAAAAAACAGCAGCGGAAATTGACCTTATTGCTAAAAACTTTTACCGCTATTTCTGCGACCTGACACTGGAAACATTTAAAACCCTTACCATCAGCAAATCAAGAATGCTGAAACATTGCAGCCTGGAGCCCGAGGCCAATGCCCTTTTCAGAAAATTAGCACAGGAAGAAAAAAGCATCATTATTGTAATGGGCCACAAGGGCAACTGGGAGTGGGCTGGCAATACATTTAGCCTTCTCTGCAAACATCAATTGTACGTGATCTACCACCCGCTTTCCAATAAATACTTTGACAAGCTGGTATACAAGATGAGAACAAGGTTTGGCACGAAGCTGATAGCCATGAAGGATACCTTTCGCGATATGATGCGCAACAAGGACGAACTGAATGCTACTGCCTTTATTGCCGACCAGGCGCCTTCGCCCGACAAGGCCTACTGGATGAATTTTATGAACCAGGACACACCGGTATTTATGGGCACGGAAAAGATTGCCCAGAAAATGAAGTATCCGGTGGTTTACGTGTCGGTCAAAAAAATAAAAAGAGGTTATTATACACTAGGAGCCACTATATTGAAAGAACCACCTTTTGGTTTGAATGAAGGTGACATAACCACCACTCATACCAAAAGACTAGAATCAGACATTATAGCACAGCCGGAAACCTGGTTGTGGACGCACCGCCGGTGGAAACATGCCAGGGTATAATCTATTCAGTTACTAAAATTTAACAGCAACCCATGCTTTGTGGTAAGGAACTCATTTTGGCTACCAGGCCCTTTGCAAAAGAAATAAGAAGTAAAAGCTGGTTTCATACACTAACAACATTTGGTTTATTGGTGTTAGCCCTGGCAGGAACGGTGGTGATGCCTTTTCTGGCTTTAAGAATTGCCAGCAGTCTTTTGGCAGGCCTGCTCATTGTCCGCATGTTCATCATTTATCATGATCACCAGCACCATTCCATACTTACCAAATCTGCAGTTGCCAATGCCTTAATGACCTTGTTTGGGATGTATATGTTGTCGCCTACCAGTATCTGGAAGCGGTCACACGATCATCATCATAAACACAATTCCAAATTGTTCAGCGCCAGCATTGGCTCCTATCCTATTGCTACCAAAAAGAAGTTTTTAGAAATGTCCGCAAAGGAACGGCGGATATACCTGGCCACCCGCCATCCGCTTACTATCGTATTGGGATACCTGTCCATGTTTGTTTACGGTATGTGCATCCGTTCTTTTGCCAGCAATCCAAAAAAACATCTTGATTCATTCGTGGCACTTGCCATACACATTATTGCAGCCGTGCTAATCTTTTGGCTGTTTGGCTGGCATACCTGGTTTCTTTTGTTCTTTTTACCTTTTTTTATTGCCTTTGGCTTAGGCGCTTATCTTTTTTATGCCCAGCACAATTTCCCCGGTGTGAGTTTTTGTGATAATAAAGACTGGGCATACGAAAAAGCCGCATTGGAATCGTCGAGCTTTATGCAAATGAACCCCGTCATGACATGGTTTACGGGCAACATCGGCTATCATCATATTCACCACCTCAACGCAAGAATTCCATTTTATCGTTTACCCGAGGTCATGGATCATTTCCCGGAATTACAGGATTGTAAAAAAACCTCGCTCAAATTAAAAGATATCAGGGCCTGCTTCCGGTTAAAGGTATGGGACCAGGAAAAAAACAGGATGGTTGGGCTGGAAGAGATACGGTAGTCATTTAAGATTTTTCCCGCTGTATTTATAAAACCTGTTACAAAAATTACTACCTGGAAAGTAAAAGCCCTGTGGATGTATCTGCCAACAGGGCTAATAATTTTATAAATTTCCCGGCCATCAGAAAGCTTTTTTAGCATCCTTGCTTTCACTGCCCGATGCGGCCATATCAATCATAGCCGTCATCTCGGCTAATAAAGCATCCGCGCTTCCATTGTAACCCACGCTTTTAAAACGAATGTTGCTGTTCTTATCTATCACAAATTTGGTAGGAATGCCATCTACTTTATAATTCGAAACAATTACAAATTCATCAGGACTGTCCTTTTTTGTTTCATCGTAAAGAACCAGGAAAGGATATTTATTTTTTTCCATGAAGTCCTTTACTTTTTTCTCCCTGTCATCGCCATTCTCCCAGGTGTCAATAAACAAGAAAACAACGTCAGGATTGTTTTTGTATTTTTCTACAGCCTTTTGCATGCCGGGAAAGGAAGCAATACAAGGCCCACACCAGGTAGCCCAAAAATCTACCACCACTACTTTTCCTTTTAATGAGGAAAGGGCTACTTCTTTACCCGTTAAGTCTTTAAGTTTAAAATCAGGAGCAGGCATATTGATCATTTGTTTGGCCAGTTCTGCCTTCAATTTATTAAAAGCCATTTGCTCTAAACCACCTGCATATTGAAGCCACTGGTCTTCGCTTTTATTTTGAGCCAAGTAGATGGCTTTTAACTGCTCTTTCATTTTTGGAGAGTACTTGCCCTCTTCGAAAAATTTTTCCAATTCGGCCTGCGCTTCTTTGGGACCCTTTATTTTTTCGGTAAGCAGGGAAAACGCCTCGTTCATGTCCACGTTTTTTCTTTGAAAATTTTCCATGGCTTTTTTCTCCAGTGCATAGGCCTCGTCGTATTCTTTGTTGTGATACAGAAGTGTAGCATAGGTATCGGCGTACATGTAATAGGTGCTTTGCAGGTTTTTTACCCATTGCTTATCTGTTAGGTAAGAAGGCTTACTGGAAGGCTTGTTAATCTCTAGCTCCATTAGCTTAAGCGACTTTTGGGAAAGCTCTTTACCCAGGGCCACATTACGCGGCGGATTATTCACCCCTTCACCGGCCATCTTCCAGGCTATGCTATTGTAAACACTGGCCAAAGTGGAATTGGATTTTATCATTCCTGCGTACTTCTGCATTTCGGTATAAGCGGCAGAATCGGCAAAACGCTGGGCCAGAGTAGCCGCCATCTGATCTACCATAGGTTGCTCTTCTTTTGTAAAAGGTTGATAGGTGGCAATAAACTGGTCAAACAACTTTGCTTTTTCAGCCAAACTTTTTTCCTTATTGAAAGCTGCCATTTGCTCTGTTCTTTTCCAGTTGCCATTCGGAAACCGTTGTTGCATGAGTGCATACACTGCCTCTCCCTGTTCCTTATCTTTCAGAAAGCTTTCATAGTATCTTTTTGCGGTCATCAGATCTTGTTCGCTAAGCGTTGTTTTAGCAACGTGTTTTTTTAGCTTCTGGCTTAGCAAATCCTTATCAGCAGCTTCTTTTGACTGGCCAAGAAATAAAAAGTATTCATTGTAAAACGTCTCCCTTGCCGCTGGTGAAGTAAATTCTTTTTTGGTTAGCGCCAGGGCTTTCTCGCTGTTCCGTTTCAAACTCCAAATGCCTGAAAAATTATTGAGACCTGAAGCTAAAGCCAGGTAGGCACCTGCTACCTCCTGTCCCTTTTTATCAAACATCAGGGTGTAATAACCTTCATCCTTGTTATTTTCTTTTACTTCATCATTTGAAAAACTAAAGAATACGGCTTTGGTAGAATCATTGGTTTTTACGGTACCCAGATATACCCCACCTTCTTTACGCAATGGAACCGCCTGCACCAAAGGAAGCTTACCTTCGAGCAAATAAGCATATCCTTCAAAATCCTTTACTCCGCTTAAGCTTGTATTCTTTGGATCGTATCGAATAGTGATGGTGGAACCCGGTTGTGGTTTTGCTGGCTCGATCACTAAATTTTGTTGGGCCCTGATTGTAAAGGCATGGCCAAGCAGCAGAATAAACAGCAGACATTGTTTCATAAACGAGATTTTAGTAGATGACCGTAATTAAGGATGGAAAATTTATATCCTAATTTAAGCCAACAACACATACTAAAAAAATTTAAAGAGATACCCACGTCAAAATTTCCACGCATGGTTATGCGATTGCCTGGTAAAACCGGCATGGACATTACCGGGGCAAGTGAATGAAAGTCCAAAACAATCCATCAAACCATTTCCACATTTCATGACGCTTTGGATGGAAGTTCCCTTCTGCATCCTTGAATTTTGCGCACGGAATGATTAAAAGCAGGCAATACAAATGGAAGAACAAGGAAGTACTGCTTTACAGCTTGGTTTAAAATTATTGTATATGAGAATGGAATTTTTTGTTATCCTGTTATTGGTTTTGGTGGTCCTTATTCTGAATAAAAGAAGAGAATTAAAAAAAGACTGGAATAGCCTTTCCTGAAATCTATTGTCTCCTGACCTTTCGACCAAAGAAATAAAAATTAAAAGGACACTAACAGGCTTTGCTTTTAGTGTCCCATTCCATGTAAATGATTTTTATTTATTTCTTCTGCAGTGCTGCAGGTAAAGGCAGGTCCTTTTCTTCATCCTGCCAGGTAAGGTTCGTTATCCACCAGCGGCCATTCGATTTAACCAGCGTAAAATAATTCACCCCTCTTTGCTCTATTTTTCCATCGGGTGTGAAACGAAACTGGTAAGAGGATTGCACAGTAGCCACATTGCCAAACTGCTGTACGTTTCTATTTAATTCTTCTTCGTAAAATCCATTTTTTAAAAAGAAAGGTGCATTTGATCTTTGGTAACTCTGTGGTGTAATAGCCCGAAACGCAGACTGGCCTTCCGGTGTCATTGCCATTGCTCCCATTTGCGCATCAGGTACAAACAAGCTGTGAAAACGGTTCCAGTTGCGCTGACCGGCAGGGCCGGATATTACGTCGTACGTTGCTTTGATAAGGGCATCAATATTCGCTACATCCGAAGGATCAGCAGGCGGTGTTTCTCTTACTTCATTGCTCCTGGCTGCCGTAAGCCAGGCTTTTTGCACCAGCTTTTGTTTAGCCGAAGCATCCGGCATAGGTTCCAGCTTATTAATGTCTTCAACCGCTACTTTAAAAATAGCGGTACTTAAGGTCATAGTATCAACCGTATTGTTCTTATTGCGGCGACCGATCTTTACAGTGAATGGATCGCCTTCTTTCATACGGCTCCTCACCTGGTTGATGACATCATTTAAATTTTGCGGGGTTACAACTAATCCGTTGAAAGCATAAATTTCATCTCCTTCTTTATACCCTACTTTCCTTCCAAATTTATTTGGGTTAAAAGGAGGCGCAATAACCACTGTTCCTTTTTCATTTACGTCCATACGGATACTGCCAAAGGAAAAAACCTGTCGCTCTGCTTTTGGTATGAAGTCAATTCCAGCCAACCCAAAATAATATTCGTAAGGAATGGGGGTTGGTCCGGCCACATATCTTTGAAGGAAGTCTTTTATTTCGGGATAAGTTAATTCCGCAATGTTATCAAATAGTTCATCGTCATTAAAATAGCGGTACTTGCCAAACCGCACACCCAGGTCGTAAGTGAGATTGCGCAGGTTGTACGTTCCATTGGAAAGATGCAACAGGTAAATATCGAGGCAGGCAGCAATCAGGGCTCCTTTCTCATAAACGTTTCCGTATTGATCCGCCCATTTATCAGTGCTGTATTTACTTAGTTCTGTAAATGGTAAAGCATCGTCATACTGCGTACGTGAAACGGTGATCTTCCCCGACAACTTATCTAAGAACTCTTTTGCTGTGTTCAGCCCGTATTTCACCTGCACATGATGCGCCGTATATTCTGTCACGCCTTCGTACAACCAAAGATGCTTTGACATAACGGCTTCATTGAAGTTAAACTCTTTTACTTCTTTGGAAGCAATGGTCAATGGCGTAACAATATGAAAAAACTCATGCGATGACATATCAATAATGCCCGCTTTTAATTGTTCTGCCGGTGCTTCCATCAGGTAATAAAAAGAAGAGGTCGTATGCTCTAAAGCTCCACCCAGGCCGGCCGGGAAAGAATGCTTGACCTTTGGATCTCTGAAATAATAGATAAAAGAATAGTTATCGGCGGGCAATTTGCCACCCAAATATTGCCGGGCCGCATCCAGCAAATTGTTCATCCACTCCGCAATTTGTTTTGCATGAATTTGCTTATTGGGGGAATACACCGACACCAGCACGGCACAATTTCCTACCTGAACCGAAGCCGTATCCGGCACGGAATACATAATAGGATAATCGTACAAAGCATCAACACCGGGTGCCTCAAATACATCTTTTGCAGGAGTAGATGAAACGGGTTTTAAGGAAGTAGATGCGTAAAAGCCGGCAGGCTTCTCCAGGCTGATATGAAACGGAAGGTCTCGCATGCCTTCTATAAATCCAAAAACACCGGGCATGTTCAACACCATATTCTTGCCTTCTTCAAAATTGGTAGCGGCCATTGGATAGATATTGTGCTTTAGTTCTGCATCGTAAATATCATCGACCCGGTATGTGATCTTATTCAACCGGGTAGCGTTACTGATCTTCCATTGGTTGTCATTCAACTTTGTCACGCTAAGTGTTTTGCCTTTGTTGTCAAGAGCTTTCACCTGGCTGATGAATTTGCCATAATCAGCAATGGCATAGGTTCCGGGGATAATTTTAGGAATTGAGAACACTGCTGTAGCCCCCTTTACCTCCGGCGTTTGCAGCTCCACATGTAAACCATCGTTTTCCAGCTTATTGAGGTTCACGGAATATTGATACCCTTTTTGGCCGTGGCCTGCAAAGAAAGCCAGTAAGAAAACAAAAGAGAAAAGGCGTTGAAAAATTTTCTTCATAATGGTTTTTTAGTTAGAACAACAATTTGCCGTGTACAAAGAAATGAGCCAGCAGGCTATGACGAAAAATTATTTTACCGGTGGCAAAAATAAAGTATGGGCCATGCCTTATTCCAATGAGGAATTTGACGAAATGCTCTTTCTTTCAGTTCCTTCACTGCTTTTATCAATTCATGCATAGTCATCTTGTGGTGCCCTGCCGGGCCTTCTACTTTCGTTTTTCAAATTTATTATCATGAAAAAGATCATTCTGGCTGTCCTGTTTCTAAGTCCCGTTTTATGCCAGGCCCAATTTGGCGGACTGCTGAACAAAGCAAAAAACAAAGTACAGCAGCGTGTTGACAATAAAGTGGACAAGGCTATGGATAATGAGCTGGATAAGGCAGAAGGAAAAAATTCCCCACTAGCTACTAGTGCTCCAATACAAGGCACTGAAGAAAAAACGACTGCTCCTGCAGCATCTCTTGTCAGCCATTCCAAATATGATTTTGTGCCCGGGGAAAAAATAATTTACACGGAAGATTTTTCGCAGGATGCTATTGGAGAATTACCGCTCAACTGGAATACGAACGGGAAGGCCGAAGTGGTGACGCTCAATTCAGTAGCAGGAAAATGGCTGCGCCTTTACCAAAATGCACTGTACCTCACCGCCAACAAAGATTCCTTCACCAAAAATTTTACGATGGAGTTTGACATGGTACTGCAAATGAAACCAAACGGCTGGCTCTATCCCGAATTTATATTCGGCTTTCTGTCAACAGAGACAGAACCCGCCAACGACAATGTCTTTCTTAAAGATTTTGAAAAATATGCAGCCGTACAGGCCAACCTGCATTTGGGTGAAGGCGGCAACACACGTACATTGGTGGAAAGTTCTTATGATGGTAAAGATTACTTCCGTTCCGAAAATCAAAACCTTGCTACGCTTGAAAAGTTTTACGGCAAAGTAGCCCATGTTTCCCTGCAGGTGCAGGAAAAACGCCTGCGCATCTGGTTCAATGGAGAAAAGAAATTCGACATCCCCATGGCAGTACCGGTGGGCCACCCGTACAACCAGTTATTCTTCAAGCTTTCTTCTTCCAATTATAAAGATGACATGCTGTCTTTTTACATCAGCAATGTAAAAGTAGCTACCGGCAAGCCGGATACCAGGCATAAATTAATTGAAGAAGGAAAGTTCAGCACCACGGGAATTTTGTTTGATAATGCCAGCGCCGTCATCAAAAGCGAATCAGCCGGTGTTTTAAAAGAAATAGGAACTACTCTGGCAGAAAATGCTACGGTTAAAATAAAGATCACTGGCCACACAAGCAGTGACGGTGATGATGCTGCCAATATGGAACTGTCGAAACAAAGAGCGGCTGCCGTAAAAGAATACCTGGTAAAAGAATTTTCCATTGACGCGGCAAGAATAGAGACGGAAGGAAAGGGCGAAACAAAACCCGTGGGTGATAATAAAACCAAAGAAGGCCGTGCCCAGAACAGGCGGGTAGAATTCGTGAAATTATAACCACTCAATTAAGGCTATATGAAAAGCAGTACTGACAACGGCATAAAAAACAACCAAGCGAAATGCAGGCTCCTTTACTGCGCCGGCTGTGAAAGTTGCATGGCTGCCAGTAACCAGGATGCATCGCTCCTGAAAAATGAATGGAAAAGCAGCACCCAGCTATACGGAGCCGAAGCCCACAGCTATGACTATTACTCCTGGCAACTGCACCATCAAACCAGTGTATTAAACACGGAAGCCACCGTATAGGAATAAAAAACATTCCAACCGGGATAATCACCCGATTTCAAGATCCACATCACCGCCAACCGGGTACCCTACACAGGTAAGTATCAAGCCATTGTCTAATTCTTTATCCGTCAATACTTCATTGTACGAATGCCAGACGGCACCTTTTGTACAACGGGCTACACAGTTGCCACAGCGGCCCGCTTCGCAACTGTAAGGCAGAACAATTCCCTGCTTTTTAGCGGCGGCTAAGATAGCGTCAGGGTATTGTACTTTTACCGTGTATGCGTTCCCACCCATACGGATATGCGCTGTATGCATTTCCTTATCGGGCGGTGCCACCGTAGCATGTTTGATCGCTTCGATAATAAAATTTTCTTTCCTGATCTGATCACTGTGAACACCCATCTCCTGCAAGGTATACGTGCACATGCGCATATAGGTTTGGGGACCGCAGATGTAATAAAGAATTTGGGAAGCAACAGGAACAGATAAGGTTTCAATGAATTGCAACAATAAATCGCGGTGAAGACGAGCCTTCGTCAGATCGGCAGCATTACTGAATAAGAACTCTAAATGAAACCGCTCTGCAAACTCTTCCTTTAATTTCATTAACTCCTGGAAGAAGATGGTTTTAGAAGGCGATGCATTACTGTAAATTAAAACAACCGACAAATGAGCATGCGCATGCAGGACGGTTTTTATCAACGAATACACAGGTGTAATGCCACTGCCGGCAGCAAAAAAGAAAACCTGTTTATACACTTCCGCATTTTCCGGCAAAGTAAAAAAACCGCCCGCACCAGTGGTGGTCAGTTCATCACCTGGTTTAGCATTGTCTATAAGCAACCGGGAAAATAAACCATTCTCCACCCGTTTTACGCCAATGGCCAGGGGCTCTTGTAAACAGGGCGAAGAAACAATGGAATACGACCGTCTGACCTCTTCATGATGCAGGGAAGTAACCAAAGTAAGATACTGCCCGGATCTGTACCGGATATTATGTCCCTCTTCAAATACAAAGGTTTTAAAGCCTTTTACTTCTTCTTTTATTTCCCTGATCCGGATGGTTTTATATAATGCACTTGTAGTTCTCACGGTCTAAATTTCGGTCAATCATCTTTATTTTAACGGGTATGCAATAAAGTTCATATGGACAGATGACCTTCTATAAAGAAATGTGTCCGCACAAAAACGAATGGTAAATCTTAATGCAAATGCAACGGAACATACCTTTTCTTCTTCTTAATTTAGAAACAATGCGGAACCGAATCGCCATATTCTTCCTTCTTCTCCTTGCCTCCGCTACCACGGAACTGGGACAGTTTTTTAAAGTACCTGTTCTTGTTCAGCATTTTTATACGCATCAAAGCCAGGAGTCAATCACCCTTTTGAATTTTCTTGCGGAGCACTATGTGGGTGACCACGAAGATGGAGATAAGAAGGATGATATGCAATTGCCTTTCAAAAGCATGATGGGCACCTCTTCCATTGTTGCCAATTTTTCCATTCATAAAATAGAACTCAGGAAACCCATAGCGCAAAAGCCTGAAATAGCTGTACCACTGCAGATTTCTATTCTTCCTTCTCAATGGGAATTTGGCATTTTCCATCCCCCACGCACTGTGTAATTCATTTTTCAGCTGTATTTATTTTTTTACTTTAAAACACAGTGTTATGAACGCTTCACAAATCCATTTGGCACTAACGCATGTGCCTGTTATTCTATCCTTTATTGGCGTAGTTATATTGATCGTTTCCTTTTTTAAAAAAAATGAAACGCTTACAAAAACAGCTTTCTATATTTTTTTGGCGGCAGGATTATTCACCATTCCTGTTTATTTCACCGGCGAAAGCGCTGAAGAAATAGTGGAACATTTGCCGGGGGTATCGGAGAACTTAATTGAACGGCATGAAGAAACGGCAGGTATTGCACTTGTTAGTATCTCCATCAGCGCCATGGTATCCCTGGCAGGCTTGGTAGTAAGCCGGTTCCCGGGGTTAGCAAAGCTCATCAAACTGACCGTCCTGTTTTTTGCTTTGGGTTCTGCTGCTATCATGGCTCAAACGGCACATCTCGGCGGGCAAATCAGGCATTCAGAAATTCGCAACGGCTTTGTTGCACAAGGCGGCAATGAAAATGCCGGGCAAGATGAGCGTAATACAAACGCAAAGCAAATAATCAACAATGCAGATAGTCTCGCAAATCAAAAGCCGGACATAAAAAATACACAAGAAGATAATGACGATTAAAACCAGAGGGCTTCGGCCCTCTTTTTATTAATTGTTCCAAACAAGGTAAAGGGAAACCGCCTCTTTCCTTAAAAATTCCTACCTTATATAAAAATTATTTTTTATGACTAAAACTTTTAACCTGCTTGCGGCTGGTGTTCTTCTTTTCACTTCCTGCAATAACGATTCGGCCAAAGTAGCTTCTTCGGAAAACCGCGCCGACAGCACAACGCAAAGCTTTAATATGAGTGCTGCCCGGAAAACTATTGACGACATCAATCAAAGATTTGAAGAAGCTGTAAGAAAAGCCGATTCAGCTACACTGGGTTCGCTTTATACAAGTGATGCAATGGTCATGCCTGCCAACAGCGAACCCATTAAAGGCAACGACATCCCGGGCATGTGGGGCAGTGCTCTTCGCATGGGAATTAAGGATGCCAAGATCACTACAACCGATCTGCAGGGAAATGCCGACCTATTGGCTGAAACAGGCACCTATGAAATGTTTGGCGATAAGAATAAAACACTCGACAAAGGCAAGTATGTAGTGGTATGGAAACAGGAAAACGGGCAGTGGAAAATATACAGGGATATATGGAATACCAATATGCCGGCCACGGCATCAAAATAAAGAAAAGCCCTTTCGTTTGAAAGGGCTTTTCTTTACACTACCATACCTTCTAAATCGTAATCGTAAGCTTTTGTAATTTTTACGTTTACAAACTCCCCGATGGGGATTTTTTTATCAGCCGCAATGACCACTTCGTTATCTACTTCCACGCTGTCAAATTCGGTTCTTCCCAAATAACGGCCGGCTTCTTTTTTATCCACCAATACCTTAAATGTTTGTCCTATTTTTTCCTGATTCTTTTCATAGCTGATCTCCTGCTGCACCGCCATGATGTCTTCAGCCCTTCTTTGTTTTTCTTCTGCCGGAACATCATCCACTAAATCATAAGCAGAGGTGTTTTCCTCATGCGAATAGGTGAAGATGCCCACCCTGTCAAACCGCTGCCTTTCCAGGAAACCTTTTAGTTCTTCCACATCATCCAGCGTTTCCCCGGGAAAGCCTGTAATTAACGTTGTACGCAAACAAATGCCCGGCACCGTTCCCCGCACCTGCTGAACCAGGTCTTCCATTTCTGCTCTTGTGATCTGTCGGCGCATGGCTTTCAGCATATTGTCAGCCGCATGCTGCAAGGGCATATCCAGGTAATTGCAGATATTTTCCCGTTCCCGCATCACATCTAAAATGTCCAAAGGAAATTTATGGGGATAGGCATAATGCAAACGGATCCATTCAATACCCGGAACATCACTCAGTCTTTTCAAAAGATCGGACAACATTCTTTTCTTATACAGGTCCAGTCCATAGTACGTCAGTTCCTGTGCAATCAGCATGATCTCTTTTACACCTCTTTTTGCCAAACTTTCCGCTTCCCTCACCAGCTCATCAATGGAACGGCTTACATGCTGTCCCCGCATTAAAGGAATGGCACAAAAAGCACAGGTGCGGTTACACCCTTCCGATATTTTTAAATAGGCATAGTGTTGCGGAGTAGCCAGCAGGCGTTCGCCCAACAATTCACTCTTATAATCGGCTTCAAATTTTTTTAATATGAGGGGCAATTCCATGGTACCGAACCAGGCATCCACTTCCGGAATGCTTTGCTCCAGGTCCTCGCGGTAACGCTGGCTTAAGCAGCCGGTCACATACACTTTATCCAGCTTGCCTTTTTGCTTCAGGTTCACCTGGTCAAGAATCGTATTAATACTTTCTTCCTTGGCCTTGTCTATAAAACCACAGGTATTGACAATAACAATATTGTGATCTTTTTTGCTGCTTTCGTGTACCACATCAATTTCGTTGGCTTTCAGCTGGCCGCTCAACACTTCGCTGTCTACCATGTTCTTGCTGCAACCCAGCGTAATGATGTTAACCTTGTCTTTTTTAAGAGTCTTTGCTTTCATGCGAGGCGCAAAGGTACTGAATCAGGGGTGGGCAAAATCTGAGTGGTTTAATTTTTACATAACAATAAAAAGCCCCGCCAAAGGCAGGGCTTGATATCTATAACATTACTAAACTAGAAAACATAACGGGCCGCCAATCCAAAACGACCGCCTTCAAACTTGTTACCCCATTCAGTATGAGTGAGCCTGAGCGTAGGACGCCAGTCAAAAGAAAAGTTAATGGGAGCAGTGCCCAAAGTATAATCAAGACCGGCTAAAGGCCTGAGAAAAACATCGGAACCACCGGAATAAAAAGCAAACATCGGACCTACACCTGCGTACCACTGCAGCCCCTGGGCATTTTTAATGGGTGCATGGTACTGATACTCCAAACCTAAGTAGGTAACACCGCTGCCAAAAAGCAATTGCGCTTCTCCTGCATGATTTTGTGTAAAGAAGTGCTTTCCGGAAAACCCGAACTCGCTGCCGCCGCTTCCAAAATCCAGACGAATACCAACGGCATTGTTGTAGTAAGTTCCGGTAGAGGTTTTCTGGGCCTGCGCCTCCTGGTTAAATACAAATTGCAATAAAGCCAGGCACAATGAGACTGATACTAGTTTTTTCAACATAAGCTGTGACAATTTAAAAATTTGAAGCGCAAAACTAAGGGGCAGATAATCAGAAAACGAAAAACAGGACCTGTATCTCTCGTTAATATGAATGGGTTGTTAGATTTACGTGGTAAATTGTTTTATTCAGAGTTTGAAATGGCAACAATAGTCCAGGTAAAAGCACTTTCTCCGCAATCGTATTGTTTCAAATAAAATAGCCAATAACTTTACCCCGAACGGCTATATTAAAAAAAGGCATGATGATCATTACAAAATTGTTTCGGGATTTTTCAAATAGTGAAAAGGTTGGAGGTCTCTTATTATTAGCCTGCACCGTCATTTCTTTACTCATTGCCAATAGCCGTTACGGTGAAGCGTACGCCAATTTCTGGCATTCAAAACTGGATCTTTCCTTTGCTTCCGTCAACCTGAGTTATTCGGTGGAACATTGGATCAATGATGGATTAATGACCATTTTCTTTCTGCTGGTGGGATTGGAAATTGAAAGGGAATTATACAAAGGCGAATTAACGAGTTTCAAAAACGCCATCCTTCCCATTGGTGCTGCCGTCGGTGGTATGCTGGTTCCCGCCGGCATTTATCTTTTGATCAACTGGAATTCGGGAAACACGTCCGGCTTCGGCATCCCGATGGCAACAGATATTGCGTTTGCGCTGGGCATGATGGCATTGGCCGGCAACAGGGTGCCTTTCTCCCTGAAAATATTTTTAACGGCCCTGGCTATTATAGATGACCTGGGTGCGATTCTTGTCATTGCGCTTTTCTACAATACCGGCCTTTCATGGGCTTTTCTTGGGGCTGCTTTGGGCATCTTTGCCTTGTTAATGGTTTTAAATAAGCTGGGAGTCAAAAACCTGGTTGTTTATTTGGTCCCGGGAGTTATCATGTGGTACTGCATGTTGCAATCCGGTGTGCATGCCACCATCACCGGTGTATTGTTGGCAGTTGCCATTCCCTTCAGTAAAAACGATGCTACCAATCCTTCTTATCTTTTGCAGCATGCCCTGCATAAACCGGTAGCCTTTATCATACTTCCCATCTTTGCCCTGGCGAATACCGGCATTCTTCTTTCGGAGGGCTGGCTTTCGGAAATGGGATCAGCAAATAGCCTTGGAATTATTTTGGGATTGGTGTTGGGTAAACCCATTGGAATACTGCTGGCCTGCTGGCTCCTGGTGAAGACAAAGATTGCTACCCTTCCTTACCAGGTGAGGTGGAAGGAACTGACGGGGGCCGGAGTGCTGGCCGGTATTGGCTTTACCATGTCCATCTTTATTTCCAACCTTGCTTTTACGGATATGGCAACAGCACAGTTTTCAAAAATTGCCGTTTTAATAGCTTCCCTAATAGCCACGATCCTTGGATTAAGCATCCTGTTTACCTCGCCTAAAAAAGAAAGTTAGGTTCCTATTTAAGGTGAGTTCAGCATAAGAAAACTGCCACCCGCTTTATTCTACACTTTAAACGAAGGGTACAGCGCCATACTCCGTTTTGGCTATGTACAGCAACGCCTTAGGAAAAGGTTAGCGGAACTGCGAAGCAATCGATGTGACTAAAAAAACAATAATAAATAGCACATCAATACCAGCGCCTGCAGCAGCTGCGCATAGCACGACACTCTCACTATCGTAAACAAGGGTTGTAAATAAAAGACTGTCCGCCTGTGCGCTGGCCTCGTAAATCCAGCGGAGCATTTGGATTTGCCGGCCCTTTTTTGGGGGTTACTTTATTGGAGCATGCAAAAAAAGTAACAAACAACAAGATGGAACCAAAAAGGAAAAGACTGCCTTAAAAAAAAGCAAAAAGCATGGCTCTATCGTCAACCCAAACTACTTATTAAGACTAAACAGGCTATCCACAAACTCATGCTTGTCAAAAATCAAAAGGTCTTCCATTTTTTCGCCTACGCCAATGAATTTTACCGGGATTTTAAACTGGTTGGCAATGGCTAAAACAATTCCTCCTTTAGCCGTTCCATCCAGCTTGGTGATGGCCAGTGCGGTCACATCTGTGGTGGCGGTAAAATGCTTTGCCTGTTCCAGGGCATTTTGCCCGGTGGAGCCGTCCAAAACCAAAAGCACTTCATGCGGGGCGCCGGGAATCACTTTTTGCACACTTCTTTTGATCTTGCTCAACTCATCCATCAGGTGCGCTTTGTTGTGAAGACGTCCGGCCGTGTCAATTAAAACCACATCCGTTCCCCTGGCTACCGCACTTTGTACAGAATCAAAGGCCACGGCTGCCGGATCAGAACCCATAGCCTGTTTTACAATAGGCACCCCGGTCCGTTCCGACCATATGCTTAACTGGTCCACAGCGGCGGCCCTAAAGGTATCAGCGGCGCCAAGAAGCACATTTTTACCCGCTTTTTTAAAATTATAGGCCAGTTTGCCAATGGTGGTGGTTTTCCCTACACCATTTACGCCAACTACCAGTATTACATAGGGTTTATGAGGAAGGTCTGAAGTAAAATCATAAGAAGACTCTCCCACCAGCATGTCTTCAATTTCTTCCTGAAGTATCTTATTTAACTCGCTGGTATTTAGATATTTATCTTTTGCAACACGATTCTCAATGCGATCAATAATGGCTACCGTGGTATCAATACCGACATCGGCCGTCACCAGGGCTTCTTCCAGGTCATCCAGCACTTCTTCATCTACCGTACTTTTTCCCGCTATGGCTTTTGATACTTTTGAAAAGAAGTTTTCCTTTGTTTTCTGAAGGCCTTCGTCCAGGCTTTCCTTTTCCTTCTTGCCAAAGAGTTTATTAAAAAATCCCATTTTTAGATTCAGATTAAGGCTCAAAAATAAGTTGATACTCCGACACGTTCAGCAGAATTACCGGGTGATGAAAGGATGCGACGCAACAAAAGCCCAATCAGGACCTCAAATGCTGGTACTATAAATAACAAAAGCCGTCACCTAAGATGACAGCTTCCGGAAAATTTACTAACCCTCAATTTATTTCTGTGCTAAGAAATCCTTCACTTTATCCTTGTGTACAATAGCCTCTTTAAAGGTATAAGCACCTGTTTTAGGGCTACGCACAGCTTTTATAACTTTTGACCAGTTTTTAGCCTCAGCTGCTGCTCTGGCATCTTTGGATTTAATCGCGGTTTTTGCTGCTTTTGCCATGGTAATTAATTTGGAAATTTGAAAATAGCAAATTTGAAAATGAAGGCTTCAATTTGCACATTTTCACATCTGCATATTTGCTAATTATTTGATTTCTTTGTGAACAGTCACTTTCTTCAGGTTTGGATTGTACTTTTTCAGCTCCAAACGCTCAGGATTGTTCTTTTTGTTCTTTTCTGAGATATAACGGCTGGTACCAGGCACATTCGTGGTTTTTTGCTCGGTGCACTCCAGAATTACCTGTACACGGTTTCCTTTCTTTGCCATTGTTAATAATTTTTAGATATGTTGACCTTGAGCTCTTAACTCCTTTACAACGTTAAACAATCCTTTTTTGTTGATCGTGCGGATACCATCAGCCGTCAGCTTTAAAGTGATCCACTTGTTTTCTTCTGCTAAGAAAAACTTCTTAGTTTGCAAATTGGGCAGAAAACGGCGTTTGGTCTTAATGTTTGAGTGAGAAACAGTGTGACCTCCGATCGGCGTTTTACCCGTAACCTGACATACTCGTGCCATGACTTGGAAAAATTTTGGAGTGCGAAGGTAAGGGAAAATAGGCAACGAAGGAAAGGTAAACCCCAGAAATTTTAGCCGTTATAAAAATATTAGCAATAATTTTCCGGGTGCCGGTCATTTACCTGGACAATCTGGTCCAACCCGATATGAATGCCGGCGTCGGTTTCAATCATATCGCGGTGCGCTACGGTGCTCATATCTATAATATGCGCCTTAATGATAGATACCCCGCCATCCACTGACCGGAATTTGATGGTGCAGGGCCTTTTCAGGTCCATCTGCTCTTCCAGGTATTCTTTAAACCGATCCATAGTATTGTCAATTTTTAATGGCCAACTTTCAATTGTTTAAAAGGTTTATCACAAAAACGTTACCATTCCTTTCTCTTTTTGAAGGTAAATCAAAATTAAAGTAGCTTCGTGCCGCAAAAAAAGTTTCTGGTTCCTGGTTTTTAGTTTCTTGTTGTCCAAAATTCAACCAGTCCTAAAACCGCCTCAAAGAGTGAGCATAACACCATAAACTCTAAACTCTAAACTATAAACTAAAAAAATGGCATACGATGTAGTCGTTATTGGTTCGGGTCCCGGTGGTTATGTAGCCGCTATCCGTGCCGCACAGTTAGGCTTTAAAACAGCAATTATTGAAAGGGAAAGCCTGGGAGGTATTTGTTTGAACTGGGGCTGTATTCCTACCAAGGCGCTTTTAAAAAGTGCCCAGGTTTTTGAATATATAAAACATGCAAAGGACTTTGGAATAGAAGCCACCGGCCAGCAGAATTTTGAAGCCGTCATTAAAAGAAGCCGCGGTGTTGCCGATAAAATGAGCAAAGGCGTTGCTTTTTTAATGCGCAAGAATAAAATTGATGTTGTAAACGGTTTTGGGAAGGTAGTGGCCAAAGGAAAGATTGAGGTAACCGCAGCCGATAACAGCAAACAAACCATAGAAGCCAAGCACATCATCATCGCCACCGGCGCCCGCAGCCGCCAGTTGCCTTCCATGCCTATTGATGGCAAAAAAATCATTGGCTACCGCGAGGCCATGGTGCTTCCGCAGCAGCCCAAATCCATGATCATCGTGGGAAGCGGGGCTATCGGGGTTGAATTTGGCTATTTCTACAACAGCATGGGCACCAAAGTGACCATCGTTGAATTCATGCCAAGAGTGGTTCCCGTAGAAGATGAAGAGATTTCAAAAGAACTGGAAAAGAACTTGAAAAAACAGGGCATCACTACCATGACCTCATCGGAAGTAACCAAAGTGGATACTTCAGGCAATGGAGTTAAAGCCACCGTAAAAACAGCCACGGGTGAAGTAACCCTGGAAGCAGATGTTTTATTAAGTGCGGTTGGCGTTTCTGCCAATATTGAAAACATTGGACTGGAAAGCCTGGGCATTAAAACAGAAAGAGGTTTGATCTCGGTAGATAAATTTTACCAAACCAGTGTTCCGGGCATCTATGCCATTGGCGATTGCGTTCCCGGCCAGGCCCTGGCCCACGTAGCGTCCAAGGAAGGAATTATTTGTGTGGAAAATATTGGGTTCAACGAAAAGAAATACCACCATGTTCCCGAGCCGCTGGATTATGGTAATGTTCCCGGTTGTACCTATTGCACACCGGAAATTGCCTCTGTCGGCCTGACCGAAGCAAAAGCAAAAGAAGCCGGTTACGAAATTAAAGTAGGCAAGTTCCCCTTAAGTGCATCAGGAAAGGCTTCTGCCGCCGGACATACCGAAGGTTTTGTAAAAGTGATCTTCGATGCCAAATACGGTGAATGGTTAGGTACGCATATGATCGGCTACAACGTAACCGAGATCATTGCCGAAACGGTAGTGGCCAGGAAACTGGAAACAACCTATCATGAAGTATTGAACAGCATCCATCCGCATCCAACCATCAGCGAAGGCATTAAAGATGCTATTGAGGTGGCTTATGGTGAAGCGATACATTTATAAGTAGAAACCCCCAGCTGATTATACAAAAAGCCTTTCGTTCAAAAGCGAAAGGCTTTTTTGATGCAGCGTTGGCCCTATTTTTATTCTCTTACCTCCAGTTTGTCATCAACACTAACTATGAAGAACATTCTTATTTTAATCCCCCTGGTTTGCCTGCTTCAATTAACAAAAGCGCAGGAAACATCGTTAAAACCGGCCATTGCCCTAAAATGGGCGCCTACAGGATTGCTCCTTGGCAGTGTGAGCCTGCAGGGTGAGTATAACTTTGGAAAAAATTCGCTGACGGCCAAGATCGGGGTTCCGGCCAATACACACCGCAATTTTACCTACGAGGATAAAGATGCCAACTTCTCCATGAAGGCGACTTCCTTTATGGCAGGCTACAGGATTTATTTGTCAAAACAACAACTGAAAGGCTTGTACCTCGAACCTTATTTTAAATATGTGCACCACACCGCCGAAGGCGTTGGCACCGGAACGTTAACAGGAGAGTCCATAGTACTGAACTTCATAAACGATTACAATGGTTTTGGTGCAGGCGCCCAGCTGGGTGCACAGTTTTTAATCGGCAAAAAGTTTATCATCGACCTTTTCCTGCTTGGGCCCGAGATCAATTCATCCACAAACAACTTTAAGGCCGTTGAAGTTTCCAACTCCCTTCCGTGGACCTATGTCCAGGCCAGGGAAGCAGAAAACGATATACGGGACTTTATTGACAATTTCCCTTTTATCAGGAACAGAACAAATGTGATGGTGGATAAAGACAACCGCACTGTAATGGCAAACTTTAGAGGAGCCCTGCCCGGGTTTAGAACGGGAGTTTCATTTGGCTTTTTGTTTTAGTACAAACAAAAAAAAGAGTTAAAGAGCGGTTCGATATAACCGGTTCTTTAACTCCTTTTTACTTCTTAAAAGTTATCAGTTGGCAAATACTTTCTTCAAAACATCTGTCACCCTTGCAGCCGGATCTTTGCGGATCTTTTGCTCTTCCAATCCCACCTGGTAAAAAAGACCTGCCAACGCTTTTTCTGTTACATAGGCAACAAGGTCTGTATTTACTTTTTCCGTACTGAATTTATTGTAGGTAGTAAACACGGTATTCCAGTATTTGGTGGCATCTACTTTCTGAAGCGAGCTTTCTATAATGGGCCTGAACTTCTCGGTTAAGGAAGCCGTGGTTTTATCTTTTAAATAATTGGTAGCGGCAAAATCACCACCCTTTAAAATGCCCACTCCATCACCTATGGTTATTCCTTTAATGGCATTCATGAAAATGGGCGCCACTTCTTTGGAAGCATCTTCTGCTGCACGGTTCATAGACAGGATGGCATTATCTACCTGCTTGCCCATGCCCAAACCGCGAAGTTTGCTTTCTACCTTCTTCGCCTCTTCAGGCATCAGTATTTTAATAGCTGCGTCCTTAAAAAAACCATCCGGTCTTGAAAGTTGTTTGGAAGCATTGTTGGTTCCCACACTCAGGGCCTCTTTTAAACCGTTAATGATTTCATCATTACTCAAACCCGGCTTAGAACCCGTGTTCAATATTTTCCCAATACCCGTTTTACCTGAAGAATCTTTTTTCAAAAGTCCTTTTAAACCCTGTGCCTGTGATGATAACAGTACGAGGAGAAGAAATGAAAGCAGGATAGTTTTTTTCATAGAATTTATTTGTGTACCGAAAATAACAGTATAGAACTTAAAACAGGGTTAAATACCGTTTATTTTTAAAAGAAGGGATAAATACCTGGGGCTTTTACTTTCCGTCAGGTTCTTATCAGAGGTTTCGGACAAAGTAAAAATTAAAAACTCAAAAGGGAGTTTCATAGAATGACAGTCTTTTTACTTTTGGCTAAATTCAGGAACAATCCAGAAGAAATCTCCATTCACAATAAACCACCGGCCATTCCCCACTTACGATTCCCGATATTTGTCGTATGCAAATCTCCATTTGGGAAAAAGAAACTTTTTTTGCCCCGCAGGATATCGTCATTATCGGGAGCGGTTTTTCCGGGCTTTGGTCGGCTTTTTATCTGAAAAAGAAACATCCCCAATTAAAAGTTTCCATTGTTGAAAGAGGTTTGATACCAACGGGTGCCAGCACCCGAAATGCCGGCTTTGCCTGTTTTGGCAGCTTAAGCGAAGTAGTGCACGATGCACAGACAATGGGTACTGATAAAATGCTGGAACTGGTAGAAATGCGCTACAAAGGGTTAGAACGCATTCAAAAACATTTTGAAAAGGAGGCTATTGATTTTGACCTGTGCGGAGGATACGAACTTTACGACCCCGCTGGCACCATATCATCTGCCCAACTGGAGCACAACATGGAGTATATCAACTCCCTGTTAAGGCCCATTACCGGCGCAAAGAAAACCTATAAGTTAACCGATGATAAAATTGCCGGCTTTGGCTTTGGCCATACAAAACACCTGGTTAAAAACAACCTCGAAGGTTGTTTGCACTCCGGGAAATTATTGCAGGCTTTGTTACTTCGTGTGCAATCCATGGGTGTGCAGGTATTCAACACTGTTGATATCAAAAACATCGAGCGTATCAATGATCAGTATGAACTCACAACAAATCAACAATTCAACTTATCCACCACTCAACTGCTCCTCTGCACCAATGCTTTTACCAAAAGCCTGTTTCCGCACATAGATATTGTGCCTGCCCGCGGGCAAGTGCTCCTCACCTCTCCTATCGAAGGTCTTTCCTGGAAAGGCACCTTTCATTCCGATGAGGGATTTTATTATTTCCGCAATCTGGGCAACAGGGTTTTATTGGGCGGCGCCAGGAACAAGGCTTTTACAGAAGAAGAAACAACCGATATGACTACCTCTGATTTTATTCAGCAGGAATTGGAAAAATACCTGGCGAAAGTCGTTCTGCCCAATCACGCCGGACACTATCAAATTGAAAACCGGTGGGCGGGTATCATGGCCATGGGCAGTGAAAAACTGCCGATCGTACAAGAATTAGAGCCCAATGTGTTTTGCGCCGTGCGTATGAGTGGTATGGGAGTAGCTTTAGCACCGGTTATTGGACAGCAAATTGCAAACATGATGATGGAGTAATGTGAGATACGGTAATGGAAGAAAATCCTGCAGCAGCCATCATAGTTTAATAAATCTCTCATTGAACTTTTCCGCTCCATTCTCCCCCTGCAGAAAATACATGCCGGCTTTCAATGCGTTTAAACTGATCTTTTGTTTCCCCGAATTGATTTGAATGGTTGTCAGGGCAGCGCCATTAGCATTGGTAATTCGTACTTGTTTACCGATCCATCTGTTATCCAGGTTCAATATGATTTCTGAAGCAGCCGGATTAGGATATAGCCTGACAAAGGAAGGCAATGGCATTTCCTCAACCAAAGGTCCTTCCGTGGCAGGACCTTCCGTCCAGGGCTTACTCAGGCCCTTGCTATATAAAAAAGTATTCCTTGGCCCACCTGCATTGAACAGGGAACGCATGCGGTCCTTTTGTCCCTGTGTAAATAAATTCAGGCAGGCATCGCCGGTGTAATCCATGTAATTCATATACATATCACCGGTAGAACCGTTGCTGCACGAACTTCTGAAAGTATCAGGACATCCCGGTGTAAAATTGCCCTGTTTCGGTGTGTCGTCTACCAGGTCATCCCCGCAGTAATAGTCGCCCCAGATATGTTTCAGGCCCAGCCAGTGTCCCACTTCGTGCACGGCCGTTCTTCCCAGGTTATAGGCTCCGCCTTTATTAAGGGTTCCAAAAACCGGTGTGGCAATAACCACCCCGTCTTTTTCGCCCGGCCCGCCCGGCAGCGTTGAATAGCCAATAACATATTGCAGGTTGCCCACCCAGATGTTTAAATAATAGCGGCTGTCCCAGGCGGCAGAACCTCCCTCAGATGCCAGTTTTATTTTATCATCCACCTTCCAGGAAACAACGTTGGTTTGTTTGCGAACAATGCCGGTAGTAGCCCTTCCCTGGGGATCGGCAGTAGCCAGCTGAAATTCAATTTGCACATCGGCGGCCAGTGATCTGAATCGTTGCGGTGTTTTAACAGAGTCCGGGTTATCTCTCCTAAAGTCGCGGTTAAGCGCCTCAATTTGGCTCTTTACCTGTGCATCGGAAATATTTTGAGTTTCGTTGTTATATAAAACATGTACTACTACAGGGATCTTTATCACATTGGCAGCGCCTCCCCCCTGTAAACGTGCGGTTGCTTTTTGACGCTGAATGAATGATTCAACAGCATTTAATTTGTCTGATAAAGACGGATGGGAAGATCGCTGTTCTTCTATATAAGCGGAGGTGGCACATTCACGCTGTGCTAAAGCCACGGAAGAAAGAATCATGCAAATACCTAAGACAAACGTCCTCATAGTTCCAGGGTTTAAGGCATGCACAGGCTTATGGAAAGTGAATCTTTTACCGGATGTTGGAACTGAGATGAAACAGAGGTGCTATTCCCAGGAATTGGAACTGTTTAGGGGACGGTAATTAAAGTTTAGGGGATCTTTGTTAGGATACGGGGGAAGGAATGACCAAATATAGATTTCAATCAGCACAAAAACAAGAAAACAGAATGCTTTGTTTAACAAATGTCTTTTTGTTCATCCCTTATTTTTGTTCCATGAAAAAATTGTGCCTGCTGCTTACTTCTACATTAGTATTGTTTTATATGAGTTGTAATAATAGTGAAGATGAAGGGACTGGGGCACCGGTAAAAACTACTCCTGCTCTAAGCTACAGCGTGGTTTCGGTTCATCCGCACGATACCAGTTATTTTACGGAAGGACTGGAATTTTACAATGGCTATTTGCTCGAAAGCACGGGTAATTATGGCCCTTCCAAATTGGTGAAAATGGACCTGGCAACCGGGAAAATTGTTCAACAGGTTGACATAGGAGAAAAATATTTTGGTGAAGGCATAACCGTTTTGAACGATACCGTTTACCAACTTACCTGGAAAGAACATGTAGTAAATGTGTACACGGCAAAAGACTTCAAAAAAATAAAAGAACTGCGGTTAAATCCTGAGGGATGGGGTTTGACCAACGACGGCAAAAATTTAATTGCCAGTGACGGCAGCAACAACCTTTATTTTTACGAACCGCAAACCTTCCGTTTGTTAAGGGTGCAGGCCGTTAGCGAAAATGAGGCGCCGGCCGTAAACATCAATGAACTGGAATACATCAATGGTTTTGTTTACGCCAACCAATGGCAATACAATTATATTTTAAAGATTGACCCGGCCAACGGGCAGGTGGTGGCCAAAATGGACCTTACTGACCTGGTAAACAAAGTAAAAGCCAAAGACCCGCATGCTCAGGAACTCAACGGCATTGCCTACAATCCGCAAACCAAAAAAGTATATGTAACCGGTAAATACTGGCCCGAATTGTACGAGATACAATTCAACTTTTAATTTTTTGAAATAATATAAATGACCGAGCTGGAAGCGCTATGCGTAAAAAGGGTTTTCAGGTTCGAACGCACCCCGCTAATGCCCGCAGCCATCCAGTTGGTCTTTCCCTTGCGGTATTTGCTGCTCAGTAAGCTGATGTAAAAAGCATCAAACCACATGGGCTTTATAGCAGTGATCTTTAATCCATGTTTTTGCATCAGTATTCTCATTGCCTTGGGCGTGAAATGATACAAATGCCGTGGCACATCATAAGCTGCCCAGTAATTGCCGTAAATATGGGCATCCGTAGAAGTATAATTCGGTACGGCGATAAAGATCTTCCCTCCGGGTTTTAAAAGTGCCTTTAGTTTCTCTACATATTCATGCAACGCCTCTACATGTTCCAACACATGCCAAAGTGTAATCGCATCATAGTTGTCGTGCGGCAATTGCTGTAACGCAGGTGTATTAAGTAAATCGATACCGAACAGGTTTTTTGCCTGGGCTCTTGCGCCTTCATCCGGCTCTATTCCCGTTATCTGCCACTGGCTTTTTTTCATTTGATCCAGGAACGCTCCAATACCGGCGCCAATATCCAGGATGCTTCCTTTTGCACAAGTGTTCTTAATGATCAGGGACGCTTTTTTCCGCAGGGTGAACTTCCGCACCCTTTGATACAGTTTGTTGAGCAAACCTTTATTGGTGTTGCTGTGCGAAATATAATCGGGAGACTGATAGTAGGGACCGATAGAAGTTTCGTCCGGCACGTCCTGGGTAAAGCGCAGGCTGCAATTGCTGCATTGCCAGATCACAAATTCTTCGCCGCTTACCGAATGATCTTTTACCGTTAATAAAGGATGAATAGCGGAACTTTCACAAACAGGACAATGGGTATAATGCACTTTGCTCATAAATGGGCTGCAAAATAGGCAAAGGAAAAAGATTATCAGTAAAGAGCGTTGACAGCGGCTTTCATTTTTAATCCCGAAGACATAGGATTAAAACCGTTCTTATACAAAAGAAAAACAATAGCCAGCAGGGTCAGAACGAACAGTATCCATCCGATGATCACCATATAAGATCTTTTTTTATCATCCATGGTTAAACTATCAGTTACCTCCTGCGAAGTCATTTGCTGATCGCCAACCAGCATGCTGTGCTCCACATTTTCTCTCAGAATTTTATGCGCCGGCACGGCGTATAGTCCATCCGCCTGCAGCCATTCTTTCTCAATAACAACGGTATCATTATCTTTTTTAAGGGTTCCGATCCCCTTCCATGAAAAAGTTTCCTTTTCTACTTTCGTTCTGAATTTTTTCCCAAATTGCTCAAGTTCATCTCTCACAGCTTCCTTGTCGGCGTTTACCGATGCAGCCAGATAAGAGAGCTGATGTTCGGGTAACGAATCATTATGGTTCCAGTTCAGGAAAAATTTAGGAGGTAGAACAAGTTTGTCCACCACGTTGAACTCCGCCGGTTGCTGCACCAGCTCAAATGTGCCTACATTGGGAATGGAAAGCCTGCGGTATTGCAACAAATATTTTGTAAGTAAAGACAGCACCTTATTTAATTTGAGCGAACGAAAATACAACTCCGCCCAGGAAGTTGAATCCATAAGTTGGATATTGGTTCCAACGCTGGTATTCCTTGTTTAAAATGTTATTGAACTGGGCCCACAACTTAATGTTGTCAACAATTTTAAATTCAAGCCCGGCACTCAGGTCCATGGCTCCCTGCAAGTTCGTTCGGCCGTTTTTGGTTAAAGACCAGGGACCGTCAAAGGCAAAAAGGTTGGCATTTACATAGAGGTCTTTCAGCACCTGCACCTTCATGGTGGTAGTAAATTCCAGCGGCAGCAAACCCCATGCTTTTGCGTTCAGGTCTGTATTGTATTTATTGAAGGTTAGATTTGAAATGATGGAAAACTTCTCGCCTACCGTGTAGCCCAATTCGCCGGTAAAATTCATCACCTTCATTTCCGGCTCCGTCAAAACCTCAAATGATTTTCCGCTTACCGTATCGTTTACAAACAGGGGCTGGTTCGTGATTATATTATGCGCCACTTTAACGCTGTAATTAAAATGATCGCCTGCCGAGCCTTTAAAACCCAGATAACGTTCTTCTATCCTGGAGTTTTGCGTGGTCGTTGTAGCCCACATCCATGGATTGATGTTGGCCATATACTGAAAACCCGAATAACGCAGGTAGCCCAGCCATCCGGCCTGGAAGGCAATGCGGTCGTCGTTGGAACTGAATTCCGCCATCACGTTCGGAAACAATTTAAAATCACCGTTATCCCACGAAGGTTTGATGCCTGCCTGGATATTCAGGTTCGCTGTTTTATACAAAATGGAGGGAGAAAACGTTACAAAATTATTGGTCAAATCCTTTTTGTCTTCCGGCCGGTATCTGGAAAGATTGGCCTCGATGGCAACATCGGCTTCGAACTCAGTTCCAATGGTTTTTTTCAAAGGCAGGTTCAGGTAAATATTACTCTCCGAATTGTTTAACTGGTCATTGAAAACATCCAGTTTGATCTCAGGCGCATAAGAAAGGCCTAATGCCGTGCGGTTGATATTGTGAAAAGCCAGCCGTCCTCTCCAGGTTTGAAACTTTACATTCATGGAATCCTCGGGGAATTCCAAACCCTTTGGCTCAAATCCGTATTTATTATATTTTTCCTGCACGCCCCCAAAACGGGCGTTCCATTCCAGGTTTTTGGAAGTTTGCATAAAAGCATTCAGGTCAATGTTGGTGTGCAGCATATCCTGGAACTCCATTTTGCCCTTCGATGAAAAATGCTTGGCATACACGTTCAGGCCTGCGGTTTTTCCGTCACCCACTGAAAGTCCGGCTTGTACAAAAGGGGTTCGAAAGCTTCCATAACCTGCCTTTATATAACTCTCATTGTTCCATCGTCCGCCGGAATCAACAGATAAGGCCAGCGGCTTTAAGGTGCCGGGTTGAAAGCCAAATAAAAGATTCTGATTGGGAATGTTGTATTGCAATCTTGGCCGGGAAGTGTCGGGTGTGGGCGGCGTTGCATTGATGTTGATCTTGGCAGCATCCTTTAAGGATGGTTTGAAAGTAGAGGTAACATTTACTTCTTTTTTCCTCATGCTATCCTGCGCAAAACCGGCCATGCCTGTCATTAAGATCCCTGCTAATAAGATGGAAGATTTCATATTAAACAATGTGAAAATTCGAAAGTTTGAAAATGATTGATGCTCTCTCACGGTTGACGCCTCACGTCTCCCGTTCCCTAATTACTTACCTTACTATTCTTTCCTTCCTCCTCAATTACCTGATTCAGCTTGGTTTGTGCTTCTGATTTTAATTCGGCGTTTAATGTATTATCTACAACGCTTTGGAAAGTGGCCTTGGCATTGAAATAATCTTTTTGTTTGAAATAAACATCACCCAAAAGAATATAGGCTTTTGTTACCCACCAGTCGTAAGAGCCGGATTTATTAATGACTTCAAACGCGGCCTTTTCTGCATCACTCAACCTGCCGGTCATGAACCAGCTGTTGGCAATTTCGTACCGGGCCTCTGCGGCCAGTGCCGCTTTGTTGACCGCAACTACCTGCTTGAACGAATTGATCGCCACATCATACTCACCACCCATCTGCGCCGACTTTCCAATGGCCATATTAGCCAGGGCCTTGTCATCAGAGCTGATGCTTTTTTGCGAGATCAGGTCTTTGGCGTTGGCCACTGCATCGCTCCATTTTTGCTGCTGGTACTGGCTGCGCAACAAGCCCCGCATGGCTTCCAGGCGGTTCTCCTGGCTGGCTGTAATTTGTTTCAACTGCGCATAATATTTTTCTGCCACAGCATAATTCTTCAATTCAAAAAAATTGATACGGGCTGCCTGTAATACCGCTCTTTCCGCAAACGTATTCGGTGCTCTCTCCGCCACCACGGCATAACTGCTTAGCGCATTGTTCCAGTCCTTGCGGCTGTTGTAAATCTCTGCACGGTAATAATGCGCATTGGTGGAATACGTTCCATTGGAAAAACGCTGCAAATACGTATTGAAGGCATTTAAAGCTTCCGGCAGTTTTCCATTGTCGTATTGAATTTGTGCTGCTTCGTAGGTCAGCGAGTCTTCTGCGCTTACCGATATGGGTTTGCCGGCCTGCCTTGCTACATCAGCATAATCCCCGGGGCGTCCCAGTTCCACATAAATGGCTTTCAGATTATCCAGAGCATTATCAGCCTCCGGTGAGTTGGGATAATTTTGCAGCAATTGCTTGTATTGATCAATGGCGCCGTTGTTATTATTCAGATTGTAATAAGCAATACCCAGTTTCAGGCGGGCCTGTGGTTTTAAGCTATTGTTGCCCGGCGCATTGATAATATTATTCAAATAAGGGATCGCTTCCTGAAAGCGTTCAGCGGCTAAATAGGTGTTGGCAATTTCATTATTGGCATCTCCCACCAGGCTTGATTGCGGGAACTTACGCACCAGCGTATTCAGCAGGTTGACCTTTTCCGTTGGATTATTAATACCGGCGATCATAGCCTTTTGAAACGTAGCATAATCTTCAGCCGGCCATGAAAATTTGATCACATTATCATACATGGTCTTAGCCTGCGCATAGCTGCGGTTCATATAATACGTATCTGCCGTTCGCAGGTAAGCATCCTGCGTGATCGGATCAGAGCTTAAAGAAACAGGGGCGGCCAGCGGCTCAAAAAAGCTTTTGGCAACCGGGTAATTTTCCTTTCTGTAATAGGTATAACCAAGATTGTACTTTACCGTTCTTTCGTTGGCTTCACCCGAGGCAGGGGCCCCTGCATTCAGGTAAGCATAGTAGTAACGAATGGCATCATCCACATTATTGCTGCGGTAGGCCAGCTCTCCCTTCCAAAAATTAATTAAAGGCAGCACCGAGGCATTGTTCGGATCCTTCAGGGCCCTGTCCAGCAAGCTGTTTGCTTCTGCCAGCCGTCCATCATTGATCAACTCCGTCGCACGTCCGTATAAAATACGTGGATACAATCTGCGCACAATGGTAGTGGGGTTTTGAATGCCTTCCAGCAGCGTTAAAGCGTCTTTATAATTATTGGTATTGGCCAGCGCACCTACTAATAACTCGGTGGCCTCATCCCTGTAACGGGAATCTGGATAATCATTCAAAAACGTACGCAGGCTTTTCAACCCTTCATCCTGGTAGCCCAGTTCATAGGAAAGCTTGGCATAGTTGAACCGTGCAATTTCTCTTTGCTCCGGGTTGCTGGTGTTGGACGAACCAAATAAAAAAGCATTGCGGGCATTGGCCTTTTGTCCTGTTTTTAAATACGAATCGCCCAGCAAATACATGGCGTGCTGGCTTAACGAATCTTCGCTTCCACTCAATTGTTTAAATCCTTCAATGGCCTTTGAATAATTGGCAGCCTGGTAATGGGCATACGAAAGTTCGTACAGGTCTTCACGGCGCACTTTTTTGGAGCGGTGCACATAATCTTCAAGATAGGGCGCCGCCTTGGCATATTGCTTTTTTTCAAAGTAGGCATGACCTAACAATTGTTTTAACTCCAGGTCATAATATTGTGTTTTCCCCTGCTTGATTTTATTTTCTGCATACGTTACCGCTTCGTCCTTTTTGCCCTGTACATAATAGATCTGCGCTATATAATAAGGAACAATGGCTTCGTAAGCCGGTTCATTCTCCACTACACGAAAACTGGCCAGTGCCTCAGTATAATTACGGTCGCGAAACGCAATAAAGCCATAATAATAATTGGCATCAATATAATTAGGATCGGTCTTTACCTGCCTGATGGCATTCAGCAAAGGCTTTGCCTGTGCAAACTGCTGCATGGTAAAATAGGAATAACCCTGGTGAAATTTGAGGTCTGCAATTTCACGGTTGCTCAGGTTGGCGATATTGGCCTTTTCATACAACCCGACGGCGTCGGAGAACTGGTGCTTGCGGAAGTAAAATTCAGCTAAATGAAAATTCATCATCTGCACCCTTGCGTTGTTCCTGGTTACGGCAATATATTCCAGGGCGTCTTGCTCCGCACGGCCTTCGTTTTGTTTTAAGGCGCTAACGGTTGTATAATAACTAATCTCCTGCGCCTCGATCGGTGTGTTCACCTTATCTGTCTCTTTCAGGGATTGCTGCAACTCTTTAAAGATGGGATAGGCCAGGTTATATTGTTCTTTCTGAAAGTACTCTTTGGCCTCATTGAATTTTTCATTGGGGTCTTTAAAGAACGTTGTTTGCTGCGAAAAAGAGAAAACAGAGAATAAACAGAAGGTAACTGATGTACAAATTTTCTTCATAGATCGTTCTTTAACCGTTGCGAAGATAACGTTCAATAGTTTTGAATTATTTTGGCTTTAGCCAAACATCATTCCAAAGAACATCATAAAATTGGAATTCCCGTAACTATTTAACAATTTACCTGCAAAGGATTTTTTTGAAATTGTTTACGTAAACTTGCGGCACAATTCAATATATCCGAATGAAAAGATTATTTAGTACAAGCACATCCGACAACTCGTTTTCCTTTGCGGTACTGGTTTTGCGCTTAGGCGCCGGTTCACTTATGATGATCAACCATGGCCTTGATAAACTGATGCATTTTGCCCAGAAGGCGCCGCGGTTTGCCGATCCGTTTCATATTGGATCCACCACGTCTTTATCCATGGTGGTCTTTGCCGAATTCTTTTGCGCTGCCTTTATTATCCTGGGGTTGTTTACAAGACTGGCTGCCATACCCTTGATCATTGCCATGTCGGTAGCACTTTTCTTTGCACATAAAGGTGAGTTTTTCGGGAAAGGCGAAAGCGCAGGCTTGTTCCTTACCTGTTTTATTGTTCTTTTATTTACAGGCCCGGGCAAAGTAAGCCTGGATAGATTTATTGGACGATAGTCTGAACCAGAATGTCTGAACCATGATTTTTTAAGATTCAATAGATTAGCAAGAAACAAAGAGTCTTCAAAAGAAGGCTCTTTTTATTTATTGTAAAATTCTTCCATCCTGAAAATATGGTTCAGACCATTTCACGCAAAAAGACGCAAAGTAAGCAAGTGCTTTTCTCTTTAAAAACCTTTGCGTCTTTTCGTGAAACCGACTTCCTGCCAATCCTTTCTCCCTAAATCCGGATCCGGTTATTTCAATACATCCAGCACCTTATACATCTTTTTCACCAGGGCCGATGCAGAACCATTGTAGTTATTCACCAAAAAAGAAAAGATGTATTCAGAACCGTCCCTGGCTGTGTGATACCCACAAAAACCTTTTACGCCGTTGATGGTGCCGCTTTTTATCTTCATACCATTGTACTCCGGAAATGAATCATAAAAACCATTGAACCAGGATTGATTTTTTGCATATTGAAGTATCGCCACCTGAGCATGGGTGGTAACACGGTTCAGCGGCGAAAGGCCCGAACCATCAACAATGTTTAGTTCTGTGGCAGGAATGCCTTTCGCTTTCCAATAATCCTTTACAATAGCTACGCCTTTATCTGTAGTGCCAGCTCCTTTTTTTTGATAGGCAAACGTTTTAACCAGGGCTTCACCATATAAATTGATGCTCTTTTTCAGGAACCAATACACAACACTGTCCAACGGCGGAGAGTAATGGGTGTAAAGAAGGGTGCTATCCGATGAGAGGGGAAACTTTTCATTCCCGGTTTCTGCTTTGGTGCGCAGTTGATTGGTAAACCAATTGGTAAACACAACAGAGGGATCAGGACTGGCCGCAGAAATTTCAAATGCATTTTCATTAACCGGAATGGTACCTCTTATTACCCCTGTTGGTTTTGATAAAGGATAATAGACATAGGCATTGTCACCGCTGCCTTTTGCTGCGGAAGCAGCCAACGACGACAGGGTTGTTGCCTGATACGCTGGTTTTATTTGAACGATGGAAACCGGGTCGCCAATGTTCTTTCCCGATTTCAGGACAACATCAAACTGGTTCTCCCTCCAGTTGAAACCTGCGGCCCCGGCGCCGTAATAATTGCCGATGTCCTGCCACATCCAGCCGTCAGGCACGGCTTCATCATTCCAGCGGCTCTGATCAATTACCAAACCATTATAACCCGTAATATTTATTTTTTTTACGGCGTTTAGAAGGTTATTCATAACGGAGGTATCAGATGTTGTTTTCCATCGCCAGCTTCCTAAGGTTGGATCGCCGGAGGGCTGGATATAGAAGTTACCTTTTAAGCTCTTTCCGGCAACGTTGCCCACATAGCCAAACCTGGTGGAATACCTGAAATCCTTACCCAATAACTCATACGCCGTTGCCGCTGTCACAATTTTAAGCGTGGAAGCGGTAGCCAACCCAATCGTGGAATTTTTATCAAACACCTCCTTCCCTGTTTTGGCGTCAATTACATAAAGCGATGAGATGGCGTTTTTCAATTGCGTGTCGCTTTCAAAATCCTGGAAAGCCTGTGTAAGTTTTGATGTAATGGTTTGAGCAAACCCGGTAAAAGAAATAACCGTGAACAATAAGAAGAGTAGTTTTTTCATGGCGTCGTACATTGCGCTAAAATTAAGTGTTTCACAGATGAAAGAAGTTAATGCTTGTATAATTACTATAGGCGATGAACTGCTGATCGGGCAAACCATAGACACCAACAGTGCGTACATTGGGCAGGAGCTAAACAAAATTGGCATCTGGGTAAAAAGACGCATAGCCATTGGCGATGTAAAAGAAGAAATCCTTACAGCATTAAAAGAACAAAGCAAAGATTGCGCTGTTCTTATCATTACCGGCGGCTTGGGACCTACCGCAGATGACATTACCAAGCCCACCTTATGCGAATATTTTAAGGCAAAACTTGTTGTGGATGCGGGGGCCTTGCAAAATGTAAAAGACATTTTCTCCAAATTGAATCGTCCGCTCATTGAGCGCAACCTGAAGCAGGCCGAAGTGCCCGACAATTGCACAGTGCTCCCCAATACCAGGGGCACAGCGCCGGGCATGTGGTGGAAAAAAGAGGATGTGATCTACGTTTCGCTTCCCGGAGTGCCCAATGAAATGAAGGGCCTGATGCAACACAGTGTGCTGCCGAAATTAAAGGAGAATCTGGAATTACCCGGTGTTGCCCACCGCACCCTGCTTACCTCCGGAATTGGCGAATCGACCCTTGCCGATACCATTGAAGATTTTGAAAATAATTTGCCCCCGCATATTAAACTGGCCTACCTGCCCGCCTATGGGCAAGTGAGATTGCGGCTTACCGGAAGGGGAAGCAACAAAGAACAACTGAATACAGGACTGGACGAGCAGTTTGAAAAACTGAAGCCCCTTGTAAAGGATTGGATGGTAGCGGATAAAGACATTTCCCTGGAAGAAGCGGTAAGCCAGTTGTTAAAAACCAAAAAGAAAACAGTAGCAACGGCCGAGAGCTGCACCGGTGGCTATATTGCACACCTGATAACGTCCAAAGCGGGTTCTTCCTCTATTTACAACGGCAGCATTGTCTCTTATGCCAATGAAGTAAAAGAAAATATTTTAGGCGTAAAACCCCAAACGCTTCAGCAATACGGGGCCGTCAGCGAGCAAACCGTAATTGAAATGGTGCAGGGCGCGTTGAAAGCCATCCACACCGATTATGCGATTGCCACCTCGGGGATTATGGGACCCGATGGCGGCTCCCCCGAAAAACCGGTAGGCACGGTTTGGATTGCCGTAGGCAACAAAGAAAAAGTAAAAGCCAGCCAGCATTTTTTCCGCTACGACCGCACACGAAATATTGAAATGACAGCGCAAATGGCACTAACCCTGCTCCGCCGGTTTATACTGGAAACAGCAGATTGAAGGGATTAATGCCGCTTTGCTTATTTTTGGCGCGAATTCCAATTTTGGAATGCTGATGATTGCTGCACAGGGTTCACTTGCCCTCGCTCGTTTGGTGGTGCACCTTGCTCAAGAGCATTGTTGCAGTACAAAAGTGCGACGCAACAGCAGCATCATAGCAGCACAAAAGCCGGAACCAAAAACAAAAACTCCAAAATTAGAAACTAAATATGGCTACTGTTGACCTGGTAATGCCTAAGATGGGCGAAAGCATAATGGAAGCAACCATTTTAAAATGGCATAAAAACCCCGGTGATGCTGTGAAAATGGATGAAACGCTTTTGGAAATTGCCACCGACAAAGTGGACAGTGAAGTGCCTTCTACAGCCGAAGGTGTGGTTTCCGAAATACTATTTAATGTAAACGATGTAGTGCCTATTGGCACCGTGATTGCCCGCATTAAAACCGGTGCGGCAGAAGAGAAGTCACAAGCCCCGGCCGTTCATCCGCAGCCCGAACAACAAGCCGCTGCATCAAAACCCCAGCCGTCTGCCCCGCAAAGCCCTACCACGGTAAACAACCAGCCGCAACCATCGAACGCTGCGACTAACCGCTTTTATTCGCCGCTGGTGCTGAACATTGCAGCGCAGGAAGGTGTAAGCATGGTGGAGCTGGAAAATATTCCGGGTACCGGTAATGAAGGCAGGGTCACCAAAAGAGACATCCTTCAATATGTAAGCGATAAAAGAGCGGGCAAGGTAGAAGGTGCAAAGCCGGCGGCGCAACAACAACCTTCGCAGCCGCAGCAGGGCATGATGATCCCGGTGAATAAAATAGAGCAAAGCACTGCACCAGTAAGCTATAGCGGCAACGTGGAGATCATTGAAATGGACCGCATGCGCAGGCTCATTGCTGACCACATGGTTCGCAGCAAACATACCAGCCCGCATGTAACTTCTTTTACCGAGGCTGACGTGACCAACCTGGTAATGTGGCGTGACAAAGTGAAAAAAGACTTTGAAAAGCGGGAAGGCACGAAGATCACTTTTACCCCCTTGTTTATTGAAGCCATTGTGCGGTGTATTAAAAAATTCCCTTTGATCAACAGTTCTCTCGACGGCACCAATATCATTGTTAAAAAGGATATCAATATTGGAATGGCCACAGCCCTGCCTAGCGGTAATTTAATTGTGCCTGTCATTAGGAATGCCGACCAGTTGAATTTGGTGGGCCTTGCCAAACAGGTAAACAACCTGGCCGATAGTGCCCGCAACAACAAATTACGGCCCGAGGATATTGCTGATGGAACATTTACACTGACCAATGTAGGCACCTTTGGCAGCTTAATGGGCACACCTATCATCAACCAGCCACAGGTAGCTATACTGGCCGTGGGCGCCATTAAAAAACGCCCGGTGGTGGTGGAAACGCCGCATGGCGACAGCATTGCTATCCGGCATATGATGTATTTGTCTATGAGCTATGACCACAGAATTGTGGACGGAAGCCTGGGAGCTACGTTCTTAACGGCTGTGGCCAATGAGCTGCAAAACTTCAATAGCAACAGGGAGTTTTAATAGCGTTTTGAAAAAAATGGAAAGCCTTGCTTAGCAGGGCTTTTTTTATTTGAAACAAGCTGGATTACCGCTATTAAGCTTTACTTGTGTCACCACTTGCACAGGCTGTAATGCTATTGAGCAGGAGAAAATGAACCACGGCGAACACAAAGGATCACAAAGAGTTAAAAAATCTTTCCGTCGTGTTCCCTGTGCCCGCTGTGGTTCACAAATGGGTTCAAAAACCCAACAACTCTTTGTGCAGAATAAGACATTCCACTTCTTCAAGAAATGGGATGTTGCTTTAAAACCGCCGTGGTTCTATACAGGCTAAAAAGATAAGAATTGTTATCGTGAAACAAGCTGTTGTAGGTTCATGAACGAGCAAAGCGGCTAATAAAATATTCACTTTACAGCGTTCTGCCCCCGCTGTCAATTCCCAAAATGGCCTTTCTCAAACCTGTATTTTTTTCCTTTCTTTTTCACCACAAATAAATCGCCGTACTGCGTATCGGGGAGATCGCCGGCCATAATTTTTGCACCCATGAACTGGTTCACGATATCGTCAACCGTATTGGAATGCCCCACGATTAAAACATTGCCCGTATTGGTGTTTTTTATTCGTGGCACAAAGCTGGTGTCAGCGGGATCATAGATCTGTATCGTGATATTTTTTGCCTCTGCCAGCGGTTGTGCCGTTGCTTTTGTGCGGATGTAATTGGTAGAATAAATGGATTGAATATGCTTATGGAGAAGCACCCCTTTTAAAGCCTCTGCCCTTTGTTTTCCTTCGGCGGACAAAGGCACGTCGCTGGACATAGTGGCCGTTTCCTTTTCGGCATGCCGCACCACAAAATAAGAAGTGCTTTTGCACGACAGGAAAAAAAATGTTGCGAAAAAGCAGCAAAGTTTAAGCATGGCAGATACAATTAACAGTTTAAAGATAAACAGGTATATGATTTGAATGGTCTATTTAGTAAATTAGGAAATCAATTCTTTAGACTATGAAAAGTTTATCCGAAACCTGGTTTGCCGAAGGTTATATCGACTTTGAATTAAAAAAGTACACACTGCTGGCGTACCTGCAGCAGATCAACAAATATTTCACCGAGAACAAACTCTATCCCCAGTTAGCCGACCTTATCTTTCATTACAATAATATTGTGGCCTTCAGGGAGAATAAAAAATACCTGCAGGAACATTTTCCTAAAAAACTTACCGGCATTCAAATAGAAAAACTGCAATTGCTTTACGAGCAGATGATAGAAGATAATGAACTGATGCAGCAGCTGGAAGAGATCATCAACTACTCGGCCGGTGAAATGAAATCCACCATCAGCAGTGGCACGCAGATCTACGAATTTGTGGAAGAAAAACTGATGATCATGCCGGTGGGCCTTGTACCATTGGACATACAGGAAGGTTATTTCTTTTTAAGTGCCGGCAATACCAAAACAACCCGGGTGTACCATTACCGCCTTTCCATATTTGAAAAACACGATGAAAAATTCAGGAGCATTAAAACCGCTTACCTGGAGGCACTGCAGCGCAGCGTGGCCAATACCTACGAAAATATAAAATATGAACTCATAAAAAACCGCAGTGATCTTCCGAACCCTGCGGTGTACAGTATTGAAACTGAATTAAGTTTTCCGGTTGAAGAAACCCTGCTGCCCATTGCTAAACGCAGCCTGGTAAAATACATTAGCCAGCCTGCAGCCTGACAACATTTATTTTTCCTTAAAGGAATTAAAGAATTTGTTTCTGAGCTGGGCCTGTGGACTTTTGTCTTTTTCAAAGAAAGATAAAGTGTACATTTTCTCTCCAATAAAAATGTTGCGGTTATACATTCTGTTTAACTCGCTGGTATCTTTCTTTCCCATATCAATTAAATACTCAAAAACTTTCCGGCCATTGATGGTTGTATTCTTTTCCGAAATAACAGAAGCACCTTCCATCTGGCCTACTACCCCTTGTTTAAACTGCTCAAAAGATTCAGGCCTTCCCATTTCAGCCGCTAAGGAAGCGGAGTCCAATCCTAACTTCCCGAAATCGAAGACCATCGCCATACACCTGGCATCCTTGTTAATTTCCTGAATCCATATAGGATTACCTCCCATGTCCTTTGATTCTGTTTGAGAAGGAAAATCGATACTGGCCCTGTCATTCAGTTTTATAGTTACCCAATCGGAAGTAACAAAAGCCAGTAAAGGCAGGAAAAAGAAAGCAATTAGTGTTTTTTTCATAGTACGGTTTTTATTTACGAATTATTGGTTGCTGTCCGAAAGATACATCTTGAGAAATAAGATTCAAATGAACGACGCTTAATTTTTTTGTGCTTCATCAACAATCTCCAGGCCCCCGTCCTTTCCTTTTTTTACAGCCGGGACGCCATGGATCAGCCATTCCGCCGGCTTTTCTCCTTTCAGCAGCCAGTCGAAATATTGCTGCTCACGGATTTGTATGTCCTTGCGGTTTTTACGTTCCACCAGGTTGTGGGCTTCTCCGTTGTAGTTCAGCAGCCACACTTTTTTATCCAGGCGGCGCAGGGCCGTGAAATATTCAATCCCCTGGTACCAGGGCACAGCGCCATCGGCATCATTGGCCATGATCACCACCGGTGTTTTTACTTTATCCAGATGAAAGAAAGGTGAATTCTCAATATACAAATCTGGCCTTTGCCAGGGAGTGGCGCCAATACGGCTTTGTCCTTTCTCGTATTGGAACTGGCGGTTGTTGCCACTCTCCCACCGGATGCCGCCATACGCACTGAACATGTTCACTACCGGCGCACCCGCCCATGCCGCTTTGAACATATTGGTAGCCGTAATTAAATAGGCCACCTGGTATCCGCCCCAGCTTTGTCCCTGGATCCCGATGTTTTTGGCGTCCACCCATTTTTTTCTGCTCAATGCCTGCGCACCGCTAACAATGTAATTGTACGCATCTTTGCCGGGATGACCTTTGGTGTAGCTGATATCCGGTGCCAACACCAGGTAACCACGGCTCACAAAAAAAGGAATATTCAAGCGGCTGGGCGTAGGCGCCGGCGCTATGTAATTATATAAACCATCACTTAATTTTTCGTAGAAGTAAATGATCATGGGGTATTTCTTAGTCGAATCAAAATCTTCCGGCTTGTATAAGATGCCGGTTGCGGCATTGCCGTCAAAAGCCTTCCATTTGTAAAGTTCTGCGGTGCCCCAGTTATACAGGGATTGACGGGGATTGATGGAAGACAATTGCGTTTCGGATTCCACCGACGCAAGCGATTTGTGGTTGCCTTTTAAAAGCGGATCCTGATTGACGTAAAGATCAGGTGATTGAATGTAATTCTCTTTTGTATAAATAAACTTTGAACCTGATTTTGCCCTCGCAAGCTGGCCAAAACTATATTCGCCAAAAACAAAACTGCGCAGGGACATAGGATCGGCAAGTTGGCCATACACGTAGCCGCTCTTTTTTGTAAGCTGGTTTTGTACACGGAAATAAAGGGGCTGGCCGGCTTTTATAAATCTTTCTTCTTCATTAAGTTTTACGTAGCGAAAAGCATCTTTTGATTTTCTTCCCCTGGCCGTAATATTTACAGGAAGCCCGGCGCCGGCCGGATCTACCTTCCACACATCGTACCTGTCGTAAACATACACAGCAGAATCATTTTCATGCCAGCCCATAACTCCGTATGGGTTTGGATCATCCGGCATATCATACTCCTCATTATACAAGGGCACTTTAATTTTTGAACTGATATTCTTTACTGTCTTTCCGTCCCAGGCAAAATAATTCCTGGTCTTATTATCATACAGCAAAATATATTTACCTGTGGAAGAAGGATAGATGCCCCCGTCATGATTTTTCCTGACCAATGTTTTACTCCCGGTTCGTACATCTACTGCATACACATCCTTTTTGGTGCCGCCAGACCATTGTGCTTCCACTCTTCTGCCGGTGTCCGTAACAGCAATAAATACATCGCCATCACCTTCATTGGTTTGAATGATATTAGGCAAGCCTTCTGAACCCAACTGCTCCATTCTGTTTTGCTCAAAATCATAAACCGCCAGGTAACTCCTCTTCAATTCATTATTTAACTGGGATAACTGCTGCGTTTGCAGGTAATCGTCCTTGTAATGCCAGATATCCACCTTCACCAAATCATTATCAACCAGCGTCGTGTCTTTTGGAACAGGAACAGGCATGGTCCCAAAAAATAACCGCTTGCCGCTCTTGCTGAAACGCACCGTTCCGTTCTCACTCACGGTCATTCCCAACTGCATGCCCATAGTGTTTTTATCAATCAATAAATTAGCGCTGTCATCTCCGGTCTGATACAGATAGAGTTCATAAAATTTTTGCAGGGCTTTTTTGGTAGTATCTCTTTCGGCTACAAAAGCTATTTTATTGCCATCTTCCGTTAAAGCAAAATTTCTGAAATCGTTGCCTCCTTTCAAAATCGTATCAAGCTTTTCGGTCTTCAGATCAAAAAGCACAACCGCATTGGCACTTAACGAATCTTTGGCCGACCTGGAAATTTTCAGCAGCAGTTTTTGTCCCTGATCATTGAAAAAATAATCACTCACGTTTTTAAATGCCTTTCCCTTTCCGTTGCTCAAATTGCGCAGCACCAGGTCACTTCCTTCGTTAGCCGCGACTGAAGCACCCGGATCATCCTCAGCGTCTAACCCATCGCGGTTACCGCCTTTTACATTCTTAATTTCCTGCACCAGCAATACCAAAGAATCAATTGTCTTTTTTAAACTGTCAACCGTTTTTTGTGTAGCGGCGGCTTGCTTCGCGGGTACTATTTCTTTTTCTTTATGGTAAGCGATCCAACCGGCCGCCTTCTCCGGTGCTTTATATGATTTCACCTTCGGCATTTTTACAACCGCGTCCTTGCCTAACTCCACAATACCAATGGAATCTTTGGGAAGGTCTTCCGGTTTTTTCTTTTTGATCCTTGCTTCTCTTATGTCTTTATATAATGGTTTTATTTTAAAGACAACAAAGCGGCTGTCTTCGGTGATCAAAGCATTATAGCCCCGGGGCACCTGCTTTTTATACGGGCTTCCATCGGCTGACTGTATAAAAAGGTCGGCATCGCCTTCCTGTGGCGTAACCGTATAAACCACCCACTTCCCGTCGTTGCTGATCATACGTTCGCCAATGCTTTGCCAGCCATCGTACACGCTATGATCCAAAGGTTTTTTTTGAGCGAACAGGTAAAAAGGCGAAAGGAGAAAAAAGAGGACACAAAACTTCTTCATATTATTGGTGACTTGTGAAATAAAATTAAGCAAACTGTGCAGTTAACCAATTTAAAGTATGGGACTTAAGATTTCATCATTCATCTCTACCGGCTTTAAGCCTTAAAGCTGGAACTGCTCCTGATCAGCCGCCACATGTGAAAGGCCACAGCTAAAGCAATCAGTCCAAAACCCACATAAAACCACTTACTGAGGTTTTCATTTTCATGGTATAGTAAGAACGCCAGCAGGATTCCGTAGATAGGTTCCAGCGTCAGTGTAAGGTTCATGGTAAAGGCTGATATTTTTTTTAACGAACGGATGTACAGGAAAAAAGTCAGGATGGTACAGATCCAGCTTAGGATCACCAACCATAGCCAATCCATGGGTTGCGGCACATAATGCTTTTCGGGAAAATAGTATTGATACAAGGGCAGTAGCAAACTCAATCCAACAAAGCCCCCGGTAAGCTGGTACAAGGTAATTTGCTCGGGTTGATACTTGTCCACTATTTTTTTATTTAAAACAGAAACAATAACCGTGAGCAACGCCGACAACAAACCGATGATGATGCCCACAGAAAACGCGATATGGGTGTTGTAAATAATGATGATGCCGGCAATGGCAAACAGCCCGAGGAAAACTTCCACCGAATCAAATCTTTTTTTCAAAAGCAGGGGCTCAATAATGGAAGCCAGCAGGGCGGACGTAGACAAGGTTGTTAAGGCAATGGTGATGTTGGCATATTTGATGCTCCCGTAAAAACAAACCCAGTGCAGGGCCTGCGTCAGCCCGATGCAACCGATAAGGACGACAGACCGTAACGGCAGCTTTCGGATCTTTCCTAAAAAAAAGTAGAGTACCCAAAGCGAAACCGCTGTTATCAAAAGCCGGTACCATACCAGCCAGGTTTGATCCAGTGTGATCACTCGTCCCAATACCCCGGTAAAACCCCATAAAAAAACTGCTGTATGCAACTGCAGCAAAGCCTTCCTCATGGCATCAAAGAAACGGAAAAAGAAGAGGAAAAGTTCAGAAGATTACAGCATTGATTTTGTTTGAAAGGAAAGCCTTTTGTGATGGAGTAATTTTTTTATGGTGCCGGCTTTCACCCTTCTTATCAGCTTTTGTTATGTCACGCCCTTGTACGCTTTGTTCGCTATGCGGCTATTTATTTCCCGCCGCGTCGTTGCTCCGTTGCGAGAAATAATGAGGAATCGAATTGTTGCAGTACAAGAGTGCGATGCAACAAAAGCTTAATAGTAGAAATCCAGCTTAACCCAAAAAATATTGGAAAATCGAAACCCTTTGAATCATCCTCCTCACTCCACCGCCGGCGATTCCACTTTACTCTTTACCCTTCGCCGGTAATTGGTGAACAGGCTATACCAGCGGAGTTGGAGTACCCCCAGGATTCCTTCCTTTACAATGCCCTTGCTCATTTTCGATTCACCAAATTTGCGGTCTTCAAACTGGATGGGCACTTCTTTTAATTTAAAACCCAGTTTCCACGCGGCAAATTTCATTTCAATCTGGAAGGCATATCCCACAAAATGGATCTCATCAAGGTTAATGGTTTCCAGCACTTCCCTGCGGTAACACATAAACCCTGCCGTCTGGTCGTGTACGGGCATCCAAAGAATGAGCTTTGTATAAAGAGAGCCGCCCCTGGATAAAAAAATACGGTCTGCCGGCCAGTTCTTTATTCCACCGCCTCTTACATAGCGGGAACCAATGGCCACATCGGCCCCGCCGCTTTTACAGGCATCATATAACCGCGGAAGGTCTGCAGGATTGTGAGAGAAATCGGCATCCATTTCAAAAATAAAGTTGTAGCCTCTTTTGATGCCCCATTTAAAGCCATGAATATAGGCCGTACCCAGCCCCAGTTTGCCGCTTCTTTCTTCCAAAAAAACCGTGTTATGAAATTGGGGCTGTAAGGATCGAACCAGGTCAGCTGTTCCGTCCGGAGAGCCATCATCAATGACAAGTACATGAAAGTCCTGTTGCAAATTGTAAATGGCTTGCAATATAGGGCCTATATTTTCCCTCTCATTATAGGTCGGTATTATAACAAGTTTCTCCAACAGTGTTTTAGAATTTTTTAAGCATGATGCGGGTGTACATCTCAGTCAGCTTTTGCTTGGTGTTCATAGGAAACTCGCCTTTCATCATCCAGTCGTAATACTGCGGTTCAGCTTTCAGAACATCCGCCACCGGCCTTCCCTTATGCTTTCCGAAATTAAAGATTTCCACGCCTTTATCATCATAGGTAAAACGACGGGCAAAATCAATTATTGGGTCTTCGCCAACAGCTTTAACAATACTGTCAACACTGGTTCCCAATTGCGGGTAGCGTTCAACCTGAGCACTTAAGATTTCTGCGGTAGCCGCGGCATCCACTTCTGCACCATGCGCCCCTTCCAGGGTCTTTTGACAATAGAACTTGTAGGCGGCCGACAAGGTACGCTGCTCCATTTGATGGAAAATCTTCTGCACATCCACTACTTTGCGGCTCTTCATATCAAACTCTACACCGGCACGGATAAACTCCTCCATCAGCAAGGGAATATCCAGGCGGTAAGCATTATAGCAAGCCAGGTCACAGCCGTCAAGAAATTGCCTGATCTCGTGAGCCGATTGTTTGAAGGTGGGAGCATCCTTTACCATTTCGTTGGTAATGCCATGCAGGTCAATGCAAACTTGTGGGATGGGCATTTGCGGATTGAATATTTTTCGCTTTGTGGTGCGGTTGCCATCCGGCAATATTTTCACAATGGCGATCTCCACTATCCGGTCAGTACTAACGTTGGTGCCCGTAGCTTCGATATCAATAACGGCTAACGGTTTTTTTAACTGTAACATTTATAGCAATTCTTAAAATGGGTAAAGGTAAAGTTTTGTGTGTTTGTATTTCAAATTAATCAGCCGTTTGTGTAATTCGTTTGGCAAAGACTTCGGTGTCCAGTCCATCGTAATTGCCGGAGCTCATAAAAACCACGATAGCGTTTTTATAATTATTGCTATATAGCCAGTCCTCCAGCTCTTTTTTTTCATTGAGTACGGCTAAACCCTTTTTACCAAAGCCCTGTACTACGGATTCTTTGGGAAGTTCGGGCATGCGTTTTAGCTCCAGTGCATGTTTGCTGAAAAATACAGCCGCCCAGTCGGCATCGTCCATCACGCCCCTGTATTCTTTCATAAAAGCCTCATTCAGACTGCTGTATGTATGAAGCTCCAAAACAGCAATAAGGGTTTTGTCGGGGAATTGATTTTTAAGGGCTTCAATAGTAGCTTTCACTTTGGAAGGTGCATGTGCAAAATCCCTGTAAAAAATCGTGTCCCCGTTTTTAGCCAGGAGTTCCAGTCGCTTGGCGGCGCCGGTAAAGGAACGGATAGCCTTTGCAAAATCAGCGGCAGCAATATCCAGCTGTTTGCATACCAGCCAGGCGGCATTCATATTTAAAAGGTTATGGTTGCCAAAAACTTTCAGGTCTGCTTCAGCACCGTCTATTATCACTTTGGTAATACCCGATTCAATGGAATGCTCCGGCACCCCGTACGGATGGTAGTGAATGTCCGCCCGGGCATGCGTTTCCACCAGTTCCTTTAAAATAGCATCCGTGTCATTATAAATAAGATGGCCGCCTTTTTCAATTTTATCAATGAATATGCTGAATTGCTCCAGGTAGTTTTCAAAAGTGGGAAACACATTGATGTGATCCCAGGCAATACCGGTGATAACCGCAATGTGCGGAAACAGGAAATGAAACTTCGGAAGTTTTTCTATCACACTGGCAGGGTACTCATCTCCTTCGCAAACAATAACGGGTGCGTCGGTGATTTTTACCGATTGGTCAAACCCCTGCAGCCTGGCGCCAACCAGGTAATCAAACTCTTTACCGGTTGCCCGCAGTACATGCATGATCATGGAGGTAGTGGTTGTTTTTCCATGACTGCCACCCACCACGATCCTGGTCTTATTCCCGCTTTCTTTAAAAATATACTCGGGAAAAGAATAAACAGGCAGATTGAGTTCTTTAGCCTTTAAAAGCTCCGGGTTATCCGCTTTGGCGTGCATGCCTAAGATAACGGCGTCCAGCGAGGCATCAATTTTTTGGGGCGCCCAGCCTATGGACTCGGGTAAAATACCTTCCCTGGCCAAATTGCCCTTCGCCGGCTCAAAGATCTCGTCATCGCTACCGGTAACCTGGTATCCTTTTCGCTTTAAGGCTATAGCCAGTTGGTGCATCACACTGCCGCCTATAGAGGTAAAATGGATCTTCATATTGGGAATCTAATCTTGTTAAAAATAAACGGGAAATAACCAATCGGCCTGCCTTTTGGAGCCATTGACCGATTTACGGGTTTTTGAATGGCAGCGGGGCTTTTAAATAAGGGTTTCATGGTTATATTTGCATAATATCCGGCAAATTAAGCCGTTTTAATCCAAACACATTTAATATGAAAAACAAAACTTTTTACCTCACCTTGCTGCTTATGACCACCCTGATCTTTGCCTCCTGTGCCCGTAAAGGGTATGGTTGTCCGGCTACGGTTTCCATTCAAAAACAAGCTATTGAAAAGCATAAAGTTTAACTATTAAAATTTGTCGTGTATGCACTGGATTCATCTTACCGATGAGGAGCAATTGAAACAAATCGTTAGTAAATCGCAAAACAGGCCGCAGGTCATATTCAAGCATAGCACCCGCTGTTCTATCAGTTCTGTAGCATTGCAGCGCCTGCAAAAAGTGGATCAGCCTTCAGACATTGATTTTTATTTCCTTGACCTGATTGCCTATAGAAGCTTGTCTTCTAAAATTTCAGAAGTATTTAATGTGCACCATGAATCGCCGCAGGTGCTGGTGATAAAAGATGGCGGGTGCATTTACGATGAAAGCCATCTCAGCATCTCTATGAATGAGATAGTAGAGAGTGTTCATGCCGCCTGAAGTTAAGGCGGACGGACGGGTTGATTGACCGGGAAGCGAATGAGGCAAGAATCACCTTCTTATTCCTCTTTCCTGCCGGCCGGTTAACCCGTCACTTCTTATCCAACATCAAGCTCCAAACAAAATATCCGTTAGCTTTGTTGCATTCAAACACTCTTAACAACTATCATTATGGTACGTAATGCAACTGCCGTTTGGAACGGCGCAGGAAAAACAGGAAATGGTCATTTAACGACAGCAAGTAACACATTACATCAAACGCCTTATTCTTTCTCTTCCCGCTTTGAGAATGGGCAGGGAACAAACCCGGAAGAATTGGTAGCAGCAGCGCATGCAGGTTGTTTTACAATGAAGTTGAGCTTTGTGTTGGGCGAAGCAGGCTTTACGCCGGAGAGCCTTGAAACCAAATGCGAGATCACCTTAGATAACGGTGCTATCACAAAATCACACCTTACGGTAAAAGGAAAGGTACCCGGAATCAGCAAAGAAAAATTTGATGAGTGTGTAAAGAACGCAGAACAAAACTG
>CBHTSW010000001.1:0-579760 GCA_966095395.1 uncultured bacterium | reverse complement strand
TTGACACTTGGCATCATCCGGTCCGGCAGTTGCCGTTGGATTAGCATTTACCGTCGCTACCACTTCTGTTCTTGGGCCTTCACAACCATTTTCATTGGTACAACTTACCCAGTAAGAAGTTGTTTCACTGATGGAAGGTGTCGTGAATGGAGAACCTGTTCCAATTTGGTTACCACCTGTAGCGGCATCATACCATTTCAATGTACCACCTGAACAACCAGTAGCCGTTAATTCAACCGTACCAGTTTCGCAACGGGAACCTGGACCTGCAGTAGGAGCTTGGGGAACACCACCCAATGGACCGCCAACAAAGTCATCTAATGTAGCAGTTATCTCCTGTGAAGCTCTTGTTTCGAGCTGGAACCTTGAAAAACATGCGGCGCCCCTGCCAAATTGAGCAAGGTCCACATATCCCTCATAAAATTCGTTTTTACTATAATTTGTACTACTACCAGTATTTTTATCAACAAAAAGCCAACCAGCGGGTACAGGAGTAGTCCCTGCATTATTTTCTGCCACCGCCGCTGATATTGTAACTCGCCTGAAGGCACCATTTGAGTTTGGATAATTACCACCTGTGCCTACCCACTCTAAAACCGTAATAGCGCCATCCCTTCCTCCACCGGTAAAATCAGCAAGAACGAGTATATCGCCTATTACAGGCGGCGTGTGTTTTTCCGGAGCAAAAGTATTTACGCCACTTACAGTTACAGGTGCCGTACCGTCCTGGAAGAACCAGAAACCAATTTGCGCATCACCGCTGTTTGATATCCGGTCGCCGGCAAACACTAAAAAGGGACCACCGGTAGCAATCGTGCCATCACTTTTTGTAACACTGCCGGCAGGTAAAATTGCAGCAGCACCATTGGCGATGTCATTTTTATCTTTCGCAGTACCTAGCTTCCAGAACCAGTTGGATGCGTAAAAGAAATCCTTTTCATTTCCGGCAAAAATGTTATCCTGATTGATCTGGTTAAATTTGTCGGCTATATGTATAATGCCGGCCTGATTCCATTCATCAATCCCGTTGGAGTTGGTAATTCCATCAATCTTGATGGTTTGCGCAGAAACTGTTGCTGGAATTAAAAAAGAAAGCAGGAAAAGCATCAAGAATACTTTGATGCCGCCTGCCCCAAGTGTTCGCCATTTGTTTGGCCAACATCGTTTTGTAGACGTTCTCATAATTGCTTTTGTTTTTGATAACTAAATATTGATAAGGCTCTTTATCAATACTGGATTCCGGCTTTTGAAAGGAAGGACTACAATCGGAAGGCTATAGTCAAGTAGGCGGGGATTTGCCTTTGGCAAACCTGTAGATAAGCGTATGCATATTGAAAAAGCATTTCATTCTGAAATGTTTTGCAATGAGTATTGTTTAATGAGAATTATTTAATGAATGACAGGTGGTGTCTTAACAATTGGAAGTCTTTGACAGGCTGGTACATAGGATGGAGGCTCGCTCAAAAAAGGGACAGAATAAGTACGTTCAAAAGGGGGAGGGATCTTTTTCGCTTAATGGTTTCCGGATTGGAAGCTCAGCAAATCTAATAAAATAAATTTCATAAATAGAAATTTTTATTTATCTAAATAATTCCATTTTTATAATACAAGCTCCTATTTTAGTTTTTATCAATTAAGTATTAACACTTATCATTTTCCATGTGTAAGGTGCTAAGTAAGTGGCGTTATCAACTGGCATTCACACATTTGCATTTTTTTCTGCTAAATATTTTAGAAGAAGACTTTCTGGTAATTCTAACTGCCAGCAGTAGGTCAATATCAAAAAAATAGTGGCTGCAGGAAGCAGTCCTTAATCAGCAATAAAAAGCTCTTTTGGTACAAAAGGACAATCGGCTCCTAATTGCAAATAGGAATTTTAATTTAAGATCGCTCGCTGCAGAAAGCTATTTAGTGAAGGGATATTGTGCTTTGTCAAAAGCGCCATCCTTAAGTAAAGAAATAATCTCCTTTAAAGAATCGTTCATCTCCCTCATATTCTGGTAATTGGCATAATTGATCTGAGAGTTTACCCAACGCAAATAAATGGCTTCGTTTTCCTGCGCATCCATACCCGTCTGTTGTTTGAATAAATCAGGAGTAAATGGTTCGAAGAGGTGTGTCATAGACAAGCTATTTAAGGTATCTACGAATATAAGAAATCCAAAAATGCAAATGAGACAACAAAGGGCAAAATCTGGTTTCGAAAGTAGCTTTCCGATAAAGCCAAGAAATAAATGCAAGAACAATTACTCAGCCATCTAGGTTTAAAATTTTGCACGTTTTAACCCGAGGTTTCGTGAGTTCTTGTTTTGCCTGAACAAATGACATCATCTACCATTGACTTATTGAAATTGCAATAGAAAATTTTTCAACCCATTGTAGTCTGCTTTCATCTTTGTTTTAAACAATGGTTTATCCATAAGCTCTTGTACAGCTATTGGGTAAGCAATAGCCTGTCCTGTTTGCTGTTCTACAATCTCAGGGAATTTAACCGGATGAGCAGTGCTTATAATGATACCTTTTTCATCCTGCTTTTTTGATAAATAGTTTTCCAGAGCATTCCAGGCGACAGCCGAGTGTGGATCCAAAACATAGTTATTTTCTGCGTACACTTTATATATTATCTGCCTTGTGGCAGCATCATCAGTACTTGTAGCACTGACCATTTTCTTTACGTCATCCAGCAGGCCGTCAAACAATTCCATCACCCGTATAAAATTGCTTGGACTAGCTACATCCATGGCATTCGAAAGAGTGGCAACCGCTGCTTTTTTTTCAAAGAGACCTGTACTGAAATACGCCGGAATAACATCATTAGCATTGCAGGATGCAATAAAATGATTGACTGGTATGCCTGACACATTCGCCAGAATTCCTGCACATATATTCCCAAAATTGCCGCTGGGAACGGCAATAACCGGAGGCTGGTTTTTAAAGGGCCATTGCTTCCATGCAAAAGCATAGTAGAACTGCTGTGGCAGCCATCGGGCTACGTTTATTGAATTGGCAGAAGTCAGGAATAATTGTTGGACAAGGGTTGCATCAGCAAATGCCTGCTTCACCATTTGCTGGCAATCATCAAAGTTTCCTTCTATCTCCAATGCATGTATGTTTTTCCCCAAAGTCGTCAGTTGCTTTTCCTGCAAAGAACTCACTTTGCCAGAAGGATATAAGATCACTACATCCACATTATCTACCCCGTAAAAGCTATGGGCCACCGCGCCGCCTGTGTCGCCGGATGTAGCCACCAGCACGATGATTCGTTGATCTTTATCTTTTGCAAAATGAGATAAGCAACGGCTCATAAAACGGGCACCCACATCTTTAAAAGCCAGCGTAGGGCCATGAAACAATTCAAGTGAATAAATATTGTCCGTTACCTGCACAAGCGGTATCGGGAAATTGGCCGTTTCAGCAACAATCCTTCGCAATTCATCCTCCTGTATAGTTTCTCCTACATAGGGCTTTATAATTTGAAATGCAATTTCTTCATTGGAAAGTTTCTCCATTTCTTTCAAAAAAGACCCAGGCAATTGCGGGATAGTTTCAGGAAAATACAACCCCTTATCGGGAGCCTGTCCCCGAATGGTTGCTTCTTTAAAATCTACCGCTGGTGACTGCCTGTTTAAGCTATAATATTTCATTTTTAATTCGATAATAATTAAGTAGTGATAGTAACACCTTGTTGGTTAATGGTGGTCACATAGGTATGATAAGCAATGCCCAATTTATTATATACCTGCTGCATCACTGCGGCTACCTGGTGTGCAGTCGCTTCATCTTTACTCAGCATAAAAATGGAAGGACCAGAACCAGAAATACCACCCCCTAAAGCGCCGGCTTCCTTGCTTCCCCTTTTCACTTCTTCAAACCCGGGTATTAAAATGCTGCGCAAGGGTTCTATCACCACATCCTCCAACGAGCGGCCAATCAATTCATAATCTTTTTTAAAAAAGCCACTCACCAGTCCTGCTACATTGCCCCATTGCTTTATGGCATCTTTTAACTGGATTTCTTTTTTCAGGATTTGCCGGGCGTCTGCGGTCCGTACTTCTATTTGGGGGTGCACTACCGTTACAAATAAATCAGGCGGGGGAATAGCCACAATATCCAGGGGGTAAATGCAACGCACCAGCGTAATACCACCGTAAATACACGGCGCAATGTTATCTGCATGCTTAACACCGGATGCCAGTTTTTCACCATTCATAGCAAATTGCACCAGTTCTTCTTTGCTGAAAATATCGCCCAGCAAGATATTGGCAGCAATGGCTGCTCCAGCCGCACTGGCCGCACTTGAACCAATACCACTGCCGGGCATTATCCTTTTTTCAGAAATCATTTCGAACCCACAGCCATTATTTAATTTCTCCATCATGGAAAGCAATACAACTCCCGCCACATTTTTTTCCGGTTCTGCAGGCAGGTTGTAATCATCCTTATTGCTGATGTTCACTTCCGGCTTGTCTATCATCCGCAGCGTGATAATATCGCAGGGATCGTGCAAGGCAAGTCCCAGCACGTCAAAGCCACAGACAAGATTGGCAATGGTTGCCGGCGATTGTATGGTAATAGTTTTCATGCTTTAAAAGGTTTAGGTTGAGCTCGAGGTTAAGGCTGAGATGCGGAGGTTTTACCCTACGCCTTAACCTTAGCCTCATTCTCTTAAATTCTTGCAGCTCTTACGATATCGGCAAACACTCCCGATGCTGTTACTTCGGCACCGGCACCGGCGCCTTTTACCACTAAAGGTTGTTCAACATAACGGCTGGTATAAAAAAGCACCACGTTATCTTTCCCATACAAATGATAGAGGTCATGAGCAGGATCTATATGCTGCAAGCCCACTGCGGCCTTGCCATTTTGAAAAGAAGCCACATACTTTAGTTTTTTACCGCTTTGTACAGCTGCTTTATAAATTTCCAAAAAATGTGCTTCGTGCTTTTCCATTTCAGCATAAAAATCATCTACACTTCCTTCCATGCAAGAGGCCGGCAAAAATGAAGCATTGGTTATATCATTCATCTCCAACTGGCGACCCGATTCTCTGGCCAAAATCAAAATTTTGCGCATTACATCTGTGCCGCTTAAATCAAGGCGTGGGTCAGGTTCTGTATAACCTTCGTCCTGCGCCTGCTTTACCACGGAGGCAAATGATTTTTCCCCATTATAATGATTGAAAACAAAGTTGAGTGTTCCACTTAGCACGGCTTCAATTTTAGTAATACTGTCGCCACTGCTTATCAGGTCATTCAATGTGTTAATTACAGGAAGTCCAGCGCCTACATTGGTTTCAAATAAGAACAAAGTATTGTACTCCCGGGCCAGGTCTTTCAGCTGCTGATAATGGGCCAGTGAAGAAGAAGGTGCAATTTTATTACAGGCCACCACCGAAATGCTTTTTTTGAAAAGTGGTGCATACGTATTGGCCACCCCGGCATTGGCGGTTATATCCACGAAAATGGAATTGCGTAAATTTTTCGACTGCACCTTTTGAACAAAATCTTCCAGGTTCATTACGTCACCGTTATCCAATAACTCCTGCCAGTTACTTAACCTAATGCCTTTATCATCAAACAACATCTTCCGGCTGTTGGCCAGTCCAATCACTCTTATTTGCAGACGCAATTGTTTTTGCAGGTATTGAAGCTGTTGGTCCAGTTGGTGCAGCAATTTTTTACCAACATTACCCGTACCCACAATAAAAAGATTCACCTGCTTATATGTGGTTTCAAAGAAATCCTCGTGCAGTACGTTAATGGCTTTTCGTACATCGCCGGAGTTGATGACCACTGAAATGTTTCGTTCAGAAGACCCCTGCGCAATAGCCCGGATGTTGATGCCATTTCTTCCCAGGGCACTAAACATTCGGCCACTGATGCCGGTGTGGTTTTTCATATGATCACCCACAAGGGCTACAATAGCCAAGCCCGTTTCAATATCTAATGGATTGACCTTGCCTTCTTTTATTTCATTTTCGAATTCTTCATCCACGGTAGCCTTTGCTATACGGGCATTCGCTTCTTCAATACCTACACAAATGGTATGTTCCGAGGATGCCTGTGTAATGAATATGACATTGATGGATTGCTTTGCCAGCGATTCAAATAAACGTTTGGAAAACCCCGGGATACCTACCATACCACTCCCTTCCAAACTGATCAAAGCCACCTTATTAATACTTGAGATACCACGTATAATGCTGCCGTCAACGCCTGTGCCCGATTGAATCAATGTGCCATGCTGCTCGGGGGAAAATGTATTTTTTACCCAAACCGACAGGTTTTTGCTAAGCAGTGGCTGGATGGTTGGCGGGTAAATGACCTTGGCGCCAAAATGAGAGAGCTCCATTGCTTCCTGGAACGAGATCGTTTCAATGGATTTGGCATGCGGTACCAGCCGCGGGTCGGCCGTCATCATGCCGGGCACATCGGTCCATATCTGAACCAGCGAAGCATCGACAGCGGCGCCAAAAATAGCTGCCGTGTAATCGGACCCGCCCCTGCCCAAGGTAGTTGTATGGCCCTGTTCATTGCCGGCAATAAAACCGGGAACAATAAAAAGGCCATCCGAAGCTTTTTTGAAATATTCCTGTATGCGTTTGTAGGTAGCATCCAATTGCACCGAGGCCCTGGTGTAATGGCTGTCGGTAATAATCAATTGACGACTGTCCGTCCATGTATTAGGCAACCCGGATACAGCGAGGTAGGCTGACAATATGTTTGAAGACAAAATCTCTCCGTAACTCGCTACCCTGTCTTTGATGCGGGGCGATAATTCATTTAGCAGGAACACACCATTACAAATATCTTCCAGCTCATTACAGTGTTGTATAACCGTACTTAAAATAGAGCTTTGATGCGTGATCGGCAGTAACAGCTTCACCGTTTCTAAATGGCGTTGTTTAATTTCTTCCAAAGCCTGTTTATAGGAAGCATCACCATTGGCTGCCAGTGAGCCGGCCTGGAGTAAAAGATCTGTGATGCCACCAAGGGCCGAAACCACGACAACGGTTCTATCCACTGCCACAGCTTTATGAATGATGGCAGCTACTTGCTTTATGTTTTTTTCATTGGCAACCGATGAGCCGCCAAATTTTAATATTTGCATAGATGATTATTTTAAGGACGTGCCTTACTAAAAATATTGTTCAGGGAAAACGCTAAAAAGCCAGGGGCAATATGATTATATACAACCCTTGCGGGTTGTTGTTGTAATAATAGTAGTAGATGTCCCTGCTGTTAAAAGCCGGGAAATAGAAAGGTTACTATGTAGTGCGTTTACTACCATTTGAAACTTCAAAGTAGAATTTTTTTCTCATTCACAAAAAACAAATTGCAACTGCTTCTTTATTTTCTGATTTTACAAACAAGTGTTTTGGCAATTAGCAACCGTTAAAACCCTAAAGAACACTGTATTTCACAGAGCAGAAACTTTTTTTATAAAAATTTTAAAAAAAGGTTTACTCTTGTCAAAGAAAAATCCGCTGTAGAAACAGCGGACGCTAACGATTGCTTGCTATATGAAAGTTTTACTGTTTTAATTTTACGTTTGTTCTTTTGACTCTCTAACGGTTGCCTGCTTTTCAACGATTGCCTGCTATATGAATTAATTCCAGTGCTAAAATAGAGCCTGTTCTATTTTCGTATCTTTCAATTTTATTGTATTTAATGATGGCAAAAAGGAACTTGGTTTGCCAAAACCCTTTACAGACCAGCATTTCATAGATTTTATCACATTATGTCCAACAGGCCCGCAGATATATTATTCCAATTGATCCGCTCTTTAGAAAAAGCTGAAAAAAGGCATTTTAAATTATACATCAAGCGCAGTTCTTCCAACGAGAACCTAAAGATCATCCAGCTTTTTGATGCCATCGACAAGTTGCAGGAGTACGACGAAAAGATCCTGTTAAAAAAACTTCCCACCGTTCAAAAGGCACAGCTCTCGAATCTGAAGGCCCATCTTTACAAACAGATTTTGGCTAGTCTCCGCTTGTTAAAAAGCACCGATAGCATAGACCTGCAGTTAAACGAACAATTTGATTATGCCCACATTCTTTATAAAAAGGGCCTGTTTCTGCAAAGCCTTCGCATCCTGGAACGCACCAAAGAAATAGCCAAGACCAACCAAAAATTCCACTTCCTCATACAGGTAATCAGCCTGGAAAAAAGAATTGAAACCCTGCATATTACCAGGAGCATGCAGGACCGGGCAGAAAGCTTATCGAAAGAGGCCATAGAGGTGAGCCAGCACATCAATATGGTAGCCAGGCTTTCCAACCTGGCCCTGAATTTATATAGCTGGTACATCAAACATGGTCATGCCAGGAGCGGGGAAGATGAAAAAGCAATCAAGCACTATGTAAAAAGCAACCTGCCACCAGGCGCCTGGGAACAAACAGGATTTTATGAAAAACTTTACCTCTACCAGAGCTATAGCTGGCAGGCCTTCATCCGGCAGGACTTCCTGATGTATTATCGCTACACCCAAAAATGGGTGGATCTTTTCCACGAACAGCCTTTGATGAAAAGAGTGGAGACAGGCCATTATATAAAAGGATTGCACAACCTGCTGAATGCTCACTTTGACCTGCGGAATCAAAAAAAATTCATGCCTTCGCTAAAAGAATTGGAGCAGTTTGCCCATACCGAAAGGGTACAGGAAAATGACAACTTCCGCATCCAGTGTTTCCTTTATATTGCGCAGGCAAAAATTAATCATCATTTTTTAACTGGCAGCTTTCAGAATGGCCTGGCATTGATTGCCGGTATAGAAGAAAAGCTGGTGGAATACAATCTTTTTATTGACCGCCACCGGGTATTGGTACTGAATTACAAAATAGCCACCTTGTATTTTGGCAGCGGTAACTATGGCGCCTGTATTGATTACCTCCAAAAAATAATTAACGATCCTGCCGACCTGCGGCATGATCTTCAATGTTATGCACGCCTGTTGCATTTACTGGCTCATTATGAGCTGGGCAACTACGAGTTGTTGGAATACCTCACCAAATCGGTTTACCGCTTTATGTCGAAAATGGAAAACCTGACGGCAATAGAAGAAGAGATCCTGAAATTCCTGCGCCGTTCTTTTCACATTCCAAAACACGACATGAAAAAAGAACTGGAAGCTTTTTTACACAAGATCAGGCAATTTGAGAAAAAGCGCTTTCAAAGCCGCGTTTTTGTTTACCTCGATATTGTATCGTGGGTGGAGCACAAAGTGTATAACAAGCCCCTGGGTGAGATCATCCGGGAGAAGTACGCCAGTTCCCAATAGCAGGCAACAACAAGCAACTGAATTTATCAGAATTGTTGAAAATGAGGTTTCTTTGCTTAATCCTATGTCTTTATTGATTACATCTCTGGCCTCGGGAAGCAATGGCAACTGCTATTACATCGGGAATGAAAAAGAAGCGGTCCTGGTAGATGCAGGCATATCCTGCCGCGAAACCGAAAAACGGATGAAGCGGCTTGGTTTATCCATTGAAAAAGTAAAAGCGATTTTTATCTCACACGAACATTCCGATCACATACGCGGCATTCACTCCCTGGTAAAAAAATATCATTTGCCTGTATACATAACAGAGCCGGCGCTTACATATGGCGGGCTTTATTTGGAAAAACAGGCGGTGTATTCTTTTAAAGCGTATGAACCGGTGATCATCGGAGATCTCACAGTCACGGCATTCCCTAAATTTCATGACGCTTCGGACCCCTATAGTTTCATAGTTGCCAACAAAGAAACAAGGGTTGGCGTGTTTACCGATATAGGTTTGCCCTGCGAACATGTGATCAGGCATTTTGGCCAATGCCATGCTGCCTTTTTAGAAGCCAATTACGATGATGATATGTTGGATAAAGGCAACTATCCCATTTACCTGAAACAGCGCATCCGTGGAGGAAAGGGCCACTTGTCCAACAAGCAGGCACTGGAGCTTTTTAAAAGACACAGACCCCCTTTTATGAGCCATTTGTTTCTTGCACATCTTTCAAAAAACAATAATTGCCCAAACCTGGTGCAGGAACTTTTTAACCAGCATGCTGACGGCACAAAAATCATCGTAGCGTCAAGGCATGAAGAAACAGCTTTGTATTCCATCCATCCGGGCAACAAGGCATCCGGTGTACATTACACTTCGGTTTCCGACCAGCAGTTGGAGCTTTCCTTTGTGTAATAATTTTATTTACCTGTCTTTAAAAGCTGATTAATTTTTGCGCTAAGGGTGAGGGCTTGTGTCATAAACAATCGTTCAAAAATCAGCTGATTTGATACTAAACCGCCCAGGAAAACCATCGTAAGAAGTGAAACGGCAGACGTAAGACAAGGGCCTCCTTCGCTTCTGTCATCTGCCATCTATCATTTACCATTTGGTATCTGTCTCCTTTCATCTTGACCAGTTCCCCCACCTCCGGTTAACTACATAAAAAAACCTTACAATTTTTTGTAAGGTTTGATCTGTGGAGGATAACGGAGTCGAACCGATGACCTCTTGCATGCCATGCAAGCGCTCTAGCCAGCTGAGCTAATCCCCCTTCGGGCTGCAAAAATAGGGGTTCAATGCATATAGTTTTCACTAAGTGGTATAATAATTTTATATAGCTCTCTTAAAATATATGCAGAAAGGAGGTAAAGCCAGAAAACTTCGTCCGCAACAATCGCAACCGATGCCCGGCAGGGAGACCAAAATGTCGCCAAGACCCTTAACGCTAAAACCCCAGCCATCAAAAAAACTGGGCGGCAAAATAGCCTTGATAACCGGTGGCGACAGCGGCATAGGCAAAGCGGTGGCCGTATTATTTGCAAAGGAAGGAGCCGATATTGCTATTTCTTATTTAAACGAACAGAAAGATGCAGAAGACGTAAAGAGGTTAGTAGAAGAAGAATTTGGCCGCCAATGCCTGCTGGTGCCCGGAGACATTCGCAAAGAAAGGTTCTGCGAAAAATTGGTGAATGCTACCATGAAGCAATATGGAAAGCTTGATATCCTGGTAAACAACGCTGCCACCCAAACTGAACAAAAATCACTGACAGACATTACAGACGATCAATTGTATGAAACCTTTGAAACGAACATTTTTTCCATGTTCCGGATCACCAAATTTGCATTGCCCTATTTAAAAAAAGGAGCCTGCATTATTAATACCACATCGGTAACCGCCTACAGGGGAAGCCCTGAGCTGATAGACTACTCTGCTACCAAAGGAGCCATAGTTACTTTTACCCGCAGCCTTTCAGCAAACCTTGTCAAAAGGGGTATCCGTGTAAATGGCGTAGCTCCCGGCCCCATCTGGACGCCCTTGATCGCAGGCAGCTTTAAAGGGAAAAAAGTAGCCGAGTTCGGCAGCGATGTTCCGTTAGGGAGAGCCGGCCAGCCGGCCGAGGTGGCTCCCTGCTACCTGTTCCTGGCCAGCGAGGATGCCTCGTATATGTCGGGCCAGATATTGCATCCGAATGGCGGTGAAATTGTTAACGGATGAGCCACAATTGGCATAGTTTCTGAAGCTATTTAAACAGGTAAAGTTCTTTTCTCTCAAGGGGTGGTTTTATTCGTAAAATCTGAGATTATACCCATTGAACCTGATCTGAGTAATGTCAGCGAAGGAACGAGAGATAAAAAGGTTCTGGCCGCAAGGTCAGGGCCTTTTTCTTTGTGTGCCCCTTCCTGAAAACAAAAAGAAACGATACTTTCAATGGCTTTATTGATTGCGTTATCACCATCAACCATTTTACATGTTTAAAACGGCTATTGAAAGGGTGGGTCTGTTCACCAGGCCCATACATTTCATCTCGAATGTTTACGGCGAAAATATAGTACGGCCCGGCGCCGCAACGCTCTTTTTTGTTAACGATCGGGGAGTGGCCATTACCTGCAAACATGTAACCTCGCTGATAAAACAGGCGGGAGAAATTTTTAAACAATTCCAGAACTTTCAAAAGGAGAAAAATACTTTACTGAAATCCGGCTCGTATATCAAAAAAATAAAAGAGCTGAAAACCAAGTTTGGCTATGACAAACCAAACAGCGCCTGTCAATTATTATATCAGTTGGTGGATTGTGTAGACATGAAAACAATTGATGTTATTGAACATCCGGTTTATGACCTGGCTATTTTAAAGTTGAAAGATTTTACACAGTCCTTCTACTCGGGGCATGCCGTTTTTGCAAAAGACAGCACGCAATTACAGCCCGGCGTATTTCTGTGCAGGCTTGGCTTTCCCTTTCCTGAATTTACCAATTTCAAATACGATGAAGCAACAGAAACCATTAGCTGGACCAATGATCAGGTGCGTATGGTTCGCTTTCCCATTGAAGGCATGGTGACAAGACATTTTGGTGATGCCACGGGAAAAATCTTTGGAGTGGAAATGAGTACACCGGGCCTGAAAGGACAAAGCGGCGGCCCTCTTTTTAATTCCGACGGATTGATTTTTGGTATGCAAAGCATGACCAACCACCTGCATCTTGGCTTTGATATGAACAACCAGGAACTGTATTCCGAAGGGAGAAAAATAAAAATTACCAATCAGCCTTTATTGCATGTAGGCAATTGCGTTCATGTGGATATCATCAAGCAGTTTTTAAGAGAGCACCGGATTGAATTTATGGAAGAATAGTTTTTTGTTGCCGGCTGTTGTTCTCTGATGCATCGTTCCCTGCGTCGCACTCTTCAGCTGCGGGAATGCTTATCCGCTTTTTTGCCCACAGAGAGAGCCACAGAGGTGTGCACAGAGATTTGGGAGAGGCATTTCCTATCTCCAAGATATGGAATGTCTTATTTAGCTTTTAAAAACCTCTCTGTGGCTCTGCTTTTCTTTCTCCGCGGTTCTGTGTGGGCTTTTTGCTCAACAGCATTACCGAACGTACAGGTGTGCGACGCAAGCAAAGCTTAATAGTAGCGCAAAGCCGGTAACAAATTATTTCTGCAAATCCCTGATCAAAAAAACATTTTCTCTGGCCGTAATAAAAAGATCGGTGCGGTCATTACCGCCCCAGCAAATATTGGCAGGCACCGAGGGCAATGCAATCAGGGCCAGGCGTTGTCCGTTTTTATCTAAAATGATAACACCATCCTTGTTACTAAGATAAACATTACCACTCCTGTCGCATTCAACTCCATCACTGTTTTCCTCCGCAAAGATTTTTACAAACGTATTCGCAGCCGTTTCATACACGGAAATAAATTTTTCGAATGGCTTGTTGGAGCAGATGTATAAAAATTTTTCGTCGGGAGACAGGCAAACGCCATTTGGATATTGATATTTATTACAAATGAGTTGCAGTTCATCCCTCCGGCAATATACGCCGGCAAGCGGCTGAAACTTTGAGGGATTCAAGTTGCCTTCTCTCAGTCCATAAGGAGGATCGCTGAAATAAATGCGTCCGTCGCTGTGCAGGATGAGATCATTCGGACTGTTAAACGGTCTGCTATTATACGATGTAATAAAAGGTTGCAGGGTCTTACCATCGTATCGTGCTATGCAATGGCTTCCGTGCTGGCAGACCAGCAAATTGGCATCACCATCATACGCCAATCCATTGGACCCCACCTGGTCGGGTTTCAAATCCGGATCATCAACATTAAGTGTCCCGCTGTTTGAAAGATAGATTTGCTTTGCACTTCCCGGAGCAATCTTGTAAATAACATTGGCAGGGGTATCGCTGAACAAATAAAAGCCTTTACTATTCCATACCGGACCTTCTGTAAATAAACAATCACTGATTAAGGTTTCAATCCTGAAATCTTTATGGATAAAATCAAAAACCGCGTTGTTGTAAACTGTTATAGAAGGGTTCATTTTATTTCATCTGTGATGCTAATTTACCTAACACTTTCTCAAGGTCAATTCCTTTACCCAATACAGGCTTGAACAGATCACCCTCGGCTTGTACCCTTTCAAAAATATTAAGGGCAGTATAGGTGGTGGGGGTCAATCCTTTTTTCACCTCGCTCCAATCGAGCGGAGTGGAAACCGGCACACCGGGCTTGGGGCGCAGGGAATAAGGGGCAGCGGCTGTTTGTGTTTCCCTGTTTTGCAAATAATCAAGATACAGCTTGCCTTTTCTTTTGGCCGGGCTTCGCTCCACACTGGTCAGTTCGGGCAGTTCCTGGTTCACCATGTTTACGACCAGTTCGGCCAGTTGTTTGGATTGGTCATAATTATATTTAGCGCCCAACGGAATGTAAATATGAATGCCCGACGAACCGGAGGTTTTTACACAACAGGCAGCGCCAATGGAATCCAAAACTTTTTTAACTACCTGCGCTACGTCAATCACCTGATTAAAACTATTGCTCTTGTCCGGATCGAGATCAATGAGGCACCAATCGGGGTTTTGCCAGCTTTGCGAACGGGAGTGCCAGGGATGCATTTCAATACAACCCAAGTTGGCCATATAGATCAGGGTGGCTTCATTGCTGCATACCAAATATTCCACGGTTTCATTGGTTGATTCACTAAAGTCCTTGTGCGTCTGCATCCATTCTGGCAGCTTGCCTTCCATATTTTTTTGAAAAAAATTGGGGCCTTCAATTCCATTGGGATGGCGGTTCAGCGATTGCGGTCGGTCCAGCATATAGGGCAGGATATACGGCGCCATTTGCAGGTAGTAATTGATCATGTCGCCTTTGCTAAACTCTTCTTTTTTCCAGTATAGCTTGTCCAGGTTGGTGAGTTTTAATTCATGAGCATTTAAAACGATCTGCTGGTCCGCCCCTTCGGACAGATTTATTTGTTTGCCGGAGGACTTACTTACCGGGCTTTTTTTTTGAGCCTTAGGCGTTGCAGATTTTTTTGCCGCCGTTTTTTTAGGGGAAGCCTTCTTGCCTGCAACTTGCGGCTTACGGCTTGCAGCTTTATTTACCATCGCCATAGTTTTAGCTTTTTCAAAAATGACCTCTTTTGCTTTTTTATCATCCCGCAGGCCCATGAATATAGGATGACGGGCCATGCGTTCTTTTGTCCACTCCGTAAATTTTATTTCACAAACCAGTTTGGGCTTTACCCAGGTGGCCGGCATGTTGGTTTTGGGTGTTTTTGCAAAGGGACTTTTATCTGTTACCAGGGGTTGCAGTTTCTTATAAATCATTTCCAGGCTTTTGGCATTGAAGCCGCTGCCTGTATGGCCAATATAAACCAGTTCATTTCCATCATAAATCCCCAACAGCAAAGATCCAAAGAACTTACGGGTATTTCTTGGTTCAGTATAGCCTGCAATCACCACTTCCTGCCGCAGGGTTACTTTGATCTTTACCCAATCGTCGCTGCGGCTGTCGATTTTGTACACACTGTTGGCTTTTTTGGCCATGATGCCTTCCAGGCCCTGCGATATGGCTACATTAAAAAACTCTTTACCTTTTCCTTTAACATGATCGCTGTACTTGAGCACATCATCGTTAACCGGGATCAGTTCTTTCAATATTCTTTTGCGTTCCACTAAAGGAAGGCCTGTTACCTCATAGCCATCCAGCCAAAGAAGATCAAAAATGAAAAACTGCAACCGCACCGGCGTGTTTTGCCAGTTTTGTAACGACTGGAACGCGGCCAACCCTTTTTCATTTACAGCTACGATCTCGCCATCTAAAACAGCACGGATCCCTAACTGCTGCAAGGCTTCTGTTACAGGAAAATATTTTTCGGTAAAAGGTGTAAGGTTCCGTGAAATAAGCTCTATCGTGTCACCGCAATAGGCCACAGCACGGTAACCATCCCATTTAATTTCAAATATCCAGTTCTCATTATCAAATGGTTCGGTGATCAGTGTTGCCAGCATGGGTGAGATGTTTCGCGGCATGGCTGTTTTGCGGGCCTTATTTTTTTGATCGCCAAGTAGTTGGTTTAGGTTCAGGGCTTTTTTTTTAACAGCTGCTTTCACGGATTTTGTTGCAGGTTCTCCGGATTTCTTCGAAGCATTTTTTTGTGGAGCTGCTTCTTTTAAAAGCTGCACAGGTTTTTTTCTGCTCTTTGGCCTTATCTCTTCTTCAGGGTGGTTGGGCACGGTGCCGTTTTCTTCTGCTACCTGTGCTATGGTTTTACCCGACTTCACTGACTGGTTTTGTTCTGTTACATCTTCGTCACTTGCATAATCGTCCTTCTTTTTTACCAATATCCATGACCGTTCGCCCCTGCCCTTCATTTGGAACAAGGCAAACTCCCCTTTGAGTTTTTTACCGTGCAATACAATTTTTAAATTGCCGGAATACAACTGCTTCAACAAAAGTTTTTCCTGTTCCTTTCGGCTTAATCCCTCCTCTTCCAATGGCTCATAGGTTCCTTCGTCCCAAACAATGACAGTACCACCGCCATAATTTCCCGCCGGAATAATGCCTTCAAAGTTCCGGTAGTCAAAGGGATGATCTTCCACCATCATAGCCAGCCGCTTATCGGCCGGATTTAAAGAAGGCCCTTTGGGAACCGCCCAGCTTTTTAATACCCCATCCATTTCCAACCGAAAATCATAATGCACATGCGAGGCGTCATGCTTTTGCACCACAAAGCGTAAAGAACCTTTCGAAGACTTTTCCTTTCCCTTTGGCTCGGGGGTTACATTGAAATGACGTTTTTTATTATACAGCGACAAGCTCATAGCATAGCCAAGGGTTAAAAACTTGTGCCAGTGAAAATGTGAATGGTGAATGGTGAGTAGTGAGTGGATGTTCCTATCCACTTTTCAACTTGTCCCAAAGCTATAATGTAAATTTTCCCCAGAAAAAACGTAAGGTTTTATTGTATGCATAAAAGAAACATCTCTCACTGGGCAGGTCAATACCGTGCCGGACCAGCCTCTGAAGTTTCTAACCGGCCCGCAGCCACAGGACATACTGATTCCCGCATCAGCGGCAATAAGGAAGAATCATTTGTTAATAAAAAGAATCAAAAAGACCATTATAAATATGACAAGGAGAATTCACGGGCAATAGCCAATTACCAATTGCCAATAACCTACGCCGTTTTTTTCTTTGTTTCCAGGCTTTGTTTCAGCACTTCCATCAGATCTTTCACGGTGGCTGTAGTTTTTTTAGGTTCGGCAATATGAATGTCCTTACCCGCGGCCTTGGCCTTGATCACCTTTTTTAGTTCACTGATATACGTGTCTCTAAAGGCTTCGGGGTCGAATTTTTCCGTAAGCTGATCAATCAGCTTGGTTGCCAGCTGCAGTTCTTTAGGCGCTATCTTTTCTGCCTTTACGTCCAGTTCCGGCACTTCTCGTATTTCTTCGTGATACCGCATTTGATTAAGAAGCAAAATACCTTCATGCACTTTCAAAGCACAAATATGCATGCGGTTGCGCAACATAAACTCCGCCAGTCCTACCGTTTTTGTTTCTTCCAGCGCCTTTATTAAAAGATGATACGATTTGGCAGCGCTTTTATCTGGCGTTAGATAATACGGCTTCTCGTAATAAATAGGATCAATTTCGTCTTCTTTTACGAATTGTACAATATCAATGGTCCTGGATTTTTCAGGGCTCGCCTTTTTAAAATCTTCATCCGTAACTACCACGTATTTCCCTTTGGCATATTCAAAACCCTTGACAATATCCTTCCAGGCTACTTCCTTGTCCGTCTTTGTATCAATCCGTGCATAGCGTATGGGAGCCAAATCTTTTTTAGACAACATATCAAAATTCAGTTCGCCGCCCGACTCTACGGCGCTACCCAATTTCACCGGAATATTCACCAGCCCAAAACTGATGGCCCCTGACCAAATTGATCTCATATTGTAGTGTTTAAAACTTAAGATGCGGGATAATACCTGCCGGGCCGGTAGTTATCACTGCGAAACCATGCGGCTACTGAATTGGCCACACTTTGCCACCACGAAAGACGGCCGGCAGCTTTTTCATAATACTCGGCCTTCATGATTTTTACTTTTACCAACACCATTTCATACATAGCCAAACGTTTTTCTTCTTCAGACAAGCATTCGAATGTATTTACTTCTTCGGGGTCGGTAACTACCCAGCCTTTGCCCGAAACCTGTAAAAAATAATTCATTCCCTTCTTGAAAAAGTCCAGGCGAACGGGAAAATCGGTTTCGAATTCCCTTAAGCTTTGTTTTGGCTTTTGCATAAAAAACCAAACAAAACCATAGTCATCCACCTTTAAAGTGTTAACGATGGAAGTAGGAAGTTTGAGTACTGAATCGCTTAGGTTAAAGAAGATGGCGCTACCCGTTTCTTTAATCTTCTCTTGCAGAAAATTCAACTGTTGATTGGTTGCCATAATTGATTTTTTGAAAAATGATGAATCAAACGGTTCGCATTTATTCATCCAAATTAAATACCACAAAAAAACCTGTACAGAACCGAACTGCAGAGCTTATTTTGATGTGTAAAAACCTCTACAGAAATCCTTAATTGCAATAACCTGGTGGTTTGTTTGCTGGCACTATATTTTAATAACGTTACACACATTGTTAATCATAAATCATTTTTATTATGGCAAGAAATACGAAAACTGCCGGCACAAAAAGGGTTACTGGCAACACGGCGACCAAGAGCGATGAAACCATGCTAAAGGAATTGTTTATTGACGAATTGCGTGACATTTATTGGGCAGAAAAACACCTGACCAAGGCATTGCCCAAAATGAAAAAAGCCGCTACTTCCGAAGAGCTGGCAAATGCCTTCGACGAACACCTGGCGGCAACGGAAGGCCAGATTGAAAGAGTGGAACAGGTGTTTGAGATACTTAACATGACAGCCAGGGCCAAGAAATGCGAGGCTATGGAAGGTCTTGTAAAAGAAGCAGAAAGCACCATTGAAGATTTACCAAAAGGGTCAATGGCAAGAGATGCGGGCCTTATCATCCAGGGGCAAAAAATTGAACACTACGAGATTGCGGCTTATGGCAGTTTGGTACAGCTGGCCAAAACCATGGGACAAACCGAGATTGCAGACCTGCTTCAGGAAACACTGGACGAGGAAAAAGAAGCCGACCAATTGCTGACCGAGTTAGCTGTCAGCGGTATTAACATTGGCGCAGAAGACGAACCTGAAGAATAGCAGCTGCGTACTTTTTAAACAAGTTATTGAAACAACAACTCATAGCCAGGCCTTTTTTTGGTCTGGCTTTTTCTTTAGTATCTATACAAATAAAAATTATGAGTATCAGAAATAACACTCTATCAGATGCATCACCCGAATTTAAAAAAATGAATCATAAAAACGGCAAAAAGAAAGGGTTTAAAGCTCAGTTTGAAAAAGCAGCCGCACAGGTTACCAAAATAGCCGGATCGTCCACTGCTTTTTTAATAGCCGTTACAATTATAGTCGTCTGGGCAGTTACGGGTCCCGTTTTTAAATTTTCCGATACCTGGCAGCTGGTCATCAATACCGGCACCACCATCATTACTTTCCTTATGGTCTTTATTATTCAACAATCACAGAATAAAGATTCAATGGCCATACAACTAAAGCTAAACGAATTGATCGCAAGCAATGAAAGAGCCAGCAACCGGTTAATAGTGGTGGAAGATCTGACACAGGACGAATTGGAAGTTCTGAAAAATTTCTACATCAAGCTTTCAGAACTGGCGAAAAAAGAAAATGACCTGCATTCTTCCCACTCTGTTGATGAAGCAGATGACATCCATGAAGAAAAACGAAGTTCACACAATAAAAGAATTGAGATCCGTAAAAAACAAACAACCTAACCTATGGATCAAATCATTGAGCTATCGCACAAAGAGTTTTTAAAAATAGATAAAAACTACAGCAAGGCGGCCAAGGTGGCTGATCTCGTTTATGTCAGTGATAAAAAGCCCGGCATCAGCCGTGTGGAAAAAGGAAAGGGCTTTGTTTATATCTACGACGATAAACCTTTAGATGACAAGGAAGAAATAGAGCGTATCAGGAAGCTGGCCATTCCGCCTGCCTGGACCAATGTGTGGATCTGCCCAAAAGAAAACGGACACATACAGGCCACAGGTTTTGATGTACGTGGACGAAAACAATACCGGTATCACCAGCTTTGGCACCTGCTGCGCAACGAAACCAAGTTTCACCGCCTGTACGAATTTGGAAAGTTATTGCCGTCTATGCGCCTGAAGCTGGAGGAAGATCTTTCCAAAAAAGAACTGCATGAAGAAAAAGTAATTGCCACGGTTATTAGCTTAATGGAAAGGACCTATATAAGGGTAGGAAACGATGATTATGAAAAATTATATGGTTCCTACGGATTAACCACCTTAAAAGACAGCCATGTAAAAGTGAGCGGAGACACTATTCATTTTTGTTTTAAGGGGAAAAAAGGGATTGAGCAAAAACTATCGCTGCGCAATCGCCGGCTGGCCCGCATGGTTCAAAAATGCAGGGATATTCCGGGCAAAGAACTTTTTCAATATTACGATGCAGACGGCGAACGAAAATCCATTGACTCCGGCATGGTTAACAAATACATTAAAGAAGCAACCGGCGGAGACTTTAGCGCCAAAGATTTCAGAACCTGGGCCGGAACGCTGAATATTATACGAGCCTTCCAGGCAATGGGGGAAGCCGGCTCGGATGCCGATTGCAAAAAAAATATCGTGGCGGCTTTAGATGAAGTCAGCAAAAAACTGGGCAATACAAGAACCGTTTGTAAAAAATATTATGTACACCCCGGCATTATCAAATTATACGAAGACCAAACGCTGAATAGGTTTTTACAGGAACTGGACAAAATAGAGGAGCCCGACGACCTGGCCGGGTTAACATCAGAAGAAAAAGTACTGATGAAAATCCTTAAGCAACTGGTATAGCAAAAAGCTTATAGGTCAGGCTCATATATTAAAACGGGAAGCTTTGAGCTATAAACCTTTACCTATTTACGCGATGCGGATTTACTTCGCCCGGAACTTTTGCTGGTCCTGCTGCGGCTACTGCTGCTTGATTTTGAAGCAGATTTTTTTGCACCGGCCCTTTTAGCAGAAGGCCCCGCAGTTGTGGAACGTTTAGTGCTTGCTGTTTTCCGGCTGGTGCTGGAACTTCTGCTCGTTGAACGCTTGCTGGCCGCTTTTCTACCAGCGGTTTTTTTGCTTGCCGTCTTTTTAGTGGCCGTCTTTTTACTGGCGGCTTTGCTTCTACCACCCGATTTGCTTGCCGCTTTTTTAGGTACTTTTTCACCTCTTTCTCTTGCCTCGGATAAGCCAATGGCAACAGCCTGCTTACGCGACGTAACTTTTTTCCCGCTGCGGCCACTTTTTAATTTTCCCTGGTGCATCTCATGCATGGCCTTTTCAACTTTATTGCCAGCACCTTTTGAATATTTAGCCATATTGTTTGATTTAAGGGTTATAGATTTTAAACCCTGAAATTATTATACCATTCACAAGGCATAATGGCGCTGAGCACTGTAAAATGTTGTTATAAAACAAGCAACCCGGTATGATTTTTTTGATGTGTTTATCATAAAAAATCAGAATTATGCAAAACGAAAAAGTAATAGGCATTCTCAACGATCTCATACGCATTAACCAGGATCGTGTGGTGGGTTATGAAAAAGGCATTGATGAACTTAAGGCAGAAGATGCCGACCTGCGTACTTTGTTTCAACGGTATATTACCGAAAGCCGTCAATATGCTCAGGAACTGACGCAGGAAGTAAGCCGCCTGGGTGGCGACCCTGCAGACGGCACTACTAATTCGGGAAAAATTTACCGCGTATGGATGGATTTAAAAGCCGTTGTTACCGGCCACGACAGAGAAACAGTTCTAAACAATTGCGAGTTTGGTGAAGATGCAGCGCAAAAAGCTTATGATACAGCCTTAAATTCTGATGTTGAGATTGAACCTTCTATTCGCGATCTTATTGTTCGCCAAAAAGCAGCTTTAAAAGTAGGCCATGACGAAATAAAACGTCTCCGCGATATGCACAAAGCCTCGAAATAGATTCGCCCTTGCAATTGGTAATAAAGCCCTTGGATTTAGTTTTGATGTATGGGGAAAGTGGTGATCCACTCAGCTTTATTACCAATTGTTTTATCAGCATACCCAGTTTTTTGTAGAAATAAGTACTCATCAATATTTGATCGCTGGTAAACTACCCTCTCTTTTTTTGGCAGACTATTTTCTTTTATATAGAAAGATAGAATTATTATGATCGTCAATGAGCACAACTCAATGCCGTATATGAAGAGCCTGGCAAACTGTTTAAACCGCATGGTTAGCGAAGGTTATACAGAAGATTTTAAGATCACAGAAAATGGTTTAGAGTCACTTCAAAAACATAGCCATTACAGTCCTAATGAAATACAGGTAGTCAATTTTTTCCGTTTTGAGGGCGAATCCGATCCTGGCGATAACGCCATTCTGTATGTAATTGAAACGGATGATGGGACCCGGGGCACATTAGTGGATGCTTACGGAACGTACAACGATTCCAGGGTAACCCGTTTTATGCAGGATGTTGAAACCATTAAGAAAAAAAATGTAAAGAATTAAACTATGATGATGATTACAAGCCACCAAACACAGGCATGCTTTGATGCCTGGATCAAATGTGAGAACCTGCTGGTATCTATGGCAGAGGTTAAGGATTGTTTTTCCAGAAAAATATCCAAGGTTGTTGATGAATGTGCGCTGATTTGCATGGGCACTTTTCATGCTATAAAAAGTTACTCGCCTAATATCAGCAATTTTGCTTTATTGTGCATTGGCATATGCGAAGAGTGTGCTGAAGTGTGTGAACAACAGAAGGATGAAACCTTTAAGGAATGTGCCCGCACCTGCCGCGAGTGCTCCAGGAAAATCAGCGAGCTGGCTTTTTCTTCAAATCCGTGATTGATTCCGTTGTTTTTAAATAAAACTAAGGGAGCTGAATAGCTCCTTTTTTGTTGCGGGATTGCTCTAATCTCTTCTTGCTGCCTAAACGCCCGTCGCAGACTGATGGGTCCATGCTGCCAATTTTGACCGGCTATTTCTTTATGGACAATAGGTATGACCAAACAAAAAAATGGCTACAGTGGAGACTGTAGCCTTGCTGATAGAATGGACCGTGTATATGAGAAAGACTAAAAACCTATGCTCTTCGGATAATGGCCAATAACAAAGAAATAATGGCTATTACGATCAGTATATGAATCAATCCACCTGCATTCCATGCAAATACGCCTAATAACCACCCGATAATCAAAATCACTGCTATAATATAAAGTAGACTTCTCATTGTTTAAATTTTTAATTGAGTACTGATTGTTACACTTAGTATTAGAAAAAACATTGCCAATAATACCTGAGTTTGAAAACAAGTTTTTTTTGTAGAAGTAATAAGAATGAAACGGTTTTATGTGTACAAAACTCCCCATGATCAACTACTAAAGGTTTTTGGTATTTTAGACTTGTCATCAATGGTCTGTCATTGATAAAAAGGAAGGAATGAAACGGCTAGGAAATGTATTTCGTTTATTGGGTAACGCAGGGAAATCTTTTTCAGATGATGAAGGATTTAAGTTAAGTGCTTCTTTGAGTTATTACACCATATTTGCTTTGGGCCCCTTACTGATCATCATTATTTCATTAGCAGGAATTTTCTTTGGCAGAAAAGCGGTACAAGGGCGCATTTACGACGAAATCAACGGGCTGGTAGGCAGCGAAGCGGCCCTGCAAATACAGGACATCATTTCGAACATACAACACTCGCATGCAACAACCGCAGGAACTATCATTGGCGCCGTAGTGCTTGTAATAGGAGCCACCGGTGTTTTTACAGAAATGCAGGGCTCCATCAATTTTATATGGTCGGTAAAAGCAAAACCCAAAAAAAGCTGGCTTAAATACCTGACCAACCGGCTGATTTCATTCTCCCTTATATTGGGCCTGTCGTTTCTTTTATTGGTTTCTCTTATTGCCAACGCCCTTCTTACCCTTTTAAGCGACCGGTTAATAAAATTCTTTCCCAACTATACGGTTTCCTTTTTTCAATTTTTGAATACGGTCATCATACTTATTGTCATTACCGGCTTATTTACTGTCATCTTTAAAGTGCTGCCCGATGCTATTATATCGTGGAAAGATGCCCTTATCGGATCGGCCTTAACAGCAACGCTTTTCCTGTTTGGCAAATTTTTAATTGGCCTTTATTTAGGAAAATCGAACCTTGGAATTACCTATGGCGCCGCCGCCTCGGTGGTCATCATTCTTTCCTGGGTGTATTACTCATCGCTGATACTTTATTTTGGAGCCGAGTTTACAAAAGTATATGCACTACATGCCGGGGAAGGCATCCGGCCTAAGCAAACGGCCGTTTTTATAATAAAACAGGAAGCACGGGAAATTTCCCAATCCCGATTGGATGTGTAAAAGAGGGCAGCTAACTGAAGTGGCATTCTGCCAAAAAAAGATTGGAGGTTGTTGCACAGCACATCAGGGCGGTTTTTAATCCTCAATGACTTGGGCAAAGGCAGTGTATACAGCTATTCAACTGCTCTGCAGATACCGGTTACTAACTTGAAATGGCATAGAATTTTTAAGTTATCAAACCTTGGGGCAATGAAGCAAAACTTATCTGATGGCTACAAAAAAGGTTCATATAAAGAATACGAAGCACCCTAATTTTTTTTTAGGGCTCTTCAGTTTGCTTCTCATTTTTATAGGCATTGGAATGAGGGCAAACGGCTATCAAAATGGTGACTATGTATTAGTGTTCAGCTTTGCATTGAGCGGCATTCACTGGATCTGGAGCATCATTGATGTATTTAAGGATTTCAGAGTGAATTCAGGATCGGAAAACAGAATTTTATGGATCATACTTGTTGTCGTGCTGCCAGTTGTCGGCGGGACATTTTATTATGCCTTGAGCAAAACCGTTAGAATGTAACGACAGTCAATTGCATACGGGCAGACTCCTTGACCCAGCTTCCACTGGCCATTCCAACATTTAATTAAGCGGCCGGAAAAGTAATCGTAAACGTTGTTCCATGGTTCACTATTGAAGTAACATCAATGTTTGCCTTGTGCGATTGCAGAATATTCAGTGTTGCTGCCAGTCCCAGGCCCATCCCGTTTCTTTTCGAAGTAAAATAAGGTTCAAACAGCTTTGAAATGTTTTCTTCGGGTATGCCGCAGCCGTTATCCTTTATAGCGACTACGTGTGTGTCCTTGAGACTGTAAATGGAAATAATTAATTCACCGGTAATACTCGGCACGGCTTCTACGGCATTGATGATGATATTGAGAAAAGCAATTTTCAGCTTTTCCTTGTTAGCCATCACAGTGCAGGGTTCATTGGCGTATTTTATTTGCATGTTCACGTGCTGCAGTGTAATACGGTCCAATGCTTCTGCAATGCTTTCATCCATTACAGCCTGCAGTGTGCACTTGTCAAATACAAGATCTGTAGGCCGGGAAGTATCCAGCAATTCCGTTATAATATCCCCTATGCGTTTACTGTTTCGCTGAACGATATCCAGGAACAATTGTGACTCATCGTTTTCCTCTCCGTTCTGAAGCAATTGTTCAACGGACATGTTGATATTATTGAGGGGATTGCGTACCTCGTGTGCAAGCGTTCTTACCAGGCGGCCTGTAGCGCCTAATTTCTCAATAAGCAGGTTTGCTTTTTCCGCTCTTTTTAAATTGGTGATATCGTGCAACAGGCCCTGGTAATACGAGCCTGATTCATCTACGGTGGCCGTAGCCGAAAAAATGCAGGTCTTCTTCTCTCCTGCTTTTGTTTGCACTTCAATTTCCAGATCATTTACTTCGCCTTCTTCATACATGAATTTTTCCAGCAAAGCTTTGTCCGTTGGATCGGAGATGAGGTCAAAAACAGTTTTTTGCCGCAACTCTTCTTTTTCATAACCCAATAACACAGAAGTTGCCTGGTTCATGTCGATAAAAGACAAAGATTTGTTGGCGATAAAAACGGCATCTTTTGAAAGCTCAAAAATGCTTCTATACTTTTTTTCATTGGCCCGCAAGGCTTTTAAATACGCCATGCGCTCCAATGAATAACGAATGCATCTTTCCAGTTTGTCTGTGGTAAGTTCTGTTTTAATGAGATAATCCGTTGCCCCCATTTGCATGGCTTCTATATCAACATCCTTATTCCCCTTACCGGTCAGCAATACAATAGGTTCCTCCACATTCAAACGAACCGCTTCCTTTAAAAAGTCCAGACCTGTTCTGGCTCCCAGCCGGTAGTCCACAAAATAGATATCGTATTTTCTTTCATTTAAATGCTGAATGGCATCATTGTATTTATAACACCAGTCAATCTGGAGTTGGTACTCCTGTATCTGCTTCAGGTATTCCGAAGTGATAAAAAAATCATCTTCGTCATCATCTATAATAAGTATCTGAACGGTTGGCTTTACAGCACTCATGCTTTACATTTTACCCGATAAAGAAATAGAAAACAAACAACCCGTTGACTTTATGTCATTCACCGTAAAGCCAGCACCATATTGGGCAAGTATCGCCTTGCATCCGGCTATTGTTTTTTCGTGAGCCTTTTTCCAGGCCTCATCTGTGCTAATATTCGTATGAAAGTTTACTTTATACCGCTTGTTTCTTTTTACCACGTCAGAACCAGTCATTCCCGTATTTTCTTCTTCTTCACAATTAACATACAAAAAAAGCCGTGTGCCATTTGGCGGGTGGCTAACGATCATCTGTACAATATTGTCCAACACCCCGACGATCTTTTTCCTATCCGTTTCTACGACAGGGAGGGTATCGCAACGGATAATGATATCCGAATTCTTTTTTTCATACTGAAGCCGCTGCTGCAAAGCCTGCCGCAAGGTATCATTTAAATTTATTTGTTCTGAATAGCTTTGGGGTACGGATACAACAGGGTTTGTTTTTGATATGTTTGAAGGCATGGCGAGGCAATCTCTTACTGGTTATTAAATTCCTGGTATTGTTTCATTTTATTATAAAGTGTTTTTCTGTCAATGTTCAACAACTTGGCTGCCTTGCTTTTATTGAAGTTCACTTTCTTCAATGCTTTCAGGATCATCTCGTATTCAGCATCAATACTGGCTCCCTTCAGGGTTGTTTCGGAAATGGTGCGGGGCGTTTCCGCAATTTCTGAAACCGTGGTGGGAATGGTATTGGTAGCAGCAGGCTCGGGTTGCCTGTCAAACTGCAGTTTGTTGAAATTGGAGATCTCAAAAGGAAGTGCACTGGCTTCCACTTCTTCCCCATCGCTTAACAAAGTGGCTCTTTTAATCACATTTTTCAGCTCTCTTAAGTTACCGTACCACACATAGCTTCTGAATATATGCTCTACTTCCGGGCTAAACCTTTTGATGTTTTTACCTAGCTCCTGGTTGGTTTGGTGCAGGAAGTGATTGGCAAATAACATAACATCGTCAGGCCGTTGGCGAAGCGGTGGAATATCTATACTGAATTCATTGAAGCGATGGTATAAATCTTCCCTGAACTTGCCTTTCCGCACAGCATCCCACAGGCGCTCGTTGCTGGCTATAATAATGCGGACATCCAGTTCAATATCTTTTACCCCGCCCACGCGGCGCATTTTTCTTTCCTGCACCACACGTAAAAGCGAGATTTGGACATCGTAGGATAAATTGCCCACTTCATCAAGGAAAATGGTTCCGCCATTGGCTATTTCAAAGCTTCCCACTTTTTGGTTGAGGGCGCCGGTGAAAGATCCCTTTTCATGGCCAAACAGTTCACTGCCGGCCAACTCTTTTGACAAAGCACCGCAGTCTATGGCCACAAATGGCTTTGATTTTCTTTTACTGCGTTTATGAATTTCCTGGGCAACAGCTTCTTTACCGCTTCCGCTTTCCCCGTGAATAATCACGGTGTAATTTGTTGGTGCGACCAGGTCAATTTGCTGTAAGATCTGGCGGAACACCGGGGTATCGCCAAAAATATACTCACCCGAAACGGTGATAGATGGCGTTTTCTCCCTGGCTACGGCAGGCCTGTCGATTTTTTCTTCCGAGGCAGAAGCCACGTTGACGGGTTGTGTTTGACTGGCGTCTTCCTCCCTGCCGGCTGCCTCAAGGGCTTTTTTGATAGTTACCAGTATTTCATCTGGAAAGAGAGGTTTGGTAATATAATCGTAGGCCCCCATCTTCATTACTTCCACAGCAATTTTAATATCGCTATAGCCGGTAATGATGATAACAGGAACGTGAGGATATCTTTCCTTTATTTTACCCAGCAAAACATTGCCTTCCATGTCTTCTAACCGGAAATCGCACATGACAAGGGATGGTTCAACGGTCTCTAATAATTCAAGAGCCTTTTTGCCGCTGTACGATTCTAATACTTCATAACCATGACGTGTTAGAAAACGTTTCAGCAAAAGGCACATATCTCTATCATCATCAATAATTAAAATAGTCTGCATCTTGGGTTATTGTTTTATGGTTCGAAATTAAAAGTAACGAAATTTAAGCCCATAAGCCACGAACGTGTGACACGGGAATTTGTAATTGTTCTCTGTATTTGGCTACAGTACGCCTGGCTACTGAAAAACCTTTTTGAGAAAGAATTTTTACCAATTGCTGGTCGGTGTAAGGATTGTGCTTGTCTTCAGTTTCAATTACTTCTTCAATCGCCGACTGAATCACTTTATTGCTGATTACCTGGCCTTTCTGATTGGCAATACCTTCTGTAAACAGGTCTTTTAAGAGCAACAGGCCAAAGGGTGTTTCTGCATATTTGTTACAGGTTATTCTGGATACGGTAGAAATATCTACGCCAACCATCTCCGCAATATTTTTCAGAATCATTGGCTTTAACTGGTTAATATCTCCTGTTATAAAATAATCGTACTGCAACTCCACAACCGCCTTCATAATTTTCAGCATAGTGCTTTCCCTTTGCTGCACCGCATGAATGAACCATTGTGCGGATTGCAATTTGTTCTTTATGTATTGTACTGCCGATTTATCGGTTGTTACCTTGGCATTGTTCTCTGCCATTTCCTTCCAGGATGAATTTATATTCAAACTTTCAGAACGCTGGCGGAACAACTGCACTTCAATGGAATCTCCCACCCGGGTCACGATAAAATCCGGAATGATGTTCTGATTGACTCCTTCCTGCAATTCACAGACCGGCCTCATCTTTAAGCTGGCAATTAAACGAAGAACAATTTTTAATTCTTCCTCATCAATTAAAAGATGCGCCTTGATCTTGTCCATATTCCGGTTGTGCAGGTCATTAAAATGTTCTTCGAGCAATTTAACGGCGGTACGCACATCCGGCCTTTTTCTGTTCATCCGGTATAATTGGATAAGAAGGCATTCTTTAATGCTTCTGGCCCCAATGCCTACCGGCTCGAGTTGCTGGATTTTTAAAAGTATTTCCAGTATCTCATCGGCCTCTACCCAGCGGGTGTATTTAAACGAGATATCTTCGGCCAGGTCCTCCAACTTTTGTTCCATTAAACCACAATCGTTCAGCGAATCAATAATGAACTCTGCCAGTTCAATTTCCTTTGGGTCTTCTGAAGTAAGTTTATACTGATCCTTCAGAAAAAGCCGGTAGTCATAGCTATTGGTTATAGGCCTTTCCGGCAGCTTATCGTTGTGCAGATAGCAACCGTACTCAAACTTATAATCCGGTATGTCGTCATAACCATATTCCTCCCAGTCCTGGTAATCCTGAACCGAGTCTTTATTGAACTTATCTACTATTGGTTCGAACTCGTTCTTCTGATCTTCCAATAGCGGATTATCTTCTATTTCCTGCTGAATACGCTGCTCCAATTCAAGGGTATTCAGGTGGAAGAAGTTGAGCAACTGAATTTGCTGCGGCAATATTTTCAATCGCTGCTTTTGACCTAAATGCTGATTGATCATGGTGCTGATTTTGGCGTACGTTTATAAGACAAGTCTGACACCAAAAAGAAATTTTCCGAAAAAGAGTTGCTATATATTGATTACCAACAAGTTAATTGGGTAAGGATTGGCAGGGTAAGAGAGTTTTTGTTGACCATATAAATCGTTAGCGTTCTCCCTTTGGGGAATATTTTCCCCACGTTTCATGTTTTTGCTCTAGAATTTATCCAGAAGAGCCTGCTTTTGACACAAAAAAGCGCAACTATAACAGCTGCGCTCTATGGTTTAGGGTGAACTAGTTATTTATAAGGGATCATGCTCCCTTGGTTTAAACCTATACTCAAAAAAAGACGGTATAGGATATCTTTCCCCCTTGGGTGAAGATGAAGGATCTGAAAACTTTCTTTCTACTATAGGCTGTCTTCCCGAAGGTAAAGTGGGTTTTCCTGCAGTTACTGTTTGTATTGTTGCAGAAAAGTTTTTTAATGTCATTGTATTTTGCATAATCAGATTAAAAAGCTTCGACATTCAATAAATGCACTTGCCCCTTATTAAATAAAAAAATGTACCAAAAAACGGAACAGCTAAAAACCTGTCTCCCTTTGCAGCTTTGAAAATTTTAGTAGAACATTTTCCTCAATTAATGCTTCCCGCTTTTTTTAAAAAAAATGTGGTGAAATGAGCATTATGGTACAATTCTTTAAGCTGTATATATGAAAATTTATTAACCAACAAAAACCCTTAACTTATGCTACGCTGGACAATCATTTTTTTAGTGATCGCTATTATCGCAGCGATATTTGGTTTTGGAGGAATAGCCGCTGGTGCTGCTTCTATCGCAAAGATTTTGTTCTATATTTTCCTGGTGCTCTTTGTACTTTCTTTAATAGCCGGAGGGTTCAGGAGAGTAGATTAGGAAGCATTTCTCTTTTAGGCCCAGGTGCGGTGTAAAACTGCACCTTTTTTATTTCTTTCTGTAAACGGAAAGCATTAACCGAAGCCCCGCTTCCGCTTATGAACAAGTAGTGGTTTGAAACGGATGAAATTTTACAAACGGCGTACGCAGCTTGATTTATTCCGTTTAGACGCTAATGTTTTACTAGATAAGAAATGCGTTAGATAGGGAATGAAAATGTCCCGCAATAGCGGGACATTTTTAACCTAACCCTCTGATGACAAAAATTTTCCTTCCAAATAAAGGAAACCCCGGTTATTCATTCGCCACATCCACCTAAACAAAAGCCTGCTACCAGGGTTTACACATCGTACTTCCATACCATTGCCTAAAAACTGTCTTTTTGGTTACGACCTTCTAGAATATCGTCATCATTTCCTTGTGCTTCACGTTTATTTGCAGCCGTTTGAGACGGCGCATTTTCGGTTTTATTTCCCCTCTGTTCATGGGCAATTACTTTTTCGTCGGAACGAATGTCAATTGGTGAGGAGTTTTCCAGGGAATCATCGCCACCTATTCTCCTTGGTGTTAGGTCAGGAAAAGATTCGTATGCCGGTGACGGTTGCATTTCATCGGGCCGTGGTACGTTAGGGTTCCTTTTCATACCGTGTGTTTTAATGAGTTACATTAACAGGAAGTAAAAACTATACCTGTTTTATCCTGCTTGTATAAAAGGATTTATAAAGCAATAATTTCCTCAATTTGAAAATGAGAGGGAATATCTTCTACAGCAAACTCTTGCCCGGCTTGCATTCCAACGGATGGGTAAATAAAAACAACAGGTATTTAAGCGTATGCACTTATGGTGCATCGGCCCCAGCCGGCTGCACATCGGGCTTGGGACGGAGTTTGGAAAAAAAGTTATTTATTTTCTCCATAAGCTTTGCTCTTTGCTGCTCTGATATAATGTGCGAAGAATAATTTTTTATGAGGTAAGGAATCAGGATCTTGGTAAACCATCCCGCCCTCGCCAATAAGAACCTGCGAACCAGCAAATCCACACTGAAGTCTAATCCAAAGTTGGCAAAAGCGTTGGTTCGGTCCCGTGTAGTAAACTTGCCTATGGTTCTCACTACATTGCCAATAGGTTTTAAACCTTCCTTTACACCCGCAATATCATCACGTATCAACACTTCGGTTTCTTTCAATTGTGCCAATAGCCGTTGTTCCTCCTGCAAAAGATCTTTATATGTTTTTATCTTATTCATAAACCTTACTGATGATTGCGTTCCTGATTAGTGGTACAATAACTTTTTTGCGGAGGGCAAAAACAAGAATAAGCAGCAATAAAAAAAAGCCGGCTACACAGAAAAACCCTGCAGCCGCACTGTTGAATAAACCGGCCAGCCACCAGGCAAGACCTGTAAAGGCAAAAATCAAAAAGAAAATTGTAAATAAAAAAGCAGCCACACCTATTACCATGCCTGAGACGGCATTTGAAGCACCGGCAGTGGCCTTGGCTTTTGCCAATTGCCCATAGGTCTTTACATACTCGCTCACATGGTCTTTCAGTTGCGTGGCCTTTGTTTTCAAATCTTCCTTAGTTTGCGTACCACTTTGAGTTGTAAAATCTTCCATGCTTTATATTTCAGACCCAAGATAAAAAAAAGGTGCAGGCCAGTTTATGACCTGCATCATTTCAATTCCTGCTAAAAATTTTCGGTTACATTGTTGAATTTATTTCCCGCATCTGCGGCAGCCCTGGCTCCTTTTCTTTTCAGATTACCAACTTCATCTTTTGCATTGGCAAAAAGATCGGATAAATGACTGGTCCAATCGCCAGTTTTCTGGGAAATTCTGGATCTTAATTCCGTTCCTTTTTCAGGTGCTAAAAGTAATCCTACCACTACGCCTGCGGCAGCCGCACCCACTAATCCCAGAATGATTTTTGATTTTGTAGTCATAACAATAACTATTTAAGATGAGCAATAATTTGTTGCTACTGTTTAAATAATCATACCAAACTCCTCTTTCACAAAGAGGGCAATAAATGTTGAAAAGTAATGTGTGATTTCTACATCAAACTCATAATTTTATGCGGAATTGGTTTAGAGCTATCAAATAATTTGGTATGATAATTTAGGTTTAAAGTCCCGGGAAGAGCTTATGGTAACACGGAAAAAAGTATTGATCATTGACGACGAAGTAGACCTATGTCTCCTGATGAAGACGTATTTTCTGCGAAAGAACTATGAAGTGTATATTGCCCATACGCTTTCAGACGGAGTTTCCCGTATCCGGGAAATAACTCCCGACTATTTGTTCATTGATTATAATCTGCCTGACGGACTGGGATGGGATAAGCTCCCTGACCTTTACCGCCAGTATCCCGACATACAGTTTCACCTGATCAGCGCTTTTAGGCCGACCATGCCCACGGAACTGGATGGAGCGAAACTGACCATATGGGAAAAACCTATTAGCTTAAAATCGCTGGATAACTTCTTTTAATACTGGCCAAAAGGCGGGCAATAAGATCTGTGTAAAGTAAAAGCGGGCAACATTTCGAAATGTTGCCCGCTTTTTAGTATGGATAAATAAGTAGAGAACCGGTATTCGATCAATCTCCCCAAATTTCCTCTTCACCTTTCAGCCATTTTTTCACCAATCTTGTACTTACAGATTTTGGCCTTTCGAGCGGAAAGCCCAAAGCCCTATCCCAGCAAAGGCTGGCAAGTACCCCTAAGGAGCGACTTACGGCAAACAATACGGTGTAGAACTCGTACTCCACCATACCATAGTGCACCAACAATGCCCCACTGTGGGCATCTACATTGGGCCAGGGGTTTTTAATTTTTCCCAGTGACTGCAAAATAGGCGGCACCGTTTCGTAAATGTTCCAAACCGTTTGCACCAGCGGATCATCCGGCATATGCTTTTTACCGAATTCCATCTGAGCAGTAAAGCGGGGATCGGTTTTTCGTAAAACCGCATGGCCATATCCCGGTACTACCTTCCCTTCGCTCAACGTTTTCTTTACATATTCAGCTATTTGATCGCTTGTGGGAAGATCGGTTTTCAATTCCTCACGCATTTCAAATATCCACTTGATTACTTCCTGGTTGGCAAGGCCGTGGAGCGGACCTGCTAATCCGTTCATTCCGGCAGCATAACTTAAATACGGATCGCTTAAAGCAGAACCTACCAAATGGGTTGTATGTGCAGATACGTTACCGCCTTCATGGTCAGCATGAATAGTCATGTACAACCGCATCAGTTCTTTAAAACTTTCATCCTGGTACCCCATCATGTGGGCAAAGTTTCCCGCCCAGTCCAGCAAACCGTTGGGCTGAATATGATCGCCGTTTTTATACTTACGACGGTAGATGTAAGCTGCCACGCGGGGTAATCGGGCAATGAGATCCATGGCATCATCAAACACGGCATCCCAGTACTCTTTTTTGTTCATACCGGCCGCATACCTTTTGGCAAACTGACTTTCGGTTTGCAAGGCCATGATGGCTACTACAAACTGGGTCATGGGGTGCGTTGTTACGGGCAGTGCTTCAATAGTAGCAAACACATGATTGGGCACATGGCTTCTTCTTTGCCAAACCGATGTTACGTGCTGTACATCAGCATCGCCTGGCAATTCGCCTACCAGCATCAAATAAAACAAACCTTCGGGTAACGGTTCGTTCCCCCCGTCGACTTTCGGCAATTTTTCCTGCAATTCCGGAATAGAATATCCTCGAAATCGAATTCCGTCCTGCGCATCTAACAAAGATGTTTCCGTAACCAGGCCAGTGATGCCACGCATTCCCTGGTAAATCTGGGACAACTGCACTTCTCCAATAATCTTATTTCCATGTTCTTTTAAAAGGTCTTTTATTTCGGCAGCAAGCACATCAGCCTTCTCTTTAAACCTGTCTTTTATAACTCCCATTTTTAGATATTTTCTTGTTATATAGTTAATTATTTGGGAACCCTAAAGTTATACAATGAGCATGGTGCAGCAAAATTAGTTCGCAGTTTACCACCTCCGTGTGCTGCCATTCACCGTCTTTACTATTGGTGATCTCGTAAATGGACTTTATGGGTGAGGTGAGTAAGAGCGCTTTTCCCCTCACCATTACCACTCACAAAAGGCATTTGTGGGATGGCTTTTAAACTAAAACAGTACGTTCCTTTATTTCGGAGCTTTTCTATATAAATAGTAAGCAACAAAAGAAAACACCACGTTAGGAATCCACGCGGCCAACAGGGGTGGTAAATTTCCCTTCACAGAAAATGTAGTGGAAAAACGGTCTGATACAATGAAGATGGCAGCAATGACAATACCGATAGCCATATGTAGTCCGCTACCGCCACGGCTTTTTCGCCCGGCGATAACTGCCCCGATAACCGTGAGAAGCAAAACAGTAAATGGTGTGGCGGTCCTCCGGTACAATTCCACCTTCAGGGGGTTTAAGCCTTCCGAAGCCCGCATTTCTTCTGTTCGTATATACGCCGTTAACTCAGGACTGGTAAGATTATCTTTCAGATAAACATCCTTTTGCAGCTCCTTGGGTTGCAGCTTCAGGTCTATATTCATGGTTGATATTTCACGAACATTTTCATGCATGCTGTCAATGGTCCGTTCTGCTACGGCCGTAAGTTTCCAGTTCTTTTTTGCTGTGTCCCATTCTATTCTTTGCGCCCTGAGGTTGTAGAACACTTTATTGTTCCGTACTTTTTCCATAAAAAAGCTGCCGCCCGCTTTCGTAGCGGTGTCGTAGCTTTTCATCCCAATGTAGGTAATGGAATCAATCCTCCTGTAAAAGCAGTTCCAGCAACCACTTCCAGAAGTGGCCGAAGGACTGTTGTAATCAATATAGGTGGACTGGAAACGGCTGCGGATCTCGTTTGCCCTGGGAAGCATGTACCGGGCGGCAAAAAATAATCCGGTTGCAAAAAACAACCCTCCGATTATATAAGGCCGAAGCCAGCGGTTATAGGTGGTGCCACTGGCCAGGATAGCAATCACTTCTGATCTCAGAGCCATCTTGCTAGTAAAGAAAATCACGGCAATAAAAACAAACAGCGGATAAAGCATACCCCAGATAAAAGGAATGAAGCCGATATAATAATTCCAGAAAATTTGCTTTGTTGTAAGGCCCGACTTTACAAAATCATCTGTCTTTTCGCTGATGTCGATGGCCACAGCAAGCGTTGTCATGATCAACATGCAAAAGAAGAAAGTAATTAAAAACTTCCGGAGTATGTACCAGTCAAGCTTGGTAATCATTGCAGCGAAGTAAGGATATTCTCTTTAAAAAAATTGATAAGGTTGTTAAAAGAGCTATCAGCTATTAGCTGGCAGCTTGGGCAAGCCCTTCATTTTATAACCTTGTTTTTAATACCGGCACCAGCTCAGCCTTCCAGCTGGAAAAATCTCCTTCCAAAATATGTTTTCTTGCTTGTTTTACCAGCCATAAATAAAAAGCCAGGTTTTGAATGGAGGCAATGGTTAGCCCCAGTATCTCTCCGGCCTTAAACAAATGCCGGACGTAAGCTTTGCTGTAATAGTGGCTGGTCTCACAATCCAAGCCTTCATCAATGGGGGAAAAATCCTGCTCCCATTTTTTGTTATCGATATTAATCACGCCTTTAGTGGTAAAAAGCATGGCGTTGCGGCCGTTTCGGGTAGGCATCACGCAATCAAACATATCTACACCCAAAGCAATACACTCTAAAATATTCCAGGGAGTGCCTACCCCCATTAAATACCGGGGTTTATTTACAGGCAGGTTCTCGCAACACAATTGGCATATTTCATACATTACCGGTTCGGGCTCGCCTACGCTTAAGCCTCCAATGGCATTCCCCGTGGCGTTCTTTGATGCAACGTACTCGCAGGATGCTTTTCGCAGGTCGTGATAAACCGCACCCTGCACAATGGGAAACAGGTTTTGCGTATGCCCGTATTTATCCGGCGTTTCGTTAAAATGCGTAAAACACCTGTCCAGCCAGCGGTGGGTCAGCTTCATAGAATTGAGGGCATACTTGTATTCAGAATTGGCCGGCGGACATTCATCGAAAGCCATCATAATATCAGCACCAATGGTTCTTTCAATATCCATGACTTTTTCGGGAGTGAATAAATGTTTGCTGCCATCAATATGGCTTTGAAACATCACGCCTTCTTCATTGATCTTCCGGTTGGCGGCCAAAGAAAAAACCTGAAAGCCACCGCTATCCGTTAAAACCGGCCGGTCCCAATTCATAAACTGGTGCAGTCCACCGGCAGCCTTTATCGTTTCCATACCCGGCCTCAGGTATAAATGGTAGGTGTTTCCTAAAATAATATGCGGGTCCACTTCTGTTTTCAACTGCTGCTGCGACACCGCCTTTACGCTTCCAATCGTCCCCACCGGCATAAAAATGGGGGTTTCAATCACTCCATGATCGGTGGTTATCTTCCCGGCACGGGCGGCACTGTGTTCATCTGTTTTCAATACATCAAAAGCTAAAGCAGGCATAAATCTCGAAAATTGGGCTGCAAGATAAGGGCATAGAGATTTATAGCAATTTTGTGAAACACAGACTGCGCTTGCGTGGCAGCGCTTCCATATCTTTGCAGGCAGCTTATGGGATGGGAATTTATTATTTTTTATGCTTTTATAGCCGTTGCCGCCGTGCAACTTTTCTACTATCTTTTTTTCTTTAGCCGCGTTGCTTTTTACCAATCAAAAAAGAAAGAACATTCGCAGCAGCACCCTGTATCGGTGGTTATTTGTGCCCGTGATGAAGACGAGAACCTTGCGCGCAACCTTCCCGGTGTACTGGTGCAGGATTATGCAACAACCAATGAAGTGATTGTAGTGAACGATAATTCTCTTGATGATTCCAAATACATTTTAGCGGAACTGCAAAAAACATTTAAAAAATTGCAGATCGTTGAACTTACACAGGAAGCAAAAATGATTGCCGGAAAAAAATTCCCATTGTCCATCGGAATCAAAGAAGCCAAACACGAAATTATTTTGCTCACCGATGCGGATTGTGTGCCTGCCAGTGAACATTGGATGTATAAGATGCAGGACGCCTTTTCCAATGGCGCAGAAGTAGCCCTGGGCTACGGTGCTTATACCAAAATGCCCGGCTTTTTAAACAAGGTCATTCGTTTTGAAACCTTTCATACCGCCTTGCAATATTTTGGATATGCATTGGCCGGGAAGCCCTATATGGGCGTGGGCAGAAACCTGGCCTACAAAAAAGAGGTGTTCTTTCGCAACAAAGGATTTACCTCCATCAACCACATTCCAAGCGGCGATGACGACCTGTTCATCAACAAGGTAGCGAACAGGAAAAATACAACGGTGGTGCTCGATCCGGAAGCTTTCACCTTATCCAAACCAAAGCAAACCTGGAAAGATTGGATGCGGCAAAAGAACCGGCACTATTCAACCGGAAAGTTTTACAAGGCATCGCATAAACTTTTACTGGGGCTTTATACTTTTTCCTTCTTTTTGTTCTACCCGCTTTTTATCGCCTCCGCCTTTTTTTTTGACTGGAGATGGAGCCTGATCCCGCTTGGTGTGCGGCTGATTACCCAGGCCATCATCTGGAAAAAAGCCATGAAACAGTTAAACGAAAGTGACCTTTTTTCATGGTTCCTCTTTTGGGACATCTGGATGTTCTTTTATTACATCATTTTTGCGCCGGCCCTGTGGAAGAAGCCCAAGAAAACATGGAACTAATGCCTCTCCTAAAGAGGAGACTTTAGCCGGAAGCACTTTTCTTTTCAACCAGCATTAAACCAAAGCAATAAGTATGTAACCCCCTTTGTGCTACTATTAAACTTTTGTCGGGTCACTCACTTGTACGCTTTGTTCTTTTGGGGGCATTGGGAAAGCAACCTCCAATTTTTGCTCTCCCAAATATTCAGTTCTTTTGCATTTTGTTTCTTGAACCATGAATAATAACCAAATAAATAAAGACAGCTCAAACCTAAGTTCCTCCCTTCCGGAGGGACAGGTGGGCGTTCTTTTAAAATACTTTTCCGGTTTTACGCCAAAACAAACAGAGCAATTCAAGGCGCTGGAAGAATTATACAAAGACTGGAATACAAAGATCAATGTTATTTCAAGAAAAGATATTGACAGTTTGTACGAAAAACATATCCTGCACTCCCTGAGCATTGCCGCTGTTTTTGATCTTCCGGCCGGTATGGAAATTATTGATATTGGAACCGGCGGCGGCTTCCCCGGCGTTCCTCTTGCCATATTTTTCCCCGATGTACAATTTCATTTAGTGGACAGCATTGGAAAAAAATTAAAGATCATTGAAGCCGTAAAAGAAGCCATTGGTTTAACCAATGTTACCACGCAACACAGCCGTGCAGAGGACATCCGGAACCGGAAATTTGATTTTGCCGTCAGCCGTGCGGTGGCCCCGCTAAAAGACCTGTTGCAATGGAGCAAGCCTTTGCTGAAAGCTACCAGCTATAAGGAGCAGGAGGCCAGCGGCAAAGAGGTCGTTTATAAATCGGGGTTGATTTGCTTAAAAGGGGGTGATTTATCGCAGGAAATTTTTGAAAGCAGCGCCCGACCAAAAATGATAGAGATCAGCAGCTTGTTTGAAGAAGACTATTTTAAAGAAAAATATCTTTTGTATGTACCCAAATAGCCTGAACCAGGATTTGGGTGGATTATAAGGTTATACCAGCCCTCTTTCAGGGAAACCATCGTGAGATGTGAAACGTGAGAGCTGAGCCAGCAGCGACTCGTTTCCCTTCTGTCATCTATCCTCTGTCATCCTGATAACCGTTTGGTATTCGCTAAAAAATAAAAGAGTCTTCAATTATTGAAGACTCTTTTATTGTGGTATGTTTCTCTTTCTTTTAATCGCAAAAATCCACCCAAATCCTGGTTCAGGCACCTGGTCCAAACCTTACCACTTCAACTCCAGCCTGTTATTCTTTCTGTCAATATCCGCCATCCGGTAGGATGGGTCAATTTCTACAGAAACAATATCTGTGAGCTTTTTATCCGTTTTAATATCGTAGGTAGGATGGGTCCATTTCCAGGCTTCGTAAACTTTTCTTCCGGCTTGCCCTTCTTCTGCAGGCTTTTCTCCAAACATCAAATACATAGGAACGTAATGCCATTCACTGCTACCATCCTTGAAAGTAACTTTTACGTCAACCGGCATAGGCATCAGGCCAATGTTGCGCAAACGAATGTTGGTGCCATTCGTTTCCCACAAACTGTCAATAGCGTAATCAATGGTTTTGGTGGTGTTTACCCAGTATTCCTTATACCAATCGAGTTGAATACCGCTTTCTTTTTCCGCTGTCCGGATAAAATCATTGGCATTGGGATGTTTGAACCGCCATTGGCGATAATACTCCAATAAGATTTTATCGCGGTTTTGAGCGCCTACGATATAGCCCAGTTGCTCCACAAATACAGCACCTTTTGAATAGGCCGCATTGCTGTAAGCATAGTTGGTATTGTAATGATCGGCATGCGTTGTCATGGGCTCTTCCTTTCCGCTTCTTGCCAAAGAGAGATAACCATTGTAATTGCCGGCATGATACAAGGGCTTTGCATTCATAGCCAGAGAATCCGATTTTCTTAATTCCGCCGGATTATTTGCCAGGCGTTTGCTGCTTACTTCCTTGCGGTAATATTCTTCTACCAGGTTGGTTGCATATTCGGTAAATCCTTCGTCCATCCAGGGATATAAGGATTCGTTGGTGCCCAGCATCATTTGGTACCAGCTATGCATCCATTCGTGAAAGGCGGTACCCAGGCTGGAACTCGCCAACATGGTTGACATGGGATATTCCATGCCGCCGTCCCCGCCATGAATGAACGAATATTGTTTATAGGCATACTCGCCAAAATTCTTTTTAATAAACGGATATACCACTACGGCAGCATCTGCCATATCCTTCCATCGGGCTTCTTCTTCCGGATCATTTTCCGGATTCTTATATAAGACATGGATGGTAGGACCACCGGCAACCTGTCTTGTTAAATGTTTGTATTCCGGATCAGCAGCCCAGGCAAAATCATGCACATTGGGAGCAATGAACTTCCAGGTTAATTTGTTTCCTGGCTGACGGGTCACTTTTGCGCCTTTCTGTTCATATCCATAGCCAATGGTGTTTGAATTTTGCAAATACCCTGTACCGCCAATAATGTAGCTCTTGTCAATGTTGATGGTCACCTCGTAATCGCCCCACACGCCGTAAAACTCACGACCTACGTAAGGTGTAGGGTGCCAGCCTTCGTAATCATATTCTACCAGCTTGGGATACCACTGCGTCATGGTGTACCGCACTTTGGTATCCGGATTATCGCGGCCGCTTCTGCGGACCTGCAAAGGCACTTGTGCATCCCACTCCATATCAAAAACAACTTTTGATTTGGGAAGAATGGGTTTGTCAAGCAGTACTTCCAAAATGGTTTCGTGTAATTTTGTTTTTTGAGTACGACCATTCATTTTTAGGGAAGTAACCTTTTCATAGCCAATTTCATCAGGCTTCAAATTTGCAATACGGTCTTTCACACGGGGATCCCAATCTGCAACCTCCCTTCCATTTCTGCTACCCAATATGATACTGCCTTGTCTTCTGCTGCGTACGTCCATCATACTTCCGGGCTGAAAGGCATTCCAGTATAAATGGAAAAAAACGCGGTGCAAGGTGTCAGGAGAATTGTTCCAATACTCAACGGTTTGTTTACCCTTGTATTGATTGGTTGCCACATTCATGTCAACGTTCATGGTGTATTTTACACGCTGCTGCCACCGGTCGGGCTGCGCAAAAACAGAAACGGAGAACAAAATCAAAAAGAGCGAAAGCGTAGTTTTCATCATTATGATTCTTCTTTAATGCGTATACAAAATGAATTTAAAGTAGTATCGGGTTAATCTGTAAATTTCGTGAAAAACGGTACTTAAGGAAAACCAAAATCATTCTTGTTTTCCTTCCACCACCAGCACAATCTCTCCTTTAACAGTTTTTTGCTGGAAATAGTCATGTACTTCCTGCAAGGTGCCTCTTGCATTTTCCTCAAACATCTTCGTCAGTTCCCGGCTTACACTACATGGCCTTCCGGCACCAAAATACTGAACCAGGTCGGCCAGTGTTTTCACCAGCCGCATCGGTGATTCATAAAAAACAAGTGTTCTTTCTTCCTCTGCCAATTTGGTTAACAACGTATGCCGGCCTTTTTTCAGGGGAAGAAAACCTTCAAAAGCAAAACGGTTGGTAGTTAACCCACTGTTTACCAATGCAGGAACGAAAGCCGTGGCACCAGGCAAGGTTTCCACCTTAATGTTGTTCTTGATGCATTCCCGAACCAGTAAAAAGGCAGGATCGGAAATACCAGGCGTACCGGCATCGGTAACTACCGCCATCACTTTACCTGCCAATAATTGATCAATTAAATGCTGCAGAATTTTATGCTCGTTATGCTGGTGGTATGGCGAAAGCGGTTTTTGAATCTGGTAATGATTCAAAAGTTTAGAAGTGGTTCTTGTATCCTCTGCCAGAATAACATCTACCTGCTGCAATACTTCTAATGCACGAAGGGTGATGTCTTTTAAATTGCCAATAGGTGTGGGAACAAGATAGAGCATGAAGGCAAAAATTTGAAATTGAGAAGATTTGAAAATGCCAAAGCGGCATCTCTAAACTTTCCTATTTGCACACTAGCCGATCACAATCTCAAAATATTCCATTACGGGATTGGCCAACAATTTCCTGCTGGCTTCTTCTGCCAGTTGTTTGGCTTCTTCTTCTGAGTTGGCTTCGATTTGCAGTGAAATGTTTTTACCGATGCGCACATCTTCAATTTTCTTCAAGCCCAAATTTTCAAGGCCTGTCATTACTGCCTTTCCCTGTGGATCTAACAATTCTTTTAACGGCATTACTTTAACCTGAACGGAGAATTTCATTTTCTGAAAATTTATGCGCAAACCTAAGGAAAAGTTCGAGGTTTAAGGTTTGAAGTTCAAGGTTAGTGAATAGTGAACGGAATGGCAAGGTTATAAACTTCTCTTCTCAGGGCGATTTGCCTGTTACGGCTGCCAATTTTACTCCTGTTTTTAAACGGTTACATCCAGGGTCGGACCGTTTACATCTGCTACCATTGAATGGGGTTCTTTTTCGAAAGAAGAAAAAATGAGGTAGAGGATAAAAATGACAGGAACCGCCAGCCATTGCAAGGTAAAAATGCAAACCACCGAGGTAAATAAAAGAAGATATTTCGGTACATTATTCTTTAAAGAATAATCAGTGAATTTAAAAGCCATGAAAGAGCGGTTGCTCACCATCAGATAGCTCGTTAAAAGAATGACTCCATAAAGCACCCATACATTGATAAAATAGTGCTGAATGCCAAAATACTGATACCAGATGATCAGGGGGAACGAAGCTATCAGCAACCCGGCGGCGGGGCAGGGCACACCACGAAAGTTATAGGTTTGGTTGGTGCTGATATTGAACTTGGCCAGCCGCCATGCCACCGCACAGGAATAAATAAAAGCGGGAAGCAAGGCGATGATCGACACTTCCAGGCCATTTTCTTCCTGGGCATAACCAATGCGTAACAATTGGTAAAGGATCATACCCGGCGCTACACCAAAACTTACCACGTCACACAAAGAATCCAATTGTTTACCTTTTTCGGAATTGGCTTTTAACAGGCGGGCCAGAAATCCATCAAAAAAATCAATGATGGCTGCACCAAAAATAAAAAGAGAGCCTTGCCATATTTTCTCCGGCAGGGTAACCTGCGATGCTCCCATCTGATCCAAAACAACAATGGTCTCTCCGGTTTGAAGAATCAATACAATAGCAATACAGCCAAAAACTAGATTGATTAACGTAAAGATGTTTGGTATTTGTTTCATGCCCGATTTCTGCCTTTGGCGGATGTTTGGTGATTCAGCAAATATAAAAGAAGCCCTTCGTTAAAAGGGCTTAATAATTATTTCTTCATACTGGATTCGATCTCTTCTGCTGTAATGGGTATGCCTTCAAACAGGTCTTTGTTTCCATTGCGGGTGATCCAAACATTATTTTCGATACGAATGCCCATTTGTTCTTCTTCAATATAAATTCCGGGTTCCACTGTAAACAACATACCCTCCTTGATAGGTTCCGTTCTTGTTCCCAGGTCGTGTACATCCAGGCCTAAATGATGCGAGATACCATGATACAAATATTTACGGTAGGCCCTGTTCTCAGGGTCTTCGTTCTTTACATCCGATTTTTTCAGTAACCCGATCTTTAAAAATTGCTGTGTGGCTTCTTCGCCTGCTTTTTCGGTATAGTCATTTATCGTTATGCCCGGCCTTAACAGGCTTTTACAATAGTCATGCAAGTGCAAACAGGCATTATAAACGGTTTTTTGACGTCGGGTAAATTTTCCATTCACCGGAATGGTACGGGTCATATCTGCATTGTAGCCGCCGTAAGAGGCGCCAAAGTCCATCAATATCAACTCCCCATCCTTGCACTCCTGGTTATTAGCCACGTAGTGCAGGGTTCTGGCCCTGTCGCCGCTGGCTATGATACTTCCGTAGGCTTCCCCAGTGGCCCGTTGTGATAAAAAGGAATGAACGATCTCCGCTTCAATCTCGTATTCCATCACACCCGGCTTCACAAACTTCATTACCCTCAAGAAAGCATTGTGTGTAATGCCAATGGCGATCTGGGTCACTTCAATTTCATATTTTGTTTTAATGCTTCGCAGCTCTTTTAAAATCTTCGCGGCTCTTTCATACTGGTGCAAAGGGTAACGGGATTTCATTTCATCTACAAAACGATAATCCCTGGTTCTTATCCAGCTTGCCTTGCGGTCGTTTTCGTTGGTATCTAAATAAATCGTGTCGGCCAAATGCACCCAAGTTTGTAATAAGGCCTCAATGGTGTCCAGCCAGACAATGGTTTGAATACCGCTGATGGCAGTGGCTTCTTCCCTGCGCAACCGTTTGCCATCCCATTTTTCTTTTAATTCGTTAGGACGCACCAGCACCAATACTTCGCGGTATTTAGGATCAGGATTATCCGGAAACAAAATAACCATGGAATCTTCCTGCGCTATGCCACTCAACCAATACAAATCACTGTTTTGTTTAAACGGATACAAGGCGTCTCCATTGCTGGGCACCTCATCATTGCTCACAAAAACGGCAATAGCCTTCGGTTTCATCTTGTCTAAAAAACGTTTTCTGTTCGTAATAAATAACTCCGGATTTAAAGGGAGATTTTTCATGTTCATCTTTTTAACTGATGGACAAAATAACCGAATTGATGAAAATTATGCGCAATTATTATTCATAATTGTGCTATTTAACATTGTGTAGGTAACACACTTGAGATTGGCCCGAATTTATTATAACATACCTTTGTCTGCTAATAAAAACGATTGCTTGCTATGTCAGTACCTACTATTTCTATCTCCAGACAGGAGCTGGTGAAGCTTGGTTTAAAGAAAATTGAAAGCGTTCACTATCAGTCCACACCCGAAGAGCTGGTGCAGGATACGTTGCGAATGGGCGAAGGGGTTTTAACGGACACCGGGGCCTTATCCATTACTACCGGTGAATTTACAGGCCGCTGCCCCAATGACAAGTTCACAGTGAAAGATGAGATTACAGAACACACGGTCCACTGGAACAACTTCAACATCCCTATTGAAGACAAGTACTTTCACATCATCCATACAAAAATGATGGACTACCTGGGTGAAAAACCAGAAGTATGGGTTCGTGATTGTTATGCCTGTGCCGATCCGCGTTACCACTTAAACATCCGAGTAATTACGGAAAAACCGTGGACCAACCTGTTTGCCTACAACATGTTCCTGCGTCCTGACGAAGAGCAACTTGATGGTTTTACACCGGAGTGGCATGTGATCTGTGCTCCCGGATTAAAATTAAATCCGCAGGAATGCGGAACCCGCCAGCAAAACGCCGCCGTCATTTCTTTTAAACACAAGACCATTTTAATTGCAGGATCGGGATATACCGGTGAAACGAAGAAAGGTATTTTTTCCATCCTGAATTACCTTTTGCCCCAGGAAAAAAATGTATTAAGCATGCACTGCTCGGCCAACATGGGCGCAGCAGGTGACACAGCCATCTTTTTCGGATTGAGCGGAACGGGTAAAACCACTTTAAGCGCCGATCCAAACCGGAAATTAATTGGCGATGATGAACACGGATGGACGGAAGACGGCGTATTTAATTTTGAAGGTGGCTGTTACGCTAAATTGATCAATCTTTCAGAAGAAAAAGAACCCCAGATTTTTCATGCCATAAGGCCGGGTGCACTGGTAGAAAACGTAACTTTTTTTGCGGGAACGAACAAGATCAATTTTGACGATGCTTCCATCACCGAAAACACCCGTGTTTCTTATCCGTTGGATTTTATAAGTAATGCACAGGAGCCTTCTATTGGAAACATTCCCCAGAATATTTTCTTTCTTACCTGCGATGCTTATGGCGTGCTGCCTCCCATTTCGAAATTAACCAAGGGGCAGGCCATGTACCAGTTCATTTCGGGTTATACGGCAAAAGTAGCAGGCACCGAAACCGGCGTTACCGAACCAAAGCCTACTTTCAGCGCCTGCTTTGGAGCGCCTTTTCTGCCCCTGCACCCCGGCAAGTACGCCGAAATGCTGGGTAAAAAAATGCAAGAGCATCATGTCAATGTATGGTTGGTCAATACCGGCTGGACCGGCGGCCCTTATGGTGAAGGCCACCGGATGAAACTGGATTTTACCAGAGCCATGATAACGGCCGTATTGGAAGGAAAATTAAATACCGCAGAAACGGTGACCGACCTAATCTTTGGTGTAGCTATTCCAAAAAAGGTTCCGGGCGTGCCTTCTGAAGTATTGATACCCAAAAATACCTGGACCGATAAAACCGCCTACGATGAAAAAGCAAAATTCTTAGCCGGGTTGTTTGCAAAGAATTTTGAAAAATACGCTTCCGATGTGCCTGAGGAAATACTGGCGGCGGCTCCAAAAGTGTAAGATTTAGGTATGCTTAATAAATAAAGCCCTTCGAGTGGAGGGCTTTTTTATTAAGCAATGGGTGCCGGAGAAATTTAAGGGTTGGACAGAGAACACGTCAGAGGGCAAACGTGAGAGGTGAGACAAGAGCGACCTATGAAGGATGCATTGCTACGCTTTCACGGCTGGCGGCTGATGGCTGACAGCCGGCCGGTCACTACTTCATCCTCCACTATTTCTCCTTTTTCCTTTCAGTCTCCCCGTCCTGTTCATCTATCAAAAAGCATCATACACCGAAAAATTATACCCCCCCCGTCTCTATTAACGATTCTTCTATCCCTATTTTTTTACTTTTATTTTAACCAACAGAGTTTAAGCCTTACATAATTTTTTGAATCCTATAACCGTTAGAAAGATCACTATGAGTTACATCCACCTGTTCTACCTATTATTCGTAGCCCTAAACTTTTCAGGTACACCGGCACCCGTAAAATCTAATAGCGTTGCTGCTTCGGAAGCCAAAGCCACCACTGTTGTAAAAACGGAAGACGAAGAATTTATTCCCTGGGCTTTTAACAGGCGCCTGTCGTGGGAAGATTTTTTATGTGAGCCTAAAAAGAACTCCGATGCCGTGGCCTCCACCAGCACTTCACTTGGTATTGCCTACCAGGTAGAACATGGCCAATTGACTTATTCCATTACTTGTAATTTTTCCAAACATAAATCGTGGGGCCTTTTAAAAACAGATTATATTCTTGCCCATGAACAAGCCCATTTTGACATTACTGAAATTTATGCCCGCAAATTATACCAGGCCTTGCAGGGATATGAATTCAACCGGAAAACCTACCGCAAGGATGTTAATGAAATTTACCGGGCTATAGTGCAGGAAAAAGAAGATATGCAGGCCGCTTACGACCGCGAATCCGATCACAGCCGCAACCGGAAAGCACAATACGAATGGTTACAAAAGATTGATCAAATGCTGAATGAAACAGCTCCCTGGGGACAATACCCCTGATCCTGGCTACTTTATTTGATCACAATCAGTAATTGCATGGTAGATGAAAAAGAGTTATCTACTTGTCTTTGTGGCAGCCTTCTTATTTGCTATTGCCAGCATCATTAGTTTTATAGAAGGCTCTGTGGCCCGGGGTGTTATCAGTCTTATAGGCGTTATATGCTTTGTACTCTCCGGTATTCATTATAAAAGAGCGGGCCGGAAGAAAAATCTTTAAGATCAAAACAACCCATACAACTGCGCATCAATCATGCCCATGATCTTACCAAGGTCTTCCTCTTTTTCACCAAACTTATTTTCATCCACATTAATAATTAAAAGCGGCCCTTCTTTATAGCTTTCAATCCACTTGTTATAATATTCATTTAACCGTTTCAGGTAGTCCAGGCGGATGTTTTCCTCGTACTCCCTGCCCCGCTTTTGTATTTGCCCCACCAAAGTTGGCACCGATGCCTGCAGATAAATAAGCAGGTCGGGCGGCTGCACCATGGATTTTAACGTTTGAAAAAAACTATAGTAGTTGTCAAAATCTCTTTTGGTCATCAATCCCATTTCGTGCAAGTTGGGCGCAAAAATGTTGGCGTCTTCGTAAATGGTCCGGTCCTGAATGATGGTTTCAGTACCCCTATGAATTTCCAGGAGTTGATTGATGCGGCTGTTCAGAAAATAGATCTGCAACTGGAAACTCCAGCGCGGCATGTCTTCGTAAAAATCATTGAGGTATGGATTGTGATCAACATCTTCAAAATGCGGGATCCATTTATAATGCTTGCTCAATAATTCAGTTAACGTGGTTTTACCGGCCCCGATATTGCCGGCGACAGCTATATGCTTTGGTTTTTTTGTTTTTGCCATACCCCGCCCCTAATGGGAAGTTATTTGATTAGTCGTTAAAAATAGTTTTCTTACGGACACAAGTTCTAAAAATATTTAAGTCCCGTAAGCTTCCTGGCTTCTTCAATGGTCTTGTTGGTATTGATTCTGGCTTTTTCAGCGCCTTCCTTTAAAACTTTGTCCAGGTAGGGTTCATCCTTTCTGATGGCTTCAGCCCTTTCCCTGATGGGGGCAATAAATTTTACCATATCCTCCGCCAGTTGTTTTTTCATATCGCCGTAGCGTATGTTGGCCCTATTAAAATCTTCCTGGAATTTTTGCACCGTGCTTTCCTCACTCACAAGGCTCATTAAGGTAAAAATGTTTTGTATATAATCGGGCATTTCAGAATTGGGTTCAGTGGGGCCGCTATCTGTTTTCGCCTTCATTACTTTTTTACGGATCAATTCATCATCATCGGCCAGGTATAAGGTAGCATACTGGTTTTCGCTTTTACTCATTTTACCGGCGCCATCCAGGCTTGGCACTTTTACCAGTTCGGCGCCAAAATTAAACGCTACGGGTTCCGGGAACAATTCACCGTAACGGTGGTTAAACCGCTGGGCAAAATTCCGGGCCATCTCCAGGTGCTGCTCCTGGTCTTTCCCCACGGGTACATATTTGGCCCTGTGAATTAAAATATCGGAAGCCATCAAAACCGGGTAGGTTAGCAAACCCGCATTTACATTTTGCGGGTTCAACCGCACCTTATCTTTGAATGTAGCTGTTTTCTCCAGTTCGCCCTTGTACGCCAGCATGTTCAATAAAAGGTACAGTTCGGCAATCTCGGGAACATAGCTCTGTGCATACAGACTGACCTTTTCAGGATCAAGACCTGCGGCAATATTTTCGGCCACTACCCGCAGCACACTTTCCCTCAGGTCCTTTGTATCGGGATGGGTGGTTAAAGAATGCCAGTCGGCTACAAAAAAATAACATTCATATTCATGCTGCATGCGCACATAGTTACGCATGGCACCAAAATAATTCCCCAGGTGTAAAAAGCCGGTGGGCCTGATTCCGCTTAAAACAATTTCTTTTACTGACATAGTCTAAAATTCGGAGGGCGAAGATAATGAGAGTTTGCCCATCTCTTAACGCAGTATAAAGCACGATTACTCCCAGTTCTTTAGAAACCGTACTGTTATTTTTACTTAAAATAAGTCTCATGAAGCATTCGCTCCTTCTTTTTTCAATACTGGTGCTTACCCTGATTTCTTGTGCACAAAAAAAATTGTACAATTTAGAAGGATATGATGAGGTAAAAAGGGGTGAAATTGAAGTCGATGGAGCACTTATCACGAATACCGTTTTTTACAAAATAGAAATGATCCCAACTATACTGCTAAGTTGCCGTTTAAAGACAGCTTATATAGAATGCCAGTAACAAGATTTTTTATTATAAAACATTGCAAATGGACCATTTGAGACCTATGTTGAAGGACGATTATTTAGGAAAGGGTACTATAAAAATGGCAAAAAACATGGAGAAATAATAACTTATAGCGCGCATTATATAAGAAGCAGGGAGCATTGGAGAGACGGAGCTAAAGCAGGCACTTGGGAAGAATACGATGAAAAAGGAAAATTAATCAGAAGAAAAGTTTTTGATAATAATGGAAAGATAAGAGAGCTGTAGCCCTCTAAAACAGGAAGTTGAACATTGTCTTTAATGGCTGACACGTAAAATAAAGTTTTTCCGGCCTACCTCTCCCCTTTAGGGAGACAGGGGGTATATTTGTTCCTATGCAGGTAGATGATGCACTTATAGATAAACTATCAAGGCTGGCCATGTTGCAGTTTAACGAGGCGGAACGGGAAGAAATCAAATCAGACCTGGGAAAAATGATTGGGTTTGTAGATAAACTGAAAGAACTGGACACCACAGGCGTAGAACCTTTACTGCACATGGGTGCCCACATCAACATACTTCGAGAAGATGTGGTGGGCAACATGCTGAGCCGCCAGGAAGCCTTACAAAATGCTCCGCTGCACGATGAACAGTTTTTCAAAGTTCCCAAAGTGATTAAAAAACCCGAATAATAAGTTTACATGCAAGGCATTATTCATTTAGAAAATATTAAAAAGAATTACTTTCTGGGCAAGCAGGTGATTGAAGTATTGAAGGGTATTTCAATGGATATTTTCAAGAATGAATACGTGGCGCTGATGGGGCCTTCGGGTTCCGGCAAAAGCACTTTAATGAATATTTTGGGTTGCCTTGATACACCTACAGCCGGTAAATACATCCTGAACGGGCAAGATGTAAGCAGCATGGCCGATAATGACCTGGCAGACGTCCGCAATAAAGAAATCGGTTTTGTGTTCCAGCAGTTCAATTTATTACCACGACTTACCGCGGTGGAAAATGTGGCCCTGCCCCTGGTGTATGCGGGTGTTCCTAAAAAGCAGCGAACTGAAAAAGCAAAATATGTTTTAGATAAAGTAAACCTTGCCGACAGGGGCCATCATAAGCCCAATGAAATGAGCGGTGGCCAGAACCAGCGTGTGGCCATTGCACGGGCTTTGGTGAACGACCCGTCCATTATTTTAGCGGATGAACCTACAGGAAACCTTGATTCCAAAACATCACACGAGATCATGGAGATTTTCGGGCAGATACATGCCTCGGGCAATACGGTGATTTTAGTTACCCACGAAGAAGATATTGCCCATTTTGCCCACCGCATTGTGCGGCTACGAGACGGCGTCATTGAAAGCGACAAGAAAAAGGACAATGTGCTTGTTCATTAATTTTACTGAATGGCTTTAAAAATCTATACGAAAACAGGCGATAAAGGGGCTACCTCTTTAATCGGAGGCACCAAGGTTCCAAAAAATGATATACGCATTGAAACCTATGGAACCGTAGATGAACTCAATTCCTGGATCGGTTTGATCAACGATCAATTAGCCGATGCCCAATTTAAAGCAGAACTCAAAGAAATACAGGACAGGTTATTTACCATTGGTTCTTCTTTGGCCACCGATGCCGAGAAGGAACCCAAAATGAAGCTGCCCGACCTACATAAAGGCGATATCGAATTCCTGGAAAAAAGGATTGACGAAATGACGGCACAACTGCCTCCCATGAAGTCGTTCATCTTACCGGGCGGGCATCCCACGGTTTCCTCCATTCATATTGTGCGCTGCGTTTGCCGCCGTGCCGAACGGCTGGCAGTAAACATGCAGCAGCATGAACTGTTCGTTGATGAAAAAGTGATTCAATACCTTAACCGTCTTAGCGATTATTTATTTACCCTGGCCCGTTTTGTGGCTCAAAAATTAGGCGCCGAAGAAATTCCCTGGAAACCAAGGGTATAATTTGAAAATTTGAGAATTTGAAAATTAGTTTATGGAAGGGAATCCTTAGGATAGGGTTTTCCCAATTTTCAAATGATCTTCCCATCCTTCATCGTCAGCGTACGGTCGCTTAGCTGGGCCAATTCTTCGTTATGGGTAACAATCAAAAACGTTTGTTTGAATGTTTCTCTCAGTTGAAAAAAAAGCTGATGAAGTTCTCTTGCATTGGCGGTATCCAGGTTACCCGTAGGTTCATCGGCAAACACAATATCCGGCGTATTGATCAACGCCCGGGCTACGGCCACTCTTTGCTGTTCGCCGCCCGACAAAGCGTTTGGCTTATTCTCCAGGCGATGGCTTAATCCTAATAAATTCAAAAGTTCTTCTGCCCTTTTTTTAACCTGGGTCTTGCTATTTCCCGATAGCCAGCCAGGGATGCAAACATTTTCCAATGCGCTAAACTCCGGCAGCAAATGATGGAACTGGAACACAAAGCCAATATGTTTATTACGAAAACCGGCCAGTTTCTTGCCCGTAAGGTTAGTCACATTCATCTGGTGAAGCGTTACCTGTCCCCTGTCGGGCTTATCCAATGTTCCTAAAATGTGCAATAAAGTGGACTTACCGGAACCCGAGGGTCCTACAATACTCACAATTTCACCCGCCTGTATAGAAATGTCCACTCCTTTTAGCACTTCTACGGTTCCATATTTTTTGTGTATATCCCTGGCTGTAAGCATATTCAGTATTCGGTCAAATATCTGTAAACAATGCCGCACAGCAAAGTTCGATAGCGTTTTTTAACGCCTGTAAAGACAACATTTGGAAAATTGGTTAATAAAACTACATTTGCGAAAAATTTGAAGGGATTGGCTATAGTAAAAGTGGCATAAAAATTATACTTCAACTTTTCAATAAAATCATCAAAAATTATAAACGATGTTTTGGACGTTAGAATTGGCATCTTACCTTGAAGAGGCACCCTGGCCAGCTACGAAAGATGAGTTGATTGACTATTCCATCCGCTCCGGTGCTCCTATTGAAGTAATTGAAAACTTACAGGAATTGGAAGATGAAGGCGAAGTGTACGAAAGCATTGAAGACATCTGGCCGGATTATCCGTCTCAGGACGACTTCCTGTTCAACGAGGACGAATATTAATTGATTCGCAGAAATACGAAAAAGCCGTCTGCTGCAAGCCGATGGCTTTTTTAGTGCCCGTATAAATCCGTGATGGATTGAATGGCACGAACCGGTACACCAATGCGCTGTAATGTAATTTTTATGTAGCCGGCTGCAGTGCTCCTATTTACCTTCCGTTGCGTCGCACCCTCCATGGCTTTGTCCCCTGCGGGGCATAACCAACCTGCTCCCAAGAAGTCGTGAAACGTGAGACGTCAGGGTGAAACCATAGAAACTTTTCCTTCCTCTTACCCTTTTATCTCACGCCTGATGTTTCAGGTGTCTTACTGTTTACCAGCTACTGATTGCTTTTTAAACGCATCCAGTCCGCATTTCAACCAATCCCTGAATTCGATAGCCGAAGGCGTATAGGCCTTCGTTTTGGTCAGCGCTTTTTCATCCGGACTTAAAATGGCATATTGCGGCTGCGCTACGGCATTGAAGTTCTCCGACTGGAATGTAGCCCATTTGTCGCCTACCGTAATGATGGGTTTTACCGTTCCGGTTTTCGTCGTGTATTCAAATTGTTCCGCCACCGGCAACTTCTTTCGTTCATCCACATACAGCGATACAACAATGAAGTCATTTTTCATCATGGCTTTCACTTCTTCGTTTACCCACACGTTTTCTTCCATTCTCCGGCAGTTTACGCAGGCCCAGCCGGTAAAGTCAATCAACACGGGTTTGTTTTGTTCGCGGGCCAACTGCAACGCTTTTTCATATTCGTTGTGCAGGGGTTCCACACCGCTTACACAATTCACCGGCTGGTCGTAAACGCTGTAACATAAAGGCGGCGGAAATCCACTGATCAGCGTGAGCCTTCCCCATTTCGTATTGGTAACGCCGGGCAAAAGATAAATGGTAAAAACAGAGAACAGCACGATAAAGAAGATCCTTGTCTTTGTAAATCTTGGTTTGCTGTCATGTCCAAAACGGATAATGCCTAAGAGATAAAGAACGATGGCTATCCCAATAACGATCCAGATGGCAATAAACACTTCTCTTTCCAGCAAATGCCATTGTTTGACCAAATCGGCATTGGATAAAAATTTTACAGCCAGTGCCAGTTCCAAAAATCCCAGAACAACTTTTACAGAATTCAGCCAGCCGCCCGACTTTGGCAAGGATTGCAGCCAGTTGGGAAAAAGCGCAAATAAAGCAAAAGGCAGGGCCAGCCCCAACCCAAAACCCGACATACCAAAGGTCAATTGCATAGCACCATTATCGCTTGTCAGTACACCAGCCAACAGAGAACCGAGGATGGGACCTGTACAGGAAAAAGAAACAATGGCCAGCGTTAGGGCCATAAAAAAGATACCCCAGAAATTGCTCATGCCCGCCTTGGAATCAATTTTACTGGCAAAGCCGCCGGGCAGGCCTATCTCGTATAAGCCAAAAAATGAAAGTGCAAAAAAGATGAAAACCACAAAAAAAGCGAGGTTCAGCCAAACGTTGGTTGAAATATTATTGAGCACTTCAGGATTGACACTGCTCACCAAATGAAAAGGCAAACTTAAAATAGCGTAGATCAGAAAAATACTCAGGCCATACAAAAAGGCGTTGCGGAGGCCTTTTTGACGCGAGCCTGACTTTTTTGTAAAGAAGGAAACGGTCAACGGAATCAGCGGGAACACACAAGGCGTGATCAGTGCGATCAATCCACCTAAAAAACCCAACAAAAAAATGGAGAACAGGCTTTTATCCGCCGTATCATCATCACCACAATTATTGACAGGGTTTTTCAGGTCAATGCCCGGAACCAGGATTCTTGTTGTGGCCGCAACGCCCCCTTCCAGGGGGACGGAAAACCCCAAAGCCGTGGAGGGATAAAATTCTTCTCCCTTCCCATAGGTATAAAGCAGGGTGCCCTGCAAATTGGCCGGAACAGTGCCTGAAATCGTCACTACTTCTTTCCAGGTAGTGGGCCCTTCGTAAAGTTTTACAGGAGCGTCAAAAATGGCACTTTGCTCTGTTTTGGCCCTGCCGGAATCCTGAAGGGCTTTTGTTGGTTGAATCGAGGAATCAGGGAACTGGAGTTCGGTGGTGGGCACATCGCTTAAAGTTTGCGGAGCGTACAACTGCCAGCTTTTATTGCCTGGTGTAGAAAATATAATCTCGTATTTACCGTCAGCTATTTTTTTACTGGTCACCTTCCATTGAAAGGGCTGGGTAGAATCCTGTGCCTGGGCAAAAAAACCAAATAGAAGAAAAATTGCAGCTAACGTTCTTCGTATAATTCTGTTCATCATCCTTTATTTACAACAAAACGAGTTCTTTTAGGAACTCGTTTAAAAAAAAGTCAAATCATATTATCTTAATGCAATTGAAAAATTAACTGTTTTGGGAGGCAGGCATTTTTCATCGTCGCAGGTCTGAAATTCCAGCTTGCCGGTTACGGCTGTTTTAGCCTTGCCTTTCATTTTAACCCTTTGCACAAAAACCACTTTGTCGCTGTACTGGTTGGCCGAAACATCTAATTTTTCATCTTTATATTTTTCCAGCTTGCCTACTTCTTTTACTTTACCATTCAGGTCGAGCAAGGGATTTTTATTAAAATTGAAGGAAGTAGGTTGCGCAATAGCATCCTCGGGTTGGGTTTGGGAATATAAATGCCAGCCGGGTTGTATGGTTGCAATCATGTGCAACTCGTACTCTTTATCATTTATTTTTTTACTGTTGAACGTCCAGCTTACAGGATTCAGCTGGGCCGAGGCAGAGGCAACACTGAAAACGGCCAAGAATATAAAAACCAGTTTCTTCATGGTATGACATTTAGCGGGAACAAATCTCTTTTATAAAAATTTGAAAAGATGTTAAAACATGTCCGAAACCGGGTATTTAGCCCACGGTTTCCAAAACTTGTGAAAATAATAACTCAAATATCTTTCTGCCGTCGGTGTTTCCCAGCAAGGCAGAACAAGCTCTTTCCGGGTGCGGCATCATACCGAAAACATTTCTTGTCTCATTGCAAATTCCGGCAATATTCCTTGCAGAACCATTCACATTTGCCTCCGGCACTACATTTCCGTCCTCATCGCAATAATGGAAGAGCACCTGGTTGTTTTGTTCCATCTTATCCAGGGTGGCAGCATCGGCATAATAACGGCCTTCGCCATGTGCAATAGGTATTTTATAAACCACGCCTTCTGCATCTTTCATAAAAATGTTTTTGCAGATGTATTGCTGGTTATTGTTGCGCAATAAAGCACCGGGCAATAAATGCGATTCGCAAAGAATTTGAAAGCCGTTGCAAACGCCTAAAACCTTTCCGCCCTGGTTGGCAAATTCAATAATGCTTTGCATAATAGGGCTAAACCGGGCGATGGCGCCGGTACGCAAATAATCGCCATAGGAAAAACCTCCCGGAAGAATGATACAATCTTCTGTGGTAAACTGAGAGAGGTCACTGTCCTTGTGCCATAGCATGACACATTCCTGTTTCAGGTCATGTACCAGTGCATTATACATGTCTCTGTCGCAGTTAGAACCGGGGAAAACAACAACACCAAATTTCATGAGGAAAATTTTGAACTGCAAAGATAGTTTTCAAAGCTCATTTTTGTGTTAATGCCATGTTGGAGTTCCATATTGCAGGTACATGATATACCCCGCCGTAATCCAAAACAAAAGCATGGAAATAAAGCTTCGGGGCTGGTAAAAATAAGCACAGGCGTGGAATAGCGCAAAGGGCGCCGCTATTAAAACCCACGCATGGAAAGATTGATTACTGTTAATAAATGGTACAAAAAAAGCCAGTAACAAATAAAGCAAAAGAATGCTCCAGTTCTTTCGTACCTGTATGAGCATTTTCCGCAGATGGACCTGGATATAATACCCTCCTATCAAAAAAGGAAGTGCCAGCAGCAGGGTGCTTACAGCCAGCCATATTGAACTTTTTATGACCGGAATGGTGACCGATACATGGGGAAGGAAGTTTTCAAGGCTTAACTTATCTGATAAAAACAGGTAAACCGCATAAAAATAATAAGGCGTCAGGCAACCTAACAGGAACAAAACGATCTCGTTGAACCGGAACGGTTTCAGGATCATTAACCCCAGCAAAATGCAAAGAATAAAACAGGCAGATGGAAAATAAATATAGGAACCCAACCCTGTCAATAACCCTATATTAAATATCTGGGCTTTGGCATTGGGCGCATTGTATAGCCGGAAAAGCTTTATAAAGATCCAGATAACCAGGGTGTTTGTTACCAAAGGAGCAGACAAATAACTCCATTCGGGAAGCAAAGATGTAATGAGCAGGTAGGCCATGCCGGGCAAATAGTTTTGCCTGGGCAGCATGCGGTATTCATTGGCCAGGTAGGTAACCAGCAAAGCCTGGAGGTACAACAACCCAAAGGCGATAAAAGAACTTAAAAAAGCATTCCCGGCGGGGAACGAAGCAATTAACCATTGATACAAAGGGCCGTCGCTATCCGTAACCACGCTGTTTTTGGTATACAGGAACAAGGGCAACTTTAAAAGCAGGCCGAAAATTAGAAGAACAACAACATTTCCCGGCGATTTTTGTTTAAACAATCCAATCACAGGGCAATGCTATTAATTAAATTCGATTTTAGCAAAGCAAATGTAATTACGATAGTAACAGGGAATGATCAACTGGTAGCTACTTACCTGCTTGCCATATTTGGGTAAAAATTCATAACCCCGGTCCAGGTTTTTCAGCGTAGGGTTATGGCTTAATTGTCCGTCAGGCGACAGCGTATAATCATTTAGTAATAAGGCCCTTCGTTCGTCCATATTAAACAGGTAGTGGATCTGGCTGCCCGTATTGGCCATCAAATAGGAAATACGGTCGTCCGATTCATCATCATACTGTTCTTTGTGAATCACGCCGCTCCATTGAAGTTTACCTGTATGGTCAAAGGAAAGAACCGTTACATTATCAGCGTGCCGGCGAACGTTCTGGTAACTGTTGTAGCGGTCACGCCAGTACCAGCTGTTGTATAAAGGCGAGTACGTAGTATAATAATCGTAAGAGCTGAACGGACTGCCATATAAATAATTCCAGCGGTTCCAGTTGCTGCTTCGCGAAGTGGTATAGTAAGATTCCGTATTGATGATGAAGCCCCCATCCTTTTTTATAACCACATTCCGCACAAAATAATCATTGAAGGCCGTTTTTATGTTGGCATCACCCTTTGCTTCATTGCGGATCTCGTCGCCCAAAGGCACGGCATTTTGCAAAACCGGCTGGCCTGTTTGCTTATCCCATACATAAAAATAAAAGCCTTCAATATTCCCTCTTTTCTTCACATAATAAAAGGAGGTGAGAAAATATCTTTTGTTGGGATTATCTACTTTGATATGAATTTCATCCAAAAGAATTTTATCCTGCGGAACGGTGATGGATGCAACGGTGTCCACCAAAGCCTGTTTCCACAGCAAGGCCGTGTTGTTAATGGTTTCGTTACTATTCCGGTTGAATTTGGTAAATACAAGATCGCCGTCGTTATCAAGGTTGAATTCATCCAGGTAATCATCGTTCTCTTCCATTGGCATAATGAACGTTGAACGCTTTTGAAGAGCCAGTTCATTATCAAACAACAAAGTAGTAACAATAAACTTCGACTTGTTTTTGGAGTTGATTTTGAACACCATCAGCTTGCCCTTATTTTCACTGCTAATGGTGGAATATATTTTGTTATTGGCTGCAAAACCAAGATGAGAAGTGTCCAAAGTAATTACTTCCGAAATCCGTTTACCGTTACCGTCAACCTTTGCCGCATTGCAGTACACCACATTTTTTTTCTGGTATTGGTAAATAATGTAGCTAAAGTCGTTATAGGGAAAGAAATCCACATTGATCAACCGGTCTTCGGGAATATACTCCTGCTCCACCTTGCTTACTTCCTGCATCTCATTGTTGTAAACGCTCAGGAAGCTTTTTCCGCGGCTGTTTTTATAGATCAGGAAATTTCCGGACACCTTGCCGATAACTTCAAAATTCATTCTTCTTGTATCGTCATTACCGGGTTGGGAATAAACGATTTTCTGGGCAAAACCTGCCGTTGTGAACGCTAAAAGGAAAAGGGTCAATAAAACTTTATCAAAACGCATAAGCTGCAAATTCTTTAAACAATTTAAAATTAAATGTTGTATTTCTTATAAGACGCTTAAAATTTTAGTTAGCTGCATGCAAAGGAAAGGTTCACCTGTTAAAAACGTAATGGTTTGCAACGTTGTTCCGGATTTGAAACGTTCGGAATGGCCCTTATTTCACGCATTTATGCTGGCCAACTTATCTGTTTGCAACCTTTCCATCTATTAACTTTAACATATACCTTTGCCCATTCACGTCCCGTATCCCAACATAACAATTTAACCCTGGTACAGTGAAAGCACCGCTTAATAAGGTTACAGCCGCAGGATTAGTCATAGCATTAGGAATTATTTACGGAGATATCGGCACATCGCCGCTCTATGTATTTAATGCTATTATCAACAACAGAACAGTTAATGAAGAGTTGATTGTTGGCAGTCTCTCCTGTATTATCTGGACGATAACCCTGCAAACCACGATCAAATATGTAATGCTTGTGCTACAGGCCGACAACCGGGGTGAAGGCGGAACGTTTGCCCTGTATGCCCTGGTGCGCCGGCAAAAAAAATGGCTTGTATTACCGGCCATGATCGGGGGAGCCGCCCTGCTGGCCGATGGTATCATTACCCCGCCCATTTCCATTACTTCTGCGGTCGAGGGTTTAAAGGAGATACCAACCTTTCACAATATTGAAGATTACGTGGTTTATATAGTCCTGATCATTTTGGGGCTTTTTTTCTTTTTACAACAATTTGGAACGGCATCCATTGGAAAATTTTTCGGCCCCGTAATGTTTGTGTGGTTTAGCATGCTGGCGATTCTTGGCATCATTCACTTATCGGACGACTTCACCATTTTCCGTGCTTTTAGCCCCTACTATGCCTTTCAATTTGTCAGCGCCTATCCCAATTCCCTTTGGTTGCTGGGTGCTGTTTTTTTGTGTACCACGGGGGCTGAGGCCTTATACAGCGACCTGGGGCATTGTGGCCGGGGCAACATCAGGATTTCCTGGATTTTTGTGAAGGTCTGTTTGCTGCTCAATTACCTGGGGCAAGGGGCCAGCCTGCTGCATCATCATACCGGTGTGACCATGACCGAAGCGGTGCGAACAAACCTTGGCATCAACGCTTTTTATGACCTGATGCCGCAATGGTTCATCATATTTGGTGTGATCATAGCTACCACAGCCGCCATTATTGCCAGTCAGGCCATGATCTCGGGTTCTTTTACCCTGATTAGTGAAGCCATGCGGTTAAATCTTTGGCCCAAGCTAAAGATCAGGTATCCTTCCGAAGCAAGAGGCCAGCTTTTTATTCCTTCTTTGAACCTTCTGATGTTTGCCGGTTGTGTAGGCGTAGTCTTATATTTCAGAACCTCACAACGAATGGAAGCAGCCTATGGCCTGGCCATTATTGTTACCATGCTGATGACCACCCTGCTGTTCTCCAACTTTATGGTAGCCCGCCGGGTAAAGCCGGTTTATATCTGGGTCTTTTTAGCAACCTATTTATTTATAGAATCACTTTTTCTTGTTGCCTTACTGCAAAAATTTACCCACGGCGGTTACATTACTTTAATGATCGGCGGAATCATGTTTGCCGTAATGTATGTATGGTTTAAGGCCAGAAAGATCAAGAACCGCTATGTGGAGTTTGTGCGTCTGGATCATTATATTCCCAAAATACAGGAGCTAAGCAACGACCGTTCGGTTCCCAAATACGCCACCCACCTGGTTTACCTGACCAGCGCCGATAATCCCAAGGAAATCGAGCATAAGATCATTTATTCCATTCTCAATAAAAAACCAAAGCGGGCCGACATTTACTGGTTCGTTCACGTGGACACTTTAGATGAACCGTATACAATGGAATACAAGGTAGATCACATCATTCCCAATGATATTATACGAGTAGAGTTCAGGTTGGGCTTCCGGGTAGAGCCCCGCATCAACCTGATGTTCCGCAAAGTGGTAGAAGACCTGGTAGCCAACCGGGAAGTAAACATTACCAGCCGCTACGAAAGTCTTGAACGCAGTAATATAGTTGGCGATTTTTCATTTGTAGTAATGGAAAAGTACCTGAGCCAGGATAACGATCTTCCATTTTTAGAACGCATCATCATGAAATTCCATTTCTGGCTTAAAGATGTCAGCCTTTCTGAAGAAAGAGGTTTTGGCCTAGACCCCAGCAATGTAACAGTTGAAAAATTTCCGCTTATTGTGGCCCCGGTTACCAATCTGCGGCTAAAAAGAATTGAAGACTAAACCAGCCACCTGATACCAAACCGCTTTCAGGTTGACAGAGAAACACTTGGAACATTAAACGTGAGCCGCGGGAAGAAAGTGAACGATAACCGAAACGTTTCTTCAGTTTCACGTCTCACGGCTGTCTTGAGAGCAGGCCGGCATGAATGGATGTTCACACATACAGGATGGTTTTTAACAGGACGGGATAGCATCTCCATATTTCTTGCAGGAACCAACGTGAGTTCAGGATAAAAAACAGCAGCCAACTATATTCAACCTCTACCCTCTGAAAGAAAGGTTCAGCGTCTTATCCCGCATTCCCTATGTTCGCCAACAATAGTAACTTACCATTCAAACGTCCTGCTTGCCTCATATCGTTTATTATACTATAGGTGCCATTGCTGTTTTATCCCTAGCCGTTTATTTTCTGCAGGACTATTTTATTTTCAAACCGGAGAAACTGAACCCCAATTTCCAGTTCAAATACGACATCCCTTTTAAAGAATTGAATTTTGATGTGGAAGAAGGCGTACGGATCAATGGCCTGCATTTTCACCGCGAAAACCCCAACGGGTTAATCCTTTATTTTCACGGCAATACAAGAAGTATAAAAGGCTGGGCCAAATATGCCAAAGATTTTTACCGGTACAGCTATGATGTGATTTTGGTTGATTACCGCGGCTTTGGAAAAAGCACCGGCCAACGAAGTGAAAAAGAAATGCTGGACGACGTTCAATTCGTTTACTCTTCACTGGCCAAAGAATATTCCGAAAACCATTTGATTGTTTATGGAAGAAGCCTGGGAAGCGGGTTTGCCGCAAAACTGGCTTCGGAAAACCGGCCGCGTTACCTGATCCTGGAATCTCCCTATTACAACTTTACAAAAGTGATTGAGCGGTTCCTGCCCATACTACCGGTACGTTTTGTTTTGCGCTATCATCTACGAACCGATAAATGGATCCGTACAGTAAATTGCCATGCCTATATTATACATGGCACAAAAGACTGGCTCATTCCTATTAAGCACAGCGAAGAGTTGCAAAAAATCAACCCGCGAAAGATCACACTGATCCGGATCCACGGCGGCGGCCATAACAACCTTTTCAAATTTGACGAGTACCATAATTTCATCAGGGACATTTTGAAGTATTAACAAGCACAGGCGTTCCGGCGGGGTTTGCTTTCACCGGTTGCTTGCCTTATCTTGCCGGCTTAAAATACATGCCCAAGTGCCGACTGTTAACATTGCACTAAATAACATTTTATAAGTAACCATTATCCCTTGTTTTGACTCATAGCAATAAAACCTGCGCCATGACTAAATTTTACCTACTGCTGATTGTTTTCCCTATTTATTTTTTTAGCTGCAAATCAGCCAGCAAATCGTACCAGAAAGGCGATTATGCCGACGCCATTGAATTAGGTGTAAAAAAATTACAGAAAGATCCTTACGATGGCGAAACAAAAGATATCATTCAAAGTTCCTACAACTATGCGGTGAATGAAAGAGAGAACAAAATAAGAATCTTATCAAACAGTCTTGACGATGACCGCTTCGACAAAATTTACAACGAGTACCTGCACCTGCAGGATCTTTATCAAACAATTCATGCATACCCCGAACCTGCAAGGCTGATCAAAACAAAAGACTATTCGGGGTTCGTACAAACTTACCGTGATAAGGCAACCGAGGTGCATATAGAAAGGGCTGATGTGTGGATGAAAGAAGGCACGAAAACAGCTTACCGCGAAGCGTATAACGAATTGAACACCGCCCTGCGCTACCGCCCAAGCGACATTAATTTAAAAAAGAGAAGAGACTCCACCTACCTGGAAGCCTTAACAAAAGTGCTGGTAGTGCCCATGCAAAATGGCGGTTACCAGTATGCCAGTTCCCAGCAAATACAAAATTTCCAGAATGAGATATTACGGACCCTGGCCAGTAATATGAACAATAGTTTTGTAAAGTTTTATTCGGAATGGGAAGCTAGAAATAAAGACATCCGTCCCGATCAAATTTTAGAATTAAACTTAAGCCGTATTGCCATTGGCCAGCCTTATGACAACAAAAACGCAAGAGAAGTTACCAAAGAAGTGGTGGTCAAAGAAACCGTTTATAAACCCGATTCCGTTATTAAACAATATGGGACCGTTCGTGCCAAGATCACCACAACACAACGTACTTTGGTTTCGGAAGGCGATTTGCTGATTACCATCCGCGATCCCAAAGGAGGCATGGTTTGGAACGACCGCTTTACCGGCGAACACCGCTGGAAAACAGAGTTCTCTACCTATACCGGCGATGAAAGGGCTTTAAGCGATAAGGACAAATCTTCCATAAGCAACGAGATTCCTTCACCCGGCCAGGAACAGATCATGCAGGAATTGTTCAAGCAAATACAAAATGATCTTTCCAGCCGGTTACGAAATTATTATAACAGGTAGTAGTACAAGGCCGGTGGTTAATTATCGTTGAATCCTAAAATAAAAAAGAATCCTGCCATGGCAGGATTCTTTTTTATTTTAGAAATTTGAATAGATGAACCCAAAATGGAAAAGAAACGTCTGGCGCACGGCAACAACACTTCTTCTGGTTTATATTATTGGCGGTATCATTTTATATTTGATCCAGGACCTTTTATTATTTCACCCCACGCCACTGCCGCAAAACCATACATTTTCTTTCCGTCAACCGTTTGAAGAAGTAAGGGTTCCTGTTGACGGCCGCACCCTCAGTATTGTAAAATTTCGCCCCCAGGATTCCATGCGAAAAGGAATCGTCCTTTTTTTCCATGGCAACCGGCATAATGTAGAACACTATAGTAAGTATCCTTCGCTTTTTATCAGAAACCATTATGAAATATGGATGGTGGACTATCCCGGTTTTGGCAAAAGCACCGGCAAAAGAACGGAAGAAACGATGTACCATGATGCTTTATGGATGTACGATAAAGCCGCAAAAGAAATCAACAAGGGCAGCCTTATCATTTACGGAAAGTCCATTGGCACCGGTGTGGCTTCATTCCTGGCTTCCCAACGGCAAAGCCAACAATTGATTTTAGAAACGCCTTATTACAGCATTGATGCGTTGGCCAAACATTATTTTCCCTTCTATCCGGTAATGCCCATGACCCGGTATTCTTTTCCTATCTACAAGTATTTGAAAGATGTAAACACAAACACTGCCATTTTTCATGGCACGGACGATGAAGTGATCCCCTACAAACAGGCAAAGCAGTTAAAGGAAGAAAATAAAAACATTCAACTGATAACCATTACTGGCGGAAAACATAACAACCTCTCCGGTTTTCCATTGTTTCAGCAAAAGCTTGATTCTTTATTGCGCCACTGAAGCCTCACCCAGGCGTACTAAATCGTTTTGAACCGTTAGGGTATAGTTCAGGCCAACCTTCAGCGCATAATTTTCTTTTTCATGGCTCACCGGAAAGTTGAAACAAACAGGATAATCGTACTCTTTAATGTGTTCGTAAATAATTTCCTGTACCGTTTTACCAAAAAGCCGTTCGGTGTCCTTCATCTCGGTAAACCCGCCAATCACCAACCCCGCCAGCTTATCAAATTTCCCGCTGCGTTTTAGTTGTAAAAACATACGGTCAATACTGTACAGGTATTCACCCACATCTTCCAGGAACAAGATCTTGTGTTTGGTTTTAACGTCGGAAGCTGTACCTATCAGGTGCGTAAGCAGGGCCAGGTTTCCACCCACCAGCTCCCCTTTGCCCTCTCCTGCTTTATTAAAAGGGTGGGTTGCACATTCGTATTCGGCACTGACACCTTCCAGGGCATTTTTTAGAGATTTAATATACGGACTGCTGAAACCTTCATCATTAAAAGCCGCTGCCATGGGTGCATGCAGCGAAGCAATTTTGTATTTGGTATAAAGGTGTGCGTGCAAAACGGTAATGTCGCTAAATCCTATGATCCATTTAGGGTGTTTCCTGAACCTTTTAAAGCTTAAGCTGTCAATAATCCTGCTCATTCCATAACCACCCCTGGCGCACAAAATGGCGTTCACGTTTTTATCATCCATCATTTCCTGCAGGTCGTTCAGCCTTTCGGTATCCGTCCCGGAAAAATAATTGGTGGAGGAACTGTGCGTGGTGGCGCCCAGCCGTACGGTATAGCCCCAGTCCTGCAGGGTATTTACGCAGGTTTCCATTTTCTCAAAAGCCATAAAACCAGCCGGGGCCACAATACCCACCACGTCGCCTTTTTTTAAATAGGGAGGAATCTTTATCATACGCTTATTTCCCCTGCAAAATACTTCTTGTTAAGCCAAATAAAAAGCAGTTGGCTGCTTTGCGGTATTTTTGCGTCCGCAGACGGTAAAAATCAAAAAAACAATTCTTTCTGTCATGCAGGTTTTTAAACCAACAAATTAGAATTATGAGCCCGGCTTTAGTGCTACCGGCAACGTCTGTTGCGCCGCACTCTTCAGGTTTTAGTAATTCTGTTGAGCAAAAAGCCCACAGAGAACCGCGGAGAAAGAAAGGAGAACCACAGAGAGGTTTTAAAACAGCTAAAACATTCCCTATCTCCAGGATATGGAATGTCTCTCTCCAAATCTCTTTGTAAACCTCTGTGGGCTAAAAAGAGGAAAAGCATTGTTGTAGTTGAAAAGTGAAACGCAAGGAACGATTCATAGCAGCACAAAAGCTGGTAACAAAAAAATAAAGATGGAATGAAAACAGTACCAAAAAGATATTTGATCACTTCGGCCCTGCCTTATGCCAACGGGCAAAAACATATTGGCCACCTGGCCGGAGCCTACATACCTGCCGATATTTATGTACGTTATTTAAGAGCCCAAAAAAGAGACGTGTTGTTTGTATGCGGCAGTGATGAACACGGCACGGCTATTCCCATCCAGGCTATGAAGGAAGGCACCACACCCCAGGAAATCATCGACAAGTACCATGTCATCATAAAACAAAACTTTGAAGACCTGTCCATCTCGTTTGACATTTACGACCGCACGTCCAATCCCATACACCACGAAACCACGCAGGAGTTTTTCACCTACCTGAACGACAGGGGTGCGTTGGAAATAAAGGAAACCGAACAATATTATGATGAAGAAGCCCAGACTTTTTTAGCCGACCGCTATATAAAAGGCACCTGTCCCAACTGTGGCTTTGAAAGTGCCTTTGGCGACCAGTGTGAACGGTGTGGCACTTCGCTGAGCCCCGATGAATTAATTAACCCGGTAAGCACCTTAAGCGGCCGGCCGCCGGTAAAAAAACTGACCAAACACTGGTACCTGCCCCTGGATAAACATGAAGCCAGGCTGCGCAACTGGATCTTAAATGAACATCAAAACGACTGGAAAGCAAATGTACTGGGCCAGTGCAAAAGCTGGCTGGACGCAGGTTTGCAGCCCCGGGCCGTAACCAGGGATCTCGATTGGGGCATAAAAGTTCCCCTGCCCGATGCCAAGGGGAAAGTACTGTATGTTTGGTTCGATGCGCCTATCGGCTATATCAGCGCCACCAAGCAATGGGCTTTAAATACTGGTAACGACTGGAAACCGTACTGGCAGGATAAAGACACCAAGCTGGTTCATTTTATCGGCAAGGACAATATTGTTTTTCATTGCATTATTTTTCCCGTCATGCTGCATTTGCACGGGTATATTGTTCCAGATAATATTCCGGCTAATGAGTTCATGAACCTGGAAGGCGACAAGATGAGCACCAGTCGCAACTGGAAACTGGACATGCAGGATTATATTGATGATTTTATTAAAAAGGAAAATGGCGGACCACAATTGGCCGATGCCCTGCGCTACTATTTAACCACCATTTTACCCGAAACAAAGGACAGTGAATTTACCTGGAAAGGATTCCAGGATGCGGTGAATGGTGAACTGGTGGCCATCTTTGCCAACTATTTCAACCGCACGTTTGTGTTAATGCACAAGCTCACGAACGGGAAAGTTCCCAAATTTCACAACGACATTGCCGATGATAAGGACAGGGAGCTGATCGCAGACATTCAAAAGTCAAAAGTCAAAATTGAGACGCTGCTGGAAGAATATAAATTCCGCGATGCCTTGTTTGAAGTGATAGACCTGGCCCGTAAAGGCAATAAATACATGCAGGAAAAAGAGCCCTGGATCAAGGCCAAACAAACCAACAGCGAAGGGTTAATTGTGGCAGAAATGCAGGCGCAAATTGATAACTGCCTGCATCTTTGCCTGCAGCTTTGCGCTAACCTGGCCATTTATATCAATCCGTTTTTACCCAACACAGCAAAGAAAATGTGCCATTTGATGAAAGTGGTGGACAAAATGCTGGATTGGGAAAATGCCGGCACCACCAAATTACTTAGTGTGGGTTATTCTTTAAGGGCACCCGAACTATTGTTCCGCAAAATAGAAGATGCAGAAGTGCAGTACCAGGTAGAAAAATTAAAAAAAGGATTGGAAAGATCGAAAATGGAAAATCAGCAGTCAGCCATCAGCAGTCAGACCCCAGCAAGCAGTAATCAGCCGCCAGCGAGCGAACAAGGCCAGCCTGGAATAGAGAGCCTGAAACCGGAAATCGTTTATGATGATTTTGGTAAGCTCGATTTACGCATCGGCACCATCACGTCTGCAGAGAAAGTGGAAAAAGCTGATAAACTTTTAAAACTGCAGGTTGACCTTGGTTTTGAAACCAGAACCATTGTTTCAGGTATAGCCCAGCATTTTACGCCGGAATCGCTGCTCCATAAACAAGTGATCGTAGTGGCCAACCTGGCCCCCCGTAAAATGCGGGGCATTGAAAGCCAAGGCATGATACTGACGGCTGAACAACCCGATGGCAAACTTATCCTTGTTAATCCGGATGCACGAACTGTCAATGGATCAACGGTTCGCTAAAGTTCAAGGCAACTATTTTATATAAAAGCTCGTATCTTAAAATACCACACACCAGTGGTATTTTTATTTTTAGAGAAGATGTGAACCGGAATTTTAAACGATTTATTGTTTAGTAATACCCCGGGTACTTTAAAAACGCAATATGAAAGTCAGAATTGCCACCGCTGTTATTTTTTGTGTACTGTTGGGTTGCCGCTATGATGTGGAACCAAACGTGACTTGTGATACGTCCAACGTCACCTATTCTTCCACTATAACCGGCATCATTAACGCTTACGGCTGCCTTTCATCCAGTTGTCATGGTGGTGCCACTCCGGGCTCAGGATTTAGATTGGATAGTTATGCCGGGGTGAAAGCCAAAGTAACGGATGGGCGCCTGTTTGGGGCCATCAACCATTCCTCGGGCTTTATTGCCATGCCCCAAAATGCCGGGAAAATAAGCCAGTGTGAGATTGACAAAGTGAAAGCCTGGATAGATGCAGGAGCACCCAATAATTAATTCTTTTAGGAAAGAATTGACGTTCAGAAATAGCATATCAGTAACGCACAACCTAGTTTTGAAACAGTAAAAAAGACCGGCAAACTATTCATATGAAGAAAATCGTCCTTTTTATTTTAGTGATTGTACTTGTAGCAGTTGGTTTTTACGCCTACAAAGAATACAGCAGGACCAACCAGGACCTGAAAAAAAGCAAGGCTGATTTCACCCTGGAAGCACCGGCTTTAATTGCAGCCTTTGAAAAAGATTCCTCGTCTGCCAATAAACGGTACGTCGACAAACTGATAGCCGTAACCGGCCATGTGAAAAGCATCGATGCACAGGGCAATCCTGTGGTAATAGCATTAGGAGAATCCGGGCAAATGTCTTCCGTACAGTGCAGCATGGATTCCGCTTATGCAAATGAATACAAGGCCATTAAAGAAGGCGACCAGCTTAGCTTAAAGGGAATGTGCACCGGGGGAAGAACAGAGGACTTGTTTGGAACCGATGTTATCCTTAACCGGTGCGTATTGGAAAACAAAAAATAATTATACGCTTAACAAAACACTATGTTGAAAAAGAATCTCATCGTACTCGGATTAACAATAGCCGTTCTCTCTTCGCAGGCACAGGATAAATACTTCACCAAAACCGGGAGCATTCAATTTTATTCCAAGGCGCCTATGGAAGACATTGAAGCAAAGAATAAAACCGTAGCGGCCATACTGGATACCAAGACCGGCGCCCTGCAATTTTCGGTGCTGATGAAAGGATTTGAATTTCCCAAAGCCCTGATGCAGGAACATTTTAATGAGAACTATATAGAAAGCGATAAATATCCAAAGGCCGAGTTCAAAGGTTCGGTGACAAATAATTCCGCTATCAACTATGCCACAGATGGTTCTTATACCGCCCAGGTAAATGGTAGCCTTACCATTCGGGGCATTACAAAAGACATCAAAACAACCGGTACAATAAAAGTGAACGGCGGTAAAATTGATGCCAACTCTGTTTTCACCGTGCTTGTATCGGATTATAAAATAAAAATCCCTTCCCTTGTAAAGGATAAAATTTCCAACACCATAAAAGTCACGGTGGATTGCAGGTTAGAACCTCTTAAATGATAACGCATCATGAAACTAAAACCAACCATGGCGCTGTTTTTACTTATGCTTACGGCAGGTAAAACATTTGCGCAGGACGATGACATGATTAAACTTCTTGGAAAGGACAGTACAAAAAAAGAATCTGTAGAAGCCTCCTTTAAATCGTCAAGGGTCATCATGTCGCACAGCGTTGAAATGCTGAAACCCGGCGTGCTGGATTTCAGGATTTTGCACCGCTTTGGAAAGATCAGTGGTGGTTTTTATGAATTCTTCGGATTAGACGGGCCCGCCACGGTGCGTTTGGGTTTGGATTATGGCCTTACCCGGAATTTTTCATTTGGCATTGGCCGCAGTGCGTATAAAAAAGAGCTGGATGGCTTTATTAAATTCCGGCCGCTTCAGCAATCTACAGGGCCTAAATCCATTCCCTTTTCAGTAGTAGGCGTTGCCGGCATTACCTACGCAGCTGATACGGTTACGAAAAGAGCCCGCAGGTCTGATCGTTTTGCTTATTACTGGCAAGCCATCATTGGCCGAAAGTTCAGCGAAGCCTTTACCCTGCAGCTCTCCCCTACCCTGCTTCACCGGAATAGAGCCTTGCAGGGAGAAGACAACGACCTGTACGCCGGCGGCATAGGCGGCCGGTTAAAACTAACCAAACGCATTTCACTGAATGTGGATTATTACTATGTCTTCAACCCCATTGCCGGCACCCGAAACCCCTTGTCCATCGGCTTTGATATCGAAACCGGCGGCCACGTATTTCAATTACATTTTACCAATGCGCTGGGCATTAACGAGCGGGCCTTTCTTTCCGAAACCTCTGACGACTGGGGAAAGGGTGATATCCAGTTTGGTTTCAACATCTCACGATCCTTTCAGCTAAAAAAGAAAAAGACGTAAGAGTTCACACGCAATGATTGAATGAAAAAGCTTTGTTAGTGCAAGGCTTTTTTTATGTACTTAACCGGATTGCTACTATTGAACTTCTGTTGTGGCCACCACAATAATAAATACAACCAGCAATAGTCAGTTACCACAATGCCCAATAGGAACAAAACGTAAAAGCGAGTGACACAACCAAAGCCCAATAGTAACCGTGCAGCCAATAATCCTCCTGATTCAACAACCGTATTTCATTTTTTTATTTCAACAAAACCTCTTTCAAAAAAGAAACATTTTCCCGTAACTTCATACCAAATAGTTGTTTAGCTAACTAATTTATAGGATTCTCGCAGACAACACAGATAAGAAATATTGGATGAGCTAACGTTTTAAGATAAGAGCTGGGAAATCCATTACCAGAATTGTAAACAACTATTCATTCAGTGTCTTCTGCGTTCTCCGCGAGAGGCTAAAAGATTATACTATGAGCAAACGAATTATCAAAAAAGTAGCCGTTTTAGGATCGGGTGTAATGGGATCGAGAATTGCTTGTCATTTTGCCGGCACCGGTGTGCAGGTGTTGCTGCTGGATATGGTTCCTGCCGAAGCCAAAGAGTCGGACAACAAAACGCTGCGCAATAAAATTGTCAACGATTCCTTGCAGGCAGCCATCAAAAGCAATCCCTCTCCTGTTTATACAAAAGATGTGGTAACCCGCATTACAACCGGCAACTTTGATGATAACCTGAAAGATATTGCTGCCTGCGACTGGATCATGGAAGTGGTGGTAGAACGTCTGGACATCAAACGCTCCCTGTATGAAAAAGTAGAGGCGTTCAGAAAGCCCGGCACGCTAATTACCTCCAACACCTCCGGCATTCCTATTCATTTGCTGAGCGAAGGCAGAAGCGAGGATTTTAAAAAGAATTTCTGCGGCACTCATTTCTTTAACCCCCCACGTTATTTGCGTTTGCTGGAGATCATTCCCACGCCGGCTACCGATCCTTCAGTTGTTGATTTTTTAATGCATTATGGTGACCTGTACCTGGGCAAGACAACCGTGTTGGCAAAAGACACACCCGCTTTCATTGCCAACCGTATTGGGGTTTATGGCATGATGGCCATTTTTGGCTTGATTGAAAAACTTGGGATGAACATTGATGAAGTGGATGCATTGACAGGCCCCCTCATTGGCCGCCCAAAATCAGCAACCTTCCGTACAGCTGATGTGGTTGGTATTGATACATTGGTAAAAGTTGCGAAAGGCGTTTATGACAATTGTCCCAACGATGAACAAAGAGAAGTATTTCAAATTCCTGCATGGTTAAATAAAGTAGTGGAGCGTAACTGGCTGGGCGATAAAACAGGACAGGGATTTTTCAAGAAAGTAAAAGGCACTGGCGGTGAAAAGGAAATTCTTACGCTCGACCTACAAACGCTGGAATACAAGCCACGTCAAAAACCAAAGTTTGCTTCGGTTGATGCGGCCAAACCGGTAGACGACCTGAAACAACGCTTGAAAATGCTGGTGGCCGCACAGGACAAAGCCGGTGCGTTTTACCGTCATTTTCATTACGGGTTGTTCTCTTATATCTCTAAGCGTATTCCCGGGATCAGCGATGAAGTGTACCGCATTGATGATGCGATGATGGCAGGTTTTGGCTGGGAGATCGGCGCTTTTGAAAGCTGGGATGTGCTGGGCGTGGAAAAGACCGTACAGGCCATGAAAGCAGCAGGTTATTCCGTAGCACCGTGGGTGGAAGAAATGCTGGCAGCTGGCCATAGATCCTTCTATAAAATTGAAAAGGGCAAAAAGCTGTCTTATGATCCGGCATCAAAAACCTATAAAACCATCCCGGGCGGTAATGAGTTTATTATTTTAAGCAATTACCAGGATAAAATTGTTTGGCAAAACAGCAGCACAAAAGTTTACGATATTGGCGATGAGGTGTTAGGCATTCAATGGAATACCAAAATGAACAGCATTGGCGGCGATGTGCTGGCCGGAATTACCAAGGCCATTGAACTGGCCGAGAAAAATTACAAAGGTCTTGTGATCGCCAATGAAGGGGCCAATTTCAGTGCTGGCGCCAACGTAGGCATGATCTTCATGTTTGCCATTGAACAGGAATACGACGAACTGGATTTTGCCATCCGTGCTTTTCAAAACACCATGATGCGTTGCCGCTATTCTTCCATTCCGGTTGTAGTGGCACCACATGGCCTGGCTTTGGGCGGCGCCTGCGAAATGAGTTTGCACAGCGATAAAGTCTGTGCAGCGGCAGAAACCTATACGGGTTTGGTAGAATTGGGTGTGGGTCTAATTCCCGGCGGCGGCGGCACCAAGGAATTTGTGTTACGGGCTTCCGATGAAATGCACCTGGATGAACCCGAAACCATTACGTTGAAAAATCGGTTCCTTACCATTGCTTCGGCAAAGGTGGCGACTTCAGCACAGGAAGCCTACGACCTGGGTATCTATAGAAAAGGATTGGACGAAGTAGTGATGAACCAGAGCCGCAGAATTTCCGAAGCAAAAAGATCGGTGATCGAACTTTCCGATAGCGGCTATGTGATGCCCACCCAAAGAAAAGATATTCGTGTATTGGGCCGTGGCGCGTTGGGTGCCTTGTATGCCGGTATTCACGGCATGTGGCGGGCTAATTATGCAACCGGTCATGATGTAACCGTAGCAAAGAAACTGGCTTACGTAATGTGTGGCGGTGATTTAAGTGAACAAACACTGGTAAGCGAACAGTATCTTTTGGATCTGGAACGAGAGGCTTTTCTTTCGCTTTGCGGTGAAAAGAAGACGCTGGAACGAATTCAAAGCGTATTAAAAGGTGGCAAGCCCCTGAGAAATTAAGACGCTAATGGCAGAAATAAAAACGTGGTAACGAAATGGGTGAAGCAGAAGTGGATATCAGCCGGAAAATAATTTTTATTCACTCCAACATCATCACCTACGGCAATGCCGCAGATGAACTGATCACCGAACAAATGCGGGATGAGATTGAAACCATGTGGAATGAGCCGGCTGCTGTCCTTGCCATTAACCACACCAATTTTACAGTGCGGTTTCACATTACTGCCGAATTTAAAAAAGACATTTCCGAATTGGAAGTCTTGCAAAATCTTGATCCCCGCAACAATTATTTCCGTATTGAAGATTTTGTGCACGGGAATATTTCTTTTGTAGATGGACTAGGCTGCAACTCAGGTTATTTCAAGCTTGAAAACCTGTATAAAGGTTCCACTACGGCGGCCCATGAATACGGTCATACACTGGGATTGGATCATCCCGCTTATTTAGACATTCGCGGCCAAGGCGTTCCTGGCATCATGTATCCAAGGGGTACGCTGGTAGATCCTCCGTTCCAATATGATCCTTCCATTCCAGCCGGCGCCAAAGGCGGCACTATGCACCCCGTGTACCGGCGGGTAAGGGCAGAAGATATCCTTGATCTTAAACTTCATAAATTATCCTTTAACCATAACAGGGCCGTTGTTGGCGCCTTCACCAATATTTACCACTGGAAACATGTTCAAGCCGGTGATGGAGATTTTCTACCTGCCTAAATGTTGCATTAAATAAATCGGTAACTTATTGTACTAAAACTTAAGTTATGCGAAAAAAATGGTTGCTCCTTTTTCCAATAGCTGCATCCTTTGCTGCTATTTCCCAACCCCGCTTGCCCCGAAACTATTTCTGGAAAAAATTAGACAACGGGCTGGAGGTTGTCGTTATTGAAAACCATCGCGTACCTCTTGCAACAATTGAAATGGCCGTAAAAAACGGCGCTTACACCGAAGGCCCCGAATACAGTGGCCTTTCCCATCTTTTTGAACACATGTTCTTTAAAGCCAACAAGGACTATCCCGACCAGGCAACATTCATTAAACGCACGGAAGAAATAGGCGCCATCTGGAACGGCACGACCAGTGTGGAGAGGGTCAATTATTTTTTCACCTTTGATAAGGACAGCCTGGAGGCCGGGTTGAAATTTATGAATGCCGCCATGCGTTATCCTATTTACCGCCCGGAAGATATGGCCAAAGAACGGCCTGTGGTAGATGGCGAGTTCCAGCGAAACGAAAGCAATCCCGGTTTTCAGTTATACCTGGAATCGCAAAAAAGACTGTGGGGCGATTTGTTTACAAGAAAAAATCCGATCGGAGACCATGATATCATTAATACAGCTACGCCGGAAAAAATGATGATCATTAAAGACAAATACTATCACCCCAATAATACACTGCTTGTCATAACCGGCGATGTCAATCCTGACGATGCCTTTCGTTTAGCAAAAGACATTTTTGGCGATTGGAAGCACAGCGGCTTCAACCCCCAGGAAAAATATCCCATTCCTGAATTTCAGCCCCTGAAAGAAACACAGTATTTCATCAAAGAATCGTCTATTGCACAGACGCCCTTTATCATGATCAACTGGCATGGGCCGGAATACCGAAAGGATTCTGCGGGAACATTAGCAGCCGATATTTTTTCTACTATACTCGGATTAAACTCGTCTAAATGGCAACAGGCTTTGGTAGATAAAGGATTGGCCACATTTGCGGGTATCAACTATTCTACCAATCGTTATGTTGGCCCAATCCAAATATTTGTTGTTCCGAATCCGGCCAAACTGAAGGAATGCTATAATGAAGTGATGAACCAGCTGAGCCAATTTGCCAACCCGGATTATTTTACAGAGAACCAACTGCAAACAGCGAAAGAAGTTTTCAGGCGCAATGAGATACGCAATAATGAAAAGCCTTCCAGCCTTTCTATGCAACTCAGTTATTGGTGGGCCAGCACCTCACTGGATTATTTTACCGATTATGTACCTAACCTGATGAAGGTTACCAAAAAAGACATCACAGATTATGTGAACAGGTATATCACGGGTAAACCTTACATAGCCGGTATGATCATTAACGCTGAGATGAACAAGCAATTCAATCCGGCTGCATTCTTCAAAGCCAAAAACTTCTAATCATGAAAAGAATATTTTATTCCATCATCATAACAGCCCTCGCCTTCCTTCCTGCACAAGCCTTTGCCCAGATGGGCGAAGCCTATGAATTAAACATAAATGGCGTAAAAGTAATTGTACAGCCCAGCGGCAATGAAATTGCAGAAGTGCTGACCATTATAAAAGGCGGGGTGCAAAATTATACAGCCGCCAAAGCAGGTATTGAACATTTAGCCATAACAGCCCTAACCGAGTGTGGCACTTTAAAGGATGATAAGAACTCCTTTAAAAACAAGTTGGACAAAGTAAGCGCTGAAGTGGGCGGATATACCGGAATGGATTATGCCAGCTTTCGCATGAATTGCATAGCCAGCGATTTCGAAACGGTGTGGCCTTTATATGTAGATGCCATGACCATTCCCAAATTTGATGCAAAGGAATTTGACCGCATCAGGCAGGATCAAATTACCAGCCTGAGGGCACAGGAATCCAACCCGGATTTTGCTATAGATCAAATGGCCAAACAACTGGCTTTTGCCGGTAAAAGCTATTCCAAAAATCCCGGCGGGTCAGTAGAAACGGTGAGCAAGTTAACAGCCCAGGAAACCAAAAACTACTACAAATCCATTTTCAACCGCTCCCGTATGGTGATCGTTATCGTGGGAGAACTGGATAGGAAAAGCCTGGAAGAAAAATTAAAAAGCTTCCTGTCAAAAGTTCCGCAAGGTGCTCCGTTTGTACAAAAAAAGGAGGCCTTTGCAGCCACGTCCAATAACTTTCAACCCCGGGATAAAGAGCTGGCTACAAACTACGTTAAAGGCATTACCGGCGCCCCATCACCAGGCACGCCCGACTACGATGCATTTGTGCTGGCCATGCGCATTTTCTCCAGGAAACATTTTATAGAAGTGAGGACCAATAATGGTTTGTCCTATGCCCCGCAAGCTTATTTTAGCGGGGGGGTAACACCGTTTGCCAATGTTAGTGCAAGCACGACAGATCCCAACAAATACATAGCGGTAACACGCCAATTGATCGACAAGATTAAAACGGAAGGATTTACTGAAGAGGATTTAAAAAATCAAAAAACAGGCTATATCACCAATGTATATTACCGGCAGGAAACCAACAGCGCACAAGCGGCGGCCCTGGCTTCCAACGAAGTGGTTAATGGCAACTGGAAAAGAGCCAATACCATAAAAGATGAAATGAAAAATGTAACGGTTGATGACCTGAATCGTGTGTTTAAAAAATACATTACCAATTTTAGCTGGGCTTACCAGGGAGATTCGAAAAAAGTAGATCCTCAGTTGTATAAACAAAAAGAAACGCCCAAACTTCCGCAGGAAAAGAAAGCGTTTTAATAAGAAAGCCTCCGCTCAGGAGGCTTTTCTGTTAAGATTATAGATCGCTGTTCCGATGTCAGGAAACAGAAACTGAAAACCTGTTGATTCGATTTTATGACTGCTGACCGTTGCGCTTTTTAAGACTTCCACACTCATTTCTCCCAGCATCGTTTTTAAAACAAAGGCCGGAACAGGAGCTTTGATGTAAAATTTAAGACGCTGCCGGGCCATTTCAGAAACCAGGGATTTGTTATTTACCGGGTTGGGGGCTACTGCATTATAGATTCCGCTTAGCTTATGGTTTTCGATGGCTTCGATGTACAAGCGAACAAGATCAGTAATATGAATCCAGCTGATTACTTGTTTTCCACTTCCTAACACAGAAGCAATGCCCAAATTCAATGGCTTTTTAAATTCCGCATAGGCGCCTCCCTCATTACTTAACACAATTCCTGTTCGCAGAATAACCAGTCGTTTTTCCGCTTCCATTACCGGTTCAATGGAGGCTTCCCATTGCCGGCAGGTGGTCCCTAAAAAATTGTTGGCGGCGCTGTCACTTTCAACAAAAGGTTCAGGATTGGGTATTTGCGGATCGGGTCCATACCAGCCAATAGCAGAAGCCGAAACAACAGCCTTTATCGTATTAGGCGTTTCCTTTATTGCCTTCACAATTAAGGTGCCGCTTTGCACACGGCTGTTTACAATTTCTTCTTTCCGTTTTTCGGTCCAGCGGCCTTCCGCCACATTGGCTCCTGCCAGGTGAATTATAAAATCAGCTTTGGCAACGGCATTTTTATCTATGGTTTGCCTTTCAACATTCCATTCCGCGTAAGAAACAGTCCCTGCAGCCTTATGCCTGCTTTTATCTCTTGTAAGGATAATTACAGCATAGCCCTTGTTGATTAATTCTTTTGCGAGAGCCCTGCCAATTAACCCTGTTCCGCCTGTAATAAGCACTGTTGACATAACCGTTAATTCACACAAAGAAAAACATTTGTTAGTATATGGAATAGAGCCGTTGGTGTAATGGAGGTTGCAAATGCAGCGTGTGCACATTACCTTCAAAAAAATTTCATCAATGAGTCCTGTTCTTTCTATTCAGAACCTCACCAAATTTTACGGGCCTATACAGGCCTTGAACAATGTTTCTTTTTCCGTGCCCAGGGGAAGTGTGTTTGGCATACTTGGTCCTAATGGAAGCGGAAAAACAACCCTGCTTGGCATCATCATGGATATTTTGAAACCCACCTCCGGCAATTTCCGGTTTTTTGAAAAAGCACCCGATGCCAATACCCGGAAAGAGATGGGAACATTGCTGGAAACACCCAACTTTTATCATTATTTATCCGGCGAGAAAAACCTGCGCATTGCGGCAGAGATCAAAGGCAGGGGTCTGGATGAAATTGATGAGGTTTTAAAGAAGGTAAATCTTTACGAACGCAGGAAAAGCAAGTTCAGCACTTATTCACTGGGCATGAAGCAACGCCTGGCGATTGCCTCTTGCTTATTAGGCAACCCCAATGTTTTAGTGTTTGATGAACCCACTAACGGCCTGGACCCGGCGGGCATAGCCGAGATCAGGGAACTTATAAAAAAACTAAGCAGGGAAGGAAAAACCATCATCATGGCCAGCCATATACTGGATGAAGTGGAGAAGGTGTGTACGCACGTGGCTATCATTAAAAAAGGCGATCTGAAAACAGTAGGCACCGTGGCTGAAATACTTTCCACCACAACGGGCAGCACCGTAGCCATCGAGATAGGTGCAGAGGACTTACTACAGCTACAACAGGTCATTAAAGAGATGAACGGCGTAAAGCAGGTGTTTCCACATGATAGTTACCTGCAGCTGATCTGCAGCGAAGACATTTCGGCCAAAGAAGTAAATCAATATTGCTTTGCAAATGGAGTAACGCTGGATAAACTGAATGTAAAACGCAAATCGCTTGAAACCACCTTCCTTGAACTTACGGGCACTGTAAGCGAAAGATAATACCAACCATTACTTTAAAAAGATAAACATGTTACACCTCTTAAAAATTGAGTGGCTTAAGATCAAAAACTACAGGGCATTTTGGATCTTCTCTGTTTTCTACCTGATTAGTATTTTTTTAATCAATTATATTGGCTGGTCCACGCACCAAAGAACGACGCGGGAAGTGCCGGCCAGTGAAATGATCATGGGTCATGTTTACTCTTTTCCCAAAGTATGGCAAACGGTTGGCTGGATGAGCAGCTGGCTTTTATATTTACCGGGTATGATCATGATTATGCTGATGGTAAACGAATTTAATTTTAAAACACACCGTCAAAACATCATTGACGGCCTAAGCCGCAATCAGTTCATTAGTGTCAAGATAGTACTGGCTCTTTTGCTTGCTGTTCTTATTACCGTTGTTAACGTGCTGACTGCTTTTTATTTTGGCTCCATCTCCGCCGGAAGTTTTTCAACGGAAGGCATGAGTTATATTGGTTATATTTTCCTGCAATCCGTTGCCTATATTTTCTTTGCTTTGATGCTGGCGGTGCTGTTTAGAAGAAGCGGCCTGGCCATCATTATTTTCTTTTTATACGGAATTATTTTCGAGTGGCTTGTCACAGCGCTCATTACTTTTAATTTCCACCTGGCGCCTGCAGGCTATTTCCTTCCGCTGCAGGCTTCTGATGTGTTGATCCCCGTGCCCTTTGGCAATAAACTTTTTTATCCCGATACGCCTGCTGTGCCTATATTAATTGCCGCCATTGCCGCTTATATTTTTGCCTATGTGTATTTTGCAAGAAGAAAATTTCTGCACGATGATCTTTAACCGGTTGTCTTGCAGTTTTCATTCACAATCATAGCTTCCCCGTATCAGATCAGGTTAAATGCCTGGGCAAATCTTGTTATGTCGTAATTGCTCTGGGCATTGATCTTGCTGCGGACATTTCTCCGGTGGGTGTTGGCTGTTGCTTCTGAAATGTGCAGCCTTTCTGCGATCTCTGAAGAGTTTACACTTAATGCCATCAGCTTCAATACTTCTTTTTCTCTTGTGGTCAGCGAAGCAAATATTTTTTGATTGCGGAGCAGGAAGTAATTTTCCTCCAGCAAGCGGTCTATCTTACCAATAAAATGGTGCTCTGGCGTCATTGGCACCGCCATCGTAATGGTTAACAGCGGCTTGCCCTGGTTGTCCCTTAAAAATATTTTTGTAGAACTTAAATACCACGACCACTCATGATGGACCGAAGGACGTACCTGTTGGAAAAAAGAAACAAGTTCATCATTGTTCCGTTCTATTAAGCTTACAACTTTGGGCACATAAGTTTGGGCATCTTCAGGATTAAAATAACGGTCATGGTATTCCTTATTGCCAAGCCTTACATCTTCCAGTTGAACACCCAGGAAATCCAATCCTCTTTGCGACATATACACCACTGAAAAATCGCTCAGATCATGCACAATAAATACAGCAGGAATCTCCTTTTCAAAGAGTTGAAGCGCCTCTATTTTTTTCCGTACGCCTTCCTGTATCACAGGATCATTGGTTGTGGTAAGCCAATCTCTTTTTTCCATTAGCAAGCTTTGGTATCGGATAAATATAATTAAATCAATTACTTATTGCCTCTTGCCAGGATTTGTTAACATAGAAAATACCTACCAATAGGTATTTTTTATAATAAAAGACTAAGTGATCTTTGATAACACAAGCCTGTAACCATTAAAACGCTTAATTATCATGCACCAGATCTTCCCACCCGCCATACTTACGGCTACAGATGTTTCCTGCCCGAAATGTCACTGGCAGGGAAAAGGAACAGAGGTAGAACAAGAAGACTTATTTCTTACAGATGCCATTGAACTGTACTGTCCTTCATGCAACAGTTACCTTGGATTTATAAGTGAACCCGAACCGGGTAACCAATAGAAGATTGCCGCTTATATTTTCTGAACATTTATTGTCTGTTCTGCTTTGTTTTTGTCAAAGGGAGAGCGGGATGATAGTGCCCGCACAGGATAAGGAAACCAACAAAAAACAGTACTGAAATCCTTTACAAACCGGCAACAAAAACCCCCATCGTAAACGATGGGGGAACAACTAAAAACACAAGCCTTATTCTCTTGTCCTTAACAACGAGGACGGTGGCTTCATTGGAACGAAATCGTTTGGTTTCGATAGTTATGATTTGCTAGCGGTAAGAGCATTTCATTCGTATAACTTACCCATTATTTAATCCGGTTTTTTACCGTCTAAAAATGTATTGATCGTGCTGATATTAGCACTGCCTTTTCCATCATCTTTTACTGTGTAATTGCTATAGAAATTTTCAACCGAGGAGACCGTGTTGTATAATTCCATATTGCGGCGAATGTATGCCGGAACCGCTTCAAACTCGTTATTCGGGTCGGCCGCATTAATGTTGAACGACAGGTTGCGCAACTTTTGCAGTCGTTCTGCAGCTCTCCTTTTCTCCTCTGCATCGTTCCCGAAACGGGACTCCTCTGCTTGAGGCGTTTGTGGTGTTTGAGTGTGGTGGCTCGTTGGCGCATCCGCCGCTTTCGGAATGTCGTTACGTATCACCAGTTGCATGTCGAACGTTTCCGGATCTTCAACTTTTGCAACAGGTGCCGGAACCGGTTCTTCTTTGGCAGGTTTGAAAGTAGATACTTCCGGTTTGGACTCTGCGTAAATATTGGATGGTCTGGCCAGATAACCTCCCGACGCTGCAGACGTCGAGGACGTATTTTGATCAGGCATTGCTGCCTTTTTATTATCAGCGGATAAAATGGATTGGCGCAGCTTTTCGAATTTGTCATCAAGCCACTGCTTTTTTTGCTCCAGTTCTCTTTTTTCAGCGTCTGCTTCTTCTTTTTCGTCTTTGATCTTTAAGTGCAGGTGAACTGGCGCGGCCGGCTCTTCTTCTTTCTCCTCAACAAAATTCAGAGTGCCTAAATGTAAGTCAATTTTGGCATCCTGCAACTGCGGCATCGGAATTTCTTCCGCAATCGTGTTTTCGTCAATCAATTTGGGAGCTAACAAATCCTCTTTGGCTGGTGGGATGGTGGCTTGTGGCTTTGGGGCAGGTTGCTCTCCTAAAGTCATCACGATCTTTTCTTGTTTTGGCGCTGTTTCCTGTTTTGGGGTTTCCCTTTTGGTGAACGGATCCTTGTGCTGGAAGCCGGTAGCGATCAGTGTAATTCCAATAGAGTTGCCCAGGGTATTGTCATAGCCCAAACCAAGAATGACATCCGTGTTTTCTCCGGCCTGGCTTAACAAATGGTTCTGAATGATTTCTACTTCGTCCATGGTGAATTCATGCTCGCCTTCGGCAGAATTAATATTGATCAAAATCCACTTAGCGCCGCGAATTTCATTGTCGTTCAGCAACGGAGAGTTCAGCGCATCTTCAATGGCACGTTGTGCCCGGTTCTCCCCTTCGCAGGCGGCGTTACCCAAAATAGCCACACCGCCATTTTTCATGACCGTACACACATCGGCAAAGTCAACGTTGATCTGGCCGGTGCTGTTGATTACATCTGTTATACATTTAGCCGCCGTAGCCAAAACATTATCGGCTCTTGAAAAGGCTTCACGCATTTTTAAATTACCAAACTGGTGACGCAATTTATCGTTGCTGATCACCAGCAGGGTATCTACATATTGTTTTAAGGTCTTGATCCCTTCTTCGGCCTGCTGCTGACGCTTTCTTCCTTCATAGGAAAAAGGCGTGGTAACAATACCAACAGTAAGGATACCAAGGTCTTTACAAATTTTTGAAATAATGGGTGCGCCCCCGGTTCCCGTGCCACCGCCCATGCCGGCGGTTACAAAGGCCATTTTGGTGTTTACCTCCAAAATGCGTTTGATCTCTTCCAGGCTTTCTTCTGTTGCCTGGCGGCCGATTTCAGGATTCGCCCCGGCACCCAAACCTTGTGTAAGATGCGGACCCAGCTGTATCTTATTAGGAACATTACTTTGTGCAATGGCCTGCGCATCTGTATTGCAAATGATAAAATTGACGCCTTCAATGTTTTGCGAATACATGTGGTTCACGGCGTTACTGCCACCACCGCCAATGCCAATGACCTTTATGATGGATGATTTCTCTTTTGGAAGATCAAAATGGATCATACGATTCTGATTTGTGTTGTCACTGATTTGAATAACAACGGATGAACGAATTTTAGATGGATGATGATGTTAAAAGTTTGTGGTTTATGGTTTATGGTTTGTGGTTTATAGTTGTTTTAATGCCTTCTCTTTATCGAAACTCCGCGCCTTTATAACAAAGCCTATACCGAAAAAGCCTGATACTCCTAAAGAACTGTAAACTTCAAACCACTTAATCATAACTAAAGGCGTTGATCTTCTTCTTCTTTAAAAATATTGATCAAGCCGTCTTTGAACTTGCCCCAGAAGTTGGTCATGCTCCTGCGCCTTTCACCGGTGGCAATACTGCCATTGGGTTCTGCTTCAACAGGGGCTTCTTCCATTTCTGTTCTTAAGCCTTCAGGCACTACTACCTGCTTAAAGCTTTGTTCAAACTGTTTTCGATTGTGCTCATAATCATCATATCCTTTCAGTATTAACCCTAAACAGGTTGCATACGTTGGCTTAGCCAGTTCTTCAATGTGTCCTGATGCTAAATGCTCCGTTGGCAAACCAATTCTGGCATTTAATCCGGTAACGTATTCGGTTAACTGGATCAAATGTTTTAATTGCGATCCGCCACCTGTCAGAATAATACCGCCATTCAACATTTTATTATCTAATCCAACTTGTTTCAAATGATAGGTAACAAAATCCAGTATCTCACTCATTCTGGCCTGGATGATGTTGGCTAAATTCTTAACGCTGATTTCTTTTGCCGGCATGCCACGCAAACCCGGGATCGTGATATAGGCATTTGCCTTGGCTTCGTCGGACAAAGCGCTGCCAAATTGCACCTTCATCTGCTCGGCCTGTGTTTTCAATACGCCTAACCCGGTTTTAATGTCGTTGGTAATGTTCTCGCCAGCAAACGGAATAACAGCTGTGTGTTTTAAAATGCCTTCATAAAAAACAGCAAGGTCCGTGGTACCGCCGCCAATGTCCACAATGGCAACGCCTGCTTCCATGTCTTCCTGCGCCATTACTGCGGCAGAAGAAGCCAGCGGTTGCAACACCAGGTCTTTGGTGATCAATCCTGATTTTTCTACCGAACGATTGATGTTGCGGATCGCATTTTTATCGCCGGTAATGATGTGAAAATTGGCTCCTACTTTCACGCCACCATATCCAATGGGATCGGCAATGTTTTGAAAATTGTCCACCGTATATTCCTGTGGAATGACGTCAATGATCTGGTCACCCGCAGGAATGTAGGTTTTGTACTGGTCGGAAATGAGCTGGTCAATCTCCTTCCGCGAAATTTCATTTTCCGTGTCGTGCCGTACAATGTCGCCGCGGGTTTGCAGGCTTTTAATGTGATGCCCTGCAATCCCTACGTACACTTCATTGACCTCAAGGTTCGGGTTTGAAGCATAGCAGGCATCCAAAGCTTGTTTAATCGCCTTGATGGTCTCGTCGATGTTCAGCACCTGCCCGTGCTTTACACCGTTGGAGTTGGACTTGCCAAAGCCCAAAATTTCCAGCTTGCCCCATTCGTTCTTTCGTCCGGCAATCACCGCAATTTTGGTTGTTCCAATGTCAAGCCCCACAATAATTGGTTGCTCGTTGTTCATGTCTATGTTGTTTTTAGTTGTTATCACGGATTGCAGGATTTGAATTGGATTTCACTGATTCATTCATTCGATTCTTTACTTCCCAATTCAACATTCCTTCGTTTGTCTTTTTCTTTTGTACTTATCAACAGTACTACTATGGAGCGCCTGTTTGCGTCGCACTCCTGTACTTTTACGAATTCTCTTCGGCGTTTAAAAATTGAACATGGCTCATTGCGCCCTGCACATTTTCTTCACTTCATCATTCGATGTTCCTTGTTCTTTTGTTCAACCTTCAATTTCTCTTCGTCATCACCGCCTTCGGCTTTTTTCCTGCCTTTACTTCTTTTGATTTGTCAATGGGTTTGGATTCTTTAGCTGGCTTTTCAGGAATAGGATCAGTTGAATTGGCAGGGTTAGGATTGGTCTCCACCGCAGCAGAATTGTTCTGTGCTGTCATGGATAGTTGGACTGAATCTGTTTGGGCTGCCTGCTTAACATCGGGCAACATTTCATCTGAAACATTTTCAATAGTGCTCTTTTCTAAAAGCTCTTTAATATTTTTTTGCAACTGCAGGGAATCAACTTTGGAAGCCGGTCCTTTATTCACGCCAATCACCTGTCCGTTGTATTGCACATCTACCACGCTGTATTTATTGAACCCGGTTTTACTCATTACCTGTTTATAAAAAAGCAACAAGCGGTGTAGTTTTTCTTCCACGTTTTCCGCCTCTCCAATTCTTATGATATGATCGCCAATCACAGGAATCAATTCAAACTTTCTGTCTGTGGTAATATCAATCTGCCCAATCTGTGCATTCCAGAAGGCATCGGTGTATATAAATTTGGCCACCTGCTTTACATCATTTAAAAAAGCGCTGTCTTTGGCCGAAAGCTTTTTTGCATGGGTATAGCCTGTGATCACCGGCAGCCTTGCGGTCACCCTGTCCTGCAAGGGCATTTGGTGCCCCGAGCTGTCCATGTAAAAAGAAGCACCGCCGGTAGTAAACACCCTGGCTATGGGTTCTCTTTCTTCTACAGAAACATGCAGTATGTCTTCCCTGTCGAAGTACAGTTCCGCATCACGGATCCATTGATTCTTTTCCAGCGATTTTTCCAGCGAGGCCAGGGAAATATTTTCCAGTGGTTTGTTGATCAAGGAACCACCCGCAGCCTTTTCCAATTGCCTGCTGATATCCGCTTCTTCTATATAAAACTTCTCTCCCGTGCCCTTGATGCCAATGACCAGTTTTTTGCAAACATGCTCCGCCTTTTTCTTATTGGCAGCAATAAGCAAAGTAGTAATGCCCGTGATCACCAGGAACCAGGCGGTTAATACAATGATCCTTCTTATGATCTTTTTCCTTTCCACTATGCTTGCTCAATAATTTTTTTTACGGGTTGTACCAAAGCATCAATATCACCGGCACCGGCCATAACAATCACTTCACCAAATTCTTTATTTATTTCATGCTTCTGCATCCAGTCCAGCAATGCTTCTTTTGACAATATCTGCTTGCTTTCCGTGGTCACCTTATCCAGGATCAATTCACTGGTAACGCCTTCCATGGGCAACTCTCTTGCCGGGTAGATCGGCAACAGGATTACATGGTCGGCAAGGGAAAGAACTTCTGCAAATCCCTCTGCAAAATCTTTGGTCCTGGAAAACAGGTGCGGCTGGAACACCACCGTCAGCACCCTTTGCGGAAACAGGCTGCGGACACTGCTTAAAAGCGGTCTTAATTCTTCGGGGTGGTGCGCATAATCATCAATCAGCACCGGCTGCACATAACCGCCCTTTTGTTGTTTGACAGGCGGAATGATATACTCAAACCTGCGCTTCACTCCTTTAAAGGCTGCTACTGCTTCTTTGATTTTTTCTCCTTCTATTTGCAGTTCGTTAGCTATGGCAATGGCCACCACGGCATTCTCCACGTTATGCATGCCGCCTACCCGTAAATCGACATTTGAAAGAACCGTGTTTGGCAAGCGAACATCAAAGCGGTAGCCGCCTTCTTTTATTTGAATGTTGGCGGCAAAAGCATCGGCAGCGTCATTTTGCAAACTGTAGGTTTGCTTCCGGCCGGCTGCCACTTCCTGAATTCGTTTCAAGGCAAAGCGGCTAAAGAGCAGCCCGCCTTTTTTTACTTTATCGCCAAAGGCAATAAAGGCGTCCTGCATTGATTTTTCATCGCCGTAAATATCCAGGTGATCGGCATCCATTGCAGTAATGACCGCAATGTTCGGATTGAGTTTCAAAAAGCTTCTGTCGTATTCATCGGCTTCCACCACGCACACATCCTTTTCACTGCTCCAAAAATTCGTATTGTAATTCGTTGCTATGCCGCCCAAAAATGCATTGCACCCGTAACCGGTGTGACGCAGGATATGCGCGATCATGGTAGAAATGGTTGTTTTACCATGGGTGCCAGCCACGCAAATGTTGAATGAATCGGAGGTGATGGCCTGCAATACATCACTGCGTTTTACTACTCTGTAACCGTTATTTTGGTAGTACACCAGTTCGGCATGTGCTTTTGGAACGGCGGGTGTGTACACGATCAAATCGGCATCTTTGGGAGCTGCATTCACATCTTCCGAATAGTGAATGGCAATCCCTTCCGCTTCCAGCTTTGCGGTCAAAGCGGTTCTTGTTTTATCATATCCACTCACCCGTATGCCTTTGGAATGGAAGTAACGGGCAATGGCACTCATGCCAATGCCGCCTATACCAATAAAATACACGGTCTTTACCCCTTCCAGGGTAGTGAGTGGTGTGGCTTGTTTGTTTTGTTCGTTACTCATTATGTCCAATACTTTTCAAAATTTCCCTTGCTATTCTTTGGTCCGCATCCTTTACGGCGTAGTTTGCTATATTATTTTTTAGTTCGTTTTGCTTTTGTTCGTTGCCTGCCAATTCAAGTATGGAGGGCACCACTTTGTCAATCGCTTCACTGTCTTTTACCATAAGGGCGGCCTGCTTTTCCACCAGGTTCAGGGCATTGACCGTTTGATGGTCTTCCGCCGCAAATGGATAGGGCACAAAGACAACGGGCTTTTTCACCACACATAATTCTGCAATAGCCATAGCACCGGCCCGGGAAACCACCATATCAGCCGCGGCATAGGCTTGTTCCATTTGCGTAATAAAATCGTTTACCCAAACACCCGCTTTACCTGCGGCCTTTTCTTTCCAATGGGCAGCGCTTGTTTTACCGGTTTGCCAGATCAGTTGCAAGCCTGCCCCGACCACTTCATCCAGGCCATTTGCAATGGCTTCATTAATAGACCGTGCGCCCAGGCTTCCACCCACCACGAGCACGGTTTTCTTTTCGGAGGTTAACCCGAAAAATTTCAGGGCCTCCTCTTTAGCAATGGATGAAACATTGACAATACCGGGCCTCACCGGATTCCCGGTGATCGAAATCTTATCCACAGGAAAAAACTTTTGCATTCCATCGGTAGCTACAAAAACCTGTGTTGCTTTTTTGCCCAGCAGAATGTTTGATTTCCCGGCAAATGAATTGGATTCATGAAGAAAGGTGGGTACGCCTTTCACCTGTGCATATCGTAACACGGGAAAAGAAGAATAACCACCCACACCAATGACGGCATCCGGTTCAAAATGGTTGATGATCTTTCTAACCTGGAAAAAACTCTTCACCAGCTTGAAGGGCAAACCAATATTTTTGATCAAAGAACTTCTGTTAAATCCCGCTATATCCAATCCTTCTATTTTGTAACCGGCCTGCGGTACTTTTTCCATCTCCATCTTTCCTTTGGCGCCCACAAACCGGATCTCAATGGATGGCTCCATTTTTTTTAATGCATTGGCAATAGCTATGGCCGGGAAAATATGCCCGCCAGTACCACCACCCGCAATAATTATTTTTTTTGCCATCGTTTTTAATTAAGCTTCTGCCGGCTCCTCTTCGGCCTCTTCCTCTTCTTCACCTTCCTCCTCTTCACGATCAAGAGCTTCCTGCTTTTTCTTTCCTTCCAATTGCTCCACGTTTCTTGCCACACTTAATATGATGCCTATTGATAGGCAGGTAAACAAAAAACTGCTGCCGCCCATACTTACCAAAGGCAGCGTAACCCCGGTGACGGGAAACAAATTCACATTCACCGCCATGTTGGCCATCGCTTGGATCACCAGTGTAAAACTGAGCCCCAATGCCAGAAATGCCCCAAAGGCATAAGGGCATTTTTTGAACAATCGTATGCTGCGGTACAGAAAGACCAGGTAAATAAATATGATAAAGGCGCCGCCCAGCAATCCGTACTCCTCTATAATGATGGCATAAATAAAATCGTTGTAGGCCTGCGGTAAAAAATTTCTTTGTTCGCTATTGCCAGGGCCTGCTCCCATCAGGCCGCCTTTTGCAATCGCAATTTTTGCCTGATTGGTTTGATAAGAATTGTCGTTATCCGCTTCTTTGCTTCCGTACATAAAATTTTCCACGCGGCTGATCCAGGTATCAACACGGGAAAAGAGTTTGGAAGATTTTTCTTTTTTCGCGGCAGAAGACGCCAGCTCCTCATCACCGCCGGATTTATGTTTAATAACGGCTGCCATGACCAAAAACACCACCGGAATGAGGGCACAGCTAATGGTAAGCATTAAGTGTTTGGTACTCACCCTGCCAATAAACAACAACAACATACAACTTGCGCCCAATAACAAAGCCGTTGATAAGTTGGCGGGAGCGATTAGCATACAGGTAACGGCTATGGGTATAATAACGGGCAGAAAACCCTGCTTAAAATCCTTGATCTTATTTTGCTTGCGGCTTAGCAACCGGGCCAAAAACATAAACAAGGCCAGTTTGGCCAGGTCGGACGTCTGCATTGTCATGTTAATGATCGGCAATTTGATCCACCGGCTACCTTCATTAAGCGTTACCCCAAACAATAAGGTATATAGCAGAAGCGGGATCGAAAGCAGGAAAAGTATTTTGGCAACTTTTGAATAAATGGTATAGTTAACCCGGTGGGCAAAATAAATGATGCAAAAACCAATAGCAATGAAAGCAATTTGTTTGAACAAATAAACTTCCGTGTTGCCCTTGTACATTTTATAGGCCAATGAACCTGTTGCACTGTACACTACCAATAAAGAGATCAGCACCAACAGGAACACCAATGCCCAAATGACTTTGTCGCCCCTGGTTTTGGTCAGTAGCTTCGCCGTTTTCATATTGGCGAGATCTGCGAATTTAATATCTGCTTGGTGACTCATTCTAAAACTACTCTGGTTTTCCTTAGGTTAGGTTCAACAACTTGTTTGTGCAAGCACTTACAAATTCCGTACTGCTTCTTTGAATTGCGTGCCCCGGTCTTCATAATTTTTAAACAAATCGAAAGAAGCGCAGGCCGGGCTTAACAAAACCACATCACCCGGTGTGGCTAAAGAATAGGACGCCTGTACCGCATCTTCGGCGCTATCCGTATCCACCACCCGTACAGCATCGCCAAACGCCTCGTGTATCTTTTTATTATCAATTCCCATGCACACAATGGCTTTTACTTTTTCCTTCACCAGGTCAACAAGCAAAGAATAATCGTTGCCTTTATCCACCCCGCCAAGGATCAAAACCGTTGGCTTGGTCATGCTTTCCAAAGCATACCAGGTGGAATTCACATTGGTAGCCTTGCTGTCGTTGATAAACTCCACCCCTCTTACCGTAGCCACCGGCTCCATCCGGTGTTCGAGGTTCTCGAACGTTTGCACGGCTTCACGGATCTTGTTCTTGCGGATATCCATGGTTGCCCCTGCCACACTTGCTGCCATCGTGTTGTATTGATTGTGTTTACCCTTTAATGCAAAATCATAGATGCTCATTTGCTGCTGATCACCATTTACATTTACATGCATCTGGTCGTCCTGGATGTAAGCCCCTTTTTCAACTTTCTGCTTCATACTAATCGGTAATTGATTTGAAATAATCTTGTTTTGTTTTAAATACTGCATGATTACTTCATCATCTGAATTGTAGATGAAATAATCACCGGAAATCTGGTTCATCGCAATACGGAACTTGCTGTTGATATAATTTTCAAACTTGTATTCGTACCTGTCCAAATGATCTTCTGTTATATTCAACAACACGGCAACATCGGGACGGAAGGTGACAATATCATCCAGTTGAAAAGAACTGATCTCCGCCACATACACCGCTTTGGGGTCTTCGGCAACCTGTTTGGCAAAGGAGTAACCAATGTTGCCTACCAGTGCACAATCCAAACCTGCATATTTGCAGATGTGATAGATCAACGCCGTGGTGGTTGACTTGCCATTGCTGCCTGTGATTGCCACAATTTTGCTGTCCCCTTTGTAGCGGTACGCCAGTTCTATTTCGCTGATGATGGGTATGCCCTTCTTACGGATTTTTTTTACCCATTCATTTTTCTCGGGAATGCCCGGGCTTTTTACCACTTCCTCGGCGTTTACTAATTTCTCCTCATCAATCCCTTTCTCCATAAAAGGAATGGATGCTTGTTGCAGTTCGTCACGATAACCATCTTTCAAAGAGCCTTCATCCATTAACACGACATCATAACCTTTCTGTTTTGCCAGCAACGCTGCTCCAACGCCGCTTTCGCCTCCGCCTAATATGACCAAACGTTTTCCCATGTCTTTTCTAAAGTGTACGGAAGGGTTGGTTCTTCACTAGCATTACATTTTTGTGCATCACAATTCTGTTTTCGGACATCCGGTTTTTCATAAGCCGAATAATCGGCCCTCTTCGATGGTGGTTTTTCAACAATGGCTTATCGCAGTTTCAGTGTTACTATTGATAACACGAAACACAATATGGTAACGATCCAAAACCGTGTTACGATCTTGGATTCATGGTATCCCAGCTTTTGATAATGGTGATGCAAAGGGCTCATCAAAAAAATCCTTCTTCCTTCCCCGTATTTCTTTTTGGTGTATTTGAAATAAGTTACCTGTATCATCACACTCAGGTTCTCCACTAAAAACACTCCGCAGATAATCGGTATCAATAATTCTTTATGAACAATAATGGCAAGGGCTGCGATCAATCCGCCCAGCGTCAAGCTACCGGTATCGCCCATGAAAACCTGTGCGGGGTAAGCATTGTACCAAAGAAAGCCCACGCAGGCCCCGATCATGGCGCCAATAAAAATGGACAACTCACCCAGGTTGGGTATGTACATTATATTGAGGTAGTCGGCGAAAATGAGACTACCGCTGGCATAGGCAAAGATGCCCAAACAAGCACTCATGATGGCGGATGTGCCCGTGGCTAATCCATCAAGGCCGTCGGTAATATTTGCCCCGTTGGAAACCGCCGTTACAATAAAGATCACAATCAGTATATACAAGATCCACGTGTAATCCCGCCATGCAGCCGGCAACAACTTTGAATAGTTAAACTCGTGTCCCTTTACAAAAGGAATCGTGGTAACAAATGATTTCGCCGGTACAAAATATTTTTCCTGGCCATTTACCGTTCTTGTAATTACAGTACTGTCGTTGACACCCGGAGTTCCCTGGTACTCTCTCCAGATCTTTACATTCGGGTTAAAGTATAACGTGGCGCCTACAACTATCCCCAGCATGATCTGGCCAAAAATCTTAAACTTACCCGCCAGTCCGTCACTATCCGTTTTTTTATAGCCAACGCCTTTTTGCTGGGCCAGTTTTTTTGCACGCAGTTTCAGGTAATCATCAATAAAACCAATGGCGCCCAGCCATACCGTACAAAAGATCATCAGGCGCACATACACTTTTGTCAGGTCGGCCAACAAAAGGGTGGGAATTAAGATAGCGAGAATGATAATGATACCCCCCATTGTTGGTGTGCCTTTCTTTTGCTGCTCACCGGCGAGTCCCAGGTCGCGAACAGCTTCACCGATCTGTTTTTTTCGTAAATAGTTGATCAGCTTTTTGCCGAAAATAGTAGTGATGAATAAGGACAAAATAACTGCCGCCAACACCCTGAAAGTGATAAAGCGAAACAACTCACTTCCGGGGAAGCGAAGATCTTCAGCCCTTAACCATTCAAAAAAGTGATACAGCATTAGTTATTTACTATTTTAGATTTAATATTTTATTTTCCAGGCTTTTGTTCTCTTCCCACCCTTCGTTGCATCGCACTCTTGTACTGCAACCATTCTATTCAGCACCTGAAAATGGAACATTGCCTATTGAGCGTTGAACATTTTCTCTTTCCTTGTCCGTCACGCCAGTGACTGACCCTACTTGTCCAACAACCCAAACATTTCTTTCAATACTTCCTTATCATCAAAATGGTGCTTCACCCCTTTGATCTCCTGGTATTTTTCATGTCCCTTGCCTGCTATTAAAACAATGTCTTCCGGCTGCGCCATGCTTACGGCTGTTTTAATAGCCTGCTTCCGATCCGCAATGGCAATATATTTTCTGCGGGCTGCACTGTTCAATGTGGCCTCCATATCTGCCAGAATTTGTTGAGGGTCCTCACTGCGTGGGTTATCGCTGGTGAAGATGACCTTGTCGCTATGCTCGCAAGCCACTTCGCCCATCACCGGTCTTTTTGTTTTATCCCTGTCACCCCCGCAGCCCACCACCGTTATAACCTGCTCATGGCCACGTTTTAATTTTTTAATCGTGTCCAGCACATTTACCAAAGCGTCAGGTGTATGTGCATAATCCACAATACCAATCACTTTTTGTTTTGGGGAGATCATGTAATCAAACCTTCCTTCCGCACCGGTTACATTGCTCAGGTGCTGAAGGACATGCGCCTTATCTTCCCCTAAACAAAGAGCAGCGCCATATACCGCTAAAAGGTTATAAGCATTGAATTCACCAATCAACCTGAAGTGCACTTCCTGTTCATTGATGGTCATTACCAAACCGGTAAGGCCGTTTTCCAGAATCTTTCCTTTGAAATCAGCTACCGTTTTTAAGCTGTAAGAATATTTTTTGGCGGCTGTATTCTGCAACATCACCGGTCCGCGTTTATCATCAAGATTGGTAATGGCAAATGCAGTGGAGGATAGCCCGTCAAAAAAAGCTTTCTTGGCTTTAATGTATTGGTCAAACGTTTTGTGATAATCCAAATGATCATGGGTGATATTGCTGAAAAGGCCACCAACAAACTCCAGCCCTGCTATACGGTGCTGATCCACCGCATGGGAGCTCACTTCCATAAAAGCAAACGGGCATCCCTCATCCACCATTTGCTTCAACAGGGCATTCAAACTGATCGCGTCAGGGGTTGTATGCGTGGAAGGAATCACCTTCCCTGCAATTTGATTCTCCACTGTGCTAACCAACCCGCACTTATAGCCCAGGCAGGTAAATAATTTATACAAAAGCGTAGCGATAGTGGTTTTACCATTGGTACCGGTAACACCCACCAGCTTTATTTTTTTTGTAGGTGCATCATAAAAATTATGTGCTATTTGTCCTGCTGCCTGTGCACTATTCTTCGTTTGCACATAGGTCACACCAGCATTTAGTGAAGAAGGAAGCTCCTCACAAACGATAGCGGTAGCCCCTTGTTCAATTGCCCTGGCAATAAACTGGTGGCCGTCCACCGCAACACCCCTTACGGCAATAAACAGGCTTCCCTTTTGCACTTTGCGGGAATCCATCTGAACATCGCTTATATCCATGTCCGTATGGCCCGCCAGCGCGGTGGTTTGAACCTTATATAATATGTCGCTTAACTTTTTCACTAGTTTAATAAAAGAGTTACGGTTCCGTTTCTACTTATGGTTGCTCCCGGGGCAATATCCTGCGCCACGACTTTGCCCCTGCCCTTTACCACTACTTTCATATTCCTGTTTTCCATTTCATACAGGGCATCTTTCAAAGTCATACTGCGCAGATCGGGCATACTATTTTCTGAAACCGAAATAGGTTTTATAACAGGTTTGTAATTTTTGCTATACACCAGGCTCCAGTTGTTCTTACCGGAGGAATCAACCGGTTTAACCGCCACCTGCTGCAACACGGCACGAACATCCGACGTATAACCGGCATAGCTAAAAAGGGAGCTATCCGGCGCAACCGGTATGGCCATATTTTTCTTGCCCTGTACATACATGGCATAGAGCTTCGTTGCCACTTCTTTAAAAACCGGTGCTGCCAACTGGCCGCCATAGTGCATTGCTGCATGGGGTTTGGTTTTGATCACCACAATGCAGCTGTACTCCGGTTTATCCGCAGGAAAATAACCCGCAAACGAAGCCTGGTACACGCCATGATAATACTTCACATCGCCGCCTGCTACGTGTGCCGTGCCGGTCTTACCCGCCACCGGAAAAGGCGTGTCCTTAAAAATATCCTTTGCCGTTCCTTCCGTAACCACAGCTTCCATGCAAAGCCGTGCGGCTTTAATGACGGCAGGCTTTGAAAGTTCTTTATCCAAAACAGTTGGTTCAAATTCTTTTACCGTTACGCCGTTGTTTTTAATGCTGTTCACCAAATAAGGCTTCATCATTTTACCACCATTGGCTACCGCATTATATAACATCAGGGTATGCAGCGGGCTGACCTGGATAGCATAGCCGAAACTGGCCGTAATCATAGCGTGCAAGCCCTCCTTGTTGCGTTTTACTTTAGGAAGCCGCGGTGCGCCTTCACCCAGCAGGTCAATGCCTGTTCTTTTGTTGAGGTGGAATTTTTCCAGGTAATTTTTATACACATCCGGCTCTGCAGCAAATGCCTTGTAGGCAATGCGGGCCATGCCCACATTGGAACTATGCGCAAAACACTCTTTAACCGTCATTACAGGCTTGGGGGCTCTTTCTGCATCATTCACATTACGAACACCCACATAGGCATTCCCAGCGGATCCTACCTCCACCCAATCGTTAATTTTTGTTGTACCATGATCCAGGACAGCCAGTAGTGTAGCCAGCTTGATAGTGGAGCCCGGCTCCGTGGTTTGCAAAGCGTAATTCAGATTTTCACTATAGTTACCATCTTTATCTCTTCCTAAATTGGCAATCGCTTTTACCTTACCCGTCTTTGTTTCCATGACTATACATGTACCGTATTGCGCTTCGCTCTGCACCATCATTTTCATTAGGGCCGATTCAACAATGTCCTGCATTTGAATATCAAGCGTGGTAATGACATCTTTTCCATTCTCCGGATCTATTTCGTATCCTTCCACAGGCACCGGCGCACCACCGGCAATGAACCGCACCAAACGCTTACCTGTTGTCCCTTTCAGCAATGTATCAAACGTTCTTTCCAGACCTACATTCTGTGCATTGTCCCGGGAAAGACCAATGGTTCTTTTGGCAAGAAGACCAAAGGGATTTAACCGCTTGCTTTTAATTTCGGCAATCACCCCGCTTCTATTGCGCCCCAGTCTCACCAAGGGAAAAGTTCTGAACTCTTTATATTGTTCGAAGGAAAGGCCTTTTTTAAGAAGATAGTAACGGTCCTTTGCATTGTAAGCTCGCTTCAGGTCTTTTTTGTATTCTGCAACCGACTTGTCATTGAAAAATTTGGATAAGGAAATGGCGAAAGAATCGAGGTTTTCCTTGAAGCGTTTTCCCGATTTCTCCCGCAGGCCTTCGGCGCCAAAATCCATGTAGAGATCAAAATAGGGAATGGAAGTACTGAGCATTTGCCCGTCTTCACTATAAATGGTTCCCCGCTCTGCATCCAGTTCAATGAACCTTTGATGCATACTGTCGCTCATGCTGCGCCAATGATCCCCCTCCACATTTTGGATATAGAAAGCACGGCCCAAAACAATAAAACTCAGCAGTACAACGCCGAGAAAGCTTAGGTATACCCTCCATAATATGTCGCGTTTGATCTCCACTCCGACAGCTGGTATTTATTGGTTTTTGTTTTGTTAAATGGATTTGCCAATGGCAAGTCCCTACTGTGATTTATCAATTAATATTATTGGCTCTATCGTTAACTCCTTTAATCCTAAAGGTTTTACCGCTTCAATCAATTCACTCTGCTTGCTTCTGAATAACACATCGCCTTTCACCGATTTGTATTCATATTGCAACTCCTTCAGCTCCCTGCTGGTTTTATTAATATCCCTGATCGTTTTGTCCGCATAATGCCCGTTGTAGATATACACAACCGCCAACAGTGCCAGGAAAACAAAAAACGGAACCTGCCTTACAATGGATTGATAATTCAACCATTTTTTCCAGCGGTACCGAACTTGTTTTTCTTTTTTGTCAGCCGACATTATTTATTTCATTTAATTCATCAAGCAATATTGATTTACTATACCCTTTCGGCCACCCGCAGCTTGGCGCTTCGCGACCTTGGATTTTTTTTAGTTTCTTCTCCCGTTGCCACAATGGGCTTTTTATTTACCAACTTCAATAGCATTGGTTTTTCCACTGTTGCAAAAGGGTTTTCATCGGGCATGTCAAAAGTGTTGTCACGAAAAAAGATCTTCACCATTCTGTCTTCAATAGAATGAAAAGTGATGATCGCTGCCCTGCCACCTTTTTTTAACACCTGCGGCAGCTGCTCCAACAACTCTTTTAATGCACCCAATTCATCATTCACCTCAATACGCAGCGCCTGGAACACCTGGGCGAAATATTTGTTCGGATTGCCCTTTACAATTGGCCTTAATGCCGTTTTAAAGGCATCAATGGTTTGCAGGGGAGCCGTCCGCCTTACTTCAACAATCGTCCGGGCCAGGGTTTTAGCATTCGTCACTTCGCCATACTGCTCAAACAATTTGTGCAATTGCTGTTCACTGTATTCATCTACTACCTCAAAGGCCGTTTTTGCCTGCCGCTGGTCCATCCGCATATCCATTTGAGCATCGAACCTTGTTGAAAACCCCCGGCTACCCTCATCGAACTGGTGACTGCTCACGCCAAGGTCAGCAAGTACCCCGTCCACCATATCAATTCCGTTCAACCGTAAAAAGCGTTGCAAATGGCGGAAGTTGTGCGGGATAAAAATAACCCGGTCGTCAGCGGGAATATTTTGCCTGGCATCCACATCCTGATCAAAGGCAACCAACCTTCCATCCTTTCCCAGTTTTTGCAAAATGGCTTTGGCATGACCGCCACCCCCAAAGGTGCAATCCACATAAATTCCGGCAGGCTTAATGTTGAGGTTTTCAATCACTTCATTCAGCAATACAGGAATATGATACGCTGCACTCATTTGAAACAGGGAATTTTTTGATTTACCGAATTCATAATCCTTTATTCCTTGCCCCCCGTTTGGTTATTCCCAGCCATTACCTGTTGTGCCAGGGTACTGAAATCATTGGGTGAATATGATTCAAAGAACTTGTTATAATTTTCTGTTGACCAGATCTCTATTTTATCTACTGCTGAGGCCAGGACAATATCCTTTTCCAACCCTGCGTATTCTTTCAGGTTTGGAGGCAGCAAAAGCCGGCCCGCTGAATCAAGCTCTACCTCAGTTGCCCCATTCAAAAAATACCGCCGGAAACTTCTTACAGCCGGGTCAAAATCATTCAAAGTGCTAATCCTGGCAAAAAGCGGCTCCCAACTTTTGGTGGGATACAGGCTCAGGCATTTTTCAAATCCCCTGTTGATAACAAAACGAGTATTTTCGCCTTCAGGCAGTTGCTTTTTTAAGCCAGCCGGGAGGAGAAAACGACCTTTTGTGTCCAGGGTTGATTCAAATTCGCCTATAAAGCCTGTCATTTTCAATGGTTTGGAGGAAAATGGCTTGTTTTAACACAAAATAACACTTTTTCCCACTTTGCAACAGTATTTTCCAAGTGTTTAATTTTTCCACAAATTGGAGGGCGATGAAAGGCCCGCGGGATAAGGGTTTTGATTCTTTAAAATTCTTTTTCAGCCAAACCGGTGTGAATGAACTGTGGATAACTGCAAAAAATTGTGCAAAGAGCCTTGTTTTAAACTGAATTTTTAATCAAAATGCTGCCGTTAGCCGCATGAAAATTTTACCGCAGGACATACTGATCAAAGATTACACGTACGAACTCCCTCATCATCGAATTGCAGAGTTCCCTTTAGAGCAAAGAGACCGTTCCCGGCTGTTGGTTTATAAAGGAGGAATGATTACTGATGATCATTTTTATAATCTTGCCAACTATTTACCATCTGGCACCACATTTATTCTGAACAATACCCGGGTTATTGAAGCAAGGCTTTTATTTCAAAAAGAAAGCGGTGGTGTTATTGAGATATTTTGCCTCGAACCTCATCTGCAAAGTATAGAGCAGGCCATGCAACAAAAAGAAACAGCAGTATGGAAATGCCTGATCGGTGGCGCTTCAAAATGGAAGCACGGGCAAGTGCTTCAAAAGAAGATTCCTATTAATGACGAGGACATTCATTTATCAGCGCAGTATATCGATAAAAAAGAAGATTATTTTTTAATAGCATTCCGCTGGCAGCCCAACCATTTATCCTTTGTGCAGGTTTTGCATGCCGCAGGCGCCATTCCTTTGCCACCCTATATAAAACGTAGTGCTGAAAAAATTGACTGGGAAAGGTATCAAACTGTTTTTAGCAAATACGAGGGCTCTGTAGCGGCACCAACGGCCGCCCTGCATTTTACCGGACAAACTTTTGCAGAGCTGCAGGTAAAAAATATAGAAGTTGATTATATCACCCTGCATGTAGGCGCCGGAACGTTCAAGCCTGTAAAAACTGAGACCATAGCTGAACACCAGATGCATGGCGAGCCTTTTACGGTAAAAAAAGAAACGATTGAAAACCTGATTTCTTCCACCCAAATTGTAGCCGTTGGGACTACTTCTTTAAGAACACTGGAAAGCCTGTACTGGCTGGGGGTAAAACTAAACGATTCAGATAAAGAGGAAACGGAGCTGCACCAATGGGAAGCCTATGAATTAGCTGAACAATACACCGCTGTTTCGTACAAGGATAGTTTTCAAAACTTGATTGAGTGGATGAATGCCCGGTCGCTGAATGAAATTCATTGCAGGACAAGCCTCATCATTATTCCCGGCTATCCATTTAAGACCGCGGTTGGATTGATCACCAACTTTCATCAGCCCCAATCCACATTGCTGTTACTGGTTGCTGCTTTTATTGGCCAGGACTGGCGCAACGTTTACCAGCATGCCTTAAACAACAATTACCGTTTTTTAAGTTATGGAGACAGCAGTTTGCTGTGGAGGAATAATCAGCAAAATGGTAGTTGACAGATGGTAGATCACTGTCAACCCTCATCCCGCTTCAATGGCAATTCAATGGTAAAGGAACTTCCCTTACCTAATGTGCTATCGGCTTTAATATGCCCTTCGTGTCCTTCCACGACGGTTTTCACATAGCTCAATCCCAGGCCAAAGCCTTTTACATTATGGATATTACCGGTGTGGGCACGGTAGAATTTTTCAAAGATTCGTTTGACCGTTTCCCGAGTCATGCCAATGCCATTGTCCTCTATTTTGAAAATAAAGTTTTTGTTATTCGAGGTGGTGGTAATACAAATTTTGGGAGGCACATTTTCTTTCCCATACTTCACGGCATTATCCATCAGGTTGTTGACAAGGTTTGATATATGCACTTCATCTCCATCTATTAAATCATCCTGCGCAGCCAGGTCCATTTCCAGCGTTCCTTGTTTTTCGTGCAGGCGCAACATGAAATTATCCGCTACATCGCGAATGATGGTGTGCACATGCAAGGGCTTCAGATTCAGTTGCACCTCCTGCCGGTCCATCAATGCCGATTTCAGGATGGTTTCCACCTGCCGGTTCATGCGCTGGTTTTCTTCTTTAATGATCTCGCTGAAATAAGAAAGCTTCTGGCTATCCCTTTGCACTTTCTCATTGCGTATGGCATCTACGGCCAAAGAAATGGTGGCAATGGGTGTTTTGAACTCATGCGTCATGTTATTGATGAAATCATTTTTTATTTCACTCAATTTCTTTTGACGAAGCATGGTATGAAGCGTAAGATAGAATGCGGCACAAATGACCAGTGTGAAAAGAATGGCCACCACAATATTGCCCCGCAATCCTTTGTAAACAATGTCCGTGACGTTGGGAACCACAATAATGATCCATTCATTTGCGGTAAGATTTTCAGCCGCCGAACCACTTGGCGGTACTATAGGAGAAGCTTTAATATAATAATTCGCCGTGTCTTCGTACCAGGCGGTAAAATTATTGGACTGCCTTTCCATCTGGCCAATCGTTTCATTCTTCAGGGTTACCAGGGCAAATTCAAAAGGAATGTTCCCCAGATCGGCTGCTACAAAGTTTGCTTTTATTTTATCGTACAGTTCCTGCGTGGTAAAGCGCTGGCTAACATTATAGGTTCTTGGATAATCAAGGGAAAAATTATTCAAATCCGGAAAAGGCTTCATGCCGGATGAAGGCGCGGATCCTTTGTATTGAGAAAGTTCCTCACCAACTTGCTTTGCGATATCCCGCACCTTCTGGTCTATCTGGTCTTTACGCAAAAGCACCATGTTATTCAGCCAGTTGATCTGAATATAAATAATACCCAGTAAGGACAGGGTGATCAACACTAGTATTATGGGGAAAACTTTTTTCACAGACAGCAAGATGATGAAAATATTGCGATTGCAAAAATATTGCTGTGTTCCTCATATGCGATGGCATAAGATTGTTATGTATTATATTTAACAGATATTGACAGCCTATGGTACAACCCGCAGCAGGAGTTTTGTTGATAGCCGATCCTTTTTTAAAAGATCCCAACTTTATGCGAACCGTGGTTTTTTTAACCGAACACCGCGAGGACGGAACTATTGGTTTTGTATTGAACCGGCAGTATGAAAACACACTGGATGAACTGATCCCCGAAGTAGAAGGGCATAAATTACCGGTTTACTATGGCGGACCTGTTCAAATGAATACCATTCATTTTTTGCACAGGTACCCCGAGGAAATTCCGGGCGGCATAGAAATCATGAAAGGGATTTTTTGGGGCGGCGATTTTGATGCGGTTGTGGACCTCATCAACAGCGGCCAAGCTGATCCTGAAAAAATACGTTTTTATATTGGCTACTCCGGCTGGAGCTCCGGACAACTGGACACAGAGATGGCAGAAAAAACCTGGCTCACCGTAGAAGCCATACGCAACCTGGTGTTTCACCCCAATGCAGAAGAGATCTGGAAGGATTCTTTAAAACACCTGGGCGGCGAATTTGAAATGATGATCAATTTCCCGATTGATCCGCAGTTGAATTAAATACCCCTGTCCCCCATACTTTCCTTTACAGTTCTTACTTTTTAGAAAGAATTTCTTATGAAACACCGGGCCGAATAGCATTCTAGCCCTACAAGGGAGTGACACAGCGGTAGTTCAATGGCAATACAAAAGCCGGTGACAAAATCATTAACTCTATAATAGAAAATCCGGCTGTTACCAAAAAAGTTTCTACGCCTACCTCTTCCCTTTAGGGGGACAGGGGGAGCTACTTCCTGGTTAACAATTCCCACCCTTTGGGTTTTGTAATGACGTTAAAGCTCACATCATGCTGATGGCGAAAAGCATTAAAGGCCAGGTGATAGGTACCAACTTTCAAGTTTGAGACTGCTATTTTTTCCAGGTACGACGGCAACTCCGACTTATCAAAAACAATGGTCTTTGTAATAGCGTTGATTTTAATTTGCAAACAGGCTTGTACTAAAATGAATATAGTAGCTACCGACCATGCCTGGGGCGAGCAGGCAACCGGGTAAGCTGTGGGGCCCTCATTTGATTTTCTATGGAACCCGCAATACAATTCAGGAAGCCTTTGCAGGTCTATGAATAAAGAAGCGCTGAACAGAGCATTCAAAATTTCAAGAGCTTCCTTTTGAAAACCATACAAAGAAAATCCATACGCAATAAGAGCCGTATCATGTGGCCAGACAGAACCATTGTGGTAAGACATGGGATTATACCTTTTCTCAACAGCCGACAGGGTTCTGATACCCCAGCCGCTAAACATATCACTGTGCATTAACGTATCAACCAGCATCCTTACCTTATCTTCTTCCACGATACCTGTAAACAAGCACTGGCCTGCATTGGAAGTGACCACCCTGCAGGGTTTTTTATTTCCATCCAAAGCCAGCACATAGCATCCCAATTCACCATCCCAAAACTGTTCATTGAATTTCTTTTTTAAAGCCTCCGCTTCCTTGCGCAGTTTTTGCGATCCATCTTCCCCATCAAAAACAGCAGCAAGAACAGAAGCATATTTCTTAGCGGCATACACATAGCCTTGTACTTCGCACAGGGCAATAGGAGCTTCGCACAAACTGCCGTCTTCATACATCACCGAATCAAAAGAATCCTTCCAGCCCTGATTGGTCAGGCCATTTTCAGCCTTATGTTTATACTCTACAAACCCATCGCCATCCAAATCGCCATAGTTGTCAATCCAGTGTAAGGCCATTTTTATATTAGGCCAGATATGCTGAATAGTTTCTTTATCGCCGGTTCGTTCATAATACATACCTGCCAACATGATAAAAAGCGGGGTGGCGTCAATGGTGCCATAATATTTCCCAAAAGGAATTTCCCCGGTGTTGGCCATCTCGCCGGAGCGGGTTTCGTGCAGAATTTTCCCGGGCTCAGCGTCTTTGGCCGGATCTAATTCCTTTGCCTGCATTTGCGCTAAAAACCGAAGAACATCCTTACTGATCTCCGGCGCCAGCCAAAGCGTTTCCATAGCGGTTATAATTCCATCGCGGCCAAAGGCCGTATTGTACCAGGGCACGCCGGCATAAGGATATTTTCCATAACGGGTTTGGGAAAGAAGTGAAAGCAGATCCGCTCTCGACCGCTCCAGCCAATGATTGAATTGTTCATTGGATGTTTCTATGTCGGCAAACAGGCGATGCGATGTCTGCCGTTCTTCTTCCATGGCCTTTTTCACTTCGGTGTATTGTACCGTAGCCAGTTCGCTATCGCAGGCATTGAAGAAAATGGAGTATTGTATCAAATGCGTTTTTTGCGGAAGAAGGTCCAAATGAAAAATGCACAAGTTCCGTTTGATTTCATACCCATCGGCTGAGAAAGTAATTTCACTGCGCCGGTGGATTTCATCCAAGCCTTTGTAATCAAAAATGATCTTATCATTTTCATCAATTAACTCATGCCTCGGGTGCTCTACTTTTCGCTGTACGCCACGAATTTCAAATATGTCTTTAAAATCGCTGCCAAACGAAAGCGTAACGTTAAAAGAACACGGCACCAGCCCATAATTATTAAATCGCAGCTCTTCGCAAAAAACCCCATTACGAATAAACTGGCTCCTGGAAATGTGAACCGTATTTTCAGCCATGCCGCAGTCTTCAAAAGCAGGGTTGGTAAGATCAACAGAAAGAACCTGGTTATTTTCCTTTATAGCCGAACTTAACAGCAAAGGTTTTTGACCGTTGATCCGCAATTCCATTTTATTAATAAACCGTGTGCCCTGGTGGTAAATGCCATGTAGCTTTTTGGCATGGGGGTGTATGTCGCCCCAGCGGTCAAAAATGCCAAACGTGTCGAAATGATTTAATATTCGTACACGGTCATCAACAAAGACAATATCGCTGCCAATATGGTATTTATTTTCTTCCAGTAAGTCCGGATTCTTGGGTAACATAGATCCTTTTTAAATGATTGATAGTTTTCGATCCTGAAGTGCAATAACAAGGTTTTCCTTGCTCTTCCTTTGCTTTTGCAATTTTTGATAAACCGCTATATAATCCAGGGCCATCCGCCGGGCGGTAAATCTTTGTTCAAAGCTTTCACGGACTTTTTTGCGGCTAAGCTGACGTGCTAGTGTCACTGCTTCCGTGGCTTCCTTTTCACTATGTACTATAAAGCCGTTCTTTTCGTGTTCAATGATTTCGGGCACCGATCCGCGGCCGAATGCGATAACAGGCGTGCCACAGGCCATGGCTTCTATCATTACTAGCCCAAACGGTTCATCCCAGTTAATAAGGAATAACATGGCCAACGCATTTCCTAAAAACGCTGTCTTTTCTTTTTCATTGATCTCACCTATAAATTCGATTAGCGGGTGATCTAAAAGCGGCTTGATGTGCTCTTCAAAATATTCCTTGTCGGCCTTATCAATTTTTGCAGCAATTTTTAATTTAATGCCCGCGGCTTTTGCTGTGCTGATGGCACCATCCAATCCCTTCTCGGGGGATATCCTTCCCAGAAAAGCAAGATATCCACCGTTGCCTGTTCCGGCCTTATGTAAGCCGGCCGGAAGTCCATGATATACCGTGCCGAGCCAATTGGCCTGCGGCAGGGGTTCTCTTTGTTTATCGGAGATGGAAATAACGGGCTGATCCGGAAACTTGTTATAGACCAATTGCAATTCGGGAATGGTCAGTTTTCCATGAAGCGTAGTAAGATGAGCCGCAGAAAGCTTGCGGGTAAAAGGGAAATGAATATAGTCTGTATGAAAATGAATGATATCAAATTCATCGGCCTGTTCTATTACTTCCTGCAGCTGAACAATGTGCGGAGCCAAGGTATCCTCGCAGGATTTGTTAAGCCTCAAAGCTTCGGGCACATGGGCTACCAGCCTGGCTTTTGTTTTTGAATCCGCTGAGGCAAACAAGGTTACATCATGCCCCAGCCGGACTAACTCTTCTGTTAAATAGTGAACAATTCGTTCCGTTCCTCCGTATAATTTAGGAGGCACGGCTTCGTATAGAGGAGCTACCTGTGCAATCTTCACAATAACTGTTTTTAGCCCTTTATAAGGTGCAATCTATATGCCACAGGAAGTGGATCGCCTATTGAGAAGGCGATTCTGGATCCAAATCAAGCTGCCCAAATGAACACACCGACCTGTTCCCAGAGTCAATAGTGACTTACGGCAGTTTTTGGACAACGCTTTGGTGCAACCCTGCCTTACGGACTTATTCTTATGATCCCTAATGCCTTGCAATATATTTTAGGCGATATTACAGGTTCGGTTTATCGATCATTTTAAGTTGGTTATGCGGTGCAATAATGGTAAAAGCGTAAGTTCTTTCTAAATAACAATAAAAAAGGCCGTTGTATAAAAACAACGGCCTTTACATTATATACATTTTTAATTTACTCCACTACGGTAGCACCTTCCACCAGCACGGTTACCTTGTTATTCAAAACCTCTACAAAGCCACCCTGGATATCATAAGAGGCAGTATGGTTTTGTTTATCACGCAACACTCTGACACGGCCTGCTTTTAAAGCACTTACCAGCGGCGCATGTTTATCCAGCACTTCAAAGGAGCCGCTGATGCCCGGCATTTGCACGCCAAACACTTCGCCACTGAATAATTTACGCTCCGGAGTTAATATTTCTAAGGTCATAATTCGACAATTTGATAATTCGACAATTCGACAATAAAGAACCAATTGACAAATTTGCTAATTGGCAAATTGTCTCATTATCCCTGCGCTTGCGCCAACAGTTTTTTACCTTTTTCAATGGCATCATCAATAGTACCTACCAAGTTGAAGGCAGCTTCAGGATATTCATCCACTTCTCCATCCATGATCATGTTAAAACCGCGAATGGTTTCTTCAATCGGTACCAGCACACCTTTCAAACCGGTAAAGGCTTCGGCTACGTGGAAGGGCTGCGACAAGAAACGTTGGACCCTTCTTGCACGGCTCACCGTTAATTTATCTTCATCACTCAGTTCATCCATACCCAGGATGGCAATGATGTCCTGTAATTCTTTATAGCGTTGCAGGATCAACTTCACTCTGTTTGCACAAGTATAGTGCGCCTCACCCACAATACCTGGAGTAAGGATACGTGAAGTAGAATCCAAAGGATCCACCGCCGGATAAATACCCAAGTCAGCGATTTTACGGGACAATACAGTGGTAGCATCCAGGTGGGCGAAGGTTGTAGCCGGCGCCGGATCGGTCAGGTCATCCGCAGGTACATACACCGCCTGTACAGAGGTAATAGAACCGTTTTTGGTTGACGTAATCCTTTCCTGCATGATACCCATTTCCGTGGCCAAAGTTGGCTGATAACCTACAGCTGAAGGCATACGGCCTAAAAGAGCCGACACCTCGGAACCAGCTTGGGTAAACCGGAAGATATTATCCACAAAGAAAAGAATATCGCGGCCTTTACCTGTGCCGTCACCGTCACGGTAATATTCTGCAATGGTCAAACCGGAAAGGGCAACGCGGGCACGGGCACCAGGGGGTTCATTCATTTGTCCGAATACGAAAGTAGCTTTGGAATCGGCCAGTTCCGTCATGTTCACCTTGCTCAGATCCCATCCGCCTTCTTCCATGCTATGCTTGAACGCCTCACCATAATTCATGATACCGGCTTCAATCATCTCACGCATCAGGTCATTTCCTTCACGGGTTCTTTCACCCACACCGGCAAATACCGATACACCGGAATAGGCTTTTGCAATATTGTTGATCAATTCCTGGATCAATACGGTTTTACCTACACCGGCACCACCAAACAAACCGATCTTACCACCCTTGGAATACGGCTCGATAAGGTCGATTACTTTAATACCGGTAAACAAAACTTCTGTGGCTGTAGACAGGTTTTCAAAAGCCGGCGGCTTGGCGTGAATAGGACGGCCATTCACTTTTGAAACGGCTGGCAGGCCATCAATGGGATCGCCGGTTACATTAAACAGGCGGCCTTTGATCTGGTCACTTGCCGGCATGGTGATGGGAGCCCCGGTGTCAACAACATTGGTTCCACGGGTCAAACCTTCTGTACCATCCATAGCAATGGTACGAACACTGTCCTCGCCCAGGTGGTTTTGCACCTCAAGCACCAGCGTATCGCCATTGTCTCTTTTTATTTCTAACGCATTATAAATTTCCGGGAGGCTGCCGTCGAACTGTACGTCCACTACAGCGCCAATGATTTGTTTTACCTTACCAACTTTTGCCATATATAGCTTTTAAAAGAAGTTTTTTCGCTTGAAAAAAGACTTGATCCAAGCCGGTTTTCAATTTCGGCTGCAAAGGTAAGGGTGCACCGTTAATTTGCCAATTTGATATGAAAGATTGTGGAAAGGAAAAGAGAATTAACTTTTCGCCAATGGGGAAAGGGGCATGAATCCGCCCTTTCATCTTCCTTCATACAGCATTATTAATTATGTATTACTGATTACTGAGAAGACCTGCTTACGCAAGGCCAATAATTAATTATCAATAATCAGTAATGGAACTAAAGAGAATTTATCCGCCCTTGGCAGGTACTTTCCCGTTCACTAGCCTATCTGACTTCTCAACGCACTTTCAATGGCGGCGCAGGGAATCATCATTGGTTTATCCTCAATGGCTATTTGTAATTGCTGTCCCGATACGGTATAAGAACCCGTGATAGCACCAAAGACATTGATGGAAAAACTGCCGCTGCCCGCATCGCCGTTAAAGGTTCCACCCTGTTTTTCCACGGCTGCTTTAGCCTTGTTGAATACTTCTTCAGCCGAACCCGGAAAATCAATTGAAAAATTACATTTTGCCATGAGTTGAAATTTGAGGGACAAAGAAACGAAAACTAAACAGGCAAAATTCATTGTACAAAAAGGCCCTGATCATTCCTGTTTAAATTTTTTTATAAGCAGAGACGGCCAACTAAATGAATCCCCTATGAAGGATCCGCCCCACAATTCCCCAATTTTTCCTAAAGCTTTCTAAAAATCCGGTGTCAAAATCCTCATTTAAACCACATAATACAGGCATGTGGTTTGCAAACTCAACGATATGAAGAGTTTAATTTTATATGCCGCCCTATGTTGCAGCCTGTTTGCCTCCTGTCAAAACATAGGAGCTGCCCGTGATGACGACGATAACGAAGCCAGATCTGAAGGCCAGAAAAATGTAAGTAAAAGAGATTACAGCATCAATGCTTCCAACTCTTACTCTACCCTTTTTTTAGATAGCACCAACGTGGAGAAATACATCGCCGACAAGAAATTAAGCGACTCTGTAGCCCGCCGTATCCGCAGTTTTTACAATACCCGCAATTACCAGTATGCCTGGTTCAGCGGTGATGGACTGACAGAACAAGCCCTTGGCTTTTGGAATTTGCATGATTATGTTACCACCTATAACAACGACACGATATTACGGAACAAGGCCCTGCAAAAAAGAATGGACAACCTGATTGCAGAAGAAAATTTATCAGTCAGCGCCTCAGATAGGTCGTATATCAACACCGAAATCCAGTTAACGCATCATTTTATCCTGTACATGTTGAACAATTATGAAAAGGGGTATGTGAAACGAAAAGAAATGGAGCGCTTCATACCCTTTAAAAAACAGGATATAATGTATTTAGCAGATTCGTTGTTAAATAAAAAACACAAGGACAATAAATATTTTGAAGATGTGAACGAGCCCTACAAACTGCTGAAAGATCAACTGGGGAAATATTACAACATTGCCAAACAGGGCGGCTGGCCACAGATCATCACCAGTAAAAAAACCATAAAAAAGGGAGCATCTGATTCTGTCATAGCGGTTATTAAAAAAAGGCTACAGATCACCGGCGATTTGCCCGGCAACGATACAAGCCGAGTGTTTAACGACACCCTGGAAAATGCTGTAAAAAACTACCAGGTTCGCATGGGCTATACACCCGATGGCATTATCACCACGCAACTGATAAAGGATATGAACGTTCCGGCCTTAAAAAGGCTGGAGCAAATTTTAATGAACATGGGCCGTATGCGCTGGATGCCCACCACGCCTTCCGGACAATTGATTGTAGTTAACATTCCCGAATTTGAATTACACATGCATGAAGGAAAGAAGAAAGTTTTTGATATGAATGTTGTGGTGGGCAAGGAGGGACATAACACGATGATGTTTAGCGGTGATCTCAATCAAATTGTGTTTAGTCCCTACTGGAACGTACCACCCAGCATCGTAAAAAAAGAAATTCTGCCGGCCCTGGAAAAAAATCCCAACTACCTGGCCGATAACAGTATGGAACAGGTAGGCATGGAAGGCGACCTGCCCAAGATCAGGCAATTGCCGGGAGAAAAAAATTCATTGGGACGGGTCAAGTTTTTATTCCCCAATAGTTTCAATATTTATTTTCATGATACGCCGGCAAAAAGTTTGTTTGAAAAAGATAAACGGGCCTACAGTCATGGCTGTATTCGTTTAGCCGAGCCTGAAAAAATGGCTACCTACTTATTACGGAACAATCCGCAGTGGACCCCAGACCGGATCAGCGAAGCCATGAACAGCGGTACGGAAAAATATGTAAAACTGAAAGATCCCGTTCCGGTGGTTATTACCTATTACACGACCTGGGTAGATGAGGATGGCCGCCTGAACTTCAGGGAGGACATTTATGATCATGATAAGAAGCTGGCCCAAAAAATGTTTACCACTTCTCTGTAAACCATACAACTCTTCGTTTCGTATTTTTGTGAATACAAACCAGCGGCAGGCAAAATCATATGCCTGCCGTTGTCTTAAATACGCTACGGGTGAAAATGACTGTAAAAAAACAAATTAGCCTAAAGAATGGCTTTTATTCCCTTCTGTTCATCGCCGTTTTCTGTTTCGCCTATTCCTGTCAACATGGCAAACCGGCAACCATTAAAATAGAACGCGATACCACTATTACGCCGGCCAACGCCTACTCCAATCTTTTTTTTGACAGCACCTCGTTAGAGAATTATTTACAAAAAACGCAATGGCATGATTCGCTTAAGCAAGCCATGCGCAATTTTTACAACAGCCGCAATTACCAATTTGCCTGGTTCAATGAAGAAGGTTTTACCGAGCAGGCCTTTCATTTTCAAAACCTGTTGAATGATTATTTAAGTTATTCAAAGGACAGTGTGGTCTTTAACCCTTTTATAAAACAATTGCTGGACAGCGCCCAATTGCAAAAGCAGCCTTTACAACTTTGGGACAGCACCCTTTTCAAAGCCGAAATGGGCATTAGCTCCTCCTTTCTGCGCTATGCCCGGCGGGCCTACCAGGGAAATATTAACCTGCGTCAAACGGACCTGAACTGGTTTATTCCCCGCAAACGCATTGATCCGGTGGCTATGCTGGATTCCTTCACCAACAAAAATGCAGCCACGCAGGAACCGGTTAACCGGCAATACCACTTATTGAAAGAGAAATTACTCCGCTACTATGAAATGCAGCAGCAAGGAGATTTTCCACCAATTCCTTCTACCGCTAAATCGTATCGCTTAGGCGATTCGTCACCAGCCATTACAGCTCTTAAAAAGCGGTTGCATTCCCTGGGTGATTATCCTTTAAAAGATACGCTTCCCTTTTTTTCAAACGAAGTAAAAAAAGCGGTGATCCAGTTTCAAAAACGGTATGGCTTGAAGCAGGATGGAATAGCCGGAGGCGCCACCCTGCGTTACCTGAACGAAGCGCCGGAGGAACGCATTCGCCAGATCCTGATCAATATGGAACGGATGCGGTGGATACCGGCGCAGCCTGAGGGTGACTTTATTTTAGTGAACATACCCCAGTACCGCCTGACGGTTTTTGAAGGAGGCAAACCCGCTTTTGGAATGGATATCGTTGTGGGCACAATGCAACACCGTACGGTTATTTTTACCGGCAATATGAAATACGTGGTCTTTGCTCCCTATTGGAACGTACCACCCGGCATTTTAAAAAACGAAGTATGGCCAGCTATTCAACGAAACCCCGACTATCTTGAAAAAAACCACATGGAGTGGTTCAACAATACGGTGCGGCAAACGCCGGGACCATGGAATGCCTTGGGCCGGGTGAAATTTTTATTTCCCAACAGCTACAATATTTACCTGCACGACACACCCGCCAAATCCTTATTTGAAGAAACCAAAAGGGCCTTCAGCCATGGATGCATTCGTATAGCAGAACCCCAAAAGCTGGCTGAATGGGTATTGCGCAAGCAACCCTCATGGACAGAAGAAAGAATTGAAAAAGCCATGAGTGGATCCAAAGAACAATATGTGACGGTTACAGATCCCGTCCCTGTTTTTATCGGGTATTTTACAGCCTGGGTGGACAATAAGGGATTGATTAACTTTCGCGATGACGTTTACGGGCATGACAAAAAAATGGCTGACCATTTATTTACAGATTAATAAATAAGCCGTTGCTGTTACATTTGCGCCATGGCTCCAATGGAATTAATTGAGGTAAATACTGCGGAACTTCAAAAAGAGTTCCTTAAGGTGAATGTTGCAGTAAACAAAGGCAATCCAAATTATATCCGCCCGCTGGATAAAGATGTGAATGATGTTTTTGATCCGAAGAAAAATAAAACCTTCCGTTTCGGAGAAGTAAAGCGCTGGCTGCTAAAAAAAGACGACCGGTACGTTGGTCGCATCGCTGCTTTCACCAATAAAAAATATAAGAACAAGGGAGACGATGTAACCGTTGGCGGCATTGGTTTTTTTGATTGCATCAACAATCAAAATGCTGCCGACATGCTGTTTGACGTAGCAAAGCACTGGCTGATGCAACACGGCGTTGAGGCGATGGACGGGCCTATCAATTTTGGTGAAAGAGACCGCTGGTGGGGCCTGGTGGTAGAAGGTTTCCAGGAACCTTTGTATTGCATGAACTACAATCCGCCTTATTACAAAAATTTATTTGAAACCTATGGCTTCCAGCCTTTCTTCCATCAAATTTGCCTGGGCATGAACCCCAAGCAACAAATGAGCGAGAAGGTATTGGAACGCCATGCCATGTTTGAAAAAGATCCGGATTTTTCAGTAAAGCATATTGACAAAAACCAGCTGGAAAAATTTGCAGCCGATTTTGCCGCCGTTTACAATGCGGCCTGGGCGGGTCATGGAGGTTTAAAGGAGATGAAGACAGAACAGGTGGTCATTATGTTCAAAAAAATGAAGCCCGTGATGGATGAACGCATTGTATGGTTTGCCTATCATAAGGAAAAACCCATTGCCATATTCACTAACCTACCGGACCTGAACCAATGGTTTAAACATTTGAACGGAAAGTTTGACCTGCTGCACAAGCTGAAATTTTTATGGGTGAAGAAAACAAAGCCCTGCAGAAAATTCACCGGCCTGGTTTTTGGCGTGGTACCCGAATTCCAGGGCAAGGGAATTGATGCTTTTATTGTGGGCGAAGCCTATAAGGATGTGATGCAACCATCCTTTGAATACACGGAATATGAAATGCAGTGGATCGGCGATTTTAACCCAAAGATGCTGAATGTAGGCCTGGGCCTGGGTGATGTATCGCAGAGCCGCAAACTCACTACGTACCGCTATTTGTTTGACCGGACGAAGGAATTTAAACGGCATCCGATTTTGTAGCCCTGTCCCCCCTAAAGGGGACTACACCCTCAACTCCTTCCACGCTACCCTCTTATTTAAAATAGCATATTTGATGGCTTTTTGTTTTGGCGTAAGCGCCGACGTAGCCGTTTTTACTTCAATAAAATGAACGGAGATATTTTCCAGATCGGTTTCCATGCCATCAAAAACCACCATGTCAATAGGACTTCCAATAAATCTTACTTCCTTTGGATTATAAGGAAAGATGCCGCTAAAATAAGGAATGATGTGCTCTGTTACTTTACCAATGGTCACCGCCTGGCTTTTTTTGATGGCATCCTGCCGGATGATGGTTTCGTATTCAATTTTCCATCGCTCAAACGAAGTTTCCGCCATCAGTTTTTGTTCAGCCAGTATGCGGTCCTGCTCCGTTTGCAATACCGTGTTTTTATATTGTTCAAATTTTTGAGCGGCCAGTTCATGCACTTTAATTTCCAGTTCTGCCAAAGCAGTTTTTTGCTTTGACAGTTCCAGTTCCATGTCCCGTTTTTGCTTGTATTGCCTGAACAAAAGCAGGAAAACGACCACCAGAAGAACAAGGATGATGCCCACCGGAATACTGCTGCTCCACATAGTTTGCAAGTTCTGTTAAATTAGGCCTTAAACCGCGGATTTCATGGATTTCCCGTCCCAGATTTCACGGATTTTTAAGGCTTTGCCGCGGCCATAGATTAATGGTTTTTTTACCCTGTACCGATTTTTATGTACTAAACTGTCTGACTACAATTTAGCTTTTGGTGCGTCGGACACTTGTACTGTTGGTAATTCTGTTCAGCTATCGGCTGTGAACCTTAAGCCTTCCGACCTTACATTTAGTTTGCCATCTTCCCCCTGATAGCTGAAAACTGACGGCCGAAGGCTTTGATGCCGTACAAGCGTGCAATGTAAAGGAACGACCCATAGAAGTGCAAAAGCTGGGAACAAAAAAATTGTGAAATCCACTATAATCTGCCTCATCCGCGATACCTTAGCAGCCGAGGTTTTGTATGGAAAAATTCATTGTTTCAGCTAGAAAATATCGTCCCCAGACGTTTGATACCGTGGTAGGACAGGATCATATCACCACCACTTTAAAGAACGCAATTAAAACCGGGCACCTGGCCCATGCGTTTTTGTTTTGCGGTCCCAGGGGTGTGGGTAAGACCACCTGTGCACGGATTCTGGCCAAAACCATCAATTGCGAAAATCCCAGCCCGGAAGGTGAGGCCTGTAACGAATGCCATTCCTGCAAATCGTTTAACGAAGGCACTTCCATGAACATTCATGAACTGGATGCCGCCAGTAACAACTCGGTGGAGGATATCCGCAGCCTGGTAGAGCAAGTTCGTTTTGCACCACAGGCCGGGAAATATAAAGTGTACATCATAGATGAGGTACATATGCTTTCCTCTGCCGCCTTCAATGCCTTTTTAAAAACGCTGGAAGAGCCGCCACCCTATGCCATTTTTATTTTGGCCACCACGGAAAAGCATAAGATCCTTCCCACCATCTTAAGCCGTTGCCAGATCTTCGATTTCAAACGCATTACCCTGCAGGATACCGTTGACCATTTGCAGGACATTGCCGGGAAAGAACATATTAAAGCCGAAGAAACAGCCCTGCAACTGATCTCGCAAAAAAGTGAAGGCTGCATGCGGGATGCCCTAAGCATCCTGGATAAAATTGTCAGCTTTACCAATGGCGAAGTCACTTACGAGAATACCATTGAGCACCTGAATATTTTAGATGCCGATTATTATTTCAAACTTGTGGATTGCATGTTGGACCAGGACCTTGCCGGGGCCATGTTGTTGTACGACGATATTGACAAAAAAGGCTTTGAAGGTGATATGGTGCTGAATGGCTTTGCAGAATTTCTGCGCAACCTTTTGATCTGTAAAGATGAACGTGTCGCCGGTTTGCTGGAAGTAGTGGAAAGTTTCCGGCAGCGTTATGCCGAAACGGCCAAAAGAACCGATGCCGGTTACCTGGTTAGTGCGCTGAATATTTTGAATGAAGCGGAGATCAATTTCCGTTCTGCAAGAAATAAAAGGCTGCATGTGGAACTGGCGTTGATCAAACTTTGTTACCTGCAGCAGGCCTTGCAACTAACCAGCAATGGCGCTGGTATTGATAAAAAAAAAATAGTTGACGGAGCAAAAGCCGTTGCGTTTAGAAATATCGCACCTATTGCCACCTCCACGGCTCCTGTTGCTACCTCTGCACCGGCCCCCAAAGCAAAAACCAGCGAGGCAAAGCTGATTATTGAAACCAGGCCGGAACCACTGCCTGTTGTAAAGGATCCTGTTTTTATAGCAGAAGAAAAAAAAGAAGTTTACCAGGCACCACCTGTTGCAGCTGTTTCTGTTCCGTCCCTGGCAACTTCTTCTGCTCCGCCGCCTGTCCCTAAAGCTGCTACCGGAAAAAAGCTTTCTTCCTTAGATACGCTCCGCCAAAAAATTGGCAATGGTAACGGGGCCCAAAAAGTGGCCGACAAACCCCTGGATGAAACTTCTTTAAGAACAGCCTGGGATAAATGGATTGTACAATTAAAAGAAGACAAAAACCCCGCTTGGCAAAGCTTTGAAGTGGCCGAACTGCAGATAAAAGATGCCAATAGTTTTGAAGCGGTTGTGAATAACAACATCAACCAGAAGTTTTTGGAACTGGAACGAAACAAGACTTCTGATTTTTTAAAGGTAGAATTGGCCAACAAGCAACTCCAGTTAATTATTGTATTGATAGAAGGCGTTAAAGAAAATATTCAGTTTGACCTTCCTTTGAGTTCCAAAGAGCAATATCAAAAAATTATTGAGCAGTACCCGCTGGTGAAAGAATTGAGGGACAGGTTGAGAATGGAGTTGGATTATTAGGAGATTATGTGCTTAGCTGAAGTGCTGCTATTGGGCTTTGATTGCGTCGCACTCTTGTGCTTTCTTCTATTAGACAGCTTTGTCTGATGAGAGTTTGTTCCCAAAGGGAAGACTGGCAGGCAATAGCTTTGTTGTTTTCTTTATTGCTATTTTTATGAAGCTTAATTTATTTCTCAATAGGCAGGTTAAAAAATAGATTGGAGAGGGTCATGTTAGTAAAGCCTGAAGAATAAACAGCTTTAACAAACCTATGCTATCAACAGCTCAGCGATCTTTTACCCAAACTGCTCTTACTGTTAGCATTGTCTTGGTATGGCTTATCAACGGCCTGTTTTGCAAAGTCATTCATCTTGTCCCCCGTCATCAATTGATCGTTTCCCGCATAGTAGGAGAAGAGTATTCTTTTTTATTTACTAAAACAATTGGAGTTTTAGAAATTCTGATGGCGGCCTGGATTGTAAGTGGAGTAAAGCCAAAGCTCTGTATCATAACCCAAATCGTGGTTATTGCCATTATGAATCTCATCGAATTCTTGGTGGTACCCGATCTGCTTTTGTTTGGCCGTTTGAATAGTATTGTTGCGGTCTTCTTTATTCTTTTAATAGCTCTAAACGAATGTCTTTTCAAAGAGCCCGGCTATGCGTTAAAGAAGATAAACTGAAATTGATTACCATGTTCTCATTTTTACAACGTCATCCCTTTCCTGTTGAAACTTTCTTTGAAAGCTCGTTAGTCCTTACCTATGCTGTCCCGAAAGAAGAACTCACCGGCTTTCTTCCAGAATGTTTGCAACTGGATACGTTTGAAGATAAATGGGCTTTTGTGGCCGTGGCAATGGTAAAAACAAAAGGCCTTAGGCCCAAAGGGTTTCCTTCTTTTATGGGAGAAGATTTTTTTCTAACAGGCTACCGGGTTTTTGTACGATACACTACGAGTCAGGGCAAAAGATTAAGAGGTTTGTATATCTTAAAATCGGAAACCGATAAAAAGAAAATGGCCTTTTTAGGAAACCTGTTTACACACTATAACTATACTACTACCGATATTGATATTACAACTGACCAATCAGTCGTAAGCATCCTATCAAAGAATTCCGACCTCAATGTAAAAATCAGCCTCCGAAATGAAGATGCAGTCTTACCCTCGAACTCTCCCTTCCATACCTGGAAAGAAGCAAGACGGTTTGCAGGGCCTTTACCCTTTACGTTTACTTACAATATCTCAAACAGAGAAGTACTTATCATAGAAGGCGTTAGAGAGAACTGGACGCCGAAGCCTGTAGAAGTTATTCAGGCTCATGTAGGATTTATAAAGCAGCTAAACTTCACTAATGCTGTTTTAGCCAACGCATTTATCATACAAAATATCCCTTATTACTGGAAAAGAGGTAAAACAGATTTATGGAAAGGATAAACAGGATGCCCTTTCAGGGTATTGGAAATATCATCCGTTTCAACTGGCATCTTTATATTATTGCCCTTGCTTTCCTTGTTCTATTGATGGTTGCAAAACAAATCCTCCCTGCTCCCCTTAGTCTTTTTATTTTATACGCCATTATACTTACAGCCTTAAGTATTCTTTTGTCTTTGGCCGTTTCTTATTATGTGTATGATTGTTCCAATTTGTACCAACTGAACTGGCTAAACTTTTTGAATATGGAGGCCGGAGCTCAGCTCGTAAATATTCATGCCGGCTTTGATGAAACAAGTTGCCTGTTATCCATAAAATATCCACAGGCCAAACTTATGGTTCTGGATTTTTATGACCCTGTAAAGCACACGGAAGTTTCTATTGCAAGAGCCAGGAAAGCTTACCCGGCGTATCCAGGCACAAGGTCCATCAGCACTTCAGATGTTCCGCTCAAACGCCAATCCGTTGACGGGATATTTACCCTGCTTTCGGCACATGAAATAAGAAATGAACAGGAACGGGTAGCCGTCTTTAGGAAGTTAAGGGAGAGTTTGAAAGAAGATGGCAAAATAGTAGTGGCAGAGCACCTGCGGGATGTTGCCAATTTCATTGCTTACGCTGTCGGCTTTTTTCATTTCTTTTCTAAAAAAAAGTGGACGAATTGTTTTGATGCAGCAGGACTACGCATTGTTAAGGAAATCAAGATCACACCTTTTATAACTGCTTTTATTCTTCAAAAAAATGGAACTGCACCTTAAAATAACAGGATATCTTTTGATTCTACTAGCTTTAATCCATCTTGTATTTCCCAGGTATTTCAATTGGAGAAGGGAGTTATCTTATCTAAGCCTTATCAATAAGCAATTGATGTATGTACATACATTTTTCATTGCCCTGGTCGTTTTCCTAATGGGTGTTTTTTGTATTTATTCTTCCAGCGATATTATTTATACAAAATTGGGACAGCAACTATCCTTAGGCTTATGTATATTTTGGACCACCCGGTTGATCTTCCAGTTTTGTATTTATTCACCAAAACTCTGGAAGGGAAAAACCTTTGAATCAACCGTGCATATCTTATTTTCCTTGCTATGGATTTATTTTAGCATGGTTTTCTTTCTTATCTATTGGCCTCATTAACCTGAAAACCAGAACAACTTATTCAGAATAACTCTTATAGCTGGCCATGGGACAACTTTATCATCTTTAACCACAATTCCAATACCTCAATAGCCTTTCTGGGTGTACAGGCATAGAGCAATCAAGCCAGTTACAAAAACCTTTCCATAACCTCCCAACTCTTCTTTCACCGCCCTCTATTCTTCATTTCCTGCTATTTCCCTGTTTTGCTTTAATTTCGGCACTCAAAATAAACCGAACAAGAATCATGGCTGAAGTGATATTGATGCCCCGCCTGAGCGATACGATGACGGAAGGAGTTATTGCCGCATGGCATAAAAAAGTGGGTGATCCCGTAAAAAAAGGTGAATTGCTGGCCGAAATTGAAACCGACAAGGCCACCATGGAACTGGAAAGTTATAAAGAAGGTACCCTCCTTTATGTAGGGGGAGATAAAGGATCGAAAATTAATGTTGACGACCTGCTGGCTATTATAGGCCGCCCGGGAGAAGATATTTCGAACCTTGTGTCCGGAAAAGGCGGCCCACAGCAGGCCACTGGCGATAAACCCGCCAGTCCGCAAGCACAAGCGGCTCCGGCAGCGCAGCCCCAAAGTACAGAGGCCAAACCGCAAGCGCCTGCCATGGATCTGGGTAAGATGGAAGAAGTGGTTTTAATGCCCCGCTTAAGCGATACGATGACCGAAGGTGTGATTGCCTCCTGGCATAAAAACGTAGGCGATGCAGTTAAAAAAGGCGATGTACTGGCTGATATTGAAACCGATAAAGCCACTATGGAGCTGGAAAGTTATAAGAACGGAAAACTTTTATACCAGGGCGCCAAACCCGGTGAAAAAATTGCCGTCAACGACCTGCTTTGCATTATTGGTGAAGAAGGAAAAGTGGATGTAAATGCCATTGTTGCTGCGGCAAAAAGCGGAGGTCAGCCGGCAGCCCAGGGTTCAGAGCAAAAAGCAGAAGCCCCGCAGCCAGGACAACAGGGAGCTCCTCAACAAACTGCACAGGCAGCCAGCCAGTCAACTGCCGATGGACGGGTGAAAGCCTCTCCCCTCGCCAAACAGTTGGCTAAGGAAAAAGGCATTGACCTTTCACAGGTTCAGGGCAGTGGCGATAACGGAAGAATTATAAAAAGTGATATAGACAATTTTGTTCCAAGACAAGCAGCCCCCAGCGGTCAGCCGGCAGAAGGACAAAAGGCTGCCCTGCAACCAGTGGTTACCGGTCAGGAAGGATACACCGATATCAGTAATTCGCAAATGCGCAAGGTGATTGCCAAGCGTTTAGGCGAAAGCAAATTCAGTGCACCGCATTTTTACCTGACCATGGAGATCAACATGGACAATGCCATGCAGGCAAGGGCACAAATGAATGAGGTAAGCGATGTAAAGATCTCTTTCAACGATATGGTGGTGAAAGCAACCGCCATGGCGTTGCGCAAGCATCCGGCTGTGAACAGTTCGTGGATGGGAGATTTTATCCGTCAGTACCAACATATTCATATCGGCGTAGCTGTGGCTATTGAAGATGGATTAATTGTTCCGGTGATCCGTTTCGCCGACCAAAAAACACTGAGCCAGATTGCAGCGGAGAGCAAGGAGTTGGCAGGAAAGGCCCGCAATAAAAAATTGCAGCCTAATGAGTTTACCGGAAATACCTTTACCATTTCCAATTTGGGAATGATGGACATTGAAGAATTTACCGCCATCATCAACCCGCCCGACAGTGCGATCATGGCGGTGGGAAGAATCAAGGAAGTGGTAGTGCGTAAAGGCGAAGGATTTGGCGTAAGCAATGTGATGAAGATCACCATGAGCTGCGACCATAGAAGCGTGGACGGTGCGGTAGGCGCCTCGTTCTTACAGACGTTCAAAAAATATTTGGAGAACCCGGTGACAATGCTGGTATAAATTCGTGGGACGTGAAACGTCAAACGTGAGATATAAAAAAAACCTCTGACCACTCAGAGGTTTTTTTATGCTTACACCCCGGAGGTTTTGAAAACCTCCGGGGTGTGTACCGTTCTTACTTTTCAGCATATAACAGTTTTTTATCAGGATCTATTATGACTGTGAACGGCCCCTTGGTTTTGATCTTAAACTCCTCATCCCTGCTGTCCACATAAAACCGTTCTTTAAAGCTTTCCGTTCCCAGGTTACCGATGATTTTTACATCAATTGGGAAACGGTAAATCCTTTCTCCCTGTTTGATATGCAGCTTAAACTCTTCTCCATCTGCTTTCATGTCAATATCCAGTTGGGGAATGCCAGGCTGGTATAACCACTGATCGAAAAACCACTTTAGGTCTTTGCCATAAACGGTTTCTGCCACTTTTTGGAAATCTCTTGTATCGGCATTGCGGAACTTATATTGCTCGTAGTACCTACGAATGATCTTTTTAAAATTGCTGTCGCCTACTTCGTTGCGCAGCATGTGCAATGCCCAGGCACCTTTTTGATAGCTGTTCGGACTTAACAGGTCCATAAGTTCCGAAGTAGAATCCACCACGGCCTGTTTGGATGTTTTTGCAAATTCTATTACTTCCCCCCGCTCCTGCTCCATTCTCTTTTGAAAACTGTCCACTCCATATTTTTTTTCGATGTACATGTCTGTTAGGTAAGTGGCAAAGCCTTCACTCAGCCAGACATGGGCAAAGCTTTTTTCAGTAGCCGTGTTTCCAAACCACTGGTGGGCTATTTCATGCGCCATCAATGCCTCTGATTTGCGGTTGCCTGTTACCGTATTCTCCGCATAAAAAATAGCACTGGCATTTTCCATACCGCCAAAAATGGTTTTGGATTGCACGTTTGCCAGTTTTTTATACGGATACGGCCCCACAAGGTTTTCAAAGAATTTCAGAATATCATCGCCCAAGGCATAATCATAAACACCTTTAGTGCTGTCCTGCTGGTACACCCAGGCCGTAACCGGAACAGGGTAGGAACTATCCACTCTGGCCACCGCAAAATTGGCAGCGCCTATCACCATTACTTTTGTAGGGATGGGAAGGTCTTCTTTCCAATGCGTTCTTTTATTGCTGCCTACCTGTTTTTCTTCTGCCAATAATCCATTTGAAATAATCTTATAATGAGAGGGTGCAGTCACAATGAATTCAACGGTGGCCTTATCAGAAGGCACATCGTTGCAGGGAATCCAGTTGTGGGCCCGGTTAGGCCAGTTGTCGGCAAAAAAAGTTCTGTCGCCATATTTGTTCTTAGAGATGATCAAACCATCTTTTGGCGTACCCATATAAGTGATCTCAAACATTCTCACTTCATCTTTTTGGGCCGGCTTATTTAAATAAACGGTAATAACATTGTTTCTATGGGTTGAAGTCAGTTTCTGCCCCTTTTCCTTCACATCAAAAACATACATACCTTTTTCATCCTCACCGGAGGTCAAATCAAAATTTACCGTGGACGTTTCAGTAAGAAATTTTACAGTGATGAACGCTTTTCCATTGATGGCGTCTGAATTGTCGGACAACTCAATTTCATATTTGTAATGCTGCACATCAATGTTTTGAGCCTTAGCGTTAAAAGAAAAAAGAATCAAAAGAAGACTTGCCAATGGTTTCATAACGGAAATTATAATGGTCAAGATATAAATCCTGGAGTAAACTTCCTGTTATAATTTTTCCAGCATCTCTACTACTTTCTCTCTTCGTAAGATTACGTAACCAATGCGGTCGTTACTGATGCCTTCTTTCAACTGGTAACTAAATTCCAGTTGATCGTCGGCCACATTGGTTTCAAAATATTTAAACGAGATGTTGGGAAACTGTTTCAACTCCTCTCCTATTTCGTACAAATGCGTAGAGAGAATGAAGAGGGAGTTTTTTATTTTGATCAAACCCTTGATCACCGTCAGCGAGCATTTCATGGCGTCCTGCACATTGGTGCCCTTGAATAATTCATCGATCAGCACCAGCCATTTTTTTCCGTCGTTGATCTTGTAGATGGTGTTTTTGATGCGCTGCACTTCATTGAAGAAATAACTTTCCCCTTTGGCAATATTGTCGGCTACATTGATATTGGTAAGCAATCCGTCAAATAGCGAAAGTTTCATATTCCTGGCCGGCACCGCCATGCCTATGTGCGCCAAAAAAACGGCAGAGCCAACGGCCTTGATCAAAGTGCTTTTGCCGGCCATGTTGGCACCCGTTAAAAACAAAAAATTCTGATCGGGTTCCAATACCAAATCATAAGCCGTAGGGTTTTGCAGCATTACATGATAGAGGCCTTCGGCCCTGAAATAGGGATCGTCCTGTTCAATGAATTCGGGAAACGTCAGATCGTAAGTTTTTACCGCCATGGCCATGGAATACCAGGCTTCCAGCCGGCTGAAAATATCAATCAGCTCCAGTATATCCGTTTTATAATCCCGGCGGAGAAAATAAGCGTAATAAAGATTTTGCACTGCAGAAAATTTTTCATCGCCACCTGTGTCGGCCAGTTGCTGCAGTGGTTTTTCCTGCATGATTGTTTCCATACGCTCCACATAGAAACCAAGGTTGGCAGGCAGTTCCGCTTCTTTCAAAAGAACCAATAGCTTTTTCAGGCCTCTGAAAAAATCGGAAAAATGTTTTACCGAAAACTTTACCATGGCGTAATCCTGCGTATGCAAAACCTTGTAGGCAAAGCTGTTAATAGGTGTGGGGCGCTGGGGTACCGGATCCAGGTGATAATCCAGGAACTTATCCATCATAATGACCGTGCCGTTCGTGATTTCTTTCGGCCAGTCCTCAATATGATTTAAAAGAGTTTTAATAATATTCTGCACCCCAATGATGCGCCTCAGATCGTGGTGAGGCTCCATAAAAAAACGACGCAGCCATTCCTTACCCCCTATCGTTTTGGTAAAATTGAGCCGGTGAAAGATGGAAAATTCTTCCTCGGGATGGAAAATGGAAATATCGTTAAAGGTTACTTTGTCTATTTGCATAGTTTAGTTCATGGTTCATAGTTGATGGTTCAAAGAAAAAGAACAGTAGCACTCCATGAACTATGAACATTTATCTTTCGAAAGTTAAACGTTTTCCTTTTATAGATTCATTCCATATCCCATTTCCATAAACTAAGGCCCCGCTGACGAATGTATGCGTGATGGCGGCCGGAAATGTCTGTCCTTCAAAAGGACTCCAGCCGCATTTTGATAAAATAGTTTCTTTAGTGACGGTTGTGTTGCTTTCCAGGTCAACAATAACCAGGTCGGCATAATAACCTTCGCGAATGTAACCGCGGTCTTTGATCTGAAAACAATCGGCTACGGCATGGCTCATTTTACGGGCAACGGTTTCCAGGGAAATTTTTCCCTGCTGCCAATACTGCAACATCACTAACAAAGAATGCTGAACCAGGGGAATGCCGGCATGAGCCTTTTCGTAAGGTTCATTTTTTTCCTCCCAGGTGTGTGGCGCATGATCAGTAGCAATAACGTCCAATCTGTCATCGAGCAACGCTTTCCATAAAGCTTCCTTATTATGCGGCGCCTTAATGGCCGGGTTGCATTTGATCAGGTTTCCGTACTGTGTATAATTCTCACTGGTAAAATGCAGGTGGTGCACACATACTTCAGCCGTTATCCGTTTGTCTTTCAGCGGCAGCATATTGGTAAACAACTGCAGTTCCTTTTCGGTGCTAATATGAAGAATATGTAACCGGGTACCGTGTTTCTTTGCCAACTGAACGGCTTTGAAAGAAGATTCAAAACATTCTTCTGCATCCCGGATAAGAGGATGATCCGAAGGCTCCAATATTCCTTTCGCCGTTTTTAGTTTTTGCAGGTTTTCCCTGATCATACTTTCTTCTTCACAATGCGTAGCGATCAGCACTTCACACTCCCGGAAAATCCTATCAATCGTCAAATAATTATCCACCAATAAATTGCCGGTGGAGGAACCCATGAAAATTTTCACGCCGCAGATGTCCTTTTTTTTATCATTGGTTCGCAGCACTTCCTCCGAATTATCGTTGGATGTCCCCATGAAAAAAGAATAATTCGCCAGTGAAGTTTGTGAAGCAATCCCATATTTTTCCTCCAGCAATGCCTGGGTTAAGGCAGCAGGCACCGTATTGGGCATCTCCATAAAAGAAGTAGTGCCACCCGCCACCGCTGCCCTGCTTTCGGTATAAATGGTTGCCTTATGCGTCAGCCCCGGTTCGCGAAAATGCACCTGGTCGTCAATTACACCGGGCAGCAAATATTTTCCTTCGCCATTGATCTCCGTAAAATCTCCATCAACCTGCGAAATCTGTGGTGCTATTTTTTCGATTCGTTCATTTGAAATCAGAACATCCATTGCCTGGATGTTTTCTTCATTCACAACATTGATATTCTTTATCAGATATTTTTGCATAATTTGAAAAACTATAAACCAGCCGGGATGCAATTTAAACAATCAACCCTTAATCCGCCGAAGGCGGAGCTTATGAAAACCTTTTTTCTTTTTTTGATTTCCTTACCGTTTGGGGCGTTTTCGCAAACCACTTATTTACCACAAGGCGCCAAAGAAAACATTTTACTTGAACGCCTCGAAATAAAAGCCGGAACGGATTCCATTCTCAACTTTTCAAAAACAAAACCTTTCAGCCGCCGGCAGTTCATTCCGCAAATGAACAGGCTTGATTCTATTGCTTCGCCTTCCCTGGTTGATAAATACAATTTATACACAGCCAATGTAAGCAATCTGGAATGGGCAGTTGGCGACAGGGAGCAATTTGCCAGCAAAAAGCCCCTCTGGAAACATTTTTATAAAACACCGGCCACACTTTACGAGGTCAACACCAAAGATTTCTTCCTGTCGGTGAACCCGGTCTTTCAATATTATGTAGGCAAAGAAAAAGACAACGATCAGCACATTTTTTTGAACACAAGGGGCGTAACCCTTCGCGGCCGCATTGCTGACAAAATTGGCTTTGCTGCCTATGTAACCGACAACCAGGAAAGAGACCCGCTTTATGTGCAGGCCTGGGAAAAAGAACGAAAAGCGGTACCGGGCCAAGGTTTTTATAAGGACTTTAAAACAACGGGTTATGATTATTTTGATGCCAGAGGCTATATCACTTTCAATATAACCAGGTTTATAGATGTAGCGTTTGGTTACGACAAAAACTTTATTGGCAATGGCTACCGTTCTTTGTTCTTAAGCGATTTTTCCAATAGCGCTTTATTTTTAAGATTGAATACAAGGATCTGGAAATTCAACTACCAGAATTTATTTATGGAACTGCAGAATGCGGAACGCTTTGGCGCCGACATTCTCATTCCAAAAAAATATGCAGCCATGCACCATTTGGATATGGGCATCACAAAATGGCTGAATGTAGGCTTGTTTGAAGGCGTGGTATTTGGCCGCAAGGACCATTTTGAATTTGGTTATTTAAACCCGGTGATCTTCTATCGTTCCATTGAGCAACAAAACGGAAGCTTTGATAATGCTGTTGCGGGCCTGGATTTTAAAGCTAACGTGGCTCACCAATTTCAGTTTTACGGCCAGTTGCTTTTAGATGAATTTAAATTATCAGAATTAAAGGCCAACAGGGGCTGGTGGGGCAATAAATACGGATATCAATTAGGCGCTAAATATATTGATGCTTTCGGTGTGAAAAACCTGGATTTGCAGGTAGAAACCAATCGTGCCCGCCCCTTTACCTATTCTCACAGGGATTCAGTGGCCAATTACACGCATTACAATCAACCGCTGGCGCATCCTTTGGGAGCCAGTTTCCAGGAATTCATTGGAATGATCCGTTACCAACCGGCACCCAAATGGATGGTGCAGGCCAAAGCCATTTATTATACGCAGGGCAAGGACACCGGCAATGTCAATTATGGCAACAATATTTTTTTACCAAACATTCCGCCCTACCGCACCAGCGATTACGGATTTCATGTAGGCTCCGGAGTGAAGAATAAAATAGGATATGCGTCTTTGCTGTTGTCGTATGAATTAAAACCAAACTTATTTTTAGAGGTGAATGCCGTGTATCGCCGGCAAAGTGCCCTTGCTGTTTCTCAAAACACTTCGATCATTTATGCAGGCATCCGGTGGAACATGCACAGGAGAGAATTTGATTTCTAACTATACAGAAACCGTATTAAATAAAAAGGACGAGCCTCTCTGGGTTCGTCCTTTTTATTTATCTGCTCTGCGGAACCATTTAAAACAAAAGATGTTTTAGCTTTTCCACATTGTTCACAATGATCTTTCCGCTTTTAATCTCAATCAGTTTTTCCGCCTTAAAATCGCTCAGTGTCCTGATGAGGGATTCGGTGGCCGTACCCACGTATTGGGCAATATCCTCTCTTGAAATTTCGATGGGATGTGTCTGTTCCTTAAGCTTGAACTTCTCTACTATATCAACCAAAGCCTTGGCCACACGTTTGCGCAGGGAACTGTAGGCCAGGTTCAGCAGACGTTCTTCTTTTTCCTTTACGTTCTGTGTAATGATATGAATGAACTTGGAGGCAATACTGATATCGCTATACACCATTTGCAAAAAGTCTTCTTTTGGAATTTGCATAATCTCGGCATCTTCCAGAATGCCGGCACTGTCATCATAGTTGCTGTCTTCAATTAATGCAGTATATCCGATAAAGTCACCGTCGCTGTATAAATTCGTAATGTATTCTTTCCCGTCTTCGTGTGCCTTAAAGCCCTTTACTTTTCCTTTGATCAGGTAATACAAAAACCGCGGACGTTTTCCCTCACTGTATAACATCTGCTTTTTATCGTAGTTCTCAATATCGTATTTCTCTGATAATTTTTGAACAAGGCCCGTGCTTTTTACATCTTTTAAAAACTGGGTAAGTCCCTGCGGTGAGGACGTATATTTTTGATCCAGTATCTCCGATTTCTTTAAGCGGATCTCTACGGCATTTAACAATTCAATGTCTTCAAAGGGTTTGGTGATGTAGTCATCGGCACCCATCTCCATGCCTTTTCTAAAATCGCTTCGCTCTGTTTTTGCGGTTAAAAAAATGAAAGGAATATTTTGCGTATCAGGATTTTTTCGCAGTAAATGCAACACACCATAGCCATCCAGCTCGGGCATCATAATATCGCAAACAATAACCGAGGGTCTTTCTTTCATGGCTACTTCCACACCCCGCTTTCCGTTTTCGGCGGTGAACGTTTTATATCCTGCCAGCTCTAATATCTCGGCTGTATTTTCCCTGATGTCCGTGTTATCGTCAATAACCAAAATTCTTTTTTCCATGCTACTTATGTTTAACCGGTATGGTAAAAGTAATGATTGTGCCTTTACCTAATTCACTTTGCAACACCACCTCTCCTTCCAGCAAATCTAAATATCGCTTTACAATATGCAATCCAAGGCCGGTTCCCTGGATGTTGATGGCGTTTTTTCCTCTGAAGAAAGAAGAAAATAAATGGCCCTGATCTTCTTTTGAAATTCCCATGCCTTCATCCCTGACCGAAAGGGTAGCCTGTTCCGCCTTTACTTCGCTGTTTACATAAATAGTGCTGCCAGGATCAGAGAACTTGATGGCATTGGAAATAAGGTTGATCAGGATATTCTTTATCAGTTTCTTGTCGCTTTCTATTAGTTCATGCCCGTGGTAGGTATAGACAATTTGCTGACCTTCCTTTACAAGTCCTTTCATTTCGTCCACGGTATCCTGCACAAGTTCCTGCAGGTTCATTTCATGAAATGCTGTACCCACCTTTCCTTCGTCCAGTTTGCCGAGTGAAAGAAAATCTTCCAGCAGGTCGTTGAGGTGTTTTACCGAGCCTTTAATTTTCGCAATATGACGGTTGCGCTTTTCCTGTTCTTCGGATGTGGTGTATTTTGAAAGCAGTGATGCGGAAGACAGCACCGTACTCAAAGGTGTTCTGAATTCATGGGAAGCCATGGATACAAAACGGCTCTTGATCTCGTTCAATTGTCTTTCTTTATCCAGGGCCTCACTTAATTCCTCCTGCGATTGCTCCAACCGCTGCAAGGCTTCTTTTAGAATCACTGTTCTTTCTTCCACCTTGGCTTCCAGTTCTGCATTCAGCCTGCGCATTTCATTGGTCACATTTTCCAGCTGCTTTTGCTGGCGGATCATACTCTGCTCAATTTCTTTCCTATGCGTGATATCGACTACGAATGCAATGACGTATCTCTCACCTTCCTGCATGTAGGTGCTTAAGCTTACTTCCACCGGAAATGTTTCCCCACTTTTTTTCTGGCCGTTCAGGTCACGCCCATGGCCCATTACCCGGTTTTGGGGTTTTTCATAAAATCCATCTCTTAACTGCACATGACCTTTGCGGTACTGTGAGGGAATGAGTATTTCAATCTTTTGTCCAATCAATTCTTCCGCACTATAACCAAACATCCTGCAGGCAGAAGGGTTGACCAATGCAATTTCTCCCCTGCCATTGGTTACAACAAACCCTTCCGTGGCATTTTCAAACAACGATGTGATGTGCGATTTATCAAACTGCATCTTTAAAATTAGTTTTTTGATGTATAAAACAATCAAAGTTGTAAGAAAAATGAGCAGAAGAATAAACAAGTAGGTGGCAAAATCGGTTAGCATATGCAACCGTTGCCACCTGAAAATCATGTGTGCCAATACTGCAAACGCACTTACGATGCCGGCAATAATGGTAGAACGCTTATCCTGCACAAAAACCGACATAAAAATAACCACCAGCAAGCCGCTTAAAACAATTACATACCCGGGCAAAAGGTAACTAAATACAAGGGTTGTTAAGAAAGCAGCGGCCGCATAAACACTTGCCTGCCCACGGGAGAGATGTGGCATTAATACTGACACAAAATTGCTTTAAGATGATTACTGTTGTAACAGTTCACGTTCCATTTCAATTGCCCTTGGAAAAAGCACATTATTCTCCAGATGTTTATGCTGCACAAGATCGTTATCAAACTCCCGCAGTTTATTATAAACCACGCGGTGATTGGTACAGGCATTTTCCGGAAATGTATAGTTGTTGGTAAGCCTGCGTAATTCACCCAGCAGTTCGCTTATTCTGGCATGTTCTTTTTCGCTTTCGCTGAGCGGCTTGCGCAGTGTTCTTACAAATAAACTGCCGTAGATCTCTTTCCGGCGGTGTGTTGTTTCAATTTGTTTGATATAAGGAAAAATGGTTTCTTCCTCCTGTAAATTATGCGTAGTTAAGATGGAACCGAGTTGTTCAAAAACTTTCTGCACCTCTGTTAATTCAGAATATTGCTTTTTATGGCTGTTTACAAAAGAAATGAGATTTGCCTGCGTTGCAGGCAGTACGGAGCTAATATAAGCGTGATGAATATTAATGATGTAATCGATTAAAAAATCCATCTTCCACTTATCATATTGAACTGTGTTGGGCAGGCAGAGATCCCGTGTGGCATCACCCAGTTCTTTCACCAGCTCGTCATAGCTAACATTTTTCCCTTCGCAGGCTTCGGCTAATGGCATTTGTCCGCCGCAGCAATAACTAATCCCGTGCTTTTTAAATACATCTGCTGTACGGTAGTCAGACCGCACAATTTCAGATACTGTTTTATTAAAATCCTGCAACACGTCCATCCTGTTCGTTTTAATGATTTTTTTCTTTTATTGTTTTTCTAATATGATATTCAGTTTGCGCATTTGTTGAAAGGGTTTTAATAAAGTCAGGATTGTCCCCATTCAACAAATCAACAACCGTGGTGGCAGATAAGAGATTTTTCAGATTTGCATTCACCTTTGCTATTTGATCATGCATCGGACAAGGGTTCGATGCATCGCATTCATCCAATCGCAACACACAGGTATGAAACAAGTTCAGGCCATCGGTAATCTCAATAAGGCGGATCAGCGGGAACTGCAAGGTGTCGCTGTGAATAGCAAAACCGCCCATCGGCCCCTTCGACGATAAAAGCACTTTCTCCTTTACCAGCTTCTTCAATATCTTGCCCATAAAATGCCTGGGGACAACCAATTGGGCCGCGATTTCTTCTACCTGTATGTAATGCCTTTCCTCCTGCATCGTGGCAATGTAAAGCACCCCTCTTACCGCATACCCAAATGATTTTGAAAACATCATAATACCTACAATCAAAAGTATTTTTACGAACACTCATTCAACATGATTTTTATCAGCTTATTAAATGATGCTAGTCAGCCGGGGATTAATAAATACATTCATTTTGCAAATCGGTAAGTCTTTACGCCTTTAAACATGTATGCCTGATAACCCAGTGGCATGCTTTTTTTGCCATTTAGATTATGAAGCAGTTCTTCCTTTACTGCCTGTTAATCACCACTTTTTCCTGTAAGGAAAATGAAGAGGGCAATGATAAGTACACCTCTAAAATTGTGATGGGTTCCCCTAAAGCGGTTGTCACTAACCAGCCCAATGCGGCGCAGGAAAGAGGGCCCCTTGCCTATGGGCCCCAGGTGCCCAGGTTGCAGGAGGGTGATACGGTGGAAGTAAAAATTGATGTCCATCACAGGTTATTCCAGGTAGCCAAGGGTGTTTTTTTTACGGGCTGGTTGTTTGGTGATTCGCTTCCGGGCCCCGTACTCAGGGTTCGTATAGGTCAAACAATTAAATTTTCCATGACCGACCGTACGCTTGACACGATGAAGAACATGACCATGAACATGAATATGAAGCCCATGCCGCACTCCATAGATTTTCATGCAGCCATGGTAAATCCCGCGGATAAATACCGCACCATATTCCCGGGGGAAACCATCAGTTTTACCTGGACGGCTAATTACCCGGGTGTATTCATGTACCATTGCGGCACTCCCATGGTTTTGCTTCATATGATATCAGGCATGATAGGTATGGTGATCGTGGAGCCAAGAGAAGGCTTTCCCGATAAGGTTGACCGTGAATTTGCAATTGTGCAAAACGAATACTATTTGAAACAAAACGGTCCGGTATTTATTCCGGATACAGCTTTGGCTATGCGCCGCCAACCAAGCTATGTAGCTTTTAACGGTAAGGCTGGGCAATACGTGGTTCGCCCTATAAGAGTAAAAGCGGGCGAACGTATCCGGGTTTATTTTTTAAATGTGGGCCCGAATAATATCTGCAGTTTTCATGTAATAGGAACCATCCTTGATAAAGTATGGCTGGATGGGAACCCGAAAAATCAATTGGTGGGCATGCAGGCTGCGCTGGTTGGACCGGCACAAGGTGCCATTATGGAATTTGTACTTCCTGAAAAAGGAACCTATACTTTTGTGGACCATTCCTTTGCCAACGCAGAGATGGGCGCAGCAGGTGCTTTCGTTGCGGAGTAAAATTTCACACCATTATGATCACTAAAAGGAATTTTTGGCTCAGTCTAAGCCTGGTTAATCTGTGTCTTGTTGCTTTTTTAGGATTTTGCCTGCGCAGTAAAATTTTATTCCCGATCCAGTTTATTGATTACAGGAGCTTTATAAGTGCCCATTCTCATTTTGCCTTTGCGGGCTGGGCCGGGCTCGCACTCATTACATTGCTGATCTATGATCTGCTCCCTGAACATCTTTCTCAAAAAAAAATTTATCAATGGGTATTAGCCGGCATTGAAATCAGTTCGCTGGGAATGGCTTTTTCATTTCCTTTTTTCGGTTATAATGGGTTATCCATTTCCTTTTCAACCCTGTACATCGTAGCCACTGTTGCCTTTGCGCCTGTATTTATAAAAGATGTATTAAAAGCGTGCCGCCAAAAAACAGTAAGGCTGTTGGCTATTTCGGCGGTAGCCTCGCTTATCATTTCATTCACCGGGGCCCTGGGTTTGGTTTACATATTACTTTCAAGGTCGGGCAACTCTTTACTGTACCGAGATTCTATTTATACCTTTCTGCATTTTCAATACAATGGCTTTTTTACATTAGCAGTGTTCGCTTTGTTCATGAACTACCTGTTCAAAAAAGGATGGGCCATTAACAAAAGAGCGGAATTGTTTTCTGTATTTCTTTGTGGGTCTGTTTTGCCATCCCTGTTTCTTTCCCTGCTTTGGCACAACAGCATCGTGATTTATGTGCTGGCAGCCGTAGGATGCGTTTTCATCATTTCCAGCCTTATTTATTTTTTTAGCTTTTTAAAGGCCGTTAATCCTTTACAGTTATTCACGTCTTCCATAGCAAGAACCCTGTGGCTTTTTTCCGTTATTTCTTTTGGTTTAAAGATGTTGTTGAGTGCCGGAACCATTTTCCCTCAACTGGGTAACGAAGTTTATGGTAACCGCCCGGTGATCATTGGGTTTCTGCACCTCGTGTTTTTAGGATTTCTAACCTTTTACCTGCTGGCCGCGTTGATAGAGAAGGGTTATTTTACAAAGCATCACAAAATCAGTTCAACTCCCTTTTTAATTTTCTCGCTGGGAATCATTAGCAATGAATTGTTGTTAATGGTGCAGGGATTGGGTGTTCTTTTCAAAACCAATAGCGATATTTATAAATGGCTTTTGTGGATTGCCGCCATTATTTTATTAGCCGGTTCTGTATTCATTGCGCTGGCCCGTCTTTCTGTTATAAACAGCATGGATAATAAAGAAAAGAGCCATAGAAAACTATGGCTCTGAAATCAATAGAAGTTTTTTGGCTATTGCTTACCGTCGTTCTTACGCATGTATTCTAAAACAGCTCTCGCATCCGCTTCCGAAAGACCCTGGTTCGGCATTTTTACCAAACACACTTCCAGCATATTTTGCGCAGCCGTATCTTTTTCCAGCATCTCATCAACGTTGGTTACAAAGTTCATGATCCATTCGGGTGTTCTTCTGTCCGTAACGCCTTTCCAGCCTGGTCCAACCAATCTTTCATCGGTCAATTTATGACAGCTCTGGCATTTTACATCATATACATTTTTACCCTCGGCGATCATCTTCTCATCCAGAGGATGGGTAAGTTCTACGTTCTGATGGGGCCCAATGCCTTTTGGATTTGTTCCTTCATTTTTTGCCGCACTGCTACCAGCAGTTGTGCTGTCTGCCGAACTGCCGCCATTGGAATTGGAATTACATGCCATAAATAGGGCCATACTTGCGAAAAGAAGAATACCGAAAAAGTGCTTTTGATTCATGGTAATTGATTTAAAGAGTTTAAAAATAAATATTGATCAGTGATTATTCTTTTGAACAGTATCAGTATTCCTGTTGACGGATCGTGCCCGGCACTAAGCATCACCGTTACTTTTTTCAATATGAAAAGCCATCAAGTAAATTCCCATAAAAGCTTACAGACTAATGACATAAAAAATATGCCAGCTTCGCCATTGAGTATTATGGATCACCAAGTTAAGGGGCTCATACCAAACTCTTCCATCCTGTATTTCTGATATGTTCAATTTTTATTTCGAACATTTGAGCCATTTTGTGCCCGCGCCATTTGGCTTCGTCTGCTTTTTCGCCTATAAATAATTCATCAACCGTTTTATTGAATAGCTCCAGCCACTTTTCAAAATGCGCATGCTCTACCTGCAGCTTCGCATGTGGCGGGAAGGGTGCACCAAAGTAAGTATGCTCTTCCAGTAAAACCGTTTGCCAAAAACAGTACATCTTTTCCAAATGCTCTGGCCAGCGGTCCTGTATCCGTTCATTGAATATGGGTGCCAGCATTTCATCGTCCCGTACTTTTCCATAGAACGAGTTCACCAGTTGCTTTACATCATCAAGGTTTAAGATATCGTGTTGTTGCATATATTCATTTCCAGTAAACTAAAGTGGTACCTTTTTTAAATTATTCAATTGTTTACACTTCTCCATTTATACGTAGCAATAACGCTTCTACCTTCACACAGGCCTCATTTAAAGAATTGCAAAATACCTGTCTGTTGCTTTTTGCCACAAGCTTCAGGCTTCGATAATAAGAAATACCGTTTAAAAGATTTTGACCAAAACCTGCATAATACTTTCTCTTTTTATCATCTGGCGCTGCATCATTTTCTATTTCTTCTTTCAGATAGCTGATGTATAAATTCAATTCAGCAAGAAACATGTGCGGCCTGCTGGCATCTTCCATAATATTTTTTCGCCCATAAATATGATCGGTCATTGTTTGCAAGGGAACAACCTGCGAAAAATGGGCAATATTGGGACCGGGACAGATGGTTACAGCCTCCAGGTTTTTAATAAAGCTTTTTTGGTAGGTGATGGCTGCTGCGTTACTCAATCCAATGCACAAACATTCTTTGTCCAAAACGTTCGTACGTTGTTTTTGATATTCTTTATCCGGCAGGTTCAATGCTTGCAATTGCGCTATCTTTAGTTTTTGATATTTGCTAGAAGCGGTGCAAATGGGTTGTTCTGTAAATTCTGTATTGAACTCCAGGTGCTTTTCCGTGCAGGGGCTTCCCGGTTTTCCTTTTTGAATACGCGCCATTTTTTCTTTTTCGGAAGAAGTGCCTTTAAGATAATGGAAACGAACACCCAAAGGAGAATTACGGCTTAACACCACATCCTGTTTTTTTGCTTCACACAAGAGTTTTAAAGTGGCATCATCCACAGTGGTAGCTTCGGGCACTAACAGGAATGGTGTGCCCCAACCGGTACTGCTCACTCCGTAATACGAACGCAAAAAATGATCTTCTTCTGCCGTGCCAATGCCGCCCTGAACCGATATTTCGATTTCGGGTGGACTATCGGGCAGAAAGCCACCCTTCTTTATGCGGGCATTTTTATATAACTCAAAAACAGTTTCCAACAGCTCCTGTTTTCTTTGTTTAAATTCCTCCATAATAGGACCTAGCAGATAACCATCGGTGGCAAAAGCATGGCCGCCGCAGTTGAGCCCCGATTCTACCCGAAACTCACTAACCCAAATCCCTTTTTTAGCCAGGTACTTGCTTTGAATTAGGGCCGAACGGTAATCGCTTACTTTAACAACGATCTTCTTTTTAAAAACCCCGTTTTCATCCACATCAAACTGGTTGCATTTTTCAAGATAGTTATACATCCGCGGATTCATCCCTGCTGAAAAAATAACAGATGAATTAGTAAGATCGCTTTTAGCGTATCCTCTTAAAGCCGCAACGGCATCCGAGCCATCTTCCAATAACCCTCCTTTCTCTGAAAAATTATTTCTGTCAGTTTTCGTCATAATATTTACATCAATACTGCCGGCAACAATTTGTGTTCTTAAATACGCCTGTATAGTTTCCTTTTCAGCATGTTCGTTGCTGTTTCTCATTTTCCTGTACAATTGTTTTAGCTTCCCATCATCAGGCAACATTTCAAAATATTTCACAATCTCAGAGCCGGCTTCAAAGGAAGCATTTCTAAGCTTCTCTATCTGGCCTTGCACAATTTTATTAACCAGGTTCAGGTAATCGGTAATTCTTTTGGCCCTGTAATCTTCCTCTTTTGTACTGATGGGATAATAAGCCTGGTTGATGCTGGGGTAATAATGGTTTCGCATCATTTCAATCAGCCGGTCTTCAATAATTGAAATAACCGAAGCAATACCAAAGCGGGCCACTTTTACCGGTGAATCAATTGTATAGGCAAGTCCCATTACAGGGATGTGAAATGTATGTTGTGAAGAATTGCTCATAAGGTGAATACACTAAAAAGCAAATAAAATAAACAGTAAGCCGGGTCGCGTCCGAAATCCGGGCGAACTATTCAACCTCTATATTGCCATTCAAAATTGTTTGGTAAGAAAACAGTTCCTGTAAAAAACGCAAATATAAAAGACATTTTTATCTTTATTTAATTTAACTCCGGGCTGCAGAGAAACTGTGCCTACTTTCTGGTGATTCCTTCAACCAAATAAATACGCAATTCCATTATTGACCGGCTCACATAAATCAGCAACCTTTTTGCTTCTGAATATTCGTTCAAGAATATCTCTTGCTTCTTTATATTCGTTATGAATGGGGCAGGGATGTTTGGCAGAACACCTGCTCAGTCCCAATCCACAACCTTTGAAAATGCTTTCTCCATCGATGGCTTCCACTATAGCAAAAATGGGTTGCTGCTGCTGCTGTTCCGAAATATAAAATCCGCCAGCCGGACCTTTCAGGCTATTGATCACACCGTGCTTTACTAAAGTCTGCAACATTTTTCCAACAGTGTGCTCACTGGCATCAATATATTCTGCTATTTCCCTGATGCCTGCCTTTTCACCTTTTTCAAATTTGGTGGCCAGGAAAATAACAGCCTTAACAGCTGTTTTACATGTATAGCTCAACATAGATCAACGGTTTAAAAAATCTTTTCCCTGTTCTGAAATTCTTTCTGCATTCCACGGTGGGGCGAACACCAATTCTATATGAATTTTATATTGCGGGAAAGCCTGCTGCATAACCCTGGCAGCCCCCTCCCTTATGCTATCGCCCATAGGGCAAAACTGCGTGGTTAAGGTCATGGACACAAATACTTCCTTTCCTGCTTCATCAAAATCAATTTGATAAAGTAATCCCAGGTCAACAATGTTCAAGCCAATCTCCGGATCCATCACCTGGTGCAAAGCTGCCAGTGCAACGGAGCACTGATTTTTATTGTTTGTAGTTACTTCATTCATTTGATGGATGGTTTATGCAACAGCATTTTGATTACGTTCCAGTTGTACAATATGGCCGTTGCCAATAACAAAATGGTTGCTGCCTGTAGCACAAGGGCACTGGCCAGTAAAATCCCCAGCGCAAAAAAAACAAAACCCGACAAGTAGGCCACTCCCATACTGTTAAAAACAGCTATACTAAAAAGGTCTTTTGGATTGGGTGTTTTACCCAGACCTGCTTTATCGTGGTACACTTTATTCCATACAATGAAGGGAAGCGTTTTAAAAGTCATTCCAAAAATGATTGCCGTGATCCAGCCAAAGAAAATGGAAAAGCCGTAGGTCAGCACCAGTTTTGTATGGGTAGCAGAAAGAAGCAATAAAATTACCAACGCCATTAAGACAACCACGGGTAACAACATCATGGCTACAGAAAGCAGAGATATTTTCATTTGTGCATCTACGTGTTTGCGAATGCGCTGCCGGTAAGCATTCAGGCAAAACCTGCCAAATAACACAAGAGCCAGTAATACAGTGGCCACAGGCAACAAGTATAGCGTAGCAGATGAAAAGAAAAAGAAAATAACAAGGAAGCCCGCCAGCCCGGCATTGATCAGATAATAGATCAGCCAAAGCTTTTTAGGATCATCGTATTTTGAAATCAAAAACATGGGGATCAGCCTGGAACCCACACCAATCACCAGCAATAAAAACCAGCCCACAATACCAATATGCGCATGCAACGACAAATAATGAATTGAATCTTTTGGCAAAATGGTATCTGTAAAATTGAAAACGAGCAATAAGCCTATCATGGTTGTCACCAATAACCAGGCAGCCGCTGTAAAAACGTAAATGGCATGTACGTTTTCGGTTTTTGCTTTTGTAATGCTGAAGGCCAGGTTTGCCAAATAAGCAATTATGGCTGCATTTATTAAAATAGCCCCTGTTCGTGCAGTCCAGTTAAATTGAAATTTAAAAAACGAATACACCAGCAAAGGAATACCCACACCGGCCAGTACAAAGGATAAATAAGCCAGGAAATTGCTGAATAATTTGGCCTCAATTAAAACCGGCACCAATTGATGGCTGGCGCCTAAAATAATCATCGTACCCCAGCCAAGGGCCATGGCATGGGTAATGGCTAATGTGTAGGGATGAAAATAATGTTGCGTAAAAGCATTGGCAGAAAGGAACAACAAAACCGTGGCGGCTAAAAAGGACAGGGCGGCATATACATAAAAAGGTAGCACCGCTTTATGCGCAGTGTTTTTTACAAGATTCGTAGTGGAAGACGGAGCGATCATATCAATTTTTAAATATCAGCAGGCGCACATCCCCATCGCTGACCTCTTTGATTCTGCATTCAAAGCCTCTTTGCGCCAGTTCGGGCAATAAAAAAACCGGAATGCGTTTATGATAAACATACAAGGCCGTATCGTGGGACAGGTGGTCAAGTGCTTCTAAAATAGCAAGCATAGGTTTCGGCATTTCCAAACCCCGCACATCCAGCTTTTGCATTTTTTCCGCAAACTGTTTTTCGATCCGATCCCAATCACTACCGGCCGTTTTTGGTTTTGCGCTTGCGGCAGCTTTCGATTGTACCGTTTTGTGAAAATACGTTTCAATATGGTTTGTATCGATCACATCAACATAGGTTTCAAAACCTTTTTTCTCCAGCATCAGGATCAAAGGCGTCGGCTCAAACGTATTAATGACCTTTAAAACCTGGCCGGGCTGAATGGCTTTTATTTTCTCCATAATAACGTTCAGCGGATCATTTCCTGCTGCCAGGACCGGCCTTACATCCAGGTCAACCAATGGTTCTTTTGACAAAGAGGTAATGAAATACGGAAGTGGCCTCGTTTCCTCCGTTATTTTTGTTTGCCTGTCAATCTCGAAACCAAGCGGCCCGAGTTTTTGATAAAAATCATCAACCGTACATCCTCCAAATCTGGAGGCGGCTGCCAGGCTGGTCCTGCCGGCCATTACTTTACGCAGCAAAGGATTGCGCAACTTTTCAAACTTGGGACTGATGCTGATAATGGCATCCAGTGCCTTTGCATTTTGCTTTAGTATGGCGGCAATTTTTGTATGGGCATTGATGGTCATGGCTATTCAAAATATTGCGTGTACATACCTAACCGTTCGTTGATGCCTGTGAATGCCTTAGAAGCTTCTTCTTCATTGGCTGCTTTTTTCAGGTCCGCCACATTTTTCATTAAAGGCTCCAGCCAAAGGTGCAACGCATCATGATCGGCGCCCTGCATGCGGCACTCCTTGATCATTTTATCGAGGCCTGTTTGCAATGCATTGCCAAGCGCTATATAATCCTTTAGAGATTTGTTTTTATTTTCATGGAAATGCCTCGTTATGGCTTTCAATTGAGCCACATTGTGATAGGTGCTTTCATCACTTTTCCATTTCGCCCCATTATTCAACGCCAGCGTTGCCTGCCTTTTTTCATGGAGCGATGAATGTTCTTTGGAAGCAGGGACTTGTTCTTTTTTATTGCTTTCCGCATTATTGCAGGCCCATAAAGCGCTTACGCATAAGAGAAACACCAGGAACTTTTTCATACACTAATTTTACATTTTACCAGGCAAAATTTGGAAGACAGGCCCTGTTACCAAACAAGGCCTGCTGCCAATCCATCGGACGGTTTATCTCAATTCTTTTTCCAGTTTCAAGGCTTTTGGAAAAAGGATATTGTTTTCAAGATGAATATGCTGATGCAGATCTTCATCCAGCTCACTTAATTTTTTATACAGGTACTGGAAACTGTTGCAGGCATCGGCCGGCGCTTGGTAATTGCCTGCCAGCTTTTTCATATCCGCCAGGATATCGCCTGCTGCCTCGTGGTCAGCTTCCATAATCTGAATCGGCTCAGTAAGCGAAGGCTGGCTGTTCAGCACTTCAAAGTTTCCTGATTTTTTGGCCAGCACCAGGGCTTTAATAAAAGGGAACACCACTTTTTCTTCACGCATAAAATGGGTATCCAGTTCCTGCACCAGCTGGGCAAATAAAGAATACAGGTATTTTAACTCAGGGTGATTTGTCCCGTGGTGCTGCATTACCTTGGTAAGCAAACCTTTTATCACTGGCATTTCATTGTAATAATAAATATGATGCTGGTTATAAATATAATCGGCCAGAAAATCGGCCTCCCAGCGGTTGAAGTCGTTTGCCGGTTGTACCGCAGGGGCAGGGTTTTCCAACTCCGCTTCTACAACAGCCACCTCGAGGCCTTTTTCCTCGCAAGCTTGCTTTAACGATTTTTTTCCGCCACAACAAAAATCAATTCCATATTTTTTAAACACTTCTGCCTTGCGCAGATCTTTTGCAGCGATCTCACCAACAGTTTCGCCTTTTTGCAAATCATTCTTTTTTATTTGTACCCGCCACCACTGCGGCCCGTTTTCTACATACGCCCAGGTAAAAATATTACCCCTTTCACCCAGCAACTGATAGTATAAAGGCTTTGGATCGTGGTCGTTCAGAATCTGAAAGGCCTCACCTTCTTTTAAGGCATCAAAATATTTAAAGATGGTGGGATGCTTTAGCCGGGGTTCGATGAGTGTTACATTCAAAACAAAAACTTCATCGCTTGTTGCCGTTTTATCGCTCTTAACGGGGTTTACAGCACAAGAGGCTGCACCAGTTTTAGTGATCTCCACTTTCCACACCTCCGGGCCATCTTCAACCTTTTTCCACTCAAAGATCTCTCCTTTCTCCGCTTTCATCTCATAATAAAGTGGTATGGGATCATGATCGTTAATTAATAAAAAAGATTCCCCGCTCTTCAGGTCATCAAATTTCTTTAGGATAGTGGGATGCTTTAAAGCAGGCTGTAATGCAGGAACAAATAAGCTATCAATTGTATTCATGTTAATAGAATTAGGGAATAAAAGTATTCCAATACTTTTATCTCAAACATGATTTTCCTCAGGCCCGCTTTTTTTCAGGAAAACTGATGAATATCATATTACCTAATGATGGCTATCAGAGAAGACCAAACAGGTAGAAAATAGTTTTGTGGCACTAAAAAGACACAGGTGTCTTTTTTGATAATAAAAACAAACCGCAAATGAAAAGAAGAACAATTTGGACAATGGTACTTCTAGTGTTGGTAGCATCTGGTTTTATTGCGTGCGTTGACAAAACGCCAAGCAGCAAGGAACCGCTGGACACCCAGGAGTTGACCAAGAATCAAACAGAAGTTCATGGCAGCCTGATCTCTGCTGCCGACATTGAAATGACCCACCCCCTGAACACCCAATGGATCGCCGAAGGAAAAAGCATTTACGATGTAAAATGCGCCGCCTGTCACAAACTCACTGATGAAAAGCTGGTGGGCCCCGGCTGGAAGGATCTAACCAAAAAAAGAAAGCCCGAATGGATCATGAACATGATCACCAACGTGGACGTAATGCTGGAACAGGATCCTGAAGCGCAAAGGCTTTTGGAAGAATGCCTGGTACGCATGCCCAATCAAAACCTCACAAAAGACGAAGCCCGCAAGGTGCTGGAGTTCCAGCGCAGTAACGACGGAGAAAAATAATCACACAATAAATTCAACATCATGAATCTCTCTTCAACTAAAATTTTATCAACGATAGCTTTGGCTGCCATGGCGTCCGGAGCTTTTTATAGTTGCAAACCCAAAGGTGCCGAAGCAGCTATCAGTGGTGATGCGGCATCAAAAGTATATGTGGCCCCCGGTAAGTACGATGAGTTCTACGACTTCGTATCGGGTGGCTTTAACGGCCAAATGAGTGTCTATGGCATTCCCTCCGGCCGTTTACTTCGCATCATCCCGGTTTTCTCTACACACCCGGAAAGCGGATGGGGCTTTAGCGAAGAAACAAAACCCATGCTTAACACCTCGCATGGCTTTGTGCCCTGGGATGACCTGCACCACATTGCCTTATCTACCACCAATGGCGAACACGACGGCCGCTGGGCATTTGCCAATGGCAACAATACGCCCCGCATAGCCCGGGTGGACATGAAGACCTTCCGCACTGCGGAGATCATTGAAATACCGAATAGTGCCGGTAACCACTCTTCCCCTTTTATTACAGAAAATACCGAGTACACTATTGCCGGCACCCGTTTTAGCGTACCCATCCAGGGTAACCTTGATGTACCCATCAACACCTACAAGCAAAACTTCAAGGGCACCATTAGTTTCGTGAAGGTGGATTCTTCCACTGGCCGCATGAACATTGCCTTCCAGATCTTAACTCCCGGCGTAAACTTTGACCTTTCCCGCGCCGGTAAAGGAAAATCGCACGACTGGTTTTTCTTTAGCTGCTACAACTCCGAAAAAGCCAACACTTTGCTGGAAGTAAACGCATCCGCAAAAGACAAAGACTTTATCATGGCCGTAAACTGGAAAAAAGCTGAACAATATGCTAAGGCCGGCAAAGGCAAAATGGTACCAGCCGAGTATGCGCATAATGTGTATGATGAAAAAACACACTCAGCCACCTCTACCATTGAAAAACAAGTGTTGATGCTGGATCCAAAGGATTGTCCGGATATGATCTATTTCATTCCTTGTCCTAAATCGCCACACGGCACCGACGTGGACCCCACCGGTGAATACATTGTTGGCTCCGGTAAACTGGCAGCGTTAATTCCTGTTTTCTCTTTCACTAAAATACAGCAAGCCATTGCCAATAAAACGTTTGACGGCGAATACGATGGCTTCCCTATTTTAAAATACGAAGCTGTGTTGCATGGCGAAGTGCAAAAACCAGGCTTAGGCCCTTTGCATACCGAATTTGACAATAACGGGTTTGCCTACACATCCATGTTCGTTTCTTCCGAGATTGTAAAATGGAATATTAAAGATGTAAAAGTAGTGGACCGTGTACCAACTTATTATTCCATTGGCCACTTAAGCGTAATGGGCGGACCCACTAAAAAGCCTTATGGCAAATACATGATCGCTTACAACAAGATCACCAAAGACCGTTATCTGCCTACTGGCCCCGAATTGGCCCAAAGTGCACAGTTGTACGATATCAGCGGTGATAAGATGAAGATGATCCTTGACTTCCCTACCGTGGGCGAACCGCACTATGCAGAGGGAATTCCTGCCGACAAAATCAGCAAGAACAGTGTGAAGATTTTCAAGATAGAAGAGAATGCCCACCCTTATGTAGCCAAAGGCGAGGCGCAAACAAAAGTGGAACGCAAAGGCAACCAGGTGCATGTGTATATGACAGCCATCCGTTCGCACTTAACACCTGATAATATTGAAGGTGTGAGGGTAGGTGATGAAGTGTACTTCCACGTAACCAACCTGGAACAGGATTGGGATGTGCCCCACGGTTTTGCTATCAAAAATGCCAACAACGCAGAGATACTGATCATGCCCGGTGAAACACAAACTTTAAAATATACGGCAGATAAAGCAGGCATCGTTCCTTTCTACTGCACTGACTTCTGTTCTGCACTGCACCAGGAAATGCAGGGATATTTAAGAGTATCACCGGCCGGCAGCAACGTTCCACTGACTTACAGTACAGGAACTAACCTGCCCAAAGCCGACACTACTAAAACAGGTTCTCCAAAACCATAATTATAAATAAGGGACATGCCAATGGCATGTCCCTACCAAAACTTCTTTTATGAAAAAGATCTTTAGCTTTTCTTTCCTTGCACTGGTTGTTTTAATTACCTCCTGCAACAACGAAACAAAAGGAACACAGGCCAATCCGGCAACTGAAAACACTGCCGTTGCCGGCCAGTCTGCGGTGCAGGATAATGAATCAGCAAAGGATGTAGTGAAAGTGGCTGCTGGTTCGAAAGATCATACCACTTTGGTGGCAGCCGTAAAACAGGCGGAACTGGTAGATGCTTTGTCTAACGCCGGCCCCTTTACCGTATTTGCGCCTACGAATGCTGCTTTTGATAAATTACCCAAAGGCACTGTGGAAGACCTGATCAAACCAGAGAACAAGGAAAAGCTGCAGGACATTCTGCAATACCATGTATATGTTGGCAGTTTAAAAACAGATCTTATGCAGGACGGACAAACACTAAACCAGGTGAATGGCGGCAATATTACCATCAGCAAAAAAGATGGTAAAGTAGTGATCAATAATACAGCTACAGTTATTGCTTCAATACCTGCCTCAAATGGCATCATTCATGTAATTGATGCAGTGTTGGTACCACCGGCCCAATAGTTTTCTCATTGTACAAACCTCCGGAGCAGCCCCGCACCCGGTGTGGGGCAGGCATCCGGATCTCAAAACAGCGTAGTATGAACAAGATGAGCCTTCCTTCAAGAATCATTATAGCAATCGCATCCCTTAGCCTGACAGCAACCTATTTTTTACCGGTCTGGTTTATTTTTTTGATTGCCCCGCAGTATCCTGAAGGACTAACCATGAACATCTGGTTAAATAAAATTACCGGGCAGGTTGAAATTATCAACGGCCTGAATCACTATATCGGTATGAAACATATTAAAGCCGACATGTTTCCCGAGTTTGATTTTCTGGTATATATCGTTGGGTTCTTTATTTTATTTGGATTACTAGTAGCCATCGTTGGCAAACGAAAGTTATTATTCGCTTACCTTATGCTGACCGTACTGGGTGGCATAGCCGCTATGGTTGACTTTTATAAATGGGGATACGATTATGGACACAACCTGGATCCCAAAGCTGCCATCCAAATCCCGGGACTATCTTACCAACCACCATTGTTTGGCCATAAAACGCTGTTGAATTTCGACGCTTATTCGTACCCTGATGTAGGCGGATGGATAGTCATCGGCGCAGGTATCATCCTCTTTTCAGTATGGTTTTACGAGTGGTATAAGAACACAAAAAGAAAAACCTCTGTGGCACAGTTTAAACCTGCTGTTCCGGTGGCTGCAGCCTTGCTTCTCTTTATTTCTTCCTGCACCACGAAGCCCGAAGCATTTAATATTGGAAAAGATGGCTGCGACGATTGCAAAATGACCATCATGGATGCCAAATTCGGAGCAGAGATCATTACCAAAAAAGGAAGGATCTACAAATTTGATGATGCACACTGTGTGGTCAACTTTATAAAAAAAGGCAGCCTGAAACAAGCCGACATTGCGCAAACGCTGTTTGTAAATTATCAAAAAGAAAATACCTTTTTGGATGCCACCACTGCACAATTTGTAGTTAGCGAACAACTGAAAAGCCCGATGAACAGCCATGCAGCTGCATTTGAAAATAAGGCCGCCGCTGAACAAAAAGCAAACGAAACAAACGGGGTCGTCAAAACCTGGAATGAACTTTATCAGTCCTTATAACATGAAACGAACACACCAACGAAATGAAACAAATTCTAATCATATTATTTCTCTTTTGTTTTCATGCTCTTTCGGCTAAAACAATTATTGTAGGCAAGAACCAGGTGATAACCTCCTTACGCAAGGCTGTAGAAGTAGCTGGCAACAGGGATACCATTCTTTTATACAAGGGAATTTACAGAGAAGGGAATATCACCATTAACAAACCGCTCTTCCTGGTTGGAGTAAACGAACCGGTTCTGGATGGCGAAAACAAATACGAGATCCTTACCATCAGTGCCAATGGCGTTGTTGTAAAAGGGATTCAATTCCGCAATTCAGGCTATTCCAGTACCTACGATTTTGCTTCCATTGGCGTTATTGATGCGCAAAATGTGATCATTGAAAACAACACCATCTCCCACTCCTACTTTGCTATTCACTTTGCCAATACCGCGGAAAGCATCATTCGCAATAATACGATTGCAGGCACTCCAAAAACAGAACAAACTTCCGGCAACGGCATTCATCTTTGGAAGTGCAATAACATGGTGGTGGAGAACAACGATATCCAGGGTCACCGCGACGGTATTTATTTTGAGTTTGTTACCAACTCCATCATTCAGGGAAACAACAGCCATGGCAACATCCGCTACGGTCTTCACTTCATGTTCTCCAATAACGATGCCTACCTGGAAAATACGTTCAATAACAATGGCGCTGGCGTGGCGGTGATGTACTCACATCATGTACACATGCAGCGCAATACATTTGAAAACAACTGGGGACCCAGCGCCTATGGGCTTTTACTTAAAGAAATTTCGGATGCCTCTATTCTGGAGAACAAATTCTTACAGAACACGGTGGGTATTTTAATGGAAAGCACCAACCGGATTGAAGTGCAGCTGAACGCCTTCAAAAATAACGGCTGGAGCCTGCGTATACAGGCCAGCTGCAACGACAACATTGTGCATCACAACAACTTCCAGGGCAACACCTTCGACATTGCCACCAATGGCACCATGATGTTGAATAAATTTTACAACAACTATTGGGATAAATACGAAGGCTATGATATGAACAGGGACCTAGTAGGCGATGTACCCTATCACCCCGTAAGCATGTATTCGATGGTGATTGAACAAAACCCCAACTCCGTGATGTTATTGAGAAGCTTCATGGTATCGCTTTTGGATAAAGCCGAAAAGGCCATTCCCAGTCTTACCCCTGAAAATATGGTGGATGAAAAACCTTTAATGAAACCTTTAAAACTATGATCAGAATTCAAAATATAAACAAACGCTTCAGGAAATTACAGGCACTGAATAATATTAATGCTGAATTTAATAAAGGCCAGGTAATTTCCCTGATCGGTCCAAACGGATCGGGTAAAACAACACTGATCAAATCCATTTTAGGATTGGTGAAACCCGATAATGGTACCATTACATTTAACGGCGTGCCAGTTACCGAAAAAGTGGACTACCGGAGCAATATCGGTTACATGCCCCAGATTGGCCGCTACCCGGATAATATGAAGATCGGGCAGTTGTTCAGCATGATCAAAAACCTGCGGAACAATGAAAAAGAAATTGACGAAGAGCTATATTTTAAATATAAACTCGACACCATCCTGGATAAATCCATGCGGGCTTTATCGGGCGGCACACGCCAAAAAGTAAGTGCAGCGCTGGCCTTTTTATTTAATCCTGATGTTTTAATCCTGGATGAACCAACAGCAGGACTCGATCCTCTTTCCTCAGAAACGCTGAAAGAAAAGATCGTTGCGGAAAAGCAAAAGGGAAAACTCATCCTGATCACCTCTCATGTATTGACCGACCTGGAAGAGATCACAACAGACGTTATGTATTTACAGGACGGAAGGGAAATGTTCTTTAAATCAATGGCTGAACTGCAGCAACAAACAGGCGAGGAAAAACTCACCAAGATCATTGCCTACATGATGAAGCACGGCCTGGAAAAAAAAGAAGTAACCTATTTAAAAATTGCAAAATGATGAAAATGAAACGTCAATCGTGAATTGCAGATGCACCCAACCTCAAACTATCATTAGTGTGGTTGAAGGTAAAAGTCTGGTCGATTGACGACTCACGTTTCACGATAAAAATTACCGCCATGCTCAAAATATCCAAATACGTTTTATACGACATCATCCGAAACAAGGTGATGATTGCATACACGGCGTTCCTGTTCATTGTTTCCATGAGTCTTTTCCAGATGGAAGAGAACAGCGCCAAAGCCATGCTAAGTTTATTGAACATTGTATTGATCGTTGTTCCGCTTATCAGCATGATCTTTTCCACCATTCACTGGTACAACTCCTATGAGTTCATTGAACTGATGCTGACGCAACCGATCGGAAGAAAAAAGGTGCTGCTGAGTGAATATGCGGGAATCAGTTCTTCGCTGGTTACAGCCTTCCTCATTGGTGTAGGTGTTCCTGTTTGCATTTACAATTTCAATGGAACAGGCGTTTCCCTGCTTTTGATCGGAAGTTTATTGAGCCTAATCTTTACTTCCCTTGCCTTTTTAGCTTCAGTAAAATCAAAGGACAAGGCCCGGGGCATTGGTGTAGCGCTATTGCTTTGGTTTTATTTTGCCCTGATCTATGATGGATTGGTGTTGTTGATCCTGTTTGCCTTTAGTGATTATCCTCTGGAAAAAATTACACTATTGCTGTCTTCACTGAACCCTGTTGATTTGGGAAGAATCTTCATCATGCTGAACATGGATATCAGTGCACTAATGGGCTACACCGGCGCCATGTATAAAGATTTCTTAGGCAGCAATGCCGGTTTGTTTTACACCTTGGGCATCATGCTTGTTTGGATGATCCTTCCTTTACTCTTAGCCGTTCGTTCATTCAATAAAAAAGACCTTTAAACCTATTTGCTCTTTCGGGATCACTGCTTATGAGTCGGACTATTATTATTCTTTCATTGTTTGCTTTGTATGCAGGTTATAGCTTGCTGGTTTATACCCGTGGCACACAAAGCAAACTTTCTTTTTCACCAGCAGAGCAACAAAAAATAAATGCAGGCAAGCAATTATACCAGCAGAAAAACTGCCAGGCCTGTCACCAGATCTATGGGCTCGGAGGGTATTTGGGTCCGGAGCTCACCACGGCCTACTCTGACAAAACCCGTGGTGAACCATATCTCCGGGCTATGCTTGCTGTTGGCAGCAACCGCATGCCCAACTTTCATTTTAGCACAAGGGAAATTGACGAACTTATTGCGTATCTAAAATATGTTGACACCACAGCCACACCCATTAAGACCGCAAGCAGGCAATAACCACCGCCGGCCAACTGATGCCAGCGATAAGGCCGCCCTGGCCTTTATCGTTCTGGCTATGTCGTATTTAGTAACAGGCCTGGGTTTTGGCATCTTGGGTGGATTTCAGTATGTGCTGCCGCAATTTTTGCGGGAACAATTGGCTTTTCAAAAAGTTCGTCCGCTGCATGTGTACCTTGCCATCTCCTGGATCTTTACAGCAGCACAGGGCGGGTTGTATTATTACCTGCCACGCATTTCAAAACGAAAATTATATTGGCCGCAAGGCGCCTGGGTGCATTTTGGTTTGCAACTGCTTATTTCCTTCAGCATTGTCATTGCTTTTTTTGCAGGATATTTTGGCGGAAGGGAATACCTCGAGTTTCCTCCTTTCTTCGGGGTGTTGATTGCTTTGTCATGGCTGCCCTTTGCCATTAACTTTTTTGGAACGCTGAAACCAAAATTTATCAATGCTCCGGTTTATTATTTTAGCTGGACGATTGGAATTATTTTCTTTTACATCACCCTTTCTGAAAGCTATTTGTGGTTGCTCGACTGTTTCAACAACAATCAAATCAGAGATACCACCGTACAATGGAAAGCCCTGGGCTCTATGGTAGGAAGCTGGAACATGCTGGTCTACGGTACAAGCATGTATATTATGGATCAATTGAAGGGTGATGAAAAGATCAGCCGTTCACCCATGGCATTTTTCTTTTTCTTTTTGGGCTTCACTAATTTACTTTTTAATTGGGGCCACCATACCTATATTGTTCCCGCAGCTCCCTGGATAAAAACGGTTGCCTATGTAATCAGCATGACAGAACTGCTCATATTCGGGCAAATTATTTTGAAGTTCAGGAAAACACTAAGCAACACAAGAAAGACGTTTCATTCCCTGCCGTATCGCCTGCTTTCTTTCGCCGATATGTGGATCTTCCTCAACCTTGGCGTAGCCATTGCCATTTCCGTTCCGGCTCTGAATTATTATACGCATGGCACACACATTACCGTAGCCCATGCCATGGGCACCACCATTGGCATCAATACCATGCTTTTGTTCGCTTCTGTGTTTTATATGCTGCAACAGCAAAAGCCCCATGTGCTGGAGAACAAAAAAAAGTTCATCGGCAGAGGCATTATCATCACCAATATTTCGCTTGTTATTTTCTGGACCGCCTTAACAGGAAGCGGCTTTGCCAAAATTTTGGGCAAGCTGAATAACAAAGCCTTTGCCCAGATCATGGAAGCCAGCCAGCCCTTCTTTAAACTGTTTACTGCCAGCGGAATCTTTATTTTACTGGGGCTGACCATGATGATACTAGGTGCCTGGAAAGTGATCCGCAAAAAAGACCCCAATACCACACGTGCCCAAGATGCCAATAGTTTAAGGGAGCTGGATGTTGTTTTGTAAGTTTTTCTTAACCCCTTCGTTGATCCATAAAATCCCAATTGGAAAGAAGACGCTAAATGCCAGCAGCAGTTGTGTATAGTAAGGCATTGCCAGGGAAAAAGCGTTTGCCACCAGCAATAGTTCAGTGGTAAAAAAAGAGAGCATAAAAAAGAAAAGTCCCTGTTTCACGGCTTTTACATCTTTAAAAAAAGCAAATACCTGGGCAAAAAAGAAAGTACTGATAAAACCAAGCAGCACCAGGTGCAGGTAAGCAATAACAAAATTTCGGTACTGGTAGGCCATGGAAGCAATGGAAGGCAAGGCGCTAAAAAGCTGAAGAATGATCTTCACAGCAAAAGCGATAAAAGAAAACAAGAGCAGGCGGCTGATCCAGCTTTTATTCCATGACACGGATCTTACATCTTTCACTAAATACACGAACCCGGCCACCTGCAACAAGGCACCGGCTCCGCCAATCACATTAAATAAAACGGAAGGCTGGTTCCACAAAATTGAAAGTGCATACGTGGGCAGGCAGGCCAGGTTAAAAAGCGCAAAAACCTTTTTACCATGCTGTACCTGTCCTTTTTGTTCAAGCAGGCGATAAAAAAAAGCCAGGATAAAAAACGTAAAGAAACCGTTGTACTGAAAATGCAGGTAAAAATAAATGGCATCAAAATAAAGAGGAGTGCCCTGCCTGCCCATTGCGATTAATGGCCCTGTAGCTAAAGGACCAATAGCGGAAATGGAAAAATAGATCAGCCCCCATTTTATAAAATGATACACCGGCGTTGTTTCTACTCCTTTCATGGCCTTCCATATAACAAAGACCATATAGTATCCGGCAGCGATAGAAGCAGTAGAGAAAAAAATACTGACAGCCTTATAACCCTGCACCGGAAAACTAAGAAGCATGCCGTAGGCAGAGGCCAGCGTCAGTACAGCAATATTGCGCCAGTGGCGATAATGTACTCTTTCTGCTATTTCGGGAAAAGATCGTAAAAAAAGAGCCAATAACACCGGCATGATCCAGCCTCCAAAAGCAAAATGAGAATGGCCGTGTAAGATATTTTTATACTCCAGGGGGAAAGAAGAAAGAAAAGGAAAACTGCGCATCAGCAAGCCAATCAGTGCGACCATCAGCAAATTCAAAAATGAAAAACGCAATAGGATGTTACACAGTGATTGCAGGCCAACATATGCCTTCACTTCATTTGTACTATAGAGTTTACCTAAAAACATAGAGGCAAATTTGTTTAAAAGCCGGCAGATGCCAGGGTCTCCTGGATCAAACCGACATATGATTATTGTCATGCCTGTTATGTTTCACCCCGTGATTAAAATCATGCTTATGCATGAGGTAAACTAACTGACGTTCTTCAACTATTAAAGATATTTGTGTCTGAAATGAAATTAATAGCAGGTTCCATATTGATCTTACTGATGATGGTGCAAACCTTCACCTCATGGCTGATCGTAGCGGAATACACTATTAATCAGGACTTCATTGCAAAGAACCTTTGTATCAATAAGGCCAAACCCCAGCTTCACTGTAAGGGCAAATGCCAGTTGATGAAAAAGCTGGCCCAGGAGGAAACACAAAACCCTTCCTCCACGCCCCAAACAGGCGGTAAAACAAAAATGGGGGATGTTTTATTTACCCATGATTTCCAGCTGCCACTTTTTAGTGACCTGCTTACACAAAGCAAAAACTTTCATTCTCATTACCTGGCAAAAACAGCCACCGGCCCTTTCACCTCTGTATTTCATCCGCCGGCCACAGCCTGAATCCTTCTTCATTAAAGCCACCGGTGTTTTCATTGCAACCTTATTTCAATGACACACTGCGGGTATACCAATTCATTACTATTAAATGCTTTATAATGTCAACTGTTTACAGACTGGCAACTGTTCTATTGCTCCTTTGTAGTTACACCAGCCAGGCACAAACCATTACCAAAGGAAAAATCATTGATGCCATAACCAAAGAACCCGTGCAGGGAGCGTCCATCCGTTGCTCCGATGCGGATTGCAACTGCGGTTGCTCTACCAATGCGGCGGGGGAATTTGAGATACATTGCAAAGGATGCAGCAAGCATACTGTTTCGTTTATTGGTTACAAATCCACCGAAATCACTTCTGTTGACCAAATTATTTATATCACGCCGGTCGCTTCTATTTTAAACGAAGTGGTGATCTCTGCCAATCGCGGCGAGGCCGTGAGACGCTCCCAGGCGCCCATTGCCATTTCCTTGCTTTCTACCAAAACGCTGCAGGATGCCAAACCGGTAAGCGCCGACCAGGTTTTGAATAAAGTAAGCGGCGTAAATATGGTGAACCTTGGGAATGAGCAGCACCAAATGAGCATCCGTCAACCCATGACCACAAAAAGCTTGTTCTTATACCTGGAAGATGGCATTCCGGTGCGCACCACAGGTTTGTTCAATCACAACGCCCTGCTGGAAATAAACATGGCTGCCACCAAAACCATTGAAGTGATCAAAGGGCCTTCGTCTTCTTTGTATGGAAGCGAAGCCATTGGCGGCGTAGTCAATTTCATTACAATTGCCCCCACTTCCGTTCCTGTACTCAAACTATCGGTACAGGGTAACAACATTGGTTATAAAAGAAGTGAGTTGCAAAGCAGTTTCGCTCAGGGCAATTGGGGCTTTGTCCTGAGCGGCTATTATGCTGACAAACGCAACAGCTTTATCGAGTATTCTGATTTTCATAAAGCAACCGCCACGGCAAGAATAGATTATCGCTTTAGCAATAAAACGGTTTTATCCAACAGTGCTACCTGGCTGGATTATTACAGCGATATGCCCAGCGGAGTGGACAGCACCATGTTTGCCACCCGGAAATTCACCAGTCCCCAAACCTTTACCTACCGCAAAGTACAGGCCTTGCGCTACCGCTCTACATTAACGCATGGATGGAACGATCATAGCAAAACGATCGCTACCATTCTTTACCGGGAAAACTCGATTGGGCAAAATCCTGCCTATCGCATCAAAGACGATTACAAAAAAACAAACGGCGTGTACAGGGGTAAAAAAGATTTGGCGCATGGCGAGATCAACGAAAGCAGCTTTAACAGTTATGGCTTTATTGCGCAGCACAAGCAAAATTTCTCTTGGAAGAATGCCTTGCTCATGGGCGGTATTAGTGTTGATCTCAGTCCTTCCACGTATACTGCCCAATACATTCGTATAAAAAAAGATACGATTAACCGGAAATATATCAGCTATCAGTCCACCGACAGTATACTCACCCATTATGCAACCGGCATCGACAACTATGCAGGCTTTGCCAATTTTGAATTCAGTCCTTTAAAAAAATTAAGGCTGGTAACTTCCCTGCGCTACGACCTCTTTCATTATAATTTCGATAATGCTTTAACGCCATCTTCCTTTAGCGGTTCTGCCGATACGGTCAATCAATTCCGCCGCCTCAGCCCCAAAATTGGGCTAACCTATGCCGTGTCTGCCAGAACAGGGTTGTACGCCAATTACAGCCAGGGCTTTGTACCGCCGCAGGTTACCGAAATGTACACCGGTGTAAAAGTGCCGGTGCTCAGTCCTTCTGTATTTTACAATTATGAGGTAGGCGGCTGGGCCGAGATCATTAAAAATAAATTAAGCGCCGATGTTAGCGCCTACAAACTTGACGGCAAAAATGAGATCATTTCAGTTCGGTTGGACGATGGTTCTTCTGAAAATAAGAATGCAGGCAAAACCTCTCATAAAGGACTTGAGTTTGGTGTGAATGCCACTCCTGTAAAAGATATAACCGTCCGGTTAAGTGGCGCCTACAGCCAACACCGTTTTGCAGAGTTCGTGGAAAAAGGCAACAACTACACCGGCCATGTAATGAACAATGCCCCCCGTTGGATGCACAATGCGGAAATATGGTACAAACCTTCTTTTGCCAAAGGACTACGCCTTGGCGCGGAGTGGCAAAAGATCGGCAGCTACTACATGGATCCGAAAAACACGGAAAAATATAACGGATACAATGTATTGCATTTGCGGGCCGCTTACCAGTATAAAGGCTTTGAAGTATGGATGAATGTCATGAATGCTACGGACGGCTATTATTCCTACATCACTGCAAAAAGCAGTTCGGGTTACAGCTATCAATTGGCCGAACCCAGAAATTTTAATGTGGGCATAGCCTACGATTTTTCAAATCTTTTCAAAAAGGATTGATCCATGAAACACCTTTGTATAGCAATAGTAGCTGCGCTGTTTTTTCTGACAGCCTGCAACAATAACAAAAACCTGCAGGCACGGACAAATGAGGTCATGCAGCTGGATTCGCTGCCGGGCCAGTGCCCTTATCTTACAAAAGACACCAAAGGAAATGTGGTGTTGAGTTGGGTGCGTATGGTGAATGATTCCTCTTCTGTTTTTTGTTATGCGGTATCAAAAGACGGAGGGAAGCGTTTTGAACAAACCATTGTCATTCCTTCCAGCGGCAATATTGAACCGCATTCTGAAAATCTTCCCAAGATCCTCTTCAAACCCTCGGGAGAAATCATCGCCTTGTGGGGGGCCGCCAATCCCAATCCAAAAAATAAATACTCTGGACTGGTCTTCTATTCACAGTCATTTGATGAAGGGAAAACATGGAACACGCCCAGGCCTTTGGTAAGTGATACTGCAAGTTTCGACCAGCGCTATTATGATGTGGCCTTGCTGCCAAACGGCGAAGCAGGCATTATTTGGCTGGATAACCGGAAAACAACCACCAAAGAAGGTTCGGCACTTTACTTTGCCAGCACCGAAGGGAACGACGGCTTTCAACACGACCGGTTGATCAGCCAGCCTTGTTGCCAGTGCTGCCGCACCGATTTGTTTGTGGATACCAAAGGAAGCCTTCATATTTTGTATCGTGGTATTATCCAGGACAGCATTCGCGACATGGTTCACACCGTTTCCACAGATGGCGGCAAAACGTTTGGTTCGCCGCAGCGCATCAGCAATGACAACTGGGTCATTAAGGGCTGTCCGCATACAGGGCCGGCTATGACGGAGAACAGGGAGGGCCTGCACTTTGCCTGGTTTACCGGCGGCAAAAACCCGGGTTGCTTTTATACCCGGTCAACCAACTATGGCAATAGTTTTATAGGACATGACAGCGTCAGTGCACTGGGGTCGCACCCGCAAATGGCCTCGTTGCCAGGCGGAGAGCTTGTAGTGGTGTGGGATGAGACGGTGAAGGCTCCCAATGGCCTGAACAAAAAAATTGGCGTGCAAAAAAGAACGGCCACCGGTGTTTCGCAACAAAAACTATTTATCACCCCCGATTCTTCTTTTGCAACTTATCCTGTCGTTGCTCCCCTCAATAACAACGCTTCCCTGGTTGCTTATACCCAAAAAAGGGGCGTTAAAAATTATATAGTCTGCCAGGTGGTTCAATTAAACCAAAGCCGCTAGGCTTAAAGATTGAAAAGCCTTGAACCTACCTTAAAAGAGCAGGCGGAAGAAGCGCTCAGGAAGGGCGCGGTTTCCATGCTAAGTGTTTTGCATCCATTGAAGGGGAACAAAGCAACCGGGAAATACCATCCCTGCCTGGAACAGACCGCCCCCCTTCTTTCTCAACCAATACCTTTTTACATCCACCAGGCACAACCTGATGAAAATCATGTTGTGCCTGTTTCTACGTCATTTCTAAGGGTTTGCCTGCCTGATACTTTTGCCTTCACAAAACTTTTTCTCATGAAAACAACTGAGTTGGTACAGGCCAGGTCCAAATCTCCGGTAACAGAGGCCGAATTCGATGCCTCTTTCAAGCCCAAAGGCGCCATTGCTTTTTTTATTCTATTGATCATTTTGGGAGCCATCATTTGGTTCGGCATTTATTTCCTCATGCTTCAAAGAGCTTAAAAAATATTTTATGGCATTAGACAGATTTGAAAAACGAGTTCTTCTTATTACAGGAGCCACACTTTCCCTGTTCATTTTTTCGATGCTCTATGGCAGAAGCAAATACAACGATTTGCCGGAATGTCTTCCTTACGATAAAGCCTACACAGAGCCCAAGGTTACCCAACTGGATGACAAGATCTACCAGGTTTTTGCCGTGGCCTCCATGTGGCAGTTCCAGCCTTCGCAGATCTATATCCCAACGGGCAGTGAAGTGGATTTCTTTCTCACCTCAAAGGATGTAGTGCACGGTTTTAACATAGCCGAAAAAAATGTGAACATGATGGCTGTGTATGGCAATATCAACAAACAAACCATAAAGTTTGACAAGCCGGGAGTGTACAAGATCACTTGTCACGAATACTGTGGCGTGGGCCACCAGAACATGCAGGCAGAAGTCATTGTAAACGATGCTGCAGCTAAATAATTTCTAAGAAACGGAAAAACAAAACGAATTATGCAACTGAGTAAATCTTTAAAAAGAGTGATCTACTGGGAACTGGGAATTCCACTGGCTCTTTTATCTATCGGTATTTATCATGGCCTGATGCAGGTGATTTATCGTGCCGGCGTATTGCAACAACCCGCCTTTGCAAAACTGGATTATTACCAGGGGCTGACCTTGCATGGCGTTATCAATGCCATTGTGCTCACCACCTTTTTTGCCGTGGCTTTCGGGCATGCCACCATCGCTTTCTTCCTGAAAAAAGAACCGAATAAAAAGCTGGCCTGGCTTAGCTTCTGGATCATGACCATTGGCACCGTAATGGCTGCCTGGGCCATGCTTTCAGGCAAGGCTTCTGTGCTGTATACTTTCTACCCCCCGTTAAAAGGTCACCCCTTCTTTTACCTGGGCACGGCCCTTTTAATTGTGGGTTCCTGGATTCCTTTATTCGACTGGGCAAGATTGTACCGCCAGTGGAGAAGAGAAAATCCCGACAAAAAAACGCCATTGGCCGTACTGGGCACCCTGGTAAACTTTATTATTTGGTTTGTGTGTACCCTGGCTGCTGCTTATGAAGTGCTGGTGCTATTGTTACCCTGGGCTATGGGATGGAAACAAACCGTGAACGTAACCCTGGCCCGTACGCTGTTCTGGTTCTTTGGACACGCCTTAGTGTATTTCTGGTTGCTGCCGGCCTATATCATGTTCTATAACTTTTTACCCAAACTGGCTGGCGGGAAATTGTTCTCCGACCTGGCAGGTCGCATCGCCTTATTTGGATTCTTGTTGTTCTCTGTACCGGTGGGTGTGCACCACCAGTTTTCCGATCCTTCCATTACAAAGGGTGTGAAGATCTTTCAAAGTTTGCTAACATTTGGAGTGGCCATTCCGAGTTTCATCACGGCCTTTACCTTAGCGGCTTCGTTGGAATATGCGGGAAGAAGGAGAGGCTCCAAAGGGTTGCTGGGCTACTTTGGCAAGCTGCCTTACCTGGATACCAACCGTTATTTGTTTGCGTATATGATCTGTGGTTTATTCCTGTTCATTTTTGGCGGATTGACCGGGATTGTCAACTCTTCCAGCCAGTTGAACAATGTGGTGCACAACACCGCCTGGCTGCCGGGCCATTTTCACATGACGGTGGCCGGACCCGTTTTTCTGGCCGTTATTGGAATGAGTTTATACCTCTTCTCCAAAACTTCCGGCAAAAAAATATTCATGCCCAAAGTAGCAGTGATCATTCCTTATTTGTGGGTGATCGGAATATTAATATTCTCCACCGGTTTATCCTGGGGCGGATTGATAGGCGAACCACGCAGAACCAACCTGGGCATGACCTACCTGAATCCAACAAATGAATTGTTTACACCGGAGTGGGTACCAACAACCATGCTGGCACTATTCGGTGGTATTATCATGTTCATTGCAGGGATGCTGTTCCTGGTGGTTTTCTTTGGCACTATGTTTAAAAAACGTACACAGGAAGCGGTGCTGGAATTTCCTGAGAGTGAAACACTGCATAATGAGAAACGCATTCCGTTGTTTGACAGTTTTAAACCCTGGCTGGTAGCCATGGCGGTGATACTGGTAGTGGCTTATGTACCTGCGTTTCTGGATGCCACCAAAAACCCGGGCCCGGGTGCACCCAAATTCAATCCCGATAACCCAATGCCGGTACAAACGAGTGTGAAGCCAGCAGAGACATCTACCGCTAAAAATGTATCGGATAGGAAAACCCTGACAATTGCTAAACCATAATGCTGAAGAAATATAGCATATGGATTTTTATGGCTGCCGTCGTGTTGTTGCCAATGGGCGTATTTGCGGTGGTGAAATGGTACGAGCACAGCTATACAAGGCTGCCCGTGCTTGGAGCGGAAGCCCACACCATTGCAGATTTCAAAATGGCAAACCAATACGGCGCCATAACTTCTTTAAAAAAATGGGAAGGCAAGATCACCGTGGATAATTTTTTCTTTACGCATTGCCCGGTTGTATGTCCCAAAATGATCCGGAGCCTTAAAAAAGTGCAGCAGTTGTACGCCGGCGATGAAGAGATCCTGATCAACTCCTTCACCGTTGACCCGGAACGGGATTCGGTAGCACAATTACAAAAGTTTGCTCAAAGGATGGACATAAAAAACAATTGGCAATTACTTACCGGCGACAAAAAAGAGATCTATAAACTGGCACGAAAAAGCTTCCTGGTGGTGGCTACTGATGGCGATGGCGGCCCCACCGACTTTATTCACAGTGAGCTTTTGGTGCTGGTGGACAAGCAAAAACGCATTCGTGGCTATTACAATGGCACCGATGAAAAAGAAGTAGACAACCTGCTCAGGGACATTCAACGATTAAAAAAAGAAGACAAAAACTAATACCTGACAAAAATCATCTGTCGTTCTGTTCCAGGTAATCTTTTTTAAATTCTTGTTTTTTAAATTTTGTACCCGGAGTGAAAATCAAAAACAATTTAAAATGAAAGCTAAGGTCATTTTATTCTTAACCGTTCTTTTTTCAGTATCACATTCATTTGCTGCACCTCCTTTAGAGGAAGGCAAGGCCATTTTCATTTCCCGTTGTGCGGCGTGCCATAACATTAATAAAACCGTTACGGGTCCGGCATTAGCCGGCGTAGATGAAAGACGCTCTATGGATTGGATCGTTCAGTTTGTCCATTCTTCGCAAAGCCTTATTAAAAGCGGCGATAAAGATGCGGTGGCCCTTTTTGAAAAGTTCAACAAAATACCAATGCCGGATCACACAGATCTGACACCCGATCATATTAAAAGCATTGTTGAATACATTAAATCGGAGGCCGTAACAAAAACCGAGGCCGCTCCATTCAAAAAACCGGGGAAGTTGCGACCTGCTTACACCCCATTATCCATAACCAACTATGGATTCTTTATTAGTTTCCTTGGCGTTGTAGCCGTTCTTATTTTGGGATTGCTGTTTGCCGTTCATGTCAAAGGCTTAGAACGGAAGGCCAGGGGAGACCAGTAAAGAGTGTATCGTTGGTTTTCGTTTCAGTAGTGCTTTGTCCTGAAAAGGATGAGGCACTTTTTTTTGCGGGCTCTATCTTTGCCCTATGCACATTGATATCATCACAGTTCTGCCGGAGTTGTTGGAGAGCCCTCTTTCCCATTCTATTATGAAACGGGCACAAACAAAAGGTTTGCTCACGGTGAAGGTTCATAACCTGCGCCAATGGGCGGTTAATGAATATGGACAGGTGGACGATTATCAATACGGCGGCGGCGCCGGCATGGTGATGCTGTGCGAACCGCTTGTGAATGCCATTGAGCATTTGCAAAAAGAAAGAAGATTTGATGAGATTATTTACCTCACCCCCGATGGCACTACGCTTAATCAAAAAATAGCCAATCAATTTTCCCTTAAAGAAAATTTGTTACTCATTTGCGGGCATTACAAAGGCATTGACGAACGCATAAGAGAGCATTATGTTACCAAAGAAATTTCCATAGGCGACTATGTGTTAAGTGGCGGAGAATTAGCCGCCGCCGTATTGGTGGATGCGATTGGACGGTTACTGCCTGGTGTTCTGAATGATGAAACTTCGGCGCTTACCGATTCCTTCCAGGATAATTTATTAGCGCCGCCGGTTTATACAAGACCTGCCGACTTCAATGGATGGAAAGTGCCGGATGTGTTGTTAAGCGGCGATCCCAAAAAAATAGATGAATGGCGCCATGAACAAGCGGTGCAGCGAACCGCCGAACGCAGGCCGGATCTTTTAAAAGATGAACATTGAGTAAAAAGATCAAAGAATGATACCTTCCCTTGCATGGAATAGAGTTGTTACGATACAAGAGTGCGACGCAACGGAAGTCCACTAGTAGTAACACAGCCGGCATAAAAATATTGACCCTGAACAGGAAATGACAACAGGAACATGAATGTTGGCGCTTGAAGCTTCAGGTAATCCTTAAACGAATCTGTAAAGCTTGCAGAAAAAAAAGAGCCTCCTGTAGAAACAGGACGCTGTTGATTAGGACATTGCTCCCAGATTGTTATGGCAATCGGTACGGGAGCCCTGTAAAAAGTTTTGAAAAAAAAGTGCCCCGCCTAGAAAAGCAGGGCTTCACCCTTAACCATACGAAACCAAGTTCTTAAATTCTATGTAGAAATCTTACGATCTAGTTATCTATCAGAAGGCGACATAAAGGTACATTGCCCACAAATCCATTCCGTCTTTGTTTCGGTGAAAGCCCTAAAAAAATCGATAAATGTAAGATAGGCAATGCTTTGCGGAAGTTGGTATAAAAGTTTGCTAAAGCTTATTCTTGGTGCAGGTATTTTTTGACCTCGGTCAAAGTTGCCAGGCACTTCTCCTGCACGTAGGAAAAGTCCTCTTTCATCATTTCCTTGTTTTGGCCTTCAGCCATTTTTTCTATTCTTTCCAATACCGCATGCAGTTGGTCGGCCAGGCCCACATAGCCAACCGTTGATTTAAGGCTGTGTGCTGTGCGCCTGATCATATTGAAGTCATTGTCATTAATGGATTGATGTAGTTTGGACAATTCTTCGGGCACCTGCAAAACAAACTGGCGGAGTATCTGCGTTTCAAACTCATGATCGTTGCCTGAGAGTTGGTGCAGGTAATCAAGATTAAGCAGAGAGGAAGTCACATTAGAATTTTCGATATGGTACTGGGCGTGGCGGGCAATGATATTATAAAGGACCGTTTCTTTAATGGGTTTTGAAACATAATCGTTCATTCCCAGCTGCAGGCATTTTTCTTTTTCGCCACTCATGGCGTGAGCCGTCATGGCAATGATGGGAATATCCTTGTTCATTTCATTGCGAATAATGCTGGTAGCGGTATAGCCATCCATTTCGGGCATTTGTATGTCCATCAGCACGATAGAATAACCGTTTTTACTTAGTTCCTCTATAGCTTCTACACCGTTGCTGACGATTGTAAAATCAATGGACCAGCTTCTCATTAAATGGGCAATCAATTGCTGGTTCATCACATTGTCTTCCGCAATTAAGGCCCGTATCTTTTGCAAAGACACCGCTTCGGTTTCTGCTGCCAGTGCCTCTGAATACATTTGTTCTATGTCCGGCAATGTATAGTCCAGTTCTACACTAAATTCAGATCCTTCACCGGGCTTGCTTTTTAAATCAAGTTTCCCGTTTTGCATTTGCACCAGTTGTTTTACAATGGCTAAACCCAAACCGGTTCCTCCAAAACGCCTCGTGGTTTCAGCTTCAGCCTGCTGAAACCGTTCGAAAATATTTTTTTGCTTATCAGCAGCAATGCCAATACCGGTATCCTTCACACAAATACGTATTCTTACTTTAGATTCTGTACTGTTTAACAGCTTTACCGTTAAGGAAATGCTTCCTTTATCGGTAAATTTTACGGCATTGCTTAGCAGGTTCACGATGATCTGCGTTAATCGCACGGCATCTCCCTGCAAAATATCAGGCACATCCTTATCAATATTAACCCGGAAGTCAAGGTGCTTTTCCTTTATTTTTTCAATGAACATGGCGCCAACCGAACTGATTAAACTGTGCAGGCTAAACCGTACGTCTTCCAGGTGCATCATGCCCGCTTCAATTTTCGACAAATCCAGGATATCATTTACCAATGCCAGCAGGTTTTCACCGGCGGAGTGAATATTTTGTACATATTCTCTTTGTTCAGTGCTCAACTGCGTTCGCCTTAAAAGGTTAGTAAAGCCCAGCATGGAATTCATCGGCGTGCGGATTTCATGGCTCATATTGGCCAGGAATTGTTCCTTCATTCCGGCCATTTCCCTGTTGCGCTTATCCGATTCGTTTAAAAGTGCAATGATTTTTTGCTGCTGTCTTCCCTGGTTTAATATGTACCAGAAAGCCAGTATTACGGCCAGCAGGGCAATGGCGGTAATAACCATTCCCCATAGCCTTGCCCGGCTGCCGGTGGTTTCATTTGAAGCAGTAATATCTCTTAGTTTCGACTGGCGAATGCTGTCAAGGCGGGTAATGATGGTGCTGATGCTGTCCCGCAAAATTTGGCCTTCCTTTGTATTGATCACCTCTTCGGCCGCGTCTTTTCCTTTCTTATGAAAAGCATCCAGCACTTCGCGGCTGAAATTTATTTTCTGATTTACAAGAACGGTCAGCTCTTTTACATTTTGGGCAGGCACCTGGTCTTTAAAAATATTCTGGATGAGCAGCAGTTCCGCATCAATTACACTAATCTTCTCTTCAATATTTTTTACCATACCATGGTCGGAAAGGATGACCGCACCACGAATGTCGCTTTCTACTGTCAGAAGGTTCGATTCAAGCCTGCGCAAATTATTATTAACCTTAAGCTCATTTAACATCCGTTTGTTGCCCTGAATGAGGCGATTGATGTTATAGCCCGAAATGACCTGGAGAAAGACGATCACCAAAACTCCCAGCAAGAACAACCACAATACCCAATATCTTAATTCCGGTTTCCGCATATTTATTGCTACCGAAAATACGAAATTCAACTATGGCGGGAAGTATGTTTTGTACTGACAATATTTTTTTTAGCGAAACGGAAGATAGCATAAATGGCAAGCGCCATGACAAGCAAACCGGGCATTAATACAATGACCCGTTTCTGCGAGAACATTTCAATAAAGAAATAATATTCTGCAATAATGAGCACAGTTAGAAAAAATATGAAGATTAAAAACTTTTTCATAAGAGATAAGGCTCCAAAAAAACAGCCCTTTATTAAGTTTTACAGGGAAATACGGTTAACTTTTCACAGGAATCAATTATTGGTTGCGACCTCAGTCCATTTAACAAATTACGGTTTAGGATATTGGTTACAATCCAACTATACAAAAATAGCTGTCCCTGCTTACCACCGGCAAACAGTTAGGCTAAACTATTAAACAACTCGACGAAGCGGAAAGAAGCAACGATGAAAATCAAAGCAGATTTAACCGCCTGTTCAGATTGGATTTATGGGTATCGGCCACAGGTATGCTGGTCTTACCGATACTGATCGTCCCTTCCTGTATGTAGTCAATTTTATTGATGGCGACTATATAACTTCTGTGCACACGAATAAATTTTGAGGAAGGCAGCTTTTCTTCAATTGATTTCAACGTGGCATGCACCACATGAAACTTTTGCGCTGTATGCACTTTTACATAATCGCCCATGGCTTCTAAAAAAAGAATATCATCAATGCTGATCCTTTTTAAGACACCATTGTCTTTTACAAAAACAAATCCCTGCTCTTCCACTTTTACTTCTTCCTTGTTGCTTTCCAAAGCCTCAGCAGCCTTTTCAATAGCCTGCTTAAACCGTGGCAGGGCAATCGGCTTTACCAGGTAATCCACCACATTCAGTTCAAATGCTTCTACAGCATAGTCCGATTTTGCTGTAGTGAAAATGATCAGTGGTTTTTTATTGCCCATCTTTTTTATAAGCTCAAGACCTGTCATGCCGGGCATTTCTATATCAAGGAGAACAAGGTCAACGGATGCATTATTTAACTGCTCATTGGCTTCTATTGCATCGCTGGATTCAGCTACCAATTCCAGGGAAGGAATCTGACCAACCAATTGCTTCAGGGCCATTCTGGCCATCTTGTTATCATCTACAATTAAACACTTCATAGTTAAGGGGTAAACAAATATAATAAACCAATCGGGTTACAATGAAAAAAGAGCACTTCAATTTTTTTGCCGGAAAGACCGGGAACAATTACAAATCATTTTAAAGTATTGTTTCAGTTCTTCCGTCTTTCCGGCAATTTTATTCCTCAACCCGTGAAACAGGCTTATAATCATGCCAAATTATTTTATACCTATTACCGGCAATAATTTTTGACGGATCAATTCATTAAAGGCCGGTATATCTTTTTGTGTAATGGCTTTTAGTTTGTTTAACTGCGCATCAATCTGTGCGGCAATATCCGCATACACTTCTTTCGATTGCCTGCTTGGCGCAAAATTGCCACTGTTTGCCACATCAAATACACCGGAAAGCTTATCGTTTAAACGTATAGGATAATTCAACACATCCTGGCCGCTTTTTGCTTTGGTTTGATACAGAGTTTCTTCAATGGCGGTCAGCTGCTTGTTAATGCTGTCAGCCATTGTTTTTACTTCTTTAGGTACCTCTTTCCCCTGAAGGTCTATAAATGAATTGATCTGTGTCCTTAACGCACGGATATCTTTTATTGCCTTTTGTGTTTCATTAAATTTATCCTGCACGGTTTTCAGGAAAGCAAACTGCTGCTCATATTCAGCTTGTGTTGTTTTGTAATTTGGATCGGCCTTTAGCGTGAAGGGAACTTCAACCGAATCCTGCCCGGCTTTGAACCTGGCAAAATAATTTCCCGGCGCCGCTACAATGCCTCCCGGTACGCCGTTCCATAAAATCATGCCTTCAATACGTTCAGAGGCAGGATACAAAAGATTCCATACAAACTGGTTCATGCCTTTTGCAATGTCCATTTTAGCATTGGCTTCCTTGGCATCGGTTGAAAACGTTTTTACCAATTTATGATCTTTATCCATGATGGTTACGGAAGCTTTTGTAGAATCATTTACATTTTTCGCATAATAATTGAACACGACCCCGGACGGCGGATTGGCACCTGCATTGCGTGGCGTGCCAAAGTTTTGTGCGAACGGGCTTGATGGCATGCGATAGGCAGGATTGACATCAAACACATGCAAGGCTTTATCAGCAAGGGACGTGTTCATTTGTTGCAACACACTCAAATCATCAATTACCCAGAACGCCCTTCCCTGCGTGGCCACAATCAAATCATTTTCTTTAATGGTAAGATCGGTAATCGGAACAACAGGCAAATTTTGCTGGAACGGTTTCCAGTTTGCGCCGCCATCAAACGAAATATACATGCCATATTCTGTTCCGGCATACAATAAGCCCGGACGTTTGGAGTCAGCCCGCATACATCTGGCAAAATGCATTTTATCAATGCCGCTGGTGATCAGTTTCCATGACTTACCATAATCCTCGGTTTTGTAGATGTACGGCGCAAAATCATCCGATTTATATCTTGTACCAACAAAATAAGCCGCTCCTTTTTTGAAGGGATCGGCTTCCACGCAATTCCACATCATCCATTTAGGAGCACCGGCCGGTGTTACGTTTTGCCAGTTCTTTCCCCCGTCGCGGCTCACGGAAATCACGCCGTCGTCACTGCCGGTCCACAAAAGATCTTTTTCATAGGGCGATTCAGTGGCTGTGAAAATAGTGCAGTAATATTCTACAGAGGTATTGTCTTTTGTTATGGGCCCACCACTCGATAATTGTTTTGTCTTATCATTGGTAGTTAGGTCAGGAGAAATTTGTTCCCAGCTTTGTCCTTCATTTTCCGTGGCAAATAAAACATTACCGGCGGTATATAATTTTTGGGGATTGTGTGGGGAAAAGAAAACAGGGAAGTTCCATTGAAAGCGGTATTTCAACACATCAGCACCCGCACCCATAGGATTATCGGGCCACGGGGACACCGCACGGTTCTCACCGGTTTTGTGGTCCAGCCTTGATAAATAACCGCCGTAGTTACCACCGTAAACAATGTCGGGATTGAGGGGATCTGCCACCACATAACCACTCTCCGCGCCGGCCGTTGGTTCCCAGTCCCTTTCTGTAATGGCCGCACCAGCCGTTCTGCTTTTGATGCGTACCGTAGAATTATCCTGCTGTGCGCCCAATAGGCGGTAAGGAAAAGAATTATCGGTTGATACCCGGTAGAATTGCGCGGTAGGCTGGTTCATATAGGTGCTCCAGTTGGTACCTCCATCAAAAGAAACCTGGGCACCGCCATCATCTGCCACGATCATGCGGTTGCCGTCCTCCGGATCAATCCACAGGTCATGATGATCACCATGTGGGGTACCTACCGATTGAAAGGTTTTGCCGCCATCACGGCTGCGCATCAAACCAACATTTGGCGCATATACCAGGCTTTCATTTTTCGGGTCAACAAACACCTTGGTATAATACCATGCCCGTTGGCGAATGTTGTTATCGTTGCTGGTCAATGTCCATGTTTCGCCTCCGTCACCCGAAGTAAACAGGCCCCCATTCTGGTTTTCGATGATCGTATAAATTTTATCAGGATTGGATGCGGCTACCGCAACCCCCACAATACCCCACACTCCCTTTGGCAAGCCTTTTTTAGCAGTGATGTTGATCCAGCTTTCTCCGCCGTCCGTGCTTTTCCAAAGGCCACTGCCTTCCCCGCCGCTTTCCATGCTATACGGCGTACGCAAGGCTCTCCAGGTACCCGCATAAAACACCTCGGGATTGCCCGGTTCCATTACCAGGTCTGACGCCCCGGTTTGATTATTAACATATAAAACCCGCTTCCAGTTTTTACCTCCATCAGTTGTTTTATAAACACCTCTTGTTTCGTTGGGTCCAAACAAATGCCCCATTATGGCTGCCCAAACAATATCGGGGTTGCGGGGATGGATGACAACCCGGATAATATGACGACCATCTTTTAAACCAATGTTTTTCCAGGTTCTTCCCGCATCATCGCTGCGCCACATGCCCCCTAAGCCTTCACTAACATTTCCCCGCATGGTGTTCTCGCCTTCGCCCACATAAACAATATTTTCATCGCTCGGTGCTACCGCCACTGCACCAATGGTTCCACCAAAATATTTGTCTGTAATATTCTTCCAGTTGCTGCCGCCATCGGTTGTTTTCCAAACACCGCCACCAGTAGCGCCAAAGTAGAATGTGTTTTTGTTTTTATAGCTTCCGGCAACGGCGCCGCTGCGGCCTCCCCGAAAAGGCCCAACCAGTCTGTATTTTACTTTTGATAACAAAACAGAATCTGTATTATCCGGTGACGGTTTTCTTTTTTGTGCAGAAGCAGTTAGTGCCATTAGAGCCGTTAAAAAGAATAAAAATTTTCTCATGTTTTTGATTGAACCGCAAAAGTTACAAAGGCGAGGCTTATTGAAAAAATAAATTGATGAGTATTGGTGAATTGTTTTGGTACATCAATATTTGATAGTTTTAATTTATGAAGAAGCGATTTACGATACAAGGGAACCTGGTTGATCTATTCCAGCATAAAATCTATCCGGCAGAAATAAAAATCGACGGAGAAAGAATTACATCCATTCAACCGCTCAACCAATCAACCAATCAACCGCTCAACTATATTATTCCCGGCTTTACTGATGCGCATGTTCACATTGAAAGTTCGATGCTAATTCCCTCGGAATTTGCCCGGCTGGCGGTTGTGCACGGCACGGTAGCCACGGTAAGTGACCCGCATGAAATAGCAAACGTATGCGGAATGAAGGGAATCGACTATATGATAGAGAATGGCGAAACGGTTCCTTTCAAATTTAATTTTGGTGCCCCCAGTTGTGTGCCCGCTACTTCATTTGAAACCGCCGGCGCTGTCATTGATGCCCTCCAAATTGACGAATTAATGAGAAGAGATGAAATACTTTATTTAAGTGAAATGATGAATTTTCCCGGCGTATTAAATGGCGACAAAGAAGTGTTGCAAAAAATGGGAGCCGCGAAAAAACACAACAAGCCCATTGACGGCCATGCACCGGGCCTGAGGGGAGATACCGCCAAAAAGTATATCGATGCGGGGATTTCCACAGACCACGAATGCTTTACCAAAGAAGAAGCATTGGATAAGTTGAACTACGGTATGAAGATCCTGATCAGGGAAGGAAGCGCCGCCAAAAACTTTGAGGCCCTGGCTGATCTGCTGAATGATTACCCCGACCGGATGATGTTTTGCAGCGATGATAAACACCCTGATAGTTTGGTGGAAGGGCATATCAACCAGCTTTGTGCCAGATCCATAGCAAAAGGCATTGATGTCTTTAAAGTATTGAAAGCCGCTTGTGTCAATCCGGTCAACCACTATAAACTTAAAGTGGGCCTGTTAAGACCAAATGATTTTGCCGATTTTATCGTGGTGAAGGACCTCGAAACATTTGAAGTGCTGCAGACGTATATCGATGGAGAGCTCGTAGCGGAAAATGGAAAGAGTTTGATTATCCCAAAAGCACAAAGTTCAAAAGCGGTAAACAATTTTAACTGCAGCAAAAAAAAGCCGGAGGATTTTAAAATCATTTTCAACAACGAAAAGAAAATACAGGTCATTGAAGCCCTGGACGGGCAATTAATAACCAACAAAATTTCTGTTGTTCCAAAACTTGCTAACAACGAAATCGTGAGCGACCCAGAAAAAGACATCCTCAAAATTGCCGTGGTCAATCGTTATAACACTGCCCCCGTTGCCAAAGCTTTTATCAGAAACTTTGGTTTAAAAAAAGGCGCCATTGCTTCTTCGGTAGCACATGACTCTCACAACATTGTTGTTGTAGGAGTTGATGATGAGAGCATTTGCAAAGCAGTGAATGTAATCATTGAAGCCAAAGGCGGCGTGAGCTGCGTTGACGAAAGCCACCACCTTTTCGTACCACTTCCCGTAGCAGGCCTGATGAGCGAAGAAGACGGGTATGCCGTTGCCCAAAAATATTCCGCTATTGACCGGGCCGCCAGGGAGTTAGGCTCTACCCTATCGGCCCCATTTATGACACTTTCTTTTATGGCCCTGCTGGTCATCCCGCATTTAAAACTCAGCGACCTGGGTTTGTTTGACGCAGATGCGTTTCACCTGATGGATACAGCAACACAGTAAACCATTGACAACTTATGCTTCCTGCCCTATCCACACGGCCCCGCCTATGCTGTCCCTTTTTGCTCCGGTAACGGAACAAAGCACATTGTACTCCTGCCTCCATCTTAATACACCAATTAACGCCATGATCAAAGCTTCCTTGTACTTTACAATATTTTCATCAGGCACTTTTACTTCAATTCCCAATGGCGCCAGCTCTTCTGATAATCTTTGAACTAAAAATGTATTAAACGCACCACCACCGGTGGCAAGAAGTTTGTGACTGGCTGAGGACGGAAGGCTGAGGGCCGAGTGCTGATTACGGACCACTAAACCAAGCTGCTGCACAATATGTTCGACGTACGTTCGCAACCCATCGTTATGTGGCAAACCAAAAGATTTGATCAAAGGAAAGACCACTTCGGTCCCAAAATCATTGGCCAATGATTTTGGGTAAGATTGTTTGTAATACTCCAGTTCATTTAGTTTTTGCAGTAAGGCTTCATGCACATTTCCCAAAGCAGCCATTTGCCCTCCTTCGTCATATTCCTTGTTAACCCCGTTGCAAATAAGATTTAAAACCCGGTTGGCCGGGCACACATCAAAAGCAATGTACTGGCCGGGCAGATTGAAGGAAATATTGGCAATGCCTCCAAGGTTTAAAAACATGTCATACTCTTTTAACAACAACTTTTCGCCAATGGGAACAATAGGCGCTCCCTGCCCGCCAAAAGCCACGTCCAATGCCCTTAAATCACTCACCACCGGCAAACCTGTTTCAGCGGCAATGGCCGCCCCATCACCCAGTTGTGCGGTCATCATTTTTTGCGGTACATGAAAAGTGGTATGTCCGTGAGACGCAATCAATCCAACCTTATAGTGCAGCTCATTGGCGTCAATAAAACGATTTACCTGTTCGCCTAAATAATGCCCATAGGCCGTATGCAAAAGCTGATACTCCAGCGCATTCAACAACGTTGCCGATTGCAACCTGTCTTTCCATTCGGCGCTGTATTCATAACAGTCTGCAGCCAGAATTTCGTAATTCCAGTTACCGGCGTTGACATGCAACTCTGCAAATACACTATCCAGTCCGTCAAGTGAGCTTCCGCTCATTAAGCCAATGACCCTATATGTCATAATCTATAATTTCTGATTTGAATGCGAATTACATCAATAAAAAATGAATTTTTACAAAAAAGCCCAAACTCCTTTCTTATTTATATTTTTGAACGAAGGTAGAAACTGGATTTTCATGGTAATCAATTTAAGCAGGGAACATTCTTTGGTAAGCAATTGGGTAGCTGAACTTCGCGATGTGGAGATTCAAAAGGACCGTATGCGTTTTCGCCGGAACCTCGAACGTATTGGCGAGGTGGCAGCATATGAGATCAGCAAGCGCTTACCCTATATTGAAAAAGAAGTTCAGACACCTTTGGGAACGGCCGTTTGCGAAGTATTGGAAGAACAGCCGGTACTCACTACCATTTTGCGGGCCGGGCTGGCCTTACATAACGGCCTGCTCAGTTATTTTGATAAGGGCGATAACGCTTTTGTGTCGGCTTACCGCAAGCATGCAAAGGATGGTTCGTTCGAAATTGCGCTGGAATATCTCTCCTGCCCCGAAATTGACAATCGCGTTTTAATTATTTCAGACCCCATGCTGGCCACGGGAGCTTCGCTGGTAAAAACCATTCAATATTTAAAGGATGAAGGAAGACCAAAAGCCATTCATATTGTAACTGCCATTGCCTGCAGCGTGGGCATTGAATACCTGCGCCGGGAGGTCCCGGAAGCCATTATCTGGTGTGGCACTATTGACGACGAGTTAACAGCTAAAGGCTATATCGTTCCCGGCCTTGGCGATGCCGGCGACCTCGCCTATGGCGCTAAAATCCAGTCATAAAAGAGAAAGTTGAGGTTCAACCGGGATACGGTGGCCAATCTTTTTAGCTCATAAGGTCAAAAAAAATCCCGCAGACGTTTACTTGCCCTTTAACCTTTTTTTCTTTGCCAAACTCGCCTTTCTTCGTAATTTCCCTGCCTAACTGGTGTGAATGAGAAAACTTTTTCTTTCGTTATTTCTGTTGAGTGTTGTGCTTTCTTCACAGGCACAGGACCCTAATTTTTCGCAATTCTTCGCCTCACCACTTACCTTAAATCCGGCTTTAACCGGCAAGTTCGATGGCGTGTTCCGTGTAGCCGGCAACTATCGCAACCAATGGCCAACCATTAATAACGCATTTACTACCGCTACGGTTTCGGTTGACGCAAGCATCTTAAGAAATTCCATTCCTGAATACGATCAATTTGGTGTAGGCATCATGGCGTTTACCGACAAAAGCGGCAATGGCGTTTTACAAAATAATTTCCTTGCCCTGTCCACAGCCTACCACAAAGCGCTGGACGAAAATGGTTTTCATCAAATTGGTTTGGGCTTCCAGGGCACCTACGTTAACAAGCGCCTGGACATTGCCAGCCTCAAGTTTGAAAGCATGTTAAGGGCTGATGGTTTTACCGGTTTATTAGATGAATCTTTTTCTTCGAACCAGATAAAGCTTTCCTATTTCGATATGAACCTTGGGTTTTTATACAATGGTACGACGGATGGAGCCAACAATTATTATTTCGGTGCTTCCATGTACCATGTTAACCGGCCCAAAGAAACATTTAAGGAAGGCAATTATTTACTGGAACCAAGGCTTACGCTTCAGGCGGGTGGCAGGATCCCTTTAGGTGAATACAACGCCCTTCATATGAGCGCCAACTACAGCCGCCAGGCCAATGCCACCAACACGGTAATTGGGGGTGCTTATGCCATCAATGTCTCGCAGGATCTTGGAAGTCCCACTAATTTATATTTGGGAAGCTGGTACCGCTTTGGCGATGCTATTATTCCTTATGTAGGATTAGAATTCGGGGATTTTCAATTAGGGGCCAGTTATGATGTTAATACATCCAGCCTTAAACCAGCCTCCAATTTGCGTGGCGGCGCCGAGATTTCTTTGATCTACATCAAAAAACACAGCGACCCGAACGTAAAAAAGCTGAACTGCCCCAAGTTTTAATTTTCGTTTAAAGAACCATGATGATGAGAAGCATTTTTATGTAGCCGGGCTGTAGTGAGGCTATGTAACTTCTGATGCGTCGCACACTTATACATTCTGTAGCCCTATTGAGCCATGTTTGAACCACAATAGAAGCATAGGAACATAGAAGGTTCACATATAAGAAAACAAAAAACCTATGTGGATACTTCTGTTTCTTATGTGCCTACGGGGTTCAAAAAATGATGATAGAAGTTACTGCTGTTGAACGGAGCGTGGCAACAGTTGCTTCATCAAGGCGCAACAGCTAAGTCCACTTATTTCACCTTGCCACTTACATACTTGTTCCCTTTTATAAAAAAACGGTAATGCCATTCGGCGTGTTCACCGGCATAATCAACACCAATGCGGGGCGATGTGCCAATCATGGCTTTTGTCACATTAAAACCATCATCGGCAACAAACAGTTCATCACTAACCAGCGAAAGACCGCACTGCGAAGTATGAAACCCAAAGGCCTTGCCTACATTGCCGGGGCCACGGGTTAGGGTATGGTCCAACTTTTTCTTTCCTGTTCTTTGCAGCATAATGTCCACGCCCTCCAATGGCTCTACTGCCCTTATCAAAATAGCATGGGGCGTGCCTTCGCTGCTGGTTACAATATTGAACATCTGGTGTATGCCGTAACACAAATAAACGTAGGCCTTCCCTCCTTCTCCAAACATCACGTCTGTACGCGGCGTTCTTCCCTTCGATGCATGTGATGCCCGGTCTATTTCACCTGCATAGGCTTCTGTTTCTACAATGCGGCCGGACGTATATTCACCGTCCCGGTTTGTTACCAATACTTTTCCCAACAATTCCTTGGAAATTTTTACAACATCATTACGCAGGTAAAAAGAAAGCGGAAGCTTTTGCATGAATTATTGATTGAAGATGTTCAAGATTGAGAGAAGGAAATGTTTCCTGTAACTCTGAAAGCAAAGGTAAATCGTGCATAACTAATGCCTGCACCTCTGATTGCCGATTGGGGATAGACGTTTATATTTACCGCTCAAAATTTTCTTTTGCTAAAAGAAATCGTCATAGCCATACAATCCTATTTTGATGCGCATCGGTTCATTCGCAGGCACAATCTATGGAAATGGATCCTTATCCCCGGCATTGTTTATACCATTTTGTTCCTTGTAGGCATGTATTTCTTTTGGAACTCATCCGATAGTGCGGTAACATGGCTTAGCAAAAGAATTGGATTGGAAACCTGGCTTCAGCAACAACGCAACGCCTTTTTGAGCTTTTTATTTGTAATGGCCGGCCTGATGCTGCGGCTGATATTGGTATTCTTTTACTTTTCTCTGTTTAAATATTTGTTTCTCATTATTGGCTCCCCGGTCTTTGCCTATTTAAGTGAAAAAACCTCCAGCATTATCGAAGGGAGGGATTTTCCTTTCAGCTTTTCGCAACTTGCAAAAGATGCGTGGCGGGGCATTAAGCTGGCTTTACGCAATACGGTATGGCAAACCGTTTATGCCGTTTCCTTAATTCTTTTGTCGCTGTTTCCGGTAGCCGGTTGGATCACCCCTTTAATAGCCTTGTTTGTGGAATGCTACTATTACGGTTTTTCAATGATGGATTACAGTTGCGAACGCAATAAAATGTCGCCTTCTGCCAGCATTGATTTTATTGGTCGTCATAAGGGCCTGGCGATAGGCAATGGGCTGATCTTTTACCTTATGCATGGTTTTATTTTTATTGGATGGGTGCTGGCACCGGCTTATGCAGTAGTGGCCGCCACCTTAAGTTTGCACCGAATAAAAAACCAATAATGCCGGCAACCGTTTATCTTATTCCTACTGTTTTGGCCGAAGGCGAAACCGCCTGCCTGCCTTCTTACCTTTTAGATGCGTTAAAAAATTGCAGGGTGTTTTTTGTAGAAAACGAACGTACCGCAAGGCGTTATGTAAAATTGCTTTGGAAGGAAATGGTAATTGATGAATACGAATGGTACAACATCAAAGAGGTAACAGATGAAGTAGCAACCTCGTTCCGGCAAAAAATAAAGGAAGAAAAAACGATTGGTATTATAAGTGAGGCAGGTTGTCCTGGGGTGGCTGATCCCGGGCAGCAGTTAGTGTACATAGCACAACAAATGAACGCCATTGTAAAACCACTGGTAGGTCCCAACTCTATTTTACTGGCACTCATGGCCAGCGGAATGAATGGCCAGCAATTTCAGTTTGTAGGCTATTTACCCATCGAACAGCCCCAAAGGATCAAAGCGATTAAAGCGCTGGAAGCTGAATCCAAACAGCGATCCAGTACGCAAATCTTTATTGAAACCCCTTATCGCAACAATCAATTGCTGGATGTGCTGGTTAGGACCTGTCATCCCCAAACAAAAATTTGTGTAGCCGTTGATCTGACTGCCGGATCTGAAATGGTTCAAACCAAAACGGCACAACAGTGGAAAAATGACCTGCCCCAATTGCACAAAAGGCCGGCAATCTTTTTGCTGTATGCCGGATGATCTCCACGGGGGATGAAAGTAAAATGAGACGAGTAAAGTCTTTGGTTCACCTTTGTCGCCTTACATCTTACGAATGCTTTATTTTGCACTATGGAGATCACTCACGCCAGTTATTTGATCAGCAGTCCTTCGGTTGACAAATGCCCCAAACCCGATAAGGCTGAATATGCCTTTATTGGCCGCAGTAATGTTGGAAAGTCATCGCTTATCAACATGCTTACCTGTAAAAAAGATTTAGCCAAGGTATCGTCTTCACCGGGCAAAACCCAAATGATCAATCATTTTATGGTTAGCGCCGGCGATAAAAAAGAGTGGTACCTGGTCGACCTTCCGGGTTATGGTTATGCAAAACGCTCTATAAAACAGCGCACCAGCTGGCAAAAGATGATAGAGGGCTACATTCGTAAAAGGGAAAATCTTGTCAACCTTTTTGTTTTAATTGACAGCCGCCTGAAACCCCAAAAAATTGACCTGGAGTTTATCAACCAGTTAGGGGAATGGCAAATTCCCTTTGCCCTTGTATTTACCAAAGCCGATAAAAGCACCCAGCGGGAAGCGGCAGGCAACGTCAATGATTTTTTAAACGAATTGCTCAAAACATGGGAAGATGTGCCTCCTCATTTTGTAACCTCCGCCGTTAAAAGAACCGGCGCCAAGCAAATTTTAAACTTTATCAGCGGGCTGAATACTTCTTTTGAGGCTCATATTAAAAAAGTATAAATTTTCTGCAATATATTGCAGAGGTTATACACGTATTTATGAAAAGAGCGGCTATAGAGCGAAATATTGTTGTAGTGTTGTTTATACTGGTTTTAATTACTTTTTCTTTTGCCGAAAGGGATACAAAAAAGCTGGACCCGCTTTACACCAAAAGAGCCGAATCCCTTTCTCCTGACAAAAAAGAAAAAAACATGGGAGCTTTGGAAGGTGCGCCTGCAAAATTCAACCCCGGTCTTTCCCACAATTAAGGGCTTTATGTTTCGGCTTTTAATTGTACTGGCTATCACAGTTTCCCTTAACAGCCTCTCTCAAATTAACTCTCAAAAATTAGACTCCTTAAGCAGTGCTATTGGTTCAAAAAATCAATCTCTGAAGGCATGGCAGGATAGTTTCCAAAAAAGCCAGGACAGTATTTACAAGGCACATACAGGTGACAAAAGCGGTTTACGCACTGATGAAAATGCCATTGAAAAGGATCGCGGCGTAAAGCAAAAAAAGAGATGGGTTTTCCTTATAATAGGCGGAATGGTTTTTCTCGGACTGCTGATAACAGACCTTATAAGAAGAAAAAAGAGGAAAGGCTGATTAGTTCACTACTTTATTTGCGCAACTGCTGCTGGCAAACGCTTCAGGCTTGGCCTTAAACGCAAAGCCCATTCCCAGTATATACCCCATCGCTTCTTTTAATGCGTCGTTGCTCTTAAAGTGCGGATTGGTATTAATGTCGGCATGAACTTCCATATCCACCTCATATAAAGTAAAAAGATTGCACAATTCGTATGCAATCTCTATACTCTTGGCTACTTCAACCAGCATTCGTTCTTTGATGGAAAATTGTTGGCGGGTTTTCTCGTTATGGATAAACATGAAGCCTCCATGACCTTCCCGTAAAAACACAATGACTGTGGCAAATTCTGTTTCCTGGCCCTTTACCTGCGAGTCGGTACCGATACAAACTTTAAGGCGGTAGCCTGCTGCTGCTTCTCTCCGGATCACATGTTCAACAGCATCGTAAATCGGCAGGCTTATAGTTTCTCCATTGAATTTTCTCCATTTCATAAAAAAAGAGGTTTTTCCAAGTTACGGAAAAACCTCTGAGCTACCAAGGGCACGGATTATGGTATGCGTTATTGTTTCATGAATTTTTCAGCGTACTGTTCACTACCATTGCTAAATTGAATGATGTACATTCCGCTGTTCAAAGAAGCCGAAATGCGGTTTACACCCTGAACCAATTTTCCTTTGGAAATCGACCTTCCGCTATAATCTACAATTTGATAATCAAATAAAGCCGGGCTATTTACAACAATTGAATTTCTCACTACATTCCCTGTTAAGGATGGTTTTGCCTTGGTTGCATTAGGCAGGGAAATTACATTAGAATAGTATTGTTTTCCGTCAGCCAATTCAACATTTAAACGATAGTAGAAAACAGAACCGCTGCCCGGTGCATAACTGTACGATCGTGCACTGATGCCGGGTTGCGCAGCTGGCTGGTAACTTCTTGCGTTTGAAGAAACCTCAAGGGTCTGCTTTGCAATGGCTTCATCTGCTTCAATATCCCAATCTAATTGATGCCTGTCTCCTTCATGGCTTCCATGCAGTTCTAATTTATGTACGGGTAATATAATGCCTGCACTAAAACTGGCTTCCAGGGTATAAGACCCAAGACTAGCATATTCCGATGTATAGGCATTACCTGCGCCTTTCACACGCAAAAAATAATTACCGGCACCCAACATGGTGTCGATGGTGGATTTAAGTGTATTCTCAGGATTATAGGAACTGATTACTGTTGAGGAATTGGTCATCAGGTCAACCTGCATATCCAGATTAGCACCGGTGTAACCATCTCCCAGGTTATAAGGCACAGCCTCCAGTTGAAACCTCCCAAAGCTGGGAACAGAAAATTTAATTACATCAACATCAGCATTGGTCTCAATGATCCCGTTAACGGAAAAGCGGTTATTGGTAAAGCTGGCTTTAGCCGCATTACCCCCAAAGCTGCTGCCATAATCATCCTGTCTATAGCTAAATCCATTATACGTTGTTATTACCTCCAGGTCATTTTGATAGCTGGTACAACCATACGGATTAGCCCCATTATTCCAGAGCGTAAAATTTCTATAGTAACCTACACCCATTATAGGAGCCCAGCCGGTTTCTCCGCCCCCTACGCCTGCATTATATTCCTGTTTGTTTGAGCAATTAGCATCGTAATAGGATTGGTGGCTCAAACCCAGGGTGTGGCCGGCTTCGTGGGATGCAGCCTCTGCAATGTACTTAGCATTATATTTCAGCTGATCAGTAAACACAAACGCGGGAGTATTCTCTCCCCAGGTGAAAGAACCCATATACGATACGCCACCGGCAGGACCATACCAGCCGGAGCTCATGGTTAAAATAACGCGTATTCTTTGTTTGGCCGGTGCAGCCCAGTATTTTGTTGAATCTGTGGTTATGTTCACATTAAACGGCCTGTAATCTTCCGCTACCCTTTTAAATATTTGGGTGATCTGGTCAGCATTCATATTAGATGGGGCACAGGTTAATGGACCGTTTACATTCCAGCTTGTACCCTGTACGTATTGCCCGTCAAAATCAAGATAAATAGTAGCTGTAGCAGAGGGATAGCTATTGTAAAGCGGCACCTGGGCGAAAGTGCTGAACGATGTACTCAGCACAAAAGCCAGTAAGAGTTGGTAAAGGTTTTTCATTGATTCGGATTGGATGGGATTGAATAATGTACTAACTATAGATTCTATTCATTCATTAATTCATTTAAAATTTTCTTTTGTAAAACATACTGACCGTTTTCTTTTACAATTTGAAAAGCATCGCCATTTTTAAAACTCATGATACGTCCTAAATACTCAACCTTTCCATCCGGCTGAATGGTTTTTGTGAAAGTAAGCGTAGCGCCTTTTTTGTTCGTAGAATTGATCACAACGCTTTTCACGGTTGTATCTGCATTGTCTGATTTGGAAACAACTGTCCCATGAAAATGAAATTCGTCTGCAATAAAGGTTTTGACAGAGGCACCGACAGGTAGGTCCAATAAATCTTCAAGATCGGAGATCCGCAATTTCATTTTTTGCGGCATGTCGGAAAAAAGATGGGGCTTATCGTTGTTTGGCTCGTTTAATGGAATTCCGGCTTGTGCAGAGGCAATAAAACTGCCTACGCAAAATAGCACGCAGAAAGCGCTGGTTTTAAGGATTTTCATTGGACGGTTTTTTAAAAGTCTTTTACAACTTTTTAGCAGGGATGAACTGCTGTTCTTTCAATGGATTTTGGACTTCTCTTGCAAATTTGCAAAAAAAGATATCTTTTCAAAGGTGCGTAAAAAATAATTTAAAAGAATAAGTGAATTCACTCAAAAGTACTAGTAAAACCACGATGGTACAATAACGTTAGTACTGACCTGTGCTCAGCATCACCAGCGTACATCCCAGAAAAGGTTCGATATTGTTGTCTTTTGCTTTTTGAATCAGTTCGTCGTTCTCCGTGCCCGGATTGAAAATAATTCGCTTGGGTTGCAGGTTTAAAATATAATCGTAATACTCAACCTGGTTTTTTGGATTAAGATACAACGTAACCGTATCTACACCGCCTTCTGCCACATGGTCTTTTTGAATCACCACATCACCTACTTTTCCTACCCTCTTTCCTACCGCAATTACCGGGTGGTTATGTGCTGCCAGCTTACGAACTGCTAAATAACTGTATCGTGCCGGGTTATCTGAAGCTCCCAATACTACCGTTTTCTTCTGCTGTGCCATACTATTTTTCTTCGTTTTAGAATACAAAGGTTCTGTTTAAAATCGTTTTCCATGTGTCATTCTTATCACAGGCTTTGCCAAAAAAGGCACTGCTCTGAATAAGCTTACAAAAAAATTACTGAGCCTGATGTTACCGAAAAAATTCTGCAACATCCGGCCTGTTTGTAACCGTTGTGCAAAGTTATGTTGCCATTGCTGTTTGTATTGTTCTTCCATGTCACGTCGTTCTATCTTTCCTGTTAAAAATTGATGGATCAGCTGGGAGCTGAGTTTGGCTGTGTGCAGCGCAATGCTCATCCCATTGCCACACAATGGCGTGATCATTCCGGCAGCATCTCCTAACATCAAAACATGATCTTCCACCTGTTCTTTTTTATGAAAATTGATCTGTGAAATGGTGAGGGGAAAACCTGTCATGACTTTGCTTTCCGAAAAAATCTTTTTTAAGTGTGGATTCAGGCTCAGCACTTTTTCTTCCAACAGCCCTATATCATTATTGCAGTTTTTCAAATTTTCAGACTTTGTCATGTAGCACAGGCAATATTTATCCTCTTCAATTTTAGAAATCCCGCAATAACCATCCTTAAAATTATGAAGGCCAATAACGTTTTCCTGCCACTTTGTGTGCACATGGTATTTCACTCCAACATAATTGCCCGGCTTTTTATCCTGGGAACTCAAAAAAGTTCTCTTCCATTTTATATCCAAATTGCTACGCTTGCCAAAAGCCGCACAACAGACCCTGGCTGTTATCATATTCCGACCGTTTTTGCGGGAAGTGAACCTGATGGCAAATTGTTCACCAAAGATCACGTCATCCACTTTTGTTTCTTCTAAAACATGAACACCGCCTTGCCTGGCGAGCAGCGCTAAGTGGTGATCTAAGAAGGACCGGCTGATGCCAAATCCTCCCAAGGGTAATTTTGATGTAAACGATTTTCCATTCGGAGCTGTAAGAAAAAGAGTATTTATGATTGGCAGCTTCATGTCTTCAAGCGGAAGGCCCAATTGCTTTAAAAAATTCCAGCTTTCCAGGCTCACATATTCTCCGCACACTTTGTGAAAGGGATAACTTTCCCTCTCAAACAAGATGACAAAATGCCCGCTTTTAGCCAATTGAATAGCGCAGGCTAAACCGGCAAGGCCGCCTCCTACAATGGCTATATCATATTTCATTTGCAGGTGCATTGTTTGCAGAAATGATTAACCAGCGGAAAGCCCACTTCCATTGGCATTGAAAATTAGAAATACCCGCCGCATTAAAAAGCTGTCGCCACTCTTGTCTTTTAAATCCTCTTTTTACGGAAAGGGGTGCATCATTTTTTACCAGGTAGCTTTTCGAAAAAAGCTGAGTAAGTAATTTAATTGAATAATATGCCATGGGATGACGGTGAAGGTCATTAATAAAAAATCCATGCCTGGTATTTGCTTTCATCCAGTGCAGCATTCTGACCAATTCTTCATTCGTAAAATGATGACAGAAGAGAGAAGAAAAAACAACATCCGGAGTCACACTGAATTCAACTTCCTTGTAATCGGAGCAAATGAATTGAATTCCCCTATTGTCAGCCAAACTCTCCGCGTAAGCTATGCATTCCGTATTGATGTCTATCCCTTTCAATAATACTTTTACGTTGTGTTCCTCCGCCCAATTTTTTATTACCCTTAAATTATCGCCTCCTCCACAGCCTATCTCTACAACCTGCAGTCCTTCAGTAGTGCTTTTTAAATTATTTACTAATTGCTTAAACCCCCGTAAGGTAATCGCATGTCCTCCTAATTTCTGGTTAATAAAATCAAGCTCCTGCATATTCCTTTCTATGTCAGTAAAAGGAATAGCGGGGTCATCTATTAGTTCTTTATGAGTTGAACGTTGCTTAAATGAATTCATTAAGAATGTGCAGTAAAGGTTTCTATCGTTAACCCGGGCCCAAAAGCTGCTCCTACTAATTTCTTTATTTCTTTTTTCTCCTGCAGTATTTTTTTCAATACAAATAATATAGTGGCAGAAGACAGGTTGCCAAAGTCTTTTAAAACATTGTAGGAATGCGTCAACTGCCCGTTCGCAAATCCAAGGCTTTTGTGTATGGCTTGCAGTATCCTTTTACCGCCCGGATGAATACACCAATCGGAAACATCATCCACAGTACAATTTTCTTTAGCCAATGCTTTTGTAAGTATGCTGTTAAAGTCCTCTTCTATTAGCTCCGGCACATATCCGCTCAACGTCATTAAAAACCCCTGTGAGGAAAGTTCCCAGGCCATATCTCTTTTCCCTTTTGGAATCACTTCGCTGTAAAAGCCGGTAAGATGCAGGCCTTCGGCTTCATGCTCATCCGCAACAACCAATACAGCGCCTGAACCATCGCCAAACAATAAAGAAGAAGCAATATTGTCCATCGAGCTTTCTCTTTGAAAATGGAGGGTGCACAATTCGGTGCAGACAATTAAGACCCTTGCCTCCCTGTCTGCTTTACAAACCGCATCAGCAATTTTGAGCGCATGAATGGCAGCATAGCAACCCATAAAATTCACCGATGTCCTGAAAATAGTTTTTTGAAAATCCATCAGCTCCATCACCTGCAGGTCTAATCCCGGCGCACTCATGCCCGTACAACTTACCGTTATTAAATGGGTGATATTTTTAGGATGATGTGTATGATTGAGGCAATCGCGAATGGCATCGACAGACAGCAAAGGAGCTTGCTTGTTATATACCGTCATTCGCTGCTCCAAAGAAGGAAAGGGTTCCAGGTTCTCGGATTGGGGGTAGAACTTCCATTCATGAACTTTCTTACTGTAATCAGCAAGTACAGAATAGCGCTGTTCAATACCGCTTTGCTGGTATAAAAAACGCATCTTCCGCTTATCCACTTCATTCGCTGCAAAAACCTGTTGCATAAAAAGTAAAATATCCATTTGCCGATGGCAATACGCCGGAACTGCTGTGCCTATGGAAACAATTTTACTCAACGCTTTAAAACAATGATGGTTACAAAAAAGACTGTAGTGCAAAGAGTGGAAAGCACATTCATCCGCAAACTGTTTTTAAAATTTGCCTCTTCCTGAACCTGCCAAACCTTCTTCATCCAGTACAGAAAAAACAATACCACCGGGAGTAAGATTATAAGGAACAAATAGAAAAAATTCAATTGCTCTTTTTGGCTAAATAAAAAATACATCAGCACTGTGGCTGATAAAAAAAGGGTCATGCTCAAAATAAAAGTCCCCTTTTTGCCAAGTAAACAACTTATAGTAACCACACCATCTTTTATATCTTCCTCGTGCTGATAAACCTGTGTCAAAGGATACAAGGCGCCAATCAGCAAGCTGGAAATAACGCAAGGCAAAAGGGGAACGTGTAAGGTGTTATTGTAATTGACGCCGTGATACGTGATAAAAAAGATCAGGGCGCCCTGGAAAACAAAAACCGTCAAAAAACCAAGAACAGGAAACTTCTTTAGTCGGATGCGCCTGTAACTATATGCCCTTGAAGCCAGAATGTAGAGTAAAATACCCACAGCAAAAATGTTTGAAATCAACAGCGATGCGATTACAGCTATAACATCCATAATTACAGAAATATAAAACAACTGCCGTGTAGGTTGCAAAGGAGCCAACAAGCCACCTATAGGCGTTTCATCCCTATCCATGTATGAGTTATATCCGTTGCTGGAGGGGTACACCAGCAAATGCAGAATAAAAAAAATTAGAATCGCTTTTGGCCAGTTAATGAAGGGCAACTGACTTAACGCAAAAAGAAAAACCGGTAATAAAAAAAAAGAGAAGTGAAACCGTAATAGCTGTATTGTTGAACGGTGAAGCACAAGGGAAGTTAGGAAATAAGTTTGAACTGCAATGGCTGTGGATAAGGTTTCGCCAAAAGAAAAAGTCTTCGTTTGAAGACTTCTATTACAAGGTTTTAATGTTCTGCTTACATCACGCAAAGCAGGACAGGGACCCTTACCGGCGGCTCCTGCCCACCAGCCAAAGGATTAAACCAACAACCAAAACAATCAAAATAATTGCCGTCCAAAAGCCGGCTTTGAAGATCCCGCCAATTACCTCGCAGGAACTTACTGTCATTGCCAGCGCTATAATATAAAGCCATAATAGTGAATATTGTTTCATGAGCTTGTTTTTCAATAGTCATGCAAAAGCTTTGCCGCAAAGACGGTCATGTTAGAAAGCAACCGGGGCTGACAAACCCAAGCCAGCTAGAGGGTCCATTCGAATCCCGCTTACACCATTCTCAACAATACTTTGACAGCTTCATTTTTTTTTACATCTTCACCTAATTATGTTGGTGAAAACTTTTGGTAGTGCTGTTTACGGCCTAGAAGCCATTACCATTACTGTTGAGGTGAATTGGATGGAAACCAATGGAGGTTTTATGCTGGTAGGCTTGCCCGATACTGCGGTGGAAGAAAGTTTTCAAAGGGTAGAAAGCACTATTAAATCATTGGGGCACGCCATGCCGCGCACAAGAATAGTTGTAAACCTTGCGCCGGCGGACATAAAAAAAAGCGTAACGGCTTTCGATCTTTCCATGGCCATTGGTATTTTGGCTGCCTCAGGAAAAATGGAGAACTACGAAGCCCTGAAGCAATACATCCTTATGGGTGAGCTACGTTTGGATGGCCAGATCCGCCCTATCAAAGGCGCCCTGCCTATGGCCATACAAGCCCGCAAAGAAAAATTCAAGGGATTATTTGTGCCTGCCGTCAACGCCAAAGAGGCCGGAATGGTAAACAACCTGAATGTGTATGGGGTAACGCATATCAAAGAAGTGATTGATTTTTTTGAAAGTGGTGAAAAAAACCTGCAGCCTGTTGTGATCAATACTAGAGAGGAATTCTTCCACTCACAATACGATTTTGAAATTGATTTTGCGGATGTGAAGGGCCAGGAGAATATTAAACGCGCTTTGGAAATTGCAGCAGCAGGCGGCCATAATGCCATTTTGATCGGCCCGCCAGGCGCCGGAAAAACCATGCTGGCCAAGCGGTTGCCCACCATCCTTCCGCCGCTTAGTTTGCACGAAGCCTTAGAGACGACCAGGATCCACTCTGTTGCAGGCAAGCTTCCTGAAAATTCTACCCTGGTTTCCAAAAGACCCTTCAGAAGCCCTCACCATACCCTTAGTGATGTGGCGTTGGTAGGCGACGGAGGCATTCTGCAACCCGGAGAAATTTCACTGGCCCATAACGGTGTTTTGTTCTTAGATGAATTGCCGGAATTTAAAAGAACGGTGCTGGAAGTGATGCGCCAGCCCCTGGAAGAAAGAAGAGTTACCATTTCGAGGGCGAAGGTAGCAGTAGATTTTCCGGCCAGCTTTATGCTGATCGCCTCCATGAACCCCTGCCCTTGTGGTTTTTATAACCATCCTGACAGGGAATGCACCTGTCCTCCGGGAACCGTGCAGAAATACCTCAACAAAATTTCAGGACCTTTGCTGGACAGGATTGATCTGCATGTAGAAGTAACACCTGTAGCCTTTGGTGAATTATCAACCATGAAAACACAGGAGGCTTCTTCATCGATCCGCGAAAGAGTTATAAAAGCAAGAGAGATACAGGAAGAACGCTATAAAACGCACGATGGCATTTATTGCAATGCACAAATGAGCAGCAAAATGCTAAAAGAAATTTGTATCATCAATACAATTGGTCAAAACTTGTTGAAGACTGCCATGGAAAAATTAAATCTTTCCGCAAGGGCTTATGACCGCATTTTAAAAGTGACCAGAACTATTGCCGACCTGGCGCAAAGCAGCGATATAAAAGCAGAACACCTGGCAGAAGCCATACAATACAGAAGCCTTGACCGCGAAGGTTGGGCTGGGTAAAATAAATTTAAAAGAACGAAATAGTAGCAGGAGTAATTATGAATGATTTGCAGTTGTTTTTTGAAAAGCTAAATAATTTTTTTGATAAGGTTTATGTTATTACACTGCAGCGTGCAACAGAAAGGCATGAACATATTCACAAGGAACTGAAAGGGCTTACCTACGAATTATTTTTTGGTGTGGATAAGCAGGAGTTTGACATAAAAGACCTGGAAAACAGAGGAATTTACAACGAGGCACTGGCCATTCAGCACCACCGTTATTCCAAACCAATGGTGCCCGGCATGATCGGTTGTTCCTGGAGTCACAGAAACGTTTACGGAGACATGATTCAAAAGGGCTTTAAAAAAGCTTTGATCTTGGAAGACGATGTGTTTGTTGCTAAAGACAAGATCGGGCAATTATCTCATGCTCTTCATCAGCTACCACAAAATTGGGATCTGGTGTATTTTGGTTACGCAAGGCACGAACAGCCACAAGCCTTTGCTTTAAAAAAAGCTGCTTATTTTGTTCAGCGTTTTTTGGGAAGGCATAAGTTCTCCTACAAAACCATTAAAAACTTATACCCCAGAAAAATTTCAGAAAATATTTGCGCAGCCGGTTACCACGACCAGACACATGCGTATGCCGTATCCTTGGCCGGTGCTAAAAAATTAAAGGAGTTGCAAGAACCAATTACGTATGTAGCCGATAACCTGCTGGCCCATGCCGCCACCAATAATCTTGTCAGTGCATACATTGTTCAGCCTAAGTTTTTTTACCAGCTCTCCCAGGGAGAAACGAAAATGGCGGACACCTATATTAACGACTAATCTATGCTTAACTTTATCGGTATGGCGAACGTTTTGGTTTTAGAAGCATCGCAAAGCCCTGACAAGGTAAATGCCTGCCGGTATGCTTTACTGAAGCACCTTGAAGTGTATAATTTAAATCCTTCTGCCGGTACCATTGTGTATGTTTATACTGATCAGCCTGCTTTTTTTGAGGCCTTTCTTCCCTTTTTTCATCATTTTGAAATCAAGGAGATCTCGCAAATGCAGTTGAAGGAGTGGCGCGGACCTCTCAATTGCCCACAACGGGTAAAATTGGAAATCATCTCAGAAGTTCTTAATCATGTAAATGGCAGCCTTCTTTATCTTGATACAAACACGTATATAAAAAACCCTTTAGAAGCTATTTTTTCTGAAATTGAAAAAGGAAGGTTTTTTTTACATTCCTCCAAAGGAGGGATGAACGACAGCAACGATAACGACCTTACCAGGCTAAGTAAATTTCTTGCTACAGATAGCGTTCAACAAAATGATAATAAACTTTCTTTAAAAGGACTTAAGATCTGGAACACGTTCAGCATAGGAATAAACAGCCAGCATACCGATGTTATAGATGATGCATTGGAGTTGAATGATGTTATCTATAAACAATTTTCAAAGCCGGTTGTTGAGTCCTTTGCGTTTAGTTATTGCTTTCAAAAAGCAGGAGCAGTAAAAACTACGGAGGAATATATCCATCATTACGGAAGCTTTAAGGAATTTCACCATTTGCTCCGATTATTTTTTAAAAAGAACGAAGAAGAAAGCATTCCGAACCTGATAAAATTACTGCACACCGTAGATGCGGCTGCTATTCAACAACACAAAACTTCTTACGAAGCTTTGCCTTTTTACCAAAAGTGGCTGCAGGTGATGATAGGAAAAAGCTGGAGTATTAAACATTACGAAAAGAAAATTTAGAACAAGCTACACTCATGAAAATTTTAATACAATATCTTAAACCTTATAAATTGCTGGTCGCTTTGATATTACTACTAGCGGCCTTAAACATTGGATTCTCACTCATTGACCCTATCATTTTTGGCCGGCTTGTAAACCTTGCCAATGAATTGAGCAAATCTTCGGAAAACGGCAACAAGATGAGCCAGGACCAGTTCTTCTGGAATTTTTCCTGGACGAATCCCGGCGTAGTTTATCTTTTGTTAGGCTCTATTTGCGTGGCCATGGTAAGTCGCATTGCCAAAAACTTACAGGATTATTTTTTAAATGTGATTGTACAAAAATTCGGCGCCAAAGTATTTACCGATGGCTTGCAACATGCCATGAAACTCCCTTACCAGGAATTTGAAGACCAACGAAGCGGCGAAACCTTGAGCGTTTTACAAAAAGTAAGAACCGATACAGAAAAATTCATCAATAATTTTGTCAACATACTTTTTACAGTGCTGGTCGGCATCATCATTGTAGCTGTTTTTGCGGCCAGCATTTCTTCTTATTTGCCGGTCGTTTATTTTGGAGGCATAGCCATTCTGATGATCATCTCCAATCTATTGAGCAAGAAAGTGAAGACCATTCAAAAAACCATAGTAGCGCAAACCACTTCCCTGGCAGGCACCACCACCGAATCCTTACGGAATATAGAATTGGTAAAAAGCCTGGGGCTTACCAACCAGGAAGTGGAACGGCTGAATAAAAACACGTACAAAATACTTGGACTTGAATTAACCAAGGTAAAACGTATCAGAAGCATTGGATTTGTGCAAGGCACCTTTGTAAATACCCTGCGTCAAATTATTTTGTTCATGCTGATGTGGTTCATTTTTAAAGATGAAATGAATGCGGGTCAGTTGGTAACCATGCAGATCTATTCCTTCTTCATTTTCGGGCCCTTGCAGGATATTGGTAATATCATTCTCAGCTATCGTGAAGCGGAAGCTTCGTTAAATAATTTCCAAGCCTTGATGAGCAAAAAGTCAGAAGCACATCCCCTTCATCCAAAACACCTGGGACCTATTGTGAAGCTGGAATTCAGACAGGTCAGTTTCAAACACCAGACAGCCATGCATAGGGCTATTGACGGCATTAGTTTTCATACGCAAAAAGGAGAAACCATTGCCTTTGTGGGTCCCTCCGGTTCGGGTAAGTCCACCTTAATGAAATTGTTAGTGGGCTTGTATCGTCCCCAGCAAGGAAATATTTTTTACAACGGGCTTGATGAGAACAACATCCACTTTGATGACCTGAGAAATCAAATTGGTTTTGTTACCCAGGACACGCAATTATTCAGCGGAACGATCAAGGAAAACCTAATGTTTGTTAATCCTGCTGCAACAGAAGAAGACCTTTTGGATGCCTTGAACAAAGCCTCGTGTCAAAACTTACTGATGCGTGCAGAAAAAGGTATTGATACCATGATTGGTGAAGGCGGTTTAAAATTGTCGGGGGGTGAAAAACAACGCCTGAGTATTGCAAGGGCCTTGCTGCGCAAACCCAACCTTTTGATTTTTGATGAAGCTACATCAGCCCTGGATTCCCTGACAGAGGAAGAGATCAGTAAAACCATTCGCAATGTGTCTTCATCCAATGAACAGATTACTATTTTAATCGCACATAGGTTATCAACCATTATGCATGCCGACAGAATCTATGTACTGGAAAAAGGCGTGGTAATTGAAACCGGTACACATGAAGAATTGTTATCAGAAAAAGGATTATACTATGCTATGTGGCGCCAGCAAATCGGGGAAAGAAAAAACACCCCGGCGTCCATTCGGGCTGTTCCCTAAAATAAAGAACGGAGGACCAGGGAATGGATGAAATACAGTTCACCAGTTGAACACCGGTGAACTGTTCAAAACAATAGAGATGGCGGTATCATTTATCTCAATCATTCCCGATCCTCTGTTCTCTATCAACAGGCTTTAAAATGCAAGCGGGATGTTCAGCTTTACCATGAAATTTCTGCCTGTATTAAAAACACCCTGCCGGCCTGTAACCTCGTTGACAGCCGCATATTTCAACCGGCTAAGATGGCTTTGATAAGCTACATCAGCCAGGTTATTACCCAGCAAATACACACTGAACAAAGTCTTGTTCTTCCTCACTATATCTGCACTAATGCTCGTATTAAGCAACGTATAGCCGGGTGTAGCGGTTTCTGTATGATACGCCGTAAATGGGTTTTTCTGGTCAAAGGTGTGGTCCGCTTCAAAATGAACAGAAAGATTTTTCACCGTCTTTCCGTTCTTTAAAAACTCACCTCTCAATTCGCTGATCCATTTGGTAGCCGGTATGAAGGGAACATTTTTAGTTCCTTCAATGGCACTGACAAACCGCCCTCGTACATACGACAATGAGTTTTCCCAATGCAGCCAGTCAAGGGGATGTGGATGAATATCAATTAAAACTTCACCGCCGTAAAGATTGGCATCCCTCTGGCCAAATTGATAGGCAGGAATCAGTTCGCCATCCACATTTACTAACGAATCATTACCGTTAAAACCGGCAAGCTTGCTGTAAAAAATAAAATTGTTGATGCTGTTATAAAAGGCATTGGCTGTAAACAAAATGTGATCTGAATTCAACTCTACTCCCAAATCGCCCTGCCATGATGTTTCTGAATTCAGGTTTTGATTTCCATATTCATACCGGTTCGTTCCCTCATGCGTGCCATTGGAAGCCAGTTCAGGAACACCGGGTGCACGAAACCCCCTGGCTACATTAAGCTTCAACAACACATTTTCTTTTGCCGCATAACTTATTCCTGCACTTCCTGAGATATTTGAAAAATTGCGTTTGATAGCGTCAAACTTTACACTGCCTGCTTCTTCCAGCTCTTTAGAAGTTAAGGAGCGGTTATCATAACGAATACCACCGCTCACGGTGGATTTCCCAATTGTTTTTTGAGAATACACAAATCCGCCAACGTCAAATAAGTCGTATTCGGGAATCAACACTTCAACTCCCCTGTTTCGATTGCCTTGTGTCATACCACTCACTCCGGCAGAAATATTCCAGCCATTCCTGTCGTCAAAATGATAGGCGGTGCTGTAGTTGAATGTTTTTAAATCAAAGTGTAAACTTTTTTCCGAGGGGTCATCCACATTTCCAAACTCTTTGCGTTGGTTCCTTTGCAAACCCAAATTCAGGGATATCCTTCCGCTTCCGGCTTTAAAGCTATTGTCGCTGATAAATTTTAAATGTTGAACGTCCTGGTAAGGAATCTGCGGAGCCGTACTATTGAAATCACTTGGCGAAGGAATGGTTTCTATTCCTCCGGGCAAGAGTTTTATAAAGTTTCCATCGGCTGCCCTTTCTCCTTCCACCACACCTAATTTTTGATTAAAGCTGCTGACAATAAAATGCGTAAAGCCCCAGGCACCATTGTAGCCTCCGTAACCTCCAAAATTGTGTTCATTGAATTTCGAATTAAAAACCCTGCCATCATATTTGTTCTGGTAATCGGCAGCCGCCTTGTAATCGCCCCATACATTCCAGTTAAAGCCATTTCGGTTACCGCCTAAACTGCCAAACACGGAACGTTGTTTATTATTGGTGGCGTAGCTCGATAAAATATTTCCTTTCATAGAATTATTAGGAGCCGGCATGGTGGTAATGATGTTGATCACCCCTGCCATGGCATCACTCCCATAAATAAGCGAAGCCGGACCCTTTACAATCTCAACACGGCTCACGCTATTCTCGTCAATTTCAATTCCATGTTCATCTCCCCATTGCTGGCCTTCCTGCCTTATGCCATCATTGATAACCACAAGTCGGTTATAACCCAATCCGCGTATGATGGGTTTGGAAATGGCCGGACCTGTGGACAATTGACTCACGCCCGGCTGGCGGGTTAAGGCATCAATAATATTGGTGGAAGCCGTTGAAAGCAATTCTGCTTTATTCACTTTGGCAATAGGAATGGGCGCCTTTCGAATACTGGTAGCCCCCGCAACCGCGGTCACCGTTATGCCTTCGTTGATTATAATTGACGAGGTCAATGAAAAGTCACGATAATCTCTTCCCGTAATATCCAAATGCTCTACCAGGGTTTTATAACCGGAATAGGATACTTCAACAACGGTATGTCCCAGCGGAATATTTTTTAAACTAAAATAGCCCGAGCTGTCCGAGGAAGTTCCGGTTCTGGAATCAGATAAAACGATAGTAGCTCCGGCTAAAGGTTCACCCGTTTTTACATCAATAACCTTTCCCGAAAGTTGGGTTTGGGGTTTTCCCTGGCCCCACGAAAAAAATAAAGTCAATACGCTAATTGTAAAAAGAAATAGCTTTTTCATGCAACTAATAAAAGATGAAATAATAAGGAATAAAAATGCACCGATTAAAAGCTACGCTGCCGGAGGGCCCCTGCTTGTTTTGTGAGAGAAGGAGGGTTGGGAATAGGATGTACGATAATCATTTTGCTTATCGGCATAATCAATAAAAGAAAGAAAGAAGAACGGGTCGTTTTCAATAACGAAAGGTGTTGTTACTACCAGATCGTCAAAATGACAATGGAAGGGTTGTGTATGAACGCAATCCAAACCGGGTTCGAATTGCTGACAGGAGAGAACATCATCTTTGTGATGGGCAACTACGTCATGAAAATAAAGCTTTGGGGTAACGCTGATAGCAAAAACCACCACCAGCACAAGTGCAATAAACTTTTGTATGACCCTTTGTTGACGCAAAAAATAAAAGCCTTAAAACAGGCAAGTTACTCAATTGCAACAAAGCTGCAAAACTTTCCCTCTTTAGGAAATCCCCAAAAGAAGCATAAAACTACTTATGATCTTTTTATAGCCTTCAAAGTGATAAGGTTTTTTGAAATAAGAAGCGGCTCCCAGGCGGGCACAAGCTTCCTGGTCGGTTTTACTTTCCGAAGTAGAAAAAATTACGACTGGGATAACTGAAAGATGAGGCTGCTTTTTAATATAGCTGAGTGTTTGACGGCCATCCCACTTCGGCATATTTAAGTCCAGGATAATGAGAGAAGGCAGGTCAGAGGGATGAGAATTTAAATAATTAATGGCTTCCTCTCCGTTGGTGGCACAAACAAGATCGGCGGCCGCGCCTGCTTCTGATAAAGAAAGGCTTAAGAAATAACAATCATCGCTGTCGTCATCAACATACAAAATTTTGGAGATGGTGGATGGATGCATAGGTCAAAATTTAGGTGGCAACCAAACTTAACCATTTTAAGCTCTTATATCAATTTTCATCCTTATAAATTCTTCACACTTAGTTTCTATAAAGGCTTACAAAATACAAGCCGGCTCATTTTAATAATTATTATGATCAGATACGCTCAATAATGCCTGCAATGCCTTGTCCACCACCCACACAAGCCGTTACCATACCATACTTTTTTTGGGTTCTTTTCAGATCATTTAAAACCTGTATGGTCAATTTAGCCCCTGTGCATCCAAGCGGATGGCCCAGGGCAATAGCGCCACCATTCGGGTTTACCCTTTCAGGATTAAGACCCGCCTCCCTGATAACAGCAACGGATTGGGACGCAAAGGCTTCATTTAATTCAATGGTATCCATATCGTCAAGGTGCATATTGGCCTGCTTTAGCACTTTAGGAATAGCGGCTACCGGCCCAATACCCATAATGCGGGGATGAACACCCGCAGAGGCGCAGGCCACCAAACGCCCAATGGGCTGTAGCCCCAATTGATTAACCAGGCGCTCACTCATTACAATAACAAAGGCAGCACCGTCACTGGTTTGCGAGGAATTACCGGCCGTAACTACGCCACCTGCCGCAAAAGCGGGTTTTAATTTGGACAGGGCTTCTATGGAAGTATCAGCCCGTGGGCCTTCATCGGTATTTACTAAAAAACTCTTTTTTTGCTTTTTTCCTTTTTCATCCAGGTACACTTGTTCAACCGTCATTGGCAGGATGCCTTCTTTAAAATACCCGTTTTCAATAGCTTTTAAAGCCTTTTGATGAGAGTTGTATGAAAACTCATCCTGTTCTTCGCGGGTTACTTTATATTCTTTAGCCACTGCCTCAGCCGTAAGGCCCATGCTTAAATAATAATCCGGCTCGTCGTTAGCAATGGAATAGGACGGAACCGTTTTCCAGCCGGACGCCGGAACCATGCTCATACTTTCGGTACCCCCGGCAATGATACAATCAGCCAGTCCGGTGCGGATCTTTGCCGTAGCAATGGCAATGGTTTCCAGTCCTGAAGCGCAGTAGCGGTTCACGGTCATGCCAGGCGTATCGTAACCAATGGCCCGTGCTGAAATAATGCGCCCCACCTGCAGGCCTTGTTCCGCTTCCGGCACCGCATTTCCTACAATTACATCATCAACCAAATTTTTATCTAACTCAGGCACAGAACTTAAAAGGCCCCTGATGAGGTCAATCGCCAAATCATCGGGGCGGTAAAAACGAAACCCGCCACGCTTGGCCTTACCTACCGCAGTCCTGTAACCAGCTACTATATATGCTTCCTGCATGATTTTGAATTGAACTTAAAATTACGGAATTCCTTTAATAGTTGCATCAACAACCAATTTACGAAAATCTTCAATTGCTATCTTCGCCGCCGATGTATAAAACTCTTCGCAGCCTTTTATTTCTTCTGCCGGCGGAAACGGCTCATTATTTTTCAATGAATATGCTGAAAGCCTTGTGTGCTGTCGGCTTCGTAAGAAAGATCATTGCAAACCAGTTTACTGACCGGAACGCAGCGTTATCCAAAAATGTTTTGGGTCTGAATTTTAAAAACCCCGTAGGGCTTGGCGCCGGCTTTGACAAGAATGCCAAATATTTAAGAGAGCTGGAAGCTTTGGGTTTTGGCTTTGTAGAAATCGGTACCGTTACCCCCCGTCCGCAGGCGGGTAATGACAAACCAAGATTATTCCGGCTGCCGCAGGACCAGGCCCTTATTAACAGAATGGGGTTTAATAATGATGGCGTAGACGTAGTGGCAAAACGCTTAAAGAAATGGAGAAAAACAGATGGCAAATGGCAAATGGCGGATAACAGAAAAGAGCAGCTGTCCTCTGTCAACAAACCACCATCATCCCTTATCATTGGCGGCAATATCGGCAAGAACAAAACAACTCCCAATGAAGACGCCTGGAAGGATTATGAAATTTGTTTCCGGACCTTGCATCCGTATGTTGATTTTTTTGTGGTGAATGTCAGCTCACCTAATACACCCGGGCTTAGAGAATTGCAGGAAAAAGATTCCCTGAGAAAAATTCTTACCCACCTGCAGCAACTGAATCAATCCTTTGAAAAACAAAAACCCATACTACTCAAAATAGCACCCGATCTGACCTGGCCGCAAATTGATGATGTGATTGACCTGGCCAAAGAGATCCAACTGGATGGTTTGGTGGCAGCCAACACCACGATCAGCCGGGAACAGCTGCAAACGACACCCCACGAACTGCAAACCATTGGGGCCGGCGGCCTAAGCGGCAAACCTTTGCAGGAGCCATCCACAAAAATTGTAGAATATATTTCCAAAAAAACCGGCGGAACCCTGCCCGTAATAGGAAGCGGCGGCATTTTTACCGGAACAGATGCGGTGCAAAAGTCCAGCGCAGGAGCCGCACTCGTTGAAGTATGGACCGGTTTTATTTATGAAGGCCCGTTTATTGTAAAAAGAATTTGTAAAGCCTTGTACTAAACATTTTTACATGGAACACCTGCTCACTACCGAAAGCCTTATCAGCTTTATTATTCTGGTTATTCTGGAAGTCGTTTTAGGCATTGACAATGTTATTTTTGTGAGTATCATTATTAACAGGCTTAAGCCTGAAAACAGGTCAAAGGCCCGCCGTGCATGGATGATCAACGGCATCATCCTCCGGAGCATTTTGTTACTTGGGTTGAGCTGGCTGTTATCGCAAAAAGGAAATTATTTATTCACTTTATTCGGTAAAGGTTTTGACCTGGCAAGTCTGGTAATGCTGGCAGGCGGTTTGTTCCTGATCTATAAATCGGTTAAAGAAATTCACGGGAAACTGGAAGGAGACGATATGGAAGAAGCTTATGGAAGCAAATCTTCTTATTTATCGCTGGGACAGGCTATCGTACAAATTATGTTGATCGATACGGTTTTTTCGTTTGACAGCGTCATCACAGCAGGCGGCACTGCCAAGTATGTCGAGATCATGATCGCTGCCGTAATCATTGCTATGATCGTGATGTTTTTATTCAGTCCAAAGATTTCATCTTTTATTCATAAGCACCCAACCCTTAAAATGCTGGCCCTTTCCTTCCTGGTCATGATCGGGCTCAGTCTTGTAATAGAAGGATGGGATTCGGAAAGCGCGGAACAACTCCACTTAAAAAATTACATTTATTTCGGCATGGCGTTTTCCTTTATTGTTGAAGTGCTGAACATGACTATGCGTAAGAAAACAGCAAAAAAGAAAGTGGTTCGTTTAAATGAACCTCTTTTGCAGGAGGCACAGGAAAACATTTCCGATTCTGCGCATTGATTTATTTAATACACAGTAGCGTTGCGGCCACTATTCCTGCGGTTTCTGTTCTCAGTCTTGTTTCGCCAAGGGCCACCGGCTGGAAATTGTTTTGCAGGGCCTGTTGAATTTCGTTTGGAGTAAAATCACCCTCCGGACCAATCAGGATAAGAGAGGCGTAATTCACCAGAAGCGGTGAGTAATGCGGGAGCGATTGTTTTTTTTCCGGCAAGCAGTGCGCAATGAATTTTTGCTGATGCTGGCTTGCCGAAACAATTTTTCCAAATGCTTCGGGTTCATGTAAAACCGGCAGCCAGCATTGCTGCGATTGCAGCATGGCGCTTACCACGATATTTTTCATCCTGTCATGCCGAAATTTTTCTTTTTCCGTTCTTTCACATAGCAGGGGAATAATTTCCCTTACCCCTATTTCAGTAGCTTTCTCTAAGAACCATTCAAAACGCGAAGCATTCTTAATAAGTGAAATGCCAATGGAAACCCTATGCTGTTTTTCAGCTTCTGTTTCTGTCAAAATAATTTTTACAGTGCACCTTTTACGATTATCGTCCACGATTTCGGCTTCTGCTCTTTTTCCCAAACCGTCCGTCAGCAAAAGCCTTTCTCCTTTTTGCATGCGCAGCACCTGCACCACATGCTTTGAAGTGTCTTCATCCAAAACAATAGAAGGCCCCAGTAAGCTCTCAACATAAAAAAAGGGTAAAGCCATACTGCGAAGAAATAAAAAAAGCTCCGTAAACAGAGCTTTGGTTTATAATAGAAACGTTAGTAACTAAAAAGGGTCCTCGTCATCCGGCAGGTCATTCATCTTACTCCCGGTTTGAATGAACATCCGGGCGCCGCCACCGCTGTCCAGGCCGGAAACAGGCTTAAAGTTCGAAGGAAGGCCCGCACCGAAATCGCCACCGCCATTATCTTCCACAAACTTCTGGATGTGCAACAAAGCTCTTAGTTTTATTGTTTCCAGTGAACCGTTACGGTGCTTGGCTATCCGCACATGCGTTTCGCCTCGGTTGTTATCACCCATTTCATCCTGTGTAATGTCATAATATTCCGGGCGGTAGAGGAACATTACCATATCCGCATCCTGTTCAATCGCTCCCGATTCACGCAGGTCACTCAATTGGGGCATCTTGTTTCCATCTTTTCTTTTTTCCACTTCACGACTCAACTGGGAAAGTGCAATGATAGGAACCTGCAGTTCTTTTGCCAACCCTTTCAATGAACGTGAGATGGTGGAGATTTCCTGCTCACGATTGGAGTTGCGGTCGCCGGTACCGCTCATTAACTGCAAATAGTCAATAATGATTAAACCAATATTACCTGTATTTTTCAACCGGCGGCACTTGGCCCGCAATTCAAAAATATTCAGGGCTGCTGTATCATCAATAAAAATGGGAGCCTGGGCCAACCGCTGAATACCTTTTGCATACAACTGTTTCATTTCATGCTCTTCCATTTTACCACGGGAAATTTTTTCCAGGTGTATCTCACTTTCTGCTGAAAGAATACGTTGTACCAATTGACCGGCACTCATCTCCAAAGAAAACAAAGCCACAGGGGTTGCCTTGGTTGGATGCAAGGCCGCACTGCGGGCAAGGTTCAGGGCAAACGCCGTTTTACCCACGGCAGGACGGGCGGCCAAAATAATAAGATCGGTGCTTTGCCATCCATAGGTTACTTTATCCAGCGAGGGAAAACCACTGGGTACCCCCGTAATATCTTCATTTTTGTGGCGCAGGTCTTCAATACGCTGAATGGTTTTCACCAGCACCGAGTCGATGGACTCGTAATTATTCTTTAAGTGATTGCTGGTGACCTCGTACATTTTACTTTCCGCCTGATCCAGCAAATCAAAAACGTCGGTGCTGTCTTCGTAGGCATCGGAAATAATTTCGCCGCTGATGCGTATCAGTTCCCGCTGAATAAATTTTTGAAGAATGATCCTTGAGTGGGCTTCAATGTTGGCAGAAGAAACAACGGCATTGGTCAACTTGGTCACGTAATACGGTCCGCCCACAACCTCCAGTTCTTCTTTAAAACGCAGCTCCTCCACCACCGTTAAAATATCAATCGGCTGGCTTTTGTTGGCAAGGCTTTGCATGGCCTTGTAAATGCGCTGGTGGGCATCCACATAAAAACACTCCGGCTTCAGGATTTCAACCACGGCATCAAAAGCTCCCTTCTCCAGCATAATGGCACCCAGTACGGCTTCCTCCAGGTCTTTGGCTTGCGGCGGCACCTTGCCATAGATCATGGTGCTCAGGTCAAGCGGTGCTTTTCTTCTATTTTTTTTATCCCGATTAAGGTTAGTAAGATCCATATAAGTTTTTCGTCAAAAAAGTGAAACCATTGATTTTTCGATCAATGACCTATGGGGCTTACAATTAGTTTTGGTATTAATTTATTGTTACGAATATGTTATCCAAATGTTCCCAGTAAGTCAGACGGCGAATATAAATGCATGTACAAGTTCCAAAATCATTTTTCCGGTGAATATTTTAATCAACACAATATTCATCTAACACTAACACCTAAAGCACAGTTATACACACACATTATCAATATATCCACAAAATTGGTTTTTTTCCCGCAGCTTTCTAGGGGTTGTGCACAAGTTTTGTCAAGAAAAATAATGCTCCAAAGTTTTGGCTATATGGCGCAAACCACAGAATGGACTTTCAGCCATTTTGATGATAAAAAATATTGAAGTTTCCAGCCAAAACTCCCTGCGGGCAAGGATTAAAATTGATGAGATTTTCGATGTGGAAAATCTTTTATACCACGATCGATTTTTTGTTGTTGTGCGTCCCCGGCGACTGGCGAATCACTCACTTGCATGATAGTAAATTCCATTCCGCAAGAAAACTACGCTCAGGGCTAACGGAATATCTGGATGGCTTTTCTGCTGCTTAACCAGAAGTCCTCTCACAAATGTCTTTGTGTGTGGAGTGGTGAAGGGTAAGGAGAAAAGCTCTCTTATGCCAGAGGGTTATCAGGCGGGCAGATGATAGATGACAGATTGGAAAGAGGCCACTGCTTCTGTTTCACGTCTGCCGTCTCGCCTTTCACGATGGTTCTCCTGCCGGCGGGTTCGTATTACGCACCACTGACCACTCACGCTGTAAAGATTTCATGCACGAGACCACTTGTAGTATTTAAAACAAACGAATGCGGTTTGGCTAAACCAGCCATCAACCAGTGTATTCAAAAGATTAAACCTCCTTCTAAAAATCAAATCCGCCGCCAGCCTTATCTTTGCTCACTTACAAATTTTTGAATAAATGACGATCTCTTATAAATGGTTAAGCGAGTATTTGCCGGTTAAAATAGAACCTGAACGCCTTTCGAAAATCCTGACCTCGGTAGGTTTGGAAGTAGAAAAAATGGAAACTTTTGAGGAAGTAAAGGGCGGACTCAAAGGCCTGGTGATTGGCGAAGTGCTGCACGCCGAGCAACATCCCAATGCCGATAAATTAAAGCTGACCAAGGTAAATACAGGTACCGGCGAACCATTACAAATTGTTTGCGGTGCCCCTAATGTAGCTGCCGGGCAAAAAGTAGTGGTAGCAACTGTGGGCACTACCATCCACCCTTCGGGCGGCGAGCCTTTAACCATGAAAGTGGCTAAAATACGCGGTGTGGAAAGCCATGGCATGATCTGCGCAGAGGACGAAATGGGCCTCGGCACTTCTCATGCCGGTATCATGGTATTACCGAAGGAGGCAAAAATTGGTACAACGGCCGCTGATTATTTTCAACCGTACAGCGACATTATTTATGAAATCGGGTTAACCCCCAACCGCATGGATGCCATGAGCCATTGGGGCGTAGCCCGGGACGTTTGTGCTTACCTGTCCCATCATGATAAAAAAGAAGTCAGACCGCTCCTTCCGCAAAATCATTTTAAAGTAGATAGACCTTCCTTAAAAGTTGACGTGGTTATTGAAAATGACAAAGCCTGCAAGCGTTACTCCGGTGTATGCATTGCGGGTGTGCAGGTGAAGGAATCTCCCAAATGGTTGCAGGAAAGATTAAAATCAATTGGTCTTCGTCCTATTAATAATATTGTTGACATCACCAATTTTATTCTGCATGAAACAGGGCAACCTTTGCATGCCTTTGATTACGATGCCATCACCAACCAGCGAGTGTTTGTAAAGACCCTGGCCGAAGGCACTCCTTTTATTACACTGGATGGAAAAGAAAGAAAATTAAGCAGTGAAGACCTGATGATCTGCGATGCCACCCAACCCATGTGTATCGCCGGTGTGTTTGGCGGCTTGCATAGCGGTGTTACAGAAAAAACAACAAACATTTTCCTAGAGAGTGCTTATTTCGACCCCATTTTTATTCGCAAAACATCATTCCGGCACGGCTTGCGCACAGATGCAGCTACCCGTTTTGAAAAAGGAATAGATATCTCCAATACGGTGAACATAGCCAAAAGAGCAGCCATGCTGATCAAGGAAATAGCTGGCGGCACCATTGCTTCCGATATTGTTGATATATATCCTGACCCCGAACCAAAGAAAGAAGTTTCGATCAAATATCACTACCTGAAAAAACTGAGCGGCAAAAACTACCATCCCGACACTGTAAAAAATATTTTGCAAAGCCTGGGCTTTTCATTGGAAAGAGACACCATGGATACACTCACCGTAGCCGTGCCTTATCATAAACCCGATGTTTCCTTGCCGGCAGACCTGGTAGAAGAAATTTTGCGCATCGACGGCCTGGACAACATCGATATTCCAACCACTATCAGCATTTCGCCTTCCATTGAAGAAAACTACAAGGCCGAACAGTTAAAGGAAAAAATTTCCAATGTGCTGACAGGACTTGGTTTTAGCGAGATCCTTACCAACTCGATTACCAACGCCGCGTATTTTTCCGAAGCTGAATTAAAAACAGTTGTAAAACTATTGAACAATTTAAGCAGCGAGTTGAACGTAATGCGGCCGTCCATGCTGCACACGGCTTTGGAAGTCATCTCCTTCAACATCAACCGCCGGAACAACAACCTGAAGTTTTTTGAATTTGGCAAAACTTACACCACATCCGGTGTGGGGGAGTATAAGGAAGCAGCGCATCTTTCCCTGTATTTGACAGGCCAGTTGAATGAAACAAATTGGAAGACCAAGCCCATTGCCTCCGATATTTATTATATCAAAGGCGTGACAGAAGCCATACTTTCGGCCTTAGGCTTCAAAAACATTTCTTTTGTAAATGCAGCCAGCAACGAATTGCAAACAGCATTGATTGTTGAACAGAATGAAGAAAAACTGGTGGAGCTGGGAAGAGTACAAAATAATTTAACCACCCGGTTCGATATCAAACAGCCCGTATTCTTTGCTGATTTTTATTGGGACACCATTTTAAAATATGCAGCCAAACAAGTGCAGTTTAAAGAGATCTCTAAATATCCTTCTGTGGAAAGAGACCTGGCTCTTGTGGTTCCAAAATCTATGAAGTATAAAGAAGTGGAGGAGCAAGTAAGCAAGCTTCGCTTAGCCAAATTGCAGGAGGTAAAATTGTTTGATGTGTTTGAAAGCGAAAAACTGGGAACGGGTAAAAAATCCATGGCTATCAATTTTACTTTTTTGGATGAAGAAAAAACCCTGACCGATAAAGAAATTGATTCCTGGATGAACAGGATCATGACTACCTTAGAAAAAGAGCTTCATGCCGAAATAAGAAAATAATGTCGCTGGATCAGCAATTTAATAGCATCAATGACAAGTTGCAGCAATTGCTGAAACAATACAGCCGTTTGCAAAAAGAAAACGAGCAGTTGAAAGAAGAATTGCAGCAGGCAAGAGACACCCAAACCGCTACGCAGCAAAAAATGGAGGAACTGCAGCAACAGGTCAGCATTATAAAACTAGCGTCGGGTGAACTAAACGAAAAGGATAAAAAAGAGTTTGAAAAAAAGATCAATCAATATATCCGGGAGATCGATAAATGTATTTCTTTTCTTAGTCAATAAAACGGCAGGTGGTAAGAGGAACGGTATGTACAAAGCCCCAGACCATTTTACCACTTGCTCCTTACTATTATGGAAGAACTTATACCATTAAACCTTCTTATTGCCGACCGCACCTACAGAGTACGCATTCAACCCAAGGACGAAGAGGTTGTTCGCAAAACCGTTAAAACGATCAACGATAAACTGCTGGAATTTAAAACAACTTTTGCCGGCAAGGATATGCAGGATTATATTGCCATGGTTTTGGTTTGGTTTGCTACAGAGCAAAACGCGGCCATCTCCAACCAGGTGAACCTGGATAACGTAAGCAGCCGCCTGCAAACCCTGGAAAAAATGATTGATAGTACCCTGGAAGGCTAGTCACCCACCCAAATTTTATGGCGGGCTTTCTTAGCACAACAAAAAAGCCGCACAAGGCGGCTCTTTTATAAAATGCATTAAAAAATTACTTAGCCAATACTTCTCCTAATTTTTCATTCAAATCCTCTCCGCTTAAGTTCTTGGCAATGATCTTTCCCTGCGGATCAATCAGGAGGTTTTGCGGGATGGCCCTGATGCCGTATTGTTTCGCCACTTCATTGTCCCAGTATTTCAGATCACTTACCTGGGTCCAGGTAAGATTATCATCATGAATGGCTTTTAACCATTTGTCCCTTGCATTGGGCCTGTCCAATGAAACGCCCAACACCGTAAAATTTTTATCCTTGTATTGATTAAAGGCCTTTACCACATTGGGGTTCTCTGCCCGGCAGGGGCCGCACCAACTGGCCCAAAAATCAACCAGCACATACTTGCCTTTAAAAGAAGAAAGGGAAACCGGGTTACCCGAAGTATCATTTTGTGTAAAGTCCATAGCGTAACTGCCAACGGCTGTTTTTTTCGATATTTCAATGCGGTCTTTAAGTGTTACGGCTGAAGGCAATTGTTGCTGGCTGCCTGGCAAGGCCTTGAACAGGGGTTCCACTTTAGCCGGATCAATGTCCCAGCCGGCGTATTGCTGCAAAGCGTACAGGGCAGCAGGCGAGGCTGCATTTTTCCTGAGGAAACCGGCAAAAACTTTTTCTTTTATCTCCTTATCAATAGTTTCAATTTCTTTTTCGATTTTATTCATTTCCTCCTTATTTCCGGCTTTGCGGGCAGTGCCATAATCGGCGTAGAGCTTCTCTAGCCGGGGTGAATAAGCGTCCTCTTCTTTTTGCAGTTTTTCAAAATCGGCCTGGCCTTTAGCGCCTTTTACGGTATTATTTTTCAAAGAATCTTTGGCAACAATATCAATTTTTGCCGGCTCTAAAAAAAACTGAAGAAACTCCGACTTTGCTTTTTCTTCTCCCTCCTGCTTGGCATATTTTACCTGTAGTCTTGCCACCGTTGGTTCAGAGACCTTTCCTTCAAACCTGAACTCGCTGTCCTTTACCTGGGAGCTATCCTGTTGGCTGTTATCACCGTCACGATAAAAAAAGTAGACCTTATCAACTGGCTTGAAAGACTTCAATTCGCCTTTTACTTTAAACGCCTGGGCCGATGTTTGCACACTTGCAAATACAGGCGCCAGCAAAATCAGAAAAAACTTTTTCATTTTCATTATTTGTAGATGCAAGTTTAAACAAATTAGCCCGATTAACTCTTCCGTTTATACTTCTTATAGCAGTCACTTCGTTAAAATACATGCTGTTTTGTATCTTCGCCAACCTACCTCCTAAAGTGGTATGACCAGTTATTGCATCTATATCAACTTTCAAAATTTTAAAACCCTGAGAAATGGACCTCAACATAATTACACTCATTGTAGCCGCAGCCGCCTTAGTGGTGGGCATTATAGCGGGTAAATTCATCTTTGCAAAAGATACCCGTAAACGAGTAGAAGAAGCAGAATTACAGGCACAAGCCCTTATAAAAGAAGCCGAACTCCGGGCTCAAACCATTCGCAAAGAAAAAGAACTGGAGGCCAAAGAAAGATTTGTGCACCTGAAGGCAGAGCACGACAAAGAAGTGATGGAACGCAACCGAAAGGTAGTGGAAGGCGAAAACCGCATCAAGCAAAAAGAACTGGCCCTGAACCAAAAAACCGAGCACCTGGAACGCCAGATCAAGGAAAACGATGCCATCAAGCAAAACCTGGCCCGCCAGATCGAGGTGGTCAATAATAAACAGGCCGAATTGGAACGGCACCAGGAAGAGCATACCCGCCGTCTCGAAAAGATCTCCGGCTTAACGGCTGAAGAAGCTAAGGCTCAATTGGTGGAAAGCCTGAAACAGGAAGCCCATTCCCGGGCCCTGGGCATGCAGCAGGAAATTATTGATGACGCCAAGCAAAAAGCCAATAAGGAAGCCCGTAAAATTATTATTCAAAGCATTCAGCGCACAGCCTCTGAACAGGCTATTGAAAACGCTATTACCGTTTTTAACCTGGAAAGCGATGAAATAAAAGGCCAGATCATTGGCCGCGAGGGTAGAAACATCAGGGCCATTGAAGCCGCCACCGGTGTGGACCTGATTGTGGACGACACCCCGGAAGCCATCGTTCTTTCCTGCTTTGATCCTTTAAGAAGAGAAATTGCCCGTTTAAGCCTTCAACGCCTGGTATCTGACGGACGTATTCACCCGGCCCGTATTGAGGAAGTGGTGGACAAAACCCGCCGCCAGCTGGAAGAACAAATCATGGAAATCGGCGAACGCACCGTAATTGAACTGGGCATTCATGGCCTGCATAAGGAACTGGTTCGACTGGTCGGTAAGATGCGCTTCCGTTCGTCTTATGGTCAAAACCTGTTAATGCACAGCCGCGAGGTGGCTAATCTTTGTGCTGTGATGGCTTCGGAATTAGGCTTGAATCCAAAACTGGCCAAACGTGCCGGCCTTCTGCACGATATTGGTAAAGTGCCTGACGAGGAAACCGAATTGAGCCACGCCCTGCTGGGAGCCAAGCTGGCAGAAAAATACGGCGAGAATCCGGCCATTGTAAATGCCATTGGTGCCCACCACGATGAAATGGAAATGCAGTATGTCATTTCACCCATTGTGCAAGCCTGCGACTCCATCAGCGGTGCCAGACCCGGTGCCAGAAGGGAGATCATGCAGCAATACCTGCAGCGGATTAAAGAACTGGAAAACCTTGCCCAGGCCTATAACGGCGTTGAGAAAGCCTATGCGATCCAGGCCGGCCGCGAATTAAGGGTGATTGTAGAGGCGGATAAGGTTTCTGACCAGGACAGTGAAAAATTATCGTTTGAAATCGCCCAAAAAATTCAAACGGAAATGACCTACCCCGGCCAGATCAAAGTGACCGTGATCCGCGAAAAACGGGCGGTAAACGTAGCGAGGTAAAACTTCTCAGCCTATAACTTATTAAAAGAGTCCTTCGCAGGGCTCTTTTTTTATGACTGAGCTGTATATCTAACTATTGAGCTTCCCTTGCGTCGCAGTCTTGTACGTCCGGAGCATAGAAACATAGAATTTCCACATAGCATAAAACAGATAGAGCCTATTTGAGTGCTTATAAATTCTATTGTGCCTATGTGGTTCAAAAAAATGGTAGAAATTACTGCTGTTGAACGGACCATCGCAAGGATGCGATCCATCAGGGAATAAAAGCCGGTAAACCAAAAAACAGTAAGAATTAAGACTTTTAACACCTAAAGCGAAAAAATCTTACCGCTTACATCTTAAATCCACAATCTTTCCCTTACCTTTGCCGTCCTTAAATTTTGAGTTATGAACGCTGCAATTGCCTACGTACACGAACAATTAACAGGCAAAAAAGATTTTCCTAAGTTTAAAGCCGGTGACAACGTCACTGTAAACTATAAGATCATTGAAGGTAATAAAGAAAGGATCCAGTCTTTCCGTGGAGATGTGATCAAAAAGCAAGGTGAAGGCACAACGGCTACTTTCACTGTTCGGAAAATATCTGATGGCGTAGGGGTGGAAAGGTTATTTCCTTTTTACTCTCCCAACATTGAATCCATCATTTTGAACAAATCCGGCCGTGTTCGTCGTGCAAAACTGTACTACCAGCGTGAACGCAGTGGTAAGAGCGCAAGGATCCAGGAAAAGAAAAGAGCTGTGGAAACCGCATAAAATCGTTAAATTTTTTAAAAGCGTCCTGTCAGAACCAGGACGCTTTTTTATTGGAAATAATTCTGGCTTAAATTGCTGGCAGTTCTTTTTACGATACATTTGTGTTCTAATTCATCATTTTATAAATCCATTTTATGGGCCCTTTAGGTTTTAATGAAATCCTGATTATCCTGTTGATTGTTCTTCTTTTATTTGGTGGTCGCAAAATTCCCGAGTTGATGCGTGGTTTAGGCCGCGGTATCCGTGAATTCAATGATGCCAAGAGCAATGTACGCAGAGAGATTGAGGAAGGTATTAATGAGAAGGATCAGAAGACCGCTTCTACTACTTCTTCTTCTACCCAGTCTTAATCATCATCGGTAACCATACTTTATCAAGGTTAAGGTGTTTGATTCTATTGAAGATTACCATGCCCAATTAAAAGCTGGCCATGCTTCGTGTGTACAGACCGTACAACACTACCTTTCTGCTATTGACCAAAAGCGGCACCTGAACGCTTTCCTGGAAGTTTATGCCGAGGAGGCCTTAGCAAAAGCTTCAGTACTTGACCAGCAGGGCATAAAAGGCAAACTACATGGTGTCGTTATAGGTATAAAAGACAACCTCTGTTACAAAGGCCATAGCGTTTCGGCCTCTTCAAAAATTCTTGAAAATTATACTTCTCTCTATTCCGCCACCGCCGTGGAACGTTTGTTGGCGGAAGGCGCCATCATTATAGGCCGCCAGAACTGCGACGAGTTTGGAATGGGTTCCACTAATGAAAATTCAGCCGTTGGAGCCGTTCCTAATCCCCACAACAACGATCATGTAGCCGGCGGTTCCTCCGGTGGTAGTGCCGTGGCTGTAAAAGCTGGTTTATGTATGGCCTCACTGGGAAGCGATACCGGTGGCTCTGTTCGGTTGCCGGCCGATTTTTGCGGTGTGGTAGGCCTAAAGCCAGGCTATGGACGGGTTTCCCGCCATGGATTAATTGCTTATGGTTCTTCTTTTGACCAAATCGGCGTTTTAGCCAATACGGTGGCTGATGCCGGAAAAATTTTAGAGGTTATTGCCGGGCCGGATGAATTTGACAGCACGGCGGTTCCGGATAAGGAAAGTTTTTCGGACCTGGAATCTTCTGAAAAAAAATTCCGGATCGCTTATTTTCCTGAATGGATCGAACATACCTCCATTGATCCCGAAATTTCATCGGGCATAAAAAATTTATTAGAGCAATTGAAAGGAAAAGGCCACCGGGTAGAGCCGGTTCATTTTGACCTTACCGAATATATTGTTCCTACTTACTACATTTTAACCACTGCAGAAGCTTCCTCCAATCTTTCAAGATACGATGGCGTTCGATATGGAAGAGCCGGCAATGAAAAAAAAGACCTTGCCGGCTTTTACCAGGCCAACCGGGCCCAGGGATTCGGCAAGGAAGTAAAACGGCGGATCATGCTGGGAACCTTTGTACTAAGCGCCGGCTATTACGATGCTTATTTTACAAAAGCACAGCAGGTACGGCAACTTTTACATCAGCAAACCACCCTGATTTTCAACGAATTCGATTTTATTATCGCTCCCAACTCCCCCACCGTGGCGCCTAAGCTGGGCGAAAAAAACAAGGATCCCCTGAAAATGTACATGGGCGATATTTTTACGGTGTTTGCCAATTTAACCGGTATTCCCGCCATTAGTTTACCAGTATTTAAACATTCCTCTAACCTTCCCTTTGGAATCCAGGTGGCGTCGGCTGCGCTAAATGAGGTATCTTTGCTCCGCTTTTCGCATCAACTGATGCAACAATAAAGGCGAGTAAGGAACCCGTGTGATTTTGGCTTCACCCTTTAAAAAATCGTGATGAACAAACTTTTATTGTTAGCTTTTACAGGCTTCATTAGCTTAACCCTGCAAAGCCTTGGCGCGGCCCTTCCTCCTAACAAAGCGCTGGTTAAGCAACTCTACACCGATTCTGCTATAAAGGGAATTGCTTTAAATAATCCCAAAGATGCTTTTAAGAATTTGTTCGAAACTGATAATTCGCAAGGCATCAACATCACTAAATTAAATCCGAAAGCCGTAAGCTTTGTCCAGGATTATGTGGAAGATCATAGTGATCGACTGAACAGAATGAAAGGCTGGGGTAAACCCTATTTCGATTTGATCGGAGACATTTTTACACAACATGGACTGCCGGTAGAATTGAAATACCTTTCTGTGATTGAGTCCGATCTTAAAGTTTCGGCTGTATCCTGGGCCGGCGCTGTAGGCCCCTGGCAATTTATGCCGCAAACCGCAAGAGATTTTGGATTAACGGTTACAAAAAAGAGAGACGACCGTCGTGATTATAAAAAAAGCACGCATGCCGCAGCAAAATATTTAACCGACCTGTATGAAATTTACAATGATTGGCTGTTAGTTGTGGCCGCTTATAATTGTGGTGCCGGCAATGTTAACGCGGCCATCCGCAAAAGTGGAAGCCGTGATTTTTGGAACCTGCAATACTATCTTCCCAGGGAATCCAGAAACCATGTAAAGAAATTCATTGCTACCCATTATATCATGGAAGGTGATGGCGGCTTAACTACTCTTACAAAGAAGGAAACACAGAGCCTGATCAATTCTGATCCGCTGGATACAGATGCTTCTGTTAGTTCTGTGAGTATAAGCGGAAAGTACACGGCTTCGGCCATCGTTTCTGTGCTTCAAATGAACATCACGGATTTTAATAGCCTGAATCCGAATTTTGACAGGTCCATAGCTGCCAATGGAACGTACAGCCTGCGTTTGCCTGCCGAAAAAATGAGTTCCTTCCAGGCCAATAAAGCACAGATCCTGGATCAATCCATACGCATGATGCTGAGCCAGGCAAGCCGATAATTCTTTAAAACCATTTTTGAAAAGTGTGTTGGCTACATAGCCAGCACTTTTTTTATGGCTTCTGCTTTCAGTAAACATTCCTCCCATTCTTTTTGCGGGTCGCTGTAAAACGTAATGCCCGAACCCACCTGGTACGAAAGATATTTTTCGGTGGCATTGTACATAATGCTTCGGATCACTACATTAAAGTCAAAATTTCCTCCGGGTGAAATGTAGCCTACCGACCCCGAAAAAATTCCCCGGCTTTGCTCTTCGTACTGATCAATCAATTCCATTACGCGATGCTTGGGCGCCCCCGTCATGGAACCCATCGGAAAGGTAGCCTGCAGGATGTCTGAAAATTTTACTTCATTTTTTATTTCACCGCTTATGGTAGAAATCATTTGATGCACCTGCGGGTAAGAATAAATACCAAATAATTCATCCACGTTTACGGATTCCTCCCTGCAGATTTTAGCAAGGTCGTTTCGCACCAGGTCGACCACCATTACATTTTCCGCCTGGTCTTTTCCGCTTTTCTGAAGTTCTTCTTTTAATCTTCTGTCTTCGCTCTCCTTATCCGTATCCCTCCTGATCGTTCCTTTTATGGGTTGGGAAGTGATCCTGGATCCCTGCCTTAGTAAAAATCTTTCAGGACTGGCACAGAGCAAGAATTTATCGTGCAACCTGTAAAATGCAGAGAACGGATTGGGCGAAATTTCCATCAATCTTTGAAAAACGCCGAACGGATCAATGACAGCTGCTTCACTGAAAAATTCCTGGCAAAAATTTATTTCATAACAATCGCCTCTTAGTATGTGAGCTTGTAAAGATTCTATTTTCCGGATGTATTGTTCGCGGGTAAGATTTTGTTGAATAGCCAGTGCAGAAGGTGGTGTCTCATTGATCAACGGTTGTTGTTCTAATGCCCGATAGAGTTCATCGGGCTTATCTGCAATAATGAACAGCTCATTCTTTTTTATAGCCAGTAAAAACCGGGGGACAAAAAAATAAAATTGGGGAAAGCCAATGCGGTTGTGCTTTTGGGAAGGAAAGTGAAGGGCGTCTTTCAGATCATAGGACAGATGCCCAAAAACCCAGTTTGATGAATGTTGCTCTAAAAAATCATCTGCTTGTTTTACCTCGCCGGCAGCTACAGCGCTTGCCACACTGGCGGCAAGTAAGCATTCGTACTGGTGTGGCTGAATGGCGTACTGCTGATTGTCCAGGAAACAAAAAATGTTGAACTGTTTTGCCCAGCCCAACATTTTTTTCTTTAACTGAACTACATCACCAATCGAATAGGTGCGTTTAGTCAGAGTTTATGCTTTAGTGAAGGTTAATTAAAAATCCTCTTCTTCCTCATCAAAGTCACTGTCGTTAAAAAGATCCATGTCTTTGAAATCTTCTTCTTCCTCTACTACTTTAAAATCCTCTTCTTCATCGCCTTTACTTTTACCCTTCTTTGATTTCGGCAAATCAAATTCTTCAAAATCCGGATCCCAATCGTCATCCCCATCTTCTTCCGGGTCGAGATCGTCATCCTCATCATCGTCATCATCACTACCTTTCTTTGCTGACTTTTTAGGAGCTATGTCTTCATCGTCCAGATCTTCATCATCTTCATCTTTCTTCGATTTAGAACGTCCTTTTGCCTGGGCCACCAGGGTTTCAATTAAAGTTTCTGAGGTTACTTCCTCTTCCAGGATTATTGCCATAACTAAATTGGATTAGCGCTGTAAAATTTAGGTTTAGATTTTAAATCGCCAAATTTTGAAAATAATTTTTTTCGTGCCAAATTTTTATTTCTCTCCATTCACTTTTACAATCTGATCCCTGCCTGGACCATTTGAAATATAGTGAACTTTTGCCGAAAGGTTATTATTTATAAAATCAATATATGATTTCATCTCATCGGGCAGTTTGGCTTCGTCTTTAATCTGAGAGGTTTCCCGGTTCCACCCTTTGAACGTTTCGTAGTGAGGTTCAATTTTACAATGCGTCATCTGGAAAGGGACCTGGTTGGATTCTTTTCCGTTTACTTTATAAGAAGTACAGATGTTTAATTTATCAAACGCATCCAGCACATCGGCCTTTGTCATTACAATTTGTGTAACGCCATTTAGCATACAGGCATACTGCAGCGCCACCAGGTCCATCCAGCCACAACGACGTGGCCGTCCTGTAGTAGCCCCAAATTCATGGCCTATTTCACGCAACTTTTCACCGGTTTCATCTTCCAGTTCGGTGGGAAAAGGTCCACTGCCCACACGGGTACAATACGCCTTGCTCACACCAATCACCTCTCTTATCTTTTGCGGCGCCACACCCAGTCCACTGCAAACACCAGCTGAAATGGTATTGGATGAAGTCACAAAAGGGAAGGTGCCAAAATCAATATCCAGCATACTGCCCTGGGCGCCTTCGGCTAACACTTTTTTACCTTCGGATAAATGCTGATTAATGAAATATTCGCCATTTACAATATTCAATGTCTTTAAAAACTCCACGGCCTCAAAAAACTCTTCCTCCCACGCCGAAATATCTTCATTGAAATTGTAATTATCTAAAAGCTTTTGATGCTTTAAGCGCAGCTTGATATATGAGGTGGTGAAATTTTTATGCAAAAGATCTCCCACACGTAATCCATTCCTGCCGGTTTTATCCATGTAGGCCGGCCCAATGCCCTTTAAGGTAGAACCGATCTTTTCATTTCCTTTTGACAGTTCTGCGGCCTTGTCCAAAGCCCTGTGCGTGGGCAGAATGAGATGCGTACGCTCAGATATAAAAAGATTTTTTTTCAGGTCAACACCAAAGGAAGCTACAAGGCTGCACTCTTTACGCAGGGTAACCGGGTCCAGCACCACACCGTTTCCAATTAAATTAATGGTGCCTTCATGAAATACCCCGGAAGGTATCTGGTGAAGCACAATTTTTTTGTTTTCTTCTCCAACATAAAGTGTATGTCCTGCGTTGGGCCCGCCCTGAAAACGGGCAATAATATCATACTTAGAAGCGAAATAATCTACGATCTTTCCCTTTCCTTCATCGCCCCATTGTAAACCAAGAATAACGTCAACCATAAAATTGTTTATAATAAATAATAAAGCGTGGCAAAAGTAAATGAACGCACCTAATAGGGAAAATAAAAAACCTCCCAAAAGGAGGTTTAATGACTTCTGTCTATTTTATTCATTAGCCGGCACAGGAAATTTTTCCCATACATCATCTCCCGGACGGTCAATGGGAAGTTGAGACAGCAGGTTATATCTTCTTAGATCAATCCACCTGTGGCCTTCCCCGAATAAAGAGTACCGGCGTTGTTTTAATATTTCAGTGATCAGGCTGTTGGTATCGGTTGCACCGGAGTAATTGGGCAAACCGGCTGCATTTCTTATTCGGTTAATGGCTTTTACCGCTTCGCTGGCATCATTGGTCTGGGCCTTTACTTCCGCATAAATTAGAATGAGCTCTTCATTGCGAATAATGGGAATAGGGTCTGTATTGGTTTTATAAAGAAAAAAATCATAGTTGCTTGCCAGTCCATCGAGGGCCGCCTCCGATGTGCGGCGGTTTGTTTTAGCGGCGACCCGTTTGTCGCCGGCTTCGGCATCGGCAACAAAAGAAGGATGCGCTACCCTTGTATCCGTGCTGGCGGAGTTTGGCGGAAAAAATATGGGGTTTACCTGGTCGCCGCCTGCAGTGGAGAACAAATGATATATGCCTGCATTCAGATCTCCGTTCAAATCAAAAAAAGATTCGGCCAAAGCTGTATTAGCAGCGTTCCAATCCTGCTTGTAAATAGCTACCCTTGCAGCAAGTGCCCTGTTGAATTTAGAAAACTCAGATGCTTTCTTGGAATACAGTGTTGTAGTAAAAGGAAAATCTTCATTGTTATCTTTCAAATCGGCGTCGGCGTCGTTCAGTAGATTAAAAATAGCATCCAGGGATTGCTGGCGGTTCAAAAAAGGACCAAGATGGTCAGGATCTTTTACGTCAAATCTAAGGCTATCATAAAGCAGGTTAAATACCAGCAGGTACTGATAGGCCTGGATGGTTTTTGCATAGGCGATCCCGGCTTTCCGTTGCTGGTCTGTAATTGACGACACCTTTGTATTGGTCAACGCATCAATCAGTATATTGGCATTTTTTATAACCCGGTAACGTGCAGCATAAGGATTGGTAATATAAAATGTATTGTTGTCTAACCTTACATCACCCTTGCCCAGCAAATCGGCAGTAACCCGGGGATCCGAACCCTGAAAACGATAATATTCCCTTCCGATCATGCTTACATCGTCATAATAAAATTGAATATCGTTGCGCATACCGGATTCTGATCCATCTACCAGATTTTGAATTTCACTTTCTGTGGCATTGGCTGCAATCAAAACAGGACTGGGGTTATTGGGATCCTGCAAGGGTTCCACTTTACACGAAACAGCAACCAGAAGAGATGAAACCGCCAGGATTATTGCGTTTGTTTGAATGAAAAAGACTTTCATATCAGAGTTAGTTTAATGCATTAAAAATTAACGGTCACATTCAGGTGGTAGCTTTTTGAAGAAGGAAATGGCGTCACTTCCACCGTACTGGATATAGCCCTGGTACCAAAATTGGACACCTCGGGATCGTAACTGTTGTATTTAAAAACATTGATCGGGTTACGGGCTGATACGCCTATCCGCAGATCAGCAATACTTTTAAATACCGCTTTGGGGAAGCGGTAGGAGAGCCCGATTTCACGTACCCGAAAATAACTGGCATCCTGAACCCAGGGACTGACCGTTGTACCGGAGATGGCTATGCGATATTCGCCATTTGTTTTCTGCCCGCTGGGGTCCAATGTTTTTTTATCGTAATCCGGAGACGTTTGTGTAAGGTCTGTTAGTAACGTAGTTAAGTTAATATTATCGCCTCCCTTCTTCCAATGCATCAGTACATTAAACTCAAAGTTTTTATAGATAAGGCTGTGATAAGACGACATATTAAAATCAGGCTCGCTATCGCCATACACAGCAAGCCCGGTAGCCGGATCGACTTTATCTTCGGGACCAATGCCAACGATCTGTGTAGGGCTTTTGCCATTTTCAATTCGATAGGTTCCCAGTGAAGCGCCAAACGCCCCGGTATTAAAGGCGGGAACATCCAGCCGCGTCACCTTTGCCTTGTTTTTCCAGAAGGAAACGGTAAAGTTCCAGCGAACGTTTTTATCCAGTACCGGAATAGCGTTTAAAGCCAGTTCTACCCCCTTGTTTTGAACGGCAGCCACATTTCTCCATGCCCTTGTAAATCCGGAGGAAGAAGGCACAAAGATTTCCAGGATCAGATCCTCCACGTCTTTTTTATAGCCGGTAGCCTCCAGCGAAACCCGGTTTTTCAATACACCGATATCTACCCCGGCTTCCAGTTCTTTTTGGCGTTCAGGCACCAGGGATTCACTTCCCCTGGTTAACGTAATCAGCGACCCGGTGCTTCCGTTAATGATGGTTGTTTGCAAAGGCGAATAAATAGCGCCAAAAGGAGCAAAATTTCCCGACTGTCCATACGCTCCTCTCAATTTCAGCTGGCTGATGACCGAATTACCCCAGGAAGGAAGATTGTGAATATTGAAAGCCACGGCGCCTTTGGGGTAATAATAGAGCTTATTCGCATCGCCATTGCGGGAAGATTTATCGCCCCGTACCCCCAGGGTCAATACCAAAAGGTCTTTGTAATTCATTTCTTCCTGGGCAAAAAAACCTCTGTCTTTTTGAATGACCTTAGTTTGCTCTACCTGTATAGAACTGGCCTGGTTTAAGTTGGTCTGGGTTCCAATTAATTGGGTAGCGGTATTTACTACGTTGTTTTGATCCAGATTTTCTGCGGTCAAACCCACCTGGGTGCGAAACGCCAAATCACTGCTTACCCTATAGGTATGGACCAGGAAGCCGGCAATATTGGTCCCCTTGCTTACCGTAGTGCCGTAAATAGAGGCCCCATTGGTGCCCCGGCCCCCTTTTTCAAACTGCAGCTCTTTTGGAAAAATAGCAGTGGTAGCCAATGTGTACTGATCCAGCCCGCCTCTTACAATAAACCGCAGGTCATGTTTTTGTTTTGTAAACATACGCCAGGTAGCGCTACCGCCTAATAATATACGGTCCACATTTTCCCGGTTGGTCATTAAATCCCTGGTTTGAATGAAGTTGGACGGCGCCAGCGGATTATCGGGATAATTTCCATTGGCATCAGGAAAAAGATTGACCCAGGATGGCGTAGAAATAAAAGAAACCCCAAGGGTGGTACCCGTATTATCGTTATTGAAATATCCCCTGTCGGCCTGCGATGTTACGTAGTTGGCGCTAAAATTAGCATCGATAAAACTGGTTACTTTCTGATCGAGATTTAAACGTACCGAGGTTTTCTTATACCCGGTGCGTTTTACAATCCCTTCATCGTCTTTACGGGTGGCACCAACATAGTAGCTGGTTTTATCTGTTCCACCGCTAACACTTACCCTTGTATTATTCATCAGTCCTTTGTTACCGTACAATTCATCTTCATAGTTAAACGTGAGGCCATTGGCCGCTCTGTATAAATCGGCTCCCGTGGTGCCAAAGGCAGACAAGGCCTTAGCCTCCGACCACTCACGCTGCCCCAGCTTTCTTAACTGCTCCTGAAAGCCAATGGAATGCGACAGCTCAATCCGGGGCTTTCCGGATTGTCCTCGTTTGGTGGTAATCAGCACCACCCCTGCTGCTGCCTTGGAGCCGTAAATCGCAGCCGCCGAAGCACCCTTCAAAATTTCAATGCGTTCAATATCCTCAGGGTCCAAGTCTGCAATGCGGTTCGATTGATTGTCCTGGAAATCGGTGCTTCCCTGCCCGGCAGCTTTAGAAACGACGTTCAGCCCGGGTTTAATGCTGGAGTTGTCATAATACACCCCGTCAACAATAAATAAAGGTTGCGAGTTGGCAACAAATGAAGTGATCCCTCTTAGCTTAATAGTAATGCCGCCTCCCGGCGCTCCGGAATTTGCCGAAATGTCAGAGCCGGGAAATTTTCCATACAAGGCCGCATCCAACGTTGGCTGCACGGTTGTACCCACCAATTGTTTTGATGTAATCGTAGATACCGCGTTACCAAGATTGCTTCTTCGGACTGAACTGGCCAGTCCCGTTACCACTACTTCGCTAAGAGCACCGGCCTCTTCCTGCATTTGCAACCTGAATCCCTCACCAATTTGTGCAACAGGAATGACCTGCCGGGCATAGCCTACGGATGTAAATTCTATTGAGCCGCTCCTTTGAGGCAGCGTTAAGCTGAACCGGCCGTTGGCATCCGTACTTGTAGCATTATTTGAATTAAGTTGCCGCACCGTTACACCCGCAAGGGGGGCGTTAGTTGCGTCTCTTACAGTTCCGGTAACCGTAACCTGGGCAAAACTTAAAAACGGTAAAAAAAGGGCACAGAGCAGGAAAGTGAAGTTAGTATTCTTGCTCATAACAAAAGTTTTGACTGGCCTAAGCCTGAGAGACTAAGCCTGATTTTAAATAAGGGCAAACACTTATTTGCCCCATACTTTTGTATGGCAAGACGGGCAAAAGAAAAGCTGCTTAACTACTGCACATTTTCCATTTCATAGCGGTCTACTTTCTGAATGCCCGGAAGCTGGAGCAGCCTTTGTACAAGCTCATCCAGCTCTTCTTTATCATGTACATAAATCCGGATGTTTCCTTCAAAGACACCTTCTTTGGCTTCAATGGTTAAAGCGTTGATGTTGATCCGCAGTTCACCTGAAATAAGGTTGGTAATTTTATTCACCACACCCACATCATCCAGGCCAACGATCTTTAGACCGGTAAGGAAAGAAATTTCCTTATTCTTCGCCCATTTTGTTTTAACGATCCTGTGTCCGTAATTGGCCATTAATTTAGCAGCATTGGGGCAGTTCGTTCGATGTATGGTCAGGCCCTTGCCGGTTGTCACAAATCCAAATACATCATCGCCGGGAATGGGTTTACAGCAATTGGCCAGCGTGTACATGATCCGGTCACTGCTTTCTCCAAAAATGATCAACTCTGTATCTTTCTTTGGAACGCTGGGATGATACTCGGGTTTAGGTTCCAACTGCCGTACGGGCCTTGGAGCCTCCAGCCTGTCACCGGTTATCTTAAATTCTTTTACTTCTTTTAGATCAATCCCTTTGATGGCAACCTGGTAATATAATTCCAGTGGCGCCTGGAGTTTATAAAAGCTTACCAGTTCATCAATATTGTGCGAGTTCATCGCCACTCCCAATCCTTCGAGCTTTCGCTGCACGGTATATTTTCCTTCTTCGGCAACAGCTTTTTTTTCTTCTTTTAAAGAGTCCTTGATCTTTGTGCGGGCCTTGGCGGTTACTACAAAGTTCAACCAGTCCTCGGAAGGCTTTTGCTTGTTGGATGTGATGATCTCTACCTGGTCGCCACTGCGCAATTTATGACTGATGGGCACCAGTTTATGATTGACCTTGGCGCCAATACATTTTATGCCTACTTCGCTGTGTACGGCAAAAGCAAAATCAAGCGCTGTGGCACCTACAGGCAGCATTTTCACATCACCTTTTGGTGTGTAGATATAGATCTCCTCGGCTAAAAAGCTTCGTTTAAAATCATGCAAAAAGTCAACTGAATCTACCTCCTGGTTGGTGATCACTTCCCTTATCTGGCTTAGCCACTGGTCAAACCTGTTTTCATCGTTAGCGCCTTCTTTATACTTCCAGTGCGCCGCCAACCCCTTCTCGGCAATTTCATTCATACGCTTGGTGCGGATCTGCACCTCCACCCATTTTCCCTGTGGCCCCATTACGGTCGTATGAAGGGCTTCATAACCATTGCTTTTAGGATTGCTCAGCCAGTCTCTTAACCGCTCCGGCGAAGGCGTGTATTCATCGGTGATCAGGGAATATACTTTCCAGCAATCCTCTTTTTCTCTTTCGGGCGGCGAGTTAACAATGATACGAATGGCAAAAAGATCATACACTTCTTCAAAGGACACGCCTTTCTTTTTCATTTTGTTCCAAATAGAGTGTATGCTCTTGGGACGGCCATAAATTTCAAAATCCAGGTCGGCCCGGGCCAGCTTTTCCTGCAGCGGCTTAATAAATTCATTGATGTACCGTGTCCGTTCTCTTCTGGTTTCAGCCAGTTTGCGCGCAATTTCCTTGTAGGTTCCTGGCTCCAGGTATTTCATGGCCAGGTCTTCCATTTCTGTTTTTATATTGTACAAACCCATGCGGTGGGCCAAGGGAGCATATACATAAACGGTTTCGGAGGAAATCTTTAATTGTTTTTCCTGCTTCATGCTGTCCATGGTCCGCATGTTGTGCAAACGGTCGGCAAGTTTGATCAGGATCACCCGGGGATCATCGGTAAGCGTTAACAGTATTTTTCTGAAGTTCTCTGCCTGCTGCGATGCGTTGACGTCTATTACATTTGAAATCTTTGTCAATCCATCAACGATCTTGGCAATTTCACTCCCGAATTCTTTTTGTACGTCATCCAGGCTGATGTCAGTATCTTCTACCGTATCGTGCAATAAAGAACAAATGGTAGAACGGACACCCAGCCCAATTTCTTCCACACAAATTTTTGCAACGGCAATAGGGTGAAGAATGTAAGGCTCACCACTTTTGCGGCGCATGGTTTTATGGGCATCTGCCGCCATTTCAAAGGCATGGCGGATCATTTTTCTATCGCCTGGTTTAATGCGGGATTTCAGCGAACGCAGAAGGGAACGGTATTCCCTCAGGATCAATTTTTTTTCCTGCTCCTCATTCAAATTATACTTTGGTAACGCTACAGTTTCCATGGATTACGAATTTACTGCTTTATCGGCGCACTTGCCCGTGAAGACACTTTACGAGAGCCATTTCAACCACCGGCAGTTTTTGTTTTAACGATTTCTTTAACGGCAGCGAACATAAGAACTTTGTGTAATTAAGTTTTAAATAACCCGAATCCCTTACTTTTGCACCCCTGAATCAAAGTTTGAGGGCTGAAGTTTGAAGTTTAAGGGTAATACCACAACATCTCGAACATCAAATAAAACCTCGAATAGTTTTTTGCGGGTGTGGCGAAATTGGTAGACGTATCAGACTTAGGATCTGACGCCGCGAGGCATGGGGGTTCGAGTCCCTCCACCCGCACTTTATTTAGTTGATAAGTTGAATAGTTGAGTTGTTGATTGGTTCTTTTGCAAACTTTTTCTTCCTCCTAATCAACTTATCAACCAATCAACTTTTCAACTAATCACATGGCTACAATAACACAGCAAGAAGTTGCTCCCCTACACAAACAGTTTAGTGTTACCATTAATAAAGAAGATTATCTTCCCCAGTTTGAAAAATCACTAAAAGAATATAGCAAGAAAGCCAATATTCCCGGGTTCAGAAAAGGAATGGTGCCTGCCGGACTTATCAAGAAAATGTATGGTTCTTCCCTTTTTACAGATGAGGTCTTAAAAACCGTTGACAAGGAAGTATTCAAATTCATTGAAGACGAGAAACTGGACATTTTTGCCCAGCCCCTTCCCGTGGATATGAACCTGGGCCAGCTGGATGTAAACAATCCGAACAACTATACATTTACTTTTGAAGTAGGCATGAAGCCGGCCTTCCAGCTTCCTGATCTTTCGAAAGAAGAAGTAAAAAGATACAAGGTCACTGTTACGGATGAAATGCTGGATGAAGAAGTGGAGCGTTTGCGCACCCGCTATGGCAATATGACCGAACCGGAAACCGTAACCGGCGACGAAAATGTACTGAATGTCACTTTTATTGAAACAGATGCCGCCGGCAATGAAGTAGAAGGCGGTGTCCGCAAAGACAATTCGGTGCTGGTAAAATATTTTACGGAAAGCTATCGCCCAGCTTTAATAGGAAAGAAAAAGGATGATACGCTGCAGCTGACACTGGCCGAGGCTTTTGACCAGAAAGAAAGAGAATGGATCCTGAACGATCTTGGGTTAGACAGCGCTTCAGACAAACATTTTAAAGTACTGATTACGAAAGTTGGTCTAGTAGAATCAAGAGAACTGAACGAAGAGTTCTTTACCCAGCTTTTCCCTAACGAAGAGATCAAAACAGAAGAAGCGTTCCGCAACCGCATTAAAGAAGAATTGCAAAAGCAATGGGATGCCGAAAGCCGCAACCAGTTGCATCACAGCTTATATCATATTTTACTGGATCATACACATATTGATTTTCCCGCAGCGTTTTTAAAACGCTGGATCAAAACACAAGGCGAAAATCAGCAACCTAAAACCGATGAAGAAGTGGAACAGGAGTTCCCTTCCTTCCTAAACCAGTTGAAATGGACACTGATCACCGAAAAGATGATGCAGGAAAATGACATCCGGGTAGAGCAGGATGACATCCGCCAGTTTGCCAAACAACAACTGCTTGGCTACATGGGCATGCAAAACCTTGACGAAGAGCAGCAATGGGTAAAAGACTATATTGACCGGATGATGAAGGACAGGAAATACGTAGAAGATGCGTATAGCCGTATCCAAACCCAAAAAATATTTGATTGGGCTGAAACAAAGGTCAAAGCGGTAGAAACCCCTGTTTCCAAAGAAGAGTTCATTCACATGAATGAGGAACACCAGCACCATCATCATTAATCACAAACAAGAAATTGGAAATATGAATGGAGAATTGAGCAATCGGTTCTCCATTTTTGCTTTTTAAATGTTCAGAAACAAAATAACACCGCCCTAGAAAAGAATAGAAAGAGCCAGGCCAAAACCAAAAATAAGGATCATCAGGGCAATCAATATTTCCACTACGGCGGTTAAACCAGGATGGTTCATACGTCTTTCCAAATCAGTATCAATAAAATAAAGCACGGCAAAGGCCAGAACGATGGGTAATAGAATAAGCAGGTAAGTGATCCAATTCATAAGCATTCCAAGATAAATCAATCAAACAGGAATTTGTTCAAAAAATACGTATCCCTCAAGGCTTTACAATGGAACAAATGCACGGATACCCAACCAAAAAATCATCCACCCGAAACTATCAATGGCAAAATGTCGGGTTTTTAGGGCAAGCACGGTATTTGATACCACACAATCCATTAAATTGCTTAAAATCTAATTAAAGACGATATGAGTTATACTTCAGAATTTGAAAAATATGCCGTAAAGCACAAGGGAATGTCCAGCAATACATTGGACAGCTACGGCAAGTATTTGGTAACAGCTCTTACGCCAAATATCATTGAAGAAAGACCTATGAATGTGGCGGTTATGGACGTGTACAGCCGGTTGATGATGGACCGCATTATTTTCCTGGGCTATCCTATCAACGACGAGGTAGCTAACATCATCACAGCCCAGCTCCTTTTCCTCGACTCCTCCGACCGCACAAGGGATATCAATATGTACATCAACTCTCCCGGCGGTAGCGTATATGCCGGTTTGGGAGTATATGATACCATGCAATATGTGTCCCCTGACGTAGCGACCATCTGCATTGGCATGGCCGCCTCTATGGGCAGCGTATTGCTGGCAGCCGGCACACAGGGCAAAAGGGCCGCCTTGAAACATTCCCGGGTCATGATGCACCAGCCCAGCGGCGCCATTGGCGGGCAGGCAACCGATATTGAGGTTACCGTAAAAGAGATCCGTAAACTGAAAAGGGAATTGTATGATATTGTGTGCAACCATTCCGGACAAACACTGGAAAGAGTAGAAGCCGATTTTGACCGTGACTATTGGATGACCGCTCCTGAAGCCAAAGAATATGGATTGGTTGATGAAGTGCTATTGGTAAATCCCCGCAAGGAAAAAAAAGCAGAACTAATAAAATAATTAAACGAATAAAAGGATAAGAAATGAGCTTACAAGATCAATACAGACATTGGAATGTAATGCAGCCCCAACCCGATCCCGGCACGCCAGGCACTCCGGGAGAGCCCGAAACCGAAGAAGAAAAAGAAGAGCGGGCCGAGGTGGACACCAGGATGCTTTACAAAAGGCTGGAGAAATATTTTTTTCAAACCCGTGCCATTCATTTATGGGGCGTAGTGGACGACAAATCAGCAAAGGACGTAGTCACCAAATTGTTGTTGCTGGAAGCCGATAAGCCCGGCGAAGAAATTAAATTCTTCATCAGCAGTCCCGGCGGCTCTGTAACCAGCGGTATGGTTATCTACGATACCATGCAACTGATCAAATCGCCGGTAAGCACCATCTGCATGGGGCTGGCAGCTTCTATGGGCAGTATTTTATTAAGCGGCGGTGAAAAAGGAAAACGTTTTATTTATCCGCATGGCGAGGTCATGATTCACCAGCCTTCTTTAGGTGGACATATACAAGGTGTTAGCGCCGATATGGAAATTCATGCAGAACAAATTTTGCGCACAAAAGAAATGGGTGCCCGCATTCTGGCGAAGAATACCGGTCAAACCATCGAACGCATCCGCAAAGATTTTGAAAGAGACTACTGGATGGATGCAGAGAAATCCATCGAGTATGGTATTGTGGACAAAATCATGGACAACCTGCATTAATAAAAGTTATTGGTGAATGGTAAACCCTGCTGTCAAGGCAGGGTTTACTTTTATGATTTTTATTTTTTAGCCATCTTATTGCTTCTATCGTCACTTGTTGTGTCGCACACTTGTACGCTTTGAATTCTATTGAGCAAAAAGCCACAGAGAACCGCAGAGAGAAAGAAAAGGAGAACCACAGGGAAGTCTTGGAAAGCAGCTAAGACATTCCATATCTCCAGGATATGGAATGTCTCTAATCTCCCTGTGTCCCTCTGTGTAAAACTCTGTGGGCCTCTGTGGGCTAAAAAAGAGGATAAGGATGGTTGCAGTTGAAGCGTGCGATCCGCCTAAAGCCGGACACAGCGCAAGAAACGATCCATGGTAATACAACAGCTAGCACCATCAATATTCGTCATTCCTTTTATACTTTTCAACCTGATTGATAACCTGTTTACCCCTCCGGACGCCCCCTTCCCCTAATTATTTCTTATAATCCTGCAGAGAAAACCTTTCACCACAAGTAATTTTCTATTTTTGTCTGTTCAAATGCAGCTTTTATTAAAATAAAGCGTTCTATTTAATTATCAGAAACAACTAAATGGCAAAAAATATTTTACACTGTTCATTCTGTGGTCGCAGCAGAGACGAAGTAAAGATCCTTATTGCAGGCCAGGAAGGACATATCTGCGAAAATTGCGTGGAGCATGCCCGTGAGATCATTGACCAGGAGTTAATGGTGCGTGATGATAAATCCGCCGGCAATTCGGCTTTTAAACTCACCGTAAAAAAACCAATTGAAGTAAAGAAATTCCTGGATGAATACGTAATTGGCCAGGATGAAGCCAAAAAAGTTTTGGCGGTTGCGGTGTATAACCACTATAAACGGCTACAATACAAAACATCAGATGCAATCAAGGACGAGATTGAGATTGAAAAAAGCAATATCGTAATGGTAGGTGAAACCGGAACCGGGAAAACCCTTTTGGCTAAAACCATTGCCAAATTGCTCAACGTTCCTTTCACCATTGTTGATGCTACGGTTTTTACCGAAGCCGGTTATGTGGGCGAAGATGTGGAAAGCATTTTAACCCGTTTATTGCAAGTGTGTAATTATGATGTAGCTGCTGCAGAACGCGGCATTGTTTATATTGACGAAATAGATAAGATTGCAAGAAAGAGCGACAACCCTTCCATTACCCGTGATGTAAGTGGTGAAGGCGTACAACAGGGCATGCTGAAGCTATTGGAAGGAACCGATGTACTGGTTCCACCGCAGGGCGGCAGAAAACACCCCGAACAAAAGCTTATCAAGATCAACACACAAAATATTCTCTTTATTTGCGGTGGCGCTTTTGATGGCATTGACAAGATCATTGCCCGCCGTGTGCAAACCAACACCATTGGTTTCAACGTGGATAAAGTGCTGCAGGAAAACATGAAGAAAAACCTGTTGCGCTATGTAAATGCGCAGGATCTGAAAGCCTTTGGATTGATTCCTGAATTGCTCGGACGCTTACCGGTGGTTACCCACCTGGATCCTTTGGATGCCGAAACGTTAAGAGCCATTTTAACTGAGCCCAAAAATGCGCTCATTAAGCAATACATCCGTTTGTTTGAACTGGAAGGAATTAAATTGACGATAGAAAACGATGTATTGGACTTTATGGTAGAAAAAGCAATGGAATATAAATTAGGCGCAAGAGGCCTGCGCAGTATTTGCGAAGGCATACTCACCGATGCTATGTTTGAACTGCCCTCTTCCAAAGAAAAGTTCTTTACCCTGGATCTTGAATATGCGAAACGCAAGTTTGATAAGAGCAAATTGAGTCTTCTTAAAGTAGCCTAAAAAGAGATGAGAGGGGTGGATGACCGATGATAGCGCGTACGCCGTTTTGTTTTTTCAGTTAAAGCAATCAGCGAAATCATTTTTAACCTTTAAAATCAGTGATCAATGTTTGGATTAAATAAAGACAACGCACAAGGCCAGGTAACAGAACTGGTGGAAAAATTAAAATCGCAGGCCGGCCTTAGCGATGAACAGGCACAGAAAGTAATTGAAACCATTAAAGATTTTGTAGTGGACAAATACCCGATGCTGTCGGGAGCGGTCAATAATCTTTTTAAATAAAAAAAAGCGGAATGATTTCATTCCGCTTTTTTTCTGCACAATCTTTAAATAAAAATCCCACCTTCCGGCGGGATTTAAGTTCGGGTACATAGGTTTGGTTTTCCGTCCAAGTATGGTTAGCTGCAGCCCATAGAGTTACCGCAGTTCAAACATTTGTAACAGGTACCACTGCGCACCGTAATGTGTCCGCAGGTATTACAAGCCGGAGCATCGCTTTGCATGCTTTTGGCGGCGGCATTCACCGCATCCAGGCTGCTTTCCGCCTTCACAGCTTGCTTTTGTGCCTTTGCACTTTGTGGCGTGCCGGCCACTACTCGTATGCTGGATAATTCAGGTTGCTTCACCGGTTCACCAGCCTTCGCTGAAGCTTCGGCGGGCAGGTCCCAGTCTTCAGCACCTGTATTCATTACCTCGGGTTTATCCAGTACATGCACCAGGTCTGTACGGTTCAGGTATTCATAACCCAGGGCTCGGAACACAAAATCAACAATAGAAGTAGTGGATTTAATATTCGGATGCTCTACAAAACCAGCCGGCTCAAACCGGGTAAATACAAACTTTTCTACAAATTCTTCCAGCGGCACGCCATATTGCAAACCAATGGAAATAGAAATGGCAAAACAGTTCAGCATGCTGCGCATGGTAGCTCCTTCTTTCGCCATATCAATAAAGATCTCTCCTACCGTTCCATCGGCGTATTCGCCGGTGCGCAGGAAAACGGTTTGCCCGTTGATCTTTGCCTTTTGCGTGTAGCCTCTTCTTTTTGCGGGCAGCGTACGGCGCTCCACAATGCTGGCCAGTTTTCGTTTCAACTGTGTATCGGGATGTGCCTGCACACGTTTTTGCACTTCTTCCAGCAGTTCTTCAATAGTGAGCTTGCCCATGTCAACAATGTTGGATTCAAGCACCTCCTGTTTGTCGCCTATGGTTTCCTGTTCTGCCGACTCACCCGCTTTTTTCTTTTTGTCCGATTTGTTGCTAAGGGGTTGCGATAATTTAGAACCATCGCGGTAAAGAGCACAAGCCTTTAAACCCAACTGCCAGCTTAGTAAATACGAATCGGCAATTTCTTCTACGGCTGCTTCATGGGGCAGGTTGATGGTTTTTGAAATAGCACCTGAAATGAATGGCTGTGCCGCGGCCATCATACGAATATGACCATGTGCATGAATATAGCGTTCACCTTTTTTACCGCATTTGTTTGCGCAATCAAATACAGCCAGGTGTTCTTCCTTTAAATAAGGAGCACCTTCCACCGTCATGGTTCCGCATACATAATCATTGGCCGCTTCAATCTGCTCGTCGGTAAATCCAAGTGCCTCCAGCAGGCTCCATTCAAAATTGAAATATTGTTCGGGTTTAAATCCTAAACGTTGCAAACATTCTTCACCTAAAGTGTAAACGTTGAATACAAACCCGATTTCAAAAGCAATTCCTACGGCTGCATCCAGTTTCTTAATTTCATCGGCAATGAAACCTTTTTCACTCAGGCTTTGATGATTGATGTGCGGCGCACCGGCGAAGGTTCCGGAACCAACCGCATATTTTATAATGCCATCCACTTCTTTTGCATTGTAGCCCAAATTCTTTAATGCTACAGGCACCGACTGGTTGATGATCTTGAAATAACCGCCGCCGGATAATTTTTTAAATTTCACCAGGGCAAAATCGGGTTCTACGCCGGTGGTATCGCAATCCATTACCAAACCAATGGTACCGGTTGGGGCAATTACAGTTGCCTGCGCATTTCTGTAGCCATATTTTTCACCCAGTTCTACGGCATCATCCCAGGCTTTACAAGCGGCCTTTAATAAATAATCAGGGCAGTACTGTGCTTTTAATCCCTGCGGCTTTACACTCAGACCTTCATACACATCGGCATCGTAGGCAGCCAGCCTGTGGTTGTGCATGACACGGATCATGTGCTCTTTGTTTTCTTCGTAACGGGGAAAAGCGCCCAGCACTTCGGCCATTTCCGCTGATGTTTTGTACGCAATCCCCGTCATGATAGCGGTAATAGCTCCTGCAATAGCCCTTGCTTTTTCACTGTCGTAAGGAATGCCGCTAACCATTAATAAAGTTCCCAGGTTGGCATAGCCCAATCCCAGGGTTCTGTATTCGTAGCTTAATTGCGCTACTTCTTTGGAAGGAAACTGCGCCATCAATACAGAGATTTCCAGCACGGTTGTCCACAGACGGCAGGTATATTCGAATCCTTCTACGTCCAGTGTTCCTTTTTCAAAATCATAGAACTTCATCAGGTTGGCCGAGGCCAGGTTGCAGGCGGTATTGTCCAAGAACATGTATTCACTGCAAGGATTAGAAGCCCTGATCTCTCCACCTTCGGGACAGGTATGCCATTCGTTGATGGTAGTATTGTATTGAGTTCCCGGATCAGCACAACGCCATGCGGCATAAGCAATCTGGTTCCACAACTCTGTTGATGGAACTTTTTTCATCACCCTTCCATCGGTACGTGCTGTCAATTCCCAGTCTTCGCCTTTTTCCAATTTCTCAAAAAAAGAATTCGGGATACGAACAGAGTTGTTGGAATTTTGGCCACTCACGGTTCTGTATGCTTCGCCTTCATAATCGCTGGCATAACCGGCATCAATCAACGCTCCCACTTTCTTCTCTTCTTCTACTTTCCAGTTGATGAACTGCATGATTTCCGGATGATCCAGATCCAGGCACACCATTTTAGCAGCACGCCTTGTAGTACCACCGCTTTTAATGGCACCCGCAGCCCGGTCGCCGATTTTCAGGAAGGACATCAATCCACTGGAGGTACCACCACCGCTTAGCTTTTCACCTTCACCACGCAGGTTAGAAAAGTTGGTTCCTACACCAGAGCCATATTTAAAGATCCTTGCTTCACGAACCCAAAGGTCCATGATGCCGCCGTCACTCACCAGGTCATCTTCCACGCTTAAAATAAAACAAGCATGGGGTTGAGGACGTTCGTAAGCCGATGTGGACTTTTTTAATTGCCCGTCTACAGCGTCCACATAATAGTGGCCCTGTGGTTTTCCTTTGATGCCATAGCTTTCATACAAACCTGTATTGAACCACTGGGGCGAATTAGGTACACACATCTGGTTCAAAATGCTATACACCAATTCTTCATAAAATATCTGCGCATCATCAAAAGAAGCAAAATAGCCGTATTTTTCTCCCCACACCCTCCAGCAATTGGCCATGCGATGCGCCACCTGCTTTACAGAGGTTTCGCGGCCTAAAGAACCATCGGGTTGCGGAACACCGGCCTTTCTAAAATATTTTTGGGCAAGAATATCGGTAGCTATCTGGCTCCACTGCTTTGGCACTTCTACATTGTTCATCTCAAATACTACCTCGCCACTCGGATTACGGATCACGGACGTCCGGTAATCATACTCAAACTGGTCGAACACATTAATATCTTCTCTAGTGTACTTACGCTGGAATGTAAGTCCTTTTTGGGTTGTTCTGTTTTCACTTACCATAGCTGCTTTTTTAATAAATTTTGGTGGTTGATAATGATGATGGCCGACGACGAAAATATCTTTACTCAATCAAAAAGACGACCCATTTTTGTTAACATACCTACTTCAAAAAGTGGATAACTTTTATGACATAAGCCAGTAGCTTATTTGACGATTTATGCACAAAATCAGAACACTGTGAAGAAGTTTTATTTGGAGTATTTATTGATTTTTTTATACCTGTAAAAAAAATAAAAATTAAAGCTGCAAAATAGATGAAGAGCTTGCCTGTACTGGATTTTAGCCATTTTCCAAGGTTCCGGGAAATCTTTTTGAAAGATTTTTTTGCAGAAAAAAAAGAAAAGTCCTTAAACAATGGCTGAAATTGCACCATGCCAAAAATCAAACCCTGTCTTATTCTCCTTTTTTGCCTCGGGAACTTGTATGTGCAAGCGCAAAACCAACATAGCGGCTGGCTGGCTTCTTTTAATACCATAGGCTTGAACAATAAATGGAGCCTGCATTTTGACGCCCAGCTGAGAAGCGCCGACGAGCTCAGAAATATTCAAACGCTTTTATTGCGCCCGGGCATCAATTATCATTTTGCTAAAAACATCTCCGCAAGCCTTGGCTATGCTTTTATACATAACAGGAAAACAGTGGATGTAACCACCGATTATATAACGGAACATCGCATATGGGAACAGTTTTTAATTTCTCATAAATGGCAAACGGTAACCACTTCGCACCGCTTCCGCCTGGAGCAACGCTTTTTACCTGTTGCAGCAGTGAGGGATACGGAGCTGAAAGTAACCGATCATGTAACAGCGCACCGGCTTCGTTATTTTATCCGCAATCTTCTGCCTTTACAAAACAGCCATGCTTTTTCAAAAGGCTTTTTCCTGGCCCTGCAGGATGAAGTGTTTTTAAATGTCGGGAATAAAAAAGCAGTCAATGGAAAAGCTTTTGATCAAAACCGTTTTTACGCTGCCTTGGGTTACAGGATCCGTAAAATCGATTTGGAAGCCGGCTATCTGAACCAACATACAAAAACAACAACCAGTGCTATCAAAAATCATATAGCACAAATAGCCGTTTACAAACGTTTATGATTCTGATCTGAGCGGTCGTTTCCATGAATTGCAAACAATGAACATCCAATGGCAAAAGTTTTGCATTTTTGCATATAGCTTTACGAATAATGATGCCTGTTTACCAATCGCTAGCAGATAAGAAAAAGAAAGGACAAAAGTCTTTTGCCGTATTGATTGACCCGGACAAGGTTTCAACATCTTCCCTCCCTGAAATCATCAACATGGCCACAGAAGCCCAGGTTGATTACATCTTTGTTGGTGGCAGTTTGGTTATTTCCGATCATTTGGACGCCTGCATTCAACAAATAAAATCGGCTTGTTCAATTCCTGTCCTTCTTTTCCCTGGCAGCCCTTCGCAGGTCAGCAAACAGGCAGATGCCCTGCTGTATTTATCGCTTATCTCGGGCCGCAATGCAGATTATCTGATTGGGCAGCATGTTATTTCCGCACCGTTTGTAAAAAAGAGCGGACTGGAAATTATACCAACCGGCTATATGGTGATTGATGGCGGTGCCGCCACTACGGTTTCTTATATCAGCAATGCCAATCCCTTACCCGCGGACAAAGCCGATATTGCCATGTGCACAGCCATGGCCGGTGAAATGCTGGGCATGAAACTGATTTACATGGACGCCGGCAGCGGGGCCAAAAAAGCCATCACCGAGGAAATGATTGCTACGGTAGCCAAAAATATTGAAGTGCCCTTGATCGTAGGTGGCGGTATACGGGACGCAGAAAAAGCCTATCTCAATTGCAAGGCCGGCGCCGATGTTATCGTAATAGGCAATGCTATTGAAAAAGAAGTTTCATTAATTGCTGAAATGGCTGCAGCCATACATTCGGTACCTGTAAAAACCAAATAAAAAAAGAGACGCATTACCGTCTCTTTCCAATACATCTTTTATTACTGCTCTATCTCAAACTTTCCGGCTTTACTCTTGTTGGCGTATCCTTTCCACCCACAATGGTTTTACTGCTTTCTGCAATGGCCATAATGACCTGCGCCATATTTTCCAGGTCCAGGGTTTTTACTTCGTCGCTTAGCTGATGATAATTGGGCTCACCTTCCATTTTAGCAGTGGAAATGGTATGTGCCGGCACTCCCAGGCGGGCCAGGGTAGCATTATCAGAACGATAAAATAAATTTTCTTCGGTGTAAGGATCGGGATGGAACGTGAAGGACGTGCCTTTTAAATTTTGCTGAAGGATCTCTCCCATATTTGTTTTTTCAAAACCGGTGATATATGCCGAGTTCTTACCCCACTTGCTTTCTGTACCAATCATTTCGATATTGAACATGGCCATTACTTGTGCCGGATCGTACTGCTTTGAAAAATACTGGGAGCCAAACCCTCCTATTTCTTCTGCCGTGAAAGCCGCAAATACTAACGTGCGTTCGTTGTTATTTAATTTTTTAAAATAGTTGGCCAGCATTATTACAGCTGTAGTACCGGCTGCATCATCATTGGCACCATTGTAAATGCTGTCGCCCGCAACCGGCTTTCCTACTCCCAAATGGTCGTAATGTGCCGAGAAGATCACATACTCATTCTTTTTGCTTTTGCCGGGCAACACACCAACCACATTGGCAAAGCCGGTTTCTTCAATGGTGTGTTCTGCTTTTATTTTAAATTCTTTGGGGTGATAATCACCTAAAATGAAAATAATATTGTTACCGGCCTTGCGATCCGATGTAAACACAGGTCTTTTTAAACCGGTAAGCCTCGGAAACGTTTTGCTAAAACTGGTATCTACAAAAACAACGGCATTTTTTTGCTGCGCCATGATTTCCTGCACCCTTGAACGAATCTCTTCTCCTTTTTTTATATACTGAAGTTCATAGCCGGATTTTTCATCAATCTTTATTTCAGGCTGCATCGTAATCACAATGATGTTCTTTGCATCCAGTTCCTGACCATCTACTTCTCCCTTTGCATCTTTAAAGCGTGGGCGAAGCATGATAAAATCCTGCAAATAGCTATTTGGGTTCACAGGGTTCAGGCCGGCTTTTTTAAATTCATCAGCAATAAAACCGGCGGCCCTGTCTATATCAGGCGTGCCGGCTTTGCGGCCCCTCATTTCATCTGAAGCTAAAACTGTTTCAATGCGTCCTACTTCTTTTACACTGATTGCTGAGTTAACGGTCTGTGCGCATGCAGCTACGTTCGCTACAATGGCAAACGAAAACAAGATTTTTTTCATTCTACAGTTACTGGTTTGAGATGTTTTAAAGAAGCAACTTACTTCTTATTTACTTATAGGCTCATCATTTCTTTGAACTTCACCGTCTGGCGGCGGCTCACTTCAATTTTTTCCCCGCCTTTTAATTCAAGCAATAAACCACCATTAAAATACGGTTCAATTTTATCGATCATACGCAGGTTAACGATATGCTTGCGGTTGGCACGGAAAAAAACTTTTTCATCGAGCCGTTCTTCCAAAGCATTGAGTGATTTTAAGATCAGTGGTTTGTTAGCCCCAAAGAAAACTTTGGCGTAGTTGCCAACACTTTCAAACAGCCTTACTTCACCCAGCTTTACAAACCAGCAGCGTTCGCCGTCCTTTACAAACACCTGGTCGTTTTCATTTAAAATACTGTTGTTCTCTATTTGATGGGGTCTTTCGGCCATATTGTTGCCGGCGGTCTTTTTTAACTTTTCCACGGCATCGGCCAGGCGGCGGGGCTCCACGGGTTTCAGCAAATAATCCAACGCATTTACTTCAAAAGCTTTGAGCGCATATTCATCATAAGCCGTAGTGAAAATCACCTGCGGTGCATGATCCAGTTCAGAAAGCAGGTCAAAACCGGTTTTACCCGGCATTTGAATGTCCAGGAAAATAAGATCCGGGTTCAGGTGCTCGATTTTTTGCAGGCCTTCTTCGGCATTGGAAGCTTCATCAATAATTTCTATCTCTGGAAATTCCTGCAACAACTTACGCAGTTCGGTACGGGCAAGACGTTCGTCGTCAATTAATATCGCTCTCATGTAAAAAGTTTAAAAATCACAGTTTAAAGTTGATGGTTTTAAGGATCAGGAATTATTCAAATTATGTTGCTATTATAGTATTTTTTCCAACTGCCTCATGCATCATTCCTGTTCAATTGCTCAAGATTTTACGCAGGTATAAGCACCCTTGCCTCCACCAGTTCAGGATTAAGCTGTTGAATCTGGAACTTAGCCTTATCGCCATACAACAACCCCAAACGGTCCTGTGTGCTGGATATTCCAAAACCACTGTGCGAAGCGCCTCCGTTCAGGTATCCCGTATTCTGCACAGCCAGTTCATGATAATTTTCTGTAAAGTCGGAAATGATCTTTACCACGCCTCCCTTCATTTGTTTGCTGATGCCGTGCTTGATGGCATTTTCCACCAGCGTTTGCAACATCATGGGCGGTACCTGCTGCGCCAGGGTATCATCATCAATTTCATATTCTACTTTCAGGCGGTCTTCAAAACGCATATTTTCCAGGGCCAGGTAATCTTTCACAATCTTTAATTCTTCTTCCAGGGAAACCGTTTCTCCTTTTTCTGCCTGAAGGCTGCTTCGCAAAATATTACTTAGCTCTGTAATGGCTCTTCGGGCCCTTGCGGGGTTTTCATCAATTAAAGCCCTGATGCTGTTCAGCGCATTAAAAATAAAATGGGGATTGATATGGGCTTTGATGGTCTTCAACTCCAGGGATTTTACCAGGGCTTCCAATTGAAGGGTATCCAATTGCTGCTTGCGGCTTTTAGCCACATAATGATACATAAAGTAAATGCTGTTCCAAATGAACAGCAATACAAAAGAAGAAGAAAGATTATAGAAAAAATGGACATGGAAAGGGGCTGGCTTTCCGGTAGGGTAAAAATTATAATAGGCTTCAAAGGGTGTTTGCACCAGTGAAAAAAAGGCTGCAAAAAGCAGGGTGAGGATCAACAACAGGATGATCTGTTGATTGATGGGGCGGATCAGCAGGGAGTTTTTCCGGATGATCTGGCGCATACAATGAGAGCTAATGATACCGATTTCCAGAAAAAACAGGAGCCTGCAGAGCATGGTGGCTTTAAATTGCCCGAAGATGAAGGCAAAAAAAACGTTGATGAGGCCAAAGAGGCCCCAACCCACAATCTGGAAGGTCCAATATCTATTCAGCTTAAACTGCATATAGCAAATGTAAGAAGCCCCGCTCGTTACCCGTTTGCGTAAATATACCAGTGGAAGATAAGTTTTACAAGTGGAACAGCAAAGAGAAAAGTGGAAGCCGAGTGGGAACAGCAACTGGTAAGCGGCAAGCGGTGAAAGGGGTTTGATTTTCAACAGCCCTGCAACATCCAAAGCCAATGGCGTCAGTTCCAGTCCTGCTTCCGCTTGCCGTTCACCATCCCCAACTACTAACTTAAATGTTAAGCCTGAGAACAATACCGTCATTTGACAAAAAAGTAAATATTTTTACAGCTTAAAGATTTGTAATGCAAATAATTGCCGGGCCTTTATTGCAAACGATCGATTCACCCAACGACCTGAAAAAAATACCAAAAGAACAATTACACCAGGTTTGCGATGAATTGCGTCAGTATATTATTGATGTGGTAAGCGTACATGGTGGCCATTTTGCGGCCAGCCTAGGCGTAGTAGAGCTCACTGTTGCGCTTCATTATATCTACAACACACCCTACGACCAGTTGGTATGGGATGTAGGCCACCAGGCCTACGGGCATAAAATTTTAACCGGCCGCAGAGACAATTTTGCCACCAACCGCAAATACAAAGGGCTTAGCGGCTTTCCCAAAAGAAGCGAAAGCGAATACGACACCTTTGGCGTCGGGCATTCGTCCACCTCTATTTCGGCAGCCTTGGGTATGGCCATGGCCGCCAAATACAAAGGCGAAACCGACCGCAAGTCAGTGGCCGTAATTGGCGATGGCTCTATGACAGCCGGAATGGCTTTTGAAGCCATGAACCACGCGGGAGTAACCGATGCTGACATGCTGATCATTCTGAACGATAACTGCATGGGTATTGACCCTAATGTGGGAGCCTTAAAGGAGTATTTAACCGATATTACCACCTCTGCCACGTATAACAAACTGCGTGATGACGTGTGGAACCTGTTGGGCAAGCTGCCTGTCGGCAAAAACTTTACCCGTGAAATGGCCAGCAAGCTGGACGCCAGCATAAAGGGCATGGTAACCAAAAGCAGCAACCTGTTTGAAGCCCTGAACCTTCGCTATTTTGGCCCTATTGACGGGCACAATATCACCAAACTGGTAGATACTTTAAAAGACCTTAGAAATATTCCCGGTCCAAAACTCTTACATATTATAACAGTAAAAGGAAAGGGCTATGCGCTGGCCGAAAAAGACCAAACCAAATGGCATGCACCGGGTTTGTTCGACAAGATCACAGGCGAGATCTACAAAAAGAAATATGACCTGCCGCAGCCGCCAAAATACCAGGATGTTTTTGGTCATAGCATTATAGAGCTGGCCGAGCAAAATAAAAAGATAGTTGGAATCACGCCGGCTATGCCCAGTGGTTGTTCCCTTAAATTCATGATGGAGAAAATGCCCGACCGTGCTTTTGACGTGGGCATCTGCGAACAACATGCCGTTACCCTGAGTGCCGGTATGGCCACGCAGGGCATGAAGGTGTTCTGCAACATCTATTCTTCTTTTATGCAAAGGGCTTTCGACCAGGCGGTGCATGATGTAGCCATTCAAAAATTGCCGGTCGTCTTTTGCCTGGACCGTGGCGGCCTGGTGGGAGAAGACGGCCCTACGCACCATGGCGCTTATGATATAGCCTATTTCCGCTGTATTCCCAATATGATCATCTCCGCTCCCATGAATGAGCAGGAGTTACGCAACCTGATGTACACGGCGCAACTGGAAAGCACAAAACTTCCCTTTGTGATCCGCTATCCAAGAGGCGAAGGTGTGATGCCGGAATGGAGAAAGCCTTTTGAAGAAATACCAATCGGCAAGGGAAGAAAACTGAAAGACGGAAAAGACATTGCCATTCTTTCCTTTGGCCATCCGGGAAATTTTGCGGCCGCCGCTATCAGGGATGTAAGAGCGGAAGGAATAACCCCGGCGCATTACGACATGCGTTTTGCCAAGCCTTTGGATGAAGAATTATTGCACGAAGCCTTGCAATCGTATCAAAAGATAATCACGGTGGAAGACGGAACGGTTGTAGGCGGCTTTGGCAGCGCTGTAGCGGAGTTTATGGCGGAACACGGCTATAAGAACGATCTGAAAATACTGGGCATACCGGACAGAATCATTGAACACGGCACCCTGAAAGAACTGCATCGTGAATGTGGTTATGATGCGGAAGGCATTGCAGATGCGGTGAGGGAGATGATCGGTGAAAAAGTAAAGGCGGGTGTTGTTGAACACTAACATCTTTCAACTTATGGAATTTGAAGCGTTGTACATCTTTGTATAACGCTTTTTTATGAAGAAAATAACCATCACCTTTTTTCTGCTTTTGTTTGTAACGGCCATGGTGCTGGCCTGGCTAATCCATTCCAGGGCCGCTGCCCGGATCATTTCCCTTCATGGCTTAAAAAGTGAAGCCCATTCCTCCCCCGGCTCCAGGGTATATTTAAAACTGCAGGCAAAGGCAATTGAAGCCAAGGCTTTTGCGGGGAAAAACAAATTCAATACTTCTTTTTGCTTTCTTATCGATATGAGCCTTCCCTCGGGGCAAAAGCGTTTCTTTATTTATGATCTTCAAAAAGACAGCATCCAAAACGCTGGACTGGTTACGCATGGCCGTTGTAACCAGCAATGGCTGGAAGGAAGAAAATACGGCAATACGATAGGCTGCGGATGTACTTCGGTTGGCAGGTACAAAATTGGCCATGCATATAAGGGCAGATTTGGATTAGCCTTTAAACTTTATGGACTGGATAAGACAAATGACAATGCCTTCAAACGGTTTGTGGTTTTACACTCCCATGATTGTGTACCGGGAAGGGAAGTAAATAATGAAATCTGCCAGAGCGATGGATGTCCAACGGTTTCGCCGGGGTTTTTAAAACAACTCGAAATACCAATTAAAAAATCCGGGAAACCAGTTTTACTTTGGATATTTAATTGAATCTAGTAGCTGTCTATAATTTTAACAATGAGATCTACCCTCTTCTCCAAAACGATTGCCCTGTTATTCTTTGTATTTGGTTTTTTTATTTTGATAACTGGCTTTTCGCCAAAACAGAATGCTTATTCCATCCCGTTTACCGTAAATCCTCAAAAACACCATAGGATGGATACCCTGCCCGGTACCGGCCCAAATACAATTGCTGACACGGTAGAAGTAGAAGCCAGCGTAGATGTACAAGCATGGAAAGAGAACCTGGAAAAGGGACTTCAGCCTATAGTTGAAAAAGCAGCACGCAAAGGAATGCAACCGGGGTTGTATACCGTTCAGGTTCGTTTCCTGGTTGAAAAAGATGGAAGTATTTCTGATGTAAAAGCCCTCAATGATCCGGGGTATGGGTTAGCTAAAGGCGTAGAAAAAGTAATAAAGAAGGGGCCTAAATGGATACCTGGAACAGTTAACGGAAAAGTAGTCAGATCCTACCATTCACAACCGGTTAGCTTTGTCATTAGCAAGTAAGGATGGCAGATGTTACAGCCTGTTTTTACAACAACCGCATATGCTCTTCATCCGTCAAACCTTCCTCCGCTTCGTTGTATTCCACAATAAAATTATTCTTTCCTTCGCCTATCATAATGCGCAGAAATTTTCCCTGCACCAGTTCCAGCATGGATAAAAAAGTAAAAATGGCATGTACGCGGTTCTCTACTTTCTCAAATATTTTTTCAAACGATAAGGTTCTTTCGCTTTGCGCAATGGAGATCAGGTCGGTCTTGGTTTGCTCAATGGAATAATTATAACGGACAACGGTGTGAGTGGGTTTGTTAAACCGGTCGTGGTAACGCTGCATCACCCGTTCGAAAGCCTTCATCAGCTTGAACATGGTAATCGTTTGCACTTCGGTTCCTTCACTGGCTTCTTCGCCGATATGAGAGAGCTCCTTTTGAATGTTTCCTCTTTTAATGAGCAGCATTCTTTCGGCTTCCATCTCGGCCATCGCGGCGGCTGCTTCTTTATACTTTTTGTACTCCAGTATTTTATCAATCAGCTCCTGGCGGGGGTCAATTTCATTTCCCTGTGCGTCTATTTCCTTACGAGGCAATAGCATTTTTGCCTTGATGCGCATAAGGGTGGAAATGAATAAAATAAACTCGCTTGACAGTTCAATATTCAACGATTCCTGCGAGTGAATAAAATCCAAAAAGTCGTTAATGATCTTTGTAATGGGAATATTATAAATATCCAGTTCGTCTCTTTCTATAAAAAACAGCAGGAGGTCGAAAGGCCCTTCAAACTGCGCCAATTTTATCTGGTAAGTACTCACAGGTTTAAATTTATACTAAAGAAAAATCCCGTTTGGTTCGACTGGGCTCACCATGACGGGACTTAACAAAAATAAGATTTATAGCGCAAAACCGGGACAGTAAACGGTTTACTTCTTTAAAGAGTCCCTTATCTCCATTAACAGTTTTTCCTGAAGAGAATATTCAGGCGGGGCCGGCGCCACGGTTTCTTTTTTCCGTTTCATGCTATTTATGCCTTTGATCACCATAAATAACACCAGGGCAATGATGATAAATTTAATCACCGCTGCCAGGAAATTTCCGTACTTCACGGCTCCCCAGGCCAACTGGTTAAGATCTTTGAGATGAGCAGCCTCCAGGGCAGGCGTTAACAGCAAGGGGGTGATCACATCATCAACCAAAGAGGAAACAATAGCACCGAAGGCGGCGCCTATAACAACGGCAATAGCCAGGTCCATCATATTTCCTTTCAGGGCAAACTCCCTGAATTCTTTAATGAATCCCATAGTTTTAAGTTTTAGTTTACCTAAGTTACCACTATCGCCAGGCTTATTTACCTTCTTCTTTTAATTGTGGATATTTCATGTTCAGGTCCTTTAAAGCGTCCACAACTGTTTTGGCAATTACAAATTCCTTATACCAGTTCTGGTCGGCTGGCACAATCGTCCATGGCACAGCACTGCAGTTCTCAAACACATCTTCGTACATCTGTATATACTGATCCCACAACTTTGCTTCTTCAAAATCCCTTTCATTATACTTCCACTGCTTGGTAGGGTCCTCTATTCTTTCATGAAGCCGCTCCTGTTGTTCTTCAACTGATATATGCAGGTAAAATTTGAAGATGACCGTATTGTTATGCAGCGTTAGTAATTCTTCAAACCCATTAATGGCCTTAAATCTTTTTTGCGCCGTCGCATCATCGCACCACCCATGCACTCGGGTTACCAAAACGTCTTCGTACTGGCTGCGGTTAAATATCTGCATCATGCCTTTGGCCGGAGCATTTTGATGAATGCGCCATAAAAAATCATGCTTCATCTCTTCGTCCGTAGGCACTTTAAAGGATTTTACCATTACTCCCTGCGGATTCAACTCGCCAAACACGTTATTGATGGCGCCGTCCTTGCCACTGGCGTCCAGCCCCTGCAGGATCACTAAAACCGAATGTTTGCTTTCGGCATAAAGCAGGTATTGCAGTTCATCCAGCTCTTTTAAAAGTTTCGCGGTTTTTTCTTTTGCCTCTTTTTTATCCAGTTCCTTAGGCGCTTTTGTACTGATTTGTGATAAACGGCTCATAAAAAAATTTATGGTATTCAAATGTAAACCTTCTGCACTTTTGCAAACTGTATGTTTAAACAAAAGATAGGGAACTGGCTGATTTTCATTTTGCTTTGTATAATATGGGGTAGTTCTTTTATTTTAATGAAAAAGAGTGCCGAGAGTTTATCGGGCTGGCAAATTGGTGCAATACGGATATTTTCGGCAGGGATGGCCTTTCTTCCCTTTGCTGTTTTTCATCTTTTTAAACTACCGGCCAAAAAACTGCCTTTTGTGGTCTTGTCCGGCGCCCTTGGCAACCTGTTCCCCGCTTTTTTATTTGCTATTGCCATAGAGAAGATAGACAGTTCCATGGAAGGCATTCTTAATTCGCTTACACCGCTTTTTGTAATTGTAATAGGCATCCTTTTCTTTAAAGACAAAATACAGAACAAAAAAATTGCCGGGGTGCTGGTGGGTTTGATCGGGCTACTGATCCTAAGCGTCTCGAAAAGTTCGGTAACGAACAACGACCTGGGTTATACCCTTTTAATTTTATTGGCCACCGTCTTTTACGGTCTGAACGTCAATATTGTAAGCCATTATCTAAAAGGGGTGAATCCGGTGCAAATGGCCACCGTTTCGCTGGCTATTATGGGCATTCCGGCAGGAATAGTAGCCTGGCAACAAAATGTTTTTTCTATAGCCCAATATGATGAAGCGGCCCGCTGGCCTATTGCCGCCTCCGTATTATTAGGCGTGGTAGGAAGCGCCATTGCCACAGCCCTGTTTTATTTGCTGATAAAAAGAGCAGGAGGACTATTTGCCTCACTGGTTACCTATGGCATTCCTGTAATTTCTATTCTTTGGGGAATTTTGGATGGCGAAAATGTAACCGCCATTCAGTTGGGTTGCCTGGGAATTATTTTAAGCGGCGTGTACCTGGCTAATAAATAACACGAGACTGTCAGGAAAACGTGAGACGGCAGAGGTGAGACAGTGACCCTTTTTCTTCTGCCATCTACCAACTATCATCTGCCATCTTGATAGCCCTTTGTTATACGCTTATAGTTTGTGGTTGCACTTTAATTTTTTTACAATTACTTGAAAACTTTTACCAGATTAAGCCGCCGCCTTTACAGGACCTTAGCAACCGGCACGACAACTACAAGCCACAAACTATAAGCTATAACTCCACCCCGGCTTATACAGCCATGATTTCTTTTTCCTTGCTTACCAGGTGTTTTTCCACTAAAGCAATGTACCTGTCTGTTATGTTTTGAATATCGGCTTCCGCATCTTTGGCGGCGTCTTCGCTGAGGCCGTTTTTTTGAGCCTTTTTAATATTTTCTATCGCGTCGCGGCGAATATTGCGGATGGCCACTTTGGAATGTTCTCCTTCACCCTGGCATCTTTTTACCAGTTCGCGGCGGCGCTCTTCTGTTAAAGGAGGCAGAAACAAACGAATAATGATTCCGTCGTTTTGCGGGTTAATTCCAATATTTGAATTGATGATGGCCCTTTCTATGGGCTGAAGCATATTTTTTTCCCAGGGCTGGATCGTTAGTGTCCTGGCATCCATTACACTGATATTGCCAACCTGGTTAATGGGTGTCGGCGAACCATAATAATCTACCATTATACCATCCAGCATTTGCGGATTGGCTTTGCCGGCACGGATCTTTGCTAATTCAATTTCTAAAAAGCTGATAGCCTTTTTCATCGAGTCTTCGGCTAATTCAAGGGTAAGCGACACTTCTTCTGCTGACATAGCTTTGATTTTTGTAGCGCAAATCTAATAAAGGCTGAAGATTTATAAGCAAGTCTTGCCTACTATTGCCCAGCAACGGCCGTTTCGGTATTGATAGAAACCACCTTTGTTCCGGACTGAATAGAAGGTTCCGGTTGAGACGCATACGAGGTAGCCACAACCAGTTTTCGGGAAGGTTTCCTGTAATAAATCAGGGCCCCTACCAGGCTAAACCACGCTACGATCATAGAACTAAGTACAACGGTAGAACCAAGCGACCTCCCTAAATAAGCCATAGCTATGAATGCCAGGTTTAAACCTGCGCAACTCAGGGCAACGTAACTGTGGTTAAATCCTCTGTCAAGCAATAAATGATGTATATGATTCCGGTCCGGGGCAAAAGGTGATCTGCCTTTGAAAATCCTGATGCTGAAAACTCTTAAAGTATCTAAAAGAGGAACGATCAATATGGAAAATCCAACAGCCACCGATGCTGTCAGCGGAAAGTGACCGGCCTTGGAGTCGGCCACAGTAATAAATTTAATGACCAGGATGGCATTAATCAATCCCAGCAGTAAGGAACCGGAGTCGCCCATAAAGATTTTTGCCGGCTGGTAATTAAAAATTAAAAAAGCGGTAAGGCTTGCTGTCAGCGAAAAAGAAAGCAAAGCGTAGGCCGGCATATCGGCCATAAAAAAATAAACCCCAAAAACACAGGTTGTCAATACTCCTAAACAACCGGCCAGTCCATCAACCCCATCAATTAAATTAAAAGCATTAATGATCACGATCACGGTTGTATAGGAAAGAAGAATGCTGATAACCATTGGAAGTTCATACACGCCTAAAAATCCATGCATGCTATCAATGCGGACTCCTCCTAAATGAACAAGAATGGCTGTAGCCGCCAGTTGGCCAAGAAATTTTTTGGAGGCGGAAATAATTAAAATATCATCCTTTAAACCTAAAAAGAAAATAACGATAGCAGAAGCAAAGAAATATTGAAACTCGGGATGGTCTTTATTAGAGATGGAGAGAAGCGTAGAAATAAAAAGTCCTAAGAAAATACCAATACCACCTAAAGAAGCAACGGGCCTGTTATGAAGCTTTCGGGCATCGGGCAGGTCAAAAAGTTTTTTTTGTTCTGCCACTCTTATAATGGCAGGAATTGCCAAAAAAGTGATAACGAAAGAAACGAAACCTGTTAGCAGCACATTTAGCATTCAGCAGGGTTTTGGGGTGTAAAAATAGGTTTCATGCTTCAGGCCTCACAACTTTTTTTAATATTTCTTGGTTAAGTGGTTCGACAAAGGTAATGACTTGAATCAATACACTTTTTAATAAAAAAGGTTGCACATTTGCAACTCAAAATCTTTGAGACAGGATCTGAAAGCTCAACTATTTAATAAATTTTATGTCAAGTTTAACCGAAATAGCATCCCAGGTAAGAAGAGATATAGTCAGAATGGTACACGGCTCTAACAGCGGACACCCCGGCGGTTCCTTAGGGTGCGCTGACTTTCTTACGGCCCTGTATTTTAAGGTAATGAAACATACGCCTCAGCCTTTTGATATGAATGCAAGGGAACAGGATGTGTTCGTTTTATCCAACGGCCATATATCACCCGTTTTTTACTCGGTTCTGGCCCGTTCGGGTTATTTTGATGTTAAAGAACTAGCCACCTTCCGCAAACTGGACTCCCGGCTGCAGGGACACCCCACCACCCATGAGGGATTGCCGGGTGTGAGAATAGCAACCGGATCGCTGGGACAAGGTATGAGCGTAGCTATAGGAGCCGCATTGACCAAAAAATTAAACAATGAGCAGGACATCGTTTTTTCGCTGCACGGTGATGGAGAATTGCAGGAAGGACAAAATTGGGAAGCCATCATGTTTGCTCCCAATCATAACGTAGATAATCTTATTTCCACCATTGACTGGAACGGCCAACAAATTGACGGGCCTACGTATAAGGTAAACGACCTTGGCGACATCCGTCAAAAATTTGAAGCCTTTGGCTGGCGCACCTTGCAAATGAACGGGAATGATATGGATGAGGTGGTGCATACACTGGGCGAGGCCAAAACACTGGTAGGAAAAGGAAAACCCATTGCCATTATTATGGAAACGATTATGGGGAAAGGTGTTGACTTTATGGAAAATGATCATAACTGGCACGGTGTGGCTCCCAATGATGAGCAACTGCAAAAGGCCTTAAGCCAGCTACCTGAAACACTGGGAGATTATTAAACGCCCCCTGTCCGCCTAAAGGGAGACTTGAGATCAATCAAACTTTTCTTTTTTTCATCATTCAATTATAAACTGCCTTCCTATTAGCACGAAGCAAGCTTTTAGGAAGGCAGTTGCAATTAAAGAAAATGTTTACTGCCAGGGCAAAACAGTAATCCAAAGAGGCAGCCCGAAAATAAAAGCTTTCCTTAAAGAATAATTGAAAACACAAAGAACCCTACCCCCTGAGTCTCCTCTTTAGGGGACAGGGGAGAGACAGAGGGTATTACTCACTTCTTAAAATAAACTGTTGCAGGGCGGCTTTGCGGGCGGGTATCCAGGAAGCGATCAGGGCGATCACCAAAACGGTGAAACTAACCAGCAGAAAATCGGAGTATACCATTTTTACCGGGAAATAATCTACCATAAACGTATTGCCTTCCAGGGGCACGAGGTGAAATTTTGTTTGTGCTGTTCCAATCAAAAAAGCAAGAAACATTCCTGCTGCCCCGCCAATAACAGCTAACAGGATGCCGCTATTTAAAAATATTTTCTGAATAAAAGAACGGTCGGCACCAAGCGCATGCAGCACACTAATATCCTGTTTCTTTTCAAGCACCAGCATGGTTAAAGCGCCAATCATATTAAAGGCCGCTACCACCAGTATCAAAGAAAGAATGGCATAGATCATCCACTTTTCTACCTGCATCACCGAGTAGAGACTGGCATTTTGTTCAAAGCGGTTTTGCACCAGGTATCCCTTTCCTAAAACAGCAGCAACCGCTTCCTGGGTTTTTTCGATATTAGCGTTAGGATTGATGGCCATTTCTGCTGCCCCATACGAATCCGGGCCCATGCCCAGCATCTTTTTTACAAAAGCCAGGTTGGTTATGGCATATTTATTATCAAAGTCCTGCTGAATTAAAAATGTTCCGGAAGTATTAATGGTATCTATGCTTAATGATTTGAACGGGTCGGATAAACTCACCTCTCCTTTGCGGGGCAGGTAAATAGCCAGGGGTATCAGGTTCCGGTCTGTTTGCACACCCACCGCATTCTCTATCCCGGCACCCAAAACCAAAAATGCGTTGTCCGCCGTTCCAGTATTAAAATCGCCTTTAACCATGTGGTCACGTACACTCGTTACGGCCGTAAAATTCTCATCCACGCCTTTTAAACTGATGATGGATTGATAGTCTCCGTTCTTCAGCAGTGCTTTTTCTTCCACCACCAAGGAGACGTTTTTGATGCCCTTTACTGATCGTAGTTTTTGCAGTTGGTCGGGGGTTAAGGTGATTTCCTTACCGGACAGGGGTGAAACTTTTATATCAGGATAAAATGAAGAATATAAAGACTTAACCAAACCCTCGAAACCATTGAATACGCTAAGCACAAGAATGAGGGAAGCCGTACCAATAATGATGGCTACAATGCTGATCCACGAAATGACATTAATGGCATTCGTGGTTTTCTTGGCTTTAAAATATCTCCAGGCGAAAAGAAAGTTCACGGTTTTGGATTGATTGGTTGGAAGGTAGAAGGAAAGATTGGGTAGTTCGTTATCACCCTATCAACTTTTTTCGCCCTTATTATTTTCTTCATCCTTCTTAATTTGCTTAAATATCTCTTCCATTTTAAACACGTGATCAAGCGTGTCGTCAAGGTAATACTTCAGTTCGGGAATGCGGCGCAACTGATGTTTCACTTTCGCCGCTAATTCTTTTTTTATTTCCCAGGCCCGGTCTTCAATCTTTTTTAAAGCGGCCTTGTTATCCTTAGCATTAAAAATGCTTAAATACACCCTCGCTTCCAAAAGGTCGGGAGTGACTTTTACGGAAGAAATGGAAACCATTCCGCCATCAATCATGTTCAATCCCAGGTGCTGAAAAATACCGGCCAATTCCTCGTTGATCAACCCGCCTATTTGTTTTTGTCTTTTATTTTCTTGCATAATATTATCTTTTTCTGGTAGTACTGTTGTCCGGGTGCAGTTCATCTACCTCTTCCGCTGTCCATTTATCCCACAAACCAATCAAGTTAGCCCCGTCGGCAAAAGGCTTTGGCTTCACCGCGTATTTAATTGTCATGCGGTTGTAATGGTGAATAAACGCACCCAGCGCTATTTGACAGGGTTTTATATCTCCCACCTCCAAAGCTCGTTTTTTTGTACGCATAAACAAGTCAAAATCGGCAATCTGCAGGCGTTCGTCCCATTTTCCTACAAGCTTCAGGCCACGCCTGGTCATCATGATGTTGTTCCCTACAATCCCTTCTACAATACTCCATTGATATCTTTCAAATTTCTTTTTGCAAAATTTTTCCCAGTTGCCATACATCACCCTATGCATCAATGCCAGGTTTTTCTTTCCAAAGCCAAATACACTTAACGGGTTCTTTGTTCGCTTCCATTTTCTGTCAATAGCCTGGGTGTCTTTTTTATTTCCCAGGTTTTCAATTCCCGAAGCCGAAAGAACATCTACCTCGTGGCGTTTTGAAACTTCAATCAATAATTCATCCCATTTAGGAGAAAGAATAAGGTCGTTGTTCAGAAAAAATAAATACTCCCCTTCTGCTATGGAAATTCCCTGGTTCTGGCAATAGGGATACGAGTAATTGACTTCGTTATGGATCACTCTTGCCCCTTTGCTTTCAAAATACTCCCTGCTGCCGTCGGTAGAGGCATTGTCAATAATGATCAGTTCAAATGGATTGACCGTGTATTTGGAAAGTGATTCATAAAACAATTGATTAAAAGCTAAACCATTGTGAATGGCTGTAATGATACTAATGAAAGGCATTCGATTTATTTATATTAACACGCTTTGGGCCAGCACAGCAGGTTTTTCACGTATTTTGCAAAAATATATAATTAATAACTGTACAAGTTTCATGAAAATTTTTTTACGGCTCTTACAATTCTCAAAACCTTACCGTCATTATATACCAGAATATTGCATCTACATTTTATTTTACATTTTATTTGGCTTGCTCAATTTTGCCCTGATCATTCCCTTGCTGGATGTATTATTTGAAACGCAAAAGCAGGACCTTGTTACCACGCTGCCCCCATTTAGTTTTTCAGCGGATTATTTTAAAGCGGCTTTTTATTACAACCTCAATTATTATATACAAACGACCAGTAAAATAAACGTACTGGCTTACGTGTGTGCGGTGCTGCTGTTGTTTGTTTTTTTGAAGAACCTGTTTGGCTTTTTGAGCCAAAAAGTGCTGACAAGAATGCGGGTAACCCTTGTAAAAAGTATAAGAGAGCAATTGTTTCACCAATACAGCACGCAATCCCTGCAATTTTTTCATTCTCAAAAAAAGGGAAACCTTTTATCCATTATCAGCAATGATGTAGGAGAAATTGAAACCACCGTAGTGAGTGCCATACAAACCCTGTTCAGGGACCCGCTGGTGGTGATCGCCACTTTTGCTTTTTTGTTTTACCTGTCGCCACAACTTACTTTTTTTACTTTGGTCTTTTTCCCCATTTCAGGATTTATTATATCGGGCATTTCCAAAAGGTTGCGAAAAAAAGCACACTACGGCCAAAGCCTCTTTGGAACCATTTTAAACCTGGCGGAAGAAACCATTTCCGGCATACGCATCATTAAAGCCTTTAATGCCGAAAATTTTATCAACAGAAAATTTTCCGTTGAAAATCAAAACCTGGCTAAAACCACCAAGTCCATTACCAATCAAAGAGAACTGGCTTCTCCCTTATCAGAGTTTTTAGGAGTCACGGTTATTGTTGTCATTATTATTTATGGGGGTTATTTAATACTGGAAGGAAGGAGCAACATGACGGCTTCTGCTTTCATTGCCTACATTGGTTTTTATTACCAGATCATTAACCCTGTAAAAAACATTTCTGTTGCCATTACCAATTTACAGCGCGGCCTGGTGGCTGGCGAAAGGGTTTTAAAAATTCTGGACGAGCCGCAAAAAATTTCTGAAAAGAAAGAGGCGGTGCCGGTTCATGGATTCAGGGAGTCCATTTCACTGAAAAATGTTGGCTTTTCCTATGCAAACGAAAATGTACTTCATCATATCAACCTTACTGTGCCTAAGGGAAAGATGATTGCTTTGGTTGGCGAAAGCGGCGCCGGCAAATCCACTTTAGCCGATCTTATTCCCCGCTTCTATGATGTTACGGAAGGCGCCATTCTTTTGGATAATACGGACCTGCGGGAATATAAAATACATGACCTGCGTTCCTTGATGGCCATTGTATCGCAGGAAGCCATTTTATTCAACGATACCGTTTTAAATAATATTACGTTTGGCAATACGCACGTTAACCGCGAAGCAGCTATTGCAGCAGCAAAGGCCGCCAATGCACACCAGTTTATTTCGGAACTGGAACAAGGTTATGATACGTCCATCGGCGACAGGGGCATGCGGTTAAGCGGCGGTCAGCGGCAACGGCTTACCATAGCAAGAGCTATTTACAAGAATGCTCCTATTCTTATCATGGATGAGGCCACATCGGCATTGGATACCGAAAGCGAAAGACTGGTACAGGATGCCATCAATAAAATGATGGAGAACAGGACATCCATAGTGATTGCGCACCGGCTATCTACCATCAGGCATGCCGATGAAATTATTGTACTGCAAAAAGGTGAGATCGTGGAAAGGGGAACGCATGAAGAATTGCTAAAAAAACAGGGATACTATTTTAGGCTGGTGCAGATGCAGGAGGTGAAGTGATTTATGAAGCTTACATAAATTTTTAGGCATTACCCAAATTACTTCAATGCAACCGGCATCGATGGCGATACGGGCAAATTGGCGATGTAATTAAATATGAGATGAATATCCTCATCAGATAATTGGGGGAAGGAAGGCATTACTTGTCCATATTGCTTTTGCAACTCTTTGGTATACGGTGTTGTGGGAATAAATTTGGCCGGATTCTTTACCCACTTAATTAAATTTTTCCTTTCTGTCCAAGGCCCCCTTTCTTCCACTCCTCTGAGTGCAGGACCCGTTAGGTTTTTATCCAGTGCGTGACAGCTTTGGCAATTTTGCCTGAACAGGTTGCCTCCTTCAGAATTTACAATAGCGGGAGGTGAAACTTCGGCGTCAAGGGTAGTCGTTTCTGTAGAAACGTTTTCATTTGAGGAAAAAAGCGTGACAAAAAAGCCAAGAATCACAAAAGTGAGGATCATCAAACAAGCATATAGCAAATATTTTATTTGATTCATATTGCAAACTTACCAACGAAAAGGGTACCCATTGTAAAGCCAGGCCTGGAAGAGGGTTATCCAACCCCAATTATTTTTAAATAAACAGGAAATTATCGTAACACCTCCCTGCTGATCACCAACTTTTGTATCTCACTGGTTCCCTCTCCAATCGTACATAATTTGGAATCCCGGTAATGTTTTTCCACCGGAAAATCTTTGGTATATCCATAGCCGCCAAATATCTGCACCGCATCGTTAGCCGTCTTAACCGCTACTTCGCTGGCGTAATATTTGGCCATGGCTGCCACCTTCGTAACATCACCCCCTCTTTCTTTTAAATCACAGGCTTCCAGCGTCAGTAATTCTGCCGCCTGTATCTCTGTCGCCATATCAGCCAGCTTAAAAGATATCCCCTGGAAGGAAGCAATTGGCTTATCAAACTGGTGCCGCTCCTGTGCATATTGCAAGGCCGCTTCATAAGCGCCTTTGGCAATGCCCAAAGAAAGCGAAGCAATCGAAATTCTTCCCCCGTCCAAAACCTTCATCGCCTGCTTGAATCCATCACCGACCTCACCCAAACGATTGGCATCCGGTACCACACAATTTTCAAAGATCATTTCGGCGGTCTCTGATGCCCGCATGCCTAACTTGTTTTCTTTTTTTCCGCCACTAAAACCCGGCGTGCCTCTTTCTACCACAAAGGCCGTTGCATTGTTCCTGGTTCTTGGTTCCCCGGTCCTGCAGATCACTACCGCTACATCGCCGCTCTTCCCGTGGGTGATCCAGTTTTTGGTGCCGTTAATGATCCAGTTATCACCCTCTTTCACAGCTGTACACTTCATATTTCCTGCATCGCTGCCGGTGTTGGGTTCTGTTAACCCCCAGGCGCCCAGCCATTCTGCAGTCGCTAATTTGGGCAGGTATTTTTTCTTTTGCTCTTCGTTGGCAAATAACAAAATATGGCCTGTGCAAAGAGAGTTATGCGCCGCTACACTAAGCCCGATGGAGCCATCCACTTTGGCGATTTCTTCAATAATGGTTTTGTATTCAAAATAAGACAGCCCGGCGCCGCCATATTCTTCGGGCACTAATACACCCATCATTCCCAGGGCGCCCAGTTGTTTAAATACGGGTAAGGGAAATTCCTGGCTTTCATCCCATTCCATTACATGAGGCTTAATATTGTGTTGGGCAAAATCACGGGCTGTCTGCGCCACCTGTAGTGTAATTTCAGAGGTTTCGAAGTTCATTTGAGCAATCGTTTTAAGCAGTGTAAATGTAGGGGAATAGTTGGCAAGTTAATAAGTTGAACAGGCATGTTTAATGTTAAGCTTCCACCCATAGTGAATGTAGTATATCAAACAAACAGGTCACTTTTTATCTGCCATTCCCCCGCAGGTATATCAAGTATCATTCCATCGTACCCCAAATGAATGCCCTGGGGCAAACTCTTTTCAATATCATGATGCTTTCCCAGCTGGTGCGAAATATGCGTAAAATACGCTTCGGGAACATTTAATTCCTGTACCAATTCCACAGCCTCGTCCAAAGTATAGTGCGAAATATGCTTTTCTTTCCGAAGGGCATTCAAAACAATAACCTGGCTACCCCGGATCTTTTCTTTTTCCGGTTCATCAATTTTGTTGGCATCGGTAATATAGGTAAAGGCACCGAAGCGGAAGCCAAAGACCGGCATTTTCAGGTGCCAGACCTGGACAGGAAGAATAGGAATATCGCCTATTAAAAAAGGCTCCAGGCCAATTGTATTCAATTCCAGGTTGGGCACGCCCGGATATTTTTTATCGGCAAAGGCATAGGCAAATTCACGCATCAGGGCATCAATGGTCATGGGGTTGGCATAGACCTGCATGGGTTGTTCCTGGAAATAATTATAAGCCCTTACATCATCCAGCCCTGCAATATGATCTTTATGAGGATGCGTAAATAAAACGGCATCCAGGTTTTTTACATCGGCCCTTAGCATCTGATAACGAAAATCCGGTGTGGTATCCACAACCAAAGTGGTTTTTTCCGATTGAACCAGTATACTGCTGCGAAGCCGTTTATCTTTTTTGTGTGTAGAGGTGCATACGGCGCAACCGCAGGCAATCATGGGAATGCCCGTGCTGGTGCCGGTCCCGAGAAAGGTTATTTTGAGAGGAGGATAATTCACAATGAAGGTTGTCTGTCTACAAGTTTACGTGTTCACAAGTTATTTTTCAAATCAACTTGTCAACGCATCAACTTTCCCCGTTCTCTCCATTTGCCGCATGAAACCGGCCCATGATATCATCAAACACCTTACGGCTTTCGGGTGTTAACGCTTCTGCATCAATTGTCAGTTGGGGAAGCAACTCTATCAGCGTATTGATACGGCCCTCCAGGGCAAGAAACTTATTCAGTACGACCACTTTTCTGTCTTCCAGGATACAAAAGCCGCTCTGGAACGTACCACGTTCATAGCGAATAATATAACCCACCTCTTCGATGACCTTTTCTATTTTATCGAGTGTTGTTTGTGTGTATTTCATGAAAAGTCAAAAGTAAAAAGTAAAAATTCAAAACCCATGGTAAAGATGACACCTTTTTGGTTTTTGAATTTTGACTCTTGAATTTATTTACTCACCATCTGAACCACTGGCACAATCATTTCTTCCAAACTTACCCCGCCGTGCTGGAAGGTATTCTTGTAATAGTTGACGTAATGGTTGTAATTGTTAGGATAGCATAAAAACACATCCTCGCCTGCAAATATGTAAGACGAATTGATCGTTGGGCTCGGCAAACCGCCTTCTTTAGGTTCCCGGAAAGCCAACACTTCCTTGGGATCGTAATTCAAATTGCGGCCATGCTTATAGCGAAGGTTGGTCGTTGTTTGCTTATCGCCAATTACTTTCACCGGCGTTTTTACTCTTACGCTTCCATGGTCCGTTGCTAAAACGATCTTTACATTTTTATCGGCAATTTTCTTTAATGCCTGGTGCAAGGGCGAATGTTCAAACCAGGAAGCAGTAATGCTCCGGTAGCTTACCTCATCGCCTGCCAGTTCTTTCAGCACTTCCATTTCCGTGCGGGCATGACTGAGCATGTCCACAAAATTGTACACGATCACATTCAGGTCGTTGGACAAAAGGTTGTGCACATTGTTCACCAAATCCAAACCCGCCTGGTTGTGCAGCACTTTTGTATAGGAAGTGCGCAGGTCTCCCTTGCCAAGCGCCTTTAACTGCGCTTTAAAAAACTCTTCTTCGCTAAGGTTCTTCCCCCCTTCCTCATCATCATTTTTCCATTGCTGGGGAAACCGCTTTTCAATTTCAATGGGCAACATGCCGGCAAAAATGGCATTACGGGCATAGTGGGTAGCGGTAGGCAATATGCTGTAAAACGTGTCTTCTTCTATTAACCGGAAGCTTTCCAAAAAGATGGGCATAATAGTACGCCACTGGTCAAAACGAAGGTTGTCGATGAGCACAAAAAAAGTTGTCGTTCCTTTTTCAACAGCAGGCAAAACTTTTTCTTTGATCAGCGTATGCGACATCACCGGCTTATCCGTTGCTTTTTCTTTTAACCAGGAAGTGTAATTCCTTGAAATGAATTTAAAAAACTCGGTATTGGCTTCGTTCTTCTGGGCTTGAAATACTTCCTGCATCTCGGGGCTGTCGCTGCGTTGCAGGCTCAATTCCCAATGCACCAGTTCTTTATAAATACCCATCCACTCATTATGGTTCGGGCTGCTGTTCAGCGCCATGAACAAATTGCGGAATTGCTGCTGGTAGGCCGTGGTGGTTTTTTCAGCCACCAACCGCCGGTTATCAATGATCTTTTTTAATGAAAGCCACACCTGGTTGGGGTTGACCGGTTTAATAAGATAATCCGATATCTGGCTGCCGATGGCCTCATTCATCAAATTCTCGGTTTCGTTTTTGGTAATAAGCACCACCGGGATCTGCGCATTTACTTCCTTGATCTTGGCCAGCGTTTCCAGCCCCGTTATACCGGGCATCGTTTCATCTATCAACACCACATCCACAATGTTTTCCTTGATATAATCTATGGCATCAAAGCCATTGGTAAGGGTTTGCACATGGTAGCCCTTATTCTCTAGAAATATTTTTTGCGATTGTAAGCTTTCGATCTCGTCATCTACCCAAAGAATTTTTGCCTGGCTCATAATTAAGTTTGTCTTTTCTTGTTTCGTATTTTTTTGATTACCGGCTTTTCTAATCCTGTTCATCGCCTGTTGTGCTGCGTCCGGTAATACTATTCCCCTGCGGGTTTCCAGCTGCCATCTGCTTATGGCAACTAAACTTTCGTAAGCTAACAAATTTACTTACCATAAAGGACACTTAATTTTGAAGCTTAGGAATAATTAACACTAAGCATTTTACATGGCCTATGTACGCAAGATCATCAACGACCCCGTGTATGGATTTATAACCATTGACGATCCGCTTATTTACGAGATCATTTCCCATCCTTATTATCAAAGGCTGCGCCGCATTCATCAAATGGCTTTTGCGTCCCTGGTATATCCCGGCGCCGTGCACACCCGCCTGCATCATTCTTTAGGCGCTTATCACCTGATGGGACTGGCTTTAAATGAACTTCGCAACAAAGGCGTTGACATTACCAAAGAAGAAGAACAAGGCGCAAAAATTGCCATCCTTTTGCACGATATCGGCCATGGGCCCTACTCCCATGCCCTGGAACGTAAACTGATTAAAGAAGTTCACCACGAGGATATTTCCACCCTTATTCTTCAATTGCTGAACGAACAGTTCAATGGCCGGCTGCAAACCGCTATTGAAATTTTTAGCGGCACATATTCCAAACAATTTTTGCATCAGTTGGTATCGGGACAATTGGATGTGGACCGGATGGATTACCTGACCCGGGATTCTTTTTTTACCGGCGTAATAGAAGGCGCCATTGGCTACGACCGCATTTTAAAAATGCTCACTGTTTATGAAGGCCAGCTGATGATTGAAGAAAAAGCCATTTACACGGTAGAAAAATTTTTGGTTTCCCGCCGGCTGATGTACTGGCAGGTGTACCTGCACAAAACCGTTGTAGCGGCGGAAAAAATGCTGGTCAAGATCGTTGAAAGGGCCAATGAACTGATTGCAAACGGCATTGAACTACAGGCAGCCTCCCATAACCTCAATTTTTTTTTAAAGGAACACCAGCCCGATGGCAATTTCATAAAGCACCTGGAAAAATTTACACAGCTGGACGACACGGACGTCATGTGTACCCTCAAAAACTGGTGCGGGCATTTTGACCCGGTTTTGAGCCGTTTGTGCAAAGGTTTGGTGGATCGCAAACTGCTTAAAATCAAATTTCAGTCCGAACCATTCGATCCTTTGCTGGCCGATGCCTTGCGTACCGATGTAGCACAAAAATTAAAAATTTCAAAACAGGAAGCGGCGTACTTTATTTTTACCGGTGAAGCCGTGAATACTACTTACAATCCTTTAGACGAACATATCAAAATTCTTTATAAGGACGGCACCGTGTCAGATATCTCCAAAGTGGACAATGCCCTTATTCACCAACAAGTGTCCGCCCCGGTTAAAAAATATTACCTTTGTTACCTTCGTTAAAATGAAGTCAAAAGTCAAAAATGAGCACCTAAAAGTTTTGCTGTGGCGTTTTTAGGACTGACATTGCAAGACATTGCACTTTTGAGATTGATTTTTACCTTTTACTTTTGAATTATGCAGTTTACCGCCGCCCAGATTTCTATATTACTGAACGGAAAGATTGAGGGGAATGCCGATGCAATCGTTTCTTCTTTTGGAAAAATTGAAGAAGCACAGGAAGGGCAGCTTACATTTTTGGCCAATCCCAAATACGAAGAATTCCTTTATACCACCCAGGCTTCTATTGCGATTATTAACGATAATTATGAATTACGGGAAGCGGTAAAGCCCACCCTTATCCGGGTTGCCGATGCCTATACCGCCTTTGCCCAGTTGCTGAGCAAGTACCAGGAAATGGCAACACAGCAAATGAAGGGCATTCAACAGCCAAGCTATATCTCGGCTTCTGCCAAACTGGATGAAGAAGTCTTTATTGGCGCTTTTTCTTACATTGGTGAGAACGTGAAGATTGGCAGGAATACCAAGATCTTCCCCAATTCCTTCATTGGCGATAATGTCCAGATTGGAGAGAATTGCATTATTCATCCCGGGGTAAAAATTTATCACGACTGTGTATTGCTCAATCATGTGATCATCCATGCCGGAACGGTTATTGGCAGTGATGGTTTTGGCTTTGCCCCACAAGCCGATGGTTCCTTTAAAAAAGTACCGCAAATCGGGAATGTTTTGATTGAAAACGACGTGGAAATTGGCGCCAACACCACCATCGACCGCGCCACAATGGGTTCCACCTGCATTAAGGCCGGCGCCAAGCTGGATAACCTCATTCAGATTGCCCACAATGTAGAAATAGGAGAATGCACCGTTATGGCCGCCCAGGCAGGGGTTTCGGGCTCTACTAAAATCGGGAAAAATGTCATGATCGGTGGCCAGGCCGGGATTGTAGGACATATACAAATTGCCGATGGCTCCAAGATCAATGCACAAAGCGGCGTTAGCAAATCATTAAAAGAACCCTATACAGCCGTTACCGGCTCACCTGCTGCAGATTACACCAGTGTTTTACGCAGCCAGGCTGTTTTCCGCAATCTTCCAGAGATGGAAAAACGGGTTTACGAGCTGGAAAAAATCGTTAAGCAATTAATGGAGGAAAAGGTGAATAGCTTGTAGCTGGATTTTGCATTTCAATAAAAACTTTCTATTCTGCAGTCTTCCCTATGGTTTTTACGTTTCACCCCGGGTGTTAAGTAAAAAGCCCTATGCTCCAGGCGGGGCAGAATCAAACCAGTGTTTTTTGCCTTTGTTCATAAACATGGCTTCTCATTCCATAATAGCATTATCGCAATAAAAAATATCCACTCAAAACAGCGCAAAAACTGTCCATATTTTAACCTATTTAAGCCCGATAAACCGCTTCTTTACGGTATATTTGCAAGAATGGACCTGCACCATTGCGGTGCGTAAATTTTAGCTTTAAAATGAGTGATATTTTAGATTCAGTAGTAACACCTTCCACCCCTACAGTAATGCCTTCCTATGGTGCCGATTCTATCCAGGTTTTAGAAGGCCTGGAAGCGGTGCGTAAGCGTCCGGCCATGTACATTGGCGATATTGGCGTAAAAGGCCTGCACCACCTGGTGTATGAAGTGGTAGACAACTCCATTGACGAAGCCCTTGCCGGTCATTGTAAAAATATTGTGGTTACCATACACGAGGACAATTCTATTTCTGTAGAAGACGATGGCCGTGGTATCCCTACAGGCATCCATGCCAAAGAAGGCCGTTCGGCCCTTGAGGTGGTAATGACGGTGCTGCATGCCGGAGGTAAGTTTGACAAAGACTCTTACAAGGTTTCCGGTGGTTTGCACGGCGTGGGTGTAAGCTGCGTGAACGCCCTGAGTAAATTAATGCATGTAAATGTTTTCCGTGAAGGAAAAATATTTGAGCAGGAATACAGGATTGGCGTACCGCAATACGCCGTTCGTGAAATTGGCGTTACCGAAAAACGCGGCACCACGGTTCACTTCTGGCCCGATGATACCATCTTCATCACCTCTGTTTATAATAAGGACATTTTAGAAAGCCGCCTGCGTGAGCTGAGCTTTTTGAACAAAGGCCTTCGCATTACGCTGAACGACCTGCGTGAAAAAGACGAAGACGCCGGGTTAACCTACAGCAAAACTTTTTATAGCGAAGGCGGCATCGTGGAGTTTGTAGAAATGCTGGACACCAATGCCGGCCGTGCTTCCCTGATACCAACGCCTTTGTTTGTAGAAGGAAGGGATGAAAAAAATAACGTAGCCGTGGAAGTGGCCATGACCTACAACTCCAGCTACAACGAACATATTTACTCTTATGTAAACAATATCAACACCATTGAAGGTGGTACCCACGTTGCCGGTTTTCGCCGTGCACTCACCCGTACATTCAAAAGCTACGGCGACAAAAACGGCATGTTTGAAAAAGCAAAAGTGACCATTGAAGGTGATGATTTCCGTGAGGGTTTAAGCGCTATCATCTCGGTAAAAGTTCCGGAACCCCAGTTTGAAGGCCAAACCAAAACCAAACTGGGAAATAACGAGGTAATGGGAATTGTGGATACTACGGTTTCCAAAGTTATTGAAGCCTACCTGGAAGAAAACCCAAGAGAGGCCAAGAACATTATTCAAAAAGTGATTCTTGCTGCACAGGCAAGGGCGGCCGCTAAAAAGGCCCGTGAAATGGTGCAGCGTAAATCGGTACTCAGCGGCGGCGGACTGCCCGGTAAACTGGCCGATTGCTCAGAAAGGGACCCTGAAAAATGTGAGCTTTACCTTGTGGAGGGTGACTCGGCCGGTGGTACGGCAAAACAGGGCCGCGACAGGAGTTTCCAGGCCATTCTTCCCCTGCGCGGTAAGATCCTGAACGTAGAAAAGGCCATGGAGCATAAGATCTACGAAAACGAAGAGATCCGCAACATGTACACCGCCTTGGGTGTCACAGTAGGTACTCCCGATGATCCCAAAGCGCTGAACCTCGCCAAGCTTCGGTATCATAAATTGATCATCATGACCGATGCCGACGTGGATGGAAGCCACATTGCAACGCTGATCCTTACTTTTATTTATCGTTATATGAAGGAGATGGTGGAACAGGGATATGTCTATATCGCCCAACCGCCTTTGTACCTTGTTAAAAAAGGAAAAGAACAGGCTTACGCCTATAATGAAGAGCAGCGCAAACAGCTAGTAGAACGCCTGGGTGGTGGTAATGAAGGCAGTGTAAACATTCAGCGCTACAAAGGTTTGGGTGAAATGAACTCAGAACAATTGTGGGAAACCACCATGAACCCTGAAACAAGAACCTTAAAGATGGTAAGCATTGAAAGCGCTGCAGAAGCTGATAGGGTATTCAGCATGCTGATGGGTGATGAAGTAGCTCCACGCCGGGAGTTTATTGAAACCCATGCCAAGTATGCAAAGATTGATGTATAACAATAACCAAAAGAATATTCAAAGCCCGGAACAGTCCGGGCTTTTTTATTTACGACACGACAATACAGAATTTCATTTAAAATCTAATCTATATTTTCATTTCCAATTGCTGTACTATGAAATGGATATTTATTTGTTGTGTGTTGTTTTCTTCCATACCGGCGCAAAGCCAGCGATTGGTAAAGGGAGTGGTGCTTGATGCGGAAAAACAGACCCCTGTACCAAGCGCCAGTGTTTTCCTGAGCAATACTTCGGTAGGAACAACCGCATCAGCCGATGGCAGGTTCCAGTTACTGGTCCCCGAAGGCCGGCATGACCTTATTGTCTCATCGGTTGGGTATCAAACCTATTTGCAAACCATAACGACCAGCCAGCTTCCAACCGATATCAAAATAAGCCTGGAGCTAAAAGCTCCTGAACTGGAAACAATTGTGGTAACGCCATTTGAAAAAAACGGCTGGGCTAACTGGGGACAGTTTTTTATAAACAATTTTATAGGCACTACGCCTTTTGCCGCGGACTGTAAACTTAAAAACCCCAAAGCACTCCGGTTTCGGAATTCAACAAAAGACAATGAATTAACGGCAATAGCACTGGAGCCCCTGGTAATTGAAAACAAAGCCCTGGGCTACCGCATCAAATACCAGTTGGAAAGCTTTAGTTACAACTTCAAAACCCGCATTTTACTTTATGCCGGCTACCCGTTTTTTGAAAAAATGGACGGCAGTCAATCAAAACTGAAAAGATGGGCCAACAATAGGGAGGAAACCTATTATGGTTCTATGCTTCATTTTATGAGAGCTGTTTTTCAAAATAAAATAGGGGAAGAAGGCTTTGAAGTGCACCGGTTAAAAAAAATTGAAAACAGCGAAAAAAAAAGGGTAAGGCAAGTGTACCGGACCAGTGTAGAAAGCCGTACTACACCAAACGGAACCATCATGGTAAGCACTATTCCTAAAGACAGTTCGGGTTATTACAGCAAGGTGATGCAACAGGAGGATTATTTTGATGTAGCAGCTCCTGCCCTGCTTACCGGCGATAGCATTGCTTATGCGGCGGACCATCAAACGGCCGGGTTAGAATTTAAAGATTACCTGTTGGTGATCTATACAAAAAAACCAGTGCCTGTTGCTTATAAACAACAATTTCCCAAAACCGGTACCGCTATGATGTCGCAGGCCACGCTTATCAATAGTACACCCATTGAAATCCAGGCCAACGGCAGTTATTACAACCCTGCTGATATTTTAACCTCTGGGTACTGGGGCTGGTCTGAAAAAATAGCCACCATGCTTCCATTTGATTATAGCATCAAAAAATGATTTGCGGATGCCTTGCCCGTATTTTAAGAACGATCAACGGCATAAAAAGCCCGGCGTTACCCGGGCTTTCAAATCAACCAAAACAACTAATACACAAACACGGTTTTAGTAGAGAACAGGAAGTTTCCCGTTTGACCCGATTTGTAGTTTTTAATTACTTCCGTTGGATAACCATCCCCATCATATTTATAAACAAAGCTGTAAGGATCAGCAGAAGGAAAACTGTTAGCGTATTCTTTGTATTGAAAGGTAAGGTTGTTTTTTGAACTGTGCGAAAGAAACAGGTCAGGCCAGTTCATGTGGATATAAGGATTGATGTTGAAATCATAACTGTACATCCCTGACTCAGAACTATGATTGCTGGTGACCGCAGAAAAGGTGAAAACGTTACCCCGGTCAAACTTGACCACATATTGCATAGTAATGTTCCTGTCAGAATACGAATAATCAATCTTTCTTTGCTGGAAGGAGGGAAAATACCCAACCACCCCTGTCGTTATCACGCCGTTCTCATTTTGGCTGATACCCGCTACTTTCCCCTGCGCATTGTAGGTAAAGCTGGTTTCGCTTAAAGTTTGATTGGTGGAGGGTTCAACTCTTTTAATCTTTATCAGTCGGTCTCCGCTGTATTCAAAGCGGTCGGTCAGGGCAAAATAATTTGTATTGTTTTCCTTTTTTTGCCAGTAGTCGATCTTCAATAACTGGCCCAGGTGATCGTAGAAGTAATCGGTTTTTGTATCAGGAACATCCTGGCCGTTCACTTGCTTATACGTACGCTCTGACTGTAGCTTTTTGGCGGCCTTGCTTCCCCCTAAAATATAAACGGTTGAAAGGTCCAGGTCTTTTTTCTCCAATGTTATTTTATCGGCAGTTCCCCATTTTGATACCGTGAATGTAAACTTAGCACCTGATTTTAATACCCGTACTTCGTTTACCCCTGCGGCTAAAGAACCGTAATTTGTCGTCATCTCACCCTTCTCATTCCAGGTAGTAATCGTTAAAGCCGCCGGAATGCTGTCGTACACCACATCACCAATTTTCATGATGGCTTTCATCTTTATTTTCAGGTAAGGGCTGGCATCTTCCTGGCCGCAATCAAATGCGCCGGATGGATAACCGTATTGCTGCGGGGTTTCACCTGGCTGCACTTTCAGCACTTCCACAGCCACATCTTTTAGAACATCTTCAATTACTTTAAAATCCACACTCAATGGCTTTTGTACGAGTGCGGCTTTTACCGAACCGGCAACCGGCGCTGCAAAATGCGTTTGCACACTGCCGTATTCCATGCGAAAGGAAGTCAGCTTATAATCACCTGCTGGCAGTTCAAGGGTGGCTGTTTGAACCGGCGCTGAAAGGTTCAGGGCCAACAGCTGGTCTTTAATCACTGATTCGCCATTGGCTTTTGAAATACTTACCACGGCCCTCAGGTTGCTGCTGTGGTAAGGCTGGCCCGCGAGATCCACGGAAGGAAAAAAACGAAAACTGCCTTTTTTAACCGGCTGTGGTGTATTGGGAAAGCCCCCGCCACCGGGCTTTTGCGGCGCTGTGGGTGTTGGAATATCCGGTTTTGTACAGGCCGTAAACACTAGTACTAAAAGAACTAAAAGACTGGTTGGTTTGGTGAATCCGCTTCTCATTGTTTGAGGTTTTTAAATTTTTATTTTTTGATCCGATTTATAACAATACCCCGTGCGGTGAGAAAAGCGTTGGGTAAAAAAAATCCGTTTAACAAAACTTTTAAGCCTTGTAGCAAAACCGCTGATGTGCGGCACGCCATCCGTTTCAACGGGAAGGACCCGGCTGCAGTTCGGCTAAAATCCAAAAGATTGAAAGGGTTAGGTTCATCTTTCAATTAATTTTATCCCAACACATACAATATGAGCTATACACCTGGTGCAGACAGATATAACGGTATGCAGTACCGCCGCTGTGGTAAAAGCGGCCTAAGGCTGCCGGCGATTTCTCTTGGTCTGTGGCATAACTTCGGCGAGACCGATGATTATGAAAAATGCAAAAGCATTGTACACACAGCCTTCGACAAGGGCATTACGCATTTTGATTTAGCCAACAACTACGGCCCGCCGCCCGGAGGTGCAGAGATCACCTTTGGAAAAATTGTAAAACAGGACCTTAAAAGTTACCGCGATGAACTGATTATTTCATCAAAGGCGGGATGGCCCATGTGGCCAGGCCCTTATGGCGACTGGGGCTCCAAAAAATATTTAACGGCCAGCCTCGATCAAAGCCTGCAACGGTTGGGATTGGATTATGTGGACATTTTCTATCACCATCGCCCCGACCCCGAAACGCCCCTGGAGGAAACCATGCAAACCCTGGACTTGATGGTGCGCCAGGGCAAGGCCTTATACATTGGCATTTCCAGCTATTCAGCCGAAGAAACCCAAAAGGCCATAACAGTTTTAAAAAGTTTGGGTACACCCCTGCTTATTCACCAGCCCAAATATTCGATGCTGGAGCGGTGGATTGAAGAAAAGTTGCTGGATGTTTTGGAGGATAACGGCGTGGGCTGCATCACGTTTTCTTCTTTGGCGCAGGGTCTTTTAACCAATAAATATTTAAACGGTATTCCCGCTGATTCAAGGGCAGCCAGTGGCAGGGGCAACGGTGCCCTGGAAGCCAGCGGCATTACTAAAGAAACCCTGCATAAGGTGGCCCGGTTAAATGAACTGGCTAAACAACGCGGCCAATCCCTGGCGCAGATGGCTTTGGCCTGGGTGCTGAAAGATCCCCGGATCACCTCGGTAATTATTGGCGCCAGTAAACCCGAACAGGTGCTGGACTCTATCAATTGCCTTGATAAGCCCGGTTTTTCAAAAGAAGAACTAAACCTGGTTGAAGATATTTTAAAATAAATTTTCCAGCTCGTTATGTAACCGGCAAATGGCTACTATTGAGCTTCCGTCGGGTCGCACCCTTGTACAGCAACAATTCTATTCCTCATTGTTTCCCGCAGCGAATGCAGAGGAGCACCGAGGCTGCGCCGCTGCATCGTTGTGGTCGTTGCGAGAAATCAATAAGTTGAGTAGAGAATAAAGCGTACAAGAGAGGAATACGCCCATAGTCGGGCGCAGCAAAAAAACCGGCAAAAAATAATTATCAAAGTTATGTACCGTCAAAACTTTAAGTATTTACTCATCCTCCTGCTTTTCACCCTGTTTTATTCAGCAGGCAGGGCACAGGATTCTTCGTTCCGGTTTAAAACGGCTGGCGGGATCGTTGGTTATGGGCACGAAATCAACCTGGATACCCGCTACAATCCTGTTTTTTTTGCCGGCGATTTTTCCTGGCAGTTTGGAAAAACTAGAAAGAAATACTTTTTAGCCTTCTACCTCGAACCGCAGTTTAATCTTGTGGTTACAGTGAAACCTTTGGATACAGAGTTTGGAACCAACATTGGGCTTCGTTATTATCAGCAGCTATCGCCTACCTTTTATTTATATCAAATGCTGGGCTCCGGACCGCATTTTATCACGGCCGACCTGCCGAGGCAGGCCAAAGGATTTATTTTTTCGGATAACCTGGCCGTGGGATTTTTTAAAGAAGTAAGCCGGAAGAAAGCTCTTTTCCTGAACGTTCAGTTCCGGGCAAGACATATATCCAATGCAGAATTAAAAATGCCCAATGCCGGCGTCAATACCTTGAATGTATTGGTGGGCCTGTCTAAGCTCAGGTAGGTCCTCATCAGTTCAGGGAGGCTTAAGCAGGCTCATCAGTTTTATTACAGAACTTTTTGGCCTTCATTTTGCCGAAAAAATGTAGATTTAAACATTACTAACCAAAAACTTAATCATATGTCAGATGCAAGACTTACAGCCTACAATGTAAAAACCAAAGAAAAAGGCGTTCCCATCCAGGACGCTGTTATCACAAAAACTGCTAAAGGCGCCTACATGGTACAGGGCCATGATGGTAAAGGCAATAAGCTTACAACCTTATGCAATGAAGAAAAAGCAATGGCTGCCATTAAGGCTGGCGTGGCTAAACAGGGTTGGTAATTTTTACTCTAAAAAATATTAAAGGCTGTTCTGCTAAAGCAGAACAGCCTTTGTGTTTAGATGATCTTTTCCCGGTTATAATTTATGCAGCTTAAAGAATTGTTCTTTATTGCCGGCTTTGATCTTTAGTACATAGATACCACTGGCAAATTTTCCTGAAGACAAATCAATGCTGAGCTTTTGCGTAAATCCGTTGGCTATTGCCTGGCTTTCCTTCACCAGCTTACCGCTTATATCATATACCCTTGCCTCTACCTTTTCATTTTTATTGAGCTGGTAGATCAGGTAAAAATTGCCCTGTGAAGGATTGGGATACAATTGCCATAATATAGCCTCATCAAATACTACGGAGCGAACGGGTGAATAGGTAAAGCTGCCGTCAGTATCTATGATTTTAAGGCGATAATAGCGCGGCCCGAACTTTTCAGTTTCGTTGTCGGTAAAATTATACGTGCGTATAGAGGTTGTATTGCCTGCACTTGCCACTGCCCCGATTTTTGCAAAACGGGATGCCTGGAGTTCTGCAGTGCCTCTGGCCACTTCTATTTCGTAACGGTCTACATTGGTTTCGCTGCCCGTTTTCCAGCTTATCAAAACATCGGTGCCGCCAGCTTTTTGGGCTGTAAATTCCATCATTTTAACCGGCAAGGGTGTGTTGCGTTCAAAACCGCCGGTGTTCAGCCAGAACTCTGAAAAATCCTTCACCTTAAACTCAGCATAATATCCCTTATCAAAAGGAACTTTAGTCACTTTATCCGGCTGAATAAAATTCCATAATCCCTGTTGATTATCTCCTACAGAACCGTTCTCATAAAAAACATCGGCGTCCGTGTATTTGGAAATGCCCAGTTCATAGGCAGAAGAAGGCCTGTCGCATGTCGTGCATCCTGTTGCGTTGATCAGGGAGTCGGTTTCGCTGTTTAAAAAATAAAACCGGACAGTAACAGAATCCGAAAGACTTCTGGTGACAGGTTTAATGGTAATATTCCTGTTATGGTAATACTGTTTGGAACTGTTTCTCACCGGCCCGTTAAAAATATAGGCCTGGACAGCCGTACTGCCTAAATCCTGGTTGTTTGGCTGAACCGAAGCAACCAGCTTTCCGCCACTGGTAAAATCAATCCAGTTATTGCCCGAAACCGTTTGCGTAACCGGGGAAGTCATTGTCACACCATCATAAATGCCCTTTGTGTTATCGTAAATATGAACGTCATCTATGGCCAGTCCCTCGCGGGCAACACCTCCATCGGCATAAAATACAAAGCGAAGGCGCAGGCGGGACAACCCGGCAGGTAAATCTGTAGTAGCCACATGCCAGTAATAACCATTTTGATCGCTCCACAACTGGCCGGCGGTTTTATTATACCAGTTTGTTCCTCCGGCAGAAGGCACCAGCTTTGTCCATGTGATGCCGTCCGCCGAATATTCCATCCAGGCCGCATCGCATATAGTGCTTCCGCAATCCTCGATATCCATGGCCACACTGAAGCTGAGTGTGGGGGCCGTCATGCCGGTGATATCAAAACAAGGAGAATATAAATAAGAAAACTCTCCATCGTTATATGGCCCCTGCAGATTGGTCTTCCAGGCTTTACTGCCGCTGGCGGCCCTGTTTATACGGCTGGATGCTGGCGTACCATAATCCCAGGTACTGCGGCTTCCGTCGGTATACCAGTACCCGTCATTAGCCTCAAAATTCTGCAGGTAAGGAAAGGAAGAAATTACCGGCAGGTTGCGGACAACAAGGGACATCGTATCATTATCCCTGAAGCTGTCATTTGTAAGATCAACAATGGCCTGCACGGTATAAAAATCAAAAGCAGAAAGATTGGCAGTACCGGCAAATGTGTATTGAATGGTAGTATTCCCTGCAATAGAAGGAATGGTTTCGGAAACCCAGGCGCCACCATTAATGCGGTAACGAACAGGAATGTTTGTGATGGTGGTATTGGCACTGTTGCGTACAGATACTTTTACAACGCTGGCACTGGTTAATCCACAACTTTTTGTGATGGGCGCATCAATGCTTTTCATTTGCAGGTCATTGAGCACTTCGTAGATCCGGATATCATCAAACGTGTAACCGGCGGCCAGTGTTTTATCCGTTGCCGGCAGTTGCCCGTATTGTCCCCAGCGCACCTGGAAACTGCTTCCAAAATTCTGCCCTGCATTGGCTAACAGATCCGATAACTCGATGCTTTCCGTTTGTTTGTACCGGCCCGGCGCATTCGCATTGTTGTTCAGATCATATACTTCAATCCACGGTTGTGTATCATCACCTCTTATCCATATTTTGTTGTAAACACTATTCACCTGGTTATGATTGAGAAACTGGAAATCCAGCCGCAGGTCATTGGCCGAAGCCGTGTAATGGCTAAGGTTGAACGTGCCGTAGAGGTAATTGATATTACCTGGCGAATACAGTCTGTCTGCATCGATCGTTATAGCTTTTGAGCCCGACCAGGCAATGCCTGTATTGAAAAATGTCCGGGCCCTGCCAAACGCAGTGGAAGGAGTAAAATCGTATCGCTCGATTCCATTGAACCCAACCGTATCTCTTTGATAGGTAGTAACAACAGCTGTTTCAAAATCATCAACAAAATAGGAACCGAGGTTTAAGGGCTGATTGTCTATTTGCTTTACTACCACAATCGCCGTATCGTTTGCAGCAACCGGATCAGTGGCAGCATTTTTTACAACAGCAACAATAGTGTAGCTGCCCGTTGCCGACAGGTCGGCTGGTGTGGCAAAATTGTGCGTGTACACGCCACCGGCAGCTATAGGCGTTGCTACATTTTCTACCACCCATGCCCCGCCATTAATGGAATACTTCACATCAAAGCTGCCCACAGGAGCATCATCCAGGTTTTTGATGCGGATGCTGACCACCGCAGAAGAAGCCAATTCCGATGAAGTAAATTTCCTTCCTGACTTTGGAGAGAGAATAGCATCCATCCTGAGGTCATTATTGGAAATCGCTCCTGCACAGGTCCCTGTATTGGGTTGACGCGGAATAGCCACGCCCCTTCTTCCCTCCCTGCCATTTATCCTTGCACGAACCGTTACCCAGTACGTACTGTCCTTTATCAAACCACTAAACATGTAAGAAGTGGCGGTAGTGGCCGATACGGTTTTCATCTCATCGCCCTGCAGCATCATCACTTCATAATCCGTAGCCCCGCTAACCGCGGCCCATTTCAGGTTAATGTAGCCTTCGCATTGCACCGGGTCTAAAGAAACCGCAGGTGTTCCAACAATGGTGAAAAGGTTACTGGTACTACTTTCACCGCTCCCCTCTTTGGTGAGGCGAACCAGCGCCTGTTCTGTCGCCACATTGGGTACCGTCCAGGTGTACACGCAACTGGTAATAGCAAGGCCCGCGGCAATGGTGCTCCAGGTACCTCCGTTGTCCGATGAAAATTCCAGTGTAACCGTACCTGTTGGATATCCGGCTGCCTCCCAGTTGATCTTGGCCTGCTCTGCCGGCACCAATCCCACCCCGCCGGCAGGTGCTGTAATTTTTAATTGCACAGGAACGGCATCGTACACTACAAAATATTCCTGTGAAGGGTTTTGCGCAATAGCCGTCCCCGCTACATTAATGACATAGGTACCGGCTGCAGGGTTGTCAATAATAACCTGTTCCATATTATTGAGATGGTCGGCGCCGGTGGTGGCCACCTTGCTTACATCCGCTGCGGCCGTATCTAACACCCGGGGTAATTGGCTGGAAGAAGAAGGATCGGTTACCTGCAGGTCCAGGTCATTCACCAGCGCTTTGGTACTCATCAGGGACGCGGCCGGATCATTCCAGTACAACATGATTTTTAGCTGTGCTGTGTTGGCCGGAACCGTAATCGTATGGGTATGGGTGGAACCATGGGTGCTGCTGCCAATAAAATACTGGTTGTTTTCAAGCATCTCCACACTACGCAACAGGTTCATCCAGCCAAAGCCATATTGGTAATCCGGGCCGGTATTGCCCCTGTCCGCAGCGCCGTTACAAAGAAGGGCCTTCATCAAACCATTTTTTGGATTAGCGCCCCCGTTCAATTGACGGTATCGCTGGTAAAGCAGGGCCAGCCCGCCCGATGCGGCCGGTGCGGCCATGCTTGTTCCGTTGTTATACGAATACGTATTGGTAGGCCATGTGGAAGCGACACCTTGCCCCATGGCTACGATTTCCGGCTTGGTTCTTCCATCCTTCACCGGCCCCCTGCTGGAAAAGGAAGCAATGGCTCCCAAATCGTTGGTTGCGCCAACCGTTAAAACATTTTTGGCCGACTGGTAACCACCCAAAACGGTCCGGTACCCCAAAGCAAACGGAGGACAGGTTGACGCCCCGCTATTGCCGGCAGCAAACACGTTTTCCAGGTAGGGAAAATCAAAAGCCATTTGATCCAGGATGCGGGAGATCAGGTCGTAGGTGCCGTTGTAATCACACTCAATAATATCGCCGTAAGAGTTATTAGTAATAACCATGTCATAGTCCTGCACATACGTGGCCGCGTTGGCAAGAATGCCTGAAAAGGCCTGGGTGATAATAGTGGCTTTGGATGCATATCCCCTGTACCGTTCATAGATATTTCCGGCCCCGGCTGCCGTGCCGCTTACATGTTGACCATGGGCTGCGGTAGTGGAAACGGGCGCCCTGCTGATCAGCCTTCCCGCAAAATCAACGTGCGTTTGTACGTCTGCGTTATCTCCGATTCCAATGACCACGCCTTCCCCGTTTAAACCCTTTCCGCCATGGGCTACAGGTGCATTTAACACGTTAGCCCCCGAGCCATCGCGGCTGTTAAAATTCAAAGGCTGATCGCCCGCTGGTGCGGGTTGCACATATTCAATAAAAGGAAGAGCCGCCAGTTCTGCCAGGCGGTTCGGGGCAATGCGAAGCGCAAGGATCCTGTACGATTGATGCAAAAGAGAAAGCACTTCTATATTCCGTTGCCTTAACTGGTCCAATACCTCGTTTACAGAAAATGTTTTTGGGAAACTGACCCAGGCATCTACTGTGCCCGCTGTTTTCACCGCCCAGGAAGGAATTTTTCCCTGCGCAAAATAGCTGTTCATTTTTTGCTGCGGTGTTAACTCCACGATCGACCTGGCCTGCGCCTGCCGCAAGCCTGCAGCCGTAAGATGGCCCCTTACGCTGGCGGTATAGGCATTGCCGGAAATGTATTCCAGTAATTCTATTCCATTGGCTGAAAGTAGTTTGCGGGCATTCCCGTCAGGCAGTTTTTCAAACTGCAATACCACCAATGACTGGTTGTTGACACGTACAGCCCTCTTGTTAAATGAATCAACAAAACTTTGCCTGATATTGGTATCAGGACGCAGAGCGCCGTTCCTGAGTGAAATGGAAAAATTGTTTTGAGCCAGTACCGTGGAGCCAAAGCAAACCACGATACCCAGTAGCGTTAGCCTGGTTAGTTTCATAAGGATATTCTCTTCTAAGAAATAAAAATAGAGAAAAAAACTAATAAAAGTGAGAACGCTAACCTGGATTTCATATAGTAACGCTGGAGGTTATTTGAACGGATAACTGATAAGGAAAGAAAATTCATGGGTTAGGTCGTATATACAATCTGACGAAAGGGTTTGAGCAAAAAAATTATGGTGCTTACGACTCAGCCTTCACACTTACCACTTGCGGGTTTCTTTAGAGGCTTGGCTGCGAAGCGGCTCAAAGATCCTTCGTGGCCTGGGATGACGAAGCAAGAGGCTTTCTTTTTTGCGGTCTTTCCGGTAAAGCCGGAAGCCTTATTGCCTGAAGAAGGATGGAAACAAAAAATGAATAAAAGCTGATTACAACAACTTGATTATCAACGCCATTTTAGCTATAACCCTGTTTATAGAAGATGTTAAGAATGAGCCTGTTTTGGAAATTTGCACTGTTTTTGTGTATCATTGTGTTGTAATTATGACGTTAAGACAAAGATATAAGAGCCTGAATAACCCTCATTCCGTTAAGGAAATGGTTGTCACTTCTGTGTACAATACGATGCAGATGGAAGGGCAGCCTGTGTCTAAGGAAAGGGTTGAAAGCCTGTACAATCAGGTTGAAAAAGAAAGACAGGAAAAAAAAGAAAAGTCATTTCAAACGGGCTAAACCTTCTTTAATCAGCCCTTTCAGCAATGTATAATCATATTGGTCAGCCGCTCTCAGAGCGGCTTTATATTTTGCCCTGGCATCTCCTTTATCCCTTACATAGAGATTGATATTTTGATAGCCGTTCATTTTGGCAATCATATCGGTCAACAGCCTTGCGGTTCTTCCATTCCCATTGTTGAAAGGATGTATGACCGTAAAGCGGTGATGGGTATAAAACAGGCAATGAATTAAATCGTCTTCACTTTTGATGTTATTTTTAAAGTAGGTCACCTGCTCACAATATTCAGCCATTGCATAAGGCACTTTCTCTTTGTCTATACCGATATTTGTTCCTTCTGTACGCCAGCCTCCTGCCCATTCGTAGAGATGACCAAAAGCCGTAGTGTGTATATCCAAAACAAGTTTCGCATCAAATACAAAGTCGAGGGAAAGGTCTAAAATGAACTCTTCTGCCCTGATAATACCCAATGCCTCCTGTGCATTCAGTTATCAAGGTCGGTGATACCTAAAACGTTGTCATGCTTATCAGGGTCAAAAACTCCCATGGCACATAGATACGCATTTACGTATAATAAGAGGAATTTCTGCCAGCGTTGAAGCTAAATCTGTAGATGCTCTATTACTTTTTTTTTCGCGGGCGCAGGCGCCAACAAAGCCATCGGCTTCCGGTTTGCGTTTTTTACTGCCCTTGCCAATTTCCGGTCTTTTTGTGTTGTTGACGTTGCTGGGTGTTTTCACCCACAACCGAAGCAGGGTTGGTGTGCGCTAACTTTTTATAGTGAGTTATTCTATAGTTTTTTGTTGGTGCAGCCACAGCACCAGTCCCCCTGGGGAAAAACACCCGCAAAAGCGTAAAATGGCCGGGAGCTCCGCTGACTTTTCCGGCCAGGCCCATGACCTTAAGCCGCCGGCATTGGCGGAGCCGGAAATGTTGGATGCATAGGGGTTTGGGTTTTAGTTGCCACAACAGGCTTGCACGGTTGGCGGGAGGCCAGCGATATTCCATATCTGGTAAAGGCAAAAAAACGAATAACCTGCTGCGGATCGGGATTATCTTCTACTGCTTTTCAACCTTCTTTTAACACTAAACAGGTTTAATAAAAGAATGGTGTAAGTTAGTCGTCCGTTTTCTTTCAGAACCAAAATTAACCTTGCTAATGAACCCGGCACCAAACAGGAGCGTTTTCGTCCCTCTTTTTTACGATGGAAGATTTTTAATTGTATTTACAGGCCTGGTACTGGTCTTTTCCGGTTTATTTGTGATTGTCCAATCCTTTACAGGACATTTTTTACCGCATGATGTACAATACCTGGGCATGGATGCCCAACGGTTGTCCACCTACTACACGGGCCGCATTACCAATTTTATGTTTCACGACCGGGTAGCTTTTGGCGGTTCCATCATGGCGGTAGGTGTCATCTATATGTGGTTGGCCGAATTTCCTTTGAAAAACGGCCGGGCATGGGCCTGGTGGATCCTGTTGTTTTCAGGCAGCATCGGGTTTGGTTCCTTTCTTACCTACTTAGGCTATGGGTACCTGGATAAATGGCATGGAGTGGCCACCCTCATGCTCCTGCCGTTTTATAGTATCGGAATGATCCGCTCCGGCGCATGTATAAAGCCGGGCAGGAACCTTAAGGACCTGTGGAAGCTGGCAAACAAACCGGGTTTTGGAAACGCTTATCAGTTTGGACTGCTGCTGCTTCAGTCTACAGGGGTTGGACTTTTTTTAGGCGGCCTTAGCATTATGCTCATAGGCATGAGCACCATATTTGTTCCGCAGGACCTTGAGTATATAGGCATTGTTGGTTGCGGTCCTTTGAACACGGTAAACAAACAACTGATTCCATTGATTGCGCATGACCGTGCCTGCTTTGGAGGCGGCGTAGCCACCATTGGCCTGGTGATCTTTTTTACCGTTCGCCGGGCAGAGGAAAGAAGAAGCATGTGGGAGGTCCTGTTTTTCTCTGTCAACATAGGCTTCCTCTCGGCCTTGGGCATTCATTTTTATATAGGCTATACCAATCTTGTGCATATAGCCCCGGCCATCGCAGGCTATGCCATGGCTTTGCTTGGACTGGCCCTGACGTTTAAAAAATCCATGATGCAGGAATAGTATTTACGTATGACCCCCGCAGTGAATGGGAATTGCAGAGCATTCATGGCGATAGTGCAGCGATAGGAGTCTTCGAACAAAAGAGGCTAAACAAAAGGACAAGGCCGCCCCCATGAGGCCATGCCGGTTTGTTAGCCGCTCCAATTTGTCACAGCTGAATGACCCGTTCTATGTTTGCCTGCTCCAGGAAATACGCATCGTGTGAAACCACAATCAATGTTCCTTCATATTCGTTAATGGCTCTTGTCAAAATCTCAATGTTCTGTATGTCCAGGTTGTTGGTGGGCTCGTCCAGGATAATCATATCAGGCGATTGCGCATAGATGGTCACACAACACAATAGCAAACGCATTTTCTCTCCGCCGCTCAGCGTGCTGCAGGGTTTGTCCCAGTATTCTTTAGTAAACAAAAAACGGGTAAGCCTGATCTTGATTTCGTGTTCCTGCAAGGCAGACGTATTGAATGTTTGCGCCTGTTCATAAACGGTGAGCCCTTTGTCAATGAGCGAATAGTCCTGGTCAATATAAACGGATGTAGTATCCGCTTTGTACGTCTTCCCTGTTTGTGGCTCCAGGTGGCCTAAGATCAGTTTGATCAGGGTTGTTTTGCCCGAACCGTTCACGCCTTTTAGCGCCATACGTTCGCCGCTGGTAATTTGAAGATCCAGGTTTTCTTTCCAAAGCGGTTGGGTGTCATAACTGAAATTAATGCCGGTAGCTGTAAACAGGATCTTGCCTTTGTGCAGGGCCGGATTATCAAAGCCAAATTTCATTTTGTCCACCTCCGGCAAAGAAGAACGCAGTTCCTGTAACTCCTGTGAAATACCACCGATTTTTTCAGCGTGAACATCCTTCATTTTTGACGTGCTGTTTTCGGCACTGTTTCGTAAAGTGTTCATCATGATCCGGGCCACACCCGCTTTTTCCTGTTTCTTTTTTCCACGGGCATCCAGTTTCTGTTGTCGTTCCAGGGTTTCCCGTTCCTTCTCTTTGGCTTTTCTCAGTGCTTTTTCTTTGCTTTGCAGGTCCTGGTGCAAAGCATTGATCTCTGTTTGCTTTTGCGCTGCATAAATATCATAGTTACCCCCATAAGTGGCCATACCGTGTTTACTCAGTTCGCAAACCGCATCCAAAAGATTTAATAGTTTTCTGTCGTGGCTCACTACCACTAAAGTGCTTTGTACCGATTGAATAAAATGGTACAAAAGCTGCCTGCCTGCAAGGTCCAAATGATTACTGGGCTCGTCCAGTAACACAAGTTCAGGTTGGTGAATGGCCATACCGGCCAGGAAAACCTTCGTTTTTTGCCCGCCGCTTAGGGTTTCTATTCTTTGCGACAAATGGAGGTCCGTTAATTGCCAATATTCTAAAGCTTCCTTACAACGTTCTTCAATCGTCCAGTCATCGTCCAGCAAGGCATAGTTCTCTTCCGTTACGTTTCCGGCCAGAATTCCTCTTAAGGCATTTAACTTTTCTTCAACCTGCAGGGCCTGTGCTACGGTAAGCTGGTTGTATTGCCCGAAAATTTGCGGCACACAATAGGGTTTGACAGCAACAGTCACTTGTCCGCCCGAAGGCTGTACTTCGCCTGCAATGAGTTTCAGCAGGGTTGATTTTCCCGAACCGTTATTGCCGATCAGCGCTATTTTATCATGATCATTTACCGTAAGGTTAATGTTGTCGAACAGTAAATCTTTGTTGGGGTGCAGGTATGAAACGTTTTGTAAAAAGAGCATAATTTCTTTCTTTTAAAGAGTATGGAAATGGGCAAACCGCTATTCGGTTCACCATCTTTAATTGACTGAAAGAAATTATATTCTACATGGTTGTTTTTACCTTTCGTGGGCGCAAATTTAGGAAATGATTTTTAAGTGCGGTTACAGTTATTGTTTTAGAGGTGGTCCGGTTTCGAAGATCATGCTAACCCCGGGCCGATTCTAACCGGGAAGTGGGAGGGCTCTGCAGGATGATGGCGCAATCCAGTAGCCGTTGCTGTACAGAGCGAGGCGTTAAACCTTTCAGGCAGGCCCTGGAATCGCTGGTGAGGTTTTTTATCCTGGATTCAGGTTAAAACACAGGGGGCTTCCTTTATTGGGACTTGCCGGAAACAACCCGTTAGATTGCCGTATTTCCACCCCATGTTATTTAAACTTTATTACCAGTTTTGTAAAGTCAACAAGGATAGCAAAGCATCCCTAAGAGGAGTGGAGCAGCGACCACTGCAAAAACGGGCGGGTCCGAAAAGCCAGACGAGTAGGAAATCCTAAAATTGATTTATGGCAGACAACAGCGTTTCCTTACACCGGGTTTTAAAAACATCTCCCCAAAAAGTTTTCCGTGCGTTTACGGAAGCCAACGCCATGGCTTCCTGGCTACCGCCCTATGGCTTTCTTTGTACGGTACACGAAATGAATGTTACCGTGGGTGGAAGTTTCAGGATGTCGTTTCATAATTTCTCTACCGGCAATGGTCATTCCTTTGGTGGCAACTATGTAGAGATCAAACCGGGGGAGTTTTTAAAGTACACCGACAAATTTGATGATCCGGCCCTGCCGGGGGAAATGACCACTTCCGTATGGCTGCGGAAAGTTTCGGTAGGCACGGAAATTAAAATTGTGCAGGAAGGCATTCCTTCCGTGATACCGGTGGAAATGTGTTACCTGGGCTGGCAGGAATCGCTGGAAAAGCTGGCTAATTTAGTGGAGCCTGAAATTCCGGATGCATAGGAGGTTGAGGTTAAGGTTGAGAGGTTAAGTTTTAGTTGCCGCAGGGTTGTACGGTTGGCGATGGGTTGTGGCGATTTTTGGAAGATGGCCGGGTTCGTCCATTTACTCCATTTACTTTTCATTTACCATCCATTTACCTGCGCAGTATGACACTATGGGGGTGAGAATGACCCTGCATGACCCGTTTGGCTCTCCAGGGCCCTTATCCGGTTCTGCGCGGCCGGGATCTTTTAGTGCCCCTCCTGCGCTGTTGGCATTGCGGTGCATTCTAAATACTAAAATCAGGTACACGCTGAACGGCTGGGGCACCAAAAGAAAAGATCATGGAAGCCTTTCATTTCTCCCTTCAATAGTTTACATTGATGGTCGTTTCAAACAAAAATTTATGAGCCCCAAAAAAATCAATACTCTCTACTGGGTTTTTACCATCCTGTTTAGTGCCTTAATGCTGTTTTCGTCGTGGGAGAGCATCCTCGTAACGGACAATTCCATTCAGTTAATTCATGGCATGCTGGGCTATCCTGCGTATTTTATTCCTTTTACGGGCTGGGCTAAGCTCCTTGGTGTCATTGCCATCCTGGTTCCCGGTTTTAGCAGGGTAAAAGAATGGGCTTATGCCGGTTTGTTTTTCGACCTTATTGCTGCGGTTTATTCAGGCATTGCTGTGGCCAAAACAGTTGACCCCCTGATGCTTACCCTGCTTGCCTGGTTTGTGCCGGGTATTCTTTCCTATGTGTACTGGCATAAAAAAATAGAGCTGGCTAAGGAGAGCAAACCCCTGGCGGAAAAGAAGGCCGAACCTGCCTTAACCTACTAAGGACAGGGAGGTGCTGTTCCGGTTTGTGTTTCACCGTGTTCCTTCGGAGACAGGGATGACTTTAAAATGGCGTATATACATGTGCGGGGAAACCATCAGCTAAGGCGGGAAGTATAATGGGGCCGGCGGTAGTACTTCTATAATACTTTGTTGCGTCGCACTCTTGTACGGCTGGGAAGGCTATGGAGCAATTCGGCTTGTGCGGACACAAGCCGGTGTAAGCTTCCCTGTAATTGTAAGCTTCCCTGCTCCTTAATCTCACAGTTTGATAACTCAACTGGAATTTTGTCACCATTAGTTTTCAAGTCAATGATTGTTTTAGTAATCTGTTTTTGAAGATTAAAGTCTTTTGCGGTCGGGGTAAAACGTAAAAATAGCAGCCCACCCACAAACATAGAGAGACCCAAGAGGTAAAAAAGAAAGGGGTAAGGAATGACTTCGCCAGAATATCTTCTGAAAAAAGTTACTGTTAAAATTCCAAGTCCGAATAAGATATAAGCAAGAATTCGTCGCCACATAATTTTGGTGAGGTGTCAATTTAAGTTACAGCCTACGAACAGGGCTTTGTGCATGCGGGAAATAGAATTCCGTCTGCCCATAACCGCATCTCAATTTATAAATTTAAGTCCATTGTTTTTTCTATTGATGAATGTTATTCGTCACGCCGAATCTGGATCCGATTATTGCACTTGGCTGAAGTTACAACGTCGTGCCCCACTTGAACAAAGCAATCTGTTGTGTGTAGCCAAAGTTCCTCAGTAGGCACTTGTCAAATCCACGTGTGTACTAAATCAATGTCACAATTTAATCTTTGCTTGAAATCGTCAATAAACCTGTCAGTGAAAGGTGGCCAATTCCAAAAAGTAAATCCTAAGTCACTGAAACCCCAAGCAGGCGTAAACTTGAATTGATGAATGTCTGTGGCAACATTGCACAAAGGACAAGTGATATTGTTACTTTGGTTGTCGCCCCATTCACTTAAAAAATCCCCATCCTGATTCGCAATGTCTTGTTTACAGTTTGGGCAAATGATTTCTTCCATTCCGTTTTGTCCAGTATGAAAAACTTGTCGTTCGGTGATTATTTCAAGTCCGTTTACTCCAAAGTCAAAGGGCAAAAGCTCTTGTTCTGCTGAAACAAATCTTGCACCACTGGAAATTGCATAGCCCTCGCTTACACTTAGAATACAGTCTGAAGGTGTCGGCTTAACTATGTCAAGCGAAACAAGCCAATCCAAAATTTCTTTTGCCCTATTTTCTTTTCCCGAGTAAGCTGATTGTCTTGGCACAATTGAAATGCTATGGTCGCTCATAATTAATTGTCTGCTGATAGAAGTTGTGTCGTCAATTGGTTACACACAACAGTAGCACTCCCGCTAATATACGCTACCGTTTTTCATACGGCAATTTTCCAAAACCTTTCTTTCCCAATTGGTTAGTAAGAAATACGCGGTTATAACCCTATAGCGCAAATACAACTATGGTCTAAAGAAAGCCATTTGTAACCGGCATATTCCCACGGCCTGGTAGGGTGGTGTTGACCGGCATGCCATAAGAAAGATGGAAAACGTTTGCTGAAGTTTCGGGGTCCGCCTGGCACTAAACCAGCACTGGGAGACGCGGAAAGAAAAGAAGAAACGGCTTGTGCGGACACAAGCCGGGGCTAAAAGCCGGGGCTAAAAAAAGAGAAGAACTCATTTTCATATACAACGATATCTTCAGTTTTCATTTCACCATTCACCTTTCTAATGATAAAAGTCCTTTTGTTTGTATCAGCTTCAATCGTATCACCTGTTACACAAGCGTCCAATGGACTGAAACCCGAATTTCTTAAATGAGAACTGCTTAAATTCTGCCTTGTGCTTGTTGACGTCTATTGTTTTTGTTTATAAAGGACCCTGCCGGCAAAAGCAGGGTCCATTCCCTTTGTTTTACAGCCGCACTTTTTACTTTACGGATTGGTAGAGAATACGCTGACTTCCTTCACCATCACCCGCCGGTTTAACTTTAACTGAGCGACGATGAGCTCTGCAAAATCCTCGGGGTGCATCACCCGTTCAGGGTCGCCTTTGATAAGATTTGCGCTGTTGGCCAAATCGGTCACAATGGTGCTGGGCGCCATGGCCGTTACCCGGATGTTGTGCTTGCGCACTTCCTGCATAAGGCTCTCGCTGAGGCCCAACACAGCAAACTTGGACGAAGCATAAGCACTGGTGACAGCGCTGCCCGATTTTCCGGCGGTCGATGAAATGTTGATGATGTCGCCCGTCTTCCGCTCAATCATCTGCGGCAGCACAGCACGGGTAGCGTAGTACACACCAAATACGTTCACCCTGAAATGGTTCTCCCATACTTCCGGTTCCAGGTCCAAAAAATTGCCAAAGGTGGCTGTGCCGGCGTTGTTCACCAGGATGTCGATGGGTCCAAGCGCAGACTTTATTTTTCCCACGGCGGCTTCCACTTCCTCCCGCTTGCTTACATCGGCCGTAGCATAAGCGGCCTTTACGCCTTTTTGCCCAATTTCTTCCGCTACCGCTTTTACGTCTTTTTCCGTACGGGCCATCAGGCCTACGGCCACGCCTTCAGCAGCCAGCGCCAGCGCAATGGCTTTTCCAATTCCTTTTCCGGCACCGGTTACCAGTGCCACTTTTCCTTGTAAATTTTCCATTTCGATTTTCTTCTCTTTTAGGTCTGCGGAAGGCAAAACCTGCCGCATTATTTTTTTCAAAACAGTGCATATGATGACCGGGAAAGCTGCGCCTTCCGCAAACGGTTCTTCTTCCGGGCCGCTCCGCTTATTTTTTCAGCAGTTGCAGCAACTGGTGCGCCGCTTCTTCCGACGACGCCGGGTTCTGGCCCGTAATCAACAGGCCGTCCGTTACCACGTAGGAAGCCCAGTCTTCTTTTTTGGAATACTGTCCACCTTTGTTCTTGAGCTCATCTTCCAGCAGGAAAGGCACCACCTCGGTCAGTTGTACCGCTTCTTCTTCGGTATTGGTAAAACCGGTAACAGTTTTCCCTTTGACCAGCGGTTCCCCGTTCTCGTCCTTTGCATTCAGCAGCACGGCCGGCGCATGGCAAACGGCGGCCACGGGCTTTTTGCTTTTCCAAAACGTCTCAATGAGGCGGATGGAGTTGGCGTCGGCGGTTAAATCCCACAGCGGGCCGTGGCCACCGGGAAAGAACACGGCGTCGAAATCGTCCGCATTTACTTCGCTGAGCTTTTTTGTCTGGGCCAGCAGTGCCTGCAGGTCCTTGTCTTCGTTAAACCGCCGGGTAGCTTCGGTTTGTGCATCCGGCTCAGCGCTCTTGGGGTCAATGGGCGGCTGCCCGCCTTTGGGTGAGGCCAGGGTAATGTTGACACCGGCATCTTTCAGGGTGTAATACGGTGCGGCAAATTCTTCAATCCAGAATCCTGTCTTTTTCCCGGTGTTTCCCAGCTCGCTGTGCGAGGTGAGGACTATGAGTACATTCATCATCATTTCTCCTTTTTGTTTTTGTTATCCGTAATATTTTTACTGGCAATTGCCGTTGATATCGCAAAAGCCTTCGCCTTTCTCAATAATCAGGGCAGGCTTTTCTTCTTCCCATACCTTCTCCAACACCTGTGCAAACACGTCCGGCGACTGGGCGCCGCTTACAGCGTATTTGTTGTTGAACACAAAGAAGGGCACACCCTGCACACCCACCTGGTAAGCCTGGTACTGGTCCTGGCGCACCGCATCGGCATGCCGGTTTTCTTCCAATACCGTTCTTGTCTCGTCAGCGTCTAATCCCACCTCGGCCGCCAATTGCACCAGCGTGCTGTAATCCGCCACATCCTTACCTTCGGTATAATACGCTTTAAATAATCGTTCCTTCAACTCGTTCTGCACGCCTTTTTCTTTGGCAAAGTGCAGCAAGCGGTGGGCAGAAAGTGTATTGTTGAGGATGGCCCGGTCAAAATCGTAGTGCAGGCCAACTTCTTTGGCCATAGCGGCCATGCTGTCGTTCATGCGCTTTCCATCGGCCGTGGTGCCTCCCTTGCGCTTGCCCAGGTATTCGTGCACACTCAGGCCCTGGCTGTTGTCAAGCTCCGGGTCCAGCTGAAAACTTTTCCATTCAATCTGCACCTTGTCTTTTTCAGCAAAGCCTTCGAGGGCTTTTTCAAGTCTGCGTTTGCCGATATAGCAAAACGGACAGACCACATCGCTCCATATTTCGATTTTCATGTGTTTGTTTTTAAAACGGCGAAGCAGCATTGATTGTCCTGTAGTGCCTTTTGTTTTTCTGCTCTTCTTTTCCGGCTGCTTCGCAGGTTGTTTTTATTGATTTATGCAGACAGTGCGGGGTAGTCGATGTACCCCTGCGCACCGGTAGTATAAAATGTATTTCGGTCAGCTTCGGTCAGCGGTGCCTGGCTGCGGAAGCGCTCCACCAGGTCAGGGTTGGAGATGAACGGCACCCCGAACGCCACCAGGTCGGCGTTACCTTCTTCAATCACCCTGTTCCCTGTTTCCTGTGTAAAACCTTTGTTGATGATGAGCGTACCGTTGTACAGCGGGCGGAAATGTTTGGCCACTTCGCTTACGGCACCGGGCACGTTATCCACAGGTACAAAGGGTTCGGTCAGGTGGACGTAGGCCAGGCCGTAATCATTCAGCCTGCGAACGATGTATTCGAACGTGGGAATGGTTTCTTCGTCGATGGTCATTCCAAACAGGTTGTGCGTGGAAGGGTTGAAACGAATGCCCACCCGGCCCGGTTCAATCACTTCTTTCAGCTCGTCCAGCAGTTCAAACAGGATGCGGGCCCGGTTCTCGATAGACCCGCCGTAGGCATCGCTGCGCTGGTTGGCGGCCTTCACAAAAAACTGGTGCAGCAGGTAGCCGTTGGCACCATGCAGCTCCACGCCGTCGAAGCCGGCTTCCAAAGCATTGGCTGCACCCTTTGCAAAGTCCCGGATGGTTTGGCGGATGTCTTCCACCGTCATTTCCTGCGGCGTTACCGTATCCTCAAATCCTTTCTGCGTATAAGCTTGTGCCTGCGGGTTGATGGCGGATGGCGCCAGCGGCAATTCGCCGTTGAGCAGGTTGGGGTGCGACATACGGCCCACGTGCCAAAGCTGCGCAAAGATTTTTCCGCCTTTTTTGTGCACGGCATTTGTCACCAGCTTCCAGCCTTCCACCTGTGCGTCGGTGTAAATGGCGGGCACGTTCACGAAGCCCACGGCTTTGGCACTGATGTAGGTGCCTTCGGTAATAATAAGGCCGGCGCTGGCCCGCTGGGCATAATATTCGGCGGTCATAGCCGTGGCCACGTTGCCTTCGTTGTTGGAGCGGCTGCGGGTCATGGGCGCCATCACCACACGGTTGTCAAGGGTCAGGTTGCCTAACTGGTAAGGGGTCAATAAAGCTTGCTCTTTCGACATATTTACTTTCTTTTTTTCCTGGTTATTGATTGCTGTTGATTGTTTCAAAAAGATTGCAGACGGTTTCCACGGCCGGCTTGTTCTCACCGGAAATCACCGGCCGTGTGACGGCTCCGGCAGGTAATTGCAGGAAGACAATTTTGGAGTGCGGCAGGTGTTGCGTTACTTCCGATGTTGTCACCTCTTCGTTCTGCACCAGGCAGACCACGATCTTGGTAGTGGCCACGTCCTTTATTTTTTGCAGGGTACCGGCCAGTGTGGGCTGCGCTTTTGCCAGTACAATGACATCGGCTTCCCAGCAGGCTTCCCGGCAACAGGGCTCGGTGTCGGTCTCACACCGGGGTTGCTGGTGCTGCAATTGTTGCTGCAGGCCGGACAGCTTTTCCGCCGCTTCATCCATCAGAAGCAGGCGATGCCCCGTTTGCAGCAGGCAGGCCAAAACCGCCCTTCCTTCTGCACTGGCAGCTCCAATCACGGCGATGGTTTGTTTTGCAGGCATGGGGTTTTTCTTTTTTGCATGGCAAAACTACCAAAGCCACCATGGGTGACGATTGAGAAAAGGCAAGAAATGCGCTTGACAAATGTCAAGAGTTCACGGCGCTATTTTTTGCGGGCAAACCTGCGCCGAATGCGGCTGAGTGTCTCCGGTGTAATGCCCAGGTAAGAAGCAATGAGGTTGAGCGGAATGCGTTGCACAAAGTTGGGGTACCCCTGTTCAAATTGCCGGTACCGTTCTTCGGCGCCAAATGCAATGGCGCTTTCCAGCCGCCGCTCCTTGGCGATGATGTTGTTTTGAAAAAGTATGCGGAAGTAGCGTTCCATTTTTGGCAGCGCCGCCATCATGGCTTCAAAATTTTCGTGTGAAAGCAACAGCAGTTCGCTGTCTTCCAGCGCATCGATGTTGTAGCGGGATGGCTCGCCGGTGAGAAAGCTGTAGATGTCCACAACCCACCAGCCGGTGAGGGCAAACTGCAGCATGTGCTCGATGCCTTTGTCGTCCACGCTGTAAAGGCGCAAGAGTCCGGCTTCGGTAAACGCCAGCGATTTGCACACATCGCCTTCCTGCAGCAGGTACTGCCGCTTGCGGAGCTTTTTCGGCGTGAAGAAGGTTTTCAGCTGTGCTGTTTCTTCGTTGGTCAATGCTATTTTTTCACCAATGTTTTGCAGCAAGGCTTCGAACATAGGGCGCAAATGTAGCGAAAGACGGTTTGCACTGCTTTTGCTTTGAAGCCTTTATCCGCTATCAGTCAAATTACAAACTTACCTGATTGAAGAATGCGTGCTACACAGGGGCTAAGAAATATTCGGTTTCCGTATTGTCTGGCTTCTGTTGCTTTACAGTGGCCGCTAACGTCAGACCGTGCAAAAAGGTCTGCCTGGGTTAAAGGTACTCAGCCACAATGATACCTCAAAGTGGGGATAGCTTTGTGTGACCAAAGTGTTTGTTATGGCTTACGTTCAGGGTACCGACCGAAAGCAAACAGGTCTGTTTTGTCTGGAGGACTTCATTGCCCCCGATGCACCGGTCAGGGTCATTGATGCCTTCTCAGAGCAGATTGATTACACAGCTTTAAACTTTAGGGGTAAGTTCTCCCAGGACAATGGTAGGTCCATCTACCATCCTTCCCTGTTGTTACGCCTCTACATCTATGGGTATTTAAACGGCATCCGATCTTCGAGGAAGTTGGAACAGGAATGCACCCGCTGGTGTAGAAGTGATGTGGTTATGCAACAGCCTTATTCCCCGGTACCATACCATTGCGGACTTTCGAAAGCGGCATGCCACTCAAATAAGGGAGGTCTTTAAGCAGTTTGTTTCCCTGATGTGTGAGTGGAAACTGGTGGGCAGGAAAACTATAGCCGTGGATGGATCCCGCTATAGAGCCCAGAATAGTAAAAAGAACAACTACAACAGAGAAAAAATCCAGCGTCAGCCGGCCTACATTGATAAGAAGGCAAACGAGTACCTCGAGGAAATGAATGAGATCGACCACAAGGAAAAAACGAAGATCAAGGACATGCAGCGCCTGCTAAAAATCACCCAGGATCAGGAAAAGATGAACGAACGAAGAAAACAATACCAGGCCTTGAAAAAGCAATTGGAACAAAGCTGCGATACCCAGGTCTCCACCACCGATCCGGAGAGCCGGGCGGTGGTGCACAAAACCAGGGTGGTGGAAGTCTCCTATAACTCCCAGGTGGCCTGCGATGGAAAACACTGCCTGGTGGTGCATTATGCCATCACCAATAAAAATGACCGAAAGGCCCTGTATCCTACAGTGATGGGGCTAAAGAAAATATGGAAATGATCAGGGATGCGCCAATCAATGCCCTTGCCGACAAAGGCTACTTCAATGCAGAACAACTTCAGCGTTGCTGGGAAGATCACGTCCTCACGTATGTGCCTCCGACCTACAATCGCTCCAAGGAAGCCATCCCGGTGAAAGGTTATCATCTGGAAGACTTCCGTTATCATCCCAAGTCCGACTCCTACACCTGTCCCGAAGGGCACACGTTAACCACCAATGGACATTGGTACCAAAAGGTGTACATCCGAGGGGAGAAAGCCAAAAGCACGTCTTTGTTCAAACACTATAAAACCTCAAAATGCCTCGCGTGCCTGGTGAAGCATTTCTGCACCGTACTCAAAGGAGGGCGGGTGATCGAGCGCAGCGGGTATGCCGAGGCCCTGGAGGGAAACAACAAACGAATAAAGCAGCATAAAGAAATTTACCTCCGGCGCCAGCAAATTGTAGAACACCCCTTTGGCACCATTAAACGATGGTGGGGCTACAGCTACACACTGCTCAAAGGACTTGAGAAAGTTGATGCCGACCTGGGATTGGTGTACCTGTGCTACAACCTCAAACGGGTGATGAACATCCTCTCGCCAAAGAAAATGTTGCTTCGTCTGCAAATGGAAAGGATCTGAAGGAAAAAGTGTAAAAGAAAACCAGTTTTTACAACAACAACCTCCCTGCACCACAATAGCGGCAAATACATGGATCAAGAAAAACTAACTGAAAGCAGAAAGAAAAGAAGGAAAGCAAAACAGGACAGACTTTTTTGCCCACCCTGACGTAGAAGCGCTTTGTGAAAGTGGGATATTCAAGTTCCAACAGCTTCAGTTTTGCACTTCTGTTGATTTATGTTATTAATTGAAAGTTAATACCTCAGCCCCACTTTTACAAAGCGCCCCTGTTAGCAGACGTGCAGATGATGCGGAAGAAACGAAGTTCTCCTCTGTGGCTATTTTCCCCTTGGCCGGTACATATCGGTTACAAGCATCTTGATGGTTGTATTTCCAACGTTTCTGCCAGAGTCTGTTAAGGGACCACTAACCAACGCCATTCCGGTTGGAAAGTTTAGTGTATCCTGTCTACCTGCCTCCCGCATGTACAAGGCCATTTTACCACCCTGCAGCATATAAACAGTGTGGTCAGGATGTGTATGTATTGCCCATGACTGTCCCGGTTTTACGGTAAATTCATACATCTTAACACCTAATGTATCACGTAGCTTTTTGGTCATTTCTCCGCCTTTTGTTAGAGGGTCCATTGCAGGGTCATAGGCAGGCATAGTGGCAGTGTCTCTATTGGAGGCGGAAACTGATGCCGTGTCCCTGTCGTTGGCTGCAGAAGTGTTTGCATTGTTGCTACAACCCAATAGAAATGACACAGAAGTGGCTACCAAAAAGTAGGCGCTGGTTTTGATTTGTTTCATTGCTTTTATTTTAAAAGTGAAGAATTACTTTTTAAGCAATGTTTCCAGAGGAGGCGGGCATGTCTGCTAACAGTAGTATTTCTGTATTAGCCGAAAATAATATTTTTTTCTAATTCATTCATTTCCATTAGTTGCCTGTTTCGTTTTTCAAATTGTTGTATTTCGCCAATACAACTTCGCTACTCCCGGCTTTTATCCCGGCATCGTTCATCAAACGGGTTGACCAGGGTAACCACATCCTTTTTTTTACACATACAGGGGAGTGAGCCCCGGTGGAGAAGGAAGGCAGAAAACGGTTGCTGAACGTTCCGCGTGCGCCTGGCACAAGACCAGTGCTGTGAACCCGGAAAGACCAGAAGTGGTTGCTTATTTTTATGGGCTGTCGTTGCAAACGACAGCCAGCCCCTGACTGTTTATAGTCGTTTACAGATAGGAACACTCACGACAGCAGGGTATTTATGCAATGGTGGCATTTCCTGTTCCGTCCGTTTTGGTTAAAGATATAATGCTCATTTGAAAATTTAAAGTTGGTAATATGCACATCAACCACCATGCATGAATACCTTGTTAGCGGCGTTTCCGGCTGCCGTTTTTGTCTATTACCTGGAAATGCAGAAATGCTGTGTTACCAGACAAATCAATTAGTTGTACATTCTCATTGGATCAGGCCATTGTTCCCCAATTGAATAGTATCCATTCTGCGGAAGTTTCAATAAAGAAATTCTGCTCATTCCATTTATCATCAAAACAGATTACCTGTTCAATATCCTCTTTAACCAGATGCTGCGCATATGGTTTTGCTATTCCCTCTTCGTTATACTCAAAAGATGGCTCTGATGTTATACCGTTTATTGTAGCGTTATAGCTTTTCCAAAATTCTTCAATGGGAATAGCATACCCTACTGTATTGGTGAAACGTCCCCACGCTGATATACATTTAATAAAATCACTCATCGCAGGCGTGTTGCTACCCCATTCTTGTTCCCAAAGAGCCAATGTTTTAGCCTCCTTTTGAAGCAGGTAAATCAGGGCGGAAGATGCTTCTGTTGCGTAATCTTTTGATAAGGTAATTAATGCAGCCCGGTTCCAAAAAATACTATTGGTGTTTAGGTCACAAACGGTAGCATATTGCCAGGTTCCGTCCTCTAATTTTAAATCGTTCGAAAGATCACCTGGAAAATCTAAAATGTTCAACATGTTTAGCAAAAAATATTAAATTAAAATTAGAGATCTTCTGGCTTCCCCTTCTCCGCTGTGTCTTCCGTGCTGCGGCACTGTGCAAGGCAGGGACGCAGCGGCTTTGAGGCAGGGCTTGTCTTTTATTTCTACGCCCTATGACTGTACACACGCTGGTTTATCGTTCCCTTCCCCCGGTGCGTCTCATCATAGCCCTGTGCTAAGGCTTTGGACGCATCGGTTTCTTACCGCTCTTCTTCCAAAAGTGCTGCTAAAAAATCACGGTAATCTTTTACACCTACCTTTCTTTTTGCTCCCAGGTCATAAAATGCTGCAGAACTGTGCTCATACTGATAAGGCTTTGCACAAAGCTTCCATCGTTCCGCACAAGGATTTTCATGCATGTAAATTAGCTTTTGAAGGATAAACTTTTCCGTTCTGCACTCTTTTACATCAAATGTGCCCTGCCAAAGTTCATGATGCTTGCCTCTTTTCTTTTGTACAGAACTCACTTCTTCTGCAAGCAGGCTAAGAACGCTATGCTGTTTCTGAGCCTGAAGGCGTCTTACAATCTCATAGCCAATGAACCGTTTACCATTACCCATAACCCAGTATGGAGAGGTTGCACGCCCTCATTAAAATAAAGCAGGAAATGAACATGGTTGGGCATAATGACATAACCAGGCAAAGAGTGATTCTTCTCTGTGAGCCGCGAAAAGAATTTATACACCTCATCATAGGCTTTTGTCAGCTCAAAAAGCGAAAGCCATTTATAACAGGTGAAGGTGATAAAATAAATGCCTGAACGGCTCACCTGGATATGTACAGCCATAAGACTTCAAACTACAAAGAGAGGAGCGTATCTGCAAACGAGGCGTCCCTGGCTAACTGCACAAAAGCCAGGGAGGAGACGCATCGGGGAAGAAAGGGGTCCCTGCCCAATTGACTACCTCTGTGGGAATGGTGAATGAGATTTGTTGTAAGAGGTTGTGCGGCGATGGCTTTACTAATACCCGGGTCCCTGCGGAGACCCTGCCGGAAAGATGAGAAACGTTTACGGAACGTTCCGGGCACGCTCCGCACAAAAACAGCGCTGAGAGACCCGGAAGGAAGAGACGGACGTGAGACACCGTTTCACGCCGGCAGTTCTAAAGATTTGAGGAAGACTACAGATTACAGGGGAAACGTTCTTACTCTTCCCGGGTCCGCTCTTCTAAAGCCATGCTGGGAGACCCGGGAAGGAAAGAATGTAAAGAAATACGTTCTTTACTGTAAACACCTTTCTATCAGTGTTCAACTATAAAGCATTTGCAGAAAGGATGAATCCACACGCAGCGAGGTTTACGCCAGGTTCCTGCGGAAACCCGCCCCGGAAGAGGCGTAATTTGCTGAACACTATTCCACTATGATACTAAACGATTCTTTGAAACTTCCATTATTCACATTCACGTAATACATCCCCTTCTTTACTGTCTGTGGCAGCTGCACCGCTTTAAAAGAAAACCCTTGTACCTGCCTGATCTCTGTGGTCACCAGCTTTTGCCCGACGGTGTTCCACACCTCAATTGCATAGGTCCCCGCGGGCTGGCCGGTCAGTTGCAATCCCAGCATACGATTCCTTACAGGGTTCGGATAAACAGAAACAGAACGCTTACCTGCTGCAATGCGTATGGCAACCACGGTGCTATAGTGATGCCTGCCATTGTTCTCAATTACCTTGATCCTGTAGTACGTTTTCTGCTGTACGGCACTACGATCCGTCCATTCATACACGGGCTTGCCGGTAGCCGCCTGTTCACCTGCTTTTATAAAGTCATTACCCGTGAAAGACCTTTCCACTTCATAACGCTCAACATCCTGCTCCTCCAATACATGCCACTGTATCTGCACAGCTGCATCCTGTTCAGTGGCTTCAACCGATACAATACGGACAGGCAAAACAATGGCTATACAATTGTTCAACAATACAGAAAGATTGTCGCTGCCAAAGTTGGCTGTCGCCAGGTCCGCCTTTCCGTCGCTGTTCAAATCGCCAATAGCAATTGACCTGGGTTCGGTTCCTGCGCTGTAGCTCAACGCCGCTGCAAACCCGCCACTGCCATTATTCTGGAGCACAGAAATCGTGTTGCTGTTAAAATTGGCTGTTGCCAGGTCGGGGCTTCCGTCGCCGGTTACGTCGCCCAGGGCTATTGAAAAGGGGCTTGATCCAACAGTATAATCCACTGCCGCTGAAAACGTGCCGCTGCCGCTGTTCAGCAGCACAGAAACGCTGTTGCTGCCAAAATTCGAAACCGCCAGGTCTGCCTGCCCGTCACCGTTTACATCGCCAATGGCCGCCGAATAAGGAGCGACGCCTGTTGCATAGTTTACTGCAGCGCCAAAACCTCCGCCCCCATTGCCCAGGAGCACCGATACATTGTTGGTGCTATAATTCGTTACCGCCAGGTCTCTATATCCGTCACTGTTCAAATCACCTATGACTACGGAGGTCGGGTTGGTTCCTGCCACATAGTTCACCGGTGCTGAAAACGTGCCGCTGCCGCTGTTCAGCAGCACAGAAACATTGCTGCCGGTAAAATTTGCCACGGCTATATCAGCAGCCCCATCACCGTTCACATCTCCTGTTGTTATGGAATAAGGGTTTGTTCCTGCACTATAAGTTACTGCCGCGGCCAACCCGCCGGTTCCATTATTCAGGAGCACGGAAACATTGTTGCTGCTGTAATTGGCTACTGCTACGTCCGGACTTCCATCGACATTAAAGTCACCCAGGGCAATAGAAAAAGGAAGCGACCCTGTTGCATAGTCCACCGGCGCTGCAAAGCCGCCACTTCCATTGTTCAGGAGGACAGATATCGTATTGTCCCCACGGTTGGCTGCTGTCAGGTCGGCATTTCCGTCGCCGTTCAAATCAGCTATGGCTACAGAAAAAGCGTCATTTCCTGCTCCATAATTTACCGCGGTGGCAAAGCCCGGGCTGCTGCAGCCCTGTGCCTCAACGTTAATAATCGGTAAACACGCAAGGCAGAGACAGAGCGCCACAGCTTTTACCTTCTTAGTGATTCTAAAACGGGTAGAGTAGATTTCTTTCAATTTTATATTATTTAGTATTAAGAATTGATTTGGTAAGCTGCACATGCACCGTTTATGATCATGAGTTCCGAAGGCCTCACCCATTTCCTGTGTGTTGAGCCCCCGGGGATCTTCTTACCCTTGCGCTCAACAGTGAGACGCGGGAAGGAAAGAAGTGCTATAGTAATGAACACCACAGATTACGGGGCAGCGGCCAGACAGTACAGCGTTTTTATTTGTAATCACTCTGGGGCGAAATCTTATACCGGTACAGACGAGATCAGCTCAAGCACCTCTCCATTTGCCTTGATCACAACCCTTGACCATTGCATCGGAACAATATTTCTTACATCGGAAAGAAGAATTATAAATGCATAGGTGCCTTTCTCATCCTTTGTTGCGGATCCCAAAGAAACGAGGGGTATGGCTCCTGACAGAGAATAGTTGGAAAGAAGGCTCCCCACTACAAAATCATACGACTGTTGTACTTTCTTTGGCAGTTTAACCACCTGCACGGTTTCGTTGCCTGCAAATGATTTGGCGGAAGGAACCACCAAGGTAAGGGCCAGGAATAAGGCAAGAATGATTTTTTTCATAAAGTCAATTGTGGTTTAATGGATTCAATTTACATCATTTGTCATATGCTGAAATAGATTTACTTAATTTTTAGAGCAAGCTATTTCTTTTCTTCCTTTCCAACCGAGTCTCCGCAGGGACTCGGCGTAAACTTAAAGGCAAAGAGCAGTCCCATGGCTTTCGGCCATTGCATTTTCGTAAGATGAGGCATTCTAAGTCATTGATATAAGGGTATGGTTTTGCTGAAGCGTGGACACATAGGGGGTCGTTACCCTATTGACTACCTCTGTGGGAATGGTGAATGAGATTGTTGTAAGAGGTTGTGCAGCAATGGCTTTACTAATACCGGGTCCCTGCGGAGACCCTGCCGGAAAGATGAGAAACGTTTACGGAACGTTCCGGGTCTGCATTGTACAAACCCAGAGCTGGAGGCTTGGAAAGGAAAAAAAGAATGTTGCAAACGGGTAAAACAATGACGGAAAAAGGTATCGTTTTGAAAAATAATTGTTGGATTTAGTTCTTTTATGGAAGAGGCCTGTCTATGTAAGGATAAAACATCCTGAATTTTCAAATTCCATCCTTTATGGCAGCTAGAACGCTGAGCATACTCAGGGAAGTCAATAATTATACACAGGTGTTTGCGCAGAAGATATACTGGGCATTTGCCAGAACACCTATTACCGCCTGGAGCAGAACCCGAACAAAATAACGGCGGAACAGGCACAGAAACTTTCAGCCTTGTATAAAGTGAGTATCACTAACCTGCTCTCGGAAGTTACACCAATTATCACGTTTGAGGATTCTATAAAGGAAAACAAAGAAGGCGAAACGAATATGAATGCACAGCATCAACACGTCAGTTTCGATGAAACAACTGTCATAACCTTTAAAGAGCAGAATGAGCTTCTCATGCAACAAAATGCTGCATTGATGGAATTGGAAAAGCAGTGAAAAACATGAGCAGCGGTAAAGTGACCAATGAACATTTTATATTTATTGAATATTTGTATCGGCAGACGAGCAATAAATCCCCTGCCTTCGCCCATACTTTCACGTTAGGCGCCACTTATGGAACAGTCTTTATATCAAATAGAATTTAAGGAGCTGCGCAAAGCCTACCGGGAGGTAAAGGCATTTCTTGAACGGGAAACTGCTGGAAAAATAACTTCCGTGAAGATGGATATTGAAGAGGACTTGCAGATTGCAGGTGACGACACTTATGAGCTAATGGAAAAGTTCATTACTGTTTACAGGCTTGAGGCAAACGGATTTGATATAACCAGGCACTTTTTAGGTGAGGGCGAACAGTTTGGTTCAGGCATTGCTCTTCTACAATTGTTAAACCTTCCTTTTCTATCAGGTATCTGGTTATTGAAAATATTGACCTTTGGCAAAGTTGATTATACCAAAAAATGCGTATTGCCTGCGTATAATAGAGAAACCACAGGTTTAACTTTCGGAGACGTAGTCACCTGGTACATCGTAGGGAAATTCAGTTTAAGGAAAGATATTCGATTTGTACTAAAGCAAAGCGCATAACATCAGATTTTTAAACCCGGGCGGACGAACAAAAGCTAAACGTTATAATTGATTGAACAACAGAACAGCAGTGGGGCTTAAAAGCATTGAATGCTTTGGCTTCGGAAATCTGTTCGCCGTCACCTGCAATGCGATGATGAACCCACGAAACATAATAGAACTTCAAAAAGGAGACATTACGAAAGTAACTGTTGACGCAATTGTGAATGCGGCAAACACTTCTCTTTTGGGTGGTGGTGGAGTTGACGGCGCCATTCACCGAGCTGGTGGACCAGCCATTTTAGAAGACTGTAGAAAAATCATTGCAAAGCAAGGTGGTTGTAAAGTGGGAGAAGCTGTACTTACGACAGCAGGCAAACTACCTTCAAAATTTGTAATTCACACGGTTGGGCCGGTTTGGAATGGCGGACGCAGAGATGAACACAAAAAACTTGCCGGCTGTTATCGCAACTCATTACAACTTGCAATTGACAACGACTGCAAGACAATTGCTTTCCCAAGCATAAGTACGGGAATTTATAATTTCCCAAAAGACGAAGCAGCGAAAATTGCAGTAGGAACTGTTATCAGTTTTATCAAAACGACAGACAAGTTTGAAAAAGTTATTTTCGTATGCTTTGACAAAGAAAACTATGCGTTTATAGAAAATGAAATAAATCAACATTGTTGACCAATAAGATCTACAGGGCAACAAGCACTATCTCACCTTACGTCTCACGTTTCACGTGGTTCCTCCACACGCGCCACTTCCGCATGCATTCTTTGTAAAAAGCTGTACACATCCTGCATGTCTTTTACCGGTTCTACCACAATCATGAACAATTTGCCCACTTGTTTCAGCCTTGCCTTGTTGGTGCCGGTTTGCAGGTAGTGCAAAATTTTATTGAAGATCTCCGATTCAAAATAAGGCGAGTCGGGCTTGTTTACAAAATAACATTTCAGGGAATCGTTTTTCAGGATCATGCGCTCAAAACCCAGTTCCACCGCCAGTTTGCGGCTGCGCACCGTAATAAATAGTTCCTGCACCTGCGGCGGCAGAGCCCCAAAACGGTCGGTTAACTCCTGCTCCATGGCCGCCAGTTCTTCTTCGGTATCGCAATTATCGAGTCGGGAGTAAAGTGATAAACGTTCTGTAATGTTTTCCACGTAACTATCGGGTATCAATATCTCCAGGTCGGTATCAATGGTACAGTCCTGCACAAAATCATCCTGTATGGATATTTCTTCCCTGAACAAATCTTTGAACTGCGTTCTCTTCAGTTCGCGGATGGCTTCGTTTAAGATCTTCTGGTACACTTCAAACCCGATCTCTGCCATGAAACCGCTTTGCTCACCACCCAGCATATTTCCGGCTCCGCGAATGTCCAGGTCCCGCATGGCAATCTGGAAACCACTTCCCAGCTCGCTGTGCTGTTCCAGGGTCTGCAAACGTTTTCTTGAATCGGTGGGCAGGGTGCTCATCGGCGGCGCCAGCAAATAACAAAAGGCTTTTTTATTGCTGCGGCCCACACGGCCACGCAACTGGTGCAGATCGCTCAGGCCAAACTGGTGGGCATTGTTCACAATAATGGTATTCACGTTCGGAATATCCACCCCGCTTTCCACGATGTTGGTACACACCAGCACATCGTATTTCTTGTCAATAAAATCCATGATGCGCTCTTCCAGTTCATGACCTTCCATTTGCCCGTGGGCAAAACCAATACTCAGGTCGGGGCACAAGCCCTGGATCATGGCAGACATTTCCGCCAGCCCCTGCACGCGGTTGTGAATGAAAAATACCTGCCCGCCCCTTTCTGTCTCGAAGTAAATAGCCTCACGGACGAAATCTTCCTGGTACACTTTTACTTCGGTCTGAATCGGCTGACGGTTAGGCGGCGGTGTGTTGATGATGGAAAGATCCCTTGCCCCCATTAAACTAAATTGCAGCGTACGCGGGATAGGCGTCGCCGTTAGTGTCAGGGCATCGACATTGGTACGCAGGGTTTTAATCTTTTCCTTGTGGGCCACACCAAACTTTTGCTCTTCATCAATAATAAGCAAACCCAGTTCTTTAAACTTTACTTCCTTACCCAGTAAAGCATGCGTACCGATAATGATATCAACCTTTCCTTCTTCTAATTTTTTATAGGTTTCCTTTTTCTCTTTGGAGGATTTGAACCGGTTGACATAATCAACCGTCACCGGGAAATCTTTCAGCCGCTCGCTGAACGTTTTGTAATGCTGGAAGGCAAGGATCGTAGTGGGAACCAAAACGGCGGCCTGTTTTCCATCCACTGCTGTTTTAAAGGCGGCCCGAACCGCGATCTCTGTTTTACCAAAACCCACATCACCACAAACCAGGCGGTCCATAGGCGATGGAGACTCCATATCCTTTTTTACATCAGCTGTGGCCTTGCTCTGGTCAGGTGTATCCTCGTAAATAAAGCTGGCTTCCAGTTCGGTTTGCAAATAACTGTCCGGTGTATGCTGAAAACCTTGTTCTGCCTTACGCTGGGCATAGAGCTTGATCAGGTCAAAGGCAATTTCCTTAACCTTTGTTTTTGTTTTTTCCTTAAGCTTGTTCCAAACATCACTTCCCAGTTTGTTTACTTTCGGAACCGTGCCTTCCTTGCCCGTGTACTTGGCAATCTTGTGCAGCGAGTTGATGTTCACATACAAAATATCGCTGTCCTTATAAATAATACGGACGGCTTCTTGCAACTTGCCATTTACTTCCAGTTTTTGCAGGCCACTGTACACCCCCACACCATGGTCAATATGCGTCACAAAATCTCCGGGCTGCAATTCTCTCAGGGCACGAAGTGTAAGGGCCTTGTTTTTATTGTAGGCCTGTTTTACCCTGTACTTATGATAACGCTGAAAAATCTGGTGGTCGGTATAACAAACGATCTTCAGGTCTTCGTCAATAAATCCTTCGTGAATGGAGGTAGCAATGGGATTGAAATGGATTTCTTTTTTCAGGTCCTGGAAGATGGTGTAAAGGCGTTCCAGCTGTTTGGGGTTTTCGGCAAAAAGGTGTAATTCAAACCCCTTGCCTTCCCAGCTTTTCAGATCATTTATTAACAGGTCAAACTGCCTGTTGAAAGCGGGTTGTTCCCGTGTACTGAATTCTATTTCCAAAACAGCTGCCGCAGGTCTTTGATGCCCAAAATACACCGTGTTCCTTTGCTGCAGGTCATCAAAAAAACTGCTGGCCGTCACAAATTCATCAGGATGAACCTCTTTTTTAATCATTTTATCATCCTGCTCCTCTTCCTGTACCTTACTTCGTGATCCCTGCGAACGCAGGAACAGGCCCAGGTCTTCTTCTGCTGTTAACAGTTTTTCTTTCAGCAGTTCTTCGTCCTGTATCCAAATGATGGTATTCTCCGGCAAAAATTCCAGCAGGGAAACCTTTCCAGCTTCATCGAATTGCGTATCCACATTGGGTATGATGCTTACCTGCAACAGCCGCCGTTCACTCAATTGGGTTTCCGGATCCACGATGCGAATCGAATCCACATCATTACCAAACAGCTCTATGCGGTAGGGCTTTTCATTGCCAAAAGAATAAATATCAAGAATGCCGCCGCGAACCGCAAACTGGCCGGGTTCGTAAACAAAGTCGGTTCTTTCAAAACCATAATTTACCAGCTTTTCGTACAGCTCGTCCAGGTTCAATTCATCACCTGTTTTTATATAAATGATGCTGGATGAAATAGCATTTGAAACCACTACCTTTTCAAACACCGCCTCCGGATAGGTAACCAGCGCCCCTGCCCTGTTGCCCCCTCCTGCTGCAAACTTTGTCAGCGCTTCTGTGCGCAGCATGACATGAGAAGAGTTCAGCAGACGGAAGTTTTTCCTGTTCTTGAAGGAAGAAGGAAAATAATGAATGTTCAGCGCCTGGGTAAGGTTCTCAAGCGTGTTATGAAAATAGGCTGCGTCTTCTTCATCGTTGCAAATGAACACATGGTTCAACTGGCTGCAGGACGGATGCAAAAAAACACCTGCCGCCACGAATTGAGAGGAGCTTCCCCGAAGGTTTTTTAAATAAATTTTTTGGGGCTGGGAAAAAGAGAGCCTGTCCGCCAACTGAAAAAGGCGGGGGGAATTTTTGTATCTCGTCAGCAAATCCTGTACGCTCATTGAGTTTGCAAAGATAAACTACCGGCCAATATCTACAGTACTATTCTGTTTGAGGTGGGGAAGTAAAAAGTGAAAATTCAAAAGCGGGGGTCGCCTCAAGGGCCTTTTTGAATTTTGAATTCGCACAGCGGCCTCCTATACTATAAAAAAACAGGCAACACAGAACTGGGTCCCGGTGTTGCCTGTAGGTGATAATATGGTGAACTATCTAATCTTTCAGCCCAAGATATGCCTGCACGGCTTTATAATCATTCCAGTTAATGGATTTTGCCATGCGGGCCGAAGTGCCGCCGGGAATAAGAATGTACCTCACTGGCAAACCTGTTGCTATTTGAATATTTGAGCTAAGCCTGATTGTTCCTGTAAAAAATATGGGATTAATGATAATCCCACCATCAAAATACGGAAGTGGGAAAACAACTGGATCAGTAGTGCTGCCAAGATTAATGTAAGTTTTGATTTCCCCCCTGTTCAATATGGCGGTATCCAGCTTAGGCGCATTAATATCAACGTACCATCCAAGCGTATCAATCACTGATCCTTGCATAACGGTATCAGGTTTCCAGGCAGGCGCTGGTGTCCAGCCGGAATAAATCACATTGGCTGTTCCCGGTGCTCCGGCAGGTCCTTGTGCCCCTGCGGCCCCTTGTGGCCCGGCGGGACCAGCAGGTCCGGCGGGTCCTGCTGCGCCTTCTTTAGAACACGAAACGATCATCACCGTAAGCGCCACACATACTATGTATGGAAGGAGGAAAAATACTTTTCTCATAAATCAAGTTTTAGGATTAAGTGAATTGGTTATTGGGATGAGTTTGTAATTTAATTAATTCCATCCTTTCTGCCCTGTATTCTCTTTAGCAGCTATTATTTTCCCGGCTTTTTAAAAAATGAATTCCCAGCTTATCCAGGCTTTTGCATCTTTTGCACTTACCATATCATAGCTTTTGGGCCCGGTCTGAACAAAATAATATCCTTCGGGAATCAGTAATTGTGTCCGGCTTAAACCAGCAGGCCCCGAGGAGGGATAGGGGCCGTAATTTCCCAGCAGGGTAAACACGGCACGGCCATCGGCTGTGACCGGCAACATGCGGGGGGCAGCCGCATACAGCAGCTCAAGCCCATTGCCTGCAGCATTTATAAATATAGGAGCAAACGCATCAACCCCCGGGTCAAACTCAGGATAGTAAATGAAGTAATAATATTTATCCAGGGTTTTTATTCCAAAGGCATCATCCACGCCGTTCACATGAAAGCCGTCAGAAGATACCCAATACAGTCCGCCATTCGTTATGGCGTACTGCCGCCATCTTTGCGGGGCTGACACGTCAGCCTTTACCGGCTGTGTAGCGCCGGCTATGGTTGCAGCCGTGCCGTTCACTTTTACATTCAGCAACGAGTTGGCAGCGTCCCAGCTTTCTATTTCAAGCCCGTTTATCACCTCCGTTGCCGTATTAAAGGGGGTGAGAAACACAATGCCCGAAGAACCATAATTGTAGGCCGTGCTGAATTGCTGAAGATTACCGCTACCATCCAACCAGGAAAAAGTGATGATTCTTGAAACAAGGTTCACCCTTACTTCATAGGTAGTGCCGCCAATGGTAATTCTTTTAAAATAATGCTGGATCTTATTGATGTTCTCAAAGGCCAGGGTCCTGGCCCAGACCCCGTTCTGCCAGGCATCCAGGTCCTGCTGCGTTGCTTTTTTAAGCGTAAGCCGGGTGCCGTTTATTCTTCCGGTAAGCCTGATGCTGTCTGCCGCCAGGGTATCAAGTGAAAACTCAAAATCCGAAGAAAGGCCTTGTCCATAAGTGCCCCCGTTCACGCTGGCATCAGGGTCGGCCAGCATATGCAGGTAAGAATAGGTATCGAAAATAAGGGCCGGTGTTTGCAGGGATTTCAGCCGGTAGCTGCTTTCCCGAACGGTGCTGGCAGTTTCCAGGTTAATGTCAGCAAACATGAACACCCTGTTGGAATCGTTGAAACGAAAGTGAAAATGATAAATGCTGCCCTGGCCGGTCTGAATGGTGGCATTCCACCCGGCCGCCGAGCCGGTCAGGGCCGACTGGTATTTTTTCAGTGCATCATTGATGCGCACATCCGGCGACTGGTTAAAGAGGGTATCCTCTTTTTTACAGGCCGAAAACAAGAGCACCAAAATCAAAAAGAATAAGATATTATTACGTTTCATGTAGTCGTTTTTCCCGCTACGTTCCACTTATTGCAGAACGGGGCGATTAATAAATTTCTTTTTCAATAGCTGTTCTTACACGGGTTTGCAGGGTATAAAAATCAATATTCCATGCCTGCCTGAAATAATTGACCACCAGTGTTTCTTTCTCTTTCAACCTGGCCTTTGCCTGGCTGGCGGTCGTTCCCCGTGTACTGGTTCCCGATATGCTGTTCACGATGTTATCAAAGCCTGTCCGGCCTTCTATCAGCATGATGGAGATCATTTCTACAAAATCCTCAAAAGGACTTGACAAAGCATACGCCGTAACAAATCCGTCTTTGCGGGCCTCAGCATCGTTGGTATTGATCCAGTCGGCCGTATAAAATCCTTTTGTGATGGCGTCAAACTCCACAGGCCTGCGTATGTTCTGGTCAAGGATATGCCCAAACTCGTGGTGAATTACATGGAACATTTGCTTGGGTATCACCGAATCGGCCGGCACATAACCAGGCATGGTTTTGTTCCGGAAATCGTTGAGCAGGTACAATACTACTTTGCGGCCTCCTTCGGCGGTACCCAACGTAATGCTGCCATCAAGATTCCAGTTGGCGCTGCCCGCCAGCACAAAGAACTTGGGAGCATATTTTTTAAAGAACAATTCCCCGCCCTGCGCCACATAAGGCTCTATCCAGACTTTTTTCACCGCCCTCATTACCGGGATGATTTTTTCCTCCTTCGGCGGTACAATGGTTTTGTTTAATTCCAGTTCAAACTGGTCCCATTTGTATTTGGTGGCAATATTGTAGGGCACCGTAAGCGTATCGTATAACCATTGGTCAACAGGGGTTTTGGCCCAGGTATCGCCACCCAGGCCGGGGATGTCATCTACCGTCAGCGCATCTTCCTTTTTGCAGGAAAGCAGGATGACAAGGCCTAAAAGCGGTAAAAAAGATTTTGATACTTGCATAGTTATTTTTTACTGATGTTATCTCGGATTTTGTTCTATTCCTGATTGTTTGGCCGTTGCCGGTATCTGAAATACCCGCCGCAGATCATTAGGCGCCAGCGTATAGGTTTCCCCTGTAATGGTTTGGTGGACCACCGGCAGTTTATAGCGCAGAATATCAAACCAGCGCAAACCTTCGTGCACAAACTCGCTGCGCCTGTAATCCAAAAGGGTGTTGATCAAACCCTGTTGCGTGTTAACCGTACCATAATAGGCATTGATTTTGGCAGCGGTTAGCAGATAAGAGGAATTATAGTTTTGAATCCTCGTGCTCAGATAGTCGTTCAGCAAATTAATAGCCGTAGTAAAATCGCCATTGTACGTATAGGCTTCTGCCAGGTTAAAAAGCACTTCTTCCACGGTAAAGAGCGGCACCATTACAAAGCCATTGCCGATTTCTGCGTTCACCGATACAGAAACGAAATACTCGCTGATCTTTGGAACAATGATATGATTGTCTACATAAAACCCGGTGGCAAAAGCCCATTGGCCACCGGCAGCCGGAACGTCTCTTAGTATCTGGTCTCTTACAGCCGGCGACAGTGCATAGCGGGCGGCAATATTGGTGCGGAACCAGTACGATGCTGTTTCGGCCAACAACAAATTGGCGTTCTCGGTGGCTTTTGCATAGCGCGGTGCTATTTCATTAAGGCCAATGGTGCTGTATTCGGTGTTCCAGGGCCTCAGGTTCGGCCGGAAATTATTATTGGGGACCGCCTGTGAGGCGTACTGGATCACTTTGTTATAATCCTTTTTATACAAATAAAACCTTGCGGCAAAAGCATTGGCTGCCGCCCGGTTAAAATGATATTTGGGCACTTTATAGATCTTATCATCAATATAGGGCAGGCCTTCCAGCAGGTCTTTTTCAATTTGATCATATACCGAAGCCACTGTGCCGCGGCTGTACTGCCTGATGAAATTCTTTTCCGGTTCGGTCACATAAGGAATACCGGGATCGGAGGCGGCTGTGGCCTGGTCGTAGAATTTTGCGAAGATATTGACCAGCATAAAATGTGCATAGGCTCTTGCTACAAGGGCCTCTCCCCTCAGGTTGGCATAATCGTTTTGATTCAGCGCCTTGCTGATGGTTTCCAGCGCCTGGTTGCACGCCGCAATGGCGTGGTAACAGGCAAACCAGTAAAACTCAGGGGAGTCTTCATTAACAGCCCTTGTATCCCTGAAGAAAAAGGCATCGGCGTTGGCCACATTCAAATCGGCACTTCCGGCATCCCCCGATCCAAGATCTCCCACATTATCCGTAGACGTTTCAATGAACGGAATGTAATTAGCCGCGGGGTAGGCGGTAGCCAGCAACTGCGACACCTTTTCCGGCGTGTTCAAATTGGCCCTGTTATCGGGTTCTTTTTCCAGGTATTTATTGCAGGAAGGAAACAAAACAAAACCCGCCAGCGCATATATCGTATTCAGTATGATTTTCTTTTTCATTTTTCTTTCATGGTTTTAGTAACAGACTACAATCCCAGTTTCAAAGACAGCGTTACCTGCTTTTGAATCGGCTGGGCCACCCCACCGGTATTAAAAAATTCAGGATCCTGGCCTTTTAATTTTTTGTCGGAATAGATCAGCCACATATTGTTTGCCGCAGCCGTCAGCGAGGCGTTTTTAAACACCGGTAAACGCCCCAGTGCAGCGTTGCCCAACTGGTAGGTCAGGGCCACGGTTTTCAGCCGCACAAAGCTGCCATCGGCCACCCTTGCTGTTGAATAATTATAACTGTTGTAAGGATAAGCGCCAATGCCATTGGTGCGGGACGTAAAAAGCTGGTCGGAAATAGCCGGTACGTTCGTGATGTTCTCATCACCCTGCATTTCCCAGCGGTCCAGAAATTCTTTGGGCATAGCATCCAGGTCAACATAAGCACTGCGGAAGGCAGGGTACAACCGGATCTTATTTCCCGCCTGGTAAGTAACAAAAACATTCAGCGATACATTTTTATAGCTGAAGGTATTGGAGTAGCCTCCCGTAATAGTTGGATCAACAGGGCCTTCATACACCAGGTAATCTATTTTATCATCCTGCAGGAATACCCCTTTGCTCACCGTGCCTGTTTCATCAATAAAAAGAGGAATCCCGTTGTCAGGATCAAGCCCCCTGAAGTTTAAAGAAAACAAGCTGTTTACAGGATAGCCTTCCCTGTTACCGCCTTCGGCTTTTACCAGGTCGAAAATCAGCGGTACGTTTTGCGCATTGGTAATTTCTGTTTCGTTATAGCCAAAAGTCAGGGTAGATTTCCATTCCAGGTTTTTCCGGCGGAGGATTTGCCCGCTGATCAAAAATTCAAATCCCTGCGATTTCATGTTGGCGTAGTTCGCTGCCTTATACGCTTCGCCGCCAATGCCCGATGTTTTAATACGGCTGATGAGATCAAAGCTTCTTCTTTTGTAACCATCCACGCTGGCACTAAGCCGGTTCTTAAACAAGCTGATGTCAACGCCAACATTAGCCTGGTAATTTTTTTCCCAGGTAAGGTCGTTGTTCTGAAGATTTACCAGGTTGATGACAGACTCTCTTTCATCGGCATAGGGGCGGTTGGTGGTAGCGCTTCTTAACACAATTGCTGCATTGGTGGCCGGGCCCAGGTTGGCCGTAATGCCGTAGCTGGCTCTCAATTTCAAATAATCAACAGCGTATATCTTTTCCATAAAATGCTCCTGGTCTATGTTCCAGGCGCCTCCAAAGCTCCAGGTAGGCAACCACCGGGCACGGCGTGAAGCCCCCAAAAGGTTGGAGCCATCATACCGTACCGTTCCATAGAGATTATATTTCCGGTTATACGTGTACTGGGCATTGAAATAAAAGGCCGCAAACCGGTCATAGTATTTTGTCATGTCGTAGTAAGGAAAATTGGCTTCAATGGTTTGCTTCAGTATGCGGTAGTCTATGAAGGGAGTACCTCCGTTATCGTACTGGTAGCCATAGCCGGTATTGTTGAAGTTCTGCCTGTCGGCGTATTTTACCTGCTGGCCCAAAAGCAGGTTCAGGTCATGCTTATCAGCAAAGCGGTTGTTATAGGTAAGGCTGTTGCGGATATCAAAATTCACCAACTGGTCTTCCGACCGGTTATAAAATCCGCCATAAGGCAGCACCACCACTTTGGGATCATCGGGGTGATCAGGGTCCTGGTACAAAAACCGGTTGGCCCGGTTGATCACGGCATTGTCATTAGCCCGGTAAGCATTGGCCATGTTGGCGTTCTCGGTGATCTGGTGCTCGCGGGATGATTTGGCATACCGCAGTGCACCAATGAATTCATAACGCAGGTTTTTGGTAAACTTATAACCCAATTCGCCCTGCAGTTTCAGATCAATGATATTGAGGTCAATGAAATTATTGGCCAGTTCATTAATGATATTAAACGGCGCAAAATTTCTTCTGAAGTATTCCAGTTTACCATTGGTATCGTAAGCCGTCAAAGCCCTGCTGGTGTTGAGTGCATAGCTAAAAGGATTGATGTCAAAATCACGGTCAAACTGGCCGGAAACAGGATTGCTGATGCGGTTTAAGGTACCCGGCGCTTTTTGCTGGCGTACCGAACCAACGGTTAAAAATCCAACAGAGAGCTTTTCATTGAAGTTATAGTTGTTACGGAAGTTCAGCGTATACCGCTTCACCTTGTCGGCAATGGTCCAGCCATTATCGTGGTAAAAGCTGGTCGAAAAAAAGGATTGCGATTTATCTGTGCCTGTAGAAATGCTCAGGGAATGCTCCTGCACCAGCGAATTGCGGAAAAGAATATCAAACCAGTCGGTATTGGCTTTGGCATAGCGCAACAAAAATTCCCTCCGGGCTTCGGGTGTGTTTTGCAAAGGAAAGTTGCCATACGCATCGGCATTCATGCTGTTGAACATCTGGCCATATACGCCGTAATTGGCACGGTCCAGCACATTGGAATTGAGGAAGCCTTTGCGTTCCAGTTCACCCAGCACGGACATTTGCTGCGCCGAGTTCATTATGTTGTAATCAAGATAGGTTGGCTTTAACTGGGTGCTGAAATTTCCGGTATAGGTAACAACCGGCTTGCCCGATTTTCCTTTTTTGGTGGTAATGACCACCACGCCATTCATGGCTCTTGCACCGTAAAGCGCCGTGGCAGCAGCATCTTTCAAAATGTCAATGGTTTCAATATCATTGGTATTGATACCGGCCACTGAAGAACCTAAAAGCGTAGTAGGATCTCCACTTGAAAGCTGATCGTTTGATATATTGATGATATCTTCCAGCACTACGCCATCTACTACCCATAGGGGTTTATTATCGCCATTGATAGAAGTGGCACCGCGAACATGCACTTTGGGAGCGGCACCGAATGTTCCGGAAACATTTTGCACCGATACGCCGGCGGCGCGGCCTTCCAGCATGCGGCTCACATCTGATACACCATTGATCTTAATGTCCTCCGCCTTTAAAGAGGCGGCTGCACCGGTAAACTTTTTTCTTTCGAGGTTTTGAAAGCCGGTGATCACTACTTCGCCCAATAACCCTTCCGATTGAGATAGTTCTACATTCAGTACGGCTTGTCCCGCATAAGCCAGTGTTTTGGATAATTTGCCGGAGAAAGAAAACCGGATACTGTCGCCGCGAAGGGCTTCAATAGCATACAAGCCAGCCGCATCGGTTGTAGTTCCCTTACCGCTCCTTAGGTTTTCAACAGAAGCACCGGCCAAGGGAGCGCCGTTTTCCAGGCTGGATACCTTGCCGCTTATTCTTGTGTCCTGCCAGGGAATTCCCGCATGAGCAAAGCCGAAGGTTGAAAAAAAGCTAAAAAGAACGGGAAGAATAAAAACCAGCGAACGTTTATTTTTCGCTGATACCCGGAGGTGGTTATTCACGGTATAAAACATAAGCCGCGTTGAGTTTTGATTGTTATACTGATAAGACAGCTAAAATGAAGGAAATGCTGTAAATGTAATATTATTTTAACCTGCTGAAGAAGGGAAAAAAATTTGATTACCGGCCCGGGAATACCATAAAAGGCGCAGCGAAGCCGGGCCTAACCGGGGGTTGGAACTCGTTTTATTCAACTTAATTCTATGCGCATGAAAATTGCATAACTTTCCCTACTGCTTACATTCATTAGTTGCATCAAAGCATACGGCACAAATCAATAACATGAAAATTAAAACCTTTACCCTTTTACTCAGTCTTTCTGCGCTATGTCTGGCGTTTTTATTCATACACAAAAAAGGCAGCTCCCCTGCACCAGCCCCAGATGAATTTGAAGAACACGAAACAGAACACCACGGCCTACTTGATGAGTTTAGCAGGGAACGGGTTCAATATGAGTTTGACATGCTGAAGAATCCAATTACGGGTAAAATTCCAAAAGGCATTTTTGAAAAGGAACTGGCTTTTGCAAAAACCTTACCTGTGCGGCAAGGGAACGCTGGTGGGTTACTGAGGCTGGGCGCTTTGAACACGTATTTTCCTGCCGGCCCCAATAATCTTGGTGGCCGCACCAGGGCTTTAGCCTATGACGTCCGCTATAACGGTACGTCCAACCGGGTGATTATTTCCGGAAGTGTAAGCGGTGGCATTATGCGTTCAAGTGATGGCGGCGCCACCTGGACCCGTGTTTCTCCACAGAATGATATTCATAATGTAACGGCTGTTGTACAGGACCCCCGGGTCGGCTTTCAGGATACCTGGTATGCCGGGGGCGGCGAGGCCCTTGGTAACTCTACAGGCATTGTAGCCCTGACCAATTACCTGGGCTGGGGCATCTGGAAATCAACCAATAATGGGGTAAGCTGGACCAAACTTCCGTTAACCACCATTACAGACCTTCCGGGCAATGCGGCTCCGGGCAGTTCTTTGGAGGCTTTTGACAATCCTTTTGATTTCATTCATAAACTGGCCGTAAATCCCGCCAATGGCGACTTGTATGTATGTGGTCACCGCCGCATGCTTCGCTCACAAAACGGAGGAGCATCTTTCCAGGTCGTATTTGGAAGCACGACACCGGCGACCCCCGAGAATGGACAGATGGATGTAGCCATCACCAATGCAGGCAGAGTTTTTTTGGCTGTAAACGGCGGTTTCCAGGACCTGAACTTGCGGGGCGTATGGGTCTCGAATACAGGGGCGCTGAATTCTTTCAGCCGTATTGCCGGCGGTCAAACATTGACCGTTGATTCCATACCCGGCTGGCGGGCTAATGCTTACAGTTTTTTTTCGGGAACGACGTATAATTCCAAAAGGATTCTGCTTACGCTGGCGCCATCCAACCAGAACATCGCCTATGTACTTTATGAAAATGGCCTGTTGAGTGATGACGGCAAACCCGAAGGTGATCTTTTCCGCCTCGACATCAATGGCAATAGTTTTACCTGGACCAACCGTTCCGCCAATATGCCTGATTTCCCGGGAGGCAATTTTACCGGTATCGACCCTTATACCACGCAGGAAGGCTATGATATGTCCATAAATGTCAAACCCAACGACCCCAATTTTGTTCTTCTTGGCGGTACCAATCTGTATCGTTCTACCGATGGCTTTGCCACCACAGCCAACACTTCCTGGATCGGGGGATATAGTCAAAATGCGGTCACCACACAAAACCCAACGGTCTACCCGAACAGCCATCCTGATATGCATATATTTGCCTTTAACCCTTCTAACGCTAATGAAGGCATTTCAGGAGATGATGGCGGCCTGCATCTCACCACGAATATTACAGCAACTACCGTAAGCTGGAGCACTATCAATAATTATCAAACCCTTCAATATTATTATGTTGCCATTGACCCTACGGCAGGCAATAACAATTTTGCAGGCGGCTCGCAGGATAACGGCACCACCATACGGGATAAAACCGGCTTATTTGGTACGCCGCCGGCCGACAGTAACAATCACCGCAGTTTGGCCGGCGGCGGCGACGGCAACTCCGTAGGTTTTTCAAGCATTGCAGGTTCCACTCAATACATTTATTATGGCATACAGGGCGGAAGGCTTCGCCGGACGCCTTTTCCCACCTTGAACAGCAGTACAGAAATAAGACCTTCCGGGCTTACCACCACTACGGCGCAAACCGAATCAGACTTTGGGGAATTTGTGACCAATTTTAAATTGAACCAGGACAATACAGAAGACCTGTATTATGTGAACTTTAACCGCCTGTTCCGCACCACAAAAGCCTCCACGGTTTCCACTGCAAACGGCTGGACGGAATTAAAAGGCGTAAGCCAGGCTGTCAATCCTGCCAACTCCACAGGCGGGCGGGCTATACGCATCCGGGCCATGGCCTTCAGCCGGGGGCCTTATACTACAAGCCATGCGCTGTATATTGGCACTACACCCGATTTGGAAGCCGCTACCAACATAAGGCAGGGAAAAATTTTCAGGATTGATGACCCAAGAAATTTTTCCGCCACGGCCGCGCCGGTGGATATTACTCCGGCCAACTTGCAGGGCAATGTGCAAAATATAGCCGTCAATCCAAACAATGACAATGAGATCATGGCGGTGGTTTCCAACTACGAGGTAGTCAGCATCTGGTGGACCAACAATGCCAAATCGGCCACACCCAATTGGTATAACGCAGAAGGCAATCTTACATTACCATCCGTGCGCAGTTGCATGATCGTGGTGAAAAAAGATGCAGCCAACAACCCTGTTACCGAATATTATGTAGGCACTTCGGTTGGGCTTTATAGTGTGGTGAACCTGGGCGCTATTTTAACTTCAAACAACAGCCCCACCTGGGACCGGGAAGGAGAGAATGTGTTGAATTATGCCGTGGTGCAATCCCTGTCGTACCGGCCTGCGGATAATGTGTTATTGGTGGGCACCCATGGCAACGGCATGTATTATACGTTTTTGGGTACCGCCAATTTCACACCCAATGCGGATACAGGAACTACCAATGACTCCCGTTTCATTGTAAATGTTTTTCCCACACAAAGCAGCACCAAAACATTTTACCAGGTGGGAAATGCTGCCGGGGTTCAAACAATAATAATACGGTTGCTTAGTACCAACGGACAATTGATAAGCAAAAGGGAAACACCTTATCAAAATGGTGAAGTGGATATGAGCCGGTTGCCGGCAGGAATGTATATTCTGCATATACTTAGCAGCGACGGCAAGTACCGCCATATTCAAAAACTTATAAAACGATAATTGGAAACCGCGGGGGGGGGTGTGCCATTTCATTTTTAAAACATCGCATCATATGAAATACCTTTTATTTCTATCCAGCTGCTGCTTTTTACTACTCACCGGTTTGAAAGCGCAAACCCGGACAGATGTAAAGCTGTATGCGTATGCACGACCTGTAACGGGCGGTGTGCCTCCTAAACTTTCAACGCAGGAAAATAACCTGCAGACCTATCCAGCTGCCAAAACAAAATACAATTACCTCATTTATTTGGAAGGCCCGGCTACAACACGCATTTACCCGGTTGAGATGTGGCTTCACGGAGAGAAAAAAGGCGTGAGAACCACTATTGTCAAAACCACACCGGTTGAAATAAAAACCGGCGACATTCCTGAATATTCCAAAACCATTACGCTGGTGCCTAAAACTTCCAACAGGGTGTACCAATTAGACCTGGGCATACCTGTTCGGGGAAAAGAATTGGCCGCTGCCAGGACAAAAGCCAGCACAAATGAATTAGTGGTAGTGTATAAATATGCCGGTAAATTTTACTATGCCGTAGAAAAAAAAATCAAATTATTAGAACCCGTAGTACTGCAATAAAATAAGGCCAGTAAGAATACTGGCCTTTAACCTAAACCGTCCGACTAAATATCTTGAGGAGTTACTATCGCTTTTACACGGATATAATTTTCAACTACTGTGCCAATAGCCAAAAATTGTGGATAACTTAGAAACGGATTTATTTCCTGCATCGTATTTCATAATTGTTAAAAAACCGTGTATGGCATTACAACCCTGGCGCAAGGGCATTGTTACCCGAATTGAAAATGAAACCTACAATACCCGCCGGTTCTGGATTCAGATTCCCGAGCTGGAATCTTTCGACTTTGCTCCCGGGCAGTTTGTCACACTGGATCTGCCCATACACGAAAAACCCAATAAACGATGGCGGAGTTACTCCATTGCTTCGTGGCCGGATGACACCAACGTGTTCGAATTGTTGATTGTTTTACTCGATGGTGGAGCAGGCACCACATATTTATTCAACGAAATAAAAGAAGGATCAGAGTTAACTCTTAGAGGCCCGCAGGGCGTGTTCACCCTGCCCGATCCCATTGAAAAAGACCTGTATTTTATTTGCACCGGCACCGGCATTGCTCCTTTCCGCAGCATGGTGCACCACATAAAAAGACATGGCGTGCCGCACCAAAATATCAACCTCATTTTTGGCACCCGCACCAAGGAAGATCTTTTGTACCTGGATGAAATGAGAAGGCTGGAAACCGAAGTAGAAGGCTTTCATTACATACCTACCCTTTCCAGGGAGCAATGGGATGGCTGTTGCGGCTATGTGCATGCCATTTACGAAAACCTGGTGCACCAAAAAATGAACGGGGATACCGGGCTGCCGCCTGCTAATTTTTATTTATGCGGCTGGAAGGTGATGATTGATGAAGCCAAACAACGCATCCAGGGTTTGGGTTATGATAAAAAGGCGATTCATCTGGAGCTGTATGGATAATGTTCCAATTCGACAATTTGGCCATGTGCTAATGACCGGCTCGCTATACTTGAAACATCCTATATTAGCCAATTAGCTAAACCCTATGTTTGTTCTACTAAAGATTTTTTTATTTTTTTTACGACCGGTTGTATGGATTGCTCTTGTTTTTCTACTTGCCTATTTCACTAAAAATCAAAAAAGAAAAACAATTCTTTTTAAAACTGGCCTGCTGCTTCTGCTGCTTTTTACCAATCCGTTCATTATAAGAAGCATCATCAGTGCTTATGAAACAGCGCCGGTTCAACTGACCTCAACTGCGAAATATAATGCCGGTATTGTGTTAGGCGGATTTGTTTCGTATAACAAAAAAGATGAAAGGGGTTATTTTAATCCGGCGTCCGACCGCTTTATTCAAACAGCCTTACTTTATAAAAAGGGGCATATCAACAAGATCATTGTAGCAGCCGGCAATGGCTATATGGTAAAACATGATTTTAAAGAGGCTGACTTTATCAAACAACACCTGGTGGACCTGGGCATTCCGGCAGACGATATTTTAACCGATGCCTTATCCAGAAATACTTTTGAGAACGCCACCCATGCCAAAGTGCTTGCCGACACGGCACACCTGCAAGGCCCCTTTCTTTTGATTTCTTCGGCCATGCATTTACCCAGGGCAAAGCTGACCTTTCTAAAACAAGGCATGAACGTGATGCCTTACCCTTGCGATTTTGACTCAAAAAATGTAGGCAATAATTTTATTGAAGATTACCTGTTGCCTTCCGGCCTGGCGCTGAACAAGTGGGACCATTTTATAAAAGAAATGGCCGGAATAACCGTTTATAAAATTACCGGAAAGGGATAAACGTGTTGAAGACTAAAGCGTCTTCAACACCACATCTTTTATTTGGTCAATGGCAATCCGCTCCTGCAGCATGGTATCCCTGTAGCGAATGGTAACCGTGTTGTCTTCTTTGGTTTGATGATCCACTGTTACGCAGAAGGGTGTACCAATGGCGTCCATTCTTCTGTAGCGTTTTCCAATGGTATCCTTTTCTTCGTAAAAGCAACGAAAATGTGCTTTACACGTATCCATAATACTTCTGGCAATTTCCGGCAGTCCATCTTTTTTTACCAGGGGAAGAATGGCCAGTTTGATAGGCGCCAGCTTTGGCGGGAACTTTAACACCACCCGGCTGTCTTTCTTTTCCTCGGTACTTAAATCCTGCTCTTCGTAGGCTTCGCTCAATACCATCATCACCGTTCTGTCCACACCAATGGAGGTTTCCAATACATACGGAATATAATTGCCGTAAGGTTTCCCGGTCGCTTCGTCTATATCGTTATCGAAATACTGCAGTTTCTTTTTGCTGTACTCCTGGTGGTTCTTCAAATCAAAATCGGTGCGGGAGTGAATGCCTTCCACTTCTTTAAAACCAATGGGAAAATCATACTCGATGTCGCAAGCCGCATCGGCATAGTGGGCCAGTTTCACATGATCGTGAAAACGGTATTTTTCAGCCGGGATGCCCAGGCTTAAATGCCATTTCATTCTCTCGGCTTTCCAGTATTCATACCACTGTTTTTGTGTGCCGGGACGAATAAAGAACTGCATTTCCATTTGCTCAAACTCCCGCATGCGGAAGATGAACTGCCTGGCTACAATTTCATTTCGAAAAGCCTTTCCTATTTGGGCAATGCCAAAAGGAATTTTCATCCTGCCGGTTTTTTGCACGTTTAAAAAGTTCACAAAAATGCCCTGTGCCGTCTCCGGACGCAGGTAAACAATATTGTTTTCCTCTTCTGAAGACACCGCACCAAACTCCGTAGAGAACATCAGGTTAAACTGGCGCACATCGGTCCAGTTACAGGTGCCGCTTACCGTACAAACAATTTTATTATTCTCGATCAATGTTTTTAACCCGTCAAAATCGTTGGCCGCCAAAAGCGTATCCATTTCCTTTAATAAGATCTCTGCCTGCTCCGGATGGCCTTCTTTTTCCAGGTCATCGGCCTTAGCCTCAATCAAATGATCTACGCGGTAGCGTTTATTGCTATCCTTGTTATCAATCATCGGGTCGCTGAAATTATCTACGTGACCGCTGGCTTTCCAGGTAGTAGGGTGCATAAAAATGGCGGCGTCAATGCCCACGATATTCTCATTCATTTGCACCATGCTCTTCCACCAATAATCCTTGATGTTTTTTTTCAGTTCACTTCCCCACTGGCCATAGTCGTACACGGCGCCCAGGCCATCATAAATTTCGGATGAAGGGAAAATAAATCCATATTCTTTGCAATGCGAGATAATTGCCTGAAAACGGTTGCTGTCTGTTGCCATAATGGCCGCAAATATACCCCCTGTCCCCCTAAAGGGGAGACTTAGGACATAGAAACTTTTTTGTTAACAACCAGTTCTTTAAGTATACAGTTAATGATTTTGTTACCGGCTTTTGTCCTTCTATTAAGCTTCCGTTGCCTCACTCCCTTGTACGGCTGGTAAGATATTCAACTAAAGTGCTTCATAAATAGCTCTTTCTAAAAAGAAATAGTAAAAAAGAAAAGTTTGATCCACCTAGGTCTCTCCGCCGATTGGCGCAGGACAGGGGGGCGGCCTTACGTTATCTTCACATCATCACCCGTGTGCTCATTTTCCTCTTTTTTCTTTTGTTCCTGCTGCTTCAGCGTTCCGTTTTCTTCTTCCACATCAATATGCTTGATCCATACGGCGTATTCACTTGGATAAATCCGGTTGCCATAAGTAGCTGCATAGGCCTTCGTAAATTCAGCCCCGAAATACAGGATGATGGCGGAATAATACACCCAAAGTAAAAGAATGACCAGCGAACCCGCCGTGCCATAAGCACTTCCAATATTGCTGCTGCTGATGTAAAAGGTAATTCCAAATTTTCCGAGCATAAAAAGCAGGGCCGTAACAATAGAGCCCGTCAGCACATCTTTCCATTTGATCTTTGCATCGGGCAGCACTTTAAAAATGATACTAAAGAGCAGCGTAATAACGCAGAAAGTGAGCAGCAGATTGACTATGTAAATAATTACCACGGCTACATTGGGAAAAATAGTTACCAGCCGGTCCCCCAGGGCTTCCATCAGCCCGTTGATGATCAGGGAAACCAATAAAATAAAGGCAAGACTTACCACAATAGAAAAAGACAGCAGGCGATTGAGAATCATTTTAAGCCACCCTTTTTCAGGCTTTGTTTTTAAGTTCCAGATGGCATTAATGGAATCCTGGATCTCTGCAAACACTGTGGTGGCCCCCACGATCAGGGTTATAAAACCAACAATGGCGGTGAAGTTGCTTTTACCGCTCAGCGTTGCATTCTTGATAATATCCTGTATTTGCATGGCGGCGGCAGGACCCACGAAATCCTTTATTTGTCCGTAAATCGTCCCTTCAATGGCTTCCCGGCCATAAAATATTTCGGCAAAAAAAATAATCACCATCAGCATCGGGCCAATGGAAAACACGGTGAAATAGGCCAGCGATCCACTCAGTTTAAAAACCCTGTCGTCGGAAAATCCCTGGAAAGAATCTTTTAATAATTGCCAGACACCTTTAAATGTCATCTTTTTTTTCATCCATCTTTTTTGAAGATTACGACAAAAAGATAGCCATTACTGAGCAATAAACTTCAATAGCGGCAGTTCTTATTTCGTTATTTATGCGCTGTTTGCTTTTTTGAAGTATTGAAATAATAAAGAACCAATCCCAGCAAAACCGTTCCCATGCCCGCCGATTCTTTCTTCTCTTTTTTTGGATGGGGAAGTTCATTTTTTACCGTGGCCGGCCGGGGGCTGTGCTTCACTTCTTTTCTCCTGTTTTTCTCCATCGAAGAAGGATCGGGCTCTTTTGGTTTTGATCCCGGTACTACAGGCTCTTTGTCCCACTCAGCATATTCACTTGGTATAATCTTAGCGCCTTTTTCCAGGGCATACGCCTTGGTAAATTCTGCACCAAAATACAGGATGATGGAAGAATAATAGATCCACACCAGCAGTATCACCAGCGAACCTGCCGCGCCATACGTACTTCCCACGTCGCTTTTACTGATGTAAAATGAAATGGCAAACTTACCGATCATAAAAAGTATGGAAGTGGCGATAGCACCCGGCCAGATAGCTTTCCATTTGATCTTCGCATCGGGCAACACTTTAAAGACAATGGCAAAAAGCAGGGTGGTAATCCCCAAAGTCAGAAGCAGGTTGATCATATAAAATACGACTACGCCAATATCGGGGAAAGCAGTTTTCAGCCGGTTACCGATGCCTTCCACTACCGCCGTCACAGCCAAAGACACCAATAATAAAAAACCCAGCGTGGCAATTAATCCGAAGGACAAAATTCTGCTTACTATAAGTTTCATTATGCCTGCTTTTGGCGACGCTTTTAATCCCCAAATCCCATTGATGGAATCCTGTATTTCACCAAAAACGGTGGTGGCGCCGATCAATAAGGTGACGACGCCAATAACAGCAGCCACTCCCCCTTTATCGCTGATCCAGGCATTTTTTATCATTTCCTGAATTTGCTTTGCCGCATCCGTGCCAACAAAGCCCTGAATTTGCGAATACACGGAGCCTTCTACCGCTTCGCGGCCCAAAAAGAAACTGCACAGGTAAATGATCACGATAAGCAACGGGCCCAAAGAAAAAACTGTATAATACGCCAGTGAAGCGCTGAGCTTGGTTACTTTATCATCCGAAAAGCCCTTAAAGGCATCTTTTAAAGAAACCCACACCAGTTTTAAAGAAAACTTTTTCATGTGCTACAGTTTGTAGGATTTGTACAAAAAAGCAGCCAATGTCTGAACCGGGATTTTCAGGATTAATGGATTGAGGAGGAGAGGGGAAACTTAACTATAAAGCGTCTTCAATTCGTGAAGACGCTTTATTTTCCTGCTAATCTTTTAATCCCGAAAAATCACGGTTCTGATAATTTATCGTTGTTCTTATGACGGTCGGCATCCCTGTTATTTTTCTTCTCAAAGTTCTTGTGTAAAGCCTCTGTCAGGTCCACACCGGTTTGGTTGGCAATGCAAATGAGCACCCAGAGCACATCGGCCAGTTCGTCTGAAAGTTTTTTCCCCTTATCGCTTTCCTTAAAAGACTGGTCGCCATAAATACGGCTCATCAGGCGGGCCACCTCTCCCACCTCTTCGGTAAGGATAGCCATGTTGGTCAACTCGCTAAAATACCGGACACCGGTCGTTTTAATCCATTGATCAACCTGTTGTTGTGCTTCCTGTATGGTCATTATAATTTATTGATCGGTTTATGATTCAGTTTTATATCCATTAGAGTGGCAATAGAGGTTGCCCTTTGCTTTAGTAAGAGGGCTTTTTCTCCTTCAAATAATTCATCTGCCGTTTCTGTAAACAACTTTACCCACCTGTCTAAATGTTCTTTTTTTATGGCTGATAATTGATGAATATGCTGGTGCACTTCCATTACATTTTTGCGATAACCGTGCGTACCAAAAATAACGGCCTCCCAAAAATCGGCAATCACGGGAATATGCGTTTCCAGGTCCAGGGGAACCACTTCCGTAAAAAACCGCCCGATCCATTCATCTTTAAATGCCTTTCTGTAAAATTCATTTAACAGTCGCACCAGGTCTTCCCGGTTTTCAATTTCTTTTTTCATTCTTTGTTTTTCGTATCAATAGCGATAGTAACTGGTCCGTCGTTCAATAGTTCTACTTTCATATCGGCGCCAAAAATGCCGGTTTCCACTTTTTTACCAAGATCGTTTTCTAACTGGCTAATCATTTTTTCATACACAGGAATGGCTACCTCCGGCTTACTGGCTTTGATATAACTTGGCCTGTTGCCTTTTTTGGTAGAAGCATGAAGCGTAAACTGGCTGATGAGCAAGATTTCGCCATCCACTTCTAAAACAGACCGGTTCATGATTCCGCTTTCATCATTGAAAATGCGAAGGTTCACAATTTTATTGCTTAGCCATTTAATATCTTCATCGCCATCGGCATCTTCAATCCCCAGTAAAACCAGCAAGCCATTTTGTATGTGCCCATTGACCTTGTTTTCGATGGTGACGCTTGCTTTTGTAACTCTTTGTATAACTGCCCGCATAGTAAGCCAAAATTCAAAAGTAAAAAGTAAAAACAATCTAAAGTTGGCAACACAGTTTTGAATTTTTAGTTTTTACTTTTGAATGGTATGGATCTTTCCTCTGAAATAAAACTCCAAACTACCCGCAGTGGGGGCAAGGGCGGACAAAATGTAAACAAGGTAGAAACGGCTGTTATTGCATACTTCCATGTTGCCGCTTCGCAATTATTGACAGAAGAACAAAAAACCCTTGTTCTTAATAAACTATCCAACCGCATCAATTCGGAAGGAGCCTTGGTTGTAAAAGCACAAACCCATCGCACGCAATTAGAAAACAAAGAAGAAGCCATTGGCAAAGTGAATGAACTGATCACCGGAGCCTTAAAAAAGAAAAAACTCCGCATTGCCACCAAACCTTCCAAACAAGCAAAAGAAAAACGGCTGGAGAGTAAAAAACGATCCTCGCAAATAAAAGAAGGCAGAAAAAAATTCAATCCCCGCAACCTTTTTTAACAGGAGGCTGTTGTTTTATTTGATAGCTTAGGACAACAAACCAACCAGTTGAAAACGTTACTTGTTATAGCAGTCCTCTTTGTTTTTATTATGGGTGGCGGTGTTTTGCTGAATAGCTGCCGGAAGTCGGACCGGCCCTTTGCCCGTACCACCCCCATTACCTTACCCATACCACAAGGCTTTCCCCAGCCGGTTTATGATTTTCAAAACAACCCGCTGACCGAAGAAAGTTTTTTATTGGGCAGAAAATTGTTCTACGATGGCCGGCTTTCCATTGACGGCAATTTTCCCTGCGCTTCCTGTCATCAGCAAGTGGCGGCGTTCACCACCTTTGAACACGACCGCAGTCATGGTTACAATCATTCGCACACTTTGCGCAATGCACCGGGATTAGCCAACCTGGCCTGGTACCCGGTTTATAAATGGGATGGCAGCGCCACTACTCTTGAATCCATTTCACTGGCACACATTACCGCTCCCAATGAAATGGCGGAAACCATGGACAATGTGATCAACAAGGTAAAGAATGATACGGCTTATCAACGCCTGTTTCGTGCTGCCTACGGAAGCGAACAAATTACCAGTGACCGCATTTTAAAAGCGCTGACGCAATTCGTACTCAACCTGGTTTCGGCTAATTCCAAATACGACAAGGTAAAAAAAGGAGAAGCCAGTTTTACTGCAGAAGAACAAAGCGGGTATGCTGTTTTTCAATCCAAATGCGCTACTTGTCATACCGAACCCTTGTTCACGGATTTTAGTTTCCGCAATGTGGGCCTGGAAGTGGATGAGAACCTGAAAGATTATGGCCGCATGCGGGTTACAGGTAATGGCGCAGACTCTTTAAAATTCAGAGTTCCCAGCCTCCGCAATGTGAATATGACCTCTTACTACACACACGATGGCAGGTATAGCGTGATGCGCATGATGGCACAGCATTATCGTTTTGGCATCAATCAAAGCGCCACCCTGGATCCTTTGCTTACCAACGGCATTTCCCTCACCGATGCCCAGGAAAATGATATTATTGCCTTTTTGCGAACACTGAGCGATTCTTCTTACATCAACAATCCAAGATTCAGGGAGTAAATTCACAAATGAGCACGAATGAAAACGAATGTTCACTAATAGGGCAGACATACTCTACAAAGAAGAGTCATTTCAGGTTATTGGCTATGCATGAAAGTGCCTTCTATTCATGCCAAGGGTTTTAAGGAAGTTGTATATATGGATGCTTTGGAAATTGAACTAAAAAAGGCAAATGTGATTTATGAAAGGGAAAGACCTTTTGATACCTTTTATGAAGGTGAACTATTGAAACACCGGTTTGATGCCGGCTTTTATATAGATAACAAAATTATTATAGAAGCAAAAGCAACCTCCTTTATACCTGCCGATTCCTGCCCTCAAACCTTACATTACTTAAAAGCTTCGCTGGTAGTTAAGCCAGGAATCATGGTAAATTACGGCACTGATAAATTAGAATTCAAACGTATCATTCTTACGGGGAATAATTCGTGAACATTCGCTTACATTCGTAAAAATTCGTGTAATACAAAATCTATATCCCATTGAGTGGCATTAAAAAATTAGCGGGACAGACCTTGTGGTACGGAGCCAGTTCTATTGCTGCACGGTTTCTGAATTATTTGCTGACGCCCTACCTCACTTTCGCCCTTACAGGAGCAGCGTATGGCGAGATGAGCCTTGTATATGCCGTTATTCCTTTTCTTAATATCATTTTCACTTATGGATTGGAAACGGCCTACTTCCGTTATTCCAGGAACAAAGACCAGGAAGCCGAAGTGTACAACACGGCAATGGTGTCGTTAATTGTAAGTACCGTTATTTTAACCGCGGTACTCCTTTTGTTTAATGACGAATTGGCCTCTCTTATTGGCCTGAAAGAACATCCTGAATATTTTACCTGGAGTGCTTTTATCATAGCGTTTGACACCCTGACGGCATTGGCCTTTGCCAAGCTGCGCTTTGAGGGAAGGCCGGTGAAGTTTGCCACTGTCCGTATTGCCGGTATCCTTATCAATATTGCCCTTACTTTTTTCTTTTTATCGGTTTGCCCGGATATTCAAAAAGAACATCCCGATAGTTTTATCGGTACGTTTTATAACCCTAAAATCGGCGTGGGTTATGTCATCCTTGCCAACCTTGTGCAATCCGTTTTTACCCTGCTGTTTTTATCCAAAGAGCTGCTGGCTTTCCGGTGGAAGTTCAATGCAAAACTGTGGAAAGAGATCATGATCTATTCCGCGCCGCTGATAATAGTAGGTTTCGGGGGCATGATCAATGAAACCTTCGACCGTATTATGCTCAACTGGCTGGCTCCGGTTACCTCGGCCCAGGCAGCTAAAATAGAGGTAGGAACCTACAGCGCTTGCTATAAACTTTCTATTTTAATTACCCTGTCCGTGCAGGCCTTCCGCATGGCCGCCGAGCCGTTTTTCTTTTCAGCCGCCCATGGCCAACAACCACAAAAGGTGTACGCAAGGGTGATGAAGTTTTTTGTCATTACCGTGTGCTTTATGTTTTTAGCCGTGGCGATGTTCCTGGATGTGTGGAAATATTTTATTCAAAATGAAACCTTCTGGAAAGGCCTGAAGGTGGTTCCCATTCTTTTGCTGGCTAATATGTTCCTGGGTATTTATTACAACCTCTCCATTTGGTACAAACTTTCCAACCAAACCATGGCTGGCGCCTGGATCACCTTGATTGGCGCTGCCATTACTTTACTTATTAATTATCTGTTCATTCCGCATTTCAGCTACATGGCCTGTGCCTGGGCTACATTCTTTTGCTATGGAAGCATGATGGTGATCTCTTACATCTGGGGACAAAAGAATTACCCGATTCCTTACGCCTGGAAAAAACTGGTAGCCTTTATCGTTATATGCGTAGTGCTTTATGGTATTCATGCCGCTTTCCGGCAATTTGATTTTGGTGTGTGGGTGAACCGCGGCTTTGCGCTGGTGCTGTTTTCCCTTTTTGCACTGTTGATCATTAACGTGGAAAAATCCGAGATCCGCAAGTTGCCTTATATAGGCCGGTTCTTTGCCGTCTGAACCAGGATTTTGGGAATGAAAGGATTGTGGAAGAGATTAGAAACGTAACTATAAAGCAAGAACCTTCAATAAAATGAACAAACTTTATTTCTTGCTAACCGGTTCATCCAACCCAATCCTGGTTCAGATAATTTCACGCAAGGACTTTCATAAAACCCTTAGCGCCTTCGCGTCTTTGCGTGAAACCCATTTCCTGCTCATCCCATCATCCCAAAAATCCTGGTTCTGACATTCAAACCATTTTCACAAAGGGATTTCCTTTCATTTCATCGCCAATGGTTGTAGATTCTCCATGCCCGGAATATACAATAACATCGGCAGGCAGCGTGTACAGCTTTGTTTTGATGCTTTCTTCCAGAATGGTAAAATCGCCGCCCGGCAAATCAGTCCTTCCCACACTTCCCTGGAAGAGCACATCGCCGCTTATGACAAACTTAGCTTCTGCATTATAAAAGCTGATACTGCCCGGTGAATGGCCGGGGGTGAAAAGAACATGCAACTCATCCTCTCCTATCCGCACTACCTCGCCTTCATCCAGGTAGTTCAATTCACCATCGTAATTATCAAAAGGCAACTGCCATACCTGTCCCGAAGCCGGGCCATGCTCCAGCACCGGCTTTTCTAATTTATGCAGGTACAAGGACAACCCAAATGTTTTTTGCACAAACCGGTTTCCAAAAATATGGTCGAGATGACAGTGGGTGTTGAGGAGGTAAACGGGCCGCAAACCATTTTTTTCAATAAAATTCTTTAATTCCTGTTCCTCGGAGGCAAAATAACAGCCGGGGTCTATAATACAACAGTCTCCTTTTTCGTTGTAAACAACATACGTATTCTCCTGCACAGGATTGAATGTAAATGGTTGAACAGTTAACATGCAGATTTTTGTATTTTTAATTGCAATTTACAATCCAAAATCGGGAGCTATATTAATTCAGAAATCACATCTACTTTATGATTAAATTGATTGGCCGGATGGCCTGCGCCTCATTGCTTGTTCTTTCTTACTACGGACATGCGCAGGTGAACGCCGTGGAGTTTGGCAAGAACCGGGTTCAATACCAAAAATTCAAATGGAAATATTACCAGACTGAAAATTTCAATACTTATTTCAGCCAGGACGGGCTGGAACTGGGTAAATACGTAGCCCAGGTGGCCGAAAAAGAATTGCCGCAGCTGGAAGACTTTATTGAATACGGCCTGCAGCGCAGGGCCAATGTTGTTGTTTACAACAGCTTTGACGAAATGCAGCAGTCCAACATTGGCCTGGGCATCGACTGGCAAAATACCGGTGGCGTTACAAAGCTGGTGAACAATAAAATGCTGGTGTATTTCGACGGCAATCATGAAAGCCTGCGCAAACAAATTCGCCAGGGTATAGCCGGTGTGTTGGTGGCCAATGTGTTATTTGGCGATGACCTGGGCGAAATGGCGGCCAATCAAACCTTGCTGGATTTGCCCAAATGGCTGACGGATGGCTACATTGAATACGCCGGTGAAGAATGGAGCCCCGAACTGGACGACAAACTGAAAAGCGCCATGCTAAGTGGCGATTACAATAATTTTTACCAGTTTGCCTTTGCCAAGCCTCTGTTGGCCGGACATGCTTTCTGGTATTACATTGGCAATAAATACGGCAAGTCCAAAACCACCTATCTTCTTTATTTATCCCGCATTTACCGCAACCTGAACAGTGCTACGCAAAGAATTGCCAAGAAAAAATTCAAGGCCGTGCTGCAGGATTTTATGACCGAGATGTCGCAGTTGTATTTTAAAGACATCCGCGGAAGACGCCTGGTGCCCAAAGGACAACTATCCGTAACCGAAGAAATCGGCAAAAAAGATTTTATTCGTTTTAACGCCAACCCCGTGCCCAGAAGCTTTGCTTATGCCGTGGTAGAATTTAAGCAGGGAAAATACAGCGTAACCTTTCACCCCAATTTCGTGGACCGCAAGGTGATCCTTCAATATGGCGTCCGTTCAAGAGAAGATGAGCTCAATCCAAACTATCCCCTGCTGGCGTGGGATGGCAAGGGTACAAGACTGGCCGTGATCTACAATGAAGAAGGAAAAAACAAATTGTTTGTTTACGACGCCATCAACCGCGTTAAAATAGTAAAGCAAGATCTGCCCCAGTTTACCCAGGTACAAGATGTAAAATACATGCTGGATGCCAACACGCTTTTGCTAAGCGCTGTTAAAAGCGGGCAAACGGATATTTTTGTTTACAAGATAGACAAGCAGACCGCGGAGCAGGTTACCAATGATGTGTATGACGACCTGGACGCTTCGTTTGTAGCCTTCCCCGGCAAAACAGGAATTATTTTTTCCAGCAACAGGCCTTCAGCTGATGCCCCCAATACGGATACGGCGGTAAGTTCGCGCCACTACAATATTTTCCTAATTGACAACTGGAACAAATCAGAGTTCAAACAGATCTCTCAATTAACCAATGTACGGTTTGGCAATGCCCGTTACCCGTCGCAATACAATACTTCGCATTTTACATTTGTGAGTGATGAAAATGGCATCAACAACCGCTATGCAGGTTTCTTCAGATCAGAAAGAGCAGGTTTGGATACGCTGGTGTTTATTGGAGACGAGGTTCTGCGCAACCCCCCGCTCCAGGAAGTGGACAGTGTATTGAAAGAGTGGAGTAAAGAGGACATTGACTCGGTGGGTTATGTGTCAGTGACCAGCGATTCTACCTATGTTTTCCCTTTAACCAATTACCAAAGCAGTCTGCTGGAAACAAGAACCGCAGGTGACAACAGCCTGGTAAGCGAAGTAACAAGACAGGGAAACTATAAATTCCTGTACCGGCTGCGGGTGGATGAAAATACCCTGCGCCGCCGCAATGTTACCGCCAAGCCAACCGAGTATATGAAAAAAGTGATGGACCGCGAGCGGATTGTGGCCAGCCGCAACGAAATATCCAATCTGTCAGCAAGTGATAGCACTAAAAAGCAACCTGATTTTTTTCAAAATGAATTCCAAAACGAGAAAAGAGATTCTTCCTCGCAGTTAGGCCAGGTGTTTAAGGCAGAGGAAATTCAGCCGGAACCGATTTTGAAGAAGGCAAAAGTGTATGAGTACCGTCCGCCAAAGTTCTTTAATGATTATGTAGTGGCCGGCTTGAACAACACCATGTTCGGCGTGAGCAAATACCAGCCTTACCAGGGCGGCCAGGGACCTATTGAACCGGCCAATGGCAACGACCTGAATGGTTTGATCAGAATGGGAACAGTTGACCTTTTTGAAGATTACAAACTTTCGGGGGGCATACGGCTTGCACCAAATTTGAAGGATAATGACATCTTGTTCGAGTTTACCAACCTGAGAAAAAGATTTGACTGGGGCTTTACGTATTACAGGAGCAGCGCCGAAAATATAATTGATACGTCAAAAGGACAAAACCCCAACGGAATTGCTTTGGTAAAACAGCACTCCAGCTATTATCTTGCCCGCCTGGCTTATCCTTTTGACAAGGTGAGAAGTGTGCGGCTTACCGTGGGCCCCCGTTTTGACAGGATCATTTATCCCGCAGTAGGCCTTGACGCCAGTGTGGGAAATTTAAAGCAACGTGATAGTTTAAAAACCTTCGGTCAATTCACATTTGAATACGTATATGACAATACGTTAAATCCAACCATGAACATCTGGCACGGCCTGCGCTGGAAGGTCTATTCAGATATATTTACCCAGCTCAATACCAAAAACACCGAAGGCAAGTTTTTATTCAATGTAGGTTTTGACGCCAGGCATTATCTGCCCATTTACCGCAATGTCATCTGGGCCCTTCGTGCAGCGGGTGATTTTTCATGGGGCAATCAGAAAGTGGTGTATTATTTAGGCGGCGTGGATGGATGGCTGAAGTTCAGGGACAATTTGAAATTCGATCAAAATACCGGAGAAATGTCTTACCGTTATTTTGACCCGAACAATACTCCTGACCGCGACAAGGAATACGCCTACCAGGCATTAGCCGTGAACCTCAGGGGTTTCAAACAAAATATAGCCAATGGAAATAATAATGTGGTGATCAACAGCGAAGTGAGAGTTCCGGTGTTCACTACCTTATTCAACAAACCCATCAACAATGCTTTCCTGCGCAACTTCCAGGTGGTGCAATTTATTGACCTTGGTACTGCGTGGAATGGCAGGTATGATAATTTTGAAAGGCCTACGTCCCGGTACGTAGATCCACAAAACCCGGCTGTTATGGTGAAACTGAAAGCAGGCGGCGTTGGTCCCTTTGCCGGCGGCTACGGCTTTGGCGCCCGCAGTACTTTACTGGGTTATTTTGTAAAGTTTGATGTGGCCTGGCAGATGAACGGCTTTTTCAAGGGCAAGCCACAAACATACCTGGCCCTGGGTTTAGATTTTTAAACTAAAGAAAAAGATCATAAAAAAAGAGATGCCGGAAAGCATCTCTTTTTTTATCGTATAGCCTTACTGAATTTTTTGACCGTAATATAGATCAACGTCATAAAAACAGAATAGCAAAGGATCATGCTCCAGTCAAAACGGTGCCGAATAGGATGAATGATCAAATAAATGATGTCATTAAAAAGCTGGAAGGGAGTTGACACAATATCCCAACTGTTATAGCGTAAATACCTTCCCACATACACACCAAAGGCATTCAACAGCATCATGGGATAAACAAAAAGCCATTCACTGCTCAGGTTCCATTTTGACTCAATGATCTTTTCCATTTGCCGTACCGATAAAATACCCAACAACAGACCATTCCATGCAAAAGAAAGGATCAGCGCCAGGTCAAACCAAAGAGGCACGGGCAAACGGGTACTTAAGTGAAAAAGATCCGTAATAATGTAAAAAGAATTGGGAATAAACAGCAACCAGCATAGAAAAACAAGAATGAACTTTTTATTGTCCTCCGTCCACTGTAGACGTAGAGTGATGAACCGGGTGATGGCATAGGGCACGAAGGCTAAAAACAGGTTCCAGTTCAGCCAAACAAATAAAAGCCCGCCGGTGTACACCACTCGTACCGCCGTTAAGCAAACGCTAAACAGGCAGGAGAGCAAAAGCATTTTCTCCGCTTCTGTTCTACTGAAATAAAGCCTGCTCAGCAAAAAATTATTTTCCAGTCTTTTGATCATTTTAAAAAAGTTTAGGAATAAAAATAATGGCGCCAACTACTATGGCCGACAGAGCCGTAATAAGTACAGCGGCGGCAGCCAGATCCTTCACCAGCTTAATTTGCGGGTGCTTTTCTTTTGAAATAAAATCCATGGTTTTTTCAATAGCGGTATTGAAGATTTCCGCTGTCCAAACCATGGTCATTACAATAATCAGGCCTGTAAACTCTGCGGCGCTTATCTTCAAAATAAAGCCCAGCGCCAGGGCCCCTACCGTTAAGGCCAAATGAATCCATGTGTTATGTTCTGTTCGCAACACAGCCTTCATTCCATCCCATGCATAGGTAAAGCTGTTGCCCCGTTCTTTCCAGGAGAATTTTCTTCGTTCCATTAGTTACTTGTTTTGTGTGCCACCCATTTCCACCAAAAAGCGGTGCAGGTTGTATAAACAAACATATGGTACAAATCATCACTAACCGAATGACCATATTTAATAATGGTAATATACACCGGTAGTAAGAAAAGGATGGTAAGTAAGGTAATGATAAAACCTATGCTGTGAACGGGCACATAGATCCAGCCCCATCTTTTAAACCATATTGTTTTCATCTGAATTCAGTTGAAGATGATTGAAAAGGATGAATTGCCGGTAGCGGCATAAAATAGCCAGCACAGCAGCGATGGAACCCGGAATGACAATCCTAAACTCCCCCATGAACAACCGGGTTTCGAAAAGACTGACACATAGGAAAAGAAACCCCGTGACAATGCAGGCTACTGTTACCAGGCACCAAACCAACAGCTTTACGAAACGGATATAATTCATTTTTGCCACCTCCTTAAAAAAGACAATGCAGAGTAAGTAACCAGGCAATGAAAAAATAATACCGAATACTACAAGCAATATCAAAATATCTTCTTCCACGTGGCCTCCTGTAATAAGGCCAGCCATCATCCATATGAATGGATGAAAAAGCTGAGCCAACAGCCAGGTATAACTAACATGCTTAAATGTTTTCATCAACAACTACAGTTTTCGCCAATGGCATAAACAAATAAGGTTAAGAGGCACAAACCACTTAAGCCTATGACCAACCAGTTTTTAATATGCCGGTGAAATGTCAAATGGATGTTTGCTTCATAAAGGGTGACATTCCAATTCAGCTCTAACACAGCTCCAAGGTTCAGCAGCAAGGCAACCAATGGACCCAGGAGAAGTAAAAGGTTACTATTCCATCCAATGGTTTCTTTAATTCCGCCCGCCTCTAATATCGGTGCTGCGGCATCGAAAAGTGCCGGCAGTCCCAACACATACTTCAAAAAGGAAATCAAAATAAAACAGGCCGTTGGCGCTGTAAGAAATAAACCAATAGCGGCGCTGAGATCCGGTTTTAAGATTTGTGTTTTCATGATCTATTTTTTTATGTTGTTAATCAGTTACCATTGGATCTTTTTTGAATAGTGCATAATAACGCCAAGGGTAATAAACAAGCCCACACTTCCCAGCAATAAAGAATAGTCCTGCAACTGCAGAATGGTAAATACGTATACATACAGCAAAACCAGGATGACCGATAAAATAGAAGCCAGGCGGACCGAAGAAAGAAGCCCTTTGACAAACCACCCGATCAAACCGATGGTAAAAAGGGAAGCAATGACATACGAAAGGGTAAAGCCAATGTATTCGGAAAAAGACAGCAGCAAGGTATAGAACAGGATTAAGGCCAAACCAATCAGGCCATATTGAAATGGATGCACCGATTTTTTGTTATTGATCTCTATAAGAAAAAAGGAAGCAAAGGTTAACAGGATGCATAACGCCGCATACTTTACCGACCGCATTGCTTTTTGATACCCATTCACCGGCATAAAAAGGCTGGTACCAAAGGCTGAACTATGGATGTTTGTTGACTGCACAGCAGCAGCGGTTGCCACCGCATCGGCCATGGAATGCATGTCAATGGGATGAAACGAATAAGCAGTACCCGTCCACTGTTGGGGAAAATTTCTTTTGTGTGAAATGCTTTTCCATGAAGCAGAAAACCCCTTCGGCCCCACCTCACTTTTTTGGGGTAAAACCGCTCCTTTATAACTTGGATGCGGCCAGCTGGAGCTCATCTGCACCGTAGTGATTTTACCTGTTGGCGTAAATAAAAGTTGTTGCGAGCCGTTAAGACTGAAGACAGTTGAAAAATCAACGTTCTGCAAATCCTGCAAGGATGTAACCGGTAATGGGGCTTGTAATGCATTGGCAAGGGAGCGGTCATCGGCGGTTTGCGGAGACAAGGGTAAAACGGAGTCCTTCCATTTTAATGTAACTTCTTCATTTAACCCCATGTTATCCGAAAGCGGAAGTTTCACAACGGCTTCATTCCAGATAATATCTTCGGGAAGAATATGGAGTTTTTCTACCGAAATACCCTGAAACTTTCCTTTGATGGAAAGGTTGGAAGAATAGAGCATCACCTTGTAAATTCCCCGGTGTCTTTCCTGGGGCGAAACATCAGCCTGTATAGAGAGTTCATCAGGCAAAAAGAAAGCAAAGGCTTTTGTTCTTGTCATTTTCGATGTACTGACATCTGTTTTGGTTTCCCAGTAGGGAAGTACAACCACCGGACCTGTTAGGGTTTGTGCGGCGGCCCATTTGCTGCTCACTTCAGCGACCGCTTCCCTTTGTCTCGACTCTCGTTCTTCAATCAGGTCTTTTACATAAAAGGCCGGAATTTGTAACAGCAAAACCAGCAGACCAATCAAGAGGCCCTTTATTAATAATTTACTTTTTGTCCATACATTTTGTACAATAGTTTCCATGTTTATTTATTTAATGAATGAGGATTGTACAGCGAAAGTTGTTTGGCCTTGCGATAGCAGATCCATAAGGGTATTGCACCAAAGACCCCAAAGGAACAATCGATCAGCTGCCAACCAAAGGGTATGCCCCGCAGCCTTCCTGCTATGAAAGCCAAAGGAAGGATAAGAACACAGGCGATTAATCCGAACTGGATCACCCAAATATTTTTCACCGGGTCCTTATAGGGACCCAGAAAAAGAATGGCCAGGACAAAATGCGCAAAGGCCAGCCAATCATATCCATAGAGTAAAAAAGGATGCGCAGCATTTACTTCACAATAGGCGGCCAGCACTTTTGAAAGCCAGTGATGCATGCCTGAGGTGGAAGGAAAAAAGCGCAGCAGGAAAGAAAGTTCCGACTCAACAGGAATAGCCGTCAGGCCGCTTAAAAAAAGAGTGATGATGAAAAATCCCAACAGCCAGCGGATGATTTGTCGTTGTTTTTTCATTTTTAAAAAGCACTTTGTTATTCAAAGTATAGAGGCAAAAAAAATATTATTTCATTGCCTTGATCATTCTTTCCAACGCTGTGATGTGATCCGTAAACGCCTTCTCCCCTGCTTTGGTCACCGAATACGTGGTGTTGGTCTTCCGTCCTATGAATCCTTTGTGCACTTTAATGAATCCTTCTTCCTCCAGCGTTACCAAATGCGTGGCCAGATTACCGTCGGTCACCTCCAACATTTGCTTCAGATCATTAAAACTGATCTGTTCATTTACCATTAAAGTACTCATGACGCCCAGCCGGATGCGGTTATCAAAAATTTTATTTAGTCCAGATATGGGATTGTTTGTTGCCATTGCTAACTCGCTGCTCCTGTAATTATTCAGTTACCGGTTGTCTTTCGTGCTTCCACCACATGGCAAAGCCGTACACAATATGAAGGATACCAAAACCAACGGCCCAGAAATAAAGGCCGTATCCGGGAAATTGTGTGCTTACCAATCCAAGGACAAGCTCCAACAATCCAAGGTATCGTATTTCGCTTAGCGTGTATTTACTTCCGTTGACCAGCCCCAAACCATAAAAAATCAAACAGGCAGGCGTAACAAACCGCCACTCGTTATACTGCAACATGGTTAGAATGAAAATCCCCCCGGTCACCAGCGGAATCAGCATGTTGATGGCAAGCATTTTTGAGGCGTGATCCCACAGCGGTAAATTATTTTTTCCCGCCCTGCGCCAGGTAAAATAAAATGCAGATAACAGGGAAACCGCCAACACTACCGCCGCCAGCATAAAAAGACTCAGCTTCAGTTTTTGAAAAGCCAGGTTGGCATAACCCATGTCGTTATACTGATGGTAATATTCATAGATCCAATTATAAGCCACTCCCGCGCCGGTCAAAGCCCAAAAACCGGCGGCAATGCCACTTAAACCGCTTAACGAAATAAAACGGCTGGAACGCCGCATCATTTTCCTGATGTCCTTTAACGCATCTAAGTGTGGGTTTTGTTCGATCATAAAAGCACTTTGTATTACAAAGTACATTCAAATAATTTTATAAAGCAAGAAAAAATCAGGAAAGTGCGGAAAAAATAATGGCGACCGCTTCTTTTATTTCCTCTTCGGTTATCAGCAAGGGCGGAGAAATGCGCAGGCAATCGGAAGCAAACAAAAACCAGTCGGTAATCACACCGCCTTCAATGGATTTGTCAATAACCTTTTTACAGGTATCAAAATCATCAAATTCCAGGGCCATCCAAAGTCCAAAAGAACGAACAGACCTTATTTTTGGATGCTGTAATAAAGAGGCAAACAGGGCTTGCTTTTTTTGAACCTCAAAATTTTCTTCCAGCAAAACCTCCAGAGCCGCTTTGCCGGCTGCACAGCACACCGGGTGACCGCCAAACGTAGTAATATGACCCAGCACCGGGTTATCGGCCAGCTGATCCATTACCTTCTTATCCGCAATAAAAGCGCCTAAGGGCATGCCGCCACCCAGGGCCTTGCCCAGCAACAATACATCGGGTACCACGTCAAAATGCTCAAAGGCCCAAAGTTTGCCGGTGCGGCCAAAGCCTGCCTGAATTTCATCCAGGATAAATAAGGCGCCTGTTTCCCGGCAGCGGTCCTCCACAGCTTTTAACCAGCCGTTTTGCGGGGCCATGATGCCGGCTTCGGCCTGCACCGTTTCTGCGATAACACAGGCTGTGTCTTCGGTAATGAATGGCAGGTCTTCAAAAGAGTTGTAGTTCAAATGCTGCACACCAGGCAGTAGGGGCCTGTAGGCATTCCGCCAGTATTCGCTGCCAAGGATACTTAAAGCACCCTGGGTAGAACCATGATAAGAATTGTTGAAAGCAATTATTTCAGCCCGGCCGGTTACTCTTTTGGCCAGCTTCATGGCACCTTCCACGGCTTCGGCACCGGAGTTGGTAAAGTAAACAGAGTTTAAGGCAGCAGGCAGGTGTTCGGTTAGCAGCCTGGCATATTGCACCTGCGGACTTTGCACAAACTCGCCGTACACCATTATGTGCAGGTACGCATCCAGCTGCTGTTTTATGGCGGCAACCACCTTTGGATGCCGGTGCCCTATATTGGCCACACTGATGCCCCCGATAAGATCAACATATTTTTTTCCTGACGCATCGGTCAGTACGCAACCTTCTGCTTTTATAATTTCCAAAGCCAAAGGCGCCATCGAGGTTTGGGCCACGTGTTGAAGAAATAGTTGCCGGAGATTCATAACGGCAAAAATCGTAAGTATCGTTTAATAATGATGATAAGAAAACACAAACCTGAACGGAGCGTCGTAACCAAAGCTTCATAGCAGCTCTGCTGCCGGCAACCAAAATAAAATCGTAAATCTGCACTCTAAAATCTGCAATTGAATGGCATTAGTACTTCCGGTTGAAAATCATTTTCCCAAATGGGGCGATCATTGTTTCATTGCTCCCAACGCTACCATTGTGGGTGATGTGGTCATGGGCGATGAATGCAGCATCTGGTTCAATACCGTGGTGCGTGGCGATGTCAACAGCATTCGCATTGGCAATAAAGTAAACATACAGGATGGCGCCGTTATTCATTGCACCTATAAAAAAACACAAGCCATCATTGGCAACAATGTTTCTATTGGCCACAATGCCATTGTACATGGCTGTACTGTTCACGACAACGTGTTGATCGGCATGGGTTCGATTGTAATGGACAATGCCGTCGTGCACAGCAATACCATCATCGCCGCAGGCGCCGTGGTGCTGGAAGGAACGGTTTGTGAAGGCGGCGCCATTTATGCCGGTGTACCGGCCAAAAAAGTAAAAGATATTTCGCCCCAAAAGGTGGAAGGCGAGATCAATAGGATTGCCAATAATTACCTGGGTTATGCCAAATGGTTTGAAAGTTCAAATGAAGCGACCAAACACTTTTAATCCTCCGTAATTCGTTTTAACTTTATACAAATAGTATTTATGAAAACGATGCGCTTCATCATCATCTTCAGTGCATTCAGTGTAATACTTTCTTCCTGCAGTTTATTGAGCAAACCAAAATACGGTTGCGGGGACAATGGCAAAAACGTAGGAGCCGAAAAGATCCTGGATGGCAGTACTCCTAAAAAGGAAAAAAAATTCAAGGCATAACAATTGCATAATGCAGCTAAACGCATTATTCCGTTGTCTATAGAGTACATTCACTCTAAAAAACGACCGCGTATTTTTACTAATTATAAAACCCTTTTTATGAGCCTCACCCTACGAACAACTCTAGGTTGTACAGAAGCTGTGATAGACGATGACGGCGGCCTGAAACGCTTTTACCAGATCGCTGACATTTTAAGTGATGATCTCCAGGTAAACTTTACCAACAAAGAAGACGATTTTGATGCCATTAGCTGGGATTTTCACTTAGGACAACACGAACTGACCTTGCAGTACAGCATTTATAATGGCATTTCGATGTTTCCCACAAAAACAAAAGATGCCCGCAAGCGGGATAATAAAGCTGTGGTGGAACTAGCCAATGTACTGGAAGGAAAATTACTGACGATTGACATGCGCCAGGGAATTGCCTGAGTCGTTCAACTTTACAGTTCAAAGTCAGTGCCTATGATGACTTTGAACCTTATCATCTCTCCTACCATTTTTGTTCGTTCAGCGACTCCAGAATATTGTAATAACTCACGTACCGGTCTTCATCAATCTCCCCATCAATGACCGCTTGTTTTACAGCACATCCCGGTTCGTTTATATGCAGACAATTATTAAACTGGCAATCATTCAGCCGCTTTCGCATTTCAGGAAAATAGCCTGACAGCTCTGCTTTTTCTATGCCAACCAAACCAAATTCTTTCATGCCCGGCGTATCAATGATCTTACCGCCAAACGACAGCTCATACATTTCAGCAAACGTGGTAGTGTGCTGTCCTTTGCCGCTCCATCCGCTTACATCCTGCGTACGTATTTGCGCCTGTGGAAGTATGGCATTGATAAAAGTTGATTTGCCTACGCCGCTATGCCCGCTGATCAAAGTGATCTTATTTTTTAGCGATTCTTTTATTTCCTCCAGTCCCCGGTTTTCTTTTAAACTGGTACCGATTACTTTATAACCGATCGCCTCATAAACCCCTCTAAGTTTTTCCAGTTTTTCCAGCTCCTTGTCCTTGTACAGATCCATTTTATTAAAGAGCACCATAGCCGGGATGTGGTACATCTCGCAGGCCACTAAAAAGCGGTCAATAAACCCCTGCGAAGTACGGGGCTCCTTTATGGTAGCGATCAAAAGAGACTGATCAATATTAGACGCAACAATATGCTGCTGGCTTTTTATACGCGGCGACTGGCGGTTGATATAATTGCGGCGGTCGTGAATTTTTGTAATGATGACGGATTGCTCCTTTTCGTTCTCCAGATCAAAATCAACTATATCGCCAACTGCTATAGGGTTGGTGGATGTGATACCATCCAGTTTAAAAACACCCTTCATGCGGGCATTCCAAACTTTGCCTGCACTATCTTTTACCTGGTACCAGCTGCCTGTGGATTTATAAACGAGTCCCTGCATGATTAAGGAAATGTACGCAATAAACTATATCGCAAAATTATTTCAAGAGCCAGGAAGAATAAAGCAGCCAGAATAAAATAGATAAACTCCTCTTCAAACCGTTCTTTTGTTACTACCTCCACGTCCGATTTTTCCATTTTATCAATTTGCCGGTAAATGGCCTGCAGGCTTTCTTCATCTGTTGCTCTAAAGTATAAGCCACCGGTTTGTGTAGCAATACGCTTGAGCAAGGCTTCATCCAGAAAAGCACTGCTGCCGGAGCGGCTCACACCTTTTTCTTCAGCTGCCACACCACCCAGGGCACCCATGCCAATGGTGTAAACTTTTACGCCTTTTGCTTTAGCAATTTCAAGTGCGGTTATCGGATCAATAATCCTGGTGTCCGGCGGCTGTTCGTTTCCATCGGTTAATAAAATAACGATCTTACTTCTTCCTTTGCTGGAGGATAGACGTTCCACCGATTTGGCCAGGCCTTCCCCAATCACCGTTCCGTCTTCCAGCATACCCGAGGTGATGCCCCGGATCTGTTCCAGCAACCCCGCATGGTCGGTGGACAACGGATATTGCGTAAAACTTTCACCGGCAAAAATGACCAGTCCAATCTGGTCAACCGGCCTGTTCTTTACAAATTCCGCAGCCATTTGCCGCGACACCGCCAAACGGTTGGGAGAAAAATCCTTTGACAGCATACTGCCGCTTACATCCATGCATAGAATAATGTCGATGCCCTCCCCTTTTGTGCGGCTTTGCACATTGCGTATTTGCGGGCGGGCCAAAGCCAGGATGATACAGCCAATGGCCAAAAACCGTAACCAAAAAGGAATATGAAGCGTTATATTCCTTGCTGTACGGGCCGAGAAGGCTGCAGCAGAGGAAACAACAAACGAAGATTTGGATGTGTTTTTGGTTTTGAAATGCAAAAAGGCCAGCACAGGCAAAATTCCTAAAAAGGGAAGCACCCACACCTTGGCAAATTCAATATCTTGGAGCCAGTCGTACAGCATTATTGTAAATTCTCAATGGTAACAATATTTTTTTCGATCACACTCATCGCTTCTTCACTCTCCCTTACCTGCGGTTGATATTTTGCAAATTTCACCATATCGCTCAGCCGCAATACCTGCACCAGTTGATTGTATTGTTCAACGGGCAATTGTAACTCCTTAATTTGCACGGACAGGTCGTCGGTTGTTTTGGAGAACGACTGCATATTTTTTCGTTTCTGCAGGTAATCCCGGAAGACATCCACCAGTTCGGTGTACAGGTATTTGGGATCGTCGCCAGCGGTTAATTTGCCTAATCTTTTTAATGCGGCTTTGTAAGCATCTTCAGCCGGAACAGGCGTGTGAGCAATGCTTTTTTCCTGTTTAGGTGGGAAAAACAATAAAAATAAGGCCACCAAAACGGCAATGCCCACCAGGTACCAGTACCAGTTGGAGGCAAATGGTTTTTCCACTTCAATAATATCCTTTATATCGTTATACGGCTGGTCAGGAGCCATTTGCGTATAACCCACCGTAACCATGACAGGTTTTGTTTTGGTGTTGGCAAAAGGAAAAGCAGGAATGAACCAGCGGCCGCTGTCCCAACTGGTAAGCGTAATGGTTTGCTGCAGAAATAAACCTTCACTGGTGAGCTGGCTGTCAATTTTTGACTGTTGCAATATTTCAAAATGCGGGAAGGTATCGATGACGAACCACGTAAAGGGACCGGGTTTTGAAACCACCGCTTTTAAATAAAGCTGCACCTGTTCGCCAATCAATATTTTTTCTTTGCTGACGGTAGCAGAAACGGAAGACCGCTGAGAAAAAAGAGTCCCGGACAAGGTTAGTAATAGGATAAAAAGAGAAAAAAGTTTCTTCATTATTTGTTCCTGCTGATAAAAAATCGTTGTAACACTTTTACATAATCTTCATCGGTACGCACATGCAGAAGATCGCAGCCCGCTTTGCGAAAGGTTTCATAGGAATAATCGGTCAGCCTGAAAAATTCCTTTTCATATTCGTATCGTACCAAGCTGCTTTCCGTATCCACCCATTTTTGCTTGCCGGTTTCCGCGTCTTCAATGCGCAATAGCCCAAGCTTTGGCAGCACCCGGTCCATTTTGTCGTACAATTTTATACCAACAATATCATGTTTGTTTCCCGACACCCGCAACGCATCTTGGTAATTGGTATCAATAAAATCACTCAAAATAAAAGCAATGCTTTTTTGCCGGGTGGTATTGTTGAAAAAACGCAAGGCGGTGGTAAGCTGGGTTTGTTTCTTGGCCGATTCAACCGATAACAACTCCCGGATAATGAACAAAGCATGCTGCTTTCCTTTTTTGGGCGGAATGTATTTTTCGATTTTATCGCTGTAAAAGATCACGCCGATCTTATCGCTGTTGTTCACCGCTGAAAAAGCCAAAACAGCCGCAATTTCTGTGGCAATATCTTTTTTAGTGGCATACAGGGTCCCAAACAAAGAACTGGCGCTAACATCTATCAAAAGCATGACCGTCAATTCCCGTTCTTCTTCAAACATTTTGCTGAACGGGTGGCCAAACCGTGCCGATACGTTCCAGTCAATAAAACGGATGTCATCCCCGGGTGAATACTCCCTCACTTCTTTAAAGGACATGCCCCTTCCCTTAAAAGCACTGTGATACTCCCCGGTAAAAAGATCTGTCGCCAGCTTTTTACTTTTGATCTCCAGTTCCCGCACCTTTTTTAGTATTTCTGCTGTGGTAAGCATTCTTTGTTTGCATTTTCGGTCACGCCGGTGGCGGGCCTTACGGGAGGTTAATTTTTTGAATAATCTGATCAATGACATCCACTACGTTCACGTTCTCTGCTTCCGCTTCGTAGGTTAAACCAATACGGTGGCGCAACACATCATTGCTAATGGCCCTCACATCTTCCGGAATCACATAGCCTCTTTTATTCAAAAAAGCCTGTGCCTTGGAAGCCACCGCAAGGTTAATGCTTCCTCTGGGCGAAGAGCCGTAGGAAATTAAGGGCTTTAAATTATCGAGTTTGTAGTCCTGCGGGTTCCTGGTGGCAAAAACAATATCTAAAATGTATTGCTCTACTTTTTCATCCATATAGATATCGCGGACCATTTGACGGGCATTCACGATTTCATTCACCGAAACCACCTGGTTGATAGCAGGCACGGTTAAACCCTGAACGTTCTGGCGGATGATTAATTGTTCTTCCTCCCGTGTAGGATAGCCGACGACCACCTTCATTAAAAAACGGTCTACCTGCGCTTCGGGTAAGGGGTAAGTTCCTTCCTGTTCCAGGGGGTTTTGTGTTGCCAATACCAGGAAGGGTTCATCCAGTTTGTAGGTAGTATCGCCAATGGTTACCTGCCTTTCCTGCATGGCTTCCAGCAAAGCACTCTGTACTTTAGCCGGCGCCCGGTTAATTTCATCAGCCAAAATAAAATTGGCAAAGATGGGTCCCTTGCGCACCACAAATTCATTGCGCTGCTGGTTGTAGATCATGGTACCGATGACGTCGGCAGGCAAAAGATCAGGGGTAAATTGAATCCGACTGAATTTTGCATGAATGGCCTGGGATAATGATTTGATGGTAAGCGTTTTTGCCAAACCCGGCACCCCTTCCAAAAGAACGTGGCCGTTGCTAAGTAAGCCGATCAGCAAACGGTCAAGCATATACGATTGGCCGATAATTATTTTTCCTACTTCATTTCGAAGGGTATCAATAAATCTTCCTGAATAACTGATCCGCTCATTTAACTGACGAATATCATCTGCGGTTTTAATCATAGTTGAAATTTAGATCTTTAAATAACGAACTGAGCATTAGCAAATAATTTGCCGTAAAGCTAAAAATCCTGATATTTTAACCAATATTAGTTCCAAAACATCGTTTACTGAAAAAATACGCCGGAAGATTTCGTGCATGGCTGAAGATTTGTACTCTAATTTTATTCATCTTAAAACCTTCTTTATGAAATATGCCATACTGACCATTGCTGTTTGTTTTGCTTTTGCCTCCTGCAGTAAAGATAGTTCGGAAAACAATGGACCAACCAAGACAGAACTGCTTACCAAAAGTTCGTGGAAGTATGAAGATGCAGGCGCAGATGCAGATAAAAACGGCACGATAGACCTTAGCATAACTTCCTCTATTCCCACTTGCGTTATCGATAACTTTCTGACGCTGTCTGCAAATGGAAGCGGCGTAGTAGATGAAGGGGCCGCTAAATGCGATGTTAATGATCCGCAAACTACTGCCGTTACATGGAGCTTTGCAAACAACGAATCTTCATTGAACCTGGGAGGCGGTGGAATAATAGGTGTCACCGGGCAATTTAAAATCATTACTCTCAATGAATCCACCCTTTCGCTTTCCAAAGACACCGTTTACCAAGGTTTTCCAACGTCCATGGTGATCAAACTCAAACATTAATCATGATAAATATTTGGCTACAATAGGCAGCCTCCGGCCCACACCAAATGCCTTGGAGCTAACCCGTATGATGGGACAAAACTGGTTGCGCTTGTATTCATTCATATTTACCAACCGAAGAATTCTTTTTACCAAAGCTGCATCATAACCTTGTGCCATAATTTCTTTTGGCCCCTGTCGTAGTTCAATATACTGATACAGCACCTTGTCCAAAATGGAATAATCCGGCAGGCTATCGCTGTCTTTTTGATTGGGCCTTAATTCCGCTGAAGGTGCTTTGTTAAGAATATGGTGGGGGATGATCTCTTCCGCCCTATTGATATAGTTTGCCAAAGCATATACCTGCGTTTTATACAGATCGCCCAGCACACTTAACCCACCGGCCATATCCCCGTACAAAGTCCCGTAACCTGTTGCCAGTTCGCTTTTATTAGACGTATTCAGCAGAATATAACCAAACTTATTGGCTACAGCCATTAGCAGGTTGCCTCTTGCCCGGCTTTGAATATTTTCTTCGGCCACACCAAAAGGCAAATCCTTAAAAAGAGAGGCTAAACTCTTCAAAAAAGCATCATACACTTCTTTGATGGGAACAATATCGTACCGGTTATCTAAATTTTTACTCAATTGCTCGGCATCGGAAACGGAATGAGCGGAGGAGAACTGCGAAGGCAGTAACAGCACGTGCACATTTTCTTTACCCAATGCTTCCACGGCCAGGGCCTGCACCACCGCACTATCAATACCACCGCTGGCGCCTAATGTAGCTTTTGAAAAGCCCATTTTGCGGAAATAATCCCGGATACCTAAAATAAGGGCATCGTGTATTTCCTGAATGTTTTTTTCATCCGTTAAATATTGCAAGGTGTCAAGGTCTGTTCCTACTTCCCGGGGGGAATAATAGTAGCGGCGCTGCGTAACGACTTCCTGATTCACTGCCCCATCCTTTGCAGCGGTGGAAGGATTGGTGGATTCCCTGCTCTCCGCTATTTTGACGTTTGCATTAGCAAGGCCGGCAAGCGAAGGTTGCCTGGCGGAGCTTTTTTCCTTTGTGTGAAGAGAAGCCAGATCAAACAAGGCATAGTCTTCTTCAAAATATTTCATTTCCTTTACCAGCCGGCCATTGATATCGTACACAAGGCTTCCGCCATCAAAAACCACTTCCGTCTGCGAACCCACGGTGTTGCAATACAACATTGGCAAACCGTACTTCAATGTATGGGCTTCCACAATGCTTCTGCGCACCACATCTGCTGCATAATTATAGGGAGAAGCAGACAGGTTCAGCATCACATCGGGATTTTCTTTGATCAGAATTTCCATGGGAGTAATGCGGTACAGAGGATTGTCACCCAGGTTCCAGATATCCTCGCAAATGGTCACCGCCAGTTTTTTCCCTTTGAAATCAATGCATTTCCATTCAAAAGCGGATTCAAAATAGCGGTTCTCATCAAACACATCGTAGGTCGGTAAAAGTGTTTTATGGATCTCGGCTTTTATTTGTTTTTCATGCAAAAGAAAAACAGCATTAAATAAATCTTTCCCTTCTTTTTGCGGATTGCGTGCCGGGCTGCCGATCAACACCCCAATATCATCTGCATATTCTTTTATTTTATCAATGGTTTCGTAGCACTGGTTGATAAAATCTTCAAATTCCAGGAAGTCCCTTGGAGGATAACCGCACACACACAACTCGGAAAACATCACCAGGTCCGCGCCGGCCCGCTTTGCTTTTTCTATGCCGGCAATGATCTTTTGTGCATTTTCCTCAAAATTTCCAATATGATAGTTTTGCTGCGCTAAGAAAATCTTCATCTTCGTTAATTATTCAATGGAGTTCAAAGTTCTGTAATAAATCATTAAATAAGCCGTTAAACCGCCATGCGCCAATTAATTGTAGCTGCAGCCATCGTTTTATTTTTTTCGTGCAGCAATGAAAATAACAAACCTGATGTTTCTGACATCAAAGTGGATTTTAAAATAGAACGCTTTGAACAAAGCTTTTTTAAAATTGATACCAGTAATATTCCAGCCGGCATAAACCAGGTCAATCAACGGTTTCCCAACTTCTTTCCTTTTTATGTGCAGCAAATCCTGCGGGTGCCGCCTGCAGAGGCAACGCCTGTGATCAAACAAATTTTGGTCAGCTACGCTCCCATCAATGATTCCATTCAAAAAAAATATAGCAACCTCAACTGGCTCAAAGATGAATTGACCACAGGTTTTAAGTATGTAAAATATTATTACCCTTCTTATACACTGCCCGGTGTTATCACCTTTATTGGAACCTTTGATGCACCTGGTGTTGTGCTTACCCCACACTACCTGGGTATTGGATTGCATCAATATGCCGGCAAAAATTTTTCGGTATATAAAGACCAGCAGTTACAGGAAATGTATCCGGATTACATTTCCCGCCGGTTTGATAAGGAATATATGGGGGTTAACAGTATGAAAGCGTTAGTGGATGATCTTTATCCGGATAGCAGCGCGGGCAAACCATTGGTTGAACAAATGATTGAAAAAGGAAAACAATGGTATTTGCTGGATAAGTTTTTACCCGACACACCGGACAGCCTCAAGACAGGTTATACGAAACGGCAGTTGGATTGGGTAAAGAACAATGAAGGAAACATCTGGGGATTCTTTACCTCCAATACCGACATTTACACCATTGACCCGGCCATCATCCAGGACTATATTGGTGAAGGACCCTTTACCCGCGGTATGCCGGAAGGCGGCTCACCGGGAAATATTGGACAATGGGTGGGCTGGCAAATCGTGAAAAAATTTGCGGAGAAAAACCCCAAGCTTACTGTCCAGCAGGTTCTGGCCACGCCGGCAAAAACCATTTTTGGAGAAGCGAAATATAAACCGAAATAGCCTGAACCAGGATTTCAGGATTAATAGATTGGCTGGATTAAAGCAAAAGCAAGGGTCTTCAAATATTTGAAGACCCTTGCTTTATAGTAAGTTTTAAATCGCACCAATCCTATCATCCACCTAAATCCTGGTTCAGATTTAATTATACTTAAAAGGCGTTATCATGTCAAAAGCCGGAATGCTTACTTCAAAAATTTCCTTGGTGTGTATGTTTTCCATTAAATAGGTACCGTGCATCCGTCCTATTTCTGTATGCAGGTTGCAACCGCTTACGTATTGGTATTCTTCCCCACTGCTGATAACCGGTTGCATTCCTACCACGCCTTCTCCTTCCACTTCGCGATAGCTTCCGTCGCTGTCAAAAATATTCCAATGCCGGCTATGGAGCTTTACCGGGAATGAATTGTGGTTTTCAATGGTAATCCGGTAAGCAAACATAAACTCCGATTGAATGGGGTTGGAATAATCCTGCTGATAGAATGTTTCCACGCTTACTTTAACACCTTCCGAAATCATGCTTATCATACAATAGATTTTGGTAAATGTAAAACAAAGTTGCTGCCACAAATTATAAACGAATTATTTAGAGTAAAAGATTCTACATGGTTTATTTTTGCGGCACAAAAACCTCAAAGCCTTATTTCAACTCTAAGAAGGAACGTCCTCGGGAAGTTGAGGTATAGCCGTTTGAGAATAAATTGTTTACATATGAAAATAGCAGTAGCAAAAGGCGATGGTATAGGCCCCGAGATCATGGAAGCCGTTTTAAAAATCTTTGATGCGAATAAGGTAGGTCTGCAATACGAATTTGTGGAAATGGGTAAATGGGTATTCGATAAGGGCTTTTCAAATGGTATGACACCAGAAGCTCAGCAGACAATTGAAAACCTGGGCATCCTATTCAAAGGTCCTATGGAAACACCTAAAGGCAAAGGCGTCAAAAGCGTAAATGTAACAGCACGCAAAACCTGGAATACCTATGCCAACAAAAGAGTTTTTCAAACCCTTCACGGGGTAGATACTGTTTTCAGCAAGGCAGCCATTCCGATTGATGTAACGATTGTACGGGAAAATATCGAAGATACCTATGGCGGCATAGAACACATGCTGACACATGACGTGGCCTTAAGCCGCCGCTTTATTACCAGGCCCGGCAGCATGCAGGTGATTCGTTATGCTTTTGAAATGGCCCGGCAAAAGAATGCACGACGCATTACCTGTGGACATAAGGCGAACATTATGAAGCTAACGGATGGCTTATTCCTGGAATGCTTCTATGAGGTAGCCAAAGAATTCCCTGAGCTGAAAGCTGATGATAAAATTGTAGATGACCTGGCTATGCAACTGGTGGTCCGTCCTGATCAGTTTGATGTAGTGGTGATGACCAACTTACAAGGCGACATTATTTCTGATCTCTGTGCGGGGTTAGTTGGTGGATTGGGTTTTGCGCCTTCGGCCAATATCGGCGATCACATTTCCATTTTTGAAGCCGTGCACGGTACCGCTCCTGATATTGCCGGGAAAAACATTGCCAACCCGACGGCTTTGTTATTAAGCGGTCTTGCCATGTTGCGTCACCTGGGATTACTGGAAGATGCGGCCGTTATTGAAAACGCTTTGCTGTACACTTTAGAGCAAGGCATTCACACCGGCGACTTTGGAGACCGCACGAAGCCGGCTTCCAACACCACCCAATTTGCCGAAGCCATCATTGCCAACTTTGGTAAAACACCACAGATTGGTGCCAAACCCCTCTTGCCCAACCAACCCAATACACCGGCTGTTTGTCACTTGGAAAAAAATGCCATGATGGTTTCCAAGGAAATGGAAGAGGAAAAAATTGTTGGCGTGGATATGTTTATTGAAAGCATTGAACAACCCGAAGTGATTGCTCAGAAATGCTTGCATCACGGGGGGATTAAGTTTAAACTGATTAACATCAGCAACCGGGGTACGCAGGTATGGCCAACAGGCTCAAAATATACCAACCTTGTGAATCAATACAACCTGCGTTTTGAGGCCTTGAATGAACAGGCACTGACCCAACAGGATATTATTGGTTTGTATGTAAGCTTGAGTGCGGATTTTAAAATTTGCTCACTGGAATTATTGAATATGTGGGGAAGCAAAAAAGCGTATAGTTTGGCGCAGGGACAGTAATTGACCGTTATTGCCATCAGCCTGAACAAAATAAATTGCATATTAGTTGTTGAAAGCCTTGTTGATACAAGGCTTTTTTCTTTCTTTAGGCATCCTTTTAAACTACTGGCTTATGCGAATTTCATTTTTGCTTTGCTTTTTCCTAACCGGATCTTTTGGTTTTGCACAAACCCCTTTTCAGGATCTTTCGTTTGAGGAAGCCTTAAAAGAATCGCAAAAGAAAGGCCGGCTTATTTTCCTTCAATATGAATCAGCCAGTTGCGTACAATGCAATGAAGTGGCCAACAAAAGCTTTAAAAACAAGGAACTGGCTGACCAATTATCTCAAACTTTTGTTTGCCTTCGCATTTCACCCACCCATCAGGACAGAGAACAGATTGGTGCCTTATATAGCATGGCATCTGGCATGGGCAGCCTGTTCATTGATCAAAACAAAACCCTTATCCATAGTTATCGAATGACAACATCAAGAGCTTCTGATTATGTGAATCAAATCAACATGGCTTTGACAATGGCAGGAGAAAGTTTAAAGTTGAGCGACCTGGACCAAGAGTATAAACATGGCAACAGATACATAGGTTTTATGGAGCTGTATCTTCAAAAAAGGGTAACACTGAACCTGCCAACTGATCAATTATTAGAAGAATATATAGGCCTGCTTCCGGCCGATTCTCTCCGGTCAATAAGAACCATAGGCTTCATTGCCCAAATGTCACCCATCCTGGGCAGTAAGGCAGATATAGCGTTAAGAAAAGACAGGGAAATCTTTTCCCGTACCTGGTACAGCATGCCCAATCAACAGCGCATTAAGATCAATTCCAGTATCATCAGAAAATCAAAAAACAAAGCCATACAGGAAAAAGATGAAGCGTATGCCTATCGCGTAGCTTCTTTTGCAAGCGCAACCTACAGCAGCAATTCCCAGGCTGCTGCTAAGTCATATGCATACAACATGCTAGAATTTTACAAGGAAACAAACGATACTTCCCACTACTTTTCAAAAGCCATTAACTATTATGACCACTACTATATGTCGGTTAGCGTTGACTCAGTGAACAGAATGGACTCTCTTAACCGTGCAAGACTTTTGGCGAATGCTCCTGCATCGGCTCCATTCATGAAAGGCGATACGATGGTAAGGACTAAAACCATCGCCTTTTCTCCCGCAGGCCAATTCCTTTCGGCAGATCTAAACAACGGGGCGCGGACCTTTTATAGCATGACCAGCAATCCTCAGCTTCTGGCCCTTGCCACCCGGTGGGTGCAAAAAGGATTGGAATTTTATGAAAGTCCTGCAGCTTTAGACACGTATTCAAGACTGTTATACAAACAGGGCCAAAAGCAGGCTGCTATTGAAGCGCAACGAAGGGTAATTGAACTAAGAAAAAAACAGGGTTATCCAACCAAAGAGTACGAAACAACATTGGAGAAAATGTTGGAGGGGAGCTTGCTCACTAATTAGTTTCACTTATCATGATGAATCTCTTTTAACCATAAATTTGTAATCGCAAGCCCACCGCTTTCCCACCTAACTGGATATGCACCCCTAGAGCTTTCACGCTCTTATTAACCTATAATGCTAACAGTTATGGCAACACCTTTACGTATCCTGTTTTCAACATTAATCCTGATTCCCTTTTTTTTCCAAAGCCTTGCCCAAACACATACACCAAAATATGTGTCCATGGGAACATACACAAATGCCTATTATGAGTATTTACCCCAGGGGTATGACTCTACAGGTTCTCAAACGTATCCTCTGATTCTTTTCGTTCATGGAGCAGGCGACGTTGGTGATGGTAGTCCCGAACAATTGCCCCGCTTGCTTAAAGTAGGAATAACAAGACAAATTAGCATTGGACAATTCCCTTCGTCCTTTACTGTAGGCGGACAGGTTTTTAAATTCATCATTATTTCACCCCAGTTTACCGATATGCCCGGAACAAGCCCGGCAATAAACGACCTGGAGTCTATCATGAATTATGTCATTAACCATTATAAAGTAGACGTTACCCGTATTTACATGACGGGGCTAAGCAAGGGGGGCGGTTATGTGTTTGACTTTGCGGGAAAGCATCCTGCAAATGCAAACAGGCTGGCAGCCATTGTGCCCACAGCTGAAGCCTCGCTTCCGGTTTACAACCAGGCCCGTACGATTGCGGCTGCTAATTTACCCGTTTGGGCTACGCATAACCTCGGCGATCAGGAGATACCTGTCTCCTATACCAATACGTATATTGACTGGATCAATGAGGCGCCTGCCCCAACGCCCCTGGCTAAAAAAACTATTTTTCCAGGCAGTGGCCACAATTCATGGACGCAAACTTATAATCCGGAGTTCAGGGAAAACGGAATGAACGTTTATGAGTGGATGTTGCAATACAAACGCAAACCTGTTACAGCACCCATACCTGCCAATGGATCAGACAGTTTCTTTTTAAAGCCCAATCCTGCAAAAGATAAAATTGAAATACGAATACAAAGCACTGAAAACGGTATGGCCACCCTGTCAATTTATAGCATCAATGGTATGCTGATGAGACAATGGACAGCAAACAAACAGGCCATGCTCCTGCAACAAATTATACCTGTGAACGAGCTGGCATCGGGAAGCTATATTTTACAAATCAGAGTGGGGGGATGGCAAAAATCAAAAACATTCATTAAGAACTAAAAGCCATCTCACCAATGCCTTTTGTGAGTGGTGAGGGGTAAGGAGAGAGCCCTCACCAAATGACTATCAAGGGATCATAGTTGATCGTTCATAGATAATAGAAGGGAAACACGCGGCAGCTGTCTCACCTCTCACGATGGCTTTCCTGACAGCGGCAGTACTCACCACTCACCCTATAAAGAGTCCATTATGAGACCACTTGTAAGAGATTTGCTGTAAGCACGAGAGTAGAAATCACATTTTTTTGGAAAACTTGTATCCGTTTTTTTGCAACCATTGCAGTACTTTATCTCTTTGGTCGCCCTGGATGATAATTTCTCCGTCTTTTGCCGAGCCGCCGGTGCCGCAAAAGTTTTTCAGGCTTTTTCCTAGGGCTTCCAGGTCTTCTTCCCTGCCAACAAAACCCTCAACCAGTGTTACGGTTTTACCCCCACGGTGTTTTGTTTCCAGCCGGATCTTTAATTTTTGCTGAGCAGGCGGAAGGGTTTCAGAATGGTCCTGTTCTTCCTCTTCAAAACGGAAATTGGGATCGGTGCTAAATACAAACCCGTTCCTGTCAGCTTTATTTTTTTTGCTCATATTTTTAAGTTCTATCAAATACGTTTTACGTTATAAGTTAGGACGCCTATCAACTTACAACGTATCACACGTATAACTTACTACTCAATAATTGCCTTGAGGCTTAAATCCAAACTTCTTGCCTGATGTATCAATCCGCCCACACTTACATAATCGACTCCCGTTGCGGCATACTGTTCAATGGTATCGAAATTAATACCTCCGCTGGCTTCGGTTTCAAACAGCGCATCAATAATGTTTAAAGCTTCGGTTATTTGCCCGGGTGTGAAATTGTCCAGCATCAGCCGGTGAATTTTTCCCTTTCCGGCTTCCACTGCTTTTTTTACATCCTCAATCGTTCTTGTTTCCACTTCAATTTTCAAATCGGGCCTGTATCGCTGCACATAATCAGATGCTCGGCTGATAGCTTCTTCCATGCCGCCGCAATAATCAATATGGTTATCCTTCAGCATGATCATATCAAACAAACCAAACCGGTGATTGACCCCACCGCCAATACGCACCGCTTCTTTTTCCAGCAAACGAAAATTGGGAGTTGTTTTCCTGGTATCTAAAAGTTTGGTTTTATATCCCTTTAACTTATCCGTGTATTGCCTGGTCAGGGTGGCGATTCCACTCATTCTTTGCATGCAGTTCAGCACCAGCCTTTCTAATTGCAAAATAGTATGCACCTGGGTTTCTACCTCAAAGGCTACGTCTCCATTTTTCATGTCCTCCCCATCCTTTTTGTGACGGATAAAACCGACAGACGATTTTTTGTATCTGAATATTTTTTCAGCTACCTCAACGCCGGCCAATATTCCGTCCTGCTTTATTTTTAAAACAGCCCTGCCTTTTGCATCAGCAGGAATACAACAAAGAGTGGAATGGTCGCCATCGCCTACATCTTCCTGCAAAGCGGCATCCACCAATTGGCGTAACCGCGCATCAAAATCTATCATAAGGCAAAGTAAAGAAACAACGGGCAAGGAACAAGAAGGAGCGAATTGAATAGGGAAGAATTTAAAAAGAAAATTGCCAGCGCGGTAAATTTATTAAGTGGAAATAAGGTTCAATCAAATGAATCTTCTTTTAAATGGACTGGAAGCGTATTTCTTTTACCAACTGTCTTCCATTTTTTGTTTTCATGAAAACAGTAGTGCGGTAGTTACCCGAACGGGTTTGCAGCGTGCCAATGCAAAACTGGCTTCCGCCATTGTCGCCTTTGTGAATGACATCAAAACCCTTCACACCATTATTGGTAAAAAAATCCTTCAGAATGATAACTGCCTGTGTTTTGCTATAACTGTCGCTTTTATCAGGCAGAGATATTTCTATATTATCGTCCACGTATTTAGCCAGTTCTGTAGCGTTACCTTTGCGCAAGGCGCTGATCACATCATCTAAACCCGAAAGGGGCTTAAAGGCGCTGATAGTAAAAACCAAGGCAGTGAAAGCAAGAGTAAAGATAGATTTCATATATACCGGCTTTGTTCGCACCTCTATGAACGAAAAATGTGCCATAGTCGGGGTGAACTTGTTTTGGCACTAAAATAAACAAAACCTTTACGTTTTTATAGCTTTGCACACTTTGATATACATTCGATTATGCCAAATACAAAAGTTATCCTCGTCATCATGGATGGCTGGGGGCTGGGAAAAGTAAAATCTTCAGATGCCATCCAGAATGCCAACGTTCCTTTCGTCAGTTCGCTTTATACCAAATATCCTAACACTACCTTAACAACCTGTGGCGAAGCAGTAGGTTTGCCTGAAGGCCAAATGGGCAATTCGGAAGTGGGGCATTTAAACCTTGGTGCCGGACGTATTGTTTACCAGGAATTGCAGCGTATTAATGTAGCGGTAAGAGATGGTGAGTTTGCACAAAATGAATCCCTGTTAGCTTCCGTCAGATATGCAAAAAACAACAATAAGCCGTTGCATTTATTGGGATTGGTTAGTAACGGAGGGGTCCATTCCCACATCAATCATTTAAAAGCCATTTTGGATGTTTGCTCCCAGCATGGACTGCAAAATGTATTTATTCATGCTTTTACCGATGGCCGTGATTGTGATCCGAAAAGCGGGCTGGAATTTATAAAAGAATTGCAGCAGCATATAGACAAGACCGTAGGAAAAATAGCCACCGTGAGCGGACGTTATTTTGCCATGGACAGAGACAATCGTTGGGAACGGGTAAAGCTGGCCTACGATGCCATGGTAAACGGTGTTGGTGTAAGGGCTAAAAATGCAGTGGCTGCCATAGAAAAATCCTATGCAGACAACGTGACCGACGAGTTCATTAAACCCACCGTAATTGTTGATGAAAACGATACCCCCACAGCCACCCTTAAAGATGGCGATGCCGCGATCTGTTTCAATTTCCGGACGGACCGATGCCGGGAGATAACCAAGGCCTTAACGCAACTCGATTTTCCTCAACACAATATGCACACTTTGCAGCTGCATTATACAACAATGACGGAGTATGACGCCACTTTTAAAAATGTGCATGTGATCTTTGAAACCGATAATCTGAATCACACATTAGGAGAAGTAATTGAGGAAAATGGTTTGAAGCAGATACGCATTGCAGAAACCGAAAAATATCCGCATGTCACGTTCTTTTTCAGTGGCGGAAGGGAAAAGCCCTTTGAAGGCGAAAGCCGCATTATGATCCCCTCGCCCAAAGTGGCTACTTATGATCTTCAGCCCGAAATGAGTGCTGTAGAAGTAACCAATGCCATTGTTCCTGAAATTGAAAAAGAAGAAGCCAGTTTTATTTGCCTGAATTATGCCAACGCTGATATGGTAGGCCATACCGGGGTTTGGGAAGCAGCGATTAAAGCCGTAGAAACGGTGGACAGTTGTGTACAACGGGTGGTCACTACAGCTTTGCAACATGGTTATACTGTTTTTTTAACAGCCGATCATGGCAATGCCGATTACATGATCAATGAAGATGGGACACCTAACACAGCGCATACGCTGAACCCCGTTCCTTTTTTTATTATTGACAACAACTGGCGGGGGAAACTAAAAGCCGGAAAGCTGGGCGACCTGGCCCCTACTATTTTAAAAATGATGGGGTTAGCCATACCTTCTGAAATGACCGGCACCCTTTTGATTGAACCGTAAATTCTTACTGTTGCACCTGGTGAAAATTGAGAAGACCTGCTAACTATATTGGTTCTGCTTTGCTGTTCATGCTGCTCATTCTTCCGCTGGCATTCATTCTTTTTTTGCAGGGATGGCAGCTTTATCTTAAGCAGCATGCGAAAGAAAGATTAGAACAGCAATTGCTGGAAACAATTAGCATTCGGAAAGATCAGTTCCGCTGGGAAAGGGAAGGTGAAGAGATCAGCATTGAGGGGAAGATGTTTGATGTAAAATCATTCATCACAAAAGATGATAAAATAATTGTTACCGGCATGTATGATGATCAGGAAACGGCTATCCACTCTATGCTGGCACAGCAGTTGGGTAAAAACCATTTATTGATCCGGCTTTTGGCCTTAACACAATTCTTTTTTTTCCTTACCCCCATTTTTCTTCCTTGCATTTTTTTAAAACAACCTGCCCAGCATTTTTACTTTTATGCAAACAGGTACAAAAACATTTACACAGACATCTTCACCCCTCCGCCCCGGTTGCATTTTCATTCCTGATTTCTTTTTATTGACCAAAACGCTAAATCACTAATTGAAAATGATAAAAACAAGTGCACTAAGCATGGCGCTTGGCTTTTCCGCTATGTGCAATGGCCAGGATACGCTTTCGGGTAACAAACTGGATGAAGTCCTTATTTACTCCAACAAATTTGCAGAACACAAAAAAAATATTGTTCAGAAAATTGACGTTGTTTCAGCACAGCGCATTGCCCAAATCAATGCTCAAAACACGGGAGACCTGTTAATTAATACAGGCAATGTATTTGTTCAAAAAAGCCAGCAGGGCGGCAGCAGTCCTGTGATTCGTGGCTTTGAAGCCAGCCGGGTCTTGCTGGTGGTTGATGGCATTCGCATGAACAATGCCATTTATCGTGCAGGGCATTTGCAAAACGTTATTACCGTTGACCAGAACATGCTGGAAAGGGTGGAAGTTCTGTATGGCCCGGCTTCCACTATTTACGGCAGTGACGCCCTGGGCGGCGTAGTGCATATGCGCACAAAAGCCCCGAAGCTTTCCTTAACCGGCAAAACGCTTTATACAGGTTCCGCTTTTGCCCGGTACAGCAGCGCCAACAATGAAAAAACAGGTCACGTGGATCTGAGCATCGGCGGGAAAAAATTTGCCTGGCTGCAATCGTACAACTACAGCGATTTCGATGATCTGAAAATGGGAACGAACGATCCTGGCAAGTATCCCGACTTTGGCCGCAGACCGCAATACATTACCACCATTAACGGGGTGGATTCCATCGTTAACAATTCAGACGACAGGGTACAGCGCTTTTCAGGTTACCGGCAGTGGGATATCACCCAAAAACTGTTGTTCCGGCAGAATGAAAAAATAAGCCACCAGTTAAACCTTCAGTATTCCAATTCCACCAAGGTTCCCCGTTACGACAGGTTGCAGGATGTAAGAAATGGCGTCCTGCGATATGCTGAATGGTACTATGGCCCGCAGCAAAGAGAATTGGGAGCTTATGAATTGAATGTTAGCGAGGCCGGTTTTTTTAATGAGCTGAAAGCCATTCTAAGTTACCAGCGCATTGAAGAAAGCCGGCATCAAAGAGAATACAGAAGGTACGACCGGCTTGATAACCGCATAGAAAAACTTAACGTGGGGGCCTTCACTTTTGATGGCCGCAAGCTTTGGCAGCGCCATGAAATCACCATGGGGATTGACGGCCAGTTAAACGATGTTACGTCAACCGCCTTTCGAAAAAACATCAATGGCGGAGCGGAAACAAATCTGGACAGCCGCTATCCAAACGGAGATAATAACATGAATTATTTCGGAGCTTATGCCCAGCACTTATTGAAGTTTGGAAAGGGCAAATTTGTTTTAAATGATGGCATCCGTTTTCAAACGATCCATTTGCATTCTACCATTGCCGACAATTCTTTTTTCAACTTCCCTTTTACAGAAATAAAGCAAAACAGCTTTGCCGTAACCGGAAATATGGGATTGGTGTATATGCCTTCGGACCAATTAAGAATAAACGGAGGTTTTGCCACTGGCTTCAGGGCGCCCAATATAGATGACCTGGCCAGAATTTTTGAATCCAATACCGCATCAAAACAACTGATTGTACCCAACCCTGCTATTAAACCCGAGTACACCTACAATGCTGATCTTGGAATAACCTATACTAGTGCGGACCGGGTACGTATAGAAGCCGCAGGGTTTTACACCTGGTTTAGAAATGCCATTGCTCTTGCACCCTTCCGGTTAAACGGGCAGGACTCCGTGGATTACAATGGCAGCAGAAGCAGGGTTTTTGCCAATCAAAATGGAAACAGAGCCTATTTGTATGGTTTTAATGCCAGCATTACTGCAGATGTTACCAAAGAAGTGAAGTTGTTCAGCACCATCAATTATACATATGGAAGACTACAGGCGGGCAAATCAGCTGAGGTCCCGCTGGATCATATTCCACCGGTCTTTGGCAAAACAAGCCTCAGTTACACCCAAACCCGGTTTGGCGTGGAAGCTTATGCGTTATACAATGGCTGGAAAAAATTAAAGGATTACAATCCAAGCGGCGAGGATAATGCGCAGTATGCCACGGAGGATGGAACACCTTCATGGATAACGTTTAACTTGAAATCGAACGTCAGCCTTTCCAAAAACCTAACGCTGCAGGCAGGTGTTGAGAATATTCTGGATCGCAACTACCGTTACTTTGCCTCCGGCTTTTCGGCCCCCGGCAGAAATTATATTTTGGCCCTTCGGACTACCTTTTAATTTTTGTGCAACCCATGAACAAAGGCGGCTCCGGGCCGCCTTTGTTTTTACAAGAAATAGACAGTGGGTGCAGCATTTGACCAAAAAAATTGTCTAAATTACAGGCAACCAAAGGAAAAGTATGACCGAGGAAGCCATATTGCAAGGTTGTTTAAAAAACAATGCTGCAGCACAAAAAGCACTCTATGAAAAATACAGTGCCAAGATGCTGGTAGTTTGTTATCGCTATGCACATAATCGCGAAGACGCCGAGGATATGTTACAGGAAGGTCTGATAAAAGTGTTTTCACAAATACACACTTTTGAAAACAGGGGAGCATTGGAAGGCTGGATCCGAAGGATTGTAGTTCATACCTGTATCAATATCCTCAAAAAGAACAAGCGATTTAATGAAAGCGTTGACCTTATTCATGCCAGCAGTTTACAGGTTCGGGAGGAAACGATTCCTTCCATTATACAGGCCAAGGAAGTGGTGGAATGCATACGAATGTTGCCGATTGGATACCGCACCGTGCTGAACCTGTACGCCATTGAAGGATTTTCGCATAAGGAAATTTCCAGCATGCTGGACATTGAGGAAAGCACCAGCCGCAGCCAATATACCAGGGCAAAGGCGATGCTTGAAGATGTTTTAGTAAAGAAAAAGATATTGTTTAAAGCAAAAGAAGAGCCATTGGCTGCTACCGGAAGATAACATCAACATCCGTAAACCGTGACTGATTATGAAGAGAAACTTTACAAATGAAAACTTTGAAGACTTTCTTCGACAAAGCGCCGACGGGCTGCGATTGCAGCCTTCCGGCAAGGTGTGGAAAAACATTTCAAAACACTTAAATAAAAGAAGAAGAAGAGTTGGCTTTGCTATAGGAACCTTTCTTTTAGCCGTATCTACATTTGGTTACTTCATTGTGCAGGACTCTGCGAAAAAGTTCCATTCTTTCACCAACGCAAATCCTGCCGCCACTACATCAGCACCAAAAAATCTCTTTGAAAAAGAAATTACGACTCCCAACAGTGTCCAAAAACCAGCCATTTTAAATACGCCTCATTACGCACCACCTTTTTCAAAAATTAATTTTCATCCGGCAAATACAAGTTCTTTTTCTCAGCCATTTGAAAACAACGCATCTGGAACAAGGACCCAACCTGTTAACGTTGACGAGAACAGCGCTGAAATTACAGGGTTCAGGCCAACCATAGTGGACAGTTATTTTGACCAGCCGGCAGAAGCTGAAACAAAAGCCCAGGGCCCCGTAGCCAAGGACCAACCTTTAACCTATCCATTAACGATTGAAAGCGTTGTCAATTCTTACAAAACAAAGAATCGCAAAAAGGCAAGCCTGCAATTTTATTTTACGCCAACGATTAGTTACCGGAAACTTAGTGAGAATAAATCCTTCCTTCGTTCTCAAACAGCTACTAGCCCCAACTACTGGCCTGCCTTAATCTTTGACGTGAATAATATGGTGACCCACAAACCGGATATTGGTTTTGAATTGGGCATGGCTGTAAAATATCCCATCACGCAAAAAATGAAACTAAGAGGGGGCATACAGTTCAACGTGAACCGTTATGACATCAGGGCTTATAACAGCAGCACTGCTGTTACAACGATTATGTTTAACGGAAGAACCAGTAATAACCGGGCCGATTCGTTGAACACCTATACAAGGTATAGTAATACCAATACCGGCTATAAAACCAACTGGTTGCAAAATTATTACGTCCAGATCTCGGCCCCTGTTGGCGTAGAGTTTAAAATAAGCGGAAATGAAAAAACACAGTTTGGGGTAGCCACCACTATTCAACCCACCTATGTTTTAGGCGACAGGGCTTACCTTATTTCAACCAATTATAAAAGCTATGCGGAGGTTCCGCAATTGGTTCGCCGCTGGAACGTCAACACCTCCCTGGAAACTTTTGTAGGCTACTCGACAGGCCGTTTGGACTGGCAGGTGGGCCCGCAGGTGCGTTATCAGCTCTTGTCCAGCTTTATCAATAAATACCCTGTTAAAGAAAATCTTTTTGATTTTGGCCTGAAAGTGGGTGTTTCGTTAAACAAATAGGCTTCTCTAATTGCTTATAAAAACCCTGCAACAATATTTGCAGGGTTTTCGTTTTAGGGAGGATTGTAATTTTACTCTATGAACAAAATATTGACCGGACTTATTTGTGTAGTATGCCTGGCCGCATGTAAAAACAACAAACAGCAGGATAACAGCGATAGCCAGTTTTTTCCTGTCGTTTCTTTTCTAAAAAGCCAGGCAAAACATATAGACACCTCCTTATACCGCATTGTAAAGATTGAAACCATTGACAGCTCGTCTACGACCACTTATATTAAAAGAGAAGAATTTAAAGACTATGCAAAAGACTTTTTGGAGATGCCCGACATTAGTTCCGGCAAGTGGAAGGACGATTATGAAGAAACCAAAATGTTTGATGATGCCATCAATAATGTTATTCTTACCTATACGACCAAAGAAGAAGATAACGAAGTAAGGCGTGAGGACGTGCTGCTGGAACCAACCAACACCAGCGGCAACAGCGAAGTAAAAACAGTTATTGTCAATAAAATAAAGTCGGCCGGCGATTCCACCGTGGAAAAAAACATGATTTGGTATGTAAACAAGCGCTTCACCATCATAACGAAAGTGCAAAAAAACAACCAGCCGGAAAAAATCAAAAAACTGGAGGTTATCTGGAACGATTTCCCTGAACAATCACAAATGTAGCAGAGCACGAAAATGACGCAGTTAGAATTTCAAAATATAGCTCCTACGCTGCCCGCCTATCCCGGAATTTACAAATATTACGACGGAGGCAACCAGTTGCTGTACGTAGGTAAGGCCAAAAATATCCGGAAGCGGGTAAGCTCCTATTTCAATAAAACCCTGAGCAGTTATAAAACACATGAACTGGTCAAACGCATCCGCAAAATTGAGTTCACCATCGTTAATTCAGAACAGGATGCTTTTTTATTGGAGAATTCTTTGATAAAACAATACCAGCCGCTTTTCAACATCAACCTGAAAGACGATAAAACCTATCCTTACATCGTTATTAAAAACGAGCCGTTCCCAAGGGTTTTTCTAACCAGGCAAAAAATTGAAGATGGCTCTCAATACTTCGGGCCCTATACCTCCGTAAGCAAAGTAAGAGAGTTGCTGAACTTCATTAAACAAACAATCCCGTTAAGGACCTGCCCGCTTAACCTTACCCAAAAAAATATTGATAAAGGAAAATTTAAGGTTTGCCTGGAATATCATTTAGGCAATTGCAAAGGCCCCTGCGAAAGCCACCAGTCAGAAGAAGATTATGATCAAAACATCGGCCAGATCAAAAATATTTTAAAAGGGAAACTGGGACTGGTGATCCAGCATTTTAAAAATGAAATGAAGCACCACGCCGAAGCGCTGGAATTTGAAAAAGCAGAAGCATCGAGGAAGAAGATACTGTATCTGGAAAACTACCAGGCCCGCTCCATTGTGGTAAATACCTCTTTGGGTGATGTGGATGTTTTTTCTATTCAAAAGCACGAAGACATTGCTTACGTCAACTATTTAATGGTACAGAACGGAACCATCATTCAAACCAAAACAATTAAAGTAGAAACCCATTTGGATGAAAGCCTCGAGGAAACGCTTGGCTTTACCATAGGCCAGTTGCGAACCACTTTTAACAGTGAAGCAAAAGAAATCATTGTTCCCCTGCAAATTGAGTACGAGGAGCCGGGAGTAACCGTTACCGTGCCCAGGGCAGGCGATAAAAAGAAACTGCTGGAACTTTCAGAAAAAAACGTTCAGTACTTTATTGACAGCCAAAGAGCCAAAGAACGCCTGCAATTGGGTGTAAAAAATGCAGACAAATACAATGTCCTGCTATCAGTCAAGGAAGATCTGCAGCTGCCTGCCGTGCCCGTGCACATAGAATGTTTCGACAATTCCAACTTCCAGGGCAGTTACCCTGTATCGGCCATGGTATGTTTTAAAAATGGAGAGCCCAGTAAAAAAGACTACCGGCTTTTTAATGTAAAAACCGTGGAAGGCATCAATGATTTTGCCACTATGAAAGAAGCGGTTTACAGGCGGTATAAACGGCTGAAACTGGAAGGAGAGCCCTTACCGCAACTGGTCATCATAGATGGAGGAAAAGGGCAGTTAGGGTCCGCCTATGAAGCTATTGAAGACCTGAAGCTACAAGGGAAAATGACCCTGGTGGGCCTTGCCAAAAATGAAGAAGAATTGTTTTTTGTAGGCGACCAGCAATCCCTGAAGCTGCCGTACGACAGCGAAAGCCATAAGTTCATCCGGCGAATAAGAGATGAAGTGCACCGTTTTGGAGTAAACTTTCACAGGGAAAAAAGAAGCAAGGGAACCTTTAAAAATTCTTTGCAGGAAATTAAAGGGATTGGTGCCAATACGGCTAACCTGCTTTTAAAAACCTTTCGCTCCGTCAACAATATAAAGCAACAGCCGGAAGAAGAACTGGCAAAGGTTGTAGGCACTTCAAAAGCCAGGATAATCAAGGCGCACCTGGAAAAGGAAGATTGAACGGTAAAGTGAGAAATGAAAGGTAATGAATAAACGAATCTGCGCAATCCAATAAATCTGGGTAATCAGTGATAAAAAAGAAAAGGGGCCGGAATAGAAATTCAGCCCCGTTTTTAAAATCCAATATCCTATGAAAAACCGAGATAAAAATACTACTATTTGCTACATTTCCTATACGTATTTCCCACATTTTTGAAAAAAAATTTCGTAGTGCTAAAACATCGAGGAAGTTAAAACCGCTGATATCTTTTTTCTAAGGCTCATAAATAAAAAACCCTCCGTTGCTCGCGGAGGGTTTTTTATTGTAACGCTCTTTTATTAATAAGACCAGAGGTCCTGTTCGTAATTGAAAATGCGTTCTTTAATGTTGTCACCTTCCAGCAAAGCCAGGATCGGGTCTTTGTACATCTGGCGAATAACTTTATTACCCGGATTATCCAAAGTGGATTTGGTAATATAGCTGCTGAACATGCGGCTTTCGAAAAGTTCCTCCCAGGTCATGCGGCCATAGCCCATGTTCTTTGGATTATACACTTCGTATTTGGCAAGGGTTTTACGCAGATCAGGATAATATACCCAGAACAATACTTCGTTTTGTACCTGGTTACCTCTTTGAATTTGTTTTACAGGGGCAATGCCCAAAATACGCACAAACAAACGGCTGGCTTCACGGTCAAACACCCACTCTTCCTTGATACGCAGCTTCAAGATGGTTTTTGGATCAAAGCTTTCCTGAGTAACGACCCACTTTACAATTTTATTGGGATCATTAACATCTCTTACTGCCGTCGTATCTTTTGGGCCTCCTGCTGTAACATTTGCCATATCCTGAGCCCCCAAAGGAGTGGTAAACCGGTCATCGGAAAAGGCTACTACACTATCATTTTTAATGGCGCTCATTAAAATGTCAAAAAACAATTGGCTGCCGTTATCATCCTCTGCTTCGTAACGGAAAGGAGCATTCATCTTTTCACGAAGATCCAGTTCCCGCCATACTTTTTCAGCAAACAAGGCGTCATCCCAACGCAGGTGCTCATAAGCAAGTGGTGTACGTTCGTTAATGAAGCTTTTATCAACGATACCATCGGGACGCAACGATTTCTTTATCACTCCATTCCCATTACTTGTCGTGTCGCTTTCAATGGGAATATTGCCATAAGGATTGTAACCTGATGGAGGTCTTGTATTGTTATTCTGTTCTGTTGTTTGCTGGGCCGGCGGATTATTTTGCTGGTTATTAGCAGCATTATTCCGGGTTCTGCTTGCACGCTGCGCATCAGCATTTATAACCAGCGCCATCAGCGCCAACGAAAACAGAGAAACCTTTATCATTTGGTTTTGCATCTTCAACCGTTTTATTTAATATAATATACTAATGATGGAAGTTTCCTTGATCTGCCATCAGGTCCCGTGGCACGAATACCATCAATAGTAATCAACCTGCCAGGTTTTACCAACTTGTTAATGATGCTCTGTGCCTTGGAATTCCAGGTATTTCCTGTACATTCTGATGTTTCCACATCACCTTCATCATTATCAATGGAAATTGAAAAATTGGTTACAGAATATTTCAGATCAAATGGAAAGTCTTTTATATAAGCAGCCACACCACCCTGGGCTTTAAAGGCACCGGCATTGATGTTTTCACCGGAAGCATATCCTCCAACGGTTGCCACCGGGTCAGGAATAGTACGAACACGGAATTGTGAAACACCGGCTACTTTTCCATCAACAGATACAGTGATCTTGCAATCATCGGTTACGTTGTTTACACGAACAATATATTTACCAGCTCCAACCCTTGTGATTGAGCCGCCGCCGCCGCTGATGGAAGGCTGCACTTTATCATCACCACCACCACTGGCAGCAATCGTTACAGGGTTATCAACACCTACGTAAAGAACGTTCATTTTATCAAGAGCAATAGATGCATTGGCCTGGCCTACTGTATATTCTACAACCTTATTCACTGTTTTCAGGTTACCGTCCTGGTCTTTGAACTGGATGATAACAGGCACACTGTGTTTGCCCAATCCACCGCCGGCAACTTTCATTGTGGCCTGCCCTTCAGCACCAATGGGAGCACCCTGGCCATTGATGGTAATTTGAGGAGCTGCCGCCCGGCTAAAGGCACCCACGCCTGCAGTGATCTCAATTTCCTGGCCCGGCATGATGTAGTTGGAACTTTGACCCACGATAGCGGCAAAAGCATCGTAACGAACAACTACCTTACCCACCTGCTCGTGGAAAAGAGCCACCGTACGGTTCTCGGTTGTTTTCACATCATTCTGGAACTTGCTAAGCATGGTAATGGCAGCCATGGTGGGCACCATGTGGAAATAAGCATCCTCCCATGTTTTGTTGCCTTGCTTGGAAGGGGGCATGTTAAGATCAATCTGTTTTAAAAAGACTTGTATTTCGTCTTTCAAAGCCGGGTTGGCCGATGTGGCCCCCAACGCAATCATGTCCTGCTTGAATTTGCTAAGCTTAGCATACAGTTCTTTCCCTTTACCTTCTTTGATCATCAGGTTTGTGGCAATGTCCTGGTTATCTTCTTTAAAAGTGGAATCACCTTTACGTGCCGGATCGAAATCTGCGTTCTTCATGATCTGTTTCTTCAATCCATCAATATAGTCGTAAATATTCTTAGAAATATTTACCGCCTCCTGTGCTTTAGGCATCCACAGCGTTGCTTTTTCCCTTGTTTCATTTTCATTCATTTTGTCGTTTAACGACTTCAGAATGGTTTCCGTGGACTCATTAATAGTTTCATTAGTTGAAGTAAGGCTGCGGTTTACGGTTTTAAAGGCATTCAGGATCTCCGCTGATACGTTCAGGGCTAACAAGGCTGTTAACACCAGGTACATCAGGTTGATCATCTTCTGCCGTGGCTCTGCGGGTAGTGCCATATAGGTTCAATTATTTAGTCGCTTAAGAAATGGTTTTTCGGTTGGTTTATTAACGTGCTGGCAGGGGTTATTATTATCTGCCTTGCATGGCACTCAGCATATTGCCGTAAATATTGTTCAGGCGGCCTAAATTATTACCTAAATTAGAGATCTGCTCCTGAACTTTTTTGGCATCATCGGCAGTACCCATCATTACGCTGGAAGCCTCGGCTAGTTTACCGTAGAACTGGTTCAATGCTTTTAAGTGGTTATTGCTTTCCGCCAGTTCCAGCTCGTAAATGGTGTTCAAAGAAGACAGGTTTTTCGTTAATACCTGGATCTGGTCGTGAAACACCTTTGCACTTTCAGAAGCGCTGTTGAAAGCTCCAACCGAATTGGCAGCATTTACATAAGCATCCTTTACTGTTGATAAAGCCTGTGTAACCTCTTTTGTTTTCTGTGTATAATCGCCAGTGGCGGCTACTACATCAGTAATATCATTCATATTGCTGATGGTAGTATTCAATTTTTTAAAGCCTTCGCCCAGCCTGTTCAGGTTTGCCGGTGTAATATCAGCAGCTAACATAGCTTTATCCAAAGAACCTAATACATCGCCGGGAGCCGCTACCTTGGCTTTTGCGCCATGGCCATCATCCACAGCAGGATAACGCAAATACAAAATACCATATACAAGGAACACTAACGCTTCAGTGGTCAAACCTATTTTTAACCAGATGTCTGCATCGGGTGCGTGAAGGATCTTTCTTAAGGCGCCCCAGATTACGATTGCGGCTGCGATAGATACGAATACGTCTACAATTTTACTTACTTTAGGAGGAATAGCTGCTGCCATAAATATTAGATTTTAAAATGGTTGGTTATAATAAAAAGTTGGTTCAGAATAATGAGATTAAAGGAGGTCGCAAACAACCTCAAACATGATACTATGTTTTTAAGAATTATTTGCGACGACCAGACTGCGCCGGTAAATCAATTACCGTACGGAAGCCTATATAAGATTTTGTTGAATCCTGATACTCGTAAGTACGGGTGCCGGTTTGCAGGTAATAGCCTACATCTTTCCAGCTTCCGCCACGAATAACCTTACGCTTCATTTTGGGAGGATCAGTGTCCTTTGCATTCCAGCGAACATCGGGGTTCATATCGTGCTGGAATGTGTAGGAACCTTCGTAATAAATAGATGAGGTCCACTCAGCTACATTACCGCTCATGCAATATAAACCAAAATCATTTGGCCAGTAAGCATCGGCACGTACGGTGTAGAAACCACCATCTTCAGGATAGTTACCACGGCCAGGCTTGAAGTTAGCCAGCAGGCAACCTTTTTTGTTTCTTAAATAATAGTTACCCCAGGGGAACATTGATTGAGAGCGGCCGCCACGGGCTGCATATTCCCACTGCGCTTCTGTTGGCAGGCGGAAGTCCGATTCCTGTACTCTTTTTTTAGAATCCAGCCAGGAGTTGAGGTACTGTGTTCTCCACTCGCAAAAAGCCGTAGCCTGCTTCCAGTTCACTCCTACTACCGGATAATTTCCAAAAGCAGGGTGAGAGAAATAACGTTTGGTCATAGGTTCATTATAAGAATAAGAGAAGTCGCGGATCCAAACCAGTGTGTCGGGATAGATCTTCTCATCTCTTTTTACAATGAAGGCAGAGCGGGGTTTATTGGCATTTTCTCTTTTAGCTGCTTCCTTCAGGTCGAAGGTTTCTGAATGATAGATCAGCTTGGAGGCATCAATTTCCTTTTTACCAAAAATGCGATCTTCAGGGGCCAGGATCAGGTCGGCCATTTGCTCCATCACCTTAGGATCGTTCCATTTTACGGTTCTCATTTTAGCCCAGTCAACCTGTTCGTTACCATCGCCGTCGGCCTTTACATAGCCAAGCTTTTTGGCAGCAATCGAATCTCTAACCCACCAAACAAACTGGCGGTATTCATTATTAGTGATTTCGGTGGCGTCCATCCAAAAGCCGCTGATAGAGACAGAACGGTTACGGGCACTAAAGGCATAAGCAGGGTCTTCATCGCTGGGGCCCATGTGAAAGGTTCCCTGCGGGATATAGACCATGCCCGGAGGCTTGGGCAATACGTATTTGCTGCCAGGTGCAATTCCATGCAACTGACCGTCATTAGGTAGTGCGCCGCCTTTGTCTTTTTTTCCAATGATTCCGCAACTTGATAGTAAAATAACTGCCAGCACGGATAAAGTGTAGTAATGGTTTTTCATTTTCATACTCGAGGGTATTGGGCAAATATAACGTTTTGAGATAAACGATAACACAAGGTTAAAATTATTTTTTCTCATTTCCAAGTGGCCCAAAAATTTTTAGGCGTACCATCAAAAACGGTGCTTTAAACCGATTATTGCACGACAGTTTAAAATTTATTCAACTATAGTAAACTTCTTAATTCCTCTACAGAATTTACAGGGCGGCGGCAGGCGTAGTTTTTACACAAATAGATGAGGATTTCACTATTTTCAGCTTTATCGGCCAGAAGAGGATAGTTTATGACCGGCTTTTCCGCAGCAAGCACTAATTTATGCGGAATACCAGCACCAAGTGTTTTTACCAGGTAACTCTCCCATTCCTTGCCAACAATCGCTATTTCATTTGTCCCTTTAATTATTTCAAACAATAAGGAAAGCCATACCCCAAACGAGGTAGGATATTTAATTATTGCCTCGCCAAGCACCTTTACCATCTCCCCGGCCCTTGACCGCCAGTCCTGTTGATCGTAACAAATGGAAAGTTTATAAAGGTTAGAGGCCATAACTGCATTTCCCGAAGGGGTGGCGCCGTCATACACCTCTTTTTTTCTAAGGAGTACGTCCTTTTGCTGCCGACCTGTATAATAAAGGAAAGGTGATTCGCTATCCTCAAAATCCTCTAAAACCATTTTTGTCAGGTCACGGGCCTCATCCAGCAGGGTAAAGCCGGACGTGGCCTGGGCCAGCTCCAGCATAGCGGAAACCAGGTTGGCATAATCATCCAGGAAAGCCGGGTATTTTGCCTTCCCCTCCTTCCATGTATGATAAAAACCTCCCCCTTCCGCTTTAAAAGCCCTGAGCAGGAACTCCATGTTTTTTTCGGCAACTGCCCTGTAATGCCGGTTGCCGGTAGCTGCATAGGCTTTGGTAAAAGCTGTATTCATTAAGGCGTTCCAGCCCAAAAGCACCTTATCATCCAAAAGAGGGCGGATCCTTTTTTGTCTTTGTGCCAGGAGTTTTTCCCTACCATTTTTTATAATTTCCCTTACTTGAGCGGCAGGAATGTTTTTTTGCCGGGCAAATTCAGGCAAAGGGATTTGCACCCAGGGTATGTTTTTTTCTTCCCAATTGCCTTTTTGAGTAATATCAAAATAGCTGCAGAACAAATCAGCGTCGCCCCCCAGTATGTTTTTTACTTCATCGAATTGCCACACATAAAACTTACCTTCCTCCCCTTCGCTATCCGCGTCAAGAGCACTGTAAAAACCGCCTTCTTTATGCATAAGCTCCCGTTCTACAAACCCCAACGTGTCCTCCATCACCTCTTTATAGAAGGCATTGCCTGTAAGGCTGTACGCTTCGGATAATGAAATGACAAGCAAGGCATTATCATAAAGCATTTTTTCAAAATGCGGCACCAGCCATTCCGCGTCCGTTGAATAGCGGGCAAATCCGCCACCTATATGATCATAAATGCCGCCCTGCGCCATTTTATCAAGGCTTAGCAAAGCCTGCTGCAGCGCTTCTTCATTCTTGGATAATTGCGAATAGGTCAGCAAAAAATTGATGATGAAGGTTTGGGGAAACTTGGGGGCCCTTCCAAAACCACCCCATTCCCTGTCGGCTGACTTCATTATGTTTTGAAAGGCTTCCGTAATGTTCTTTTCTTCAAAAACCGTTTCAGCCCCGGCGGGAGTGTTATTGCCAAAGGCATTTGACACTTTCAAATGCTCGGTAAGATTATGGGCCTGCGTTTCAATTTCTTCCTTTCTTTCTTTATAGGCCTGCGAAACCGAAAGTAAAACCTCTGTCCAGGAGGCACGGTTGAAAGCCCTTTTGGGCGGAAAATAAGTTCCGCCATAAAACGGCTTTTTATCCGGTGTTAAAAACACGTTTAGCGGCCACCCGCCGCTCCCGCTGATAGCCTGAACGGCATCCATATAAATATGGTCAACGTCCGGCCGCTCTTCCCTGTCCACTTTTATATTGAAAAAGTGCTCGTTCATAATGGCTGCCACCTCCGGATCTTCAAAACTTTCTTTTTCCATTACATGACACCAATGGCAGGCGGCATAACCAATACTTACCAATACGGGCTTGTCCTGCTGTTTTGCCTGTTCAAAAACTTCCTCAGACCAGGGGTACCAATCTACGGGGTTGTAGGCATGCTGCAATAAATAAGGACTTGATTCCTGTGCCAGGCGGTTGGTATAAGGGTGCATGAGGCAAAGGTAGAGAGTTGACAGGTTAACCAGTGGACGAGCCGGGTCGAAAAAATAAAAGCATACTGATACACGCTTTTATGTAAACAGTTGATTCATTGTGGCGACAGGCGGTTCTTCAGTCAAATCCGCAAGGTCAATGATTTAAAAAAGGGGGTAAACTGCCCGGAAGCGTTATTTTTTCTTTGTTTCGCCAGCCAGGAATTTCTCCAGGGCCGCGACCATGGAAGGAGCCTGTGGCTCAGGGGCTTTGATACTCAGCTTTAAACCGGCTTCTTCAATGGCTTTTGACGTATTATTTCCAAAGGCGCCAATGACGGTACCGTTTTGCTTGAACGCAGGTATGTTATCAAAAAGGCTTTTTACGCCGCTTGGAGTAAAAAAGCAAATAACATCATATTCTGTTTTGGTAAGGATGGATTTCACATCGCAACTGGCCGTTCGGTACATGAAGGCCAGTGAAAAATCGCAATTATTGGCTTTCAGCCAGCCGGTGATCTCACTGTCCTGCTGGTTTTCAGAACACACATAGAGAAACTTTTCATTGCTCTTATGCTTGTTGATCACATCAAATAGACTTTTATTGGTACCATCGGCACCATAAAATACCTTTCGTTTACGGTATAAAATGAATTTTTGAAGGTAAAGCGCCACGGCCTCCGTAATGCAGAAATATTTTGTATCCTGGGAAACGCTGATCTTCATTTCCTCACACACCCTGAAAAAATGATCAATGGCGTTGCGGCTGGTAAAAATTACAGCCGTGTGGGTTTGAATATCAATCTTTTGTTTACGGAAGTCTTTGGCAGGAATGGCCTCAAGCCTGATGAAGGGATAGAAGTCCAGTTCTACATCATACTTCCTACCCAGCTCGAAATAAGGCGACTTCTCGCTTTCGGGCCTTGGTTGGGTAATCAGTACTTTTTTCTTGTTTTTTGACAATTTATCGGCTTTAACCCCTTGTTTTACCATAGTGCGGTTCGGCTATCGTTGCGCAAATTTAAGATGTTTCACTTAAAAATGTAAACAACAGTTTGTTAATCAGCAAAAGGGGAGCAATTTCAAAGGCGCATAAATAAAGTAAAAAATGGAAAAAGCTGATCTTTATCTGCCGGTGAACAGATACATAGGAAAGAAAATACCGGTAGGCCAGCAATCCTATCATAACACTGACACCGGCCGTTACACTTACCTGGTTCACAACACCATATGTGAAAGCCAACAGGACCAAAAAGGGCAATAAGGCAATCCCAATTATTTTATTGGTAGTGAATACAATGAAAATATAGGCGTCCGTTGTTTCAGATACCTGTAAAGCCCAGCCAATAAATTTCAATACGATGAATTTTACGCCATATATGGCAATAAGACCCCCCACACAATAAAGGAAAAGTATCCAGAAATTATACTGCAGGCCAAGTGCAAAGTTTTGCAGCAGTAAAGCAAGGAACATTCCTATGCTTAGTAAAAAAAATATATTCAACAACAAGGAAGGAAGCGGACTTTGCACCAGTTGGTCTTTGATCTGCCGCTGGCGCATGGTAGTCCGGAAAAATATTTTAAAAAGATCCTGGATATAGCGATGAAACCCATTCTTGACCAGGGCAAAGAAAATAAGCAAGCCGATCAGCGCATAAAAAACAGCCTCTTTCCCCTGCCATTGGCGGATGCTGACCGTATAACGGGTGGGGTTGGTAAAGGTAAAATAAGGATGGCCCGTATAGCGAAACGAGTCGGCCTGCCAGAAGTTTTCTTTTGGTACCGTGATCGTGTCCCTTTTTGTTGGAGAGAGGGTTGAATCTACCCGGTCGAGCTGCAAAACCGGCGATGTTTGGGGCCTGGCAATCCTTTTTACCGGCTCAACTCTTTTAACAGTATCTGCCACCGCCAGCGAATCCTGTGCTGTTTGCGCCAGCATTTGCTGCCCGCTTAAAATCGCCCAAATCAAGATCAGATACTTCATCATTTGATACAAAAATATTCTCCTCTTTTGAGTATTTAGAAAAAGCTGGCAAAACCCAGGTGCACTTTCGATTGCCTGAGGTTAAATTCAAGGTCGTTGCGTTTGCCAATAGCCCAGGCAAGATTAATAATACCTGCCTTTGTTTCAAAAGAAAGCCCCAGGCCCGTGCCTAAATATGTATGATTTGGATCCATCTCCTGCAGGTGTTTGCCATAGCCGCCGTCAAAAAAAGCAAAAAAAGCGGAATTCAACCCAATCAAATACCGGTACTCTACCGTACCCACGGCATATTGGGATACGAACTGGCTTTCTTCATCAAAACCTCTTAATAGTTTATAGCCGCCAATCTGGAACAATTCATTGCGAAAATAATTGGCGCTCTGGTAAATTCCTGCCTGCAGGCCTAACTTCAATGTGCTTTGATTTCCCAGCGGTACAAAGTGGGCCGCCGACGTAGTGATCCGGAACTGGTACACCTTCCTCTTTACGGTATCGTATAGTTGATCAAAGTCAAACGAGGGATCAGAGGGATCTTTCAATTCCAATACCTGGGCGTTCTTTTTAATGTTTTTTGTGCCGGCCGTGGAAGTAATCACCCATTCATTTCCTTTTTTGGGATTGAACCGGTAATCCGTGCTGTTATAGTTATAGGAAACGCCCAGGTTGAGTGAACTGACATCAGCTTCCGCCGGCAACCGTTTGGTTTGCAGCACCCGCGCCGTATTTACCCCGTTAACAATGGTTTGCCGCCGCTGTAAAAACAAGGAGCCGGTTTGCCTTTCACTAATCCGGTAAGCCGTGCCCAGGTTCATATTCAGGTTTAAAAAAGTGCTGTCTCTTTTATACATATCCAGTGAAAAGGTAAGTCCAAAGGGAGAGTTGAAGATATAAGGATGTTCAAAAAGCAGGTTGAGACGCGGGGAACTTTGTTGCAATTGCTGCCATACCAGGCCAATGGCCTCACCCGAACCCAGTGCATTGCGCAGTAAGACATTGGCATCAACCGTCAGCAATAGTTTTTTGCTGCCGGAAAGGGTATTGCTGTTGGGCAAAAAGCCGATCAGAGCATTTACCTGGCTGCTTCTTTTGGGTTTCAGGTATAAATTAAGCACAGAGCCCGTTCCTAACAGATCCAGGTTGGAAGGCCGCTCCTCCTGCAGGTAGCTCAGCTCTTTTATTTTTTTTGAGATGGTACCCAGCTTTTTTTTATTGTAAGGGCTTCCATTGCTGATATCCAAATAACGCTGTAAAAACAGGTTGCTAATCTTCACCTCACCATAAACTCTCAGGCTGTCTATTCTGTACAGAGGCCCCTTTTCAATTTTCAGTGTTCCCGTTACTTCTTCCTTGTCAATACCAATGCTGTCTAAATAAACTTTTCCAAAGGGATGGCCGTTCTCTTCCAGGTGATCCAGGATCTTTTTTTGCCAGGTCTGCAAAGTATTAAAATCAACCGTTTTGCCCAGCATTTTCTCATTCCAGTGAATGCCTTCTAAAATGGCAGCATCCTTCGGCGAGGTATGAACGGTGGCCCACTTATACTGCTCGCCTAAAAACAGGCTTACTTTTGCACGGGTTGAATCCAATTGCATGCTATCAATGGAGGCTGTGATGTAGCCTTTGCTTTGCAATAAAGAAGGCAACCTGATCATATAAACGGAAGCCTCACTGCGGCTTTGAAAAAGGGTTTGCACACCTGCTTTTTGCTGCAACAGTAAAGTATCTTCTCCGAGATACTGCACATGGTAGGACTGCGCAAAGCTGCTCCATTGTGTTAAAACAAGAAATACTGAAAACAGTTGTTTTAGTTTTGCCATTGGATAAAGAGATGGTAGTTGGCTGATGACAGTTAATAGTGGTGCTTTGATTTAACTATTCACTGTCCTTCCTTTTTGTTTGGAAAAGATGGTGACACCAGTTATGGCAGCCTCTTACGATCAGCCACCATCCGTCATCTATCCTCCCTTCTTTAACAAACGCCGAAAAGATAACGAAATTGGCAGGAATTTATTTGCATATCCCTTTTTGTAAGCAGGCCTGCGCCTACTGCAATTTTCATTTTACCACTTCGCTGCGCTACAAAGATGATTTAGTTCAGGCATTGCGCAAGGAAATAGCTCTTGAAAAAGACTACCTGGAAGGCGAAGCCGTTGAAACCATTTATTTTGGCGGCGGCACGCCGAGTTTATTGTCAATTGGGGATTGTCAATTGTTGATAGAGGCAATCCGTCAACATTTTGATGTGGCCACAGGTGCGGAGATTACGGTGGAGGCCAATCCTGATGATATTACCAAAGAAAAACTGCGGGGCTGGAATGAGGCGGGCATCAACCGCCTGAGTATTGGCGTGCAATCTTTTTTTGAGGAAGAACTGCGGTGGATGAACCGGGCACACACGGCAGCACAGGCCATAGGCAATTTGCAATTAGCGGTAAGCGAGTTTGAAAACATTACCATGGACCTTATTTATGGCTCGCCTTTGCTGACCGATGAAATGTGGAAGCAGAATGTGGAAACGGCTACTGGTCTTGGCATTCCTCATCTCTCCTGCTATGCCTTAACGGTGGAAGAAAAAACACCTTTGCATAAGTTGATTCAAACCCAAAAGACGGTTGATGTAGATAACGACAAACAGGCCAGGCAGTTTTCGCTGCTGATGCAATGGCTGAAAGAAAAAGGCTATGAGCATTATGAAGTTTCCAATTTTGCAAAGCCGGGTTGGCGAAGCCGGCATAATTCATCATACTGGAAGGGATCGAAGTATTTGGGCTTGGGACCTTCGGCACATTCGTACAATGGAGTTGAAAGAAGATGGAATGTAGCCAACAATAACATGTACACAAAAACGATAAATGAAGGCTGGCCCCAAAGGGAAACAGAAACTCTTTCTGCCAAAGACCGGCTCAATGAAACCATTATGATCTCTTTGAGAACGAAGGAAGGATTGGATTTGAAAAGGATAGCGAAAGAGTTTGCTTTTGGCGAAAGCCGGAGAATTGAACAGGGTTTACACAAATACATTTCTAGCGGCTATGTTCAACTGCAGGATGACATAGCACAACTAACCCATGAAGGAATGTTAAGGGCAGATGGGATTGCAGCGGATTTGTTTGTTTAAGCACGCTCTTAAAAGACGTTTTCAGTTGGCCAGGGTTATTTTCCTGGTTACGTTTTCCCAGATTCCGGTTGTGGGATTTTTCATACCCGGGCCGCAACCCTGTGTACCGCAAATTTGTTCTTTATCCTGAAACATTAATACCCGGTAGGCATCATCGCATATATCCCGAACCGAAACAACTGAACAAAAAGAAATAAAAAAAAAGGAAAAAATTGCATTATAGGGAATTCAAATTACAATCGTTCAACTTTGCACAAATGTTCAATGAAAGCCGTTCAGCCGCTCTATGCCAGGACTTCGGCCGGCTCTTACCTTTTGGTGAAACTGGTTTTTAAAGAGATTTTTGGCTTTGTGCACTTATGACTTCCCGCTTTTCGTGGCTTCGCTGAGCCGTATCTACCAGTTGCGTTATGGCCGCGGCCACCAGTCCGCCTGTTAAATACAATCCGATGGTCATCAGTTGCGTACCCCATGTTTTATTGCTTGGTTCTTCCGGGAGACCGAGTGGCTTTGGTAAAACAACAGCCGTTACCCCGCCCACCAATCCTAACAAAGCCCCGCGGAACCATACACCTTTTTTACCTCCCATTGCTGCAAGGCTGTAATAGGCGGTATCGCAAAAAAGCTCGCCCCCTACCGCCCACCGCTGGAGTTCGTCCGCTGCCGGCACTTGTTTGTTCATGCTTTTTAAGCCTTTTCGTATCAGCTCCATATCGAGCAGGTCCATGCGGGGTGCATCGGGTGTTAGTCTTTTCAGGGCTTCATGCATCGCAGCCACTGTAAGGGTTCCAGCCAATCCCCCGGCTAATCCGGCAGAGACTTTCATAGCAAATAAATTATGGGTTATTGAATCATTTTGACTGACGTATTACATCAATAACTAACAAAATATAATGCCAGACCAATTGAATGTTGGTAAACTCAGCAACAGAAAATCAAAAAGAACGGTGAAGTACTCAATCAGAAATGGGTTCAAATCTATACTGTAGAAAACGGATTGATTACCCGCATGGAAGAATTTGCAGATACAGCGCATGCCGCCAAACTGTTTTCTAAATAAGATTCACTATTCCAACAATCATTCCTGACCTATTCTCTGTTAGCGGAATTGAACAAACAAAAACAAGACAAATGGAAAATCAAAATAGTAACCCATTGTTGTGTGATATTGAAAAAGGCATTTGTGAAATGCCTTCAACCACCCATGCGGCACAAGCAGATAAGATTAATGTTGATAACAAACCGGTTAAAGTTATTTACTATACAGACCCGATTTGCTCTTCTTGCTGGGGCATTGAACCGCAAGTAAGAAAACTGAAATTGGAGTATGGGGCCAGTATAGAGATTGAATACAGAATGGGTGGCCTATTGCCTGACTGGAGTTATGATAGCGGGGGCATAAGCAGTCCTTCTGATGTGGCACATCACTGGGATGAGGCAAGTGCTTATTATGATATGCCTATTGATGGCGACGTGTGGCTTGAAGACCCTTTGTCTTCATCTTACCCGCCTTCAATTGCTTTTAAAGCAGCCCAAATGCAGGATAAGGAAAAGGCGGTTCAGCTTCTTCGTGAAATCAGGGAGTTGCTTTTCCTGCATAAGAAAAATATTACGAAGTGGGAAAACATTAGCCTTGCTGCTCAAAAAGCAGGATTGGATATAGCACAACTGAAAAAGGATTATGAAGGTGATGCAAAGCAGTTGTTTGCAGAGGATTTGGAACTGGCCCAAAAACTGGGTGTAAGCGGTTTTCCTACGATGTTCTTTGTGGATAGCTCAGGCGGACGGGAAAAAGTTTATGGTGCCAAGCCATACATTGTATTTGAAAGAGCCGTTACAACATTACAACCGAGAGCAAGTAAGAATAAGTATGAAACCGGTTGGAAGAATTTGTTTTCAAAACATACTACTCTTACTTCAAGGGAGTTTGCTGAACTTTCAGGAACACCGAGAGCTAAAGCAGATGCTTTTTTACAAAAGCTGCAGGATGCAGGAAATCTTGAAAAATTAGAAACAAAGAACGGTGCTTTATGGCGGAGTAAAGAAGTCAGCTGCTAACATGGGTGGCCGTTGCACAACCGGCTAAGGAGGGATGTTGCCTGCCTGGCTCCAGAAAGAAACCGGCTGTATGGCCGTCAGTAGTTGATCCCCTCAGCCAACAAAAACCAGGTTCGCTCACATAACCGCTAAACTGGAACTTGCCATTTTTCAGATAGGTTGTATCACGGATCCATTTTCCCGAACTATCAGGATACCATAAAATAATATTTCCTGTTTCCCGAAAGATAAGCTTACCACTAAAAACAAAGGATTGCCTTGTCTGTGCCTTAGAGGCGGGGCAAGCAATAATCGTTGCAATCAAAAAAACAAACTTCATATAGGGTGGCCAAGGAGTGATTCATTCCATTCAAAATATGATTTTGAATGGAATGAATCAAGGGCCACTACTCACACCAGCACCTCTTCCACCTTCCTGAATCCTTCCTCTGCCTGCAGCCGCTCCCATAAAATTTTATAAATCGTTTCGGCAATGGGAATATCGGCGCCTATTTTTTTGTTGATGTTGCAGATGCATCTGGAAGCATAGTAACCCTCGGCTACCATGTTCATTTCCAGTTGGGCCGATTGCACGGTGTAGCCTTTACCGATCATGTTGCCAAAGGTGCGGTTGCGGCTGTAAAGTGAATAACAGGTTACCAGCAGGTCGCCGAGATAAACAGAAGCCGCGTAGTTGACGTCTTTTTTATGGGTAAGCGGATCGGTTTTCTGGTGCTCACCCACCACCATGTGCTGGGCGCCCACCTTGCGCAGGAAACCCGCCATTTCATCGGCGCTGTTGGCAATATAGACACTCAGAAAATTATCGCCATACTCCAGCCCGTGTGCAATACCGGCGCCCAGGGCATAAATGTTTTTAAGGACCGCCGCATACTGCACACCCAAAATATCGTTGTTTACAATGGTGTTGATGTACGGCGTTTTAAAAAGTGCTGCAAGGTCGCCGGCTACGGTTTCATCCCTTCCGGAAAAGGTAAGGTAGGAAAGCTTTTCAGCCGCCACTTCTTCGGCATGACAAGGACCCAGCACGGCAAAATAGTTTTGCAGCGGCAGCTCAAATTGTTTGTGCAAATATTCATTGAGCAGCACATCTTCGCCTGGCACCAAGCCCTTAATAGCGGAAAGTATTTTTTTATCCTTCAGTGATTCCCTATTGATGCCGTTCAATACGTCCAGGATATAAGCCGAGGGCACCGCCAGTACCAACAGGTCAGAGCTGTCTACCACTTCCTGCACACTATTTTGCAAATTCAGTAAGGACGTATCAAAATAGGCCGAGCTCAGGTAGTTGGGATTATGCCGGCGTTTTTTTATGTATTCAATGGAAGTGGCATTGCGTATCCACCAGTTCACCCGCCGGCCATTATCGGTCACTATTTTTACCAGTGCCGTTGCCCAGCTGCCGTTGCCAATAACGCCTATGTTAAAGTGTTGTTTCAGGGTTTAGAGTTTAGAGGTTCATGAAAAGTCAAAATTCAAAAGTCAAAATTAGAAACAGGGAGGCTGTTTATCCCGGTTTTTACTTTTTAATTTTTACTTCTCTTACTTCTCAAACAATTTATCCTGCGCCACAATTTGAATTTTGTCGCCGGTCTTTAGTGTTTTGCTAACCGCATTATAAGGACCACTCACCACTTGTTCGCCTTCTTTCAGGCCGCTTGTAATTTCAATATTGTTAATGTCCTGTATGCCCGTGGTCACTACCCGTTTTTCAACCTTATTGTCAGCCCTCACAATAAAAACCACTTCTTCCAGTTCATCGCTGTTCACGACTACTTTTGCATCGTCATCTCCGTTATCACCGGTGTTTTTCTTTTGTTCTTTTTTCTTCTCCTCTATATTGGTTTCGCTTCCTTTAAGCCGGGCCGCCACGGAGGCAATGGGCACACTTACCACGTTGTCCTTTCTTTTTGTTTTGATATCAGCACTGGCATTCATACCCGGACGGAAAGGAAATTTCTTTGGCCTGGCAGGATCAATCAAATCCTGGTAAGAAGAAGGGTCCAGGCGTATGTGCACTTCGTAATTGGTGACATCCGTGGAAGAAGCCAGCGATGCGGCGCCGCTTTTGGTACTGCTGGCAATTTGTGTTACAATGCCTTTGAACTTTCTTTTATTATAGGCTTCCACCTCCACGTCGGCCGAATCGCCGATACTCACTTTTACAATATCATTTTCACCTACATCCACCCGCACTTCCAAAGAACTCATATTCGCCACCCGCATCATTTCGGTGCCCACGTTAAAACTGTTGCCCGCCACCCGTTCGCCTTTTTTAACACTAAGCGAAGAGATCACGCCATCCATTGGCGCTGTAAGCGTGGTTCGGCCCAGGTTTTTATTGGCGGCTTCCAAACTGGTGCGGCTGCTTTGGGTTCCGGCCTGCAGGCTCCTTATATTTTGCAGGGCGGCATTGTACTGCGCCTGCGAGCTGCGGTATTTTGTGTCGAACTGTTCAAATTCGGCTTTGGAAATCACTTTCTGGTCATAGAGATCTTTATTCCGTTCGTAAGAAAGTTTATCCTGTTCCAACTGGGCTTTCAGCGCCTGCAGGGCTGCCTGGCTGTTGGCTACCGAAGCCTGCGACTGGGCCACTCTTGCCGCCGCTTCATCGCGTTGGGAAGAATAAATATCGGCATAGATCCGGGCCAGCACCTGGCCTTTTTTCACGCTGTCCCCTTCTTCTACATTCAGTTCGGTTATTTCTCCCGAAATATCCGGACTGATCTTTACTTCCACTTCGGGATACACTTTGCCGCTGGCGGTTACGGTTTCAATGATGGTCCGTTTCTGCGCCTTTTCAGCCGTTACTTTAATTCCTTTATCGGAAGGCCCGCCAAAAACTTTTGCCACGGCAAAAAGAAGGACCAGGGCGCCTAATCCAATCAATATCCATTTAACTGTTTTGTTCATACCAAGAGTATAAAATATTTCAAATCGTTCGTCTAACCAGGGTTACTAACTTAATTTTTTTTGTTGCCGGCTTTTCTAATTCTGTTATGCACCTGTAGTGTCACCCACTTGTGCGCTTTTTTCGCTATTCCACTTTTTTATTTTCTCGCTGCGGAGGCAACGGTACGGTAGCGCAGCGCCGTCGCTCCTTTGCGTTCGCTGCGGGAAATGATGACGAATAGAATTGTTATAGTACAAGAGTGCGTTTTGCCCATAGTCGGACGCAGCGCAACAAAAACTCTATAGCAGCATTATGGTCGGCTAACCAATCATTCAACCTATTTTAAAGAACTAACGGCCAGTAAAACGTTGCCTGGCCCGCACCAGCCTTTACAATTTCATTCCCTGACCCTTATAGAACTCCAATAATTTCATGCGAAACACAAATTCGTATTGCGCGGCCAGTGCATCCAGTTTTGACCGGTACAAATTATTTTGATTGGTGATCAATTCAATGGTTTGCAAAAGACCCACATTGTATCTTTTTTGCGAAAAGCTGAAGGCTCTTTCGGCAGCTTCCACTCCTTTCTGTGCAGCCATGTGCCGTTGTTGCGCGTTCACTGCATTGGTATAAGCCGTATAAATATCCTGCTGCAAGGTCAGGTTATCCCCTTCCGCCTGAAGGCGAATGCTTTCTGCATTCAGCTTAGCCCTGTCCCAGTTGGTGCGCAGCTGGCGGTTGTTAAAAATGGGAATCGAAAGGTTGAGGCCAATGGCCTGGCTAAGATTGACATTAAAAAGCTGGCGGCCAAAAGGAGTATTTTGGGTAGCCACATTAAACCCCGGCCGCACAGCATAGCGTATCGTACCCGGTGCTATCTCCACAACGCCCAGCGTATCTACCTTGCCGCTGGGGGTTATCACCACGTTTTCCTGGTCGGGAAACAAACTTGAATACCGGGAGCCCACATTGGCAAAGGCGGAAAGCGTTGGAAACAGGGAAGCCTTGGCCACCTGTATATTCTTTAAAGCCGCCTGGTAGCGGAACGCATTGACTCTTTGCTGCGGCAGATTTTTTAAAGCCTGCTGGTACACCAGGGCCGGTTGTAAATCCGCCAGGCTCTCCACCGGAATGGAGCTCACGTCCGGTTTTTCAATATCGAAAGGCACCGCCATGTCCAGGTTGAGTAAGGCTTTTAATTGAATGAGATTCTGCTGGTACGTAGCCTGGGTTCCTATATAGGTGGCGCTGTCTCTTGCCAGCTGGGCTTCCAGTTCCACCGCATTCAGTTCAGGCAGGGCGCCGGCAGCCACCTGCTTCCTTATGTTCTCTAACTGGGAGGTGGTTTGCTGAATCTGGATGCTGCTGATCTCCACCTGCTCATTGGCCAGCAGGGTTTGCAAATAAGCCACCGCCACATTTAGGGCAATATCATTCCGGGCCTTATCAGTAGCGGCATCTGCGGCTTTTTTATCCAGTTCGCTCGCCTGAATGTTATAGCGCTGGGAGAACCAGTTGAATAAATTGACACTGGACTGCAGCTGGAAATTGCTGAAGAAAATACTTTGGTTTTCAAAGGAGTTGGTGGCGGGGTTTACAGAGCGGCCAAAATTATATCCGCCGTTTGCCGAAAGCCCAAGGTTGGGATAGCGGCCGGCCTGGCTAAGCTTTAACTGCAATGCCGTAATGCGGGCCTGCACATCGGCCTGCTTTACAGAAATATTATTCGTCATGGCATAGATCACACAACGCTGCAGATCCCATTTATCCTGTGCTTTTAAAAAGGTGCTTACTGCCAGCAAAAGAAATAAGCTTAGAAAGGGTCGCTTCATGGTTGTAAAAGTAAGTTGACGCGTTGATATGGTGAAAGGGTTTAAGAGGTTAAGGGAAGGTTTAAGGGTTAGGGGATTTCAGAGGCTCCTTTTTCAAACCATAAACGACAAACTATACACTTTCCAGTCCCTGCTTCAGATCATTAATCAGGTAAGAGGGGTCTTCCAATCCTGTGTACAGGCGGATGTATTGATGTTCGGGATTATCCGCATCAAAATTTTCCGGCCACATGCCGGCGCATTTGGGAAGGATGAGGGATTCATGGCCGCCCCAGCTTACAGCCATTAAAAAATGTTGCAGCGACTCACAAAACTTTGTAATGGAATCCATCGTCCCGTTTTTTAAGGTGAAGGTGAGTAATCCACAGGCACCGCTCATTTGCACCTTGGCCAAACTGTATTGCGGAAAGGAGGCATCCAATGGAAAAATGACCTGGTCTATTTTGGGATGGGATTTTAAAAATGAAATAACCTCCGTTGTTGTTCTTGTTATTTTCTCCAGGCGGGCGGGCAGGGTCCTTAATCCGCGGATCAGCAGCCAGGCATTGAAAGGTGAAATGCCGCTACCCACATTTAAGTATTCGCTGTCGAAGATTTTTTTCATCATTGCATGGGAGCCGGACAAAACGCCGCCCAGCGTATCGCTGTGCCCACTGATGTATTTGGTGGCCGTTTGCATGCTCAGGTCAATGCCCAGTTCAATGGGGCGCTGATACAAAGGCGTGCAATAGCTGTTGTCGATCATAGTCACAATATTCTTTGACCGGGCCAAAGCAGCTATTTCTTTTAAGTTTTGCAATTCATAGGTCCATGAATTGGGCGATTCGAGGTAGATCAGCGCTGTATAAGGCTTGATGGCTTCTTCGAAATTTTTAGTGTCTCTTCCATCCACATAGGTAGTGGTAATGCCAAAGCGGGGAAGAATAACATCGAACATTTTTTGCGCCCAGGTATAGGGCCCGCGAACAGAAACAATATGATCGCCGCCTTTTACATTGGCCAGCACGCCTGCAAAAATGGCGGCAGCGCCGCTTCCAAACACCAGGCAATCTTCAGCCCCATCCAGGGCCGCCAGTTTTTTACGAAGAATATCAACGGTAGGATTCAGCCCGCGGCTGTATAAATAACCACCCATTTCATCTTCGAAAGCGGTGCGCAGGTCCGCTACTTTTTTAAAGGCGAAGTTGCTCGTTTGCACAATGGGCGGGGCAATGGCATTGAAATAATTTTCCCTGTCCTCGGCCAGTTCGTTGATGATATATGAAAGGTTTTCAGGAAGAAACATGCGTATCCTTTTTCAGTTTTGTTACCAGGAAATAAATGATCAAAAAAGCACCGAATACAGCCAGGCCGGTCCATGCCAGGTCTGGCGTATTGATCCAGATACTGATGCCTACAAAGATATAAGCTACAATAAAGATGAGGGGCATCAGCGGGTACAGCTTCATTTTGTAAATGCCGGTTCCATCCAAATGCCTGGTTCGTTTGCGCAGAATAAAAATTGTGGCGGCTGACGTAGCCATACCAATGGAGTCCAGGAAAATGCTAAAGCCTAAAATCTTATCGAATGTTTTGGCAAACAGTAAAACCACAATAGCAATAGCCGTAAAGGCCGTTAAACTTACCGTGAGCACATCTCTTTTTTCATTTTTCTTTTTAAAGGAAGCCGGCAGAATGCCATCTTCACTCATGGCGTACATCACCCTTGGATTGCTTAAAAGCAAAACATTCACATAGGCCAGCACGGCCACAAACAACATGATGGACGCCACAAAACGGCCTGCTGGTCCAAACATTTTTTCAGCCACTATGGAAGCAATGCCCCTTGACGTTTTCAGCTCTTCAAAACCTATTGCATTGTAATAGGCATAACTGACAGCAAGGTATAAGGTTATAATAATGATCAACCCGATAAAAATGCCTTTTGGTATGGTGCGCCGCGGGTTGTGCACTTCTTCGCCAAAGTTGATGGTTTGCTGGTAACCACCATAGGTAAACGAAACTGCGATCAGCGCAACGCCAAAGGATTTGATATAATCGCTCCAGCTATATTCTTTCACTGCGGTTGCCGCCTCCGCATTGTTACCGCTTATAAAAAAAATAGAGCTGATCAAAAGAACCAGCATGCCAATCTTGATGATCATTAAGATATTTTGGGCCATGGAACTCATACGCAGCCCCATAAGATTAACTCCATAAAAAATCAGAATGGGGACCATGGCAATACCGGATTTCACTACCAGGTCCGGTTCTTTTGTAAACAGCACCTGCACCAGGTATTCGCTGCCAATCAAAGAAACAGCCGCCACGGAAGCCGCATTGGAAATGAGAATAATGCAGTTGATGGCAAAGGCAATGGAAGGATGATAGCATTCGGCAAAAACCTTATAGTAACCACCCGTTACCGGGAAACGGGAGCCAATTTCAGCATAGGTCAGTGCGCCGCATAAAGCAATCAACCCGCCGGCCACCCAGGCAATGAAAAATACGGGAGGTGTAATGGATGCGTTGGCAGCATCAGAAGAAGTACGAAAAATGCCCATTCCTATTACCAGCCCTACCACAATCATGGTCAGATCAAATAGCTTAAGCTTTGGTTTTCCTGTCATGGTTTGAAGATAGGGGATGATTTGTTGACTGAAAAATTTGCCCAACCAATCATTAATAATTTATACCACAACCGCACCCTTAATGCAGGAAGAAAGAAACGATGCCCACCAGGATCAACACAATGCCACTGATCCTTTTTTCATTATGCTCGATAAAATGAGCACTCAATAAATTAACGCCCCTGTACCCCAGGTTTACCAGCAGCAAAATGCCTGAAATACTGACGATGGCATAGATCACCGATAGTAAACCTACCAATCCCATTCCGTAAGCCCCGGCGGAAAGGAACAGGCTTTCCACTTCCAGGCAGGGTGAAAGGAACATCATCACAATAAAGATCAATATCCATTTTCCGCGGGTCCGCTTGTATTGCGCCACGTCTTTTTGAGAACTGTGGTGGTGGTGCGGAAGATTTACGGTATAGTAGATCAGGCCAAAAACAATTAATAAAACAGAAGAAACCACGTAAATAATGTTGCCGTATTCTTCCTGCAATTCTTTTCCTATGGTCCCTAAAACCAAACCCAAAGCCACCGTGCCAAGCACATGGGCCGAGGCAGCCATAAAAGTGATCAGGGTCACATCTTTTTGTTTCCACTGCTCGGCCCTTGCCACCGCTACCAATGGTAACCAGTGGTTGGGTATCAGGGCATGAACCATGGCTAATAAAACAGTACCTGCTATTACGGAAAACATGGGTGAACTATAAAATTTTATCGGAGCAATAACTCACAAGGCTTCAACCCCGTGTGCTTTTTAAAGGCCGTAGAAAAATGCGAGATGGAAGAATAGCCCAACAACACCGATACGTCTGTAACGGTCAGGCCTTTTTCATACAATAAATATTTGGCATGTTCCATCCGCTGGCTTTGGTAAAAATCGAAAATCGTGGTGCCGAACATTTCCTTAAACCCTTTTTTAAGGTAGCATTCATTCATGGCCACCTTACGGCTCAATTCTTTAATGGTAACCGGCTCGCCAATATGCTGCAGCAGAATTTCTCTTGCCTTGATGATCTTTTCCCTGTCGGCCTCATTGGCCAGGAACTTACAATTGATCACATCAATCACCTTTTCATCCATGCAGTCCAAACTATAAAGCAAAAGCATTTGCGTTTGGGCGTTCACATAAATATTTTCAAGGCTGTCCGAGTAATTGTGATTGAGCAGCCCTTCCAAAACCATTTTTGTGCGGCCGCACAGCGAAAGTGATTTGCTAAAAGAAGCCTGGTGTTTAAAGGACAGCAGATCCTCGCTTAAGGTATTATTGCTGATCCTTGACTTTACAAACTGTTCTAAAAGGGTTGAGGAAAAAACAAAGCTTAACATGTCAACACTTTCCACCTTTTCTTCACAGTTAAAAGAAGCATGCACCTTGCATTGGTTACATTCTGTTTGATATTTACGGCAATACATATTGCCAATCACACAAAATTTTAATTCAAGATGGTTCTGCTCCGGCCGGGAAGGTTCGTAATGGTATTTTAAAACACCCACATCGTCTCCCATCCAGTTTTTTGGACGGGCATAGCGCTTAATGGAATACTGAACTGAACCAGGTATCTGCCTGTTTGTTTCAAAAACAAGATCGGCCTTCAAACCCAAATGTTCAGGCACCAAACTACCAGATGTCATTAAATATTGCATCGAAGGTTGCAAATGTACTCCATAAACTGTAACCGGCAGGCCCGCAATCTCACAGTTTAGTCATATTTTAAACGGACGGTTATCCTGTTTTCCCTCTGCCGGTTTTGGATTGTAGTAAGATTGTTTCATACTTTCGCCGAATGCAGTCGTCCAATATTTTGTCTGATTTTCAGCATACACTGGCTTCCGAAGCCCGGATCAGCGGCGTGGGAATCCATACAGGCCAAACCGTGGAAATGACCCTGAAACCGGCCGAACCCAATACAGGAATTGTCTTTAAAAGAATTGACCTCCCCAACGCCCCCACGGTGAAGGCTGATGTGGATAATGTAGTGGATACCACGCGGAGCACTACTATTGAAGCCAACGGCGCCAGGGTGAGCACCATTGAACATTTGATGGCAGCCCTGGTGGGCAACATGGTGGATAATGTTTGTATTGAAATTACAGGGGCCGAAGTACCTATTTTAGATGGAAGCGCCGCTCCTTTTGTGCAAATCATCAGGCAGGCCGGCGTGCAGCAGCAGGAGGCACCCAAGATCTATTACACGCTTCAGCACAATATTAGTTTCACCGATGATCAGAAAAAGGTGGAAATGGTGGCCCTACCCTACCAGGAGTTCCGCATCAATACTCTGATTGATTTTAACTCGCCGGTATTGGGTACGCAACATGCGTCCCTCAAGCATCTTTCTGATTTTGACGAGCAGATAGCGCCATGCCGCACTTTTTCCTTTTTTCATGAACTGGAATACCTGCTTAACAACAACCTGATTAAAGGCGGCGATATCAACAATGCCATTGTGGTCGTGGACAAACCTGTGAGCGAAGAACAGGTGAAGCGTATTTCAAAAGTGTTCAAAAAAGAAGACGTGAAGGTGAATGAAGGCGGCATCCTGAACAACCTGGACCTGCGGTTTCCCAATGAACCTGCCCGCCATAAATTATTGGACGTGATTGGCGACCTGGCTTTGGTTGGCTTTCCTTTTAAAGCGCATATTATAGCCAACAGGCCCGGGCATTCCAGCAACGTTGAATTTGCCCGCAAGATCAAGGAGCATATAAAAAAGTACAAACACAAACAGCAGTTTCCCCAATACGATGCCAGCAAGCCTCCCATCTTTGATGTGCATGCCATAGAAAAGAAATTACCGCACCGTTACCCGTTCTTATTGATTGATAAAGTAATTGAGCTCTCGGAAAAACATGTGATCGCGGTTAAGAACGTTACCTATAACGAACCCTATTTCCAGGGACATTTTCCAGGCAACTGTGTAATGCCCGGTGTGTTGCAGGTAGAAGCTTTGGCTCAAACCGGCGGCATACTTACCATACCCGATGATCCGGATCATGACTACGATACTTACTTTTTAAAAATTGATCATTGTAAATTCAAACAAAAAGTGGTGCCGGGAGATACCCTGCTTCTTAAAATGGAATTGATCAATCCTGTGCGTCGTGGTATTTGTGAAATGAAAGGAACTATTTTTGTCGGCGATAAAATTGCGGCCGAAGCCGAAATGGTTGCTCAAATTGTAAAGAAACCCAAAGTCAAACTATGATCTCACCCCTGGCGTCCATCCATCCAAATGCAAAACTGGGCAACAACGTTATTATTGATCCTTTCGCTGTAATTCACGACAATGTCACCATTGGTGATGGCACACACATCATGTCGCATGCCATCATCATGTCCCACAGCAAAATCGGAAAAAACTGCAGGATCTTTCCCGGGGCCGTCATTGGCAGCATCCCGCAGGACCTGAAATTTATAGGAGAAGAAACCACCGCAGAAATTGGCGACAACACCACCATCAGGGAGTGTGTTACCGTGAACCGCGGTACAAAAGATAAATGGAAGACCGTAGTGGGCAGCAATTGCCTGCTGATGGCCTATGCCCACGTAGCACATGATTGTACGGTGGGCAATCACGTCATTCTTGCCAATGCGGTTCAATTAGCAGGACATGTAGACATCGGCGATTATGCCATCATTGGCGGACTGGCCGGCGCTCACCAGTTCACCCGTATTGGCGCCCATACCTATGTGGCAGGGCATACGGTTATCCGTAAAGACGTTCCTCCCTATGTAAAAGCAGCCCGTGAGCCTATGTGTTATATGGGACTGAATATTGTGGGGTTGCAAAGAAGAGGATTTCCGCAGGAAAAGATTGATACCATTTCTAAGATTTACCATACGTTGTTTGTGGGAAACCACAGCACTTCTACGGCGGTTGATCTTATTAAAAAGGATGTGCCTGACAATGAAACCAAGTCCGGTATTCTTCAATTTGTACAGGAGTCAAAAATCGGTATCATTAAGCGCTACTCAAAAAATGGCGTAGATGAAGATTAAACTTTCCAACGCGGGTAAACGGTTTAACCGCGAATGGATTTTTCGTCGTGCCGAACTGGAATTTACTTCCGGCAACGGGTATGCCATAACCGGTCCTAACGGCTCGGGAAAATCGACCCTGCTGCAAAGCCTTGGCGGCATGCTGCAGTTAAGCGAAGGAACAATAGAATATGCCGGTCAAAAATCAATCGTACCCGAAGAAGCGTACCGGCTCACTTCTTTTTGCGCCCCTTACCTGGATGTAATTGAAGAACTGACATTAACCGAGTTCCTTCAGTTTCACAACCAGTTTAAGCCCTTCATCCCTGGCTTCTCCATAAAAAAGATCATAGACGTTCTAGGTTTGGAGAAAGCCGCCAACAAACAAATACGCTATTACTCTTCGGGCATGAAACAAAGAGTAAAGCTGGCCCAGACCATTTTTTCAGAAACGGCTATTGTGCTGCTGGATGAACCCTGCAGCAATCTCGATGAAAAAGGAATTCAGTTATATCATACGCTGATCAACGATTATTGCAAGGATCGCCTGGTCATTGTTTGCTCCAACGACCCGGTGGAATATAGCTTTTGCAGCACCATTCTTTCTATTACCGATTTCAAGCCAACACGATAAGGGAAGCATTGTCAACGGGTAATAATCTTTTCGCAGTGCCAGCCCGGAGGGAGCCTAGCAGTTTATTAAACCGGCTTGCCCTCTTACCCCCCACCATTCACCACTCACCTTTATTAGTGCATCGCCTCTGAGAGATCCACCTTCTTTCCCTTACTTCCTTTTACCATCAGCACAAAAGGAATACAAAACAAAAACAGTAGCCCAAGACCTAAAAACGCATCCATATAAGAAAGTACGGACGCTTGTTTCATCACGGTATAATCCAGGGCTTTGTAGGCTGCATTCAGCGCCATATCCGGGGTCATTCCTTTTGCCATAAAAGCATGCTGCATGGCACTGACGCGGTTTTGCACATCCAGGTCATTTACATTTAAATGGGCTACCAGGTCGCTTCGGTGCACCATGTTCTTTTGTGCCAGGTAGGTGGTAATGGTTGCCACGCCAAAGGACCCGCCCAACTGGCGCATCATTCCGGTAAAAGCCGCTCCCTGGCCAATTTGCTGGCCTTTCAGCGTTGACAGGGCAAGGGTGGTAACCGGAATGAACAACATCCCCATACCCATACCTCTTACAATCAGCATCCAGAAAAAATCATCCTTTCCCGTATCGGGTGAAATGATCTTATACCCCCAAAAGCTGTAAACAAAAAACAATAGCATCCCCAGGGCTACCAGGTATTGCTGCTTTACGCCTTTTTGCAGCAACTGCCCGATAATGGGCATCATAAACGCCGTGGTCAGGGCCGCGGGGATCATCAGCATGCCCGATTGTTGTGCGGTCCAACCCAGGGTAGCCTGCGTGTATAAAGGAATGATGAAAGTGGAACCATAAAGGCCAAAACCCATAATAAAAGAAAGAATGGTTCCTACCCGGAGGTTCCCGTTTTTCAAAACCCTTAATGCTACTATCGGATTTCTAAACGTAAGCTCCCGCCAAATAAAAAAGAACAATCCAAAAAGAGCCGTTACCGCCAGGAAAATAATGACACCGCTGTTAAACCAATCCTCATCATGCCCCTTTTCCAAAACATATTGCAAAGAGCCTACGGCCACAGCCAACAGGGCAATGCCGAGCCAGTCCACATCCTTGGTTTTACTTTTTTCGGAATACCGGGGGCTGCGGACAAATTGCAATGTGAGCAAGGTGGCAATGATGCCAATAGGGATATTAATGTAAAAAATATAAGGCCATGTAAAATTATCAACGATATAACCGCCGAGCGGAGGGCCCAGTGTAGGACCAATGATCACCCCCAGGCCATAAATGGCCTGGGCCATACCACGTTTTTCAGGCGGATAGCTTTCGGTGATGATGGTTTGGGAGGTTACCAGCAAGGCACCGCCCCCGATACCCTGCAAAAAACGAAAAGCCACCAGCTCCCAAATACCATTGGCGTTACCGCACAAAAAAGAAAAGAGGGTAAAGATCATGATGGAGGCGGCAAAATAATTCCGGCGTCCAAACTGTTGTGAAAGCCAGCTTGTCATCGGCACAATGATCACATTGCCGATGGCGTAGGCCGTGATGACCCAGCCCACTTCGGTCATGGTGGCGCCCAGGTTGCCCCGCATGTCGTTCAGCGCCACATTCACAATGGTGGTATCTACAATTTCCAGCAAAGCGCAGATGATGGCTGTAATGGTTACAATCACCCGCCTGGCGCCGTATTCAACCAAAGAAGTTTGTTGTTGCATATCATTAATCTTTATTGCAAACAATAAAGAGGTGTTTTTATTAACTGTAATGGCAGAGCATTTTATTTGCTTAGCCTGTTACCGGCTCCATTACCACTATTTGGCTTTACGTGTGTCACTCTCCTGTACGTTCTATTCTTTATTGAGCGTGGTGGTTACTGTACTACTGCTGGCCACATTCCCTGTGGTTGCCACAGATCCTTCGTTCCTCGACAGAACAAACAACCAGGGCATTACAGGTTTCAATGCTTGCTATTGTTGCTAGTTTTTTGCCACTTCAACATTTTGTAAAGACTGCTACTCGTAATACCTCTGGCTTGTCATGCTGAGGAAGGAAGCATCTGTGCGTCAAACCTTCAACGGCTCTGTTATTAGCAAAGATTGATACAGACCCTTTGAAGACCCAGGAAGTTTTACCCCCCGGGGGGTCTTGTTGCTTAGAATTGTTACCGTACAAGAGTGCGACGCCACACAAGCTTTATAGTCGCCCCTCTGGTGCCTACATCATTTTGAACTTCATTCCAAAGAGCTGTTCCAAACAAAAAAATTTCTCCGACCCGGTCACTCTCTGCCCCTGCACAAGACAGGGGGCTTACAAATGCACATCCACCACGGCATTCATGCCGGCCCTTAATTGTTTGATGGCCGGATCCGCCGGATTTTTAAATTCAATCTTAACCGGCAGACGCTGCACCACTTTTACAAAGTTTCCACTGGCGTTGTCGGGCGGCAGCAAGGCAAAGCTGGACCCGGTAGCCGGGGAAAATGAAGTAAGCTTTGCTTCAAACTCATGATCCGGAAAGGCATCTATACGCACACTTGCATCCTGCCCGATCTTCATTTTATTGAACTGCGTTTCTTTAAAGTTGCCGATCACCCATATATCATCGTTCAACACAATGCTAAAGAGCGACTGGCCGGCCTGTACAAACTGCCCGGGCTGCACGCCCACTTTTGAAACCAATCCGTCGGCAGGCGCCGTGATGACGGCATACGACAAATGCAGCTTTGCATCTTCCACATCCACCTCGCGTTGCTTGATAACGGACCCGGCCACACGTATTTGTGAGGAGGTAGCGGTGCTTTGGGTAGCTACTGCGGCTGTTTGCTGCGCCGCCTGCGCTTTTTGCTGCTGCAACACCTGTAATTGCCGTTCAGCGGTTTGCTTTGCAGCCAGGGCTTGCTCGTATTGCTGCTGGGTAATAGAATGATCCTTAACCAGGTTTGCATACCGTTCATAATCCTGCGTGGCACGCCATACATTCACCCTGGCCGTTTCAATTTGCGCATCAATGGTAGAAACCGAAGCTCTTGCCGTGGCAATATTTGCAGTGGCTGCATGGGTAGAGGCTTTCGCCGCACCCAGGTTGCTTTGCGCCGTTAACAGGGCCGCTTCTGCCTGGTCCAGTTTGATTTTCAGGTCCCTGTCATCCAGCACCACCAGCGTATCACCTTTTTTAACCTGCTGATTATCTTTTACCAGTACATGGGCCACATAGCCCGAAACCCGTGGTATTACCGGGCTGATATTGGCCTCCACATGTGCATTATCGGTTTCTTCGTGATGCAGGGAATGAATGTATTTGGAAAATCCAAACCATCCGCCGGCTACTATCAATGCCAGTAGTATGATCAGAAAAACCCTGTTTTTTTTCTTTGGTTCCCCTGTTTTTTTGTGAGATCTTTTCGTTTCAACTCGTGCTTCCATAACGTCTTTGTATTGTTGGTTGATTTATTTGCTTTCCGTTTGCGTTAACAGGCCTGCCGACTGTAATAATTTATCGTAGGCCACTATTGCGTCAGACTGGGCAAAGGCATAACTCATCCTTGCCTGCAATTGTGCCACATCGGCATCCAGCAGTTCGGTGGTGGTGGCCAGGCTGTTGGCGTATTTGTTTTTTATGATGCGGTAGTTTTCCGCCGCCTGCTCTACTGCTTTTTCAAAAACCTCGATCTTCTTTTGGCTTGACAAATAGTTTTGGTAGGCCTGGTTGATCTGCAGGCGAATGGCATCTGCAAGTAGCTCCTGACGGGCGGCCACCTGCCTTTCCCTTGCTGCGGCCTGCTCCACTTTGGCCTTATTCTTCCACAGGGAAGAAAGACTGTATTGTACACCGATGCCAATGTTTACGGCATTGGTGACGGTTAACACCTGAGGAACATGCAGCGCCACATAGCCTCCGGTTACCGCCAGGCCGGGATATTTTTCCGCCTCGGTTGCTTTTATGGCCGTACTCGCCGCTTTTTTACGATAGGCGAGCGCAGAAAGATCTTTACGGTTTTGCAATCCTGACTGAACATAGTCGTCCAGGCCTTTCAGGCTTGCCGAAGTTTTCAAACTGGTTGTGTCAATCTTCAATTCCGTGGTTTCAGCTAAACCCAGCATCAGGTCCATATTGATATTGGCCAGTTTCCAGTTGTTCTCTGCATCCAGCAGGGCCAGCTCCGTATTGGAGACCTGAAGTTGCGCCTTCAACAGATCATTGCGGGGCAGCAAACCATTTTTCTCCAGGTTAGAGAACTCGGTTGCCCTTTCACGGGCCGATCGCAGGTTTTCGTTCACCAGGTCCACTGCCGCCTTAGACTTGTACAGGTTATTGTAGGCATCAATGGTATTGAAGATGACCTCTTCCCTGTCGTTCTCAGCATCCAGCTTTGTGGCCTGCTCCAGGTATTTTGCCGATTCAATTCCATATTTAATGCGGAAGCCCGAGAAAAGAGGCATGGACACATTAGCCATACCGTACATAGCCTGTGAAGGTTTAGGACTTTCATTGCCATTGGTTCCGCCATTGCCACCATTATTGCTTTTTACTTTCAGATCAACATTGGGGTTATTCAGGCGTAAATAAGAACCTGACACCTTTGCTTCAGGCAACCGCTGTTGTACGGCTTCCTTCAAAACAGCTGTAGCTTCCTCAATTCTTGCCTGGCTTCCCTTTAACTGCTTGCTGTTCTGAATACTGAGGGATATGGCTTCCTGCAGGGTTAGTATTTTTTCCTGCGAGTACCCCTTTGGCGCAAAAAAAAGAACACTTAAAAACGTAACGAATACTCTTTCCGCTCTTCTACGCTTCATAACTTAATATTGATTTAAACACAACTTTAATATGGGTGGATAATTTCTTTTTCAATAAGTCGTAAAACGCCTCCTTACTTAAAGCTTCCAGGTTGTTATAGGATTTGTACAAATTCTGGTTGATAAAGGTTTGTTGTCCAATGCCGACCATGGTATTCATCAAAAACACAACATCAATGCCCTTTTTGAAAGCACCCTTCTCCTGTCCTTCCTTTATTAATTTTTCAATGATACCGGCATTACGCTGTTTTTGGTCACTCAGCAGCGTCGAGATGACCGGATTATTTTCAAGCATCTGCTCATGCAGCATTATTTTATAGAACTGTTGCTTTTCTACCAGTCTTTCGATATAATCATCAATCAGCAGTTCCACTTTTTGAAAAGGCGTTAAGGACTCCACCTTTAATAAAGTTTCCACCCGGCCAATAAGTCCACTGGTGCGTTCTTCAAACAAAGCCTGCATTAGTTTTTCCTTCGAGCCGAAATAGTAGGAGATCATGGCAATATTCACCCCCGCGGCCTCCGCTATATCTCGTACCGAAGTGCCGTTAAAACCTTTTTCTGCAAACAGTTTCTCGGCAATCCTGATAATGTGTATTTGCTTTTTGGTAAACGCCATCACTGGAAAAAGGGCACAAATTTAAACGATTGTTTAATTTAATCAAACATTTGTTTAATAATAAATGCAAAATGTTTTAACCCGGGAAGGCAAACCCGGGACGGGAAGGCTCAGCAGTAAAATTTTAGAAGTCCTAACAAACCACCAGAAAGATAGAGAGAGCTTATCGCTGGCTGGCTATAAGAAGGTTGAGGTCGGTATATTTTAAATTGAACCGTTCGCTCAGGTAAAAATTGGTAAGCGCCCCTTTAAACATGTAAATGCCGCTACGCAGATGGATCTGATGCCATACCATATGTTCAAAGCCGCCGTCCTCCCCTGCTTCCAAAAGCAATGGCATCAATACATTGCTGATGGCCTGCGAAGCGGTACGGGCAAAGCCGGATGGAATATTGGGCACACAGTAATGAATTACGCCGTATTTTAAATACACCGGGCTTTCATGACTGGTAATTTCCGAGGTTTCGAAACAACCGCCCCGGTCAATACTAACATCAATGATAACGCTGCCGGTACGCATGCTGCTTACCATTTCTTCCGTTACTACGATGGGTGTTCTTCCGGTTTGAGAAGACAAAGCACCAACGGCCACTTCACAGGTTTTGAGTTGCTTGGCCAGCATGCGGGGTTCTATCACAGAAGTCCACAGGCGGTGCCCGATGTTATTTTGCAACCGCTTTAAGCGATAAATGCTGTTATCAAAAACCTTCACCGAAGCGCCTAAGGCCATGGCAGCTCTTGCCGCATTTTCACCAACAATACCGGCGCCAATGATGATCACCTTTGTGGGTGCGATGCCGGAAATGCCTCCCAGCAAAACACCCTTGCCGTGATTGGCCGAACCCAGGTATTGCCCGGCGATCAGCATTACCGCACTGCCGGCAATCTCACTCATGCTTCTTACAATAGGATAGCTGCCGCTGTCGTCCTTTAAATTCTCAAACGAAATGGCGGTGATTCTTTTCTCCATCATTTTTTGCAAAAGCTCCGCCTTCAGCGCCGTTAAATGAATAGGAGAAATGATCATTTGATTGTATTGCAATAAAGGAAGGTCTTCGTCAATGACCGGAGCACTTTTTACAAGAATAGGCGCCTTGTAAACCTCCTCGCGGTTGTATGCGATTTTTGCACCTGCCTCGCTGTAGTCCTTGTCGGCAAAATGGGCGGCTTCACCGGCATTGTGTTCAATAGTAACGTGATGTCCATTGCTGATCAAAACACTTACTGCATCCGGCGTTAAAGCAATCCGGTTTTCCTGGAAAGCTGTTTCTTTGGGAATACCAATATGCAACCGGGCTCCTTTTGGTTTTATATCCAGGGTTTCTTCTAATGTTTCGTAGCTGAAGGAAGTACTTACAAATGGTTTTTGTTGGGACATAGCAGGGCTCTATCTCTAATTTGGATGGACAAATTACGATTGTTCTTTCATACTAAGCGAAGGCCGTTCAATTTTTACCTTACGTTCGGCTTCGTTTATCACCTCTATAAAAACATGAACCGTATATTCATCAAACAAATGAGGCGCTTTTTCAGGCCATTCTACAAAACAAATGGCATGGCTGTAAATGCAATCTTCCACACCGGCCTGTATAATTTCCTGTTCGTCTTTCAGCCGGTACAGATCTATGTGGTAAATGGTGTGTTCATTATCTTTTTCGCAATACGCATATTCATTAATAATGGAAAAGGTGGGACTTCCCATAACATCCTTTACACCTTTTGATTTGCATAGGGCTTCTATGATGGTGGTTTTACCGGCGCCCATTTCGCCATGAAAAGCAAAGACCTTTGCTTCTCTCACATAACTCCAGAACTGAGAGGCAAATTCGTTTATTTCCCTTAATGAAAAATGAAACATCATGGCGCAAACCTACATGTTACGGATGATAAATTTTCTGCAGGTGCTGCATAAAATAAAATGCTTATATACTTTAAGCAACCAGCGTACAGCGCCAAACACAATCTGTAAACCACTGAAATTTAACAATGGATTGCAACGAAGTTGAAAAGATAGTGTTGTAGCATTTATCCTTCCCTTCATAGCTGGACTACCTTTGCAGCAGAATAAAACTAAGCGACAGGAATGGAAAAAATTCAATGGAAAGTAGAGGGAATGACCTGTGCCAATTGTGCACTTACCGTCAATAAATACCTGCAGCAGCAAGGCGCCAAAAGCGTTGTTGTCAATCCCATAGATGGCGATGTTTCCTTCGAGCTGAACGAAATAAAAACTCAAAACCAGCTGGCAAAAGGCATTGAAGCACTGGGTTATAAAGTGGATGCCGGCGACACCCTTGCCCGGCAAACCAAAAAACCTTTTTTATCAACCAATCTCCAGCGCTTTTGGTTCTGTCTTCCTTTTACTTTCGTGTTAATGCTGCACATGATTCCTGTTGTGCACATTCCTTTTTTAATGAACCCCTGGCTGCAACTGGTGCTGACCCTTCCGGTCTTTATAGTTGGCATGCTGTATTTTGGACGCTCAGCGGTTAAAAGCTTACGAAACGGAATTCCTAACATGAATGTGCTGATCACCATTGGTTCTGCATCGGCATTTATATATAGTTTAACTGGTACGCTTTTCCATTTAGGTGATGCTTTTTTATTTTATGAAACGGCCGCCACCATTATAACGCTTGTCTTTTTGGGCAACTACCTCGAGGATGCTTCGGTACAATCTACACAGCGTTCGTTAAAAGCGCTGGTAAAGTCACAGAAGGTAATGGCCCATATGATTGCTTTTGACGGCGATCATAAGGAAGTGATCTTACCGTTGGAGAATACACAGTTGAAGGTGGGCGACCTGGTGTTGATCAGAACCGGAGAACAGGTACCGGCGGATTGTAAAATTTTATGGGGTGAGGCCCATGTCAATGAATCCATCATCACCGGTGAAAGCATCCCTGTTCACAAAAAACAAAAAGACCAGGTCATTGGCGGAAGCATTGTGGAAGAAGGAACGTTAAAAGCACAGGTAACGGCCGCCGGAAACGACACGATTTTATCCAACATTTTAAACCTGGTAAAAAAAGCACAGGGAGAAAAACCACCCATGCAGCAAATGGCAGACAGGATCAGTGCCATTTTTGTTCCGGTGGTTCTAGTCATTGCACTCGTTACGCTGGCTGTCAACTGGATTGTTTTAAAAGAATTCACCCCCTCTCTTTTACGAAGCATTGCAGTACTGGTCATTGCCTGTCCCTGTGCCATGGGACTGGCCACACCGGCTGCCATTGCCGTAGGATTGGGCCGTGGGGCCAGAAACGGTATTTTATTCCGCAATGCCAAAAGCCTGGAGCTTTTCAAAGACATTACCCAGGTAGTGTTTGATAAAACCGGCACGCTAACGACAGGAAAATTTGAGATTGCAGATTTTCAATTTCAGATGAGCAGGGAAGAGGAGTTTAAACGCATAGTGTATTCGCTGGAAAAATATTCCCATCATCCACTGGCCAAAAGCATTGTGGGTGCATGGAAAACAAAAGATGAAATCCGCTGGAAAACCATTAAAGAAGTAAAAGGGAAAGGCATGGTGGCGGAAGACAAGGAAGGAAACCAATATAGTTTAGGCTCGTACAAACTGGCAGAACATGTAACCAAGGAAGACAACCATAATATATACGTCATCCGGAATAATGAACTGCTTGGCTGGATTGACCTGCAGGATGAATTAAGACCCGAGGCCAAAGAGGTGGTTCACTACCTGCACAAAAAAGGTATTAAAACCATTTTATTGAGCGGCGACCGCTACCCAAAAACAAAACAACTCGCCGACACCTTAGGCATTGAAGAGGTTATTGCAGAACAAACGCCTGAACAAAAATTGCAAAAGATAGAAGAGTTGTCCAAAGCGGCTCCCACCGTTATGGTAGGCGATGGCATTAACGATGCGCCGGCACTGGCCAAAGCTACTATCGGCATTTCCATGAGCGAAGCTTCGCAGCTGGCCATGCAAAGCGCCGGCGTGGTTTTAATGAACAGCGGCCTGCAAAAATTGCCCACCGCCTTGGGATTGGGAAAACATACCTACCTCACCATCAAACAAAATTTGTTCTGGGCCTTTGCTTACAATATCGTAGCCATCCCCGTGGCCGCCGTTGGATTGCTGGGCCACTATGGACCCACCTATGGGGCCCTGATCATGGCGCTGAGTGATGTGGTGCTGGCGGTTAATTCGGTACGGTTGTTTGTAAAAAAAGTGGAGTAAGCCCATTTTGTTTTTCTTTTTGTTACCGGCTTTTGTGCTACCATAATGCTTTGGTGGCGTCGCACGCTTCAACTGCAGAAATTCTTATCCTGTTTTTTAGCCCACAGAGGGCCATGGAGATTTACCCAGAGAGAGACAGAGAGAGCCGCGGAGTTCCGTATCCTTGGAGATATGGAATCTCTTCGCTGCTTTAAAACCTCTCTTTGGATTTCCTGTTCTTTCTCTGCGGTTCCCAGTGGGCTTTTCGCTGAATCCATGCCTGACATTCAAAATACGTCTACTTCATTTTTTTATTGAGTATTTTCACCGAGAACCCAGGCCCATCCGCATATGTCCGCCCTGCCAGCATACAAAACATTGGAAGTGTATAACCTGTCCAAAAAACTGGTAGTTGCCTGCTATGAACTCACACATGATCTGCCTTCCGAAGAAAAAACAAACCTTGTTCAATACATCCGAACCGCCGCAGTAACCGTACATCTTACCATTGCACAGGGAGCTTTATTAAAAAAGAAAAAGAAAAAAAACAAATCCATCAAAGCCGTTCAAAACGCTTTGGTGGTAATAAATACGTCCGTAGCGGTTTTAACCGAAGTAGGTTTTACCACCGAAAGCCAGGCTTCGCAACTTAACCAACTTTCCACAACCATTTACCAGATACTGGATGGCTTGAAAAAAGACAAATGATGCGTATTGTTGCAGTTGATGGCAGAGGTGCAGGCAATATTAAAACAGTACTGGGGATTTGATCGCTTCAGGCCCTTGCAGGAAGAGATCATCCAATCGGTTCTTTCGCAGAAAGACACATTAGCCGTTTTACCAACCGGCGGGGGTAAATCCATTTGCTTCCAGGTGCCGGCGCTGGCAACCGATGGCATTTGCATTGTTATTTCCCCGCTGATCGCTTTAATGAAAGACCAGGTGGAGAATTTAAAAAAGCGCAGCATCCCGGCCCTGCTCATTCATTCGGGCATGCAAAGAATGGATGTGATCAAAACCCTGCAAAACGCCACACACAGTTATTTCAAGTTCCTGTACATTTCTCCCGAACGTTTGGAGACATCGCTGTTCCACGAATACCTGCCTTCATTGGATGTCAATTTCATTGCGGTGGATGAAGCGCATTGCATTTCACAATGGGGATATGATTTCAGGCCTTCCTATTTACGCATTGCTGAATTAAGAAAAGAACTGCCCGACGTTCCGGTACTAGCCCTGACGGCATCGGCTACAGAAGATGTGCAAAAAGACATTTGTGAAAAACTGGCCTTACCTCCCGCATCTTCCATCAGCAAGAAAAAGAAAGAGAATGTATGGAATGTATTCCGCCAGTCCTTCGAACGGAAAAACCTTTCGTACAGTGTTTTTAAAGTAGATTCCAAAGTAGCTAAACTGGTACAAATTTTAAAAAACGTGGGCGGCACGGCCATTGTCTATTGCAAGAGCCGCAAGCGCACCAGTGAGATAGCCCATCTTTTGCAGGTGCATGGACTTTCTGCCAATAATTACCATGCAGGATTAAAAACCGAAGAACGAACCAAACGGCAGCAGGACTGGATCAACAATAAGGTGCGGATCATGGTTTGCACCAACGCCTTTGGCATGGGCATTGACAAACCCGGTGTACGAACGGTAGTGCACCTGGACACCCCGGATTGCCTGGAGAACTATTACCAGGAAGCCGGGCGGGCAGGACGGGATGGCAAGAAAGCCTATGCAGTTTTGTTGCATGATGCAAGAGACATAGAAGAACTGGCGCAATTGCATTTGGTGCGCTTTCCCACGCTGGAACAAATAAAAGCGGTGTATCATTCCTTGGTCAATTATTTGCAAATACCTATTTACTCCGGGCAGGATCAAACCTACACCTTCCGGTTCGATGAATTCATCCGCCATTTTAAATGGAACAGCCAGGAAGCACTTTATTCTTTAAAAGCTTTGGAAAGCGATGGCTGGCTGGACTTTAATGAAAGGAATTTTTCGCCTTCCACGCTTGTATTCACCACCTCAAAAAATGGTTTATACGATTTTCAGAAAAGCTATTCACAACATGAAAATTTGCTCACTACTCTATTGAGGACCTACGAAGGCATTTTCGATTTTCCTGCTTTTATTTCAGAGAATTTTATAGCACGGCTGTTGAAAAAAGGGGAGACAGAAATTAAACGGCAGTTAAAAACCATTGCTTCGTTCGGCATCATTCAATACGTGCCCCAGAACAATGAGCCGCAGCTCATTTTCAGAAAGAACCGCGTAGCGGCCGAAGAACTTTCGTTCAACCTGATGCCTTATTACAAAAGACGGGATGTATTTGTAGCCCGTGCCAAAAAGATGATCGAGTACGTTCATACGCCTGGCTGCCGCAGTCAATTCATCAGCCTTTATTTTGGCGATGAAAAAGCGACCGGTTGCGGCGTTTGCGATAATTGTCTGAAACAAAAAAGCCTTGCATTGTCTGCAGAGGAATTTGACAAGATCTCTTCCATTATTCTTGAGCATTTATCCCACGCAGAACTTACTATTGAGGATTTGTTGCAAAAACTATCCACCATCAAAAAAGAAAAAGCCTGGAAGGTGATCGAGTTCCTCCAGGCTGAAAGCAAGATTGAATCGGACAGCAAGGGTTTTGTTAAGCTGAGATAGCTGCTTCTGCATGAGTGCCCATGTAATTATGCGCCGGCAATACGGTTGGCGGGGGCGGGTTCAAACCCAGTTTTGCAAAAATTGGCTGTAGGACTTTTTGCGCGAATTCGGCAGCGGATTCCGGTGAATCCCAAACATCTACAACGCACCACTTACCGTTACGTTCAAAGGCAACATGCGATATTCTTTTTTCATTGTATAAAGTACCTGCTGTTTCCATTTCTTTGAGAATGGCATCATAATCTTTAGCATCCATGTTTGGATCTTCGAAAAGCATAACTGTTTTTTCCATGATTGTTTGGTTTATGGTTAATAAATAATAGCCGCTTATACCTTTTTATTTTCAAGTGGTACTAAAACCAACCGGGATACGGAATCTATTTGTGAAGCATTGAGAGGGTAGAACGACTGGAGAAAAATAATTTTTAGAAAGTTTTTGAGGACCGGATCAAACCATTTACAAACGCCTGAATTATTAATGGAGCAAAAGATAACAAAGCCGCTGCTTATTTTTCTTTGAAGAGTGCGAACCGACGAAATGCGGTGTAAAGGTAATAACAAAAAACACCGTGCAGACCGGCGCCCACCAGTGTTTTATACACCTCGTATTAGTTTTAGTATCCAACAAATACGCTGCTGCTCATAACCCACGAAACAGATCAGAAGCCCTCTCACCAATGCATTTGTGAGTGGTGAATGGTGAGTGGAAAAGCTCTTTTATACCAAACGGCTCAGGAGGACAGATGGCAGTTGATCGATGAGAGAAGGAAAAGAAGCGGCTGCTTTTGTCTCGCCTTTGCTGTTTCACGTCCCCGGATGTTTTTTGCCATCAATGCACAAGAAGCTTATTTCTAAATCAAAACAAACTTTTTCTCCTGCTGCTGCCACCCAACCCCAATACACCCAGCAAAGACCTGGTGATCATGGTAGCGGCTGTTCTGCCTGCACTGCGCACAATAGGATTATCCAGAAAACTTTTTTCTTTCGGCGCGACCTTTTCGGTCTTTGCCTGCTGTTGCATTTGTTCTATTTCCTTTGATTTTTGTTCGGCCACAGCAATTTTAGCGTTCAATATTTCATAGGCACTTTCGGCATCCACCGCCTGGTTGTATTTACTCACCAGTTGGGAGGTCATCACCAGGTTTTGCACCTCGGCATCGGTCAGCACATCCATACGGCTTTGTGGCGGACGGATCATGGCCTGCACCAGGGGTGTAGGAATGCCTTTTTCATTGAGCATGGTGACAAAAGCCTCTCCTATTCCCAGCTGGGTCAGCAATTCATCCACATCATAAAACTGCGTTTCCGGGTAATTCTGCGCTGCCTGCTTAATCGTTTTTCGATCTGCCGCCGTAAAAGCTCTGAGTGCATGCTGCACTTTCAAACCCAGTTGCGAAAGCACGGAAGCGGGAACATCCATGGGGTTTTGGGTACAAAAGAAAACGCCAATGCCCTTGGAACGTATCAGCTTTACTATGTTTTCAATCTCCTGCAACAACACCTCCGAGGCATCGTTAAAGATCAAATGAGCTTCGTCAATAAAAAGAACCAGTTTGGGTTTATCAAGATCCCCTTCTTCTGGACAAGAAGCATACAGTTCGGCCAGCAACTGCAACATAAAAGTGGAAAACAGCTTGGGCCTGTCCTGCAATTCGGTCACCCGCAAAATAGAGATGATTCCCCTGCCATCGCTGCTGATGCGCATCAGGTCGTCCACTTCAAAACTCTTTTCTCCAAAAAAAGCATCGGCGCCCTGCTGCTGCAGCTCAATCACTTTGCGTAAAATGGTGCCGGTGGAAGTGGTGGATATTTTCCCGTAGGATTTTTCAATTTCCGGCTTGCCTTCATTGGTTATATACTGCAATACCTTGACGAAGTCTTTCAGGTCCAGCAAGGGGAGTTTATTATCATCGCAGTATTTAAAAATGAGGGCTATAATGCCACCCTGCGTGTCATTCAAACCTAGTATTTTGGAAAGCAAAACAGGCCCGAACTCACTTACGGTTGCCCTTAGCCGCACACTGGGCTTATCGCTTAACGTCAGTAGTTCTACAGGGTAACCCTGGGGCTTGTAGTCAATTCCCAGGAGCTTTGCTCTTTCCGTTATTTTATCATTAGCGGTCCCCGGTGCCGCAATACCGCTCAAATCGCCTTTTATATCGAGTAACAGCACAGGAACGCTGGCTTCGCTAAGGCCTTCACTGATGGCTTGCAGGGTTTTGGTTTTACCCGTACCGGTAGCCCCGGCTATCAGGCCATGGCGGTTCATGGTTTTCAGGGGCAAAAAAATGTCGGCGCCTTCTATCACTGCGCCATCCAGCATGGCGCGGCCAATTTTAAATTTCTCTCCTGTGAAGGTGTAACCGCTGCTGACAGCTTTTAAAAATTGTTCCTTGTTTGCCATAGTTTGAAAATAAAGAAAATAAGTTTCGGGTGGATAAGTTAGTTGGTTTAAATCCTAATTTATTAAATAATCTGCCCACCTGTAAAGCAATAAATCTCAACCTCATCGATTCGTATTTTCCGCAAAATTGTTTCGTATTAATACGAGAAGAAGGAGAAGCCCCTTTCCTTAGTTTTGTAGAGATGGTATTTAATTCTACGATTCTTTGCATTGATGATGATGTGGATGATTTAGCTTTTATACAGGAAGCCGTCCGGTCGTATGAAAGGGCTTTTGATGTTATGGAAGCAAAAGATGGAGAGGAGGCAATGGCCTTTTTGAACGAGGCAAAAGCTAGCGGCCATCTTCCGCGCCTTATTATTATGGATATCAATATGCCTAAAATGGATGGTAAAAAAGCCATCCAGCTGATAAAGGCCGATAAAGACCTGAGTACCATTCCCCTGGTTGTGTTTACCACTTCCTCCAACCTTTTAGACAAAAGGTATTTTGAATCCTACAATGTTCAATACATCACCAAGCCCTATCAGTATCTGGCCTTTACTAAAAAAGTAGCCGAGATCCTGTCTCAAATTGCAAATATTTAAGCTTGGTTAGTGCCGGGCTTAATTTTTGGAAAGATATTTGAATAGACAGGGCAAATCAGTTACCGTGTGTACCAATCAAAAAATCCTTTTACTGGATGATAACAAAGACCTGCTGCAAATTGTGCAGATCATTCTGAAAGGACAAGGATATGAAACCGTGTTAGCTTACTGCATTGAAGAAGCTGCCCAGAAAATTAAAATACATAAACCGGCCCTTATTTTAATGGATGTGTTCATTTCGGACGAGGATGGAAGGGAGTTTTGCAACAAACTGAAGAGTAATGAAGAAACCAGTAACATCCGTGTTATTATGATGTCCGGCTACGACAATACCCTGGGACTGATGACCTGGGTAGGCGCCGATGACTTTATGCAAAAGCCCTTTGATTACAACGATCTGTTGACCCGGGTTCAAATACAAATGAGCAGCTCGAACCAGGCCTGTGCTTAAAAGTTATAAGGCATACGTTTTGGGTTGTAGGTTGGATCCTTTTCCAAAAAAACCCGCGCCTCAGCTTCACCTTCCCGACAGGGCGTAAGGGCTGCGTCGCTACCGTTCAACTTATAACGTAAAACACTATAAATCTTCCTCCCTTTCCAGCATCAAAATAGCACTCTGCGGTACAATAAAATATTTTTCGCCTTCATACATAATTTCGGTGGCGCCGCTTAAAAGAAAGATGGCCAGGTCGCCTTCCTTTGCCTGGAGCGGTACATAGCGCACCTTTTCTTCATGGGCTTTCCAGGGCTCATCTTCCGGTGGCATGGGAATGGCATAGCCGGGCCCGATTTTTATAATATATCCTTGTTGTACCTTTTCTTTTTCCTGGACGCCGGGTGGCAGATACAGGCCCGTTTGGGTACGTTCGTTGGCGCGGGTAGGACGAATCAGTACACGGTCGCCTATGATGATGAGTTTTTTCAATTTATTATCTGGTGTGATCAACATATAAAATTATTGGGCCGCAAAGGTAAAAGACACCGAAAGAATTTTTGATAAATTGTCATCAATGAATGTTAAAACAGCGTATGGGCAAATGCGTTAACTTTATTCTCAATTAAAAACCCATTAGTCATGGAAGGAAAAAAAGCTAAGATTTTATTATGCGAGGACGATCCGAATTTGGGAAGTGTTCTGAAGAATTACCTGGAGTTAAATGATTATAACGTAACCCTGGAACGGGATGGCCGTTTGGGGTTGGCTGCTTTTCAGCGGGAACAGTTCGACCTTTGCCTGCTGGATGTGATGATGCCCAATATGGACGGGTTTACCCTGGCAGAAGAGATCCGCGATATAAATCCTGATGTGCCCCTTTTCTTTTTAAGTGCTAAGACCATGAAAGAAGACATCATACAGGGATACAAGCTGGGCGCTGATGATTATATTACCAAACCTTTTGACAGCGAAGTACTGCTGCACAAAATAAAGGCGATCCTGAAACGGAACGAAGAGCTGAACCGTGAAGCAGAAAACAAGGAATTCGACCTTGCTTCCTACCACTTCAACCCGAAATTGCGGGAGCTTTCACACGATGGTAAAATGCAAACCCTCTCGCCAAAGGAAAATGAATTGCTGAAGATGTTATGCGAGCACATGAATGACCTTTTACCAAGGGAGCAGGCTTTAAAACGCATCTGGGGCAGTGATACCTATTTCAATGGCCGCAGTATGGATGTGTATATAGCCAAGCTGCGTAAGTATCTAAAGGATGATCCCAAGATCGAGATCGTGAACATTCACGGTAACGGCTTTAGGCTGGTGGTGCAGGAGTAAACGTCCTGCCCGGAGGAGTGTTACTGGCAGACCCTCATAGTTTGAAATACTTTAAGCACTCAGACAAGATTGATTGTTTGGGTGCTTTTTATTTTTGACTTTTTACTTCTTCCCTACATAAGGCGAGGTCTTTTCATCCATCCATCCCTGCAATTGCTGAAAGGCAGAAACAAACCGTTCAAAACGGTTTTTGGTGTCCGGCCACTGAATGCTTTTCTCGTACATTTTGTAGTAGAGGTTTTCATACGCCAGCCTGCAATCCACCGTATCGTAAAAATTATTCTTCCATTCGGGAAAAAGATATTCATAGTACTGCAATTCAAAGCCGTTTCCATACATTTTTAAAGGGCTGGGCGTACTGCGAACGTCGAGGTAGTCAATTTTATCTTTTAATCCCCAGGCAAAATATTTCTCCCAAAAGCTGAAATGATTTTTCATCCGGGCCCTAAGTGCGGCATCCGATTCCTTGTGCGTGGCTTTTACCCGCCATTGGTTGTTTTCGGCTGAAAAAGGATTTTGCAGGGCCGAAGAAAAACTATTGGGAAATCCATTGAAGCGGTAAACCACTCTTTTCATTTTATCGGTGCAAACCAACTCTTTGCCATCCGCCTTATTTACGATCAGTTCATGAATTTGTTTTTTCTGATTGACCAGGATAAGGTTATGGTCTTTAAAATACCATTTGCCGTTTTCAAAAGAAGAAAGATAGCTGGAATAGGTGCCGTCGGGCTGCAGGTCAATAAAATTGGCAGCGGTCAGGTCATGATCTTTAACGGCGCCGTACTTTGATCCGTTCTCTATGATCTGTTCCTTGGTTTGCTCCTCATTATACATCCATACCCTGACCAAAGGATCTTTTTTAGCCGTGCAGGCGACCATGGCATAAACAAAAATTACCAGGCCATACAAATGCCTGTTTCTTGTAAGCAGTTTGTTCATGAAGCCAAAGTAGGGAAAGAAACTCAGACATTAAAAAGAGAAGGACCGTAAGAGGTAGGCGGGGTCTTTCCCAAATGCGCATAGGCTTTTGGAGTGGCTTCTCTTCCTCTTGGCGTTCGTTTGATAAATCCTTCCTGTATCAGGAAAGGTTCATATACTTCTTCCAATGTGCCGGCTTCTTCGCCAACCGATGTAGCGATGGTGGTAATACCAACCGGGCCGCCCTTGAATTTTTCTATAATAGAAGAAAGAATACGGTTGTCCATATCATCCAGCCCGTGTTCGTCCACATTCAATGCCTTAAGGGCATGCTGGGTAATGCCGATGTCTATTTGTCCATCGTTCAATACCTGTGCAAAATCTCTTACCCTTCTTAGCAAACCATTGGCAATACGGGGGGTGCCGCGGCTGCGCCGAGAAATTTCAGCAGCGGCTTCAGTGGTGATCGCTACATTTAAAATACCGGCCGCACGAAGAATGATCTTCTTTAGTGTTTCTGCCGTATAGTATTCCAGCCTGGATTTAATGGCGAAACGCGAAAGCAGGGGCGCCGTTAATAAGCCGCTTCTTGTCGTGGCCCCAATCAGTGTAAAGGGATTGAGATTGATTTGAATGCTGCGGGCATTAGGCCCGCTGTCAATCATTATATCAATCTTGTAATCTTCCATGGCCGAATAGAGGTATTCCTCCACCACGGTACTCAGGCGGTGGATCTCATCAATGAACAAAACATCGTTGGGTTCCAGGTTGGTGAGCAAACCGGCCAAATCGCCGGGCTTTTCTATTACAGGCCCCGACGTTTCCTTAATGTTTACACCCAATTCATTGGCTACAATCCTTGACAAAGTGGTTTTACCCAGCCCCGGCGGGCCGTGGAACAACACATGATCCAGCGCCTCGCCCCGGATCTTGGCTGCCTTGATAAAAATGATGAGATTTTCAATGACCTGGGCCTGCCCGGAAAAATCATTGATCTCTTTAGGCCTTATGCCATTTTCAAATTCTTTATCGGCAGCGGATAAACCTTCGTTTTGTGTATTTAAGTTGGGATTTGCCATAATAAGAAAAGTGACCCGCTGTTGGTTCCAGGCAAATGTCTGAAGCCAAGAGCTTGTGACTTATTTTAAATAGCTGTAAAACTAAGGCTTTTAGCAAAGTTTTCGGCCTAACAAATGCTTAAAGGTTAAAGTACTTTTAAGTAAATTCAGCACATGAATATTGGCGTTTTGGGAACCGGAACCGTTGGCGAGGCCATTGCCTCTGCCTTAACCGAAAAAGGATACAATGTAAGAATGGGCAGCCGCACAGAGAACAATGAAAAAGCCGCCGCCTGGGTGCGGCGGTCAAACAATCATGCAACCCAGGGGAACTTTAATGATGCTGCCGCTTTTGGAGAGATCGTTTTTTTGTGCCTGAACGGCGCTTATGCCCTGGATGCTATAGATACCATAGAGCCGGAAAGCCTGGAAGGAAAAATTATAATAGATGTTACCAACCCGCTTGATTTTACTAAGGGAATGCCGCCGCAAATCCTGGAAGGCCTGGGCAATTCAAATTCACTGGGAGAAGAAATTCAAAATGCCTTGCCTACTTCTTATGTCGTAAAAACGCTGAACACGGTCAATTATAAACTGATGGTGGATGCAAGAGAAGTAAACAGGGGCGACCATCATTTATTTATTTGCGGCAATGATATGGATGCCAAAAACAAGGTAAAACATTTTTTGGTAGACCATTTTCACTGGAAGGCTGACCATCTTATTGACCTGGGGGGAATTGCATCTGCAAGAGCCATAGAAGCGATTGTTCCGTTCTGGGTGCTGGTTTACCGCTCCCTGGGAACTCCGTTGTTTAATTTTAAGATCGTGCAATAAAAAAGGGCAGCCCGGATGGCAGGCTGCCGTTTTAAAAAGTCAAAATTCAAAAGTAAAAAAGTAAAAGGTCTCTTATAATATGAGAAACTGTTTTTGACTTTTGAATTTTGACTTTTTGTTTTCCATTATTTTTCCCGCAACTGCACCGAAATCCTCCGGTCTGCTCTTCTTTCTTCATCCGATGCGCTGGCTGGTATTTTGGCCATGGTAGATCCGTACCCTTCAGCCCCTGCCAATTGCCCTGGCTTGGCACCGGCTGCTTTAATAGCATTCATCACGGCATCGGCTCTTTGCTGGCTAAGCTTTTGGTTGGAAGCGGCATTACCTGTTTTATCGGTATACCCTCCTATTTTAATCTTGGCCTTAGGATAGGCATTCAAAACCGCAGCTATATTTTTTACCTGTGCCTGGCTTTCAGGCGTAAGGTTGGCACTGCCTGTTTCAAAATTAATATTATCAAAATCAAACCATTTATCCTTTCCGGCCTTGCAGGCTGCATCATCCAGGCAATTCACTAACTTTTCTTCGACTCCCCCGGCATACGCCTCCAGTTCTGTGCCGTTGGCCAGTCGTACTTTAGTGGAAGTTCGGGCACTTTTTGCCATATTACTGGAGGTGTGATCTATAGCAACCGGCGTACTTTTCCGGGCTGCATTACGATCCGTTGTAGTAGCAGTAGTAGCCATTTCGTTTTTTTCCTTTCCCCGCCCTGCAAAATACCATACAGCCAGTGCTGCCAGCACAAGCAGCGCCAGGGGCAATACCCAGCCAACGCCGGGTTTCCTCCTCTCATCACTGGCATGTTGCATGTCGCCGGTCACCCTTTCTCTTCTTAATTCATTTGTAGCCCTGTCTCTCGCATCGCCTGCCATGCTGGCGGCCCTGGTCCCCATGGAAGCCAGGCTTCCCAGACCCAATAAGCTTCCCAGGTTCAAGCCCGATGGCATAGCACTAAGAATATGCTCCTTCTGACTGATAAGGAAGGAAGTAAAATCCGAAGCGTTCATATTTTGTTCCTGCGCATGTTCGCCCAGCCTGCCCATCACCAATGGGGCCGACATGCCCATTAAAGAACTGGCTGATGGTTCTCTGATACCGGCATAGTTTGCAATGGCGTTACTCACTGCAGTAGTTTTATTGCCAAAAAGGCCCGATAACATATCCATTCCTCTGGATAACAAAGAACCGGGCTCACCTGTTAACATACTGGAAACGCCGCCACCGCTGATGGCGTTTCTGGCCATGTTTAACACACTGCCGCCATCGCCTGAATTGGCTTTAACTAAAGCGCCGCCAAGTATGGCAGGAATAATCCCGCCCAGGGCTTTTTGAATATTTCCATGGCTTTCGCCAAGAGAAGAAGAAGCTCTGTTTACAAACTCATTGTTGAATAAATCCCTGATGGATTCGATCAGATTAACTGACATAATGATAGGTTTTGGGTGAAGAATGAAAGCGTTCCGGGGAGTAAGACTACGGCTTTCAAAAGCGACGGTCTTATAAATTTAGACCTTTTATTGGTACCCATCATTTTAAATGCAGGCAGCTGATCAATAAATCAATTGGTGCCGGCTGATTCGGGCTATGCTATGGCATATTTCATCATACCCAGGATCAAATCCGGATCCGGGCAGTTATCCAGATATTTTTCTCTTTCGGAGAATTTACACACACCGGGATAATCTCCTTTCCAGTCACCTATGTCCAGTATAATTTGAAAATGCAAATGCGGGGGCCACTGCCCGTTCTCGAAAGGGATTCCAAATTCAGCAAACACATCTCCTCCCTTTATATTTTGCCCTCCGGATAAATTTTTTAAAGAATTTAAACTAAGATGCCCATACAGGGTGTAAAAGGTTAGTCCTTCTATTTGATGACTTAAAATAATAGTAGCACCATAATCACCAAAGGCGTTATTGAAAGCAAAACTGTGTACAATACCATCCAGCGGAGCCATCACTTTAGTATGGGGCTTGCCCCAGATATCGATACCCAAATGCAATCTCCTTGGCTCTTCTCCTTTATTTGCATCAAACACCTTGCTCCTGCTATAAATGGTTCGGTGTTCATTATAGCCACCAATGCCATATACAGCTCCAACAGCCTCAAGCCTTGAATTTATATAGCGGGTAAATAAAGAAGTATCCTTTAAAATTTCATCTGTGAGTTCTGTGTTCCTGCCGGTAAAATCCGACAAAAGAAGTTTATCCCCTTTTTGAAAAGGCACAACAGGATAAAAAGAGCTTTTATATGGCTTCAACCGTTCTTCAAAAATCTTTGCTGTCATGATGACTCAATTATAACTTTAACAGGTTTTCACTTTAAAATTAAACCAAAAGAATATGAGGAAACGACTGATTGCTTTTACTGCCATGCTTTTCACCATGAGCAGCTTTGCGCAAAACAATCCCTTATGGATGCGCTATCCATCCATTTCTCCCGATGGCAAAACCATAGTTTTTAGTTACAAAGGCGACCTGTATAAGGTTCCAAGTTCGGGCGGTGAGGCCTATCCGCTTACCATACATGAAGCATACGATTATATGCCCGTGTGGAGCCACGATGGCAAATGGATCGCTTTTGCTTCGGACCGCTACGGCAATTTTGATGTGTATATCATGCCCGCTACCGGCGGCGAAGCCAAACGCCTAACCTATCATTCTGCCAATGATTATCCGTATGATTTTTCAGGGGATAACAAAACTGTTTTGTTTGGCACAAACCGTAACGATGTGTACACCTCGGCACGGTTTCCGCAACGGGGCCTGTTCCAAAAGCTTTACCAGGTACCGGTGACCGGCGGACGTTCTGTGCTGTTTAATTCTGCCGGTGCCGAGTTTGCCCGCTTCAACAGCAAAGGCGATAAAATTATTTTCCAGGACCGCAAGGGTTATGAAGACGCCTACCGCAAGCATCACACTTCCTCGGTTACAAGAGACATCTGGATCTATGATACAAAGAAAGACGAGTATCTACAGGTTTCTTCCTTTGAAGGCGAGGACCGCGATCCGGTTTGGGGCAGCGATGATAATACATTCTATTACCTGAGCGAAAAAGACGGCTCTCAAAATATTTACAAAGCAGTAATTGGTGGACAAGCCACCGTATCGCAACTTTCCAAATTCAAAGAACACCCGGTTCGTTTTTTAAGCCGCGCCAATGATGGTACGCTTTGCTTTACCTACGATGGCGAGATCTATACCCTGAAAGAAAGTGGCACAGAACAAAAAGTAAAGATCACCATCAATACCGATACCCGTGGTAATGATGAAAAGATCCTCCCTGTAAATTCAAATGTCACGCAAACCGCTCTTTCTCCCAATGGAAAAGAAATAGCCTTTGTCGTTCGCGGCGAGGTGTTTGTAACCTCGGTCGAAGGTGGCTATACCAAACGCATTACCAATACACCGCAGCAGGAAAGAACCGTTCAGTTCAGTCCTGATGGGCGCTCCCTGTATTATGCTACGGAACGTGGCAGCAGCTGGGATATTTATAAAGCTTCTATTGACCGGAAGGAAGAGCCTTATTTTTATGCGTCCACCGTTATTAAAGAAGAACCGGTTATTGCAACAGAGGCCGATGAATTTCAACCCGTGGTTTCTCCTGATGGAAAAGAGATCGCCTACCTGGAAGAAAGAAATATTTTGAAAGCCTACAACCTGGCCACTAAAAAAAGCCGGACCATTGTTCCTAAAGGCGTAAACTTTTCTTATGCCGATGGAGACCTCAATTACACATGGTCGCCCGATGGTAAATGGCTGGCCTTTAACTCAGCCGAAGGCCGCTGGCCTTCGGCCGAAGTCGCACTGATGAAAGCAGATGGCACCGGTGAAAGAAAGAACCTCACCCAGAGCGGTTTCTTTGACGGCTCACCCAAATGGGCATTTGGCGGAAAGGTTTTATTATGGACAACAGACCGGGATGGTAAAAAACCTCTGGCCAATCAGGGCGCAAGGGAAGTAGATGTATACGCCATGTTCTTTGACCAGGAAGCCTATGATAAATTCAAACTGAACAAGGATGAATTCGCCCTGCTGAAAGAAAAAGAAGAAAAAGATAAAGACGCTGCAAAAAAAGACAGCAGTTTAAAAATCACACCTCCCTCGAAATCATGGGAGCCTTTGCTGGAAGGACTGGATAACCGTAAACTCCGGTTAACCATCAACTCGGGAAACATCTCAGATTACATGCTCAGTAATGACGGTGAGAAACTGTTTTTCATGGCCCGCATGGAAAAAGGTTATGACCTGTGGATGACCAACCCCCGCACCAAAGAAACAAAGCTAATGGCCAAACTGGATGGCGGACCTGCCGGCATGAGCCTTTCCAAAGACGGCAAAAATCTTTTTGTGGTGAGTGATGGAAAAATTATGAAAGTAGATGTGGAAAGCGGAAAGGTGGCCCCTGTTACGGTTAACGGCGAAATGGTATTAAAGGCCAATGAAGAACGGTCCTATATTTTCGATCACACCTGGAGGCAGGTCGCCAAAAAGTTTTATGACCCCAGCCTGGGTGGCGTCAACTGGAACCAATACCATACACAATACGCCAGGTTTCTTCCCCACATTAACAACAATTATGATTTCCAGGAGTTGTTAAGTGAATTTTTGGGTGAATTAAACGCTTCGCATACAGGTGGACGGTATTCTCCTCCCCAACAAAATACCGACGCTACCGCCAGCCTTGGCATGCTGTACGACGAAACATTTGAAGGCATTGGACTGAAAGTAATGGAAGTGCTGGAAGGCGGACCTTTTGTGAATGCCCAAACCAAAATAAAAAAAGGCGTCATTGTTGAAAAGATTGACGGCGAAGACGTAAGCAACAGCCTTGACTGGGCCCGTTTGCTGAACCGTAAAGCCGGTAAAAATATTTTGTTAAGCCTTTATGATCCCGCTACCAAACAACGCTGGGATGAAACGACCAAACCCATAACACAAGGTGAAGAACAGGGACTGCTGTATGACCGTTGGGTAAAGAACAACCGCAAAAAAGTGGAAGAACTATCGGGCGGCAAAGTGGGTTATGTCCACGTACAGGGAATGAATGATCAAAGCTACCGCAGCACCTATGAGGATGTATTGGGCAAAGCCGGCAACAGGGAAGCGCTGATCGTGGACACCCGCTTTAACGGCGGCGGCTGGCTGCACGATGATCTGGTAACCTTTCTTAGCGGGAAAAAATATTTAGCCATGGCCCCGCAGGGAACACAGATCAATTCCGTGGAACCGTTCAATAAATGGACAGCACCTTCCACCGTATTAATGAGTGAAAGCAATTATTCCGATGCCTTTATTTTTCCCTATGCGTATAAAAGTTTAGGCATTGGCAAAACCATTGGCATGCCTGTGCCCGGCACCGGTACCGCGGTTTGGTGGGAAACACAGATTGACCCAACACTGGTGTTTGGTATTCCCATGGTAGCCACTATTGGCAAAGAAAAAAGACCAACAGAGAACCTGCAACTGGAACCGGATATTAAAGTGGCCAACGATTACAAATCGGTGTTGAGCGGAAAAGACCCGCAACTGGAAAGAGCTGTAAAAGAAATGCTGGAAGAGATCAAAGTGAAGAAGAAAGATTTTTAATCACGGAGTTCGCGGATAAAATATGGATTTCACGGATAAAGATAGCCCCGATTTTTTCGGGGCTTTTTGTTGCTAATACCTACCTGCTTTCAAGTTGAGGGATACCTGCTGGTGCAACCGGTGGTACCGTATGCGAAAAAACACCACGACCCTGAAGGGGTCGAACGTTCCTTGTTCTTTTTGATCGGGGAAAACCTTCAACCACTTCGTGGTTGGGCATTCTCCTGTCTTATCCTTCCACCGGGGCACCGGCGGCTATTTATATTTGACCACTTCCTGGCTGGAGTCTTTCCCAACTCGATAGCAGTCGGGTATAAGTTGTTATGCTACTATTGAGCATTTGTTGCGCTGTGTCCGGCTCCAGGGCGGGTGGCACACTTGTACTGCAACAAGGCGATTCTACCGATCTCATCTCCACACCGGCTTTTACGGTTAGTCTCACGTACTATTGCATGGGGAAAATTGCCTTGTACAAACCGGGATTAAAGGAATTTACAACAGTTCAAAAAGAGCATTTCTACCCACAATTATTTTACTTCTTTTTCCGTTATTTACACCGATGCTCCTATTCAACACCAACATCCTGCGCATTGTAATTACGGCGGTTATTTTCCATTTTATTACCTCTATTCATGCCCAGCAGGTCACCGGCGTATGGAAAGGAAGGATCAATAAAAAAAATGCCGAGGTCAAGATCATTCAAAACGGCGACAGCCTTACCGGCACGTCCTATTATTACGAATCCGCCAGCAATTACCGCCGCTACACCATTAAAGGATATTTTGACCAAAACGACAATAGTGTGATCTGGTGGGATGATCAGTTAATAGAAGATAAAAGCAGCCAGGGCTTTGGCAATGCAGGAACAACACCACTTTTATCTGTAGCGGATTTTAATTGCCCCGGGGGTAACGAAATGTTCCTGGAAGGCAAGGCTTCTCCCAAAGAAAATCCTGGCGAAAAAAAAGGTTCTGTTAACCTTACCAAAACAGGCGGACCTTATTTTCCTGACGAATGGGATTTTGTAGTGGACAATTACACCACAGGTGCCAATGATCCTGATATTATTGACAGCGTTTTTTTAATTGCTTTTACACAAGTAAAATGGCCTGTAAAAAAACAGGTCATCCGGGCAGAAGAACCAGAACCATTAACCCCTGCAAAACCTGGCATGGCCGTGATACCCATGCCAGAAACAAAAACAATAAATCCTGGGATAAGGCCCTTAACCATCGAGGAAAAATTCACTTCCCGCGAAAAAGTAGTGGCTGTAGAAATTCCCGTGGAAGGGGATTCCGTTGAGCTGCGTTTTTATGATAATGCGGAAATAGACGGAGATTCCATTTCCCTGTTTTTGAACAATCAAATGCTCTTTACGCATATTCGTTTAACCGATAAGGCCTATACGGTTAAATTATCGGCGAATGATTTACATGAAAGCAATGAGCTGACCATGGTGGCGGAGAACTTAGGTTCCATTCCTCCCAATACGTCTTTTATGGTGGCCATTGTAGGCGATAAACGCTACGAAGCCAAACTGGCCAGTACAGAAAACAGCAGTGCCATGATACGGTTAAAAAAAGCTTTCAGCCATGAGCCGTCAGCTGTCAACGGGAATCATTGAGCAGGCGCTTTAAAGGATATCTTCAGCAGGTTTCAACAAGATGGGGTTCCAACTCCGGCAATTCAATATGCTGCAATAATTTTTCCTGCAGCACATCGGCCATGGTTTCAAAGTAAAGAATCACATCTTCTCTCACATTTTTTTTCAACCACTGAAAGCCACCCGGCAGGTGCTCCAAAATTTCACGGTCCTGCAAATATTCCAGGCAATGAATATCGGTTGGCGTTAAGCCAATGGCTTCCAGTTTGGAGATCATTAAATAGGCCGGCACCTGTGTAAGGCCACAATACTCTTGTGCCATTTCGGTCCACTCACCCATACCGGTATGAGCATAGTGCAAGATCTCTTCTTTGCTTAAATGCGTAATTACCTGCAGCACCTGTCCGCAATTGCAGGAACCATGATGCCCCCATGCATACGGGACGCTATTTCTTAAATTGCGGGCGGCCTGCCGCAGGGCGCCAATCAGGGCCAGGTTTGGATGAGCCATAGCAAATCATTTAATTATTTACCATAGCACAAGTTTTGTTCCGGTTATAGACCTTCTATATTTCCAAAACAGGAAATGTCTTGGCTTACAAAGCAATCACAGCCAGAACAGGAAAATGATCAGAAGAAAAACGGCCTTCCCAGGTCTCGGATAAAGTGGCGTGTTTTAAAACCCGGCCACCGTTCTTAAGAAAAATATAATCAATCGGCTCATTGGTAGATTCCCTTTGCTTAAAGCCATTAAAGGTCCCTGTAGGACCATAATGCGGCGCAGCGCTTATCCCTTTTGCATCCGTCAGCCTGTCCGGATTGTCTTTAGCTACCAGTATTTCTACGGGCTCGTCTGAAGGTTGCGAATTAAAATCGCCTGTAACCACCACAGGACGGCTACCGGCAATTTCTTTTATTTTTTGCAGCAACAGTTTGGCGCTTTGGCTTCGGGCCACTTTTCCCATGTGATCGAAATGCGTGTTAAAAGCATAGAACTGCTTTTTTGTTTTCCGGTCTTTGAACTTTGCCCAGGTAACAATACGGGTGATGGCGGCATCCCATCCCTTGCTGCCCGGCACGGTGGGTTGTTCGGAAAGCCAGAAGGTTTGGGTTTGCAAGACCTGCAGACGGGCGGTGTCATAAAATAGAGCAGAATACTCTCCTTTTTGTCTTCCATCGTCTCTTCCGCCGCCTACATATTTATAACCGCCCAGTCTTTGCTGAAGATCCATCATCTGGTCGTGCAGGGCTTCCTGCACGCCAACAAGGTGAGCTTCGTGAAAAAGGATCTGCGAAGCCGCTTTGTCTTTTCTGTAAGGCCAGGCATTCAGGCTGTCGGCTGAAGTATTTAAACGGATGTTGAAGGTCATTATGTTTAGTGATTGCGCCTGCAGGCACACGACCACAGCGAAAGAAAGAACAAGAGAGATTATTTTTCTCATAGCGGGATGATTATTGTATAAAAATAAGGAAGAACGGCGCCATCCTGGTGTTCTCTTGCAAAAAGGAAGCACCAACGCACAAAACCACATTTTAATCATTCGCATTTAAGTAAAAAGCTCTCAACTTTCATGAAAGTTGAGAGCTTTTTGTATGGTCAATAAGCTCACCTTGTGCAATGGTCCTCCTCCGCTTGGAGAGGGCTGGGGTAAGGTTTTTATACCACCACATTCACCATCTTCCCTTTTACATAAATAATCTTTTTAGCGGCTTTGCCTTCCATCCATTTTTGAATAACAGGATTGGCCAATACAATTTCTTCCACTTGTGCTTGTGTTGCATTCAGATCAAGCGTAAGGGTTGTACGCAGTTTGCCATTCACCGAAATAGGATATTCTTTCGCGGTCTCTACCAAATAGTTCGATTCCAATGGGGGAAAGGCAGCATCAATAACAGTACTGTCATGGCCTAACTGGTGCCACAACTCTTCGCTGATATGCGGCGCATAGGAAGCCAGTAAGATCAACAAAGGCTCCAGTACTTCCCGCTTATGACATTTCAGGTCGGTTAATTCATTGACACAAACCATGAAAGCACTCACAGCCGTGTTGTAAGAAAAACGTTCCGTATCTTCTTCAATCTTTTTAATGGTGCGGTGCAGTATTTTCAACTCTTCCCGAGTGGCTTTTTCTTCGGTAACGATCTTTCCCTTTTGTTCATCAAAAAATAAACGCCATAACTTTTTGAGAAAACGATGCACACCTTCAATGCCTTTGGTGTCCCAGGGTTTGCTCATCTCCACCGGCCCTAAGAACATTTCGTACATGCGGAAGGTATCGGCGCCGTACCGTTCTACAATAAGATCAGGATTCACCGTGTTTACCTTGCTCTTGCTCATCTTTTCCACCTCCACCCCACAGATGTATTTACCGCCCTCCAAAATAAATTCTGCATCGGCAAAATCAGGTTTCCACTGTTTGAACGCTTCCACATCCAGCTCCACCCCATCCACCATATTTACATCTACATGCAAATCATCGGTATCATAATTATCCTTTAACCCGGCAGAAACATATTGATTGGTTCCTCTTACCCTATACACAAATCTTGAGGAGCCCTGTATCATCCCCTGGTTCAGCAATTTCTTATACGGCTCTTCAAAACTGATCAAACCCAAATCATACAAAGCCTTTGTCCACATCCGGCTGTAGAGCAAGTGCCCCACGGCATGTTCGGTTCCGCCTACATACAGATCCACCTGGTTCCAGTAATCACTATATTTTTTATCACAGAATGTGGCATCATTGTGCGGATCCATATAACGCAAAAAATACCAGGAAGAACCGGCATAACCGGGCATCGTGTTTGTTTCCAGGTGCAGGGAAGTCCACTCCGGAATATTAGCCAACGGGCCTTCGCCTTCCGGACCGGGTTTATAACTTTCCACATACGGAAGTTCCAACGGCAGCTCACTTTCCTCCAAAGGATACGCTACTCCATCCATCCATCTTATAGGAAAAGGTTCGCCCCAATAGCGCTGGCGACTAAAGGCCGCATCGCGGATTTTATAATTGGTTTTACGCTTGCCGATACCCATTTCTTCCAACTTATTAATCACTACGTCAATCGCCTGGCGCATGACCATTCCGGTTATAAAACCACTGTTGGTCAGCACCGCATCTTTGGTAGGGTTGGCCTCTTCACCATTGTAGGCGTCACCCAAAATATTGGTGATGGGCAAATTAAAATATCTGGCAAACTTGTGGTCCCTTTCATCGCCACTGGGCACGGCCATAATGGCCCCGGTGCCATAACCGGCCAGCACATATTCCGAGATCCAGATGGGGATTTTCCTGTCATCAAAGGGATTCACTGCATAGGCCCCGGTAAATACGCCGCTGATCTTCTTTTCGGCCATGCGTTCCCGTTCGCTACGGCTTTTTACATACGCAATGTATTCTTCAACGGCTTGTTTGTGTTCTCCTGTGGTGATCTTTTCAATAAGATCATGCTCCGGCGCCACCACCATAAAGTCCACACCAAAAATAGTGTCGGGCCGTGTCGTGTACACCCGCAGCGTATAGTCGTGTCCGTCAATTAAAAAATCAATTTCTGCACCCGAGCTTTTCCCGATCCAGTTGCTTTGCATTTCCTTCATGGCATCGCTGAAGTCAACCGTTTCCAGCCCCTTTAATAACCGGTCGGCATATTCAGTGATGCGCAAATACCACTGGCGCAATTTCTTTTTTACCACCGGATGGCCGCCCCGTTCACTCACACCGTTAACCACTTCATCGTTCGCCAGTACGGTTCCCAACGCCTCACACCAGTTCACCTCACCATAACCACAATAAGCCAGGCGGTATTCCATCAAAATGGTTTGCTTTGTTTTTTCGGAAAAACTGTTCCAGGCTTCAGCGGTGAAGGTTACCTGTGGATATTCAGGTATCTGGAACTCCGAATCCGGAATCGGGTAATTGACATTTCCTTCCGCTTCAAAGAGTTTGACAAGGGTTTCAATCGGCTCCGCCTTATCCTTTGTTTTATTGTACCAGCTTTTAAACAATTGCAGAAAGATCCACTGTGTCCATTTGTAATATTTGGGATCGGAAGTTTTTACTTCCCGGCTCCAGTCAAAACAAAAACCGATTTTATCCAGCTGGCTGCGGAAGGTGGCAATATTTTTTTCAGTACTTACAGCAGGGTGCACACCGTGCTCAATGGCATATTGCTCGGCAGGCAAACCAAACGCATCGTACCCCATGGGGTGCAACACATTAAAACCTTTCAGCCTTTTGTACCGCGCATAAATGTCGGACGCGATGTAGCCCAAAGGATGCCCGACATGCAAGCCGGCGCCACTGGGATAGGGAAACATATCCAGCACATAATATTTGGGCTTTGCAGATTCGTTCGGCACTTTGTACACTCCTTCTTCCATCCACTTCTGCTGCCATTTTTGTTCAATATCTCTGAAATTGTACTCCATTATAAGTTGTAAGTTCTGCGTTAAACGTTTTAAGTTTTTTTATGTATCCTGGCTCATTACTACTATTTTGCTTCCGTTGCGTCGCACTCTTGTACGGAAACAGGATTTTCGGCTTTCGGCTGACAGCTCCATGGAATTACCCGAACGTACAAGTGCGTGACACCACGAAAGGTGCTAGTAGTAATGCTGTTGACTACATCCTATCCCACTTCTTAACCTTCATAATCTTTTGCCAACTCTCTGTCCACCACCAATTATAGGCAATATTTTTTTCAGGCAACCGTTAGGGAAACGCAAAAATAACAGTTTCGGCCGTTTAATCTTTGCAAAACCAACAGCCTGACCTCAATGCTAAGCACCAATCCTTTATTTTTGTTCACTTCAAAAAAACGAACGCATGGCTCAATCAAGCAAAGCAGCTGCACGACGTGGAAAACCATCCTATGTAATGTCCATCATTGGCGTAACCCTGGTACTGTTTTTATTGGGAATTGTAGGCTGGCTGGTCATTAATGCCGCTAAGCTGGGCGACTATTTCAGGGAGAACGTGGAGGTAAAAGTGCACCTCAGAGGAGATGTTTCGGGTAAAGACAGCCTGGCTTTGATGCAATATTTTGGTGCGCAGCCTTATGTAAAAAACTACAGTTTTGTAACCAAGGAAGTAGCCCGTGAAAAATACCTGGCGGACGGAAATGAAGACTGGAACAAGATCCTGGATTACAACCCACTACCCAACAGTATTTACTTTAACGTTAAAAAAGAATATGTGCAGGTAGATACCCTGGAAAATATCCGCAAGGGCATCGAACAATCACAGGCGGCTTTGGTTACCGATGTTCAGTATCCCAAAGAACTGGTAACCAACCTGAATAAAAACCTGCGCAATATCAGCCTTATTCTTTTAGTGGTAGCCATCATCCTTGCTATTGTGGTGATTATTTTAATTGACAACACCATCCGGCTGGCCATGTTCAGCAACCGGTTTTTGATAAAGACCATGCAAATGGTAGGCGCCACCCGCAGTTTTATTGCCCGGCCACTGAATATAAGAGCCATAATCAACGGCGCCATCAGTGCCGTCATCGCCATTGCGCTGATCTACATACTGATCACCGTGGCGGGCAATTTGGTGCCCGAGATCAAAGTGGTGCATTCCACCTCCACCATGCTCATACTTTTTGTGGTTTTGATATTGATCGGGATCACGATAACCTTATTCAGTACGTACCGCAGCGTTTTAAAATACCTGCGCATGAAGCTGGATGAATTATATTAAGCGTTTATAGTTTATAGTTCGTGGTTTGGAGTTATCGTGTTTGCCCTAATGGTTTACAAAATAGCTACCCGCTTCCATAGATAAAGCTTTTTAAATAGTTTACGCCAACTATAAACTACAAACCAAAATCATAAACTTCCTTAAGTTTGTTTTATGAAAGAAAAAAGAACGACCACCACTGTAAATAAAGAAAACGCAGGAATCGGTTCTTTATTTGATAAAGCCAATTATACCTGGATGCTGATCGGCGCAGCCGTGCTGGCCCTTGGTTTTTTATTAATGGCCGGCGGCAGCAGCGATGACCCTAACGTTTTTAATGCCCATGAAGTTTACGGCACAAGGCGTATCACCATCGCCCCCATCGTTATACTGGCAGGTTTTGTAATTGAGATCATTGCCATTTTTCGCCAGCCCAAAAACAGGTAGTATCCTTCGCGAATTTTGAACACGAATGAGACGAAGGGCTCACAACGAATCGTACAAAAGTTCGTGCCATTCATTTGCGCCACCCATTTTAATTTCCCCAGATGAGTATTGTCGAAGCTGTTATCATTGCCATAGTAGAAGGCCTTACCGAATTTTTGCCGGTTTCCTCCACAGGGCACATGATCATTACCAGTTCCCTGCTGGGTATAGAAGACAATGATTTTACCAAGGTATTTGAAGTCGCCATACAATTAGGTGCTATACTGGCAGTGGTGGTTTTATACTGGAAAAAATTCTTTGATGTCACCCGCTGGCAGTTTTATGCCAAGCTTATTGTGGGTGTGATCCCTGCCTTGCTTTTTGGTTTTTTATTTGGCGATGCGATTGATGCCATGCTGGAAAGCCCACTGACGGTTGCCGTGAGCCTGCTGCTGGGAGGCATCGTTTTATTGTTTGTTGACAAATGGTTCAACCAACCAACCAAACCACCTTCCGATATCTTAGGATTAGAAGTTACCAAAGCCGAACTGATTGAGGCGGATGAAAAGCTCACATATAAAAAGTCCTTTCTCATCGGGATGTGGCAGGTGCTGGCTATGGTGCCGGGTGTAAGCCGCAGCGCCGCTTCCATCATTGGTGGTATGCAGCAGAAACTGACAAGGAACTTTGCAGCAGAGTTTTCTTTCTTCCTGGCCGTGCCTACCATGTTTGCAGCCTCGGCTTATTCCTTATTCCTAAAAAAATGGAGTGGCAACGGCGTAGCCAAAAAAGGATATGAACTGATCATGGAAAACCAGCAAAACCTGTATGCATTTATTATCGGCAATGTGGTAGCCTTCATTGTTGCCATACTGGCCATCCGCTTTTTCATCAATTATTTAAAACGGTACGGATTTCGGGTGTTTGGCATTTACCGCATTATTGTAGGGATTATTCTTTTGGTTTTAATTTTTACAGGTTACCTGGGTTAACGTATCTTACAGGTAATTACTAACCTTACTATATTGAAAAGGCATCATTCGTGATGTCTTTTTATTTTTACCTATCCGGCACTTCAATGAAGCTGGTTTAATTCAACCAATATGCAAACGGCATCTAAAAAAGTGATCAACGGCTGGGCTATGTACGACTGGGCCAACAGCGCCTATTCCTTAGTGGTCGTATCGGCGCTCTACCCTTCCTATTTCATCGCTATTGCCCCAGAAAAAGTGCAATTGTTAGGCAGGTCGTTTGACCGCTCCGCACTGGCTTCCTATATGATCTCTTTTTCGTTTTTCATCATTGCGCTCATTTCCCCGGTGCTTTCTTCTATTGCCGATTATAAAGGCAATAAAAAATCCTTCATGAAGTTTTTTTGCTACCTGGGTGCAGCCGCCTGTATAGGTCTTACTTTCATGACAGCAGAAACTATAACCTTTGGAATTTTCTGTGCCATTTTAGGAGCGATAGGGTTTGCCGGAAGCATTGTTTTTTATAATTCTTACCTACCCGATATCGCTGCAGAGGCCGACCAGGACCGGATCAGCGCCAAAGGGTTTGTGTTAGGATATATCGGCAGTGTATTGCTGATGGTTTTCTGCCTTACCGCGATTATACTGAATGCTAATTTAAACTTAGGGTGGGCTGCATGGCCGGTGCGCCTATCGTTCCTGGCCGTGGGACTTTGGTGGGCGGGATTTGCCCAAATTACGTTTAGCAGGCTGCCGCCTTCCACCCCCTCGCAACAGCATCCCGAACACAGCATATTTACAAACGGGTTTTATGAATTAAAAAAAGTGTGGAACCAGTTTAAACATCACCCTATCATCAAACGGTTTTTGGTGAGTTTTTTCTTTTATAACATGGGGGTGCAAACCGTAATGTATTTAGCTCCCTATTTTGCTTCGGATGAATTAAAGATGGAGTCTTCTCAACTGATCGTTACCATCGTGATCATTCAACTGGTGGCCATCTTAGGGGCGGTGATCTTTGCCCGGTTATCAAAAAAAACAAACAACCTTTTTACGCTGGGGGTTATCATCCTCATTTGGATAGGCATTTGCCTGTTTGCCTATTTTGTGCAAACGGCCATGCAGTTTTATGCACTTGCTTTTTGCGTGGGAATGGTTATGGGAGGTATTCAATCCATGTCCCGTTCCACCTATTCCAAACTATTACCACCTACCAAGGACACCGCCTCTTATTTTAGCTTTTACGATGTGTGCGATAAGATCGGCCTGGTATTGGGCACACTGACATTTGGCTATGTAGGCGAGTTTTTAGGCGGCATGAGAAACTCTGTGGTGGCGCTGATGATATTTTTTATAATTGGTGGCATTTTACTGTTATTTGTGAACCGGATCAAAAAACCAATTTTGGCAAGATGAATCTCTACACCATAAACACGGGGTATTTTAAACTGGACGGCGGCGCTATGTTTGGCGTGGTGCCCAAAACCATCTGGAACAAGATCAACCCATCGGATGAAAACAATTTGTGCGACTGGGCCATGCGCAGTTTGTTGATTGAAGACGGCAACCGTTTAATATTAATTGACAACGGCATTGGAGACAAGCAGGATGCAAAATTTTTCAGTTATTATTATTTGCACGGCGATGAGACACTGGACAAATCATTAGCGAAATATGGATTTCACAGAGACGATATTACTGATGTCATCCTGACCCATCTTCATTTTGATCATTGCGGCGGTTCCATAGTAAGAGAGGGAGACAAATTCGTACCGGCATTTAAAAACGCTACTTACTGGAGCAATGAGAAACACTGGGATTGGGCCGTGCATCCCAACGACAGGGAAAAAGCTTCTTTTTTAAAAGAAAATATTTTACCGATACAGCAAAGCGGGCAATTAAAATTTATTGAAACACCTCCCCGGGAAAACAACACGCAATTGAGTTCCGTTTTTTTTAGCGATACCATTTCCCTAAGGTTTGTAAACGGCCACACCGAAGCCATGATGCTGCCGCAGATACAATACAAGAACAGAACCCTTGTGTATATGGCCGATCTTTTGCCTTCTGCAGGACATGTACCGATTCCTTATGTAATGGCCTACGATATGTTCCCGCTGACCACTCTAAATGAAAAGAAATCCTTTCTAAACGAAGCCGTACAGAACAACTACATTTTATTTTTTGAACACGATCCGAAAGTTGAATGTTGTGATCTGCACCAAACGGAACGGGGCATCAGAACAGGCAACAGTTTTAAATTGGAACAAATAGTTTGATTCCTTGGATGCGCTAAGTGCTGACCAGCGCTAATACAAACCGCTATCAGGATGGCAGATGATAGTTGATAGAAGAGAAAGGGCGGGGGCTTCTGCCTCACGTCTGCCGTTTCACGTCCCAGGATGGTATCTTTAAGAGCCTGGTATCAATATTGTTTTACCGCTTGGCGAATGCTTTGCGTACTCTTCTTTTCGTGGGTTCGCTTTTTAAAAACTTTAATATTCAGCAGCAGCAGGCTGCCCAGGATCGCAGGAATCACCAGGTTCATAAACCAAACGGTAACAGAAGTTAACCCGATACCCAGGCTGTTGGCTGAAAACATCCCCATCAGCATCAGGCTGATCTCTCCTCTGATGCCTACTTCAACCAGCGTAATAGAAGGCACAACAGCCATCGCAAGAAAGATCACACTCATCACACAGGCTATAACGGCAGCATTCACATTTACTTCAAACAAATAAAAGATGAGGATGTACTGCACTACAAATACAAAATAGCGCAAAAAAGAAAGAAGCAATACCTGCAGCAAAAGCCTTGTATCAAAATCATCCAACGATTCTACCAGGTAGAGATATTTCCTGTGGCTGATCCACCGCCTGAAGAGGGAAACTGTTCCGGCCACATTAAAATAGATCAGGGTCAGCACAGTAATCAGGCCCGCTAAACCATATAAGATAAACGGATACCAAAGGTTCACCTGGTTACTGAGGGTAATCAAACTTGGTTTTAAAATTAGTAACCCCACTGCACCGGCAAGCAAAGTGGTAAGCAGTTGTGCAAAGCTTCCCACCAGTGTAACGGAGATCGTTTTTAACCTTGATCCTTCCGGCAGGTATAACACTCTTCCCAGGTATTCGCCAATTCGGTTCGGCATGGAAACAGAAAACGTAACACCCGATAATACGGCTTTAAAAGCCTGTATAAAGCTGATAGATTGAATACCGGCAACGGAAAGTTTCCACTTCCACGCCTCAAGGCCCCAGTTCACAAAAAGGAGAAGTACGGCCACCAAAAGATAACCGATCTTCACCGACTGGAAAGAGTCTTGAATTTGCCTCCATGAAGCCTGTAACTGCGGTTGCTGCTGTATATTCTTGTAAATGGAAAAAGCCAGCCAGGCAAACACCAAAGGGCCGAAAAAATAATTGATAAAGATTTTAATATTTTTGTTCACCTGCATCGCAGTAAAAATAACCACCTCCTTGCAAAAGCCTGTAATAATATTGGGAATAGATCCGGGAACCCTTGTCATGGGTTACAGTGTAATAGAAGTCCGCAACAATACATTTACTGTAAAAGAAATTGATGTATTGAAATTGGTTTCTACCCTCGATCATTACAAGCGGCTGCAAAAGATCCATCGCCGTATTACCGAACTGATTGAAAAATTCTCTCCCGACGAATGTGCCATTGAAGCGCCGTTTTTTGGAAAGAACGTGCAAAGTATGCTAAAGTTGGGCCGGGCCCAGGGGGTGGCCATTGCAGCTGCCATGGACAAAAACATCCCGGTGACCGAATACTCGCCCCGGAAAATTAAGCAGTCCATCACCGGCAATGGCAATGCCGACAAAGAACAGGTGTGGCAAATGCTGCAGCGGCTCACGCTGTTGCCCAAGAAACCCAAATATTTCGACGCTACCGATGCACTGGCCGTAGCCATCTGTCATCATTTTGGAAGCAAGGTGCCGGTTCCAAAATCGACCCACACCGTTAAGAAAACAAAAAAAGCAAGCTGGGAAAGCTTTGCAAAAGAAAACCCCAAAAGAATTGTATAAACAGGAGCGGCAGTTTTGCTAGCCACTGCACTTCCATAAAAAAAGCCTGCAGTTGTAAAACCGCAGGCCTGTTCACCTATTTCATTCTAACAATTTTATGGCAAGGCTTCCAAAATTTTTTGCTGCACTCTTTTCAGGTCTTCTTCAGCAGCTTTGGGTTTGGGCTGTGTAAAGTTTAAATCGTTAGACGAATTAATGGGAATTAAATGCATGTGGGCATGCGGCACTTCCAGTCCAATCACGCTAATGCCGCAACGATCGCATTTAAAAGACTTTTCAATAGCTTTTGCTATAGGCCTTGCAAAAACCAGCATTTCGGAAAGATAATTCTCAGGCAGGTCAAATAAATTATCTACCTCCAGCTTTGGCACTACCAGCACATGGCCTTCCCTTAAAGGAAAAACATCCAGAAAGGCAAAGAATTTTTCATTCTCTGCAATTTTATACCCCGGTATTTCACCTGCTATGATTTTGGAAAAGAGGGTCATGGTAATTTGATAATCTGAAAATGGGATAAATGGGAAATTGTTGATTGGAAACTCCTGTCACTTGGCACCTTTTCAAATTTCCAAATGAATTCGTTTAAATACTAATGTCTTCCACTTTAAATTTTATAAGGCCTGCCGGCGCCGTCACTTCGGCCACATCACCAATCTGTTTGCCCAAAAGGCCTTTGCCAATGGGCGAAGTATAGGAGATCTTCCCGGCTTTCAGGTCGGCTTCTTTTTCGCTGACGATCTGGTAGGTCACCTGCTTTTTTGTATTGAGGTTGGTCACTTTTACCTTGGTTAAAACCGAAACCTTGCTGGTATCAATGGTTGATTCATCCACAATACGGGCGGTGGCCACCTGTCCTTCCAGGGCGGCGATTTTCGCTTCCAGCAATCCCTGCGCCTCTTTAGCCGCATCGTATTCTGCATTTTCTTTCAAATCCCCTTTTTCTCTTGCCTCGGCGATAGCCCTGGAAGCTGCCGGCCGCTCCACTCCTTTTAAATGTTGCAATTCAGCCTTCATTTGTTCAAGGGTCTCTTTGGTCACATATTGAATTCCGCTCATAATAAATGGTTTAGAACATAAGAAAAAAATAGCAACGCCCCGTTTTACCGAAGCGTTGCATACATTATTGTAAAGATAAATAGAAATAAATACCTAATAAAACATCTATGTACTTTATTTATTATAAGCTGTACTGTTCACTACAAATTTCTTCCATACATTTTCACTGCCTGTTACAATATTGACCATGTAGGTTCCGGCTTTCCACGGGGTAGCATCCAGCTGTAAAACATTGATGCCGCTCTGCAGGTTAAACCGGGTGGTTTTTAATAATGCCCCTGAGATGTCAAAGACAGAAACATTGGCTTCCTGTCTTTTTGCGGAAGGAACCGATATTTGCAGCACATCATTCACAGGGTTGGGATAGATACTAATATCTTTCTGATCCTGGTTTAAGCTAAGCCTTAATATACCCGAATACACAACAGCTCCGGACTTCATTTTTATTCTCAGTCTATAATATACCGTTCCGCTGTGCAACCCCGACAAATTATTTTCAAATGCGTATTTCTGTTCTGCATTGAGCGGCACGGCCACGACCTGGCCCACCGCCTGGAAATCCCTTCCGTTCTCGCTGCGCTGAATCTCAAAGTATTCCGTTTCTGCATTGGCTTTGGTGATCCAGTTGATAAAGGCTGTGTTATATTTTACATTACCGCTCAGGGTCACTGATTTTTCAGCCATTGGCACACAGCCGGCATCGTAAACAATAGCCAGCGTATCGTAGGCATAAGGATTACACCCGGCGGCTAATTGTTGCTTTACTATATAGGTGCCCGGCGCATCTACCGTTATGTTGGGCCCTGTGGTAGAGCCTACAATACTGCCATCGGGTGTTGTCCAGGTATAGATGGATGCTGTAGATGGATTTGTTACCTGCAGATTACTAACGCCGATGGTACCACAATACATGGGCACATCAGCCATGGCATCCACCCGTGGTGCTAAAAACAGGTCAGTTGGGGCCACAAAATCTTTTAATTCTGAAGTAAAAGAGGCAGACGACCTTGTTTTTACAACCAACCGGTTAAATGGCGTACCGCAAACATCCGTTCCAAAAGTCGTTACAGGGTCTAGTCCGATTTTAGTTAAGTTCACGGAAAACTCCATGTACTGGTCTTTTGTATAAGTGGCGGTTACAGTGTTATTAGCTAAAACAACCTGGAAAGGTCCTGCCCATGTACTGGCTGCACTTCCCAGGCCCGTGTAAAAAGGTCCGTTTGTATTCGGCAAAATACTGGCATAACCGTATTGAGCTCCGCTAGCGGCGCCATCAAACTGGCCGGACCAACTAAAACTGGCCGGCGTTATGGCTAATGCGTTTTTGTTAACCCAAATGCGGGCTTCAATGTTGGATAAGGTAGAGTTTTGATATTCGGCCGAAAAAATAATATCGCCAGGCCTTATTATATTCCCTGCAGCATCAAACTGCCAGCTGGTATGGCCGGCATCAGGCCCAAATCCATACCATTTACCCGATGCCCTGTCGTAGTTAATATCGGTCTGGTACATTTCAAAATCGAAATAACGCTGACCGGTTGTATTATCCAGGGATATACCCCCAAACATCCACAGAGAGTCCGTAGTATTAGGACCAGCCCTCCTTACGTGCATCATCATATCAAGGATATCATTCTTATCAGGCACACCCTGGATACCACCGGTCCAGTTTCCCGGCGAATCACCGTTTTTATTGGAACCGTTCACAAAAACAGTGGTATCTGTGGCGTGATAATCCCGCACAAATAAAGCGTCCAGCCAAAGCCTGTTATTAATAACGGTATACTGGGGAACCCTCATAGGACGGTAAAAACTGGCCATGCGCTTGCGGTAAGGCGAAACGTCGGAAAGGTATCCGGCAACAATGGCTGCGGCACCGGTAGTATCTATCACAAACTGACCAACCCCACTTGCATTACTAAACCAGTCGTCATTGCCAGACTGGTTAAAAGGCCCGCCGTTATTAAAAATATTAGCTCTTAATTCTCCATCCACTCCAAAATTGGCCTTTAAAACCGGCGTGGTGATTTGCGCGGTGGCAGACAGGGAAAGTATGAGTAAAAAGGGTAAAAATGTCTTCATAGAATCAGATTTAAAATGAATAGAAGGATGCGGAATGGATATTCCGCACCTCTATCAACGTTGTGCAATGAGAACCTGCTCCACAGCAGAAGTTTCTGTAGACCCGTCTGCTTTTACAGCAGTGATACGATATAAGATATAACCGGGATACGCCTCTTTGTCTATAAACTTATAGGAAGAAGCTCCGTTAAAGTTTACAGAACCGGCAGGATCAAAAAATTCACCACCATCATACGATCTCTCCACTACAAACTGAACGATGTCTTTGGAAGAAACACCCCACATCATGCCCACACCTGCTCTACCCTGGCGGTGCGCCCTGAAGTAACTAAAACAACCTTCAGTGGTTTGTGTCGATTGTTGATTCAGATTTTCCTGTACATCAATAGTGAAAGAAGATGCAAGAACAAAAACTGTTAAAGCAACATAGGAGATTAGCGTTTTCATAAGGGTTGATTTTTATGAGCTAAAGGTAGGCCTCTATTTTAACAAATAAAAGAGTAGAACATCTCGATTTTTTTGGGTAAAAAAATTGATGGGATCTACTTGCCCCGGCATAGGTAAATACCCGTTAAATAAGACTACTGGATCGTAGTTTTTCTATTAAAACTTCTGCCATTTTTTTGTAGGCTTCATTACTGTAACCGGCAATATGAGGAGTAAGAATAATATGTGGTTGTCCCGATAAAAACCGGAGCTGTTGCTTTTCTTCTTCATTTAAAGAGTCGATTTTTTCATTTTCCAACACATCCATACCCGCACCTGAAATTTTACCCTCCTTAACAGCCTTTATAACCGCATGGGTATCGGTGACCTTTCCCCGGCAGGTGGTTATAAAAAAAGGCCTTAGCTTCAGCCTGTCAAAAAAAACATCATTGGCCATATACCGGGTTTCTTCGGTAAGGGGCACATGAAGGCTGATGACATCGGCATGTTCTGCAATTTCCTCAAGGTGTGATTCCTTTACATAACCGGTACCGAAACCTTTTTTGTATTTATCGTATGCTAAAACAACCACGTTAAACGGTTGCAGCAAACGGGCAAAGGCCTGCCCTGTATTTCCATAGCCAATAATTCCAACCGTTTTGCCCGTAAGTTCAATACCACGGTTTTCATTACGCAGCCATTTTCCCTGTTTTACCTCCGCAAACGATTTGCATACACGGTTCATCAGGTTTAGCAACAGGGCCAATGTATGCTCCCCTACGGCATTCCGGTTGCCTTCCGGTGTGCTGATGCATTCAATTCCTTTTTGTGCCGCGTAATCAGCGTCTATCAGCTCCATTCCGCTGCCCAGCCTCCCGATCCATTTTAACTGACTGGCCTTATCAATAACAGCCTTATCAATTTTTATTCTTGTGGTGACTACTAAACCCTGCACATCATCGATAGACGACAATAAATTTTCATAGCTGATATCCGGCTGGTAAATAATAGAATACCCGTTTGCGGTTAACTTTTCCCTCAGCACGGGATGCACCGGTGCTGTAATAAGCGCTTTTTTAAAGGATGGTGTCATTTCATTTCAAAGCTTAGCTGTGCAAAATCAGAAACACTTAATTGCTCTGCACGTTTATTAAAAATATCTTTTTGCAGGGTTTCGCTGTCAAATAAATTTTTACAGGCATTGCGTAATGTTTTTCGCCTTTGCCCGAAAGCCGTCTTCACTAAAAGAAAAAAAGCGGTCCTGCTTTTCATGGCTGTTGGCTCCTTTACCGGTAATAATTTGATCACCCCGCTTTTTACCTTGGGTGGCGGCACAAAACTGGACGCAGAGACATCAAATAAATAAACCACGTCAAAAAAAGCCTGTACCAGCACGCTGGTAACGCCATAAACCTTACTTCCTTCTTTAGCAGCGATCCTTACAGCCACCTCTTTTTGAAACATGCCGATCACGCCATCCACAGCATCCGTCCATTCCAATATCTTAAAAAGTATTTGCGTGGAAATGTTGTAGGGAAAATTGCCAACCACTGTAAAAGGCTCTTCAAATGGTTTATCAATGTCCAGGAAACTTTTATGTATGATCTTGTCTTTTAAAACAGGATAGGTTGTTTGGAGGAACACCACTTTTTCATCATCCACTTCTACGGCCTTAAAATGAACCCCGGGCAATTGAATAAGATATTTGGTTAAAGCACCACCACCCGGGCCCACTTCCAACAGGTTACTGAAAGTGCATTTCTGCAGTTCTTCTACAATCTTCCGGCAAATGTTTTCATCTTTCAGAAAGTGCTGGCCAAGCGATTTTTTGAGCGTGTACATTGACACAAAAGTATAACCCCCCCGGCAAAGAAGGGCTATACTTTAAGCGTTTGCTGTTATTTTTAACTGATTATAATTTAATTATATTTTGCATTACCAGTATATTTTTATGGGTTCCCGAAACCCTGGCGGAGTACAATTGCGACGGCCAGGAGGCTGTATTGATTTTTAGTTCATTTATACCTTTTGGCACAAACCTGGTCTCCTTATAAACGATACGTCCGTTCATGTCTGTTATATAAATCTGCACCTGCTCGGCTTTAGAAAGGGCCAGCTTCAGTTTTAAAACATCCTGTATGGGATTAGGATATAGGAAAACTGTATAGCCGGAAGGTTTCAGATCTAGTGTAATGACCTTGCTATAGGTGAAACCACCATTCAAATCAACCTGCTTTAAGCGGTAATAAAGTAAGGAAGACGATTGAAGGGTGGCTGCATAATCGGTGTAAGTATACTTTAATGCGCCTGTGTTGTTCCCGGCGGCCGCCACGGTGCCGATATTACTGAAGTTGTTTCCATCAACGCTTCTTTCGATCACAAAATGTGACGTATTGGATTCGTTAGCTGTTTCCCATTGTAACCATGCAGCATTGTTCTGCAGGGCGCCTTTGAATGTAAGCAACTGCAATGGCAAAACGATGGCATTGGTATTGGCAAAATAAAACGAGGAGAACGAACTGATATCCGCCTGCAAAACAAAACCGTTACTGCCCTGCGCCTCAGCATAAACAGGGGTAATGATAGCAGGTGTTGCTGTATTGCTCCAGGCTGGTCCGCAGGCATCATTATTTTTATAGATGCTGATATTGCCTATGGAACTTACGCCGCTGGGGCCTTTGGAATTGAAAGCATTTTTCAAAGCCGCCAACTCGTTAGCCGTGAGATAAAGCCTTACACTAACGGGTGTTGAAGGCTGTGTTTGTGGCGTAATGGTGATGTTCCGATCGAGATATAATCGCTTTAATGCATTTTCCCTTACAGCACCCGTATTTGTGTAAACAGAAGAAGTGACCGTTCCCAGGCTGTTACCGTTCGCTTTTATTTCCGCCATGATATTTCCGTCCGGGCCTGTTATAGGTACCCAAAGGTTATTATTGTTATTATCAATGGTGACAGCCGTGCCGGCAGTACAGGTATTTGCCGCACCGGAGGTAACTTCAATAGAAGCAGGGATCGTACTCTTACCTCCTGCATCGGCATAACCCAAAAATGTATATTTCTGCACACAACCGGCACACAGGGGAACAACAGGATTAGCAGACCCGGGACCTGACGTGGTAGATGAATTGTCCATGATCACAAATATGTCTTTGCCATTGGGCGAAAAAGCCAGGTCCCTGAAACGGTTTTGACTGCCAAAATAACTAATGGTATCACTCACTGTATTAGCAGGCGCGGTCGCATTGCCGGTAGCATCCAACCGTATTCGTAAAAGCCTTCCCCATTTCAATGAAGCAGCCACCAAAGACCTTTTCCAGCCGGGTATCAATGTATGGGTATAAAGATCCAATCCTGACCAGGCTTCGGTAGGCCAGCCGGGTGCCGGTGTTGCATTACCCGGATTGTTCTTCCAGATATATTTTATTGTTCCCGGAGTAGATACATCGCCGTTGGGCGCAACATAGGCGGAGAAAAGAGGATCCTTATAAAGGCCGCTTCCGCTGGCATTAATAGCGGCCTTGTTTGCAACCTCGTCTCCAATCGGCGGACAACTGGAGATACCTGTATTATCTGTATAAGCAGCGCCGGCCGAGACACTTGTACTTAGCCCTGGAGTGGTTGTGCCGTTATAGTTGCCGTCCGCAAAGCCTTCTATCAGGGGATGGCCATAATTTTTGAAGGCTTCTATCACATTTATTTCATCATCACTATAAGGCCCGTGCGATGAACCATATAAAATATTTAAAGACGTATCATAGGCAAACCCCTGGTTATTTCTTATACCTGTACTATATACGGCACTTTGAACACCAAGCAGTGCATTATAGGGGTTATCATTGGGAATCCATGCGGCAGCTCCCGCATCATTATCGGAGACAAGGTTAAACCTTAATATTTTCCCTTCATAAGAAGCAGGATTCTGGGCATTTTGCGGCCGGTCCCGGTTTTCAAACTGGCCGGCTCCCATATCCCCCTGGGCATAAAATAAATAGTTAGTACCGCCCTTGGCAACAGGAGCAATTATTATTCTCTGTGAATTATGATCACTGCTGCCGGGCAATGTGTCGCACAATACAGCTGGGGACTCTAATTTACCGGTACTGAAATTATAGGTAAATCTTACCAGTTTATTTCTGAAAAACACCCCTGTTTTTGAAGCGGTAGTGCCACTTAAATAACGGTGAACATAGGATACGTACACATAATCATTAAGACCGGTTCCATCCATGAATTTTGGATGGAGCGCCAGACCGGCCAATCCTCCCTGTGGCCACTTCGGCCAGGTTGATGTACTTACTGCATTTAACGTATCAGAAGGCGAGGGAAGAAAGGTACTTCCGGTTGAAAGATCGAGCACCGTTGTCTTTGCCCCTGTATTTGGATCCATCCTGTAAACCTTGTAACCCCTTGATTCTGTGATCCAGAGTTTATCATCAGCACCATAGGCAATTTCCCAGGGATAATTTAAAATGCCTGCATCAGACAAAATAGTTTGTTTATATACTTCATTCATGCGGCTGGCAGTAACAACCGCAGGCCCTGTGGCTGTCGCAGTTATACTGAATGTGGCCCCTGATGAGGCAGCGCCAAGAGAACCCGTGCCCGCAGAGTAAACCCTTAGGTAATAAGTAGTATTGCCTGATACGGAAGTGGTGAGGCTGGCAGTGCCGCATGCATAAGAAGTGAAAGAAGAACAACTCCCTGTAAACATTTGAATCCGGGCACCGGATGCACTCAAATCTGAACCGACCGGACTTAAATTGATCGTTACATTATTAGAAAAAGCAGGAGTAGTGAATTTATACCATACATCATCATCCGCATCACCCGTAGCACAACCTGCAGGAATACCGGCGCTGGCTGTTGCCAACCAAACAGTGCCCGCATTACTTATACCATTTGAAAGCGTAACGGCATTGCTGCAGGCATCATTTGCGGGAGGGCCCGGATCAGTAACACAAACGCTAAATCCCCCATCTGAAGCAGGCAGATTACTCGATGAATAAACCCTTACATAATATGTGCTCCCGACAATTAACCCGGATGTTGTCAAAGTAGTGGTTCCGCAACTGATAGAAGTTGCGTTTGAAAGGGTGGCGCTTGAAAATAGCTGAAGCCCGGGATTCGTAAAATTTGGACCCACCGCACTTAAACTAATGGTAGGCTCAGTGGATTGCGCTACAAATTTATACCAAACGTCTCCCTTCACGTTTCCGGTAATACACCCGATTTTGCCTGATGAATTTGAGCCCACAATTGTCCCCGGTGTTGCAGAGCAGGTTATTGAAGGCGTCAGTACAATAGCATTGGCCGGATCGTCATTTAGCGGTTGAGCACTGGCCATTAAACAAAAAATAAACAAGAAAACGAACAGAGCAAGAGAACGGAAAGCAGTTAGTGAAAGCATGGGTTTTAAGGATTTGGATAAAATATAAAGACGTAAAATTAGAAGCTGCTGATTCGGCATCCTATAGAACATCCCCTTCTTATTCTGCAGAAAATACGCATTTACACTTATAGCACTTACCCTATTGCAATAATTGTTTTTACCTAGTACCTTCGGCCGCAAACCATTACGTTTTTTTAAACGTATGTACATAAAAAACCAAATCCTTTGAAAGCCAAATCCTGCTTCATGAGAACCAACTTTACAATCTTCACATTTATTGCTGCGTTATTATTTTTTATTCCGAATTTTTGCCTTGCCCAGTCTGATGCCTGTGGAAGCGCCATGCTTATAACATCTTCAACCGGTTGCTCAACAACCAGTGGCAATGTTTACGGCTCATCCTATACAGCAGGTCCTCCCACAACATGTGGGACTCCAACGTATGACGTCTGGTATAAATTTGTAGCGCAAACAACTAACCCTACCATTACGATGACCGTTACAAACGGACAGGGGGGAAATATTGCTGCACCTGGAATGCAGCTTCTTTCCGGGTCCTGCCCTTCAAGCTTTTCATCTTTGGGTTGTATTAACACCGGCGGTTCGCCATATACTATTTCAACTTCCGGCTTAACAATAGGTACAACTTATTATATTCAGATATTTTCTAGCGGAACTGTACCTACAAGCAAAGGAGCTTTTACTATTTGTATTACAGATCCCGTACCTCCCACCCCTGCCACTTATGATATAAGCCGAACCTATATTAATGTTACAAGAGGCAATACAGGTGGAACGGTAAACCCCGGAGATACACTGGAAATGAGGGCAATTCTGTATATAAGCAGTAAAGCACTGGATAGCCTTTCCTTTACAGATACTTTGTACAATACAAAAGGCATGCGCCTTGTGCCCGGGTCAATTGCCCTGCGCACCAATGAGGGAAAGGTTTATGGCAACGGGGCCTCTGCGTTTACGGATGCTTTCGACAGTGATGCAGGATGGTACTCCACCAACGGTTTAGATACCATCGTACGCATCAATTTTGGAGCAGGGGCTTCTAATACCAAAAGGGGTTCTTTAAGTAACAGTTCCAACCCAAGAGCAGGTGGGAATTGCCTTATCATGGCAACCTACCGGGTAGTGGTCTATGCTCCTTATAATTCGAAGATTAATTTTAAAACAGGGGCCTTATCCTTCCGCGACCAGGCTACAGGTGTTTTAACCAACGCCACGTTTAGCCCAAACAATTTTATAGTGTACCAAAGCCCGGGATTATGCCCTAATGCCGTTTCCGCCACCAATGCCCTCGGCGCCGAATCAAACGGAACCTTTGGCGCCCCGGGCGGAAGTGCACCATTGGCCCGTAACCGTGGCACCACTCCATACATCGGAGCAGGTTATACTTACAAGATATTTTCGGCCACTGGCAGTGGCCCTAATGATAATTACTATGGTATTGCCAATAATACAAGTGGCACGTACACCACCGTAAATACCTGGCCAAAACCTGATGGCGGCACCGGGTACAGGGTATTTAATCTTTGGGATATTACCGGAGATCATACAGGAGCAACCAACGCAGCAAAAGGCAATCCTGCCTGTGATACAACAAAGCCGGTAAGTGCTGCTAACCCGTGTGGTTATATGCTGGTCGTTAATTCGGCCTACAAAGCCGATACAGCTTTTAGCTATGCGGTTAACAATCTCTGCCCTAACACCTATTATGAATTATCGGCCTGGTTCAAAAATATCTGTTACAAATGTGGTGCAGACTCACTGGGCAGGGGAGCTTCTTCTCTTAGCTATATTCCTACTGCACCTGGCGACTCTTCAGGCGTAAGACCTAACATAGCTTTTGACGTAAACGGAACCGATTATTATACTACAGGAGACGTCAGGTATTTGGGTCTTACGACCCCAACAGGATCAGATTCATCCAACCAATGGGTAAAAAGAGGCTTTGTGTATTTAACCGGGCCTTCCGAAACTTCTTTTTTATTAACCTTAAGAAATAATGCACCCGGCGGAGGCGGTAACGACTGGGCCCTGGATGATATAAGTGTGGCTACCTGTTTGCCCAATATGCGGTATTCACCTTCCCTTAATCCAACGGTTTGTCAAACCAATCCCATAACGATTAATGACACCATCAGATCATATTTTAATACCTATCAGAATTATAAATGGCAGCGTAGTGTTGACAATGGCAGCACATGGACCGATATCGGCGCCACCGGTACCGCCACACCTGTGCTGAATGGCACGGAATGGGAATACATTACCTCCTACACCGTTCCTACATCCGCTACAAACTTATCGGACAGTGGTAACCGGTACAGGGTGGTTGTATCCACCACTTCGGGCAACCTTGGTGATGCCAGCTGTCAGGTTACAGACGGTGTGAGTCTTATTTCACTGAATGTAATTGACTGCGGCACGGTACTTAAAACCGACCTGTTATCCTTTAACGGCAAAATGCAGAATAACCGGTCCCTTTTATACTGGACAACTTCCAGAGAAAATGAACGGTTTCACTTTACAGTTGAAAAAAGTGTGGATGGTATCAACTTTTTCAGGATAGGCTATGTAAACAGTTATAATAATCCCGGCGCAGAAACCAACCAGTATTCTTTTGTTGATTCTGCCGGAATATCAGGCAAAATCAATTACAGGATTGTGGTGAGCAACTTTTCAGGACAAACCAAATATTCACGCATCATACAGCTGGGTACCAAACCTGAAGAATTCAATGTTAGGGTACTGACGAATCCTTTTCATAGAGACTTGGTATTTGATCTTATTACCAATAAGGATTCAAAAATTGAGGCCGTACTGCTGAATGCGGCTGGCAATGTAATACAGAAGCAGGTTTATACAGCTTATAGCGGGTCGAACAATTATAGTATGGCTAATACCGAATCTCTGCCTGCAGGTATTTACGTATTGCAGGTGCAACTGAAAGAGAAAACCATCAGTAAAAAAATAATCAAAAACTAACCCTCTTACAAAACAACAAAGTCTCCGCAGGAAAATAGGCGCTGTAAATATTGAATTTTGGTACTTTTACCATTCTTTTAATATGAATACAGCAAAACCCATCATAGGCATTTCCTGCGGAGACCTTAACGGCATCGGCACAGAGCTGATCATCAAAACCTTTTCCGATCACCGGATTCTGGAGCACTGCACTCCCGTGATCTTCGCTTCCAACAAATTGATCAATTTTTACAAGAAATCCATTCCAGATGTGCATTTTAATTATCAAAGCATAAAAGACTTTAGCAAGGTCAATCAAAAGCAGTTGAATGTATTTAATTGCTGGGAAGAAGAAATAACCCTCAACCCGGGCCAGTTAACCGATACGGGCGGAAAATATGCTGTAAAGTCTTTACTGGCTGCCGCCGACGCCTTGCACCAGGGCCACATCCAGGGATTGGTAACGGCGCCTATTCATAAAAAAAATGTTCAGTCGCCGGAATTTAATTATACCGGGCACACACCGTTTTTGCAGGCCGTAGCCGGCGCCAAAGACGTGCTGATGCTTTTATATGCCATGAACCTTCGCGTAGCTTTGGTAACAGAACATATCCCTGTAAATGCGATAGCGCAACACATTACTAAAGAGGCAATCCTTTCCAAGTTGAATCTCCTGCATACCAGCCTCCGCAAAGATTTTGGCATTGACAAGCCTAAGATTGCTGTTCTGGGATTAAATCCTCATGCCGGTGATGAAGGGCTGATAGGAAATGAAGAAGAACAGATCATAAAACCCGCCATCAAGGAAGCCAAAAAAAATATGCTGGTTTTTGGCCCCTACAGTGCCGATGCTTTCTTTGCCAGGAGAAGCTACCTGCAATTTGATGCGGTGCTGGCTATGTACCACGACCAGGGGCTGATTCCTTTTAAAACGATAGCAGTTGGCGAAGGCGTGAACTTCACAGCCGGATTGCCCTTCGTCCGCACTTCACCCGATCATGGAACGGCCTTCGATATTGCCGGTAAAAACAAGGCAGACGCCACGTCTTTTACGGCTGCCGTATTTGAATGCCTTGATATCATCAGTAACCGCAATGAATACGAAGAAAGAAACCGCAACCCGCTGCGCAAGATCACCGCAGAGGTTTTAAAGAATGTAGAGGATGAAAAAATTGATGACACGATTGATAGAGAATAGCCTTCCCGGCGCCTGAAAGCGCCGTGGCGATCCAACTCTCTTGTATAATTCCCCTCAACATCGGTTCGCCATCCTGTCGTTTCTCGCCGGAGCAAGGTTTATGCTAGCTGGTTTCAGGTCTATAAAATCCTGCCGGCAATGGCCAACGTTGAATGGAAAATCACCCATTTGATAACAGGCTGGTATAAACTGGTATAAAAAAGCTATGTACTTGTCTCCCGCCGCCCCACACTCACCACTTACCACCCACTATTCCCCAAGCCTCAAAAGGGGATGAAGTATAGATGAAGTAGGAATGAGGCATGGATAGTGTATGGAGGTGTATAGGGCAATTTCGATCCCCTTATGAAAAACGACAGGGCCTATCGTAAAAACCTTATTAAAAACCCTTATGGCTTACCTGGCTCCATTCCCCGGGCCTTTCATTCACTACGCCGCCAGGCAACTCCTTTTACCTTTGGCACGGAGGCAATACCTTAACGGACATTGTATTTCTACCTCCAGTGATTATCCATCGAACCGGTAACATCCCTCATACTGGGTGAAACCAATCATTAAAAAAAGGAAACAGGTAAGCTGGGTAATCCGCAAATTAAAAAAATATATAGTTTCGGCTTATATACACTTACGCCTCCGGTGTGGCATGCCGGAGAAACTATACCCTAACAACAACTGCAAATAAAGAGGCAGGACAGTATGAACATACAAAATAGTACCACAGAAGACATTGAAGAAATTTTCAGGCTTTACAAACTGGCTACTGATTTTCAAAAAACCAGGTTTACCGTTCATTGGCCGGAGTTCAGCGGGAGGCTCATTGAAACGGAAATTTTGGAAAACCGGCAATGGAAGCTTATCCTGGAGGACCGGGTGGCCTGTGTTTGGGCCACTACTTTTAGCGACCCGCAGATCTGGGAGGAACGAAATGCCGACCCTTCCCTGTATATTCACCGCATTGCCACCAACCCCCATTTCAGGGGCCAGCATTTGGTGGGTGAAATTGTGAAATGGGCAAAAGGTTTTGCAAAGCAAAACGATAAGAAATACATCCGCATGGACACGGTGGGCGACAATCCGGGGCTCATCAGTTATTACCAAAAATGCGGGTTTGACTTTCTGGGTCTTTTAAAATTAAAGAACACCACAGGCCTTCCGGCCCATTACGACAACGCCACGGTGAGTTTATTTCAAATGAAACTACAATAGGCAACAAATGGCCCAAAGAAAAACCACCGTAACAATGGGGCTCTGTGTAGCAGCCCGGTCCCCTTTTATAGTCAATGAATGGTGAAACAACAGCCTGGTTGATGAAGATTTCTCCCGGGCTTTACCAACAGACTCCACCTGAGTCCAGGATACGCATAGCACTTTGTGCTGTTTATAGTACGGATCTCTTTATTTCCTTTCCAAGTTGACCTGTAATCAAAAAAAAATTCTGGAAACAGATGGGTGTCAAAACACATTCACACTCAACGATTAACACTGCTTTTTTGCAGGAAATACGGATTAACCAAAAAAATATTTTAGTAGAAACACTTGCAATAATGAATTACACCTACTATGTTTGCTCTACCAATCCTTCGAAAAGCAATAAAGCATAATCGTACCCGGCAAATCTACTCACGACTACACTGTTTAGTATTCCCCTGTACAATTATTGCTTCCAACAAACTCCATTATCAGTTACATTGAATCCCTTGGATGACCTCTCATTTTCCAATTCCTGTTAAGAATTAAATATCCTTTACAAGCTTTCCTCCAATTCTATTGATGAACTTTTACTCATCCAGTATTTCTATGGGCCTGAATCAATTAATCAATTCAAACCCTAAGAAATGAAACAAATTTACTCCGTACTTACTGCTATGGCAGTCCTTTTGACAAATGTTTTATCAGCACAAACAGGAACTATCAGTACCACCAACCCGAATCCCAACCCACCGTTTGAGTTTCCCTTAAATGTAAAAGCAAGCAATGGATTCACCACTACAAACCAGGATAGTCTCGGTGTATATCCTAAAGGTAAAACTACCGAACTGACCTCTCCGTTTTACTTTTATACGGCAGATCAGCCAACTATTTATTTCAAGTACAATTTTACTATTGCCAATAGTAAAACAACTTCTACCACTCCAATCATAACGATAAAATCGGGAGTACAAAGTTTTAGCTTCACCTCACCCGTAGTTGTAAATATCGCTACGGGAACAAGCGACCTTTACTTTAGTATAACACCTGGAACATTATTTCCGGCAAATACTACCTTTCAAATAAAACTCACTTTAGATGTTGATATGAGTGATAAGGCTATAACAGCCAATTCTCTTACAACAAACGCAAAACTTTTTGGCGGGAATGCATCACTACCTCTTCCCGTAAAACTGGTAAGCTTCCAGGGTGCTTTGAACAAAAACAAAGTAGACTTGACCTGGCTGGTCGCCGACAACCAAACAGCCAAAACCTTTGAAGTGCAAAGAAGCACCAATGGCACCGATTTCACAACAGCAGCTATAATTCCCGCCAGCCAAAAATCAGGTGATGAAAACTATAGCTTTACAGAAAACACTTCGTCTTCAAGAGTATTATATCGTTTAAAAATGTACGATGTAGACTCCAAGGCCGAATACTCAAAAACATTAGTTTTCAATCCCCGCAGTACGGTAGCAAGATCTCTTCAGGTGCTAACCAACCCTGTAAAAGAAAAGCTGGTGATCAGCTTTACCGGTGAAAGCAATGAGATGGCACAGGTAAATATCTATGACAATGTGGGCCGTGTCATGCAAAGGCAAACCCTAACGGCTTCCCAGGGCATCAACACCAATACAATTGCTTTAAATGGCAACTACAGGTCAGGCCTATACATAGTTGAACTGGTTACCAAATCTGGCAAACTCGCAGAAAAAGTTATTTATAGCAACCAATAGTAATAGTTAAAGCAATACAGCCCCACCGTGGGCTGTATTTCCCCTTTTCTCAGTATTTAAATCCAAATCATAGAACAGTCATCCGGTGTTCCGGGGGAAGTGATTTGAGATTTATCCCAATTCAAAACTTGAGAAATGAAAACAATCTTTACCCTTTTACTAGCTGCATTTGGAGGGATAGCAGCCAATGCACAAGCCATACTCAACGAGGTTTATGCCATACCAGGCAATGCCAGGCAGGAGTTCTTTGAGTTTTACAACAACGCTTCTTCCCCTGTTTCAATGGATAATTATACCATGGTTACCTACTTTGAAGAAGGCGGGCAAAAAGGATTTTATGTGTTAGACCTGCCCGCTCTTATTATAAATCCCATGGGCTTTTTGGTGGGCTCTTCCTCCCTGCCGTTTAACTACCAGGGAGTAAGCAACAGCTCCAACTCCAGTTTCAGTTGGAATGATGCTGCTTTCCTGGCTGCTAATAATGGCTATTTACGAAAATGGGTGATGGGCAATACCGTTCCGGCAGCAATAGATGGAAATGCAAACTATGACCTGGCGCCTGTACCGGCTAATTTCAATGATTTTTTTAATAAGATTGGCGGAAGCGGGGCTACCTATAACATTTTCGTTTTTCAAAACGGAGTAATTAAAAACATCTTTCTGGGCGGAACAGGAGGAACCACATTTTTACCAACTTATATAACAGGTCTGCCGGGCTTAAGCGTTGATATGGCAGGAACCTCCCCCGATTTTCCAATTAACTTTTCCAACTATGCCAGTGCCAACCCCGAGTATGTTACCCAGGATGTCGGCTCTGATAATGGGTACATAAGACTTAGAGACGGGTTTTGTAACAGCTGGACCAAATCCAGTGCGCAGGTAAACCATTCTCCCATGAGCAGTAATGGTGGAGACGAGGTAGATGTGGATGGAGAAATCAGTGTTTCCGCTGTTATTGTAAGAGGCAATGCCACCTCAGGATCAACTGTAAATTACGATGTTGTTGCCGGGCCTTCAACAGAATTCCCGGTTACGCTTAATGTTTATTTAGACAACGGAACAGTCTTTGGCGAACTGGATGCCGGTGATACATTTTTGGAGGCTAAGGTAGAGAATACGGTAACTGACGGAGCCTTTAGTACGGCATTTCAACCTTACACAGCAAATGTTCTTATTCAAACCACAACCAGCGCCGGCTGCATAGACAACATTGCCTTTATACCGAATGTAGGCGTGTTGCCTGTAAAACTGATTTCTTTAGAAGGCAAAAAATCAGAACAAGGCAATACCGTAAAATGGGTTGTCGCTGAAAACGAGTCGGGCAGGTTATTTGAAATTGAAAAAAGCACCGATGGCAGAAGCTTTACAAAAATACACAGTAGAAATGCAAGTGATAAACCAGGAGTAGAAGAGTATAGTTTTACAGATGCAAATGCCTCATCTGCATCCTACTATAGAATAAAGCTTATTGACAAAGCAGCTAAAAGCTTTTATTCAAAAACAATCCTAATGGAAAGCAGAACCCCAAGTGCAGCTGCCATTCATTTGTCTACAAACCCCGTTGATGCGTACTTAAGTTTCTCTTATTTCACATCCTCTGCTTCTATGGCAACGGTCAATATTTACAACGTGTCGGGAGCAAGGGTGCTCAGTCAAAGAATCAACCTGGCAATAGGCACCAATAGGATCACGATTCCGGCAGATGGAAAACTATATACCGGTGCACATGTTTTGGAAATAACCAACGATAAAGAAAACAGCCGTACAAAATTTATTAAACGTTAATCAACTCTTTCGGTACGGATTATAGATTCGAGGGCCCCTTTCCAGGGGCCTTCCTACTTTTTAATATAGTCCTGTAACGATTTCACATAGAGTTCAAACGCTTCAATTCCTACAGGCGTGATCTTGCAGATGGTTTGCGGATAGTTGTCCTTGAATTGCTTTATTACATCAATATAACCGGCATCTTTCAGCTTTTGAATTTGCACACTTAAGTTGCCCGCCGTGGCAGATGTTTTTTCTTTAAGAAAGGTAAACTCTGCTTCTTTTACACTAATCAGCAAGGACATAACGGCCAGCCTTAGCTGAGAATGTAATATGGGGTCCAGATCTTTAAACACTTTTGGCTACTTTTTTCCTTTGCAACTTTTTAAATTCGTTGTTGGCAATATGTCCGGGTATAATATAACCAACCAGTACCGCCGCAGCATGCAACAACATTACTACATCAAATGTTTTTATAAACAAAGCTACAAAGCCTATTGCCCACACAATATAAGCTGCAATGACGGAGGGCTTAAAACTAAGGGCACTGCCATAAATTAAAATCCAGAAAGCATACAGGTTAATAAGAAGCGGAAAACCCATCAAAGGAGCAATGCCGATATTGATAGCAACAATGATAAACATGATGCTGATAAAAAAGCCTGCATTCAGTCTATCAAACAAATCCTTTGTATACGTCCTGACCTTTTCCCTTTTTTTAAAAAGAAAAAAAGACAAGGCCCTGTAGAGTAAGGCAACAAGGGTAATGCCACCAAATACATTCCAGAAAAAATAGGTTTCAAACCAGTGGAACTGCAGGTTCAATACCGTTAACACCGATGCTATAAAAAGCATCCAGCCCCAAAGGATCCAGCCTTTACCATCATCTTTTTGCTCCTTCTTGGCAGTATGAATCATTTGCTGTATCAGCACAAGGCTTTCCTGTTCTGTGAGTTGTTTGTCTTCCATACGGTTAGTTGTTGTGTGAACGTAATAAATGCCCGGGAATAATATAACTTGTCAGGATGGCTGCTGCTGCCATCAGCAACTGGTAGTCAAATTCAACATAAATACAAAAAACAGCTAATATCCAATTGAAGACGCCACCCACAACCAGGGGCGTAAACTTCAAGATCTTTCCCGATACAAAAGTGCCCAACCCGTATAATAAAATAAAAAAAGGCCAGGCATTTATCCAGCCACCATTTGAATTAGTGATAATAATACCCAACACAAAGAAACTAATGCCGATCCCTGTCCATACAGAACTCATGCTCTCTCCCACGTAGGTTCTCACGGTATGCTTTTTATGCGTACGGGCAGTATATACAATTGAAAGAATAACCGTCGGAATGGTAATGAGCCAAACCAGATAGTGGCGCTCATATTGAAACACCACTTTTAAAAGAAACTGACCAAGGATAGCAATGAACGTAACCCAACCCCAAAGCAAAAAGTAAATGCTGTTCTGACTAAGCTTTGCTTTTGTTTTAACGATCATGGACTGGATCAGTTGCAGGCTTTGCTGCGGCGAAAAATTTTCTTCCATAATAGTAAGTAGTGAGACCTGTAAGATTTTACAAAACCTTGCAAGTTTTGATTTATTTAACCTGGCTTAAAAAATATTGTGCAGTACCACGTCCCCAGTTCGGATCAAGTGCAGTAGCCGGCTTGAAAGACTCATACTTTTTCAAGGCTTCCTCAAATAATTTTTTAGCTTCTGCCTTACTGCCGCCATATTGCTCCGGAGTAAAGAACTTATCCTGACCTTCCAATAAATACACTCTTGGGTTTTCGGGATTTAATTTCTTTGCTGCTTCCAAAGCCTGCTGAGCCTGCGGACCATATTGCATATAACGGTTCATTGGGTCCACCATCATACGCAGCGAAGCCGTCATTTTTTTTACTGTATAAATCTCGGAATTGTCCTTACTGAGCGCTTCTGCTTTGCTTAACAATGCCTCTGCTTTTTCTGCTACAGCATCCAACTTTTGCAATTCACCTGTGTTTCCCTGGTTCATTACAAAAATTACATTACCAGCATTTACCTGTGCCAGCGCTGCATAATAATAAGGCAACCATTGTGTTTTTTCTGCTTCGGCAATACGCTCAAATGAGGCAGATAAATCCTTCAACCCGTCTGCATTTCGAATGGTATCAATAGCAGCTACTTTATCCTGCATGGCTTTTACATACTTTTCACTTTGTGCATACGAAGTGAACATCACTAGGGAAAATGTAAGAAATAAAAACGCTTTTTTCATATATGCTGTTTTAAGGTTTAGACTGATTTTATAAATTGCTATTGATAACCTCCTGCGTTCTGTCAACACCAAAGCTTAAGAAAACACCTAAATACACAAATGTTTTTGTGGACGGCACGATGGCTTCCTTGCGCAAACCATTGTAAGAATAATTATATCCAAACACCTGGTTGGCACCCAATACATTGGTTACCGAAAACACAAACACAGTAAACTGGTTAGCACCTTTCTTAAACACATTGGGCAGGTAATTTATGCTTAGGCTCACACTGTTATAATCAATTGTTTTACCCCTGTCATAAATATTGAATTTACCATCGGCCGGATTGTAACGAATGTTATAATAAGGCCGTCCGGATGCATACTGGTAATTTGCGTTGAATTGAGTCCGCAGCCCACTGACAAACTTTTTCAATACCAGGTTAGCGGTATGCTTGGCTGCAAAACTGGGTTCAATCTCACCGGGATAGTTTAAAAAGTCTCTTTTGGTGTCGAGATAGGAATAGGATATCCAGTAATCAAAATTCTTGATGGTCTTTTTATCCCGCCAGAACAATTCAAAACCTTTTGCATAACCGTGACCATCATTCGAACTACCGCTTTCCTGGCTATTGACAACAGTTGTTTTTAACAAGTTCTCATATTTTTTATAGAAAACCTCTGCCCTGAAAGTAGTAAGGTTTGATACTTTCTGATACTGTGCTATGTAGTGGGTAGCTTTTGCAAAAGTCAGTTCGCTAAAAGAAGGCAAATACCTTCTTTCAGGATTCTGGTAAAAAATACCATAGGCTAAAGAAGCCTGCGCTTCTCTTCCTACTTTGTAGGCCAAAGAAGCCCGTGGAGCAAAATTAAATTTATCCAGCAAAGCAGAGTGTTCTAACCTGCCACCCAGCTTTGCAGCGATATCATTAGTTACATAGACGTCGGCTTCGGCAAAACCTGATAAAAGATTTTCTTTTACCTCGTTGGGATACGGGGTGCCGTTGTACAAGATGTAATCTGCTTTATCATGGCTATAATTGTATTCCGTTCCAAAACGTAGAGCACTCAACCCTCTTAGCCTTCTTTCAAAAACAGCCTTGGCATTGAAATAATTACCATACGCATCCAGCAGAAAGTTCTTGTATTCCAATCCACCCAGCACCACATCGTTGTTCCCGTTGTTTTGCATGCTTCCCTGTATATGGTCTTTATTGGTTGTATAGGAAACGCCGCCATTGAACTTCCAGCTTGTTCCCAGGTTTTCCCTCCACGCAAGGTTGTGATACATGTTGAAATTCTTCAGCCGGAACACATCTTTATATCCCAACGAATCCAGACTTGGATTGCGAACACCTACTTTATTGTGACTGAAATACCCGTAATATTTCAGGATACCGGATTTAGATATTTTAATGCGAAAATTGGCATCGCCGGTATGAAAATCGGGAATGATAAAATAATCGGGCTTCGTTTTTAAAACTTTAAAAGCGAGGTAGACATTGGTGTATCCATAATTGCCCCCCCATGATGCATTTTTGTTTTTGGCAAGTTTCTGCAAACCTAGTCCGCCACCAATGGGCGAGATGGACACATTGGCCGAACTTTTATCAGGCAGGTCAATAGACTCTAATATCAAAGCCGATGAAAGAGCCTGGCCGTATAAAGCCGAGTAGCCGCCGGCGCTAAAAACAGTTCCCTTAAATATGAAAGGAGAAAAACGGCCACGCTGTGCAATATTGGGTACGCTGGTATAAAAGAAATTATTCACCAGGGTGCCGTCAATAAAAGTTTTTGTTTCCGCAGCCGTGCCGCCCCGCACAAACAAACCTTCACTTTCACCTACCTGCTGCGCACCCGGCAGGGTTTTAATGGCACCGGTAATATCGGCATTGGCGCTGGCGGTAGTAACGATGTCTATGGAATTTAAAACGGTTGTTCTTTTTTTATCACTGGCCTCAAATGAACCGGCAGTGAGCACGACGGCTTTCATTTCATTGATCTCTTCTTTAAGGCTCACGGCAATATTTTGTACTGCGCCCGCAAGGTTGATATTTTGTCCAACTCCCTTGTAACCAATGGCAGAAATCACCAGAACCTGCTCTCCTTTTTCAGTGGTCTTAAATGAAAAGTTTCCTAAAGAATCGGAGGTAGCACCATCATATGAATCTTTGATGGAAATAGTGGCCCCTGCAATAGGATGGTTTTTTGCATCTTTTACAGTTCCCGAGACCAGAATTTGCGCCTGCAGGTAATTTATTAAAAGAAGAAAAAGAATAAACAGACTGAGCTTTCTCATAAAGGCAATTGTTTAACAAACGTAAAGTAGTTTATATTATAAACCAAATATTTTTGCCGCCTCAGGTTATTACAATAAAAAAGCGGCTACCAGAGCCGCTTTTACAATATAAAATTGAATGATTATTTGTACTGTGGAATGATACCGTTGGCCAATTCAACCATTTTCTGGATGCCATCTTCCGGTAAAGCGCCTTTTTTAAAGGCAGCCAATACATCAGGCAGTTTGTTATCCATTTCCATTAAGAAATGCTCTTCAAACTCTTTTACCTTGCTCACTTTCACATCACGCAACAAACCTTGCGTACCCAGATAAATGATAGCGACCTGCTTTTCCACCGGCATCGGAGAGTACTGAGGCTGCTTCAAAATTTCCACGTTGCGGGCACCTTTGTCAATTACCGATTTTGTAGCCGCATCCAGGTCTCCGCCAAATTTAGAGAAGGCTTCCAGCTCACGATAAAGCGCCTGGTCCAGTTTCAGGGTACCGGCTACTTTTTTCATGGATTTAGTTTGCGCATTACCACCCACACGGCTTACCGAAATACCTACGTTGATGGCGGGACGAATACCTGCGTTGAACAGATTCGATTCCAAAAATATCTGCCCGTCGGTAATAGAAATAACGTTGGTTGGAATATAAGCCGATACGTCACCGGCCTGTGTTTCAATGATGGGCAGAGCAGTTAACGAACCACCACCTTTTACCAAATGACGGATTGATTCAGGTAAGTCATTCATTTGCTTGGCCACTGCATCGTTGGCAATAACTTTGGCAGCTCTTTCCAGCAAACGGCTGTGCAAATAGAATACATCACCAGGATAGGCTTCACGGCCCGGCGGACGACGCAACAGCAGCGACACCTCGCGGTAGGCTACCGCTTGTTTAGAAAGATCATCATAAATGATCAGAGCCGGACGGCCGGTATCGCGGAAATATTCACCAATGGCAGCACCGGCAAACGGAGCGTAGAACTGCAAAGGCGCAGGATCGGAAGCAGAAGCCGCAACAATGGTTGTATACGCCATGGCACCGGCATCCTGCAAGGTTTTCATTACACCGGCAATGGTTGAGGCTTTCTGACCAATAGCGACGTATATACAATATACAGGCTGGCCTGCATCGTAAAATTCTTTTTGATTGATGATGGTGTCAATACAAATGGCAGTCTTACCCGTTTGACGGTCACCAATCACCAGCTCACGCTGACCACGACCAATCGGGATCATGGCATCAATGGCTTTGATACCGGTCTGCAGCGGCTCTTTCACCGGCTCACGGTAAATTACCCCCGGGGCTTTACGTTCCAAAGGCATTTCATACCGTTCGCCTTCAATGGGTCCTTTACCGTCAATGGGCTCACCCAGGGTGTTTACCACGCGGCCGGCCATACCTTCTCCCACCCTAATGGAAGCAATTTTCCCGGTGCGGCGTACTTTTGAACCTTCATTCAAAGTGCCTGTATCACCCATCAAAACCACACCCACATTGTCTTCTTCCAGGTTCAGCGCAATTCCCTGAACATCGTTTTCAAACTCCACCAGTTCTCCGGCACGTACATTACCTAATCCGTAAACACGGGCAATACCATCGCCTATCTGTAATACGGTACCCACTTCTTCCAAATCAGCACCGGCATTAAAGCCACTTAACTGCTGACGAAGTATGGCACTTATTTCATCTGGTTTTATTTCTGGCATAATAAAAATTTAATAATTACTTCAAATTGAGCCTTCGCCTGTTTTTGAGGCTGCAAAAGTAGGTCAATATAGGTTTATGGCAAAAAAGGACAGAAAGAATTCTGTCCTTATTAATTCATAAATATTGTTGTTTTATTGTATTACCAGTTTTGTGGATACATCCTGGCCTTTTAAATGTATGATCAATGTATAGTGCCCGCTGGCTAAATGACCTATAGAAAGGGTATAGGGCAATATAGACAGATCAATGCCGGACCGGGACAGCACGTTCTGCCCTTTGGTATTAAACAAACTGATATTAGCCAAACCAGTGGCGCCGGTGAGAAAGAGTTTTACATGATCAGTTGCAGGGTTGGGAAAGGTCAATATCGTCAATTCTGCATGGGTGATCATAGCCTGACGTATCGGGGATACCGTCTGGCGGCCATTAAAATCTACCTGCTTCAACCTATAGTAATAGGTGGTATTAGGCTGAACATACTTATCTGAAAAAGAATACCCTGTAACAAAAGAGGTTGTGCCCTGGCCTTCTATCCATCCAATGGGACTAAAGCGACTCATGTCCGTGCTTCTTTCCACAACAAAACCCTTATTATTATCTTCCATAGCCGTTTGCCACTTAAGTTCAATGCTTGTCTTACCCGGTTTTGCATCAAAACTTAAAAAGTTAACCGGCAGCGTAAAGGTGGGTGAAACCAAAACAAATTGGGAAAAACCAGTGAAGTTGGCTGTGTAGGTAATGTAGCCGCCTGCGGCATCCTCGTTAACAGAGACGGGAGTCACCAGGGTTGCATTACTACTATTTATAGGATCGCTAAGCGAAACGCCATCCTTTATTTTTAGAATTTTAAGATTCAATTTATTAGCACCCCATACAGACAATTCTTCTGCAGTAAAAAACAAGGTAGCCTGATAGGTAACCTTAGAATTGGGAGATGAAGGACTGATTTGTATAACTTTTTGGGTACGCATGTAAGAACCTGCCGAAGTTGTGACAATCTGCTGTCCCGTACCCGCTTGCGTTACCGAGGCCACGGTTCCGCTAAGAGCACTACTGCCATTCGTTAAGCTTGCTATCATCCGGTTGTTTGTACTCCTGATATGATTAACAGCTGAACCTGCCTGTATATCATAACCATAACTGCTACTTACAACGGATTCAACATTTGTTCCGGCTCCTGTAAGTACAATATCATCTACCGCGAAGGGAACATCATCACCCGTGTTATTATCATTTTCCCAGTAAAAACCAAGATAAAATTTGTTATTGGCAAAGGTATTATCCGGCAAACTGACGGTGGGGCTTCCGCTTACACTGGCAGAAACACCTGCATAAGGACCTGCACCGGCAGAACCAGTAGTAAAAAAACTGGTCGGTGATGATTGAGTAGCATAAGTGACCATTCCGTAATCATAAGCGTAACTACCATCAGCCTCTCCCCATACCCGGTACCTAAAGGTTAACTGCAGATTGGATACACCGCTGGCATCAATTAGTGGACTTCTCAACACAGCCACACCCGCTGTAGTCTTCGTATAGGAATTGGCATAGGGCGCACTGGTACTATTGCTTATGTACGCACAGTTACCGCTGCCCCCGGCATTCCCTCCATTGCTTACCCTAAACAAATTGGGCATACCGGAACTCCATAAAGTCGTCCAGCCGCTCAGGGAAACATCAAAGTTTTGAGACAGAAGCGTCACCTGGTTTTGAGACACAATAATGTTATCATCATCCGTAATGGTAATGGCCATGGATTGTGCAGAAGAACCGGCCGCCACTCCCGTACCTGAAATAGAATAATTCAGGATGAGTGTTCTGTTGCCATCCACCTGCGCATTGTCCAGGATCCTGACGGTAACTGTTTTAAAATTATCTCCGTTTACAAAAGTCACCACCGGCGTCATTACCTGGTAGTCGAAATTATTGATGGCAGTCCCCGAGGTGTTTATGGCAACTGTGGCGTCACCGGTTGCTTTATCATCCACAGTAAGCATAAAAGTCAGTTCATGGTATCTTGGGCCCGTTCCCGTGGTTCCTCTTTCAGAGGTAACAAAGCTCCCGGAACAGTCGGCAAAAGCAATCCTGTTAGACGCACTTACAGCCACCAGGCCAACATTAGAGCTGGCAAGCGTATTCCTCCTGGGACTATTGATAAGCACTGTTTGCATCCGGCTTGCCTGGTCCAAAGTAAAGGTGTTCAACACCGCATCGTTTGAATAATCCATATAGTTTTCAAACATCTCGTCTGCCGTTCCGCAACCATTCGCTTTGGGGTGACTGGGTATTCCCGAATTCGCCTCTTCATGAACCGGCGTATCACCACAATAATCATTACCGCAACTGGCATCGCCCCAGATATGACGCAGCCCGAAAAAATGACCTAATTCATGGGTAAGTGTTTTGCCTTTGGAGTACCCCGTACAGCCGCTAGGTGCAAAGGAACTGCCTATGGAAGCGGGAATAACGGCGACCCCGGCCGTCTGGTCTGTTTCAGAACTGCTAATGCCTGAAAGTCCCGAACTGGCCGGGAAAGTAGCAATGCCTAGGATCCCGCTCTCCATAGGCAGCACCCATATATTAATATACCGGGAAGGATCCCAAATCGTATTTGGTTTAATCGTATTGGTGAGATCATTGGAGGCACCGGCGTAACCGACAGTATAGGGAGGCGCTGTAAAGCCAGCCGTGTTCCTGTCCACACGGTCAATTCCGGGTTGGGCCAACACCCCGCCGGAAGGATTGGTTTGCGCTAAAGCAAATTGAATATTCGTGTTGGCCGCAACAGCATAAGGGCTATTGGAGAGATTGGCAAAATCCTTATTCAGTTGTAATACCTGTTGAATAATAGCACTCTGGCTAATATTGGTTCCTGTCCCTTCGGCTTCCCCGTTATGTATAATATGAAAAACAACCGGCAAGGTAACGGTTGACAAGGTCGTCATCAGCCCAGCGGCTTTTTTTTTAATTAACCAGGTTTCAAATTGCTGGTCTGTTTCCGTGCCGGGATGTTGTTTACGATAGTTTTCTAAAACCTCGTACGTAGCACACCGTTTTTTTTGTACTAAAAGTTCCTGGGAAAAGGATAGAATAGGAATAATACTAGTGCAGAAAAGCAGCAGTTTTTTCATTGGATAGGATTGGCAGGGGAAATTAATATGCTTTTAAGTTTCCTACAAATAAAAAGCCCGGGTAATTGCTTGCCCGGGCCAGAAATAGTGCTTTTTACTTATCTTACTTTATAAATAAAGTCGTTGTTCTCAAACTGCCTGGAAATTTCCTTCAGGTCGTAGGCAATGCTGGCATCTACCAGTTTATCGCCGGCCTGCAATACAAACCCGCCAATAATATTCGGATCCACAACCGTTTCCAGCTCGATGTTTTTCATATCGCTGGTGTTCTTCACCTGCTCAACGATGCGGTTCTTTACTTCATTACTTACCTGTGTAGCCGTAGTTAGCTTTACGGTATAAATGCCTTTCTCGTCCTTGTACTGCTTAATGAAAGCAGAGATAATTTCGGGTAATTCACCTTCCCGCCCCTTGTTCACCAGCAACCGTGTAAAGGCCGCAGTTAACTCACCGATCTTTCCCTGGGTAACTGCGTCTATAATGCTTTGCTTTTTGTCGGCAGAAATAACCGGGCTGCGTAAAAGGTTTATAAAATCTTTACTGCTGTTGTTTACCTCTTGCAGGTAAAGCATATCATTATTCACCTGCTCCAACTGCCCTCTTTCAACAGCCAGGTCAAGTAAAGACTTTGCGTATCTTGATGCTAAACGTGGATTCGGCATTTGTTCAATTTGTCAATTTATCAATTGGCGAATTAGCTTAAGTTTACTTCGTTCACCAAACTTTTAATATGCTCTTCCTGTGCGGCAGGAGTGCTTAATTCTTTACGTAATACTTTTTCAGTTACTTCCACCACCATTTTTCCGACCTGGTTTTTCACTTCGGTAATGGCAGCCATCTTTTGGGCATTAATCTGAGTCTGGGCTTCGGCAATGATCTTATTGGCTTCCACTTTTGCCTGCTCTTTTGCCTCGTTGATCATCTTATCCTTTGTTTCCCTGGCCTCTTTTAGCATAATGCCTCTTTCCTCACGGGCTTTTGCCAGCAATTCTTCGTTCTCACTTTTTAATTGGGCCATTTCCCTTTTTACCCGTTCCGCCGTTTCCAAAGAATCAGCTATGGTTTTCTCCCTTTGATTTAAAGAAGAAAGAATCGGCTTCCAGGCAAACTTTTTTAAAATAAGAAATACCGCAATAAAAGCGATCAAGGTCCAAAAGATCAATCCAACACCTGGTAATAAAAGTTGCATATATAGTTAATTCAAAATTTAAAATGCAAAATTCAAAAAGAGAAACTCTATTCTGACTTTTACTTTTGATTTTTAGATTTTCATTTTAATTACTGCATCCGCCGCCCTGTGCTTTAGATGCAGTAATAAAGTTTGTGCGCCTGTATTATTTCAATACAGCCAGGATACCTGCGATTACCGCGAAAAGGGCAACACCCTCTACGAAGGCAGCCGTCAGGATCATGTTTGCACGAATGTCGTTAGCGGCTTCTGGCTGACGGGCAATGGATTCAACTGCACCGCGGCCAATCTGACCGATACCGATACCAGCACCGATCGCTGCTAAACCAGCGCCAATTGCACCACCTAAGTGAGACAAAGAAGTAGGGCCGATTTCCAACAAAGTGTTCATTAAAGACATACTGTTTGTTTTTGTTTATGATAAAAAGATTTATAGTGCGAATTCCTTTTCTTCTCCGTTATGCGTGGGATGCGGATCATGCGGATGCGCCGTGTCATGTCCCGTTTCAAATGCCTGCCCGATGAACACCGCAGTAAGATTGGTGAAAATAAAAGCCTGGATAAATGCTACCAGCAACTCTATCAGGTAAATGAAAATGGTAAAGGCCAGAGAAACCGGCGAAAAACCAAGACCTGCCACCTGGTTCATAGCTCCGAAAATAAAGATCAGGGAAATGAAACAGATGATCACGATGTGCCCTGCCACCATGTTGGCAAAAAGACGTATCATCAGGGCAATCGGCTTAATAAACACACCGGCAAATTCCACCGGGATCAAAATGATCTTTACCAGGAAAGGCACTCCCGGAGGCCAGAAGATATGACCCCAGAAATGACCGTTGGTGCTGAATAAGATCACGATCATTGAAATAAAGGCCAGCACCAGCGTAAAGGCAATGTTACCCGTTACGTTAGCCGCCCCCGGAATCAATCCGAGTAAATTATTGATAAGGATAAAAAAGAAAACAGTCAGTAAATACGGCATGTATTTCTGATACTTGCTTCCCAGATTGGGCTTTCCTACTTCATCTCTTATAAAAGTCACCACTGGCTCAATGGCATTTTGAAAACCGGTAGGCGCTTTATTTCCCCTGCTTTTATATTTTCCGGCCACGCCAACCATGATTACCACCAGGAGGATAGACGCCAGCAGCAATTGCACGGCATTACGGGTGAGGGAGAGATCATAAACCTTTACGCTTTCATCAACCGCTCCGTTTGCCGTTACCGGCACAATCGTTCCTTCTTCCAATTTATAGCCATTATAAATGGCGTGTCCGTGTTCCAGTTTCGAAGACATGAACACATCTAAACCACGCTGGGGAGAATATAAAATAACCGGCAAAGGAAGCGTGATGGCATGACCATTAATATCAGCAAAATGATATTCGTGATTGTCCATAATATGATCCATGATCACTTTGGCCGCATCCACCTTTTCAACTTCCTCCACTTTGTTGTGGGCACCATGTTCATCCTGGGCTATGGAAGTATGGGAAAAGGTAAGGGCTAAAACGCTGAAAGCCGCTACCAACAAGCATTTGACACGTTCAATGCGCATAATTTACCCGAAATTTGGCGCAAAGATAAGGGAGGAACCGCAAAGTCCTAAGCTTATTTAAGAGATAATTATATATCTCCTACCCTTCAAAAAATCAGCGGCAAAACAGGGCATTACATTCTTAAACCATTAAAAAACCTGGTAGTAGCGAACCGGTAATTCATATGCGTTGGTACCATCATCATATTTTTGATAAATCCACCCTATTCCCTGCGCATAATAATTGATCCAGGTTACATCATCGGTGTATGGTCCATTGTTCTGGCTTTTCTGAACCTTTAACATTACCTGGTACACATTGGTATAGGTTTGCCCGTTCAGTGTTACGGTGGCATTGGCATTGGTGCAGGTATAAACGTACGTAACCTTTGTTGGCGTACCCCTTACCGCATCTGCATACTCTTTGGAGCTCCAGGTGTCGCCGGTGGTTAATCCTTCTTTTAAAAATAAAAGGCTATCTATCGGGGAGTTGTCAAGCTGAAAGGTCGTGTAACGATCTACATAGTTTATCTCGTAATAGTTAGTCCCGCTTTTACGAACGTATAAAGAATCGTCGATGGCGCCTGAAACATTTTTTTCCTTTAGTATCTTATACGTCACGCCACCGCCTGAAACAGCGCCAACGATGGATCTTTTTAGCGTGTCGCCTGCACCGACCGGCGTACTGAAACTCCACCAACTGCTGTCTGTCAAAATAAAATGATCGCCGGATGGTGCAGGCGTTGCTCCACCAGGCAAAACAGTTATGCGTACCACACAGAAACTGCTGTCGAAAAACACAGTGAACACATCCTCTCCGGCAGCCAAGGGTTTGCCAGCAGCTTTTAAACGGACCGTCTTAGTACCTGTATCAGTAAAAGCACCCTGAACTTTAAAAAAATACCCGTTAACGGTATCGGTATGAAGGGTATAGGAGCCTGCCTGGGTAATAGCAAGACTAACTTCAATGAAATTGCTTTCGGTAAGCGCCTCGCCGGCTGCATAGCTGCCGTTTAACAGTTTGGGCAAACATTCCCCCACATTATTTTGCAAAGAGCCTTTGGAAAGAGGTCCTTTTTCCAGGCTAAATTCTTTCTGGCAAGAATAAAGAAAGAGGATGGCGACAAGAGCAATCAGATGACGACTCATAACCGGTTAGCTATTTTAAATAAATCTAATAATTATTTCTCTAATAGGGGTAAACTATTACCAATTGGCCGTAAGTGTTTTTAGATACGAGTTGGCGATAAAGCTTTAGAACTCCCTTATGATTACTGCTTAGCCACATCAATAAATCTCTTCCGTTTATAAAGCGAGATCATCTATTTTAAAAGCCATTTTTGTTGCACTGTAATTTTCAAATGATTAATAATCAAATGTTTATGTATACAAAACACAGCCTAAACTTTACTCAACTGTTCATATTTTATAATTTCCTAATTTTTTGTTTTATACTTGTGGTTTTGAGGTATTGAACTATGTTATTTCCACCGGTCATTAAACCATGCCCCATTCAGCAAAACAGGCCTTTATGGTCTGTGATGATTCCTGCCTATAATTGCTCGCACCTGCTACCCCAAACCCTTGAAAGCGTGTTGATGCAGGACCCCGGTGAAGAACTGATGCAAATAGAAGTAGTGGATGATGCCAGCACCGATGCCAATGTGGAACAGATTGTAAAAGAAATAGGTAAAGGCCGCGTAAGATATTTTCGCCAACCTCAAAATGTGGGAAGCCTTAAAAACTTTGAAACCTGCATCAACAATGCACATGGGCATTGGGTGCATTTGCTTCACGGAGATGATAGGGTAAGAATGGGTTACTATCAAACCATTGGTTCTCTTTTTCAAAAACATCCACAAGCCGGCGCTGCCTTTTGCCGCTACACCGCAATCGATATAAACGGAAATACCCTTTGGAGTCATCCTATTGAAATGCAGCAGGAAGGTCTTTTACATAATTGGCTTCTTCAAATAGCAAGTAAGCAGCGGTTGCAATTTTGCACCATTACGGTAAAGCGTGAAGTGTATGAGAAACTAGGGGGCTTTTATGGAGTCAATTATGGTGAGGACTGGGAAATGTGGGCCCGCATAGCTGCTCATTATCCCGTGGCGTACACGCCGCAGATACTGGCAGAGTATCGCCTTCACAACCAATCCATTTCTACCCGGTCATCGCTCAATGCACAGAATGTAAAAGATATTCGCTGGGTTATTGATGCCATTCAAAAATTAATTCCTGAAGAAAAAAGAAAAGAAGCAAGGAAAGCCGCAAATAAAGATTATGCTCGTTACTTCCTGTCAATTGCTAATAAACTCTGGCATGAAACGCACAATAAAAAAATTACCCGCTTACAAATTAAGGAAGCACTAAAAATGCACACCAATTTCAACCTGCTTTATAAAGCCGCAAAGATTTATACCAAAATGATGATTAACTGGAAGTAATTACAACCTTTCCGAACCAGTAACCGCTATTTCCTTTTACCCTTTTTAATATTCTTTACTGGTACTGATAAGCCTCGATACCTTGCTTTACTTTTTAAATTTTGATTTGAAAAACCAAACTGCAAATGATTAAGGTGCCATTCCTGAAGAAATAACTGTCTTTTTTTTCTTCGCATCCAGGGCTTTATCTTTAAAGTGGTAAACATCTAACGCCACTCATCAATAAAATGCTTACACAAGAACGTAACTGGGATTGGGAAATCAGTTCAAAACCGAGATGGAACTGGAACCTTCGTCCTTTATTTGCTTATCGCCATTTACTGGGCAATCTGGTTAGAAGGGAGTTCCTGTTGAATTACCAGCAAACGGTTCTGGGCCCTGCATGGATCCTGTTTCAACCCATACTTACCCTGGTAACCTATGTGCTGGTCTTCGGTAAGCTTTTAAGCATTCCTACCGGCAACAATCTGCCCCCCGTATTATTTTATTTTTCAGGCATCATCCTTTGGAATTTTTTCAATGAGAGTTTTGCCGGCACATCCAATGTTTTTCGCGATAACATTCACATTTTCACCAAGGTGTACTTTCCGAGAATCATTATGCCCCTTTCGCTCATTATCACGCATTTTTTCAGGCTGCTTATTCAACTGCTGTTATTGATTTTGCTGACCGTCTATTACATTTTATTTAAAGGATTCAGAATAGAAATCGGTGCGTCTCTGCTGCTGGTTCCGGTAGCTATTCTTTTTACAGGAGCGATAAGCTTTAGTATGGGCCTGATCTTTTCAGTATTGACGGCCAAGTACCGCGATATGGCGAATCTTGTTTTTATTGCCATACGGCTTTTAATGTTTGTCACACCTGTTTTTTATTCTTTGTCTTCCGTGCATGAAAAGCTGCGCTGGGTCATTAACCTGAACCCTCTGACATCCCTGTTTGAATTATTCCGGATCGGTTTGTTTGGAACGGGTATAGCATCCCCTCCGCAATTTTTATATAGTGTGCTTTTTGCCATTTTTTCCTTGTCGGCTGCCTTATACCTGTTCAATAAACAAGGCAGTAAACTCATTGATGTCGTTTAATTCTCCTTATGCCAGAAAAAGTATTGGAAGTTCAGGATTTATCAAAGCTATACAGGTTAGGTGCTATTGGCACCGGCTCGCTGCGCCAGGATATCCAATACTGGTGGAACAAATCCGTTCTGCGAAGAGAGGATCCATTTTTTCAGCAGCAGGAAGAAGAAGCCGAAAGAGCCAATCAACTCATCTGGGCGCTGAAAAATGTAAGTTTTCAATTGAAACAGGGAGAGGCCCTGGGCATTATAGGGAGTAACGGTTCGGGCAAATCCACCTTGCTCAAAATCATCTCACGCATTGTTCAGCCTACGAAAGGTGTGATAAGAGGAAAGGGGAAGATAAGCAGCATTCTGGAAGTAGGCACCGGTTTTCATAACGAACTTTCAGGAAGAGAAAATATTTACAACAGCGGCTATATCCTGGGAATGAATAAAGAAGAGATCAGGAGCAAATTTGACGAGATCGTTGCCTTCTCTGGAATTGAAAAATTTATTGACACCCCGGTTAAGAGATATTCTTCCGGCATGTATGTGCGCCTGGCCTTTGCCGTGGCAGCGCACCTTGAACCTGATATACTGATTGTAGATGAAGTGCTGGCCGTAGGTGATGCCGACTTTCAGAAAAAATGCATGGGCAAAATGCAGGAAGTATCAAGCACGAATGGACGAACCATCCTTTTTGTAAGTCACAATATGCAGGCCGTCACCAACCTGTGTTCGACAGCGCTGTGGCTGGATAAGGGAATCATGAAACAGATGGGGGATTCCAAAGAGGTCGTAAGTGCTTACATCGGCAGTTCCAAGCAATACATAACCGAGCACCACTGGGAAAATCCCGATACCGCGCCGGGCAATAAGATCATCAGGATGAAAAGCATTGAAATAAAACCCCAAACAGAAGCAAGTGCCTATATAACCGTGCGGACGCCCATTCAGCTGAACGTTGAGTTCTGGTGCCTGCAGGAAAATTTTGACCTTAATGTGAACGTACGATTGCTGACCGCCACGGGTGAATGTGTCTTTGATCTGGGATCGCCAACCATTAAGGCAGAAAAAAGCATCATGGAATTAAGAAGCGTTATCCCCGGCAATCTTTTAAACAATGCTTCCTACAGCATTTCGTTAACCGCCGTAAAAAACAATTCTTCCGCCATTTATACTTTTTCCAACTGCATTTCTTTTGATGTAGAAGATATTCGTGAAGGAATGTATTATTTCGGCAACTGGCCTGGTATTATCAGGCCGCAAATTGAAAGCTCGTTCTACAAAAAAGAACCGTAATAAACCAACCCCTAACTGTAAATTTTTAACCCCGGATGCCAACTGCTGTACTTGATCTTGACCTTAAAAATTTACCCTCGCAAATCACAGGTTTGTCTGCCTATAGCAAAGCACTTGTTCTGATCAGGTATAAAGGCCGGCCTCTTGCCAAAATCACGCTGCCGGTTACCAACGGAAGGCTGGACATAGAAGTATATAAACAAGACCTGGTCTTCATTGCCGAACCGCAATTAACAACCGCCTGGCTGCACGATTATTTAGACTACGATGAAACAGCTATTCTGGATTTTGTGCCGCCCAAAGCTACCATAGCGATATGCACCCGCAACCGGACCGATGATCTGCGCCGTTGTTTAGATGCTTTGATGAAGTTGCCCGATGACGGGCAGGAAATTTTGGTAGTGGATAATTGCCCCTCCACTGACGAAACCCAGAAACTTGTTGAAAACTATCCATCGGTGCGCTATGTATGCGAAAACAATAAAGGGCTTGATTTTGCCCGCAACCGCGCCTTGAAAGAATCCCAGCACGAAATAGTAGCTTTTACCGACGATGACGCTACACCCGATCCTCTTTGGCTGAGGGCACTTGTCCGCAATTTTAACAGCCCGCTGGTAATGTGTGTTACAGGAATGACCATGCCTTTGGAACTGGAAACAGAAGCTCAGGAAATCTTTGAAAACTTCAGTTCTTTCGGTAAAGGTTTTAAAAGAACGGTTCATACAAATACTTCCGGCGATCCCTTATCAACCGGCCAGGTTGGCGCCGGAGCAAATATGGCTGTAAGAAAAGACGTCCGGCAGGCTGTTGGTCTTTTTGATGAAGCACTCGACGCCGGAACACCTACCCAGTCAGGCGGCGATCATGAGTTTTTTTCAAGGATACTTCTGGCCGGCTATCATATTGTTTATGAACCCCAGGCCTTAAGCTGGCACCGGCACCGCCGCACCATGCAGGAAACCATAGCTGCAATCAGAGGCTATGGAATAGGCGTGTATGCTTACTGGACAAAACTGCTGGTTGCAGAAAGGGAATTAGGCGTTTTAAAGCTTCCTTATGGCTGGTTCCTCCATGTACAATTACCCAATATCATCCGATCCATCCTTGGCACACCCAAGAGCTTGCCTTTAAGCCTTTTGTTTGCTGAATTAGAGGGTTGTATTTTAGGGCCCTGGAAATATTTCACCTCTCAGAGGCAGGTAACAAAAAAGAGGAAAAAGGTATGAACCACGCCCCTTCCATAAGCATTGTTATTCCCAGCCACAACCGGTCTGCTTCTTTAAAACGCCTACTGGACAAACTGGAAACACAAACCTATCCTGCCCATTTAATGCAGGTGATCGTGGTGGCAGATGGTTGTAAAGATGCTACCGTGCATATGCTGCAGAACCACAAGGCTTCCTACGAATTAAAATATTTGGATCTGCCTGGCAATGGTGCTGCTATTGCCCGCAACAAGGGGGCGGCTTTGGCAACAGGGGAATTATTGTTATTTATAGATGATGATATTGATCCTTCAGAAAACGTCGTGGAGGCGCACATAAAAGCACATCAAACTGAAAACACGGTAGTCATTGGATATTTGCCCTTTGCCGTTCCGGCAAAACCCGGATTTTACAGCTTAAGCCTTTGGGCATGGTGGGAACAAAAGTTCCAGCAAATGCGTAACCCGGCTTACCGTTATAGTTATGAAGACCTGTTGAGTGGCAATTTCTCCCTTTCAACAAACCTCTTCAGGCAAATGCACGGATTTGACAGCGAACTTCGCTGCCGTGAAGATTATGAATTAGGCATCCGCTTAATTCAATCAGATGCCACCTTTGTTTTTTGCAAAGAAGCCTGGGGTTATCACCGCGATGAAATAACCGATCTTCATCGTTCTTTAAAGAGAAAACGGGAAGAGGGAAAAGCAGACGTACAGTTTTGGCGCAAACATCCCGGTTTAACCACTTCGATACAGGATACTTATTTAAAAAAACAACATTCTTTTTTACGATCAAAGGCCGTGTTTTTTGTCATTCATTTTACAAAGCTTACCGGAGTAATTGCTTTTCTTTTGGAAAAGTTGATGCATGTGCTGGAAAGCCTGAGATTAAGAAAAAAATGGGACAGGGTTAATTATAAACTGCATATGTACTGGTACCTGAGGGGATTGTTGGACGAGCTGCCTTCCCGCAAAAAGTTAGATACCTATTTGAAACACACCCCTGTAAAGCAGCAACACAAAGAAGAACTGGAAATAGATTTAAAAAATGGTATTGAAACTGCGGAAGAACAATTGGACAGGTTTCGTCCCGGCAGCGTGAGATTCGTTTTTGATAAGCAAGCCATCGGTTCCATACCAGTAAAACCCGGCACCGAACGCCTGCGTGGCATTCATCTGCGGCACCTATTAGCTACGCAGCTTTCAGCATCCTTATTGAAAACCATTGCCCTGGAAAAACTGATGAATCAACCGGCCGAAGTTTGATACGGCATTTGACACAGAAAACAAAGAACAATGGCAACCAAAATACTGGAACTTGACATAGCAGCCATTACACCCATTCTTTTTGAAGAAGCCTACGACCGTTACCGCGTATTGGTCCGTTCGCAGAAGCAACCTATTGGATGGATTAACGTTCAAAAAAATAAAGCCGGTAGCATTTCGCACCGGCAAATACAACAAAAGATTAAAGCGCAAATGGGGTATTCTGTGGTACCTCCTGCCCTTGTCCGCTTCTTTGCCCTTCCCCAAAAAACCGTTATTCCCGAGGAAGGGATCAGCATTGTCGTCTGCACCCGAAACCGTACCGCTCAACTTTCTACCTGCGTGGACACTTTGCTGGCACTTGATTATTCCAGGTATGAAATTATCATTGTTGACAATGCCCCTTCTGATAATGCCACGTATGATTTAGCAACGAGGCTGCCTGTGCGTTATGTACGGGAAGACAGGCCCGGACTTGATTGGGCCCGGAACCGGGGCATTAAAGAAGCCAGGTATGATATTGTAGCATTTACAGACGATGATGTCCGGGTGGACCCCTATTGGTTGCAGTCCATTGCCAAAACCTTTATCAACAAAGAAGTAATGGGTGCCAGTGGCTACGTGGCGCCAGCGGAACTGACAACCAAGTCACAACATGTGTTTGAGCTGCAATATGGAGGAATGGGCCATGGTTTCAAACGACGGGTATTATCAAAAAAAAGTTTAAGCACAAAACGCCTGCTTTGGGCAAGCAGTTTTGGCATTGGTGCGAACATGGCTTTCCGAAAAGAGATCTTTCAAAAGATCGGGGATTTTGATACAGCATTAGACGTGGGTACACCAAGCCACGGAGGCGGAGATATAGAAATGTTTCACCGCTTGGTAAGAAACGGTTACCTTTTTGTTTATGAACCCTCCATGCTGATATGGCATTATCACAGAAGGGAAGACAAAGCCCTTCGCAGGCAAATCTTTGACAATGGCCGCAGCTTTGGTTGTTATTTAATCGATTGCTTCCTTAAAAAGACCATCAACAGGGCTTCTATTGTGAAATTTTTTGTAGTTGACTGGTTGTGGAAATGGAATTTAAAAAACTTATTGAGCCGCCGTACTAAAATACCAAGGGAGCTTTCAGCCATGGAGTTGTACGGCATGCTGACAAGCCCGTTTGCTTACTGGAAGACAAAAGCACACAACAAAAAAATCAGCAGGCGCTATCCATCAGGCAATGAGCTATCGACATCAAAATAAGAATTAAAAAAACGCATACTTTGTTCTGTATCAATACCGTCTTCCTGAAATTGGGTAATCGGTTAAAACGACGTCAGCAGTTTTTCCTCCCTTGCATACCCTATAAGTTATTCACATCGTAGAAATCCTATTGCAAGAGTAAAAAACGGAGATTAGGTTTACAGCAGCTTTTTACAAAGCATTCGTCCCATTTCCTACCGGAAGACCTGCCTTACAATCCGTTTTCAATTCGTTGCATTTACCCGTTCCGGAACAACATATACCAATTCCCTAGTTTGAAAAATCATAGCGTCCACATTCCTATGAGTAATTAATCACTCTTAAACACTACCGCTATGAAACAAAAACAAATTCAAAAAGACCATGGCAGGGATCTTTTACAAAGCATTCTTTTCCTGCTTGCCGTACTTTGTTTGTTATGGTATTTAAATTTTTAAATTTCAACTCTCATAAAGTCAAAGAGCCTTCCTTTCCAGGAGGGCTCTAATTTTTAAATCAAAGAGCTTTCGTAAAATTCTTCCTTCCTACTCTTTTACTGTTAATGGCCGGCTGAAAATCTGTAACTCACAGAGTTATTCACAATTGCATTTTTTTATGTGCAATCCTGTGCATTCCAGTGGATAAAATCTAAAGGCTTCAATTTCAATACTTTACCGCTATACCTGATTCCCCCAGCTATTAATTGGCATTTGTTTTTTGTACTTATATGATATGAGCCATCAAACAAACAAATTGCGGAAAGAGAAATCAAACCCAAAAGCTTTGAGTGCCTCTTTAAAAAAACTTCCTTCCAAAAAAGCAACACCGGCAGCCAGAAAATCAACCGCCCACATTAAAATTGATGTTCGCACCGAAAGAAAAAATTTTGAAAGTGTTGTTGAAATCGTCAAGCGAAAATTCAGCACCGCTTCGCCATCTGCCATGCCATTAAACCTGAAACCCATGCTGGCTACTTTGGTAGATGAACCTTTTAATGATGAAGAATGGCAGTTTGAATTAAAGCTTGATGGTTACCGCTCGCTGGCTTATTTAAAAAATGGAAAGGTAGACATCCGGTCACGCAACAACAATCCTTTCAATAAAAAATTTGAACCGGTTCACGAGGCGTTGACCCAATGGAAGATCAATGCAGTAGTGGATGGAGAGATCGTGGTTTTGAACGAAGAAGGCATCCCTGATTTTAACGGCATCCAGCAATGGGATAAAACGAAACAAGGCCAGTTGGTCTATTATGTTTTTGACCTGTTGTGGCTTGATGGATTAGACATTACGCAGGAACCCTTGCACAGGCGGCAGGAAGTATTACGCCGGCTCATTCCGGATAATGGGATTATTCGTTTTAGTGATCATATTGACGCGGTAGGAAAGGATTTTTTTGAGATCGCCAAACAAAACAACCTGGAAGGCATCATTGCCAAAAAGAAAAATGCGCCTTATACTCCCGATTCCCGGTCTAAAACCTGGCTGAAAATTAAAGCAGACCAAAGGCACGAAGCCATCATTTGCGGTTACACCAAAAAGAAAGACACGGACCGAATATTCAGTTCGCTGGTTTTAGGCATTTATGACAAAGGGAAATTAAAATACATAGGCCAGGCCGGTACGGGCTATTCCGCTTCTTCCCAACAGGATTTACTAAAGAAAATGAAGCCATACAGTACCCGGAACTGTCCTTTTGAAAACGAACCTGCGCTATTGGATTCACCGGTTTGGTTAAAACCATTTTTGGTATGCGAAGTAAAATACACCGAGCTGACCAAAGAAGGCGTTATGCGTCACGCTTCTTTCCAGGGGTTAAGGGAAGACAAAGCAGCATTTGAATTAAATGTTGAACCGGAGCAGGATGTTGACCATGTAATCACCGAAGCAACTAAAGAAGCAGACGCAAAAACATCCTTAGTAAAAAAAGGTGAAACCGAAAAGATCGCCACCATGGATGGCCACCATCTGAAACTGACCAACCTCAAAAAAATTTACTGGCCCAAAGAAAAAATAACCAAGGGCGACCTGCTGAACTATTACTACTATATGGCAGAATATATCATGCCCTATATGAAAGACCGTCCCCAGTCTTTGAACCGTTTTCCCAATGGCATTACCGGCAAAAATTTCTATCACAAAAACATGGGCGGCAAGGTTGATACATGGTTGAAGACCTTTGAACGCTTTAGCGATTCATCGGGTGAGCCAAAAGATTTTTTGATCTGTACCAACACCGCTTCGCTTTTATACATGGTCAATTTAGGATGTATTGAAATGAACCCATGGCACTCCAGGGTACAATCACCTCACTCGCCTGATTGGAGTGTGATTGATCTGGATCCGGGAACTATTTCTTTTGAAAAAGTAATTGAAACAGCGCAAGTGGTAAAGCAGGTACTGAACACTTTGCAAATACCTTCGTATCCAAAAACATCCGGCTCTACAGGCATTCACATCTATATTCCCTTAGGTGCTAAATATAATTACGAACAGTCGAAACAGTTAGCTGAACTGATCGCCAACATTGTTCATGAAGAGCTGCCCTCTTTCACCAGCCTGGTTCGCAATCCCCAAAAACGAAAGGATAAAATTTATATCGATTATTTACAGAACAGGCCCATTCAAACCATTTGCGCTCCTTACTCGGTACGGCCCAAACCCGGGGCCACTGTTTCTGCGCCCCTGCACTGGGAGGAAGTAAAAAAAGGTTTGAAGATGGCCGACTTTACCATAAAGAATATTTCAGAAAGAGTAAAAGCAGAAGGCGATCTGTTTGAAGGAGTGATGGGGAAAGGAATTGACCTGAACAAAATATTGAAAGGCCTGGCCAGTTTAATTTAAATCCATCCTTTTATTTGTTTTGGAATAGGCCGCCGGTTCTCCCACCCGTACCGAGCAGGCCCAGCCAGGTTCCGGCACGGCGGGGGCATGCAGATGTTTAAAAACATCAGCCAGGTTTCTCATGTCCATATACTCTCCGCAATCACACTGTATAAAATGTTTTTGTTCTTCCGGTGTTAAATGATCTATGCTTTTCATGAAAACAAAAAGATCAATCATTGTTCCCCTTATTCTCACAAAGCCATGTAATTTAAAACCACTTATAAACAGGTTTTTACACATTTGTGTCTGCTCTTCCACTTACTACTTCCAACTACCCCTTCCTGTTACTTGACCCACTGCTTCACTTTATCAATCATGGTGCGGTTGGCTTTTCGTTCCTGCCCAATCAAAAATCCATACGGTTGCAACGGCTCAATATGATCGCAGATAATTTTGGCAATACCCAGCAACGGAATGGCCAGTATCATTCCCGGCACACCCCAAATCAACTCTCCGGCTACAATGCCCGCAATGGTAAAAAGCGGGTTAATGCTAACGCCTTTGCCGACTACCAGGGGCTCTAAAATATAGGTTTGAAGAAACTGCACGGTGGCATAGGTAATAATAACTCCTAAGATCATGGAACTGCTGCCGCCCTGTACCACCACGGCAAGAATGGTGATGATGTTGCCGGTAAGATTTCCAACAAAGGGTACTATTTCAAGCAAACCGCAAAGAATAGCAAAGAAGATGGCGTTATCTACACCCACAATGGAAAAGCCAATACTGTACATGATCCATAAGCACACAATCATCCAGCAAAGACCTGTGATGTATTTTTGAGCCACGCCTCTTGCTTCCTCTATAATGACCTGCACGTTTTTTTTATCCGGCACCGGCACCAGCATCAGTATGAACTTTTTAAGATGGGTACGGAAGTATAAGAACAGGAAAATATAAACGATAGTCAGGATGAACTGGGTAAGAAAAGATCCTGCAGACGACAGAAAACCCGAGATCACACGGGTGATCTTTCCACCCGAAGATGATCCATTCTGCAGGATCTCTTCCTGCTTCTTTGGTGAAATACCAAACCTGTGGTTAACATACTCCCTTAATTCCTGCAACTTTTGATTTACCTGCTGCTCAATTCCGGTTGCATTTTTAGAAATGTCAGAAACCTGCCAGATGACCACGTATATAACGGCAGCAATAAGAGCGGTAAATAAAAAAGTTGTCAGCAGGATCGCCGGTCCTCTTGATGCGCCCCAGCTTTCCAATTTTAAGGAAAGCGGTAGCAGCAGCATGGAAAACAAAGCGGCAAACACAATGGGAGCAAGAAAGGACTTTGCATAAATCAAAACAACAACAAACAGCACCAGGCACAACAATATCTTTACCGTTTTTGTAAGAAGCGTTTCATTCATGCTGTACAATATAAATAATTATACCATTCCCACTTCCCGTCCCTGCTAATTCTGGTATGCTCTGTGTTGTATAACTTTACAAAAAAACAATGGCAAGTTTTGGAGAAGTCATACGATCCGGCAAACCTGTACTGGTTGATTTTTCTGCAGAATGGTGCGGTCCCTGCAAAATGATGGCGCCGGTTTTAAAACAGGCAAAAGACAGTGTAGGCGATAAAGCAACCATCATTAAGGTGGATATTGATAAGAATCGTGCAACGGCCGAACAATTTCAAATTCAAAGTGTGCCCACTTTAATCCTTTTCAAGGACGGGCAGGTGAAATGGCGACAATCCGGTGTAGTACCTGCCAATACGCTGGTACAGGTAATTGATCAATATGCATGAGTCCGGAAGTTTTTCCCAGATGCAGAACCTGATGTATTTTTTATACCCAACCGTAATATTCCTATGCAGCTTTTGTTGCTTCGCACCCTTCAGCGTTCTGTCCCCTATTAAAGAATACGGCCACTGCTTACTATAACGCAGGTCAGACCTTACCTTTTGCCCCACACAACCATTTGATCTATGCAAACACCTCGCATACAGGATTCCGTTACACACAACTGTAAACTCAATACCGTGTCTTCCACCATTCTTCCATTCTTGGGAAAACAATTTTAAACCAGGACGTGAATGTATGGGGACGAAGATCTATTGCTTCTTTGATCTCGCTCATTTCCACATAACAAAACGCTGCTACTTCTTTTTTATCGGGACGGATCTCACCTTCATATTCACCGCCAAATACATGATCGTATTCATGTTCAATCAAATGATTTTCCACTTGCGCATGGTAGGTAAAAGAAAAAATTTTCTCTATAGGGGCACGGAAGCCCATTTCTTCTGCCAGTCTTCTTTTGGCCGCGTCTTCTACCTCTTCTCCCGGAAAGGGATGACTGCAGCAGGCATTGGTCCATAAATGAGCACCGTGGTATTTGGCAGCAGCCCGTTGCTGCAAAAGCATTCTTCCTTTCCTGTCGAAAATAAAAACACTGAAGGCCCTGTGAAGTAAACCTTTTTGATGAACTTCCATTTTCCCCATAGTACCTACCGGTTCATCTTTTTCATTTACCAATATTACCTGCGGTTCATTCATTTGCTTAACCTGTTTAATATTTAAGTTACCAGCCGCCCCTCCTCACCGATGGTTCATTGTTAACATGGCTTTCCTTATCTTTTCTATTTAACCACAACGACACAAAGAGAGATATTGTGTTGAATTAGTTAAAGCACAGAGATCAAAAAGAGAGCATGGCGCCGGTTTCTTTTCGCCGTGTACTCTGTGTCCGCTGTGGTTTACAACAAATAATTTTTTATAGTACCGGAATCACATAGTCTCTTTAACAACGGCGATGCCCCCAGCTTTTGCAAAGCGGCCAAATGCCGGTGATGATGCAGATCAGTACCCGCAAAATCGTAATAGTCTTTTTTCAAAAGATATTCTGCCAGGTCCTGCACAGCGCCTCCGTAATAACCCGTTAGCGAAAGCAAATTCAACTGGAGATAGCAGCCTGCATTTTTAAGCTCATCAAAGAATTCTTTTTTGCGGCTTAAATACACGTAGCGTTCGGGGTGGGCAATAACGGGCTGGTAATTTTGCAGCTGCATCTCAAAAAGAACTTCCTGCAGATCCAGCGGAGCGGTAAGCATGGAAAACTCCACCAACACCTTATTTTCGCTTATTGGTAATAGTGGTACCTTGTTCTTTAGCAAGCCCTGGAAATGCTCATCCAAAAAATATTCGGCAGCCGCTTCAATTTCAATGTCTATTCCGGCTTCACTCACCGCGTTTTTTACTTCCCCGGCGCCGGTGGTAATGATCTCGGCGGTATTGGGATAAATCTCCCAAAGAATATGCGGCGTGGTAATGATTTTCTTGTAACCCAACCGCGCAAATCCGCGAATCAGCTCAAGCGAAGTGGCCATATCGGGCGAGCCATCATCGATACCGGGAATGAGATGGGAGTGCATATCGGCCTGCAGCCAGCTTAGATCTGGGCCTGCATTTTCTTTCTTCTTAAAAAAAAACATTTATCTTTTTTTCTTTTCGAGCAATTGATAGTAAAGCTGCGACATGTCCTTCACCAGCCGCTGGTAGCTGAACCGCTCCATTACGTGTTCACGGCTGTTGCTTCCCAGTTTCCCTCTCAGCTCATCATCCTGCACCAGGCGCAGCAAATGATCACAAAACTTTTCCGTTTCCTGCACATCAGCCAGCAAGGCGGTTTCGTTCTCCACCACAATATCAGCAATACCACCCACCCTGGTGGAAACAATGGGTTTGTTGGCCGCCTGCGCTTCAATCAAACTTACCGGTGTGCCTTCATTAAAAGAGGTCAAACATACAATATCCAGCCCGGCATTGATCACGTCCACATCGCTACGCCACGAAGTGAATACCAGCGCATGCGGATGGTGCGGATCATTTTGCGTTGAAAACGGTATGCCTGTTTCATTGGCCAAATTTTCCAGGTCGCTTCTTGTTTCGCCGTCACCAATAATAAAAGCCTTTATTTTTTTACCGGTGTTGTCAAAAACATGCCTGATCGCCTTCAGGAAAAGATAATGATTTTTTACGGGCACCAGTCTGCCAATAATCCCGATAGCCACCGTATCATCATCCAGTTCAAATTCCTGCCGGAATTTTTTCCTTTTCTCTTCCTGGTTTGTTTGAAACCGGTCGAGGTCGAAGCCCAGTGGCACCACGTGAAATTTTTCTCCCGGCCCGATCTTAAACTGTTCCACCAGCTCTTTTTTTTGTTGCTCACTGATGGCTACAATGGCATCCGTTTTTCCTGCTAAAAACCGTTCCGTTCTTATATAAAAATTAGTCTTTAGGGAATTAAAATAAGAGTGGAAGACATGGCCGTGAAATGTGTGCAGCACTACCGGCACCTTTGCTGCCGATGCCGCCAGCCGGCCCAGGGCTCCCGGCTTTGCCGCATGGGTGTGTACAATATCGGGCCGGTAGCTTTTGATCAGCGCTTTCAGCTCCCTGTAGGCAAAGTAATCGCTACCGGGATTGATGGAGCGGCCCATGCCTTTAATGGTAATATAATGGATGTCCAGTTGATCGGCCAGATAGGCAGCACTTTTTTCATGGTCTTCCTTTTCGCCTACCACCAGGATGGTGTCAAAATCCGGAGCCAGGTATTTACTCAGGCAGGTGGCGTTTAGAACCGGACCGCCTACAGCCAGTCGGTTGAGAATGCGGAGTACACGGGGCATGAGGCAAAGATGGGGGAAAAAATTGAGGGTGATTTGGGTTTGGGAATTTTCGGCCAAGGGCGGAAGTAACTGACGGGGTAGCAAGCTAGCGGCTATACAAATGTTTTTTTGTGCTTTCACGCTTTCTAGGTTGCTTGTTACTTGTGCATTTGGTGGTTGTTATTTTGGCATTGCCAGGCAGATCGCAGTCGTTTTTTGGCGATGGCGTCAAAAGTTCTTCTGCCATGGTTGCTCTGCATGGGCAGCTGGCCGGCGCCACTGCAGCCCTCTACTTCTTTTTAGCGGATCTTAGATGGTCGCTTACTTTATCATTGTTGGCTTGCTCCTGCTTGTCTTTTTCTGTTTATTATAGCTGCTGCGTAGTTCAGGTCATTTATTTCCTGCAGATTGTTCCTGCCTGCATGAAACCTAATCACCTTTTAGTTTTCGTTGCGCAGGCGGAAACAAGGGGAAGGGCCTGCTGTCGGCGGCAGTGCGTATAACGCTAAGGTTTGACATTTGGGGAATCATGAATACGAAGGGATTAAGATTGGGAGGCTTTGCAACTACTCGGGTGGCCTCTCCCTGTATTCCTCTCCAGTCGAAGTGACTCAGAAGTGTTGTTTTGGTTGAACCATGAACAAGGCACCGGAACAGCTTTTTGTGCAAATCCCTTTGAAATAAAATTATGTACACCCCGGGCAGCTATGGGGCAGACCGGTAGCTGAGGGGCAGTATGCACAGGGAGTACCTATGGCAGAGGTCCAGGATAACTCTGGGATAACTCCAGTATAGCTCCAGTATAACTCTCCTTACATTTTTGGGCCCGTTGTTGTAGTTTGAAGATGGTATGCCGTCCGGGAAACCGCCCCCGTGCCCTGGTGATCCCCTGGATTATCTGGTGAAATTCTAAACGCAAAACACTAAACTCTAAACCCTGGCCAGCCGTTCTTCAAACTAAGTCCTTGTTTTTGGCACACTGAGATTTTGGAAAGGATAAACTACCTGCTTTGGGTGAATATTTTATCCTGCTTTTTTGGATGAAATACCTGCGCTATAATTTTTATATTTGTTACTCAATCATTAGCTATGGGTGAAAGACCGGTACGTCACGGAAGAAATGTAAAACGCATCCTCAAAATACAAGGAGTTAAGCAGGAAGCCCTGGCCATTGACCTGAGTGATGACTGAAACAGAAAAAGGTATCATTACTGGAATCGAAAGAAGTGATTGATGACCCTGTGCTGGAGGAGGTAGCCAGAGCTTTGAAGGTTACACCTGAGGCAAGAATCTTAATGAGGAAAATACAATAAACATATTTTCTAATACCTATCGTGATCAAGCTTCTTCTATTTATAACAATTTCAATCCGCTTGATCGATTGATGGAAGTTTTAGAGGAAAATAAAAAGCTGTATGAACGCCTGCTGTGATCGGAGAAAGAAAAGATGGCTTTGCTGGAAAAAATGCTGGGTGAGAGGACGAGAAGATGAGAGGGGTTTAGGCGTTTAGGTGTTGAGGGTTTAGAAGTTAGTGGTTATATATCGGAAAAACTTAAGAGGAAATGCAAAAGTGGAATAGAATAAAAATTACTTTCGCCCGGTGCAGTATTTAACGATATGGGACCTTGTGCTGTCGCCGGTTTATCTTTTGATCCTGGTGGCTATTGCGAAAAGGCAGCGGGATAAGAGATACCCTGTTGGGCACCCTTTGCGGAAATATTTCTTGCCGGGGTTGTGGGTGAAGTTTGGCGGCGCCATTTTTATTGCGCTGGTGTACCAGTTTTATTATGGGGGTGGGGATACGTTTAATTTCTTTCATCATAGCCAGGTTATCAATTCTTCTTTAAACGATTCGTTTTCTACCTGGTTTGGCCTGCTCACGCATCAATCGGCGGATACCAACCCCCGGCTTTATCAATATACCTCTATGCTGGAGTGGTATAACGACCCGTCTTCTTACATGGTGGCGGTGATTGGTGCCATTTTCGGATTATTGAACGGAACCACTTATTTGCCAATTGCCTTATTGTTTGCTTATTTTTCCTTTACCGGCGTTTGGGCTATGTACCGAACCTTTGTGAACCTTTATCCGCAACTGCATAAGGAATTGGCCATCGCTTTTTTGTTCATCCCCAGCACATTTGTGTGGGGGTCTGCGGTGTTTAAAGACACGGTATGTATGTTTGGCCTTGGCTGGATGGTTTATACGACGTTCCGCATCTTTGTAAACAGGGATTTATCTTTACGTAATCTTTTTATGCTGATACTCAGCTTCTACCTGGTAGCGGTCATTAAGCTTTACATATTACTGGCATTTTTACCTGCCCTTGGCTTATGGCTGGTACTGACTTATTCTCATAAAATTCAGCAATGGGCGACGAGGTGGCTTGTCAACCTGCTTTTTGCAGGCATTACCATTCTGGGGTTCCTTTTTATATCACAGCGGTTTGCCAACGAAATGAACCGATATTCTTTAGATAAGGTGGCTAAAACTGCGGCTCTGACGAGAGGCTGGATTACTTATGCAAGCGAAAGAGATGAGGGTTCGGCTTATGACCTTGGAGTATTTAATCCCAGCTTGGTTGGTATGCTTAGCAAATTTCCACAGGCGGTTGTGGTTACCTTATTCAGGCCTTTTATTTGGGAGTCCGGGAAGGTCATCGTATTCTTATCTGCTTTAGAGGCCTTGGTCTTTTTGTACTTTACGCTGAAAGTTATCGGGAAAAGAAAAAGTAAGCTTTTTTCAATAGTGAGCAAGGACCCTAACTTAATGTTCTTCCTTGTTTTTTCCCTGATTTTTGCTTTTGCTGTGGGTATCTCTTCCTATAATTTCGGAGCATTATCAAGGTATAAAATCCCATGTTTGCCTTTTTATGGCGCATTGTTGATGGTTTTGCTGTATAAGGATCGGGTGACCAAAACAGGACGTTCAAGAGAGAGAACGAACAGGGGGCGTTTAAGAGTAGTTGAATAAACGTGGCCTTGTTAGTTAGTCTTCTCAAATTATTAAAAACGATTACCAGCTTCCGTATTGTTTCAGGCTAAAAGCAAGGTTTATTTAACACCTGGATTCATCTATTAATTGTTTTAATAAGGCGGACAAACCTCAAAACCTTTTTTATTTGGTTATCCTTGCAAACCGGTTTTTAATCTTTAAAAACCAAGCTTCGAAGTATGTATAACTAAACCAGGCAAGTACTATTGTTATGAAAAGACTTAATCCACCTTCCAAAAAAATCACCTCGTAAACATTTGTGTTCAGGCCGGCTGTGCGAAGGGACACGGCCACTATCAGAATGCCGATCATATGCAGGCAGTAAAGGCCATAAGTATACGTACCCAGCCTGGAAATCAGTTTATACTTAGACATCTTAAACAACGATTCTTTGGCATAATTCTGCTCCAATATTACCAATGCAAAAAGGATAGAAACAATTAACCTGTCGGCGGCCTGAAGAAATTGATTACCCCAAAATAGTTCTTTACGAAATAGAAATACAGCGATTACCCCAAGGTAGAGAATAATCCAGCTCATCATTTTCTGATTCCCAATTTTTTCTTTAAAGTTTTTATGAAAATAGACCAATTGGGCAGACAACCCACCAACTGTCATGTCTGAAACACAGGAGATAGTATGATGCTCGAGAATCATTGTGTTATTTACATGGTATAACCTAAAGAGAAGTGAAGCAGTTATTATTAATGCAAAAAGGTGATAATAATATCTTACTGGTATTATAGTTAATAAAAGCGGCCAAACCAGGTAAAACTGTTCCTCTATAGCCACTGACCACAGGATACCCAAAACTGAAGAATCGGGCAAACCCGAATTAATAAAGTCTAAATTATTTAAGAACCCCAAGTAATATGGCCAATTTGCTGTTTCATTTGGCACTTGACCAAATGCAGCTTTAATGACCGGGAAAATTATAAACCCAAAAAATACACAAAAATAAAATAGTGGCCAGATTCTTAAAATGCGCCTTGCATAAAAATTTCCAATATTTATTTTCCCAAATTTTTCCCTTTCGACAATAAGAAGATAAGTAATTAAAAAACCACTAAGTACAAAAAAGAAATTCACGCCCAGATTGCCGTTGCCTGCAATAATCTTTTTTACAAACCAATACAAATTTGAATCAGCAATGTATTTATAATCAGTAGCGAATGAATGGAAAAGAAAAACGCTTAAAAAACAAAAGAATCTAAGACCATCAAGATTTGGGAAAAACACTTTTTCCTTTTTAAAGGTTAGATCAGCAACGTGCAAATTATTAGTACCGCTAATTGGCTTTTTTATAGATGATGGTATCATTAAACCAAAGAAATTATTTATTATTCTACAAAGAGAGAAAGGAACTTATCAGTATTTGCCTGTAAACTATATTGAGCCATGATTTTTTCTCTGCCCATTGCTCCCATCCTTTTTCTTGTTTGCGACTGTGTAATCAAAACTGCCAAAGCATGGTACCAATCCTTCTGTGTCGTACATAAAAACCCACATTGATCATCAATAATCTTTTTATTCACGCCTACCGGGCTGGCCACGGCCGGGATGCCCAGGGCCAAGTATTGAATAATTTTAAATCCACATTTGCCTTCACTCCATGGGTCGGCTTCCAGAGGCATAATACCGATATTAATCTTCTTAAGATCTTCTATTTCAGTACTTTCTTCCCAGTCAATATACCTTAACGACCGAAGTTGAAAAGCGGGCATCTTATTACAAATTACATAAAACTCAAACTCAAACTCTCCTTCAAGTTTTTGTAAAGCCGGCAGCACTTCATCCAGGTATTTAATAGTGGAATGAGAGCCTGTCCACCCGATAGATGGCTTTTGCACTTGCTGATTTACCAACTCATTATAGCGATTGACCGTATCAACAACAGTGGGAACAATAACCACATTGGGATTATTTTGCTTTGCAAAATCTGCCAGGTATTCATTACCTGCTGCAATTTTGTACGACCACCTGCAGATCCATTTCGTCTTCCAGAAACATTTTACAAAAGCAGCCATTTTATTTTGTTCTGAAATAGCCGGTATCCAGATGGCGTCATCAAAATCGAAGATCATCTTCCTTCTCCACAACCTGGTGATAATCCATTCAAAAACCGGGGGTCCCAATGGAGCGGCCTCGCGGTGTACTACTATAAAATCATATTTCCATACCAAGAAAAAGGATGCCCACCATCGTTTAGCAAAGCCCTTTGCAACCGCGACTATCTTTTGCCATAAAGAGCCTTCTTCATAAAGAATATTCCAGCCCTGCTCGTTCAGAAATACCTGCGTATGTATTTCCATATTCTTCTGCTTCAGCAAAGGGAAGTAAGCTTCTATCCTGAAGCGTTGAGAAGGCGCTTTATGAAGAGGATAGGGTAAGAGAAATAACACTTTCACGGGCTTCACCTTGCCATCGTTTGGTAAACGCAATTGTATCTTTTTATGCCATTTTCCAAAGAATAAAAATCTTCGGCCCCCTTCCTGATAGCCGTTTTGTCGAAATTGGCATTCTCTAACTGGTTGATGGCTTTTCTATACGATTCTTCCGTAAACTCTTTTACCACCACACCGGACTGATACTGATCTACAACTGTTGATGTATCACCCACGTTATCGTTACAAATGACCGGAATACCCATGGCCATGATCTCGCCCTGCTTTGTGGGAGAGGATGCCTTTTTTGAATAAGCCGGCTTTATGAAAAAAATAGAATAATCAGAGACTGAAATAAACAAAGGCATTTGTTTTCTTTCTGCTGCTATAATGCGAACAGCCTCCGGATCTATTTTTTTCTTTACAAGCCGGTCCTCAATCTCCTTCTTATTATCTCTTGTAACAAAAAGAAAAACAGCTTCTTTGTTTTCTTGTAAAAAGACCTTAAAAAAATCCAACATTTCATCAAGGAGGTACCAGGTACCAATAGAACCTATATAGCTGATTATTTTTTGACCGGAATTTATGTGTAGTTCGTTTTTTACCCTGTCCGCCTCGGCAGGGTCAATTTTAGCAGGATCGAAAAGTTCAAGGTCTACACAACAGGGGATTACCTCTATGGGCGCAAATTTCTTATCCCATGATTCGATTTCTTTTTTTGCATTGGTGGTCAGCGAAATGGTATGGTCTGCCTTTCTCAAAAATTGTCTTTCCTTTTTCTTGAAATATTGATAAACAGCTTTAAAGACAGGATTTTTAAGATCCCATAAGCCTCCATCTATCCTTTCATCGGCCCAAAAACCCCGCATGTCAAAAATGAATTTTACCCCATACTCTTTTTTCATCCACAACCCAGCCAATGCAGCAATATAACTTCGGCAATGAACGAGGTCAAAAGCTTTGGCGGAATGCAGTGTTTTTATTTTGGTCTTTAAAGCCCTAATGTCTTTCAAAGTTGAAAGTATGGGCGGTTTTTTTGTATATATCAGCGGGTGCCATTCAATGCCATTCACCTTACAGAGGCTTTCCACAATACCTTTATCTTTTTCAAGCCTTTCCGGTTTTTCAAAACTAACCAGAGTAAAGTGATATCCTTTTTTGTTTAACCCCAAAATATAAGGCAACACCTGGGACTGGCCCAAAGGATCGGTCATACCATCGTAGGAGACGTAAAGCACCCTATGCGGCTTCATTCTGATTATGATTGTTTCTTTTCAACATGGCCGCTCAATTTTTTTATGGCACCTGTTTTCACAGAGCCTGGTCGCTTTTTGTTTTTATGCTCATCTCCCCAGTGGCACTCTTTTTAATAGTACTTACAAACACCAACAGTAGAGGAAACAGCCATAGAATGCGGGAAAGCAGTTTGGTAGCAAAATGAAAAAAAGAAGCCCTGGGGGCGGGCGCCTGATTTACCTTACCATAAATCTGATTAGCCAACCCGTACTCTAACTCAGTTGAGTCTAATTGCGCCTTGTAAATTGTATATAATTCATTGTTTTTTTTCAAAGAAGCAAAGCTTGACCGGGGCACTAAAGAAAAATCGGGCTCCAGATTGGTGTCAAAAAAATACCAATGGCCATGAATGTTACCTTCCAAGGCAAAATGATGATCAAAGCCAACTTTCCTGTAGTCAATTCCCCTTCTTTTAAAACATTCCATCATTACAATGCTTTGCTGGCTGCAGGCCGCCATGGGATATTTCAGAATATCATCCGGCAGTACAATGGCCGACAAATCGTTCCAAATTGTGGCGCCCGCAAGCGAGGCTATCCAGTTTTCTTTAAAGGCATAATGGCTATAGCCATGGTAAAACCTTTTCCGGACCACTTCAGCTAAAACGTTTGCATAGCTTAAAGTATCCTGGAAGGCCCCCTTCAGCTTTGCCAGCGAATCAGTATACTTAAGCACACCCTCAACACTCTGAAGTTTGCTTACCAGGTGAGGATCAAATTGATCCCAAGCTGGTTTCGTTACAGGTAAGGAGATTAAGTGATTAAAAAAAAAATTGGGCAACAATAAAGTCAGGCTTATAAGTAACAATAAGTATGTTTTACCAGAGCGGGACTTTTTGAGGCTTCCCATCATTTTTAATTCTTATTCTAAGCCTTAAAATTACGACATCCATTGCCTGTACCACATTTGAAACATGAGCAGGTACCAAATTTTCAAATGTTTTTCTTTCCGGCCGTTAAAAAAATCAGTTACGGTACTTCTCACTGCCTGGATGTCAAACAGGTTATGTGTTTTTAAACTGTCTTCGCTTAAATATTCTTCCACGAGTTCCTTTAACTCATCGGTAAGCCAACTCCCTATTGGAATTCCAAAACCCATCTTTGGCCTTTCCATGAGCTCCCGTGGAATGTATTTGTGTACGATCTGCTTTAGTATGTATTTTTTCTGACCCTGATGGTATTTGTATTCAGATGGTAATTGGGCAGCCCACTCAATTATATGCTGGTCCAAAAAAGGCTCCCGGCCTTCCAGGCTCACCGACATGGTGGCCCTGTCCACTTTCTGCAAAATATCATCTACCATGTATGTCTGGTAATCAATGGCCATCATATAAGACAGAGGGTCTTCATAACCGCTTTCTAATTCCCTGCTATGATGGGCGGTGACCAAAGATGTAACCGGCGCCAAAAATAACTGATCAATTTCTGTATCCGTGAAAACAACACTAAGGTTCTTCAGCAGTTCTGACGGCGAAGGGTCAGCCAGTAAATTTTTCAACTTGTCGTAACGGCTGTGAAAATTTTGCTTATTGCGTAAGTATGGAATCCTTTCTGATGAAAAATAATCCATTGCTGCCACTGCTATTTTTCTTACCGGTTTTGGAATAGAACCAATCTTGTTGCCATAGCGATAAATATAATCGTAACGGTTATAACCGGCAAAGATCTCGTCGCCAGCATCAGCAGAAAGCGCCACAATTACTTGTTTTCGTGCCAGCCTGCTCACCAAAATAGTAGGAATGGCGCTGCTATCAGCAAATGGCTCATCATAATAATAGGGCAGTTCCGGGATTATCTGAAGAGCTTCTTTAGCGGAGCAATAATATTCTGTATGGTCTGTACCCAAATGTGCTGCAATTTGTTTGGCATACGGCGCTTCATCCGCTTTTACATCGGTAGTTCCAATGGTAAACGTTTTGATCTTTTCGGTATTGTTCGTTTGCAGCAGAGCTGTTACGCAGGTGCTATCGTAGCCGCCACTCAGAAATACCCCCACCGGCACATCGGCCACCATACGGTATTGAAAAGATTCCGCTAATATGCGTTCCGTTTCATGGATTGCCTCCGGCAGATCTATTTTCAATTTAGGCTTATTATAATGATCATACACATTCCAATATTGCTTTAGGGCCAGTTTCCTTGTATGTAAACCCAAACGAAGTACATGCCCCGGCGCCAGTTTGTATGTATTTTGATAAATACAGTGGGGATGCGAGACATACCCGTATTGCAGAAAGGATGCCACTGCATTTGTATCCATTTGTTTTTCAAAGCCCGGGTGAGCGAGAATGGATTTTAACTCGGAAGCAAAAAGAAACAAGCCGTCCTTCCAATAATAGTAAAAAGGTTTTACACCCGCCCGGTCCCTGATGCAAACCAGTTCCTGTTTATGTTCATCATACACCGCAATAGCAAACATGCCCCGCCACTGGTGTATGGCCTCTTCGCCCCATTGCTGCCAGGCGTGCAAGATTACTTCGGTATCAGAATGGGTTTGAAAGAAATGGCCTAAGCCAATGAGCTTTTCCCTTATTTCATTGTAGTTATAAATTTCGCCATTGAAAACAATATGCAGGCCATTGAAATGCATGGGCTGATCGGCAGCATGACTCAAATCAATAATGGAAAGACGGCGATGGCCCAGGCCAATTTGAGCAGTTTGCGCCTGGTGAAAGAAAAGGCCCTGACCATCAGGCCCGCGATGGGGCACAGCGCAAGACATTTTTGCTAAACTTTCTTCACTGCTCTTTTTAGTAAAATCTATAAACCCGGCTATGCCACACATAAAGTAATTTTTTTTAGCTCACTACCTGTAATCATTCAATCAATCCTCCTTGTAATTGAATTTACGTAAAGAAAGTACGTGCGGTATGTTGAGAAGCTTGAATGAGGGATGTCCAATATTCAATGTCCATACCTTACCCCTATACTCCGGAACAACCTGTACCCGGTAAATCACTTTAGAAACTTTTTCCGGATCTACGCGCCTGCCATCAGGAGTTAACCAAAAGCCACGCCCATTTGTGCCTGGCCCATGCATATCCTGATACACAATTTCACCCACGTCTTTAGGTACATAGATATACTGCAGCGGGAAACCGGCATTATCGTACCAGGGCATTCCAACCGACACAAAAACAATATCCTTAGGAAAAAGAACCCTGCTAAAACGGGCAAAAGCGCCAAAATAAAAGGAATATTTTCCAGCCTTCAACTTAACAGATACTGTTGAATAGCCCTCCTTACTACCCTGAATCACCTGGTCAAGTTTTATATTTTGCAAGCTATCCAGTATTTTTAACCGGGTGTCCGCGCTGGAACCGACACGAATCTCGAATGTCTTTTCAATTGGCCAATAAAACTGATACTGATTGGGGCCATTTAAATAAAGCGGGTTCGCCGCTTTTTCTGAAGTGTCAGGTGCTTTCGCCCGTTTCATGTCAAAGACAAAACTACTGAGTGTATAGCTGAACTTATTTTCTTTCTGGTCTTTTTGAAATTCCGTTTCAACCTGTTGATAAAGTTCTGGCAACGATGGTGTTGAAATTTCTGCTTTTGATTTTGCCCTATCTACTACTGTATAACCGGCAGGCCTGGGAATATAATATGCCTGTAAAGCAGACGTTTGCACCAAACGAAGCGGATGAACCAGATGTATATATCCAATCAATCTTTCATAGTTCTCCACGTTGCGGTTATCCAGATAATCATAGTATAATCTCAGGTAGTGGATGTAAGCTTTTAGTTCCGTAAGCCTGGTCAATATCGCTTTGTCTTTCGTCTTAGTTGTTGCTGTAGCCAGATCTTTTATACTAAGATTAACCTCCATCCGTTCTTGATAGTTTTGGCTCCAACGATCATACATGTTTTTTATATCGGCAGCTGCCGGCCCAAAGCACTGCAACAGAAACTGGTTATATAAACTATCAAAGGATAGCCGGGTGTTCCACATCATTTGCGTGGCCAGCCAAAACGCATGGCCCATCGGGCCTTTGGCATTGGTAGATTCAAGATTGATAGTGGTAACGTTGTATTTTTTCCAGAAGCGAAGTCTTTCCTTAATGGAATAAATATTAAACTGGGGCACATCCACGCTCCACTGTGTGATGTTCCAATAATCATACAGGCCCATTGCACGGCCATTTAATTTTTTAGACCACAATCTTATAAAATCCTGGGGTGTTGTTACCCTTTGAAAAGCATAGGGAATGATCACCGGGTATACCTGTGGATGCAGGGCAAAACCAGGTGGGGCGGAATGAGAACTGTAGGCATATAAATTGACCAACGCCTTATTCCCTTCTTTTTCGGAAGCTTGCGCTACTTTATTAGCGAGCCAAAAGTATTTATCCGACCAGGTTTTTATTTGGGGCATATTAGCCGGCAGGCAATCATCCCCCCCCCCACTTCCATCAGCAGGATCTACACCAATTACATTAAAGCGATTTTTTGGATTTACCTGCTGAAGAGCCCATTGTACATACAGGTTAACTGCACCGGGATTACCAATATCAATGCGGCCGCTAGTGTTTGACTTGCCATTACAAAAATATTCGGTATGCTCATTTAACACTTTTTGATTGGCACTATAGAAAGCCTGCCCCATATGGCCTTTCATTACATAATCTGAGCTTAAACGGTTTCGACGGTTCCAGATACTAAAGTCTTTTAAAAAGGTGTTTTGAGGATCCAGTTCCGGAACAGGATTCACGCCGCCGGTGCCAAAGTAAGAGCGGTTTTGAAAATCCGGCGTATATACTTTACTGATTTTTAAATTTATTTTATTCAGCTTTGGTACAATTGTCCAGGCATCTCCGGGCATGTACCAGCGAAAGCCCAGTTCGTGTAAATAAGTATAGATGCCGTTGATAAGCGACTGGTCGCCTGACCCAACAATCCGGACTGTTTTATCACTATCTATATTCAGGTAAAATGTTTGACCATCTGAAAGGATTTTCTTTTTTATAGCTTCAGAAAGATTCGACTGTGCAACCAATTGTAGTTGAATGCCTTTTGCATTCCTTGCTATTATTTCAAACGTCTTCCCGGTTGCCTTCGTTAGCCAATACACCATATCGTTTACCGCTTCGGATAAATCTTTAGAAACCGAAGGGGTAGGTAGCGAAATGGCCTGATTATTAGGTTGAGCCTGTAAACTTGAAGCAAATAAAAAATAAAAAAAAAGGTTCAAGAGCCTGAAATGACCAAAACAAAATTTATATATGCTCTCCTTTTCAAAGTGGGTGATGATAGATTGGTAGCTAAGACTAAAGAGCACCTGTAAATAAGCCTGCTGCAGGGATGGGCTTAAGGTGCCGGCTGAGCCATTGCAAGAAGCATACAGCACTTTGATTGGTTTAATTTTTATCACGGGTTAGCTATAGGTAGCTTAATTTATTCTTTTTAAGAAAACCAAGTGTTTTTGTATATCTACGTTTCACTAATTATATATTTTATGCAGGATTTGCAATTCCATTATTCTAAAGTAGTTCCAATGGTAAACATTTTGATCATTTCGGTATTGTTCTTTTGCAGCTGAGCTGTTACACCCGCCCGGTCCCTGATGCAAACCAGTTCCTGTTTATGTTCATCATACACCGCAATAGCAAACATGCCCCGCCACTGGTGTATGGCCTCTTCGCCCCATTGCTGCCAGGCGTGCAAGATTACTTCGGTATCAGAATGGGTTTGAAAGAAATGGCCTAAGCCAATGAGCTTTTCCCTTATTTCATTGTAGTTATAAATTTCGCCATTGAAAACAATATGCAGGCCATTGAAATGCATGGGCTGATCGGCAGCATGACTCAAATCAATAATGGAAAGACGGCGATGGCCCAGGCCAATTTGAGCAGTTTGCGCCTGGTGAAAGAAAAGGCCCTGACCATCAGGCCCGCGATGGGGCACAGCGCAAGACATTTTTGCTAAACTTTCTTCACTGCTCTTTTTAGTAAAATCTATAAACCCGGCTATGCCACACAAATGCAAAGAAACTATTATTATATAATTGCGATAAATTGACAATACAGCGGAAGTATGTAATGATGTGTAATGACACACCTGACAGCTACCAATTGATTATAAGTTTTTTAAGAATTGCATAAAACCTTCTTTTAAACATAAATTTTGGATTGATAGACAGGCTCCGAAGTAAGTACTGTAAACTTTTTGCTTTGTGTTTTCTTTCATGAGCTATATGCAGGGAGATATAAGACAACAGATCCGCTCTTATTTCGTCGATTTTTTTGCCATAATACTGGATCACTTGTTGATCTTTCTGCAAATAATACAGAAGTAAATTCACTCTTTTTTTTAGTTTATCCAGATTGGTTTTTCTCACACTTCTTGATTCATGATCAATGACCAGTGAAGTGATCTCATTACTAAAAAACAAGGGATACCTAGAAGATAACCGGAGCCACAATTCATAATCTTCCGAAGCTGAAAGATCGCGGTCTTCATTAAATGGATTGGATAGTATGATGTCCTTTCTTATGAATACACCATTACAACTCAGGGGATTTCCAAAGTGAATTATGGGGTTCAATGTATCACCTTCAAAAGCATTGACTTCCTTAAAAATTTTTTTTTCAAGAGTAGCCCACGCATATCCCAAATGAAACCATTCGGGTTTTTGATGTTGTTGTACAATTTTGCTTGCCTCTGTTAAGTGATTAGGAAGTGCAATATCATCACTGTCAAAAAAATTAACATAGTCGCCTTTTGCCAGTTGTGCTCCAAAATTCCTCGAGGCAGCCCTTTCGCTGTTCTCTTTCTTAACATAACGCGTTCTATCGTTTAAAAAAGGCTGAACAACAAGGTTCGTATCATCTGTACTTCCATCGTCAACAATGATGATCTCATAACCTTCATAACTTTGATTTTGAAGCGAAGTCAATGTCGCGCTAATTAAGTCCGCACGATTATAGGTAGGGATAATCACTGTAAAAAAAGGATGCTTGGACGAAGTCATAAATTCAGGGCTAATGATCAATTAAGGACTTTTTCATGTGCCTTTTTTTCCGGAAAATTTGTAGCCCATAGCTCAATGATTTTCTTCAATCCTTCCTTGTAAGACAAAAGATCTCTTTTTAATAACTCCTTCATTCTAGCAATATCTGGTTGTCTCCTTGACATATCTCCTTCTTTCAGCGGAGGCAAATGCACGATTCTGGAGGAGGAACCGGTAAGGTCAATTATAGTTTCGGCAAGCTCCTTAATAGTAATTATTTCATCATTGCCGATATTGTAGGTCTCATTTTTATAACTCTCGTCGTACAATGTGGCCAAGCAGGCATCCAGGTTGTCGTCTATATAGCAAAACGTTCTTGTTTGCCTGCCATCACCATAAACGGTAATATCCTTATTAGCCAGCGCTGCTTTTAAAAACTTTGACACCACAAAATCAGGACTTTGCTTGGGGCCGTACGTATTGAAAAAACGAAACACCGTGTAGTCTAATCCATATTCATGCTGGTACGATCTGCAAAAAGCTTCTCCTATGTTTTTAACCACAGCATAAGGCAATCTTGAATTTAAAGGGGTTTCATACTCATGTTGAGGAAGTGATACCGGTTCACCATACACCTCAGAAGAGGAAGAATAAAATATCCGCTTCACTCCGGTGTTCTTACAAAGGCTTAAAATGTTTTTAATACCCTCAATATCTTCCAGCACCGTCACGGGGTTTTCCAAAGTGCGTTGAACACCCACTACTGCGGCATAATGAAAAACGTAATCGAACTTGTAGCTGGTCATCACAGCAGCTATATCATTATAGCAATTGACATCGCATTTGATGAAATGAACTCTGTCCGACTGGGGAATGTTTTCTTTACGTCCGGTTAAAAAGTTATCAACCAGTACTACCTTGCTTTCTTTGTTTTCCAGTAGCTTTTCAGCAAGACTACTTGGAATAAACCCGGCACCGCCGGTAATTAAAACTTTCATAGTTTATGGTGTATACGTTTAATTTACAAGTTGCATATATTTATCAATCACCCTATCAATATCAAATGTTTCTGTCACGGCTTTTAAAAACCTTTCGCCAATTTTTCTACTGTCAATTTCGTTTCTTGCTATTGCCGCTAAGACGCGATACGCTTCTTCCACCGGCTCCTTTTTATCCACTAAAAAACTGTTTTCACCGTTCCTTATATAATCATTAAAATCGCCTACATCTTTACAAACGATGGCAGGCTTTTTACGTAATGCTGCTTCTTTTACCGCACTGTTGCTGGCTTCCGACTCGGATAAAAGCAAAAAAATATCGCAGGCCTCAATATAATCAAAAATGTTCTTTTTATTGCCTGGTAAAAAAACACGTTCTGAGAGAGAGAGTCTTTGGATCTCCTCTTCAAAAGAGATTCTTAATTCACCTTCACCAAGGCAAATAAAATTACAATCTACACCATCATTTACCAGTTTTGCTATTACCCTGAACATTTCCTCGTGCCGCTTGCCTTTTACCAGCCTAGCCATGGTAAGCACCCGAAGCTTTGCAGGATATTGCTTTTTGATCTCCTCAACCTTTTGCAAGTCCGGCTTTTCATACTGGTTGAAATTATACCCATAATTAATTCGGTGTACCTCGTTTACAGAGACCTTTTCAATACTTAACCAGGTCTTTTTTACCGCCTCTGATGGAGCTATTTTAATTGGAGTAAGCAAATTTACAATACGGTTAAAGCGTTTGGCTTTTTTATAGTTTATCAAATAATCAACATCACTGTTATGACGTACATAAAGCAAAGTAAAACGCCGCAGCTTCCTAAGAAGTCCAGCCACCAGCGCTGGCATTTGCTGGTGTACAATAACAGTTTCAATTCCGTATTGTTTTACTACAGTATTTAACCTGACAAAATTTTTTTTGATGAAACTAAATTTTCTTGCACTATCATCTATATCGGTATCCAATGCTACCACACCAAACTTTTCAACTTCGTCATGTAAAAGGCCGCGCCTGCATGAAGTAAGTAAGACCACTTGATAGCCTCGCTTCACCAATGCTTCCATTACCGACTGTTGTTCAACGGTGCGTTGGTTGTAGGGAAAGTATATAAGGATATTCATTTAATATTTGTCGATAAAAGAGCTCAATAACTATCGTGGATGTACTAATAAATTCAGACGATTACGGACTCCTAAACTGATTTCTTTTAAAGAGTCTACAAAAATGTAGATATTAGCATAAAGCCAACCTTTATATTTCCTAACAACTAACTTTTTATTTTTTTTTATAGTACTCAAAACATTACTGTAATTGCTTTGCCCAACGAGATGAATTACTTTCGCTTCTGGATAAAACAAAGTTTTATATCCTGCTTTTGCTATGGCATATCCCCACTCTAAATCTTCTCCATACATAAACAAATCATCAGGTAGTTTTTTGCTTGGCAAGCTATTAATTACTTCCCTTTTGATCATTAAAAAAGTTCCCCATAGCCAGTCTGGATATGCTTCAGCTTTGTGGTCGAATTCAAAACCCAAGTAAATTTGAGATCTTTTCTGTTTGCTGAACAGTTTATCGATAAATAAAAGTTTGAAAAAAGACAATGTAATTGAAGGAAAGCGACCCGCATTATGCTGAATGCGTCCATCTTGATATTGCAATTGTGCCCCTACTGCCCCAATATTTGGTTGGCTATATAATTTATTAAATGAAATGGATATAGCATCATTAACTAAAATTGTATCGCTGTTTAATAGCAATATCGTATCTGAGTTGGCATGTGCAATGCCTAAGTTATTGCCTTTAGCAAAACCTAAATTTTCCGTACTCTTAATTAGTTTGATCCCTGGAAATCTCTCACTAAAAAGTTCAGCCTTGCATTCTAATGAAGCATTATCAACCAATATGATCTCACATTCCACTTCGTGAGTACATTTAATTACTGATTCTATGCAGTCACAAGTTATTTGAAAGCTATTGTAATTGATCAGAATGACGGAAACTTTAGGCAACATCAAGTCCAACTTTTGAAAAAATAAATGATATTAAGTCCGTTGCATTTATACGGAATTCCTTTTGTCATAGGATTTAAAACTGTGAGAAAGCTGAAAATCTTTAAACTAACGTTTCACTTTTAATTAATTCTTTTTTCTCGAGCCACTTGACCAACCTGGGGAAATACGTAAGAAGAAGAAGCTTAAAAAACAACCTCTTGTTGTCAGAAAATCTACTGATTATAAAATCATTGAGATACTTTCTATCCAAATAGCCCCTGTATTTTTTTTCTATGTAATTATTTAGAACAGCATTTTTAGAAAAAGAAAGGGATTTAAGCATTGATGAGTCCTGCACACGGTAGTAAAAGAGTACTTGTGGAAGATATTGAAATTTGAATCCATTGAAGGAAAAACGTAACCATAAGTCCCAATCTTCCAAGCCCATAAAAGGCATTTTTTCATCGTATCTGCCGGCTTTTTCCCAAACAGACTTACGAAAGACCGAACATGCATCAATGTAATTACCAAGCATTAATTTCTGCAAACTGTATTCTCCAACTGACCACCTACCAGTTTTTCCACCAAAGTATTCGGCATCGGCATAAACAACTGAAATATTTTCATTCTCATCAAGAACCTTTGCTGCTTTAAAAATATACTCGGGATGTATTTTATTGTCGCTATCAAGAGGTAAAATGTACTTGGCCTTTGAAGCTTCAATTCCCGTGTTCCTTGCTGCACCTAACCCTTTATTTTCCTGACTGATTACATTATAACCTTGCTGCTTTAATTGGAGTAGCTTATGTTGTGTCACCTTATCAGTTGACCCGTCGTCTACAATTACTATCTCATACAATGTTTTATCATTACATTGTTCAATACTCTTTATTGCATCCTCAATGAAATCTCCATGATTGTAACAAGGTATAATTATAGAGACTGAAGGTATCATTCTCATTTTTTTTTGACAACAATGACATAATTCATAGTATTAATTGTATTGTAGTTTATCTTATCTAACCATTCATAGAAAATATTTAAAAGAACGTATATTCTGAACTTCAGGAATACTTTTCGGTATATTTTAAAAAAAAAGTTGCAATGATTTCCTTCATTTAAATAGGAGTGAATAATGACTTGCCCAGTTGTTGCCCACATACCGCCGTTAGGTAAAATTTCTACTATGTCGAAACCAGCTTTCTCAAACAAATATTGGAAACCATATTTTGTGAATCTAAAAAAATCATAGGGCTCTTCGTGAAGATGCCAATATAACGGGCCCGAAAAAATTGCATAGCCACCGGATTTTAAAAGACGGAATGCTTCATTTATAACACCTTGGTGGTCGGCTACGTGTTCTATTGTTTGAGTGGAGAAAACAGTATCAAAATATGCATCCGGCAAAGGTATTTTATTAGCTTCACATAAGATATCAACCTTTTGTAAGCTTGATTGAACTATATCGCACCCAATATACTCTGTAATGTTTCCCCCAAAAATTGATTCATAAGGCTTATTTCCACATCCAATATCAATTACTTTCCCTACAGCATACTTTTTAATTGAATATTTAAGGTCTCGGATTAGATATTTATAAACAAGATAATAAGGGTCTTTAATAGAGATTGACGTGTAATCTTTAAATCTTGCAATAGCTTTCGTTCTCATCTATTTAATTTATTTCGTAAGAAAACAAACCATCTCCTCAAAAAAAATAAAATGACATGAAACGGTGTTTTTAACGCCTTTTCATAACCATCGGCCTTTTTTGCTTTATGCAGAAATAACTCAGGGTGTATTAATGATAAAACATCTTTTTGAGTCTTAAAAAAGATGTTCAGAACCGGATAGTTGTCTAAAGCTGATCTTTTTACAAAAAACATAACATTTTGTCTGTACCACCAAGAAATTGCCTTCTCATTCCAAATTTCTTGTCTGAGACAGTCGACAGGAACAAAATCTTTTTCTTCAAAAAGCTTTATCCAATAATCTGGAAACTGTTCATTAATATGAAGTGTTCCCTCCTGTCCAGGAACAGCTGCTGAAAACAATATCACATCACTAGCATTACAAAGTGAATCTATAAGCGTTCTAGCTGATTCTTTTCTTATGTGTTCAGCAACTTCTAAGCACGAGACAAGATCAAATTTTGTACTCAACTTAAATCCTTCATTGAGATCTACCTCCCTGAAGTTTTCTACTGGAATTGAAAGTTGATCAGGTTTTATGTAAGGTCCGTCCAATCCTTGAATGTCAGAAACACCCATTTTTGTCCACACCGATAACCATGTGCCGACACCACAACCCACATCAAGCACGGAATTCGGCTGACAAAAATGTAACACTCTAGGAATTAAAGTTTGAGCTGATCTGAGAGAACCATCAAAATGATAACTATAGAAGTTATCTAAGTAAGTTCTTGGAGTTTCCATAACGTTGTCAGAAGTGTGTCAATTATCAAATATCTTCCGCACTTTGCATTTTCAATTGTTCATTGTCAATAAGCCACTTTGCCTCTTCGAAATATTGACAAACATTGCTTTGCCAACCCCATTCAGGGGCTCGTTTGCCGACCATAACCACTTCGAAGTGACAACAATCAATCTCGGAAAACTTTTCACGTGTATTATTAGTTTCAGCCAAATGGACTCGAAGGAAATAAAATCCCTGATACAACTTTAGATTAGGGTATTCAATTGAAAACCGATGAACTCCTGAAGTCCTACAAATAGATTTCTCATTATCCATAATCCAATTATATATTACAGGTACATTCAGATGATTAAACACCTGAATTGATAAAGCCATGCCTTCTCGCCCCTGAGGAATGTATACATTAATGTTTATGAAAAGAGGTTGGCCAAATGTATGGACGTTGCCACTGCCGGAGGTATTTATTTCTACCTTGAAAATATTTGGCTTGGAAAGATCCGGGTTTATCTCATAGTTTAAATCATTTGTTTGACTGTTTTGTAAGTAATACTCAATCCCTTTATCAACGTTTCCGATAAAGCCAACGCCACCTTTTTGTAAAACAATTATTTTTTTTGTGAGTGTAGATATTGCACTCATATCGTGGCTTACAAATAAAATAGTACGCCCCTCTGAAATACTAACATCTTTCATCTTTCCCAAGCATTTCTTTTGAAACTCTGCATCACCTACGGCTAAAACCTCATCCACTACTAAGATTTCCGGATCTAAATGAGCCGCCACTGCAAATGCCAACCGAACATACATTCCACTACTGTAGCGTTTAACTGGTGTATCCAGAAATTTCTCTACCCCAGAAAAATCTACAATCTCATCGAACTTCTTTCGGATCTCCAAACGGCTCATGCCCAAAATAGCACCATTAAGAAAAATATTCTCTCTGCCGGTCAATTCGGGGTGAAAACCTGTTCCCACTTCAAGCAAAGAGGCTACCCTTCCATTGATCTCAATCCGTCCAGTTGTCGGTTCTGTGATACGGCTAAGAATTTTTAGTAGAGTGCTCTTCCCTGCGCCATTGCGGCCAATAATACCCACAGTTTCCCCTTTCTTAATTTCAAAAGAAACATCTTTTAAGGCCCAAAATTCTTCATTAGAGGATGACACACCATTACTCCTCTTGATCAAACTCTTTGCCTTGTTGGAAATTACATCTCTCAAAGCGGTATAACTCCCTCGGGCGCCTTCATGCGAAATGATATATTTTTTTCCTAATCCTTCAACCTTTACAATCGAGTCACTCATTAAAATTTCATTTAAATAAGGTCCGCAAAATTCTTTTCCATTTTCCGGAACTGGTACAAAGCAAGAAACATAAAAAGAAGAATCACACTTAAAGAGACATAAAATGGATAGTGCAGTAAAGGATTGGGAGCATCTTTTACAATACACCATCTGAAAGAATCAATCACTCCTACCATAGGATTCAGTGCATAGGCCCATTGCCATTTTTCCGGGACCACATTGCTGCTAAATCCTACTGGAGATATAAATAATCCAAACTGCACAATAAAGGGAATGATGTAACGAAAGTCCCGGTATTTCACATTTAATGCAGTCAAATACAGCCCCGGGCCAAATGAAGCTAAAAAAGCAAGGACCCAGAACAATGGCATCAAAAAGATTTGTATAGGTGGAGTATATCTGTAAAACATGAATAGTATGAGTAGTATGACAAATGAAATAAGAAAGTCGATAAAACTCGTGATTACAGAGCTTGAGGGAATGATGAGCCTCGGGAAATAAACTTTCGTGATCAGTCGCTCATTTCCTATCAAACTATTGCTGCTTTCCGAAAGAGCATTGGAAAAAAATTGCCAGGGCAGCAAACCCGCAAAAACCATTATTGAATAAGGCGCATTGCCACCTGTCGGCATTTTAGCCAACTTACCAAAAACAAAAGTAAAAACTATCATAGTGAGTAAAGGCCGGATAATGGCCCATAATACGCCCAGCGTAGTTTGCTTATATCTTACTTTAATATCCCTCCAACTAAGGATATAAAAAAGTTCTCGGTAACGCCATAAATCTTTCCAGTAGTTCTTTTCTGTTCGACCGGGCTCAATAATAATTTTATACTTCATTTTATAGTTGGAGTCAAATTTTTCAAATACACCCCGTATCCACTTTTATTTAACGTTTCTGCAATGATCAATAGCTGTTCCTTGTTAATAAAGCCGTTACGGTACGCCACCTCCTCTATACACCCAATCTTAGTTCCTTGCCTTTTTTCAATCACCCGTACAAACTCACTGGCATCGCTCAGCGAATCAAACGTACCGGTATCCAGCCAGGCGGTGCCACGGTCAAGTACCGCTACATGTAATTTATTGTTTTTAAGATATTCCCTGTTCACATCGGTTATTTCGTATTCACCCCGGGGAGAAGGTTTTAATTCTTTCGCAATCCTCACTACTTCGTTATCATAGAAATATAGCCCCGGTACGGCATAGTTTGATTTCGGTTGTGCCGGCTTTTCTTCTATGCTGATCGCTTTCATATCTGCATCAAACTCCACTACTCCATAGCGTTCAGGGTCACTTACCTGGTAGGCAAACACATAGCCACCTTCTATGTTATTCAACTTTTTTAATTGTCTTCCCAGCCCGGCACCGTAAAAAATATTATCGCCCAGCACCAGGGCCACGCTGTCGGCCCCAATGAACTGCTCCCCGATTACAAATGCCTGGGCCAGCCCGTTGGGCACTTTCTGTATGGCATATTCAAAGCGGCAACCCACCTGGCTGCCATCGCCCAATAAGCGCTTAAAGGAGGCATTGTCTTCGGGTGTAGTAATGATCAGTATTTCTTTAATGCCCGCCATCATGAGTGTTGAGAGCGGGTAATAGATCATGGGCTTATCGTAGATGGGCATGAGTTGTTTGGAGATAGCCTTTGTTATTGGGTAAAGACGGGTGCCGGAGCCGCCGGCGAGGATGATGCCTTTCATAGAGGAGTTTAAAGGTTTAAGGGGTTAATGGTTTAATTTGGATAGCTGCGATTTTTTAAGTTGGATAGTTTAATGGATAAAGGTTTAATTTTGTTGCGAATGTTTGCCAACTGCTTTTCGGAAATATATTCCAGGTCAAATGCTATGATCACCTGATTTAGCAACTCCATGAGGCTTCCAAAAGCCATCGTTGTGAAGTGCGCCTGGCCTTTAACGCTTATCCTGCTGGTTCCTTCTGCGATGTTTGAACACACGGAAATAGCGGCTCTTCTCATTTGCTGACTTAAGCCATATTTTTCTTCCAGTGGAAAATCGCTGGGTCTTAGATAAATCATTTTAGGCAACAGGCGTGCCTCCTGCCAAACTTCTAATCTTTCAAAAGAAAATTGATGACCGGGTTTCATTAAACCTTTAATCTTTTAAACAATTATCTCTGCGCATATTGCTCTTCATAATAATGCTGGTACTCCCCGCTTGTTACATGCTTCAGCCATTCTGTATTCTGCAAATACCAGTCAATGGTTTGCGATAATCCTTCTTCAAAGGTTACACTGGGTTTCCAGCCCAATTCTTTGTTGATCTTTGTAGCATCAATAGCGTAGCGCCTATCATGTCCTGGGCGGTCTTTTACGTAGGTAATGAGCTTTTCGCTTTCACCGGCAGCCCTTCCCAACTTTTCATCCATCAGTTTGCAAAGCAATTTTACCAGGTCAATATTTTTCCATTCGTTAAAACCGCCGATATTGTAGGTATCGCCGGTCTTTCCCTTATGGAACACCAGGTCAATGGCTGCTGCATGGTCTTTTACAAAGAGCCAGTCGCGGGTATATTGGCCGTCACCATACACCGGCAGGGGTTTATTGTGGATGACGTTATTGATCATCAGGGGAATGAGTTTCTCCGGAAAATGATTGGGACCGTAGTTGTTGGAGCAGTTGGTGATCACCACGGGTAAGCCATAGGTATCGTGATAAGCCCTCACAAAATGATCGGAGGAAGCTTTGGAGGCGGAATAAGGCGAGTGCGGATCGTAAGGCGTTTGTTCGGTAAAAAAACCGGAATCGCCCAGGGCGCCGTACACTTCGTCGGTGGAGACGTGGTAGAAGCGTTTAGGCGTTGAGGCGTTGAGTTGTTGAGGATTGGGCGTTGAGGGGTTTCCCAGCCAGCTTTTTTTTGCGGCATTCAACAGGTTAACCGTTCCCACCACGTTGGTATAAACGAAATCAAGCGGTGAGAGGATAGAACGATCCACATGCGATTCGGCAGCCAGGTGAATCACGCCATCCGGCTGGTATTGGGCAAACACCCGGTCCAGTGCTTCTGCATCCAGAATGTTTACTTTCTCAAAAAAATAATTCGGCGCCCCTTCAATGTCTTTTAAATTCTCCAGGTTGCCGGCATAGGTAAGAGCATCTAGATTAATGATTCTATAATTGGGATATTTCGTAACAAATAACCGTACTACATGCGAGCCGATAAAACCGGCGCCGCCGGTGATGAGTATTGTCATAAGGTTGAGATTGAGAGTTAATAGTTTAAGGGTTTAAAATAGCTTAAAGGTTTAAGGGGTGGGATTTAACAGGTTTGTTTTTATCCGGATTTGGCCACTATACCGTTTTCCAGCCTGTATTTTTCCCCACTCTCCGGACAGGTTGCCCGGCCTTCTTTATCAAAGTGCAGCTTATGCCCATATTCACTCATCCAGCCGGTTTGCCGGGCCGGGTTGCCCACTACCAGGGCATAGGCCGGGACATCTTTGGTCACCACCGAGCCTGCACCAATAAAGGCATATTCACCGATTTCATTGCCGCAAACAATGGTGGCGTTGGCGCCAATGGAGGCTCCCCTTCTCACTAAAGTGGGTTTGTATTCATGTTTGCGGCTTACTGCACTGCGGGGGTTGACCACATTGGTAAAAACCATGGAAGGCCCCAGGAACACATCGTCTTCGCAAACCACGCCCTCGTAAATGGAGACATTGTTTTGTACCCGCACGTTTTTACCTAAAATTACTTTAGGCGACACCACCACGTTTTGGCCCAGGTTACAGCCTTCCCCAATTTTGCAGCCATTCATGATATGACTGAAGTGCCAGATCTTGACGCCTTCACTGATCTCAGCTCCTTCATCAATGACGGCGGTAGGATGGGCAAAGTAGAGCATAATTGGGTTTAAGGGTTTAGAGGTTAGGATTTAGTTGTTTAGGTAGTTAATCGTCAACTATACCCAAAATGATGGTGCTTTCTATACCACTCAAAAGCAATTCTCAGGCCTTCTTTGACACTGAAGGAAGGATCATACCCCAATAGGGATTTGGCTTTTGAAATATCGGCGAGGCTATGGCGAACATCGCCTTTCCGTTCCGGGCCATATTGGGGCGCCAGGTCGCTGCCTGCCACCTGCTTGATCATTTCAAATACTTCATTAAGGGTCGTTCGTTCACCAAAGGCAATATTGTATACCTGGTTGACCGCTTCCCTGTTTTTTGTAAACAGAGCTCGTTCATTGGCCTGCACCGCATTGGCTACAAAGGTAAAATCACGGCTATGTTCCCCATCGCCGTTAATCAGGGGCGGCTCATTATTTAATACGGCCTGAATAAACAGCGGAATGACCGCGGCGTAAGGCCCCTGCGGGTTTTGATTGGGTCCAAATACATTAAAATAACGCAGACCGATCAGTTCCAGTCCATACACACCGGCATATACTTTTGCATACAATTCGTTCACCAACTTGGTAACAGCGTAGGGCGACAGGGGATTGCCTGTTTTATCTTCTACCTTGGGCAAGCCGGGATGGTCGCCATAGGTAGAAGAGCTGGCGGCGTACACCACCCGCTTCACGCCTTTTTCCTTAGCTGCTGTAAATACGTTCAATGTACCGGTAATATTCACTTCATTGGTAGTAAGGGGATCATTGATAGACCGGGGTACAGAACCCAGGGCCGCCTGGTGCGAGACCATATCCATGCCTTCCACGGCCTGCAGACAGGTTTGATAATCCCTGATGTCGCCCTGTAAAAATTCAAACTTTGGATTTGATTCAAACACTGAAATATTTTTCAGCCCCCCGGTGGCCAGGTTGTCTAAAACCCTTACCGCTTCTACTTCGGGATGATTGAGTAAATGCCCAACAAGGTTGGAACCAATAAAACCAGCCCCTCCAGTAACTACTATACGCATTATGCCGTTGTCCTTTTATTCTTTTTCTTTTTTGTCCATTTCTTCATATCCAGCCAGCCAAGCCATTTTCCCAGGACTCCGGCCGGAACTCCGTCTTCGTCTTCAAAATAGCCCGAGCCATGTCCATACCCATAGGCATAGCGTCCATAACCATAATAGCCGTAGCCCGACCGTACTTTCACGTCGTTTAATACAACAGACAGTTTAGGTAATTTGCCGGTCTGGTAAAGTTCATCAATCAAGGCTACCTGTTTTTTAAACGTACGTCCCTGCCGAACGATATATAAGGTACAGTCGGCAAACTTGCTCAGGGTCATGGCATCGCTAACCATACCGACCGGCGCCGTGTCCATGATGACTACATCAAATTCTTTTTTCAGGTAATCAAAAAGATCATTCAAACGGGTATCCAGTAATAACTCAGATGGATTAGGCGGTACCGGACCACAGGGAAGTACAAATAGGTTTTCATTTCCCGGGTAAGGCACAGGCAGGTCTTCAGCCCTTACCTTCCCCAGCAGGTAATTGGTTAACCCGGGCCGCTTCGGCAGGTTCAGATGGGTAAGAATTTTTGGTTTCCGTATATCAAACTCCAGCACAATGGTCTTTTTCCCCGCCAGGGCCATCACAGCCCCGGCATTGGTGCTGATAAAAGACTTACCCTCCCCGCTGAAAGAAGAGGTGACCATGACCACCGGCCTGGAAATATGGTTAATCACATACTGAAGGTTGGAGCGCAGAATACGAAACTGCTCTGCCACCACCTTGCGGTTATTATTCGTTACCACCAGGGCCTCCTCCCCGAAAGAATGCCCTACTTCCCCTAAAATAGTAGCGCTGGTCAACCGCTCAATATCATAACGGGTGGTCACTTTATCATTCAGGAGTTCCAGCACAAAAATAAACAGGGCCGGCAATACAATACCCATCACAATCGCCAGGAGCTGGATATTCCAGCGGCTGGGCTTTATAGGTATAGAATTAGGAATTGCATCCTGTAACACCTTGGTATTAGAAATTTGCGAAGCCAGGGCAATAGCGGACTCTTCCCTTTTTTGCAGTAAAGAATTATATACTACCAGTTTGGTTTGCTGCGCCCTGGTCATATCAGCCAATACCTGCATTTTCGAGGGCAGCATTTTCACCTGGCTTTGGGCAGCACCACCCTTGTTCTGTATGGCCGCAATGGAAGATTGGTAGGCTACTTTCAGCGTACGGAGGTTCTCCAGAATTTTTTGCCTGAGCAGTTCTATTTGTTCTGCCTTTTGCTGTACGGCCACGTTGCCTGCAGGCGCATTTTCCAGTAAGGCCTTCCGCTGCAATTGCGCCTCGTTGTAGGCCGCAACCATGGTGGTAAGGGTAGGATCGTCAATACCCAGGGTTGAGGGAACCGGGTCGTTCTGCTGGGTCTTCAGATAACGATCAATCATATCCGCATTATTTAGCTGGATCGTCTGCTCACTGGCTTCCTGAGCGGCCGCCTCAATGCGGGCCAAAAAATTGGTTGATTGCGCTCCCGGATCGATTAAATTATTTGCCTGCTGAAAAACCAGCAATTGCCGGTTAATACTGTCAAGTTCCCGTTCTACTACTCTGAGACGGCTATCCACAAAGGCCATGGTTCTTACCAGGGCATCGTTTTTATCTTCAATGACGGCTTCCTGGTATTCTTTCATCAGCTGATTGATGACATCTGCTGCCAGCTGAGGGTTCGTAGCTTCCTTGGACAGGGTTAAAATACCCGTACCTTGTTTGGGGGCCACCACCAGGTCGTTCAGAAGAACAGCCGCAGCAGAGGCGGTAGGCCGCCAGATGACATGATATTCATTGCTGAGAGGACCTTCTGAGCTTTTAAGAAGGCGGAAAACCCCGTCTTTATTTTTAAATACCTGGCCAAATAAAAACTTTTGGCTTTCCTTATTGACGGTAAAACTATTGTTGTCAAATTGCAGGATCAAAGTAAAACCCCGGGTCGAATCTGCTATTTGCAGGGCTTCTACCACAAAAGGGACAGACCGGTATACATTCAGTTCTTTAATATTTCCCTGAACAAAATAATTAAAATTGAGGTTCAGGCTTTTCACTACCCGTTCCATCAGCGGCCGCGACCGGAGGTATTCAATCTCGTTTTGAATGTTCTTGTTCCCGTCGGAAACCATTAATTGCTCCAGTTTATCGTTGCTCCCACCTGCTTTGTTGTCATTTTGAATGACCATAGTTCCTGTAGACTGGTACACCAGGGTAGCGTAACGCAGGTAAATGTAGGCTACCAGGAGTGACAGGGCAATGGAGATGATAAAAAGCGGGAGGAAGCGGATATATTTATAGAACAAGTCTTTAATACTAAGACTTGAGGCTTCGTTTTTACCGGGCAGCACTTGTTCTTCCGCTGTCATAAAGAATACCCTTTTATTTGATGAAGTTTAGAATTAAAGCAATGGCCGTGATCACGCTGGTCACAAGGCCGATCTGCTGGGCTACGTTTTGTCTTTCCTGCTGCTGTATTCTCCTTTGCGTTTGCTCTACCATCACTACATCATTTTGCTGCAGGTGATAGTAAGGCGAGTTGAACATATCTTTGGAAGTAAGATCGACAAGGCCAATTTCCCTCTGCCCATTAGTTTCCCTGACTATTTTAATGGTATTCTTCTTACCAAACTCGGTGATATCCCCGGCCATGCCAAGGGCTTCCAGAATGGTTAATTTTTCGTTGGGGGCCGAATACGTACCGGGAGAACCCACTTCTCCCAATATCGTAACCTTGTAATTGAGAAACCGCACAATGACAGAAGGCTGGGATAACTGTTCTTCCAGTTTTTGTTTGATAAGGGCGGCCAGTTCACTCTTGGATAATCCTTCCACGTGAAGGGTACCCAGGCGGGGATACTGGATGTTCCCATCGGCATCCACCAAAAAACCGCGCAGGTTGTTATCGGCAGATCCGCCGCCGGAAGTTTGTTCGGGAAGGTTATACGGTACATCCGTTGCCGGGTCAGTACTCATGCTATAGACCCGGATGGACAAAAGATCATTTTTTTGGATCACCGTTTCCTTCGCCCCTGCAAGAATGGGTAAGGTGGTGTCACTGGTATTTTCAAGATAATTTCTAACGGCTTTATTCTGTGTGCTGCACGAGGCAGCGAAAAAAACGAGGGTTGGTATAAGCAGTAAGTTGAGAATTCTCATTCAGTATTATTTGTCTTTTGAGCTGGCGCCAGTTTTGATTTATCAATATACGCTATAAGCATATAACCCAGGCTATCAATACAAACCTTGGCCGTTTTATTTTTTATCTCGATCACTTTTCCTTCCTGGTCCATCATGGGGCCCGCAATGATCCGGACCCTTTCCTCGGGGTTGATCTTTACGGCTTCCACGTTTTCGAACTCATCTAAAAATCGTTTGATGGTTTGAATTTCTTTTTCTTTGATCACGGCCGGCTTGCCGTTCCAATATACAAAGTTTACCACGCCGTTGGTCATCCGTACCTCTGTGCGGTCCTCATCTTCAATCCTTACAAAGACATAGGATTTAAAAAGAGGCTCCTCAACAGTCTTGATGCGGTCGCTCCATTTGCGGCGCACCCTGTTCAAGGGGCAATAGCTTTCTATCCCTTTTTGGACCAAAAGGTTGCTGACTTTTTTTTCCCACCGGGGACGTGTATATATGGCATACCATTTTACACTCACAGATATACATTAAGAAGCCATCCTAATTCCATTCGATTTTACAAGCCGATCCTTCTTTTCACTTAATTTCCCGCCGATGCCTTGCAACTTTATCTGCGCATTTCGCATGGCTTCGCCACCTCGGTCACATAAGCAGTTTTACGACTGAGCACAATAAGCCGTGCAAATATAACTTTTGCCCTGTGACTGACAAATGGTCAAAAATTACAGAGTTTGAACAAGTTACTATTTTAAAGTTTTTCTCCAATTAAGAAAATATCCTTATGTGTATTTTTTTGGGATAATTGACAGTTATTAGGGAATGACGCCTTTTACTAAACCAATTTGCTACATTTATCAAAACAAATCCCTTTGAAGCAACGCTACTATTCTTTAGATGTCTTTCGCGGCGCCACCGTGGCCCTGATGATTTTAGTGAACAACCCGGGCTCCTGGTCGCATATTTACAGCCCGTTGGAACATGCGCCGTGGCATGGCCTTACTCCTACCGACCTGGTCTTTCCTTTCTTTTTATTTGCTGTAGGTAACGCTATGGCTTTTGTCATGCCCAGGCTGGAAGCAGCGGGGGATAAAACGTTTTGGAAGAAAGTCATCAAAAGAAGCCTGCTCATTTTTGCCATTGGGCTTTTTTTAAACTGGTGGCCCTTTAGCCGGTGGGACGGCGACCAATTGGTTGCTAACGGATGGACATGGACGAATGCACAGGGAAAGCTGGTTGGCATACGCTTATTCGGGGTTTTACAAAGAATTGCTGTTTGCTACTTTTTTGCGTCAATCATTGTTTACTATCTAAAAGCAAGAGGTTCGTTCCTGCTGGGGCTAATCTTATTACTGCTGTACTGGCTTTTGTGTGTCCTGGGTAATTCCTCTGATCCTTTCAGCTTAAACGGCTGGTTTGGCACCCAGGTGGACCTGGCTATTTTACACGACCAACATATGTATCATGGAGAAGGAATTGCTTTTGATCCTGAAGGAATCATGAGCACCATCCCGGCTATTGTGCAGGTGATTTTTGGTTACCTGGTGGGAGATTATATTATTAAAAGAGGAAAGCTGGCAGAAGCCGCCCAAACAGCCGCGACTTCCGGATCAAACCCACTTTACCAAACCCTCACCGGTTTGTTCATTGCCGCTATGGCCCTGCTTTTTGCCGGTTATGCCTGGGGCCTAAGCTTCCCTATTAATAAAAAAATCTGGACCAGTTCTTACGTGGTGCTTACTACAGGAATGGCCACAGCCATTCTCGCAACGCTTATTTATGCTATTGAAGTAAAAAACATGCGTGGCTGGTGGACACGGTTCTTTGATGTATTCGGCAAAAACGCCCTGTTTGTTTTTGCGCTGAGCGCCTTTCTTCCCAAAGGCTTGCGGTTGATCCGGATTCCAAACGGATTGAATGCCAAAGGCGAACCCGCTTATGTAAGTCCGTGGAACTGGATCTATGAAAAGGTGTACAAATTCATTCCCGGCGCCCCCGAACTGGGCTCCCTGGCTTTTGCCCTCACCGTTATTTTATTTATGTGGGCCATTTGTTACTGGCTGGATAAAAAGAGGATTTATATAAAAGTCTGAACCATGATTGGGGTGCATTTAATGATTAGTGAGGAGATGAAAACATTCCTATAAAGCAAGAGCCTTCAACTGTGTAGTGCCCCCAAAAAGTTAGACACTTTGGGGGCATTTTTTATGGATAAAAGAATCAAGTTTGGCTATCGACAGAAGCTATTGACGGTTCGATCAATTATGTCAGGGCGGGAGTCATGTATATCGGCCGCAAAGAAGATTGGCAGTAAAAAAAATACGGTGCAGCGCTGGGTAATATTATACAAACAGCATGGCCGTCAAGGTTTACAGTTGAGAAATGGAAGTTATGATGGTAACTTCAAGGTTCGGGTAGTGCGTTATATGTTAGAAAATAAACTGTCCTTTCGCCGAACAGCAGTTATTTTTCAAATTCCCCAGGATTGTGTCCTAAGTCGTTGGCTTAAGATTTATGAACACCTGGGCGCAGAGGGTTTGCTTAAAGAAAGCAGGGGCAGGAAAAAATCACAGATGAACAAAAAGACACAAAAGAAGAAAAAGGGCACTTCCGCCAGTAAGGCGGCCGATGAAAGCGTTATTTCCTTGCAAAGGGAAGTGGAGTATTTACGTGCCGAGAATGCATTTTTAAAAAAGTTGGACGCCTTAATTCAGCAAGAAACAGCTGCCAAAGCTCAAAGCAAGCAGCAAAAGCCATCCAGGAATTAAGGCCGTTTCACGCTCAGGATTTATTACTAAAAGCAGCAGGGATGGCTCGAAGCACATTTTACTATTATCGAAAAAAGTCTGGTCAGCCTGATAAAAACTACTCAGTCAAAAATGAGATTATGGCTATTTATCATCAGCATAAGGGCCGGTACGGATACCGCAGGGTAACCACTACCTTAAAAATAAAAGGCATGAGGATCAATCACAAAAAGGTAGCCAGGCTCATGCATGAATGTGGGCTCAAAAGCCTGGTGAGGACCAAGAAATACAAATCCTACAGGGGACAGCAAGGGAAAATAGTTCGCAACCTGCTGAAGCGTGATTTTAAAGCCAGTAAGCCTTATCAAAAGTGGGTAACGGATGTAACCGAGTTCGCTGTAGCAGGGGAAAAACTTTATTTTTCACCGGTCCTGGACCTGTATAATGGAGAAATTGTGAGTTACAACATCTGCGGGCGGCCAAACTTTAACCAGATCATGGACATGCTTCAAAAGGCGCTGAACAAACTGCCTTCACAGGCCAGACCCATGCTTCATTCTGATCAGGGATGGCAATATCAAATGAGAGAATATCAGGAAATGCTGCGGAAAAACAAAATCAAACAAAGCATGTCCCGAAAAGGCAATTGCCTGGATAATGCGGTTATGGAAAACTTCTTCGGTATTCTGAAATCAGAATTATTTTATATTGAAAAGTTTACGTCCATCGACCAATTACAAAAAGAAATCATTAAGTATATCGAATATTACAATAACGACAGAATAAAACAAAAACTAAACGGCTTGAGTCCAGTACAATACCGAAATCAAGCCGCTTAAATCATCTAAAAAAACAGTCTAACTTTTGGGGTTCACTTCAACTGTTTGAAGGCTCTTTTTATTTCCTGCTAATCCCTTAATCCTAAAAATCGGTTTAGATAATGGCCCGAGCAAAGGCGCAACGCAGGCAAAGGCTTTTACCATCTTAGCGTCTTCGCGGGAAACCCATTTCCTGTTAATCTTCATAATCCGCCCCAATCCCGGTTCAGGTTTATTCTCCCATCAATCCATCGAATCCACCCAAATCCCGGTTCAGACGGCTTTTCTTTCTCCATTGCTTCGGCACAGCCCCATCCATCTTTACAATTTTGGGATGGAACAGACCCACTGTTTCCACTAATTGTTTTTGCGCCTTCATCACTTCATGAATATTCTTGTAAGCGAAAGGTGCTTCATCCAAACCGCCACCCAGCAATTTCACGCCATGCTTTGCCAGGGCTTCATTTAGTTGATTATGTGTGATGGATTTGATGGCTGATGTTCTGCTCATTCTTCTCCCCGCGCCGTGCGAGGCAGAATTTACAGATGCTTCTTCGCCCATTCCTTTCACAATAAAACCCGGCGCGGTCATAGAGCCCGGAATAATTCCCAAAACATCTTTACCTGCAGGGGTAGCTCCTTTCCGGTGGACGATCAAATCTTTCCCCTGCACTCTTTCCTTCCACGCAAAATTATGATGATTCTCTACCATTTTCATGGGTTGCCGCCCCAACTGCTTTGCGATCTTTTCATGAATGATATGATGACAGGCGGAAGCATAATCGCCGGCAAGGTTCATGGCCATCCAGTACTCCTGTCCTTCTTCTTCATCCAATGACAACCAGGCAAGATTATTTGCCTCCCCAGGCAACCTTCTTTTTTCCTTTGCAATTTTAGTGTAATGGTTGGCGATGTTGGCACCCAGTGCTCTTGAACCGGAGTGGGACAACAATCCCAGGTAGTTGCCCGGCGCAACACCCAACACGGTATCCCTCTCTTTGATCTCCACCACTCCAAATTCCACAAAGTGGTTTCCCGAACCAGAAGAGCCCAATTGCCTCCAGGCCCGGCCCTGCAAGCCTTTCAGCAATCCCAATTCATCAAATTCTTTCCGGTACATCACTTCATGATCGGAAGGTTGTTCAAACATGGAGCCACTTCCAAACAAGGTTGCTTCATTCAGCTCTCTTGTAAAGTAATGCTCCTTTTGCATCAGCTCTTTCGGATCCATATCAAAAATGGAAAGGCACATCCGGCAGCCAATATCCACACCCACGCCATAAGGAATCACGGCGTTTTCTGTTGCCAGCACGCCACCAATAGGCAGACCATAACCGGCATGCGCATCGGGCATTAAGGCACCGGCCACCGCAATGGGTAATTTAGCGGCTGTGTACATCTGGTGCATAGCCCCCTGTTCAATGCCTTCACTTCCAAACACATTAAAGGAAATCCCGTTTGGGTTCAACGAGATGGCCTCCCCAAACTCCTCCGCCGGAGGGGCTTTTGGCAAGAGGGCTTCAGCTATTTTGCCTAACACTTTATCATCTGCGTATTGATTGGGGCTTTGCAATATACTGCTCAATATTTCCAGGGCATCTTCTTCCGAAAGATGTTTGAAATTCCTTTCCATGGTATTCATGGCAATGGAGATCACGGGCCCTTCAGGGTAACCGATGGCTCTCAAGCCCTTTCCTGTTAATTTCAACTTTGCCATAACTTCATTTTTTATGATACGGACGGCAACGCTTTTATTGAGCACCTCCTCGCGTCGCAATACGTTCATCGTTCTGTATTTGTGTTCATCAATTTTCCCACATTGCTCTTTTAAAACCCACGACCTCTACTTGCCGTACTGCAAACTCTTTGTCCTCCTGATTTGTGACCTCTGCAAGCGTCATTGGTTGTTCGATAATGCACCTGGACCCCAAATGATCGCTCAGGCGCTGAGCTTTCCCAATGCTTAATTTACCAAATTCATATTTTGCTATCAATCTTCCTTTTCGCATCAGGGCATTATCTACCATGGTCAAAGAACTGTTGAAGGTGCAGATAAGCTGTACATTCAAAAAGTCAGCCAGTAAGCCATCTGAAATATTCAAAAGATTTGAAACAGAGGAGCTGGCTGATGTTCTTCTATCCATAATAATATTCTCCGCATCTTCAATGATCACCACTGTGTCCGGATTATCAATCAACAGATCAATAAAGTCGGGATCCATAAGGTTTCCCGCCACATTGGGTGAGAGGAAAAGAACCCGCTTTTTGACCCTTCCCACCAGGTAGCGCAGGTAAGTTGTTTTTCCGGTTCCAGGCAATCCGTGCAGCAAAACAATGCCTTTATTTTTTTTCTGATTTAATCGTTTTTGAATGATAGCATCCACTTCTTTAAAATCGTCCTCATAAAAAAGATCAATATCCAGTTTGGTTCTTTTGATCTCCATTGATTTTAATTCCAGTCCGCAACTTCCTTTCACAATCAAATTGACTTCCAAAGGGTCGCTTTTCTTTCTCTCCTTGAAGCGATTCATCAATGCGGTGCACTTATCAATGAAATCATCCTGTTTTCCATCATGAAGAATTTCACAATAATCGTCGATCTCCACAATACAATTGTTCTTCAGAATGAAAACCGTCTCATCAAATTCAAACCGTTTCTTCTCTTTCTTAAACCAACGATATTGATATTCCGACGCAATAAGGTCAGCAAAGGCCTCCTTGAAGGCTTTATATGCCTTCTCACCTTCTATGTTTCCAATAAAATGCAGGCTGGGCAAATTATTGAATTGATATAGGTACAACGACATGCTGTTCAAAAAACGTTTGCCAAACACTGAGTTAGCATCAATTGTTTTCTGGTGAATACTTTTGTCCATAAATTATTTTTGAAATAGTGAATAATAATTGGTCTTTCATTTGAAAGCATTAACTATTTCATTACATGAATACGCATGACTTTAATTTTAAAATTTCAAACCTTGAGAGCGAACTCATTGGTGAGACTTCTTCCTCTTTTCATAATCCATCAAATTCGACCAATCCGGGTTCAGACTTATTGCACTACTTTGTTTGCACAACTTGAACTCGCAAACGCATAAGGCTTTGCCATAAACACGAACCCCATTCCCATGATATAACCCATGGCCTCTTTTAAAGCATCGTTACTTTTGAAGCTGGGATTGGTGTTAATGTCCGCATGCACTTCCATATCCACACCATACAATGTAAACAGGTTGCACAGTGAATACGCTACTTCGATACTTTTTGCTACTTCAGATAACATTCTTTGCTTAATTCCCATTCTCTGCTTGGTGATTTCATTATGTATGTACATAAAACCTCCTTTCCCTTTGCGGATGAAAACGATCACCGTAGCGAATTGTGTTTCCTTTCCCTTTACCTGGCTATCAGTACCAATGCAAACCTTCAATTGATGTCCGGCTTCTTTTTCACGAACGATCACACACCTGGCTTCCTCTTCAATTGAAGTTTTGATCCTTGTACCATCCATTCTTCTCCATTTCCTTTGCTGTTCCATGGTTGTATTTTTTATGTTTTCATGCGGACGAAGCTGGACTCGAACCAACACGGCCGGCGCTTCAAACCGGTGCTCTGCCATTGGAGCTATTCGTCCTTTTGGTTGGAGTATTTTTACTCCAACCTTATTTAATTGACAGCAGACTGCCTTGCGAAACCAATTGCAGGCTCATTATTCATCAACCTGAATGCGCTCAATTCCTCAATGAGTGCATTAGCCCAGGCATGCTGTTCTGGTGTATGTAAGATCTGGCACCAGTTGTTTCCCAGTTCAATCATTCTCTTATTGGTTAAAACGAAAATGGTATTGTTAAAAAACATTTTCTTTTCATTGTGGTCAAAATATGAGTGTTGGTAAACAGCTACGATATCATTTTTGAGCTTCGCATTGATCAAAGCGAAAGCCTTAGCCGTATCCGTTTCACCAATAAAGCTTAAACAGCTTACCATATCAAACTTTAAAGCATACAATGCTTTTACTTCAATGAAATAGCCATTAAACAATGCAGTCACGTCTTTGATTTTTCTAAACAATTTGAAAAACATAACACCTCCTTTTTTTGCAGCGGAAACAGAATGAGTCGAACATTCACCAATCGCTTAACAGGCGACCGTTCTGCCGTTGAACTATGTTTCCTTTGTTGGCCCGGTGCGATTCGAACGCACATCCTTTCGGTTAAAAGCCGAAAGCTCCGCCATTTGAGCTACGAGCCAATATTTGTTGCGGCCACAAGATTCGAACCTGTATCTTCGGCTTATGAGACCGGCTTGTTACCATTACACCAGGCCGTATCGTTGGCTTAGAAAGATTCGAACTTTCATCTCTGCGTCCGTAGCGCAGTGTTCTGTTCCTTTGAACTATAAGCCATTAAGCTCCCCGCTGCATCTCACGGAGAAGCTTTCTTCCTTTCTGCACCTAAATATTTTTACCACCACACATTGCGCTCGGATGGATGGGACCAATCTTGTTCGCATTCTTTCTTCTTACTGATCCGGCTCACTACCTGGAATACATATCTTATGGCCAGTACGATCACCAAAAACTTCATAACAATCATTTTACTCGTTAATAATCCTGTTGGCCTTTTTAACCTAACCTGCGGTCAACAAAAAAGCCCGGTCGTTATTCTCGACCGGGCTTTCTATCGTTGATACAATCTCTTGTTCTACGTATGAACACACCTCGGTCGATAATAGGGATACACTTTCCCCATGCGGCCATTAAACAAATCCTTACTGGTTGTTTGTAACTCCGTTGTTTGGGATAGTGAATGCCAAAACCCCAGGGGACATCTTTGAATGGACATGTAATGCTGCTTTCGCATTTGTTGCTTTTTGCTTTTAAATGTTATACCCGTCTATTTTCCACAAACATTTCCAATCTTATCAGCGAAATCATTTATCAACCTGTTATTTGTGGCCATAAAAAACCCCGCTTTACGGGCGGGGCTGCATATTCGCTTTGGTTTACAAACTCAATTTATTGAAACGCATGCCCCGCAACGGTTATAGCCCATCGGACCAAACCATTTTGTATCGAAATTTAATTTATTGCGTAGCATGTTTGAAAAATTTTGCGGATGCAAATATAAAACGGTATTGTGCAAACGAACAAATTTTTGTGAAGGAATTTTCAAAAAAATTTTCTGCTTTATTTATCATGCTTCCCTATCCACTCAATCAATTGTTCATTCTCGTTGAAAGAAAGCTTATCGGCATCTCTTTTTATCCATTCAATTACATCTTTTGTTTATGCGCCATATTTTTTTAAATCTTTCTTTTCCATGTGATTAAAACAACCTCCCCTGCTCTCCCGGCCTTCTGAAAATAGTTGTATCCAGTTCCCATCGCTCTGCATTCATACCATAGAGCTTTCCGTATTTTTTATACTGTTGCGCTACGATTTGCGCCATGTTGCCTTCGCCCCGCATGCGCACCCCCCAGCGGCTGTCATTGACTTTTCCATCGTGGCTGGCTTCAATCAAATGCCAAACCTTATCGGCACGGTCGGGAAAATTTTTATACAGCCAATCATGAAACAGCAACTTGATGGAACCATTCAAGCGAATGAATGTGTACGCCGTAAAGGTGGCGCCGGCCTCCTTCGCGGCTTTCATAATGCGCTGCATTTCGTGTTCATTCAGGCCAGGGATCATTGGCCCCATCATAATGCCCATGCGAACACCGGCCCTGCTTAATTCTTCGATTACCCGTAAGCGTTGCTTGGCTGTGGTTGTCCTGGGTTCCATTACCCGGCGAATGTCTTCCTCGAAAGAAGTGATGGAAACCATAGCGGAAAGTATTTTCTTTCTTGCCATCTCCTGCAATACATCCTTGTCTTTAAGGATCCAGGCATTCTTGGTAAGTATACCCACGGGTTGGTTAAACTCATTGCACACTTCCAGCATTTTCCGGGTCAGCCGGAATTTTTGTTCGGCCGGCTGGTAGCAATCCGTGTTGCCACTGAGCATAATGGGAACGGGCTCCCATTTTGGATTCATTAAGAATTTGCGCAACAATTCCGGTGCATTTTTCTTCACCAAAATTTTGCTTTCAAAATCAATACCAGCACTGTATCCCCAGTATTCAAATGAATTGCGGGCATAACAATAAATGCAGCCATGCTCGCAGCCCTGGTAGGGATTCATGCTGTACATCATTCCCACATCGGGGCTTTCTACCTTGTTGACAATTGTTTTGGGGAAGACGTCAATGTAGTGTGTTTGAATATCCGGCTCTATCCATTCGTCAATACCTTCAATATGTTCTCTGGTTGATTCGTTCTTAATGAATTTGTTTTTGGTGTTGACCTGTGCACCTCTTCCTTTTTTATAGGTATCAACGGGTTGGTCCTGGTTTAATTTTTCCATAGCTTTTGTTTTGGCAATGATCAATTATGGGTCAAGATTGGCACAACGTACTACTGCTGCCTGCCATGCAGTATAGAATGGCTACAGCACAAGTGAGTGACACAACAGAAGATAATTAGTAGTAATGCAGTCGGCTACATAAATAAACTTCCCTGCTTGGTAGTTACGGGCAGATTCAAAAACTCGAAACGTTTTGCTATTTGAAAAGCGCCTTTGCCACCGGCTGGCCGTTTGAGCAAAAGCATGCTGTCGGCAATAAATCGGCCACTAAAATGCCGGTTGGAATATTCCAGCCATCCCTGCTCGTACTGCCAGGGTTTTAATTTGCGGCAAATCCAAAGATGCGGTTCGTCAATAAAATGAGGCTTGTTCTCCTTGTTCAGTTTCATCAGGCGCTGGGCTTCCCTGATCTCTTTTACCAGGTTTTGTACAGGTAATTTTGAAACGACATTGATAAAAATGGTGTGCGAAGGAAAACTTCCAAAATCGCGGAGTTCTATTTTAAATGGCGCCACACCCATGGCGATCATTTGCAGGCGTTGCAGGATCCGTTCTTCCATCATATCCCATGTTACAAAGCTGACCAGTGTGATGTGTGGTTTTATGTATCTGGAAACGGAAGTTTTGTACTTGCCTGCAAATTCTTCTTTCAATTTTTGAATCCGTTTCCATAATTCTTCGTGAGGACTTAATACCAGAACGTATTCATTAATGCGGTAACCCGGCATCTGGAAGTTTACAGGCTCCATACAAGACAATTAATTGGTTAATAAGACTACTAAATTACTAATTATTTTAGCAAAATGGATTTTAGTTTTTCCACATTACAGAATGGCGTTGCGGGCCTTTATTTTTGTTGAGTGAGCAGAGAAGAGGGCTCGTAACGTTTTTCGTTTATACTTAGTTTTTGCAGAAGGGAGGTCAGTTTTTTCAGTCCTATTATTTCCGCCCATTCGAAAGGACCGTAGGGATAATTAGTTCCCAGCTTCATAGCGGTGTTGATCTCTTCTTTTGTACTCACACCCTCCTCTAAAGAAATGAAGGCCTCATTAATGATCATGCTGATAACACGAGGCGTGATAAAACCCCGTTCGTCGCTCAGCCACTCTATTTTTTTATTGAATTGAGCGAACACCGCTTCTGCTTTTTGTTTGGCCTCCGCCGTTGTGGCTGCCCCTTCGATAAGTTTTGACTTCAAAAAGCTGTTCCATCCGTTGATGCGAATGAAAGAAGGATTTATTTCCTGCAAGGAATGTTCAACACTGTTAATAATGACAGCAGCTGGCAGGAGACTTTCTAACATCTGAATTCTTTCCGTCTCGTTTTCAAAAAGCAAATCGATGCAGGCAAAGGCTGCGGGATAATTCAAAAAATCTTTGGGCTCCTGTATCCATATTAGATCCACAGCTGGCTGACTACCGTTGCTCAACAACTCTTCTTTTAAACTATCATTGGCCAAAACCACAATCTGCATGACAGGAATTTGAGAACACGAATTTTAAAACACGAATTACACGAATTATGGCGAATTATGGGAAATAATTTTGGATAAAACCGGGCTGCTTTGTTGTTAATCTTCAGGAGCGTGGTAAGAAGTCCGCACGGCCAATTTGTTCAATTCGCTATAATTGATGTAATTCGTACTATGGAAAAAAAGATCATCAACACTCCAAAAGCACCCGCCCCGATAGGTCCTTATAGCCAGGCTGTACTGGTCAATAACACGATCTATATTTCAGGGCAGGTTTGTATTGATCCTGCTACGGGCAATTTGAAAAACAAAGATATTCAGGAGGAAACCCACCAGGTGATGGAAAACCTCAAAGCGATCCTCGAAGAAGCCGGACTGGATTTTAGCAACGTGGTAAAGACCACCATTTTTATTACCGACATGAACCGCTTTAGCGAGATCAATGAAATTTACGGGACCTATTTTTCGGATGCATTCCCCGCGAGAGAAACCGTACAGGTATCTGCGTTGCCAAAGTTTGTAAATGTAGAGATCAGCGTGATTGCTGTAAAAGGTTAACCACGAATACCTTTCGATAAGAAATTTGGCCCTGCTATGCGGGGCTATTTTTTTAATTTCAATAAATCATTGGTTGAAAGAAGGTAAAGAAGATCCATGCGAAAACTTTTAAGACGAGTATTATTGAAGCCCGTGCTTTGGTTAAGTGCGAAGTACGCTTCCAAACCGGACCGCCAGCGCATTTTTACCGCCCTTTCCGATCTTTTTGCCAGGATAGTAAGCGGAGAGAAAAAGAAAGGCCTTGTCATACCCTTCGACATTCACACCGGACGTTTCATTATTTTTTCTGACCAGCACAAAGGCTGTCGTGACGGCGCAGATGACTTTATGCTGTGCGAGCCTAACTATCTTGCCGCCCTGGACTATTATCATGAGAAAGGCTTTCATTATATAGCCCTGGGTGATTGTGAAGAGCTTTGGGAAAATTTATGGCCCCCTGTAAAGAAGGCACAGAAAGCCTCGTTTGAAAAAGAAAAGCAATTCATTCCACGCAATGCCTTTATTAAAATATTTGGTAACCATGACCTGTTCTGGGACAACGACCCCTTTGCGGGCCTGCAGTTGAAGGAGGTGTATGGAGAAACGGTTCCTGTTTATGAAGGCGTGGTGCTGCAAACCGTCATCAATAATAAAACCATCAATATCTTTTGCACCCACGGCCACCAGGGCGATGAAGTAAGCGACGGGAATATGTTCAGTAAGTTCTTCGTTTCAAGGATATGGGCGCCTTTGCAATCGTATTTACAAATCAATCCCAACACACCGGCTTACGATGCTTCGCTGAAGACCCTGCACAACTCCATGATGTATGAGTGGAGTGCCCAGCAGCAGGACTTGTTCCTTATAACCGGTCATACACACCAACCCGTATTTGAGGCACTGACACATATTGAACGGCTGTACCGGCAACTGCTGTTTGCCCGGCAACTGAACGATAAGGACATGATAGCTTCGCTTGAAAAAGAAATACAGTTACGAAAGTTTGAATACACGAATATCTCTGAGGATTATCTGAAACTAAAGCCTACTTATTTTAACTCCGGCTGCTGTTGTTTTAGCGATGGAGATATTACCGGTATTGAAATTGAAGAAAATTGTTTTAGGCTGATCAAATGGCATTCAAAAGAAGGAGTGCCGGCAAGGGTTATCCTGGAGGAATCACCTATTGAAGAATTGCTGGAAACGATTAAAAAGAGAAGTTGACAGGTTGATTTGTTGAAAGGTTGACCGGTGAGGAATTTCATCTCAACGTATCAACCTTTCCACGAGAAGTCATGCCAAACGGATCAGGAGGGCAGATAATAGTGATCGTTCATAGACGGCAGAAGGGAAAGAGGCTGTTGCTCTTTCCCTTCTGCCGTCTCTCAGGATGGGCTATCCTGGCGGCGGTTTCGTATTACTCTCCACTGACCATTCACTACTCACCACCACATTCTATAAAAAGGCCATCCAGGAGATTGCTTGTAACCAACTAACAACCACTAAAATCCTTTTGCACTTAAGCTGTTGTTCCTCCGGTTCACATCCGGCAGCTTTTTATCGGGGTCTAATACCACATCAGCGATCCGGCTTGTGGTGTTTACATGAAACGTCCACTCAGCGCCCCGCTGCCAAACTTCTACCGGCAGATCAATTCTTTGTTCTTTGCCATTGCTTTCTTTTACCAATACCGTAACCGGCATAGCCATTTCAGCCAGGTTCTCCACCGTAATGGCGGCCCCTTTTTCCGGCACGTTATCAATGTAGTTTACGCCGGCCACCGATTGGTCCAGCTTGTAATTGGAGAATATCCAGCTTCGCCAGAACCAGCTCAGGTCTTCACCCGCAACATTTTCCATGGTGTGAAAGAAGTCCCAGGGTGTTGGATGCTTGAAGGCCCAGCGGTCTATGTATTCCCTGAAAGCCCGGTCAAAACGTTCGGGGCCCAGCACCACATCCCGCAAGGCGTTCAGCATCATGGCCGGTTTAAGGTAAGCCGCCACGCCCAAATTGCTTTGCTGAATGACATCGGGTGTAACCCACAGGGGATCCATTTTATCGTTGAACGCAACTTTCACCATTTCATCGGGCGGGAAGAAAGAGAAGGCGGCAAACTCGCCTTTATTAAAAGCTTTTGTTGACAGATCGTTGATGAAAGTGTTAAATCCCTCATCCATCCAGGCGTACTTGCGTTCATTGCTGCCCACGATCATGGGAAACCAGGTATGACCAAATTCGTGATCGGTTACACCCCACAGATCGCCGCCGCTGCTTTCTGCACTGCAAAAAACAATGCCCGGGTATTCCATGCCGCCTACAATGCCTGCCACGTTGGTAGCTACCGGGTAAGGATATTCGAACCATTTGGAAGAATAATGTTCAATGGAAGCCTTTACCATTTCTGTGCTGCGCTGCCAGCCGTCTTTTTTGATGCTTTCCACAGGATAGGCACTCATAGCCAGGCTTTTCTTTCCGCCCGGCAGGTTAATGCGGGCCGCATCCCATACAAATGCTTTAGAAGCTGCCCAGGCCACATCCCGTGTATTTTGAATTTTAAACTTCCAGGTAAGGTTGCTGCCTGTTGGTCTTGATTTTGGATCCTTTATCTCTTCTGCACTGCGCAACATCACGGTTTTATCGCTGTTCCTGGCGTTTGCCAACCGGGATATCTGCGTGGAGGTAAGAACGTCCTTTTCATTCTGCAATTCGCCAGAGCCTACTACAATTAAATTTGAGGGTGCCGTAACACTGTATTCAATATCCCCGTATTCCAGGTAAAACTCACCCGCCCCTAAATACGGCAGGGTGTTCCATCCCTGTATATCATCATACACAGCCATGCGGGGAAACCATTGTGCCACTTCATAGATCCAACCGTTTTTGGTATGTAATCTTCCCATACGGTCGGTACCATATTCAGGAACTACAAATTCATAATTGATATTGATCTTTGTTTTGGCACCCGCTGCTTTCAAGGGTTGCTGTAACCATACCTGCATACGGGTATCGGTAACCGTGTACTGGGGCGTGTATTTTTTGCCGTCTGCCTCAATGGAAACGGCCTTAACCACTTCGCCTTGCGTGAAGCTGGCGTTGGCCCAGCGGCCACCGGTTTGCGTGGTAGTGGCCGAACCTCTTGAATCCTGTTTATAAATGTTTTGATCCATTTGCAGCCACACAAACTTGAGGTCATCGGGGCTATTGTTGGTGTAGGTGATCTCTACGCTTCCGGTTACTTTATGCGCCGCCGTATCCAGCGTGCAATTGATTTTATAGTCTGCACGGTTTTGCCAGTATTTCGGCCCCGGCACGCCGCTGGCACTTCTGAATTCATTACTGGCTACAGGATAAAATTGCGGGTCAAATAATTTTTTGGGATCGTACTTCGATTGGGAAAAGCCAATCATCAACTGGCAACTGGCCAATACTAACAAACAAATCTTTTTCATATAGTCGAAAATGTGGGTTGAAAATTAAGCCCTTTTGCGTTAACAGGCAGAAAACGCCTGATGTATAAAACCTGTTTTAGCAATCTCTCCTGTTAAAATATTACACCATCGCTCAAAATGGGGAGGTGTGCACAGAAAGAGGGATGTAACCTAACCGGCCGACCAAACTGCAGCCTCCTGCTTCCATAGTGGCTGGCATTAGGCAAACATTTCTTCTGCCACCGCTACACTTTCCGGTTTGCCTACATCCAGGAGTTTACTTTCACTGTGATCAAAGGCCGCAATTTTATTGTCATGGGCCAATGACAGGTAAACATCGATCAAAGAAAACTTACCTGTAAAAGGAATCAAATCAAAAACGGAAGGCTCAAAAAGAGCAAGGCCGCTATAGGCTTTTTCAAAAAGATCTTTGGCTTTCAGCACAATCTTTTCTTCACCGGTGCCTGTATTGCGCCAGCCGCACAACCTGTTGTATTTATTAAAAAGCAAATACCGGGACGTTTTCCGGTTGGTAACAGCCAGGGTGATCAGGGAGCTTTGTTGCTGGTGCGAGGCAAGGAAATATTTGAGGTTGGCATCGGTAAGAATATCAACATTTATGGTAAGGAAGGTGTCCTCCCGCAAAAGGTCTTTTACTTTCAACAGCCCACCGCCGGTTTCCAGCAAGGCTTCTTTTTCATCACTGATGATGACATTACTACCCCAGCCTTCATTTTTTTCGATAGCCTCTATAACCTGGCCGGCAAAATGATGCACATTCACAATCACATCACGGATCTCGTATTTCTGCAGGTATTCAATATTGCGTTGCAGTAAGGATTTACCGTTGACAACAGCCAATGCTTTGGGATGCTTATCTGTCCAGGGTTTGAAACGGGTACCCAATCCTGCCGAAAATATCATTGCTTTCATAACTCCTCCTTTTTCACTAACGGGTTTTTCCAGCCCTTTGCTTCCTGTTCGCGGTGGCACAATTCAATTTTCACTTTATACTTATTTTTCAAATGTCTTGCCAAGGCATCGGCCGCATACACGCTGCGGTGCTGGCCGCCGGTGCAGCCAAAGTTGATGCAGAGGCTGTTAAATCCGCGTTTAATATACTCTTCTACTGAAATGTCAACCATATCAAACACACTGTTTAAAAAATCGTTCATCCTGGTTTGCCGTTCCAGGTATTCCATCACAGGCCTGTCCCTTCCGTGTATTTCCTTGTACATCTCGTGCCGCCCCGGGTTATCAATGCCCCGGCAATCAAAAACAAATCCGCCGCCGTTTCCGCTTCTGTCTTCCGGTATGCCTTTGCGATAAGAAAAGCTGCAAATTTTTACAACCAACGGGGTTTCTTCCTGTGCCTGTACAGGTGTAAAGCGTTGAATAACCTCGTCATCAATGCATATATTCAATACTTTTCCGAATTCGGGAACAACAATTCCAAGGCTGTTGTTTTCAATAAACCAGCGAAGATTCTTCAGGGCAAAAGGTATACTGGTAAGGAACTGTGCCTTTCTTTCAAACAACCCCCGGAACCCATAGGCACCCAATACCTGCAATAAACGGATGAGGACATACCCATTATACTGGCTGCGAAAAACTTCTTTATTAATGGAAGCCTGGATAATGCTTTCGAAAGAATTCATGTAATCTTCCAGCAAATTATTTTTCCAGTCATCCGGCAGGTTGGCGCGGGCCTGCCAGATCATGCTGGCCACGTCATATTGCGGCGCCCCTTTCATTCCTCCCTGGAAATCGATAAAGTGTACGCTTTTATCCGGCTTTACCATAATGTTCCGGCTTTGAAAATCGCGGAACATAAAATATTTATATTCGGTATGGGTAAGATAATTACTCAGGGCTTCAAAATCATCAATGAGCTTTTGCTTGTCGTATGGCCTGCGAAGCGCATCCAAGAAGTAATATTTAAAATACAAAAGATCAGCCATGATGGCCTGTTTACCAAACTCCTTGTTGGTCAGGCATTTTCCGTAATCCAAACCTTCATCACCAAAAACCTGCAGCCGGGCCAACTGATGCAAACTCTCCCGGAACAAATTATACACTTCATCCGTGAAGCCTTTTTGTTCAAGGATATTCAACAGCGAAACATCACCAAGATCTTGCTGCAGGTAAATGATCTTATCGTGACTGACGCCGAGAATTTGAGGAGTATTTAAACCCTTTCCTGTAAAATGTTCGGAGAAGTAAATAAAGGCCTCATTCTCCGGCACATTTAAGCCATGGGTAGCGATCAGTGAATTTCCCTCCTTATCGTATAAGCGGAAATATCTTCTGTCGCTGCCGGATTGGGGTAAAACATCTACCCGGGCCGGCGCCTTTTTGTACCAGCTTTCATATACCTGCGAAACCGCGTCAATCATTGCCTGCATAAAAACAAAAATACCTATGTCTGTCTAAAGGATGGCCTTATCTTAAAAATTTTCTTTTGCACAAAAATCTAAAATTTGCCGTTTGAAGGCTTTGCGGAGCCTGATCTTAATTCCGGCCCGCTTGCCTACTCACCGCCGCTTTTGCTTAATTTTACCCACGATTTTGCAACTATATGAATTATCGACCCCAAAATAAAATCCGTATCGTAACGGCCGCTTCTCTTTTCGACGGACATGATGCCGCCATCAATATCATGCGCCGCATTTTACAGAGCAAAGGCGCCGAGATCATCCACCTTGGCCATAACCGCAGTGTGCATGAAATTGTAGAATGTGCCATTGAAGAAGATGCACAGGGCATTGCCATCACCTCCTACCAGGGAGGGCATGTAGAGTTCTTTAAATACATGAAAGACCTGCTGGAAGAAAACGGGTGTGGTCATATTAAAATATTTGGAGGCGGCGGTGGAACCATCCTGCCGCAGGAAATAAAAGAGCTGCATGATTATGGCATCACCAAAATCTATTCTCCCGACGATGGAAGAAAGATGGGGCTGGAAGGAATGATTGAGGAAGTAGTGAAAATGTGCGACTTTAACCTTAATGGAAATGGCGAGTACAAAAGCCCAATGACCCTGGGAGAATTAAAAGATGTTCGCAAAATAGCAAGACAGATTACAAATGCGGAGAACGGCCAGCCTGCAACAATTAATCGCCAACCGTCAACCCTTCGCCCTCCCGTTCTGGGCATCACCGGGACAGGTGGGGCCGGTAAATCTTCAGTGACCGATGAACTTGTACGGCGTTACCTGAATGCCTTTAAGGATAAAACTATTGCCGTTGTTTCAGTTGACCCCTCCAAGAAAAAAACAGGCGGTGCTTTGCTGGGCGACCGGATTAGAATGAATTCCATTTCTTCTCCCAGGGCCTATATGCGTTCCCTGGCAACAAGGGAAAGCGACAAGGCATTAAGCGAGTATGTACAGGATGCTATTGACATTTGCCGCTCGGCCCAATTTGATTTTATCATCCTGGAAAGTGCCGGTGTTGGACAAAGTGATGCCTCCATTTTAGACTATTGCGATGTCAGCCTGTATGTCATGACCCCCGAATACGGCGCCGCATCTCAGTTGGAAAAGATCAATATGCTGGACTATGCCGATGTAGTAGCCATTAATAAATTTGACAAGGCTGGCGCCCTGGATGCATTGCATGATGTGCGCAAGCAATACAAACGCAATCACCAGTTATGGACGGCAAAGGATGAAGAACTACCCATTGTAGGAACGATTGCAGCGCAGTTCAATGATGCCGGCATTAATGAATTGTTTGAAAAACTGATGGTGGCCGTGGAGAAAAAAACCGGGATGCAGTTTGGTAAAATTGAATTGCATGCGCATACCCAGGACACCACCACTAAATCGCAGATCATCCCGCCCAAAAGAGTGCGGTATCTGTCTGAAATTTCTGAGAACAACCGCAGCTATGATACCTGGGCAAGTGAACAAAGTGCTATTGCTTCTAAGCTGTATCAAATCAGCGGTGTAAAAAACCTCGGAGGCCTTAAAGACCTCCGGAGTTTGGACGATGTTCAAAAACAATTGGAAGACCAGCTTCACCCCGAATGCAGGAAGCTGATCGAGCAATGGCCCCAAGTGCAAAAAAAATACGAAGCGGATTTTTTTGAATACCAGGTGCGGGATAAGGTGATCAAGCAACCACTTACCACTATATCGCTCAGTGGCACAAAAATTCCAAAAGTGGTCTTGCCAAGATACAAGGACTGGGGCGACATTTTAAAATGGCAGTTGCAGGAAAACATTCCTGGCGAATTCCCCTATACAGCCGGAGTATTTGAATTAAAAAGGCAGGGTGAAGATCCCACCCGGATGTTTGCCGGGGAAGGGGGACCGGAGCGTACCAACAAACGGTTTCACTATGTATCGGAAGGGCAACCGGCCAAACGTTTGTCCACCGCTTTTGACAGCGTAACGCTGTATGGAGAGGATCCGGACCACCGCCCCGACATTTACGGCAAAATTGGTAACAGCGGCGTAAGCATTGCTACGGTTGACGATGCCAAAAAACTCTACAGCGGCTTCGACCTTTGCGCTCCGGCTACTTCGGTAAGCATGACGATTAATGGCCCCGCTCCCATGTTGCTGGCTTTCTTTATGAATGCTGCTATTGACCAGCAGTGCGAGAAATGGATAGAGGAAAATAGCCAATGGTCAATGGTGAAGGAAGCCTTTTATAAAAAATTCGGCCATCTTCCAAAACCAACTTATTACAACCCGGCTGCCCCTGAGCGTTTACCCCATGGAAACGATGGCCTGGGATTAAAACTTTTAGGATTGAGCGGCGAAGAAGTGCTCCCTAAAGAAGTATATGAACAATTAAAAGCACAAGCCCTTTCACAAGTCCGGGGAACGGTGCAGGCAGATATTTTAAAAGAAGACCAGGCGCAAAACACCTGCATCTTTTCAACCGAATTTGCCTTGAAGCTGATGGGCGATGTGCAGGAATATTTCATTCAAAATAAAGTACGCAATTTTTACAGCGTTTCAATTTCCGGCTATCATATTGCCGAAGCCGGCGCCAATCCCATTACGCAATTAGCGTTCACTTTAGCCAATGGTTTTACGTATGTAGAATACTACTTAAGCCGGGGTATGCACATTGATGATTTTGCACCCAACCTCTCTTTTTTCTTTAGCAATGGGATGGATGCGGAGTACAGCGTCATTGGCCGTGTGGCCAGAAGGATATGGGCCAAGGCCATGAAGTATAAATACAAGGCCAATGACCGTTCGCAAAAATTAAAATATCACATTCAAACCTCCGGCCGCAGCCTGCATGCCCAGGAAATTGATTTCAACGATATACGAACAACGCTGCAGGCCCTGTATGCTATTTATGATAATTGCAATTCGCTTCACACGAATGCCTACGATGAAGCCATCACCACGCCGACAGAAGAAAGTGTACGGCGGGCCATGGCCATCCAGTTAATTATTAACCGGGAACTGGGTTCGGCCAAAACAGAAAACTTTATCCAGGGCAGTTTTGCTATTGAAGAACTGACCAACCTGGTGGAAGAAGCCGTACTATCGGAGTTCGACCGCCTTACCGAGCGCGGTGGTGTATTGGGCGCCATGGAACGCATGTACCAGCGCAATAAAATACAGGAAGAAAGCTTGTATTACGAACACCAGAAGCATACAGGCGAACTGCCCCTTGTTGGCGTCAATACTTTTTTAAACAAGAATGGCAGCCCCACGATACTACCTAATGAAGTAATACGCTCCACTACCGAAGAAAAAGAGCAACAGATACAAAACCTTCATGCTTTCTGGAAACGAAATGAAGAAAAAAGTGAAGCTGCATTAAAACGCTTAAAAGATGCGGCCATCAACAATGAAAATTTGTTTGCAGAGCTCATGGAAACAGTTAAATACTGCTCTCTCGGGCAAATCACCCATACCTTGTATGAAGTAGGCGGGCAGTACCGGAGAAATATGTAACATCCTGTATGCTGCGCTCAAAGACTTTTGTTGCGATTCTGTTAATGATATTCAAAAAACATTTTTCTTAATGTAACTTGATGCCCTGACATGCTCATGAAAAAGTTTACCACCCCATTCGTTATTTGTATTGCAGCCCTTCTTTTTATTAGTCCTGCAAAGGCCCAGCGTATGGATTCTACATTGGCGCAATATGCTGCAAAAAACCAGGCGGAAAAAGCCTGGCTCCATTATGATAAGGCTTCTTACTATCCCGGCGAAACGATTTGGTTTAAAGCCTACATCATGAATGGTTTATTCCCGGCCGGTGAGACCAAAAATTTTTATGTGGATTGGGTTGGCGACAACGGCGAAGTGTTATGGCATTCGGTTAGCCCGGTTCTAGAAGGCTCGTCGAATGGCCAGTTTGAAATTCCGGAGGCCTACAATGGCAATTACATTCACGTAAAAGCCTACACCAAATGGATGCTCAATTTTGATACTGCTTTTTTATATAGCAAGGACATTCCTGTTATCCCTAAAAATACCCCTGCCAAAAACGCTGCAAAACCCGTTGCGATTCCTACCCTTCAGTTCTTTGCGGAAGGCGGCGACATGATTGCCGGATTATCCAATAAGATAGCGTTCAAAGCCGTTGATCAATGGGGCCGGCCCGTTCGTGTAAGAGGCGCCATAAAAGACGGCAAAGGAACGATCATTGATTCTTTTCGTTCCGTTCATGATGGCATGGGCAGCTTTTTTCTAATACCAAATGAAAAAGATACCTATGTAGCCAAATGGAAAGACGAGAAAGGGACAGGGCATACAACGGACCTTCCTGCGGTTAAACCTTCGGGAATTGCCATGCAGGTATTGGTGCAGGATACAAGAAGGGTCATCTCGCTGCAGTCCAGCAACGCCGCCGATGATAATTTAAAACAACTACATCTTATTGGCACGATGGGCCAGGGAATGGCTTTCAAATCAGACGTGACCTTCACTGCGGGCAACAGTGTACGAAGGATCATTCCCACCGAAAGCCTTCCATCGGGCATATTGACCATTACCCTGTTTGATGCGAACTGGAATGCCATTGCCGAACGCATCACTTTTATCAACAACCACGAATACAGTTTCCAGCCCCAAATGGAAGTGCAGCATTGGGGACTGAATAAAAGGGCAAGAAACGAAATCCAGATCACCATTCCCGATAGCCTGGCAGGCGCCAACCTTTCCGTTGCAGTTACGGATGCCGCCATTGAAAGAGATACCACCGCCAACATCATCTCTCATCTTTTGTTAACCAGCGACATCAAAGGACGTGTTTACAATCCTGCCTATTATTTTGCCGACACCTCGAATGCCATTGCCCAGCATCTTGACCTGGTCATGCTGACGCATGGATGGCGCAGATTTAAATGGGAAGATATCGCAAAGGGAAAACTTCCGGCGATTCCCTATCCTAAGGACACCTCTTACCTGACGCTTTCCGGCAAAGTGTATGGTGTAACCAAAAGCCAGTTAAGCGGCAATGAAACCATTGCCTTATTTGTGAAAGAAAAAGATTCAGCTACCAACATGGTGTTGATACCCCTGAAAAGCGATGGTACTTTTAATGATCCCAATATTATCTTCTTCGATACGCTGAGAGTTTATTACCAGTTAAAATCAAAATTATTCAGCAGCGCCGAGGCCAAATTTATGATTGACCGCCTGCCTGCGCTTAATTATAGTGCTGCCAGCAAAAATTTTATAACGACCCATTCATTTTTGAATGATACGGCCGGTTATTACCGTCACTCTCTTTTGGCAGCGGAAGCTTTACGCCTGCAAAACCAGGCAAAAGGCAAGCTGATGGAAAATATTACCGTAACCGCCAAAACAAAACCGCCCATACAAGCCCTGGATGAAAAATATGCAAAGGGCCTTTTCAGCGGCGGTGATGGTTACCAGTTTGACCTGGTCAACGATCCTTTTGCCCTGGGCCGGACTGATATATTTTCTTATTTGCAGGGAAAGGTAGCCGGCTTACAAATTACTACCGGCGGAGGGACCCCAAGCCTTTCGTGGCGCGGCGGTACGCCCCAGCTTTATATGGACGAAATGCCGGTGGATGCCGACTTAATTCAATCTATACCGGTTTCGGATATTGCCTATGTAAAAGTTTTCCGTCCGCCTTTTATGGGATCCTCCGGTGGCGGCAGCGGCGGGGCAATTGCCATTTATACCCGCAAGGGCGATGATTTGCGCAGCAAGCCCGGCGGACTGAGCACCAATACCATTGCAGGCTATACGCCTATCAAAGAATTTTATAGTCCTAATTACGACCGCTTTGATAAGCGCAACGATCAGCAGGATGTACGCACCACGTTATACTGGAACCCCATGATCATAACAAACAGCAGCAATCGTTCGGTTAAACTCAGTTTCTACAACAATGATGTAACAAAATCGTTCAGGGTAATTATTGAAGGCATGAGCAAGGAAGGTTTGCTTACGCATTATGAAGAGATCATGGAATAAAATCCTTTTGGCACATTGGTTTATTCAGTAATCGAAAAGTCAACGCAGTACCGACCCTTAAATAAAGCTGTTCACCGATAATGCCCGTAAAACGGTTTACAGCCATCTTATCTTTGATTCATCCTTTTGAAAAAGCCCGTTTTTAAGTCCACTATCCTGAGTAAACCAACCACCATCCTCATCCGCCAAAGCGTTTTTTCACTAAGAGTAGCCAAAACTATCTGAACCCAGCGAGTCTTCACCAGGCTCGCTTTTTTTTATATCCCCACTTCCGTTAGTATGCCGTGTTTTTTTTGAGATGTCAGCTGTCAGCCGCGCACCGCAACAACGCTTCCTTCGTAATGACACTTCCTGCTAACCCCTTCACCGTTCTGCCGTGCCTTAAAAAGAAACAGGGCACAAACGGAAAGCTTGCACCCTGTTGTCTTGTTTCTTATTATCTGTTACTATGAACCTCTTTGAGAACCGCCGGTCATTCCTTTTTTTACAAATCCACCACCGGCACCCTTTGTATTCTTATTGGCCATAAACTTTGAACCCTGATTGCTATGCTTGGGGGCCGCAGAACCTTTTTTGTCGTTTTTCTTTCCCTTAGGTGTTAGTAATCCCATAGTGTATTGTTTAATACTCCAAATTTAATGCTTTTACATCTTGGGGCAAACAAAGAGGCGATTTCAACTGATAATTCAGCAATGTCTTAAAAATTAAGTGCAATCCTGCCTAGCAGGATTGCACTTATCCATAAAACACCAATTTATGCTTTTTACACGCCATCACCTACACTGCCTCTTCTGCCTGCAATTAAACTAAGCACAAAAAGGATCAGGAAAATAAAGAACAAAATTTTAGCTATACCTGCAGCACCTGCGGCTATGCCACCAAAACCAAAAATCGCTGCTATAATAGCTATTACTAAGAAAATAATTGTCCAGCGTAACATATGTTTAAGTTTTAAGTGAACTAATGCTTTTATTAATTCATAAAGTATGCCAGCAGACGAGGCATTCCCCAATCTGTGGAAGAACCAATAAGCTTTTCCTTAGTTTACTTATGCTTCATCCTGATAATATATTTTGTAGAATTTACGACCATCCATATCCACACCTTTTTCGATCAGATCCGTGCGGCCATGAATGTAGATGTGGAAGTTCTTGTCCAGCTTTACTACACTTTTAAAGACCCGTGACTGCTTTTTTACAGCATCCGGCGAAATATCAAAGGAAGAGGCTATATCAAAATCATTGGCTTCCGTATAACGGGAACCAAAATTGCGAAACGAGCCGATCATTTCTTCATTGGCAAACACTTCCGATTGAAACTCTTCAATATCAAAAGCGTCTTTGCTTTTGAAATAATCAATCGAACGGTTGAGCAATTCCACCTGCTCAGTTTTTGGAACTTTTAATTCCGTTTCCAGTTGTTCGGTAATAAATTGTTTGGTCAGGGTAAGAAAATGATTGGTGTGATGATATTCGTTTTTTTGCGGCGTCAGCCCCAGGAAACCTTCCTTCCAGTACTGGGCTTCTTCGCCCCGGTTCTGGTTGTCGAAGATCAGCACATCGTATCCTTCTTCTTCTTTGGTTTGAATGACCAGGCATCCTTTATCAATTTTCGTTAACTCCACGCCTTCTTTCATATCCAGGTGGAACTGGCTGGCCCGCTGCTGCACATCTATGAACAAGGCCTTATTTTCTGTTTTAAATAAACCAATGGCTTTGTGCATCCGGCTTTCTACCGGCAGGCCTTCAAAATACGCCACATATAATTCTCCCCCCTTTACCTTAGGATGGGTAGACGCTTCGTATAAATGTTTGGCTATGGCGGCAGCCGTTTCTTTTAGCCGGGTAGCATCTTCAAACAACTGCCGGCAAAAATTATACACTTCATTAAACTGAAGCGAAGAAGCATGATGGAAGGCATATTGCTCAGGAATGGTCTTAAATTTATGAAGGAAACCATCCTGCAGGATCTTCAGGGTTTCTTTTTCTAATTCGAGCGTATCCTGGGAAAGGTGCAAAGGCTCCGCGTTATTTTTACTGCCCACATAATGCACCATCAGGTTTTTAAGGCACGGCGTATCCACGTTCATCGTTATCATCTGCAATGTCAATTTTAAAAGAGCGGCAATTTACAGGAACAATATCGATAGAAGAAGAATCCTGCTCCTGCCCCGGGAAAACTTGTTAAAGCTGGCCAATTGTTGAAAACTATTTCTCCAAAACAGAACCAGTTCTTGTTTCTGGCATTTTTCATGCTAAAGGAAGTCGAACTTTTTAAGACAGCACCTGTTATAAAACAAACGCCCGTCTTGTATCCATTCATCCCAAAATAAAAAACTATGGCCGCCATCTTACAGCAAAACCACGCTATAAAAGCCCGGGAATTAGGCATTTCCGAAGAGATCCTTAGCTGCGCTTTACATCTTATTCATCAAAACAGGAACTTAGTGAACGCTATTGACAACAGGGTAGAAATGGACGATTATATCTATCGTGCCATTTTAAAACAAGCAGTTGGCAAACGCAAGCAAAAAGCGGAAGAAGACCTGTATCACCAAAATGAAAGCATCCAGTTGAAGGCCGAAAAAGACCTTTCGCTTTTGAGCAGGGAAGAACTGGTCACTGATCCTTTTTACAGGGCTGTGCTGCCGCTTATTGCCAAAGTAGTGATTAACGAACCCATTTTAAGATTACACGCCGAAGAAGCATCGGCTATGGTACTGGAACTTGCCGATTTTAAACGCCGGCACAGGGCTACATCATTTACAGAGATCATTGTAAAACACTGTACATTACAAACCGAAGACGAAGAATTTTAAAATAAAAAGATCCGTACCCTCTTGATTCCCTATCCTGCCGTAGGCTCTTCCGGCACTTTATGATCCATCTCTTTTTTCTTCTGCAACCTTCTGAAAATCCTGTCCCATCTTTTTTGCCATACCAGCCCGGTATGTTCTGTTGGCACTTCATCTCCCAATAAAAGCCCCCATGGCTTCAGTTCATCAATCCTGTCAAAAATAATTTTCAGCACACCGATAAAGGGAATGGAAAGAAACATTCCGGCAATACCCCACAATAAGCCGCCCAGCAAAACCACCACAATGGAGATCAGGGCATTGATCTGTACTTTTTTTGAAACGATCCGGGGGACCAGTATGTTATTGTCTATAAACTGGATAACTGAATAGGCTGCGATCACAAGCAACTGAGCGGAATACCCTTCTCTGGTAACGGTCACCATTAATACCGGCAGCGCAATGGCCACAATACCGCCAATGTAAGGAAGGATGTTTAAAATGCCACCTATCACTCCAATAACGATGGCCGAAGGCACGCCAATAAGCAGCAGCGCTGCACTGTTTAAAATACAAACGATTAAGGTTTCAATGAGCAGGCCTACCATAAAGCTTTGCACGGCACTTTTGGTTTGCCCAAGAATTTCCGCCACCTGCAACGAGTATTTTTCCAAAAAGACCTGGAAGAGGAAGTTCAGGATCAATGGCTTGTAATAAAGCAACATGAACACATACGTGGGAATTAAAACCACTACACCCAGGCTGGTAACAATGGTGCCCAGCGTACTTGTTACCAGGTTGCCACCGCCGTTGCTAAGGCTACTGGTAATAGAAGACACCTGTTTTTGCATATTAATACCCAGCTTATTTCTGGTCCAGGCCTGCGCCTCGAATAACAACGCTGCAAACTTTTGCTTTAAAACCGGAAGCATGTCAATAAAGCCGGCGATTTGTGTAGAAAGAAAATAAAATAACCCTATCAGGATCAAAATAGCAATCAATATGGCAATCAGGATAGCAGCCACCTTGGGCATATGAGCCTCCAGCCGTACGTAGAGGGGATTGAGCAAAATGGCAATCAATATGGCAAAGGCCAAAGGAACAAATACAGAGCCCAGCACATACAAAATGAATACCGTTAGAACAAGGGATAATAATACAGCGGCCGTTTTAATATAGAAGGGATATTGCTGTTCCATAATGGCGGTTATACTTTAGGAGGTGCAAAACCAATACCAATGGAAGAGGCTGCAGCACAGTATTAAAAATGAAAACAAAAATTACCTGCATCAAATCATTGGTGTGGTTTTATTAGTTTCATTTGCATTGTTTAACTTGACCTTATGTCCAATTTGCCCCTTACTGTAAGAAGAGCCATCGAATTGATGGGCCTTTATTTTTTAGGCATGATCATCATTGTAGGCAACGGCGTGATCACACCTATTGTAACGGCCTTTTTCCTGGCTATTATGCTTTTGCCGGTTTACCGGTTTTTCAGAAGAAGAAACTTCCCCGAAACCCTGTCCATTGTTTTAGCCCTGCTGTTACTGATCATTATTGCCGGGCTGCTTATCTGGTTTTTTTCTTCTCAAATAAGCCGTCTTGTTTCTGACTTTCCTCAAATAAAAGAAAACGTGCAGTTGCACCTGAACAGCTTAAGTGCCTGGGTTGATGAAAAAACAAACTTCTCTTCCGACAAACAAATACAATTCATTAAGGAGCAGAATGATAAACTTTTAAATTACGCCGGTACCCTGTTAAGCGGGGCTGCTGCTTCTGTAACCGGAACTGTCATTTTCTTCGGCTTGCTCCCTATTTATATCTTCCTTTTGCTTTTTTATAAGAATCTTTTGCTTCGTTTTATATTCATGTGGTTTCCAAAACAAACCCATCCAAAGGTGGAGGAAGTGCTGCAGCAGTCCCAAGCCATTATCAAAAGTTACCTGGTCGGTCTGCTTATTCAAATCTCTTATATTACTATATTGCTGGGCGGTATTTTATTTCTTATTGGGATAAAGCATGCTATATTGATCGGGGTCATTTTTGCCATTTTAAATTTAATACCCTACATAGGGGCCCTCTTTGGAAATATCATCGGGGTATTATTGACCCTTTCTTCATCGCAGGAAATATGGCCCATTTTTGCCGTGCTGGGCACCATTGCCTTTGTACAGTTCCTGGATAACAATATTCTCATGCCCCGCATTGTCGGCTCGAAGGTAAAGATCAATGCTTTGATTACGATTGTTGGTGTAATTGTGGCCGGCGCCATGGCAGGCGTGGCCGGCATGTTCTTATCCTTACCTGTCATGGCTGTTTTAAAAATAGTTTTTGACCGCACTGAACCTTTGAAACAATGGGGCGTCTTGCTGGGCGATGAAAGACCCAAGGCCAGCCCCATGAAGTTTCCTGTGCTGCGCCGAAAAAGCAAAAAAGTGCAAAAAAAGCTGGAAGAGCAAAATGAGATTGAGCCACCAAAGAAATAGAAGCGGGGAAGCTTATTAATTAAATCCTGGTGAATGGGGTGGAAGAGCCATTTCATCTTTGCAGCGGATCACTGTTTTTCGTGTCTTTTGCGGGATATGGCATATCTCACAGCTTTCTAAGGTTAAAAAGCAAAACACCGAACAGGTTCTAAATTTTGCTGGTTGCACCAGAAATCCTCTTCTTTACCATAGTTTTTACAAACTAAAAGCTATCTTTACTTTGTTACTCTATTTACGACTTGATAAATTTCTCCCCTATTCCGTAGAAGCTCATCTGGTCTTAATGATGAGAAAAGCCCCGATCCGGGAGCTTATTTTTAATTAAACAGAAGATATTATTTCATGTTATTTGAACAATTAGGTCTTATAGAGCCTTTATTAAAAGCTCTAAAGAGGGAAGGTTATACCACACCTACACCCATACAACAACAATCCATCCCTGTAGTTTTAGATGGTAAAGACATTTTGGGTTTAGCCCAAACCGGCACCGGCAAAACAGCTGCTTTCGCCATTCCTATTCTGCAATTGCTGCAGCAAAACAACAATCATAAAGGGTACAGGCATACCAGGGCACTGGTTTTAACGCCAACCCGGGAACTGGCTGTACAGATCAGTGAAAGCTTTGAATCATATGGCCGGTACACCAATATCAAACACGAAGTCATCTTTGGCGGCGTATCGCAAAATGCACAAACCCTTGCCCTGCGCAATGGAACAGATGTTCTGATTGCCACACCCGGCAGGTTGCTTGACCTGATGAACCAGGGATATGTACACCTTGATCATTTGGAAATGTTTGTGCTGGATGAAGCTGACCGCATGCTGGACATGGGCTTTATCCATGATGTAAAAAAATTGATCCGGCAGTTGCCCCGGCAAAAACAAACGCTGTTGTTTTCGGCTACCATGCCTCCGCAGATTGCAGAATTAGCAGGCTCTCTTTTACAATCTCCTGTTCGGGTGGAAGTAGCTCCTGTTTCTTCTACAGCAGAAAAAATTGAACAGTCTGTTTATTTTGTTCCCAAGAAAAACAAACAGTCTTTGCTGGTACACCTGTTGAATGACCTGAACATTCAACGCACCCTGGTGTTTACCCGTACCAAACATGGCGCTGACCGTATTGCCAAAGATTTGAAAAAAGCCAACATTGCCGCGGACGCTATTCATGGCAACAAATCGCAGGCGGCACGGCAAAACGCCCTGAACAATTTTAAAAGAGGCAAATTAAAAGTGCTGGTAGCTACTGATATTGCCGCAAGGGGAATTGATGTGGATGCGCTGGAGCATGTGATCAATTTTGACCTGCCCGATGTACCCGAAACCTATGTGCACCGCATTGGCCGTACCGGCCGGGCAGGCGCCAGTGGCAGGGCCCTTTCTTTTTGCGATGGCCAGGAAGAAATGAGCAACCTGAAAAGCATCAATAAACTGATCGGCCAAAAAATCCCGGCTACAGAACACCCCTTTGAAATGCCGCTTAGAGAAGCCGCATCACCCGTCTCCTCTAAACCACAGCAACAGGGGTTTAAAAGAAGAGAAAGGGTAAACGTTTCATCACAATAATACCTGCAGCACTGCAGCTCGTTATAACCTTATAAAAAAAGCCTCAGTTTATGAGGCTTTTTTTATGGATTGAAAAGGATCCATACCCTTCACGCCTTTGTAGTTTCTATTGTATTTTTAAACAGCACCAAAAGGTTTATCCTAAGGAAGGAGGACTTAGCTTACGGCAAGCTGATCATCTTTTGCAGCTTCTTTCCTTACTCCTTGAGGGAAAAATTAAAATATTAACTTTAAGTAAAATATTAACTTTAAGATTACAAAGTCTTATCCTCTAAACTGCCTTTAATTCGTGACCATAGTTTCATTCCTTCACTTTAAATCATAAACTATGTCACAAAAGATTCTCATTACAAAATTTAAATTCAGTGTATCACCACAGGAATTTAAAGAAATGACAAAAGTGCTTGCCCAACCATTTGCTGAAGTGCCGGGCTGCCGGTGGAAAATCTGGTTAATAGATGAAGAGAAAAAAGAAGGCGGTGCGATTTATCTGTTCCAGGATGAAAAGGCGCTGAACGATTTTGCAAATAGCTCACTGGTGGCTTCTGTATTGTCACATCCTGCCTTAAGTGATTTTGAATTACGGCCCTGCGATATACTTAAAGATGTTAGCGAGGTCACCCGTGCGCCTTTAATGGATGCGGCTCTTGCATAGCCGCCGAACTAAAATATAGCAAATGGCCCATCTCATCACCGGTGGCTTTTTATCCGGTAAAACATCAATAAAGCCAAACGCCTTCGACAGCTATTTTTCAAACAGAAGACGCCCCTGGAAAAAATTTATTATCACTTAACAGTTTTTTAAGATTAAAAAACGAAATCGTTCGTTTTAGGGGTAACCAACCAACATGCACAAAAAACTATTACGGCATGACATTGTTATTCATGCCCCGCCGACAAAGGTGTGGAAGGTACTAACCTGCTCTGAATACGCCCAGCAATTCTTGTTTAACGAACAACTCCGGTCCGATTGGGTCAAAGGCAGTCCTATTCGTTTAGAAGTGGATGACGGCGCACAAAAACAATCGGTAAATAAAGGATTAGTAGAGGACGTTGTTCCAGGTATTTCCCTGCAGTTCACCCTGTACGAACTACCGGAATTCTCCGATTGCCCGGTTCTGTGTCAATACGAACTGGTGCCGGAAGGAGGCGGCATCCGGTTAATTATTTCCCAGGAAGTGTTACTGCTTTCTGAACAGCTTTACTCTCTGATGTCGCAGAACTGCCAGCTGATGTTGCAAAAGATCAAGTGGCTGGCTGAGTACTCGTAAGATTGCAGAATTTCTTGTTGGTTCTGTAAGGAACATTATAGGCATACTTATGAGGCTTACCATTGAACAGAAGTGGTTATACCACTACCATAATCCAGTTTGATCTATGCCTACACTAATTCCTTTAAAATCTTTTTGATCTATTTTTTGACCACATAAAAAAAAAGGGCGGTCAGGCCGCCCCACCATATTCATAACACCAAAATCAACACACACTAAAAACCATTCAACCACTATGCCAAACAAAACAACCTCTGCCGGCAAAACAAAATAATCTTATAAACTGGCATGGGTTTTTAAACGATTGTTCTAAAAAAAAGCATGAAAGAGAAAATATATAACCCCGCCAGCACAAATGAAACTTCTCCCGCTGAAGGCATGGCAGCCGTAAATACCTTTAATTCAGAGGAAATTGAAGATACCAATGAAGGCAAAATGCCCATGAACTTTGAAAGGGATCAAAAAAGAGAACAGGAAGATGACACCAGGCCTGTTGAAAAACACAAGGAACCGTAAGTTTCCCTTTGAATAAAACCTGCCTACGCAACTAGCCCCAAGGGGAATTTAATCATGGCAAAGACTTTAGTTTTGCTTTTGTATGAGCAATGATACCGCCCTATATTTTGATGAGAAAAATACCGACGGACCCGAGGTTCGTGTATTGCTTTTTAATGCCGCCATCCACGTATATGCGATAGAAAACAATGCATTGCTGCATCGCTTTCCGCTGGCCGCAACACAGTACAAAAAAACAGAAAGCCACCACTATCTTTTTTTAGACGAAAAGCAAACGCAGTACCTGCAATTTACAAATGACCATCCTTTGGCGACCACCCTTTCAGGGGAAGTGGCTGAAGCCAACATGTCCTTGCCCAAACGTTTGCTACGAAACAGGGCCCTGCTCATCCTGAGTTTTTTGCTGGCCTTTTTCACCGGCGTTTATTTTCTCCTCATTTCCCTGGTCCCATATATCGGCACAAAAATGATTGGCGTGCAACGGGAAATAGAATTGGGTGATCAGCTACACAATTCCATGTTGACCCAGGCCCGTTTGCTGGGCGAAGAAACAGATGCAGCCGGCACCCTTCGCCTGCAGGCCTTTGCCGATGAATTGCAATTGAGCCGCCACTATCCTATTAGGGTCACCCTTCTTAAAAGCAACACCATTAATGCCTATGCCCTTCCCGGCGGCAACGTGGTAGTATACACCGGGCTTTTACAAAAAATAAAAACACCCGAAGCCCTGGCTGCCCTGCTGGCACATGAATGCACCCATGTAAATGAGCGGCACAGCCTTCGCTCACTTTTGCGGAGTGCTGCCAGCAGCCTTGCGCTTTCTGTGGTTTTTGGCGATGCCAGCGGCATGGCTTCCGTATTGGCAAGTCATGCCGAAGCGCTGAACGGGCTTCGTTATTCCCGATCACTGGAAGAGGAAGCCGACAGCAAGGGCATGGACCTTTTGCTGCAAAACGGAATGGCAGCAGATGGCATGAAGCAATTAATGCAGACCTTACAGCAGGCCGAAACAAATACCTCCGGCCCTTTATCTTTTCTTTCTTCTCACCCGCTTACCAAAGAAAGGTTGAAGGCAGCGGAAAACTATATCAGCCAGCATCCTCAAAAATTAAATGCAAGAACAGACCTGCAAACCCTGTTCAACAAACTAAAAATGTCCAACTGATGTGGGTTAACTAAATTACCTCCTGAACTATTGCTGGTTTGCGCTATTTTTAGCCCACATCTTTTCAAACCCTATCAATATGTTCACCAAACTAGTGCGCCTTTCTTATGGTTTTGCGCTTTTGCTTATTTTACATGCCTGCGCTTCTTCCAAACCTCAAAAAGAAGTAGCACATGACTTGCCCAAAGCCCTTTCGGAATTCCGCGCAGCCTGGGTGGCCACCGTAGCCAATATCAACTGGCCCAGCAAACGCGGCCTCAGTACCGAAGAACAAAAAAAGGAAGCCCTTGAACTCCTTGACTTCTTAAAGGCCCATAATTTTAATGCGGTGGTTTTCCAGGTGAGACCCCAGGCCGATGCCTTGTATCAAAGCAGTCTTGAACCCTGGTCTTATTACCTTACGGGTGTACAGGGCCAGGCGCCCAATCCGTATTATGACCCTTTAGAGTTTTGGACAGAAGCGGCCCACGATCGCGGACTGGAAATGCATGTTTGGCTGAACCCCTACCGTGCCCATCATGTATCAGGTGGCGAGGTCAGCGATCGTTCGCTGGTGAAAAGAAGGCCAGAGCTGGTTGTAAAACTGAAAGAAGGATACTGGTGGTTTGATCCGGCAAAAAAAGGAACTCAGGATCATTCCACAGCCGTGGTCATGGACCTGGTAAAAAGGTATGATATAGACGGGGTACATTTCGATGATTATTTTTATCCTTATCCTTCTTATAATGGCAATGAGGATTTTCCGGACAACGACAGCTGGACGGAATACACGCAAAATGGTGGCAAGCTTTCCAGAGCCGACTGGCGGCGTGAAGCAGTAAACACCTTCATCAAACGATTGTACACCGAGATCAAGGCAGAAAAAAAGCATGTAAAATTCGGGCTGTCGCCTTTTGGCATGTACCGCCCGGGACACCCTGCCTCCATCCAGGGATTTGATCAATACCAGGAACTTTATGCGGATGCCCGTCTTTGGCTGAACAAGGGCTGGGTAGATTATTTTACGCCCCAACTCTACTGGCCTATCAGTCGTATTGCGCAAAGCTATCCTGTGTTATTAGGATGGTGGAAAGATGAAAACACAAAGGGCCGCCATTTATGGCCCGGTATCAGCGTTGGCAGAGATACCAGCATCAACACCGTGAATGAAACCCTGAACCAGATTATGATCTCCCGTGGTATGACGCCTGAAAGCATGGGCGTAGTGCACTGGAATATTGCTTCGGTAATGAAGAACCCCAACATGGCCAAGGCCCTGCTGGATGGGCCATATAAAAAGGAAGCCCTGGTGCCTTCCAGTGCCTGGCTGAATAAAAAAGCCCCGGAGAAGCCTGAAATAACAACAGAACAGAAGGAAGACGTGGTGAAAATCAACTGGAGCCATCCAAAAGAAAAAGAAGTATTCCGCTGGGTAGTGTATTACCAGTACGGAAAGGTGTGGAACTATTCCATTGTAAACCGAAACGACCGGACAATGGAAATAAAATTATGGACGGGCGATGGTACACGAAAAACTCCGCTAAACCGCATTGCTGTTTCAGCGGTGGACCGCACCGGGAATGAAAGCAGGTACACAGAAGTGGTGCTGACAAAAAACAGGGAAGACAACCCTGCCAATGTAAAAACAATAGGTAAACGCTAGTGCCCTAGAATGATCAAAGAAAATAAGACATTATGAATTTTAAAGTTTGTGCAGCGGTCCTTATTCTTTTCCAGTTGTGGAGTTGTTCGGGCAGCCAAAAGCTGGCTGCTGATAATGAACCAACCATTGTTCCCCGGTCAGGCTGGAATGCAGAAGAACCCAGGCCTTATAAGCAACATACACCGGTAAAAATCACGATTCACCATGAAGGCACCCGTCTGGAAGCAACAGCAGATGCGGCTAAAAAAATACACAACATACAGGTTTGGGGTATGGGCCCCGAACGTAACTGGAGTGACATACCTTATCATTTTCTTATTGCACCGGATGGCACCATTTACGAAGGCAGGTCGGTATTTACAGTTGGGGAAACAGCCACCGAATACAACCCTACCGGCCACTTACTAATTACCTGCCTGGGCAACCTTGAAGTACAGGAAGTGTCCCCGTCGCAGCTCTCTTCCTTAACCCGGCTGATTGCGTATGCCTGTAAGAAATATAAGATTCCCCAGGAAACCATTGCTTCGCACCGGGATCATTCCTCCCAAACGACATGCCCGGGAAAGAACCTGTATCACTACCTGGAGAACGGGTATATAAAACAAAAGGTAAAGGAATTATTGCAGTAGAACAGTAACGATGACGGGCAGGAGCGTATCTGTCTTTTTGCTAAAAGAGAAACAAAAAGGGCGGCTAACAGCCGCCTTAATTTTATACTTCATCTGTTTATACTTCATCTGCATCTCTCAGCCCTTCTTCACTGATTCTCCTTTCTATGCTGTTATCCCGCCTGCCGGATGAACGATCGTCCTGGTCTTTACTTCTTTCCCTCTCGTCTCCTCTTTTTTGTTCATAACTACTTCTTCTGTTTCTTACCATTTCCATCCTGGCTTTTTCATCTATTTCTCTTTCCCGGTACTCGCCCTCACGGGAACGGCTACGATTACCACTGCCTTCTGTTGAGTGATCCGAGGCCAATACACCGCCCTGGCTTCTTCGTTCCCAAAGGCGCAAACCACGTTCATATTCCGAACCGCGGTTTTGATCAGCCGTACCTTGCTTCATGCGATTCCGGTAAAGGTTATCGTCATTAAAATAGTCATGCCTGTAAAATTCAGGCTCTGGTTCTATTCCTTTTTTACCTTTTAATTTTATATCCGTTCTTCCCAATGCATTGCAGATGTTTCTTTCTGTCTCTGCATTCAGGTGTTCCTCATCATAGGAAGGCAGGCCACGCAATTGTTCCACCCCAATGCCGGGCAGAATGACATCATCATCATCTCTGTGTAATTCAGCCAGGCCAATTGGTATCAATACTTTACGGTCATCCAGATCCAGATCATTGTCATCCAGATCCACAACCATGTAACGTATTTTTTTCTGTTGGGCATCTACAATAAGGTCTTCTACCTCTCCCACTTTTTGCCCCTGCGAATTTTTTACATCCCACCCGCGAATGTCGGGTTGGCCCTCCACGATTTCAAAATCGCTACGGTCCAGTTCCTGCAGACGCCTGTGTTTCATCTTATCCATATGCACACTTTTTATGAAAGCCGGAGCTTTCGGTTATTGAATGAGTAATGTGGAATTGTACAGAACAAACCACGTATATGGTGAACTTGTCTATAAATTCTTCCCCCTACTGTACGGCTATGCCGCCCACAAGGTTTTAACTACCTCATTATGATAGGAAGTAGTATGAGTGGTTGTTGTATTTGTATTAGCCCTGTTTCTATCGCGGGTTAAAAAGTAAATAACCGCTACTACTATCAGGGCCAGAACCACCCATAGCCAAACCGGGGTTGAAGAATGTTTTTTTGTTTGCACATTAATCTCTGCCATAACTTAAGATTTAAGTACACAATATTGTTAACAGTAGAATGTCAACACATACCGTGCCTGATGGAGCAGGCAGAACTGTTGCAAAGGGATGGAATAAGTAAAGGGCTAAAACGGAAGAGTTACTGATATTGTTCTTCTATAGCATTGGCCAGGTTTTCTTCCATGTTTTTGATCCACGCAGGCACTTGTTGCCAGATGCCCCAGGTACCATCTTCGTCTGTGACCATTCTGAAATTTTGGTTTTCACCGCTTACCAAAAAAACCTCATCATTTCCTTCGCGGATAAACTTGAAGTTAAAATCTATACCTTCTACTGCTTTTTTAAAATCTTTCATACTTAAAAATTTTTGTGTTGTAACGCCTTACGCCGGCTGTGCTTCAATAATGGCATCAGACAACGCTGCTCTGATATCATAAAGCCATCTCAAGGAACCCGGCGTTAACGCCCAATCGCCTTCCTTGTTCTTTTGCATACTAAAAGAAATGGGTTTTTCTTTTTCATCTACAGTGGTAATAAAAAACTTTACGCCGTCTATATTGTGAATCTTTGTAAACTGGAACCGTTTGTTTTCTTTACCTACTTTAATTTCCTTATTAAACTTTTCCATGGTATTCATTTATGATTAGAGTGGCACTGAAAAGCCCCCCCGAAGGAGTCCTGACCGGTATTAGTATCTGTTCTTGTTATAAGTGTTGCCGCTATTATAACCACCGCCGTTGTTGCGGAAATTGTTATTAGGACGGTCTTCTTTTGGACGGGCTTCCATGACTTTAATGGTCCTTCCATCAATCTCAGAGCCATCAAGATCGCTAATGGCTTTGCGGGCTGCGTCGTCTTGCATTTCCACAAAACCAAATCCGCGGGACTGGTTTGTCATTTTGTCCATAATGACCTTGGCAGAAGTTACTTCGCCATAAGTGGTAAAAAATCCTTTTAAGTCTTCATCCTGAATGTTGAAACTTAGGTTTGAAACGTAAATGTTCATTGTTGTTAATTGAAAAATGAATAATTGATGAGGCGAGGCAGGAAAGAAGGAAACTAACAGTAGAAGTAAAACTTAACAGATTAATTGACTACCTAAATGCGAAGCTCAGTCCTATCCCGGTGAAGATAGCTGTATTTATTGAAGTTTTACACAAAGCCCCATAAATGTTATGTTATGATTGTTTCATGCCTGTTTTCAAACAAGTCTCTTTTTCCACAGGACCAATTGAAATTCATCAACCTTTTGAAAACGCTTTCTATTCCTTCAGGTCAATAACCACCCTTGCATTTTTTTGTTCGGAGGAGGAGATGAATACCTGGTATCGTTTGTCCTTTGCTGTTAGTATCATAAGAGAAGTATTCGGAGGAATGGAGCCAAGATTATCGGCTACCATTACCAGTTCGTGATGGGGTTGCCCTGCATGTACCATGATACGGAAACTTACCGGCTTTTGCGAAAGCCGCGCCTTCGAAACTATGAGTTCGTTATTATGATAGACGCTCACGGTATCCCCGTCTATTTCGCCGTTGTCGTACAGGTCAACTTGGATCTCGCCTGCAGGCGTTTCTATTTGCCTGATAAGGGGGTTGGCTCTTGTTTTCAAAACAAGCGGCACCGGAATTTGAGCCCTGGGCCTTTGTACGTGGACAGTCGCTTTTGCGAAAGAATCTTTTCCTGGACCATCAGGCCTTACCGGTTGTTTTGTTTTTACCGCTAAGGGTTTTGCCGGTTCTTTCCTTACCAGCTTTTTTACCACCGGTGGTTGCACCGTTTTTGGCTTTGCAGCCGTTACTGCAGGAACGGGTTTTATACATTCACGAACGGTGATGTCATCTATAGCAAAATCATTACCGCATCCGCCGATGGCGTTATCCTGCATAGTAAGCACAAATTGGTTTTCTCCGGCCGGCAGGGTAAAAAAGGCATTGTATTTTTTCCAGCGCGGGGTGTCTGTCTGTTCAAGGCCGCCAATAAAGAAGCCCGCTATTTTCTTTCCTGACGTTGTAGTTAAAACAACGTGTATGCTTGGCGACAAGTTAGAACAACATACGTACAAGCGGCACACATTTATTACCCATAATGCCAGTTCATAAGCAGGGCCGCTGTGCAATCCGGTAATCGTGTGGTTAAAAAAAACGCCGCCCCCGGGATAGGCGTTTACCAGCATCATATTCCCCTTTTTATCACCGGGAGTATGATCTTCGGTAAGTGTAAACCAATCACCGTGAAAGCACCCCGGCGTGGAGGCACAAAATGTATAATGTCCATCGGTTGGACAGGATCCGCTCACTCTTTCATAATTGGCTAAAGGTGCCGCATTGATATCCTTTACATTGCCCTGTCCAAAATGAATAGATACAAGAGGAGGTTTCAGCGTGCAATTGTTTGTTTGCGCACCTGCCTGCAGTAAGATGCTTATAAAGCATTGTATCAAAACCGCTTTGCGAAAAAAAGCAGCCTTTGTCATACCCGCCCGTTTAATACCAGGATGGAAAGAACCCTGGACCGGGCTTCATTTCTATCCTGTTTAAAGTTATAACTAAATACAGGGAAGCTTCAAAAATGGACGATGAAGAAATTTTTGAAAACCGCAAGACGTGCGATAAGGATAGAATTATTTTTTATTGCACAAGCCGGGAGCTCCTGTGGTTCGCAATGATGCTCCTGCAAAGAGGAACATCATTGCGCTTTGTTACAGGAAGGTAGTTTTGTATGAACTATTTTATATGGCTGTTTACCACTTTAGCTAATTCAAACATGGAGATCTGTGCTTTACCGAAAAGGGGCTTCAGTTTGGCATCTGCATTGATCATTCTTTTATTGGTCTTGTCCTGCAGATTGTTCTTCTTAATATATTCCCAGATCTTCTTGATGATTTCTGTTCTTGGCAGGGGCTTGCTACCTATCACTTCTCCTAAGGTGGTATCCGGTGTTAGGGGCGCCATGAAAGCTGCGTTTGGTTTTCTGGCTGATTTTTTTGGAGCTGCTTTCTTTGCTGCTTTTTTGGGAGCTGCTTTTTTGGGAGCCGCCTTTTTTGGAGCTGCTTTTTTAGCCGCTTTTGCAGGAGCTTTTTTTGCTGCTTTAGCGGGAGCTTTTTTTGCTGCTGTTTTTGTTGTTTTAGCTGCAGCTTTCTTTGAAGCTTTTGCCATAATAATTAGAATTTTGAGTTAGTAAAAACGTTAAAACGTTCACTAATTTACAGTTATCTGTTTAATGCTCCTAACAGAGTTTTCCATATTTATTAAACAGGCCTGTTTCATAGGGCCCCGGAGGATTAAAAACTGGTGATTTGCCATTAGCCTGTTTGGCGCATTTTTGTTTGCCGGCCACCTTCCGGGCCGGTTCTGCAAAACCCTGAAACCGGCTACAGTAAAGGAAAGCCACTTTTCTCCCATTTCCTTTCCATTTATTTTGCCACCTCTATTTTTACCTTTTTGTTTTTTAATTTCTGGTCTTTCACCAATTGCAGCACATGGCTTGCTTTTACCTTCCTTACCGCCACAAAAGACGAAAAATCCTTTACTTCTATCAGACCGATGTCTTCTTTTTTTAGCTCACCCCGGTTCGACAGGAAGCCCACAATGTCTACTTTATTCACCTTATCTTTTTTACCGGCGCTGATAAAAAAAGTCGTCCATTTGGGTTTGTCAGGCAGTGTGCTTGCGGCCGGCAAACTGATCTCTTCCACCGGTGCTGAAATGTATGCGGGAAGCTTTTCTTCTTCGTTTAAAATTAAGATAACCGTACCGCTGGCATCCATTCTTGCCGTTCTTCCATTGCGGTGTGTAAATACCTCCTGCGTTGCTGGTAAATGATAATGAATGATGTAGCGGATGTTCGGAATATCCAGCCCCCGGGCCGCCAGATCGGTGGTGACTAAAAAATTAATGCTGCCGTTCCGAAATTTGGCCATCGCCACTTCCCTGTCCCGCTGCTCCATAGCGCCATGATAAAAAGTATTAATGATACTTTTTTCTGCCAGCAGTGCACTGGTTCTTTCCACCGCTTCGCGGTGGTTGCAAAAAATGATAGCGGGGCGGTTGCCAAGGTAACAAAGCAGTTTGAATAACGTGTCCATCTTATCCTTTTGGGGTGATAAGACCTTTTGAAAACGGAGCACCTCAGCAGAGGGCTGTCCTTCAGGTAAAAAGTTCAGTTTTACCGCCTCCGCTGCCCCTATGAAAGCCGGGATCTCTGCGTCGGTGGCTGATGTTAAGATTCTATTCTGAATGGAAGGCAAGGCCGTTAGGATAGAGGCAATATCTTCGGTGAAACCCATTTCCAGGGATTTATCAAATTCATCCAGCACCAGGGTGTGTATGCTATCGGCTGTTATATTGCCGCGGCGCAGGTGATCGGCCAGTCTTCCCGGCGTTCCAATCAGCAGGGCAGGCGGTTGCACCAAATTGTTTTCTTCGATCTCTCTTTTATGCCCGCCGTAACAACAGGTCACCTTAAATCCTGTACCCATGGATCTAAAAACCTGTTCTATCTGCAGGGCCAGTTCTCTTGATGGCACCACAATTACCGCCTGGGTTTTGCGGTTGCCTGCTTCCAGCGAACGCAGAACGGGCAATAAAAAAGCCAGTGTTTTTCCTGATCCTGTTGCGGAAAGAAGGACCACATTTTTATGCTGCGAAGTGGCCTGCAGGGAAGCCTCCTGCATTTCGTTCAGTGCTTCAATGTTGAGAATAGAAAGAATGGAAGCTATAGAAAAGTCCTTATTATGCATCGGTAAAGGTACTACTAGCTGCGTTGATGAATGGCAGCCATGCCATACTTTGACGATACTTTGTATTTACCCGGAACATTTACACCCCTGTAATTGCTTCTGCAGATTGACCGGCAGCCTTAACCTCCTTCAAGAAACGTTTTAAATAAAACGCGGTTTTACTCTCCCTGATCTTTGCAACTTCAACCGGTATGCCTTCGGCCACCACCCGGCCACCTTCTTCGCCGGCTCCCGGCCCAATATCAATTACCCAATCGCTTCCTGCCACTACACTTATATCATGCTCCACAACAATTACCGTATTGCCTGCATCAACCAAACGATTGAGCTGCACAACCAGTTTGTCCACGTCGGAAGGATGCAGACCCGTTGTAGGTTCATCTAAAATATAGAGGGTATTGCCTTTACCCACGCGTTGTAATTCGGTTGCCAGCTTGATGCGCTGGGCCTCGCCACCGGAAAGTTCCGTAGCCGGTTGCCCCAACCGCAAGTAACCCAGCCCTACTTCGTGCAATACAGCCAGGGACCGGGCCACCTGTGCATCTTCCTCAAAGAACCGGTAGGCTTCATCCACTGTCATTGCCAGCACTTCTGCAATGTTCCTGTCCTTGTATTTTATTTCCAGTGTTTTTGCATTATAGCGGGTGCCGCTGCAAACCGGGCAGGGTGCATACACACTGGGCAGGAACAGCAATTCAACCATCACAAACCCCTCTCCTTCGCAGTTGCTGCAACGGCCCTTGCCTACATTAAACGAAAAGCGGCCGGCGTCGTAGTGGCGGCTTTTTGCCATTTTAGTGGCAGCAAAAAGCTTGCGTACATGATCGAACAGCCCTGTGTAGGTGGCAAGGTTGGAACGTGGCGTGCGGCCAATGGGTTTCTGATCGACCCGGACCATGCGTTTTATATTTTCCATGCCTTCTGTAATACGACCGCCCAGTGTAACAACCGCTTCCTGTTGCAGGGCATCACCTTCCTCTTCTTCTACCGGCAGTTCATGCCCCAAATGATCTGCCACCAATTCTACCAACACCTGGCTTACCAGGCTGCTTTTACCCGAACCGGACACGCCGGTTACACTGGTGAGCACACCCAGGGGGAAAGCAACATCAAGATCACTCAAATTGTTCCGCGTAACCCCGCTCAGACGCAGCCACCCGGTTGGCTTACGCGGAGTGATCACGGGAAAAGGATGTTCGTTAAAAAGATACTGTTTTGTATGCGAGCCTTCTATCTTTTTTAACCCTTGCGGCGGGCCGCTATATAAAATTTCGCCACCTTTTTCCCCGGCCTCAGGGCCCACATCAACGATCCAGTCGGCATGGCGGATGACGTCCAGCTCATGTTCTACTACAAACAAAGAATTACCCCAGGCTTTTAATTTATCCAATGCCCTTAGCAGGGCTTCGGTATCGGCCGGATGCAAACCTGCCGAAGGTTCATCCAATACATACACTACCCCAAACAAATTGCTGCGCACCTGGGTTGCCAGCCGTAACCGTTGCAATTCTCCGGGAGAAAGCGTAGGGGTACTGCGTTCCAATGATAAATACCCAAGGCCCAGGTCGAGCATCACAGACAACCGTGCCACAAGGTCTTCTGCTATGCGCTGTGCCACCATTGCCTTTTCTTCATGGTCTTTTGCCAGCTTTGCTATACCCGGTGCCGTACCATCAGCATAAGGCCTGAAAATAGTGAGCAGCCTTGACAGCGGCAGTCTTGACAAATCTGTTATATCAAGACCCGCAAATTTTACGGACAGCGACTCGGGCCGCAGCCGTTTGCCGCCACAGGTGGGACATTCGCTGCTAAGCATGTATTGCGCCACCCGTTTTTTCATAAGGGCACTTTGGGTGTGTGCAAACGTATGCAGCACATACCGCCGGGCGCCCGTAAACGTGCCCATATAACTCGGCTCCATTTTCTGTTTAATTGCTCTTTGCACTTCCTCCCGGTTAAATCCTGCATACACGGGAACCGTTGGTTGCTCCTCGGTAAACAGTATCCAGTCCCGGTCTTTTTTTGGCAATTGCCGCCATGGTATATCTACATCATAACCCAGCGTGGTTAAAATATCACGCAGGTTTTGTCCCTGCCAGGCAGTAGGCCATGCGGCAATGGCCCGTTCGCGGATGGTTAGTGAATCATCGGGCACCATGCTTTTTTCCGTTACCTCGTACACACGACCCAACCCATGACATTGCGGGCAGGCGCCTTCGGGTGTATTGGGCGAAAAACCTTCGGCATAGATGATGGACTGGCCTCTGGGATAGTCGCCGGCCCTAGAGTACAACATGCGCAACAAATTAGACAAGGTGGTAACCGAACCTACCGATGAACGGGTAGTAGGCGACCCCCTCTGCTGTTGCAGGGCCACGGCTGGCGGCAGGCCATCCACTTCATCCACGACCGGTACCGGCATCTGGTGAAACAATCGCCTGGCATAGGGCGAAACCGACTCCAGGTAGCGACGCTGCGCCTCGGCATACAAAGTGCCAAAGGCCAGCGAGGATTTACCCGAACCGGATACGCCGGTAAACACCACCAGGGCATCCCGCGGAATGCGGAGACTGACATTTTTGAGATTGTGCTCGCGGGCACCGCGCACATGCACGAAACCATCATGATGATGGGAGGAATTGGTTTGGGACTTTTGCGACATGAGGCAAAACTATTCAAACACTATGCCTTTTGAAAACCTTAAAGTAGTGCCGGATCGTTCTCCTGACGCTGGTTGAGGCTATTTTTGCCGGATGGATTATTTCAAAAGGCTGCGTGACCTGTTGAATATGGAAAAGGAGGAAGACCGCCGGTTGTATGAGCAATTGACACAAACCCTGTCGGTGCAGGAACGCAGGGAGAATGGAATGAGCTGGTATCCTGTTGCCATAAAAGATACGGAATTGGGCAGCGGCGATTACCTGATCGTGGAGGCAGAACGCACCACCCACCAGGACCTTCTTCATCAATTCCGGTCGGGTATGTCGGCAGCACTCTTCTCCAACCATGACCCGGCTAACGACCGGGTGGAAGGCACCATCACCTACATCAGTGGCAACCGGCTAAAGATCACGCTGCGCACTGATGAATTACCCCATTGGTCGCGCAACGGGAAATTGGGCATTGACGCGGTTTTTGATGAGAACAGCTATTCCGAAATGGAAAATGCCTTAAAGCTGGCTCCGGTGCTGGCAGAAAAAAAAGACGAAGGAAGCCTCATAAAAATACTTACAGGAGAAAAGGCGCCAACTTTCCACAACACTCCCACCGAACCGACAAACGAGACTTCGTTTAGCCTTTCCCGCTTGAACTTTACCCAAAAGGTGGCGGCAGAAAAAATACTTTCTGCCAATGAACTGGCTATTGTGCACGGCCCACCCGGCACCGGCAAAACCACTACCCTGGTGCAGGCTATCAAAGCCCTGGTACAAAGGGAAAGGCAAACCATCCTGGTAGTGGCGCCCAGCAATGCAGCGGTTGATCTGCTGAGTGAAAAGCTCTCGGATGAAGGGCTGAACGTGGTAAGGGCGGGAAATCCGGCCCGGGTAAACGAAAGGCAACTGTCCCTGACGCTTGACAGTAAAATCGCCGGCCACAGCAGCAGTAAAGAGATCAGGCGGTTGAAAAAACAGGCGGCGGAATACCGCGACATGGCCCATAAATATAAGCGAAGCTTTGGGCCGGCCGAAAGGGAGCAGCGCAAAGCCCTTTTTGCCGAAGCCCGCAATATCAGCAAGGAAATAGAGAGAACAGAGCAATACATCATTGATGACGTTCTTTCCAAAGCGAATATCATTACCGCGACGCTGGTAGGGGCAAACCATTATACCGTCAGGCACTTGAAATTCGGTACGGTAGTGATAGACGAAGCCGGCCAGGCACTGGAACCGGCCTGCTGGATACCCATCTTAAAAGCAAAAAAACTGGTGATGGCTGGTGATCATTACCAGTTACCACCCACCATTAAATCAACAGAAGCTGCACAAAAAGGGCTGGGCATGACGCTGATGGAAAAAGTGGTGACCCTGCATCCCGAAGCCGTGGTGTTACTGGAAGAACAATACCGCATGCATGAAACCATCATGGGCTTCTCTTCCAGGGAATTTTATGAGGAACGATTGGTAGCACATGCCTCTGTGGCGCACCATCTGCTGTTCCCCGGCGACAAGCCCTTGTTATTCATTGATACAGCCGGATGTGGCTTTGAAGAAAAATGGGAAGGTAACAGCATCAGCAATCCTGAAGAAGCTGCCTTTTTGGTAAAGCATTTAACTTCTTTTGCAAAAGAACTGAGCACCATTTACACGGGGGATAGTTTTCCCCGCATAGCCGTCATTTCTCCCTACCGGCACCAGGTGGAACTGCTGAAAGAAGCCGTACTCGCTTCTTCCCTGCTGCTGGAAGCAGGAGCTGCCGTTACCGTAAATACCATTGACAGTTTCCAGGGCCAGGAAAGAGATGCCGTTTATATCAGCCTGACGCGAAGCAATGCCGATAGTGTGATTGGTTTTCTTTCCGAAATCCGTCGTATGAATGTAGCGATGACCCGTGCCCGCAAAAAACTGGTGGTCATTGGCGATAGCGCCACGCTTTCGCAAGCTGCTTTTTATGCTGACTTCATTGCGTATGCACAGGAACATAAAGCCTATGTAAGTGCCTGGGAATTTATGGAATGGTAAGGAAGGATGAAGTCACAGCTGACACAAAAAAAGCTCATGATAAAAGATCACGAGCTTTTTTTATACCACCCTGCAGGCTTATGCTGCTTTTTCTTTTAGAATATTTCCATTGGTATCTACCAGCAGTTTTACTGTACTGTCGTCAGTGTTTTTCAACTTTAATTCGTAGGCGGTCTGGTTGCCCCATGTTTTCCGTTCGATCGATTCAATGGTGTAGGCGTCGTATTTATCCTGCAGGATTGTTTTAACCGCGTAAGGTAAGCGGCTGCGGTCTGTAACTACATAGGAGCTTCCTACCCACTTGCCGTCTGCCTCATACCAGGAATAATACTTTTCGCTGCCCACGTTAAAGGTGACCATATAATCATCCTTATCCAGCGGTGTCCAGCCAACAAGTTCCCAGTCAACCGGTACGGCAGTTACATCGTAGTTGTTCCAGACAACATTAGCAGCATCGGGGTATTGTGCTGCAAAGCTGGAGCGTATGCCTGCAGGCACCGTTACATTATAGGCGGCATTATCGGAAGTGCTGGTGTAGGTAGTGCCGCACGAAAAAAACAAAACCGTCGCCATAACCAGGCTCATCATTTTTACTTTCATAGATCGCTGTTTTAAGTTAATAATAGTGCTACTGCACACCTTGGCCTTTTTCAAACATTACGCCAGAAGCTGTAGAATGGCAAAGGAACCGGAATTTAATTCAAGAGAGCAGCTCAAGCGAGGCCTGCAGTGGGCAACCGGGCGACTCTTTGTTTTTTACAATACAGAAACATAGCCGCAGTGGTGTAAGAGGTTTGTTAGTAGCCTGTTAAGTCCGCAAACCGCACACAATTTTGGGCATTCTGTTTGAGTTCTATTCCTAAATAAATAAGAATTATGAAGAGAATGATCGGATTGGCTATGCTGGCAGTGACCGGCCTTGCCGCATTGAGCAGTTGTTCCAAAGCCCCCCTGAAAAACATGACAGAGGATGAAAGCCGGGTGTATATTACCAACAGGGATAGTACGGTTGATTTTGCTTCCTACAAAACCTACAGTATCGTGGATTCGGTTTCGGTGATTGATGACAACCGCCTCTCCGGCAAAAGCACTACGGCCTGGGACCTTGAACTGCTGGCCGCCCTACGCAACGCCATGGAAGAAAGGGGTTACAGAAGGGTAGCCCATACCGGGTCGCCTGATCTTGGCATTAGCGTAAGCCGTTTGTATAATACCAGTACGAACGTGGTTAGTCTGCAGGATTATTGGGGTGGTTACGGTGGTTATTACGACCCTTATTACTGGGGGTATGGAGGTTATGGCTATTATTTCCCCTCTTATGCGGTTTACCAAAGCACCGAAGCTGCACTTTCCATTGATATGCTGGATCTGAAAAATGCTTCCAGCAACGGCGCTATCCGGGGTATTTGGAACGGATTGATCCGGGGATCAGGCATTTTCAGAAGCGGCGCCGCGGGCAGTCAGGTAAACGCTTTATTTGACCAGTCACCCTATATAAAAACAATACAATAAAAATGACAAACATGAAATTCATTAAAATAAATTTTCTTCTTTTAACTATGCTTTCTTTTTCGGCCCTGCAGGCCCAAAAAGGAGAAGCAAGCCTGGGACTTCAATACAGTGTAGGCTTGCCCATGGGCTCTTTCAAAAAGCAGGTATCCGAAACTTCTCCCCGTGGCTTCCAGGCCGATGTGCTTTATGGCATCAGCGATAAACTTTCCATTGGTTTTGGTACCGGTTACCAGGATTTTTACCAGAAGAATCCGCGCCAGCTGTACAAACTTTCCGATGGAAGCGATATATCAGCCGTCATCACACACTCTATCCAAACCATCCCTTTGCTTTTCGAGGGGAAATACCAGTTCACCCCCGGCGCTGCCGTGCAGCCGTATGCCGCTTTAGGCGTGGGGGGCAATTTTATTTCCTACTCGCAACTGCTGGGGGAGTTTGGAGGCTCACAAACAAAGTTTGGATTTGCGGCACGGCCCGAAGCAGGAGTTTATATTCCTTTTCATAAAAATGGCGAAGCGGGTGTGCGGCTTGGGGCCTCCTATAATATCATGCCTTTCAGCCGGGATAATTTCAACAACCTGAATTACCTGGGCGTACATGCAGGTGTGCATATTCCTTTAAGGAAATAAAAAATTTTCCTTACTTTTTATATCGTTTATCGTTGGCTCCTTAGCCGACGATTTTTATTTGGATGCAGCAGCCGTTTACTGAGTTAACTGGCTGGTCATACCAACCGCTTTGACATTGAAAGAGAAACACGTGAAATGTGAAACCTCAGAGGTGAGACAAAAGTGCACGAGGAAGGAAGCGTTTCTACAGTTTGGCGGCAGATGGCTGATGGCTCACGACTGGATTGCCAGCAGGTTGGGTGAGCTGAAGTGCTACCCTAAAATCGAAGAACATTGTTTAGCTTTAAACACTAAGGGAACGCTGAACGATTTCTTTCCCCAGTGCGGCAAAGCCCTGTGTAAAAATCAATCTTTTATGCGAAAAGTTATTTTAGGAGTGGCTGTTACTTTAGATGGGTATATAGAAGGGCCCAACGGGGAATACGATTGGTGCTTCACTGACCAGGACTATGGAATGTCAGCTTTCTTTCAACAGATAGACAGTCTTTTTATAGGCCGGAAGTCGTATGAACTTATGCTGAAGCTGGGAGACAACGCCATGCCGGGTTTTCCCAAGCTTAAAGAATATGTTTTTTCTACCCGGCTGAACCAAGTTAAGCCGGGGGCGGTTCTTATAAAAGAGAACATAAAACACGAGGTTGAAAAAATAAAGAAGGAAACAGGAAAAGACATCTGGTTGTTCGGTGGCGCCAGCCTGACAAGTTCACTGCTTAAACTTGGATTGGTTGATCAAATGAACCTGGCTGTTCATCCCCTTATTTTGGGAAGCGGCAAACCACTTTTTACCGGTATACAAAATAAGATTGCTTTGGAACTTATTGAGACAAAGACCTATTCTTCGGGCCTGGTTAATTTGTCCTATGCCATTAAACATAGTGCTACGGCGTAACGGTTAAGCTCCTTTTAAGGAACTGCGCATCTGTTTGAATAAAAACAAACCCAACAACTATATCGAGAAAACAAAACTGGCTGCGTTTAAACTGATGGGACTGAACCTCGGTAAAAAAACAACTAACGAAGACGGACAATCGGGCATAGATTGCGGCAAGCTATGGCAGCAATTTGAAAAAGAAAATTTTGTACAAAGAATACCAAACAAGAGGAGCGATGACGTGTATGCCGTTTATTTTGATTATGCAGGTGACCACACCCAACCTTTTTCGTATTTCATTGGCTGCATGGTAAACATGGATACCGAAGTTCCGCCGGGCATGGACAGTTTATTGATACCTGCAGATACTTACTCGAAAGTACTGGCAAAAGGAATTATGCCTGATTGTATCTCAAATTCCTGGAAAGACATTTGGAACGCAAAAACAGACAGGGCGTATAACTATGACTTTGAAGTTTATGATGAACGAAGCAAAGACTGGAACAAGGCAGAAGTAGAAATTTTTGTCTCCTCCGGGCATACTACTAAGCGGGCTTCTAGTTTATAAAATTCTACTGTCCATAGTCAATGTTTAATGGTCAATAGAAAATCACAGATTTGATGTCAGGTTGGTATAAAAAACAACGGAGTTGGCTGCTCTATTTTCTATCAGAACGTTGCCATGTTCCGGCTGTCGATACGAAAACCGGAAGCGGCTCACCGGTCCTCCCACCAGGCCGTTGACGACGCCGGGTGATTAAGAAACAAAGCTTCCCCAATCATTGGATGCAGCACCTTCATTCCTTTATTTTTTGCTTCAGCCACAAGGCGAATGACAGGCTCATCCCAGGCATGAATAGCCAGGGAGAATTTTGACCAGTGTACCGGTAGCAAGGCTTTGGCCTTAAGGTCGAGGGCGGCCTGCACCACCTGTTCGGGCATCATATGTATATATTTCCAGTGCTTATTGTACTGCCCGTTCTCTAATACGGCCAGGTGGAAGGGACCATGGGTATCGCCAATGACCTTAAAATGGCTGTCATAGCCGGAGTCGCCGCCGATAAAGATCTTCAGTGCCGGCGTTACCAGCACGAAGGAAAGCCATAGCGAAACGTTTCTTTTAAACCCCCTTCCCGAAAAATGCCGGGCCGGTGTGGTATGTATAACAAAGCCTTCTTCCAGCACTTCTGTTTCGTTCCAGTCTTTTTCAATGATCCGGGCGGGGTCATAGCCCCAACGTTGCAGGTGTTCGCCCACGCCCAGGCCGGTAATCACTCTGTGAACTTTAGACTCCAGCTGCACCAGGGTTTGATGGTCAAGGTGGTCGTAATGATCGTGGGTAATGAGCAGATAATCAATGGGGGGAAGATCGTCCACAGTATAAATATCACTTCCCTTAAAACTGCGGGTAGTGAATGCCACAGGAGAAGCATGGCCACTCAACACAGGATCTACCAAAAACCGCTTACCGCTCAATTGCATAAAGTAGGAAGAATGTCCGAACCATACCAGCACGTCGATAGCCTTATTAAGTGTAAGCAAGTCCGTTTTTTGCGACGGCAGGGGTCCGGCCGGAACGGCTCTTTTGCTTTTGCCAAAAAAGAATTCTTTCATCACTTTACCGAAGGTGGCGCCTTCCGTAAAAGAAGGTGTATGGCTCAGGTTGTGAAACTGGCCGTTTCTGTAATGCAGCGAAGCCTCTATTCTTTTCAACCGCTTACCGGAAGGCTTTTTGCCAAACTGGGGCTGCTGCATAAAGAACCAGAAGGATGCTATAAGCACCAAAAAGATAATGAGTGTAATGATCATGAAAGGGGTTGAACCGCAAAGATTGTACATTTCCCGGTGGCTTAACCGATTTGGGATGATTCCCGCAGGTTGGCTTCTGCCGGGTTGGAAAAATGTGTTGGATTCAATCTTTTAAAAAGAATCGTTGACAGTTCGATTACCTTCATTCTCTGGTCAGAGGTTTCTTCCCAGGTACTGCCATTTAAAAGGCTTTTCTGCAAGTTTTCTGTTTCTGTTTCACAGAGTGTTTTTAATACGTCTATTTCTACCTGCCACATTTCCATTACCACACTATATTGATAAAGTAAAATATAAATTGAAGCTGAAAGAAGAAAAAGGTAAGTAAGCCATAGAGCACAAGCGTTTTCAAAGGGAGAATAAGGGTTACTTACCTTTTACTATGATAAAAACTAAAAGAACTGTCTATTCCGTTAAAATAACTGTGCCACCCTCCCCATTTTCACAATACGTGCCTCCACTATGGGTGTGTTTAAAGGTCCTTGGATTTTTAAAACGTTCCATTCGGCTGGCTGGGCAATCTTTACTTACACGGTAAGTAAGGATGAAAAGTTGCGTTGCTGTTGCCTGAAACGCTCATTCGTTCACCCCCCTGAATGTTTTTTTACTATAGCCCTGATATCTTCTACCCTGGAATGCTTAAGTGTTTCAACCCCCAGGTCCGTTCCCATCAATCCATTTCTCCCATAGAAGGCTAAAAAACAGGAACCTTTAGGCATGGTGTTGCCATAAAGATCACTTTCCATAATAAAAACATTCTCTAAATGTGGGTACTCAAATACCCTCGCCAAAGGCGCCAATGGAGCATTGATCGGCTTATCCGAAAGTTTCAAACCTACTTTGTTGATCGTTTCTTCATCTATATTAACATCTGGGTTCAGCATTGTTTTAAATTTAATTCCTCCAGGCAGGAAGATGAATTTTTATGGTAACCCGGTTTAGCAAAGGTCTGTACTTGTATTGGTATAAGGTTACGAATTTCCTTGAATTATGAGCCCTTTGATTCCGTGTTACTTTTCAGCAACTATCTTGCAATAAAATCCGTAAGACTTCAATAGTATAACAGCCTGTACAGTGGTGCGTTAACCGAATAACAAACCCGATCAAATTCATCCAGATAGGATTATAACCATACAATGAAGGCAGTTCCCGGGGCCGCAAAAACGGCAATCTTTACTTATTTTTTCTGAAGGCCGGGTCTTCAAAAGCTATTTTTCCTCCAATGATGGTGAGCACACTGGTAGTTACGGGCAGGGCTTCCAGCGGAACGGTAAAAATATCCTGTGAAAGAACAGCCAGGTCAGCCAGCATACCCTTTTTGAGGGAGCCTTTTTCTGTTTCCCGGAATTGCGCATAGGCAGAGCCGTACGTATAGGCGATAACAGATTGTTCCCTGGAAATAGCTTCTTTTGGATTGGTAGGATGCAGAGCAGCAAACATGATATTTAAAAAAGGGTTATTAGGCCCGTCGGAACCAAAGGCTACAGGAATCCCTGCCTCCATCAGCGACCGCAGGGGTTCAAAATGTGCTGACCTTTCAGCACCCAGCCGTGTATGGTTGATTTCTGCAAACATAAAGTGCGACGGATTGGCCACAACTACGATACCAAGCCGGCGAACGGCGGGCCATTGATCGGGCTGCAGGCCGTCGGCGTGTTCAAAACGGAGGCGTTTGCGCTTCCAGGTTTCCGCTGGCGCTATATCAAGCATTTGGGAAAGAACAATCCGGGGCGTAGAATCGCCGACGATATGCAGCATCAATTGCTCTTTATCTGCCAGGCCTTCCTGCAGGATTTTCCGCATGGTATCGGGTGGAAAATTCAATTGCCCTTTCCATCCCTCCCTGTCCTGGTATGCTGCCCCCATCAGTGCATCTCTTTCCAGTGGTGTGCCATCCAGGATCCATTTGATACCGGAAACCTCCAGGCGGCTCGAAGGCGTATAGGTTTTACTCCATTGGTTTGGTTCTCTCCCATTCACCGCGGTACCGGGAAAACGGATGATCCTGATACGTAGCGGAATAGCAGCCTTACGGAAAACAGTAACCGTTTTCTCGAGTTCCAGGGCCGTGGACATGTTTTGCACACTGGTAATGCCCCATTGCAGTGCACTGTTACCATAGCTACGAAACCCACGGACGAACACAGAGTCCGGCAACCGGTTGTACCATTTTCTCAGCACACCAAATTCGGCATACTCACGCAAAAGTCCGCTCAGTTGGCCTGTGCCTTTGATGCGTTCGTAGTAGCCGCCGACCGGGTCTTTTGCAGTAAGGGAAATTCCAAGCATCTCCAGCGCTTTGGTATTGAGCAGGGTACCATGCCCCCAGGGAGCCGTCAATATTACCGGATGATGGGGCGTTACCCTGTCCAAAGCTATCCTGCGGGCTGTACTGTCTTCCAGCAGCAACAGGCCCAAACTGCCGCGGATAAGCGTTCCGGCAGGGGCCCCTTTTGCGGCTACCGCCAGTGAGTCGAGCACCTGTTGTAACGAAGGCCCCTGAAGCAGGGGCGCAGGAAAGGAAATAAACCGGCTTACTGGTGTTCCATAACCAATATGATCATGCGCATCGTTGATACCGGGAATAACAGTCCTTCCCTGCAGGTCTATCCGTTTTGTATGTGGCCCTTTCCATCTTGCCATGGCGGCTGATTTACCCACGGCGAGTATCCTGTCGCCTTTAATGGCCAGGGCTTCTGCGTAGAGAGCGGACGTATCAGACGTAAATATTTTGCCATTGATTAAAATGAGGTCGGCCTGTTGTGCAAGGCATTGCTGTGAGAAGAAGAGGAAAAAAGCTGTTTTTATAAATGCTTTCATAATGATGGTTTGATACTTTGAAAGATCTTATATGGAAGTTACTGTAATCCTGTAAAATTTTTTATGAATGGAACCGGTTGTATACCCCTGCTGCTGACGCCGGGAAAACGAAGGGAGGTAAAGGCCATGTTATGGTACATAAAAAAAGCGCAGCCTTTGGAGCTGCGCTTTTGCCATTCATGTGTGCTATTAGTGGCGTCCGTCTTTTTTATCCATTTCATTTCCAATGATGGCGCCGGCGCCGGCACCAATCACACCACCGACTACGGCCCCTGCCGCCCGGTTCTTTTTATTGACCACGGCCCCTGTTCCGGCCCCTACCACACCGCCGATGACGGCGCCCTTGGCTGTTTTACTCCAGCCCTTTTTTTCCTCCGCCGTAGTACCCGATCCTGTCGACGATGTACCAGACGCCTGGGAAGTACCGGCTGTTTGGCCTGAGGCTGCTTTTTTAGGGGTTGTGGAAGCAGGTTTCTTTTCCTGCGCCTGCTTTTGCTTTTCTCCTAATTCATTCTGTGCCTTCCATGCCTGGTAATCGGCCAAACCCGCCGTATCCGTAGCCAGGCGAAGGGAGTCAGACAGGCTATTCTTATCAAGGGGTGTAGATTTAGGTCCACTATTGCAAGCGGTTAGCAAAACAACAGTGCTCATCAAAAGTAAACTACGTTTCATGGGTTTTTCTTTAGGGTTTAATAATTAAAGGCTGAAACTAAAGCTCCCGCTTTAAAAACCGAACTGATGCTATTGCGGGTTATATTAAATAGGGATATACAAGTGAAGAAAATTAAGTGTATATACCTATATGAATTTTACCTTTCCGGCGTTGTGGCTTCTCTAACGGGCAGGCTTAAGGTAAAAAAGCAAATACGATTTTAGCTTTCACTATCTATACTCATCTTCTCTTTAATAGAGCTTTACCTTGTAGCGGTATCTTCCCCTGAAGTATTCCTTCATCTTTATCACTTCCCGGCTTTTATCGCTGATCCAAAAACTGGCAAAGCTACCCGGTGCATAATCTATACGCAGCACCCAGCAGGAAAGTTTCTGCCCGCCTGCCAGGGGCAGGTCTTCCCGGCCGGTTACCGTAAGGGCATAGTAATTGGACCGGGGGCTTCCGGGTTCATAAAAAGCAATGGCGAACTGCTGGCCCTTTTTCTTAAACGGCAGCAAGGGAAATATTTCGAGATCCATGGGAAACTCAAAAGCCGGCGGATTCATTTCCACGCGGAACGCACTGTCTTTGGCGGTGCGTTTTGCGTCAGCGGGAATGCTCACCACGTTGTTGTCAAAAACAAAAGATAATTTACCCCGGCGAACATCGTCTGCCGCGTGGGTAAGCGGTTTTAAAGAAGGCCATAAGCCCGTAGCCCATACGGTGCTTTGCAACGAATCTTTGCGGTACCATTTCCATTCAAAATGGTAGCGCTTCTGTCCATCCGTATGGGTTGAAAAACGGATGCTCCTGTCCCAGATATCGGCCGAAGAAAGGCGGTTGCCCAAACTGTCTTCAAAGAAAACGGCGTAGGAGGCCTTGCCTTCTTTAAACGCTGAACTATTTAATTTAAGGTTATCGGTATGAATCGTGTCCACCTGTGCCCTGCCTTCTGTCATCAACAAAGCCAGGAAAAAAGCTGCCATGAATTTCATAAAAAGTTTTAGCGAAATTATCGTGTGGCAACTTGGTACTGTTACCGTTCATGTAATCCAAAAAATAAAGGGCCCATTAACACAAAAGCACCCGGATACCAACATGTGCATTGTAACGGTAAGGAACATGGTGGAAATACCTGCACCTTCTTATTGTGCCGTACACCCGAAAACACAAAAGAGGCCAACCGGGTCTTTCATTCTTTCTCTTCTAATAAAAACTCTTTAAGCACTACGGCATCATTGTGTGTTTCATCTTTTGCCGCATAGAGCAAGGTCAGGTTGTGCTTTTTCAACTGCTCTTTTAAAAGCACAACCGGCTCTTTATTTTGTTTTAATTCCTGCCGGTAGCGTTTTTTAAATTCGTCCCATTTGGCAGGATCATGATCAAACCATTTGCGAAGCGCTGTGCCGGGTGCAATCTCTTTCAGCCAGAGATCAACGGCCGCCTTCTCTTTGGTGAGTCCACGTGGCCACAACCTGTCTACCAGAATGCGTTTACCATCTTCTTTGGATGGCGGTTCATATACTCTTTTGATGGCTATCTTCATTTTAGGTCCTCCCTGTTTTCTTTATCACAACTTAATTCATTTATAAAAATGGATGGTTGTTTTAAAACCAGAATTATTATTTGTCTTAAAACAATTTTTGGCACAATTTTCAAATTATAAAAAGAAAACTATGTGATCATGGAAATGCGTAAAGAATCTACGGAAAAGAGAAGAAGAAAAATAATCCGCAAGTGTGCCGAACTGGTTCGTTCTGTAAAGCCAGGTCAAAGTTCTGTTGAAGCCTGGCAAAGAGAAACCTCCCGTGCCTTCAATATTTGGAAGATGCATCCTGCTGCATAAGCGTTGCTTATTTTAAACAACCTTGGGTTTCGTATTTAGCCGCGACAACTACGCCTTGCCCTTGTTGTTTCAGGTAATGTGTTGTGAAGAGAATGTCTTTTGTGTACCTATTAATCAGAAATGATTTTTCCTTCACTCCTAGGTTGTCTGTGGTTCTGTACAGCACCCAGGTTAAATTGATTAGTTTAGATGAATGATCAACAATAGCGTGTTAGCACTCGCAAAGAAGCTGTGGAATTATCATCATACGCATCACGGCCTCCAGCCATCCGATTGCATTTTGGTGTTGGGAAGTCATGATACAAGAGTGGCGGAAAGAGGGGCCGAACTCTACCTGCAGGGATGGGCGCCGCTACTGGTGTTTTCAGGAGGCCTGGGGCGATTAACCAAGGAAGAATGGAGCCAGCCTGAAGCAGAGCTGTTTGCCAAAATTGCCCTGGAAAAAGGAGTGCCGCCGGATGCCATCCTTATTGAAAACCAGTCAACCAATACGGGAGAAAACATTTTGTTTACCCAGCAATTGTTGCAGCAAAAGAACCTGGATCCGCAACGGTTTATTGTGGTACAGAAACCCTACATGGAGCGAAGAAGTTTTGCTACGTTTAAAAAACACTGGCCCCAAAAAGAGTTGTGCGTCACCTCGCCACAGCTTTCACTGGAAGAATATATTACAGAGAACCTGCCGCTTGAAAAAGTAATCAACATTATGGTGGGTGATTTGCAAAGAATTAAAATTTACCCACAAAAAGGATTTCAGGTATACCAGGAAATTCCCGCTGATGTGTGGGAGGCCTATGAACACTTGGTGGCTATGGGATTTGATGAACAACTGGTAAAGACTGAATAAATTTTTGCCAGTCGGTATAGAAAAAGCTGCTGCCTTTCACCGTTTGCAGTGCCCCCTCTGCTCAATACTTTTTGGCCCTGTCATATTGCGCCGGCCAGGGAAGATCAACATCCAGTTCTTTTGCTGCATGTAAGGGAAAATAAGGTTCCCGTAAAAGCTGGCGGGCCATAAAGACCAGGTCTGCACGTTCATGGCTGATGATGTCCTCTCCTTCGCTGCTTTTGGTGATGAGCCCGACAGCACCGGTCATAATACCGGCTTCTTTTTTTATCTGTTCGGCAAAAGGAGTTTGATACATGGGCCCCAAAGGAATTTTTTGGCCCGGCGAATTGCCGCCGCTGGAACAATCTATCAGGTCAACACCTTTGGTTTTTAAAATTTTAGCCAATGCAACTGATTCTTTCACTGTCCATCCGCCTTCCACCCAATCGGTAGCGGACAGCCGTACAAACAAGGGCCATGCCGTTTCCCAAACCTCTCTCACCGCTTCTATTATTTGAAGCAGGAACCGGATGCGGTTTTCAAAGGTTCCGCCGTATTCATCGGAACGCTGGTTACTGAGCGGCGATAAAAATTCGTGCAGCAAATAGCCATGCGCCCCGTGCAATTCAATCACCCGGAAGCCGGCTTTTTTGGCGCGAAGGGCTGCCTGCTTAAAATCGTCCACTACTTTTTTTATTTCTTCCTTGTTAAGCTCCTGCGGAAGGGGTTCACCTTCTTTGTAAGGAATGGCGCTGGGAGCTTTTGTGATCCAGGGATGCTCCTGGCTGTTTAGGGCGGCAGCACCTTCCCAGGGGCGATGATGACTGGCCTTTCTTCCTGCATGGGCTAATTGTACGGCCGGAACCGCACCCTGTGCTTTGATAAAGGCAGTGATGCGCTTCAAAAATTCAATGTGTTCGTCTTTATAAAGACCAAGGTCGTGATGGGTAATTCTTCCTTCGGCAGAAACAGCAGCCGCTTCTGTAAAAACCAGCGCCGCACCGCCCACGGCACGGGTGCCCAAATGCACCAGGTGCCAGTCGTTGGCAAAACCATCCACACTGCTGTACTGGCACATGGGCGAAACAACGATCCTGTTCTTTAGTTCTACCGATCTGATCTTTAAAGGTTGAAACAAGTTAGCCATAGCAAGCATTTTATTTACAAACTTCACTATATCTTATGAATGATTCCATTTACGCAAAAGGGCCTTACCTGCTTTGCAGGAATTGAAGCAATTCCTTTTTAAAAGCGTCCAGCGATTGTATATGCGGAATATGGCCCACGCCTTTTAATTCTGCCAGCTTTGAACCTTTGATCTGTTGCTGCAAGTTCCTTCCCAGTTGCGGGTACTGTCCATGCCTGGCCGCCACTCCTTTTGAAAGCAGGTTTTTGCCCACTACCGTCCTGTCTTCCTGACCAATGATGATCAGTGCAGGGGACGTGACATTTTTAAATTCATACACCACCGGTTGTTCATAGATCATTTGGTAGGTAAGGGCACTGGCCCAGGTGGCCTGTTTGAAATCCGGTATTTGCAAGGCGGCATATTGGGCCGCCACATAGGGCTCATACTCCGGCTTCCACCGCGGGTAATAACTCTGCTGGTATTTTTTCAATGAGGCATAATCAGCCTTCAGCTCACCGGCATATTGCACATCGATGGAATGATAGGGAACAAAGGTTTTATAATCTTCCAGACCAATAGGATTTTCGTATACCAGCTTTTCTACGGTTTGCGGATACATAAGGGCAAACCGTGTAGCCAGCATACCGCCCATGGAGTGACCCACAAGATAAATCTTATCAATACCCAGGGTGTCCAGTATCTTTTTTGTATTGGCCGCCAGCAGGTGGAAACTATAATGGATATTGGGTTTATCTGATTGCCCCCAGCCTACCTGGTCGGGCACAACCACCCGAAATCCTTCTTTGCTTAAAAAAGCAATGACGTCTTTCCAGTAAAAACCGTTGAAATTTTTTCCGTGAAGCAGAACAACGGTTTTGCCATTGGGCTTTGCAGGGGCCACATCCATATAGGCCATTTTTACCGGCTGCTGTTCTATGTTAAGGGTAAGAAAGCTGACCGGATAAGGATAGCTGAGCGATTGGGTAAAGGCCGTGACCACAACAAAACAGCAGGCAAAAAGGAGGATCTTTTTCATAGTCAATAATTGAAGTGGAAATATTCAAATCCTGCACCAGCAGGTTTTTACGGGCGGCAGGCTGTCTTGCTAAAAGTGCAATATTACCGGCGTATTTTCCTGGAAACGCGGGACAGGATTTTTTTAACCTTTTTATTGTACAGTAAACAGAAAAGGTTTCGCCCTTGTCATTTTTCTTTTACAAACAATCTTGCACAGCAAACCTTTTTGGTATCTAATTGAAAGGAATAGCCTTTGCAGGTTGGGTAACACCTGCTTTGAAATTTATTTTATTTGACAATAAAGATTGCTGTACTAAAAGCATGTTCTTTTCTATTTCGCACCGGTGCTTTCCATAAAGCCTAAACGATCATTGCAATGCGTTTTATTTATTCCGCTAATTTTATTGGAAACCACCTGCTTTATGGTCAAACAGACACTGGTTAGTTTCGTTTTAAGTATGTTGTTTCAAACCGGTTATACGCAAAAGAAAGAGGCTGTGAATAGTTTAAAAAAAGAGATCCTAAACAAACTGGCGCTCCCCGGGGCACATTTCGGAGTTGCGTTCAAAGACCTGCAAACCGGCACCCTGCTGGTGCTGAATGAGAAAGATGCTTTTCATGCCGCCAGCACGATGAAGACACCAGTGCTGATGGAATTGTTCCGGCAGGCGGCGGAAGGAAGGTTTTCCATGGAGGATCCCGTTGTCATCAAAAACACCTTCAGCAGCCTTGTGGATGGCAGCGCCTACTCACTCGATTCTTCTGACGACAGCGAGCAAGAATTGTATAAACACATTGGTGAAAAAAGAACCATTGCTTCCCTGGCGTATGATATGATCATTCAGAGCAGCAACCTGGCTACTAATTTATTGATTGAGCTGGCAAACCCCGATAGCGTCATGGCCACCTTAAAAAGCCTGGGTGCCCACGATATGAAAGTATTGCGGGGCGTGGAAGACAGCAAGGCCTATGAAAAAGGGCTAAATAATAGCACCACGGCCTATGACCTGCTGTTGATATATGAACGGATGGCGCAGGAACAATTGGTTAATGCTGCTGCTTCAAAAGAAATGATAAGGATATTACTGGACCAGAAGTTCAATAACATAATTCCGGCTCTTTTACCCCAAGGTGTGAAAGTAGCTCACAAAACCGGTTTCATCACGGGCATTCACCACGATTCGGGCACCGTCTTTCTTCCGGACGGAAGAAAATATGTATTGGTCTTATTATCCCGTTTTGATCCTGCTGATGAAAAGGAAGTCGTCAAAGCAATGGCAGGTGTGTCAAAACTGATTTATGATTACATGCTGGGGCAATAAGCTTTATAAGGGACCTATTTAAATTCTTATTGCTACAGGAAGATACAAGGCAAGTAGGGTTAAAGGTGCTTTAGATACCCGTTCTGCAAGAACAGGTACAGACCCTTGTTTAAAGGTTAGTTAGTTTTGGTTACGCTCCCCGGGAAAGTCAAAAGTAGAGGCTTCCGCCCTATTCTAAAATACCTATTACTGGGTAATTTTTTTCTACAAGTTTAAAAAGAGAAAATTTTCTATTTATCATTAAATGCAACATACACACTCTCCCCTTTTTTAAACGAATTACAGCTGGAATGTATAATAATGGTATTGCCTGAAATGCTGACCTCAACTTCGTAATGACTGCCCATGAACAACACCTTCTGTACTTCAGCTTTTACACCGTTGTTTTCATCATACCCGATTTGAAACTGCTCCGGACGGATAAAGCTGCTGATGTATTTCAATTCTATATCCGTAAACGCAGAAAATGCCTTGGCAAGGGAAGGGCTCATCACATTGAATTTTCCAAACAGGGCAGCTGCATATTCATTCACGGGCTGGTTGTACACTTCTTCAGGCGGCGCCTTCTGAACCATCTTTCCGTTTTGCAAAATAATGATCTCGTCGGCCCAGGACAAAACATCCACCGGATCATGTGAAACAATCATGCAGGTGATGTCCATCTTTTCGCTGATCTCAGCGATCACCGTGCGGAGAATATTTCTATGAAGAGCATCCAGGTTAGAGTACGGTTCATCCAATAATAAAAAGCGGGGTGCCGATACCAGCAAACGGGCCAGTGCAATGCGTTGCCTTTCACCACCCGACAACTGGTGTGTCCACCGTTTCAATAAATGGTCAATCCGGCAAACGGCACAGATCATTTCCACTTCCTCACCGGAAAGGCGGCTGGCCATTTGCAAAATTTCTTCTACCCTGTAGTGATTGCGCAATTCAAAATGCTGCGACAAATAGGCGATGGACGGATGTCCCGGCAGCAGCTTTTCTTCCGGACCTTTTATCTTTTGCCCTTCAAAAAAAACTTCGCCTGCCGTTGGTTGCACCAAACCGGCGATCATCTTTAGCAAGGTGGTTTTACCCGAGCCCGTGGCTCCGGCAATGGCCAGTTTCTGAAAGGCTGGTTGTGAGAAATTAATGTCTTGTACTACAGGGAGTCCTTCTTCATTCCTGCTAATACCCGATACTTTCAATACGTCCATTGGCACCCATCTTTGATGCTGCAACATACAAAAAGCACAGCCAATGGCTGTTTGCCGGTTAGAATATTAATAATCTGTTCACTATTGGCGCCTGCAAAAAAAACTGAATGGTTCGTTTTCCATCCTGAAAAAAATTTTCAGGATGGCATTACCGGGGCTTTGTCGTACTGACTATACCCGGTTGTAAATTTTTGTCCATTGCCTTAATGTTTTTTCTGCTTCACTGGTAATTTGATTTGGCAACAAACGCCAGCGCCAGTTATTGCCGGCTGATGAGGGAATGTTCATACGGGCCCTTTCATCGAGGCCCAGTACATCCTGCATGGGAATAATCGCCCTATCGGCCACAGAAGCATAGGCCATCCGGCAAAGAAGGGAAGCGGCTTCGCTGTCTTTTATTTTTCTGCCGTTATATTTTTCCAAATGCGTCTGCACTTTTTCTTTTTCTTCCCTGTACCAGCCCACCGTTGTATTATTATCGTGCGTGCCGGTATAAACGACAGAATGGGGTTTGTAATTATGCGGTGTATGAGCGGATGCAGGCATGTCCTCACCAAAAGCAAATTGCAGCACGTTCATGCCCGGCAGGCCAAAGCGATCCCTTATCGCATACACCGGAGGGTCTATGTCGCCCAGGTCTTCGGCAATAAAAGGAAGGCCTTTCAAGGCTTTTTTAACTTCGGTAAAGAAAGCAGCGCCGGGGCCTTTTTGCCAGCTGCCATTTCTGGCCGTGGTTTCCCCGGCGGGCACTTCCCAATAGGCAGAGAAGGCCCGGAAATGATCGAGCCGCACCAGGTCAAACAGTGCTGTATTTTTTTTCAGCCGCTTGACCCACCAGTCGAAATTTTGCGCTTTCAACACCGGCCAGTTGAACACAGGCATGCCCCATAGTTGCCCATCTTCCGAAAAGGCATCGGGTGGTACACCGGCCATGGCCAGAAGAGCACCTTCGGCATTTAATTTAAACAAGTCGCGGTGTGACCAGACATCCACCGAATCATAGCTGACATAAAAAGGCAGATCACCGATAAGTTCTATGCCCCTGTTGTTGCAATACGTTTTTAAATCCCTCCACTGGCGAAAGAACACAAACTGCATCCATTTGATCTTTTCCATTTCGCCTGCATGGAACAGCCGCCTTTGCTGCAAGGCTTTTTCCTCCCGATGTTTGTACTCGCTAGGCCATTCGTACCAGGGTTTGCCCTCGTGAACGCTTTTTAAAACCGTGTACATGGCAAAATCATCCAACCATTCTTTTTCCTGTTCACAAAAATCAGTAAAGGCGTGTTGCAACGGGTGTTCTTTTTGCTGCTCAAAACGCCTCCACGCCTCATTCAATAAATTCTTTTTTACTTCCGCTGCTTCAGGATAATCCACTACTTCTTTATCCGGCAAATAAAAGCGGGGTAAGGTATTCCTGTCCAATAAACCTTCGTCTGCCAACCCCCCGGGGCTAATAAACAGGATATTTCCTGCTATGGAGGAAGTAGAACTATAAGGCGAATAACCCTGCTGCTGTTCCACCGGGTTCAGGGGCAGCAGTTGCCAATACTTTTGCCGGGAGCGGTATAAAAATCCTGCAAAACGTTTTGCTTCAGGACCCATATCACCTATGCCAAAAGGCGAAGAAAGAGAACTAATAGACATTAAAATGCCACCACCTCTTTTTTGAACGTCCACTTCTGCTTTCACCAAAGCAACGGGGAAGTATTTAAATAACTCTTTTAGGGGAATGGATTGCTTTGTCTGCATCAGACGGTCCTCCAACACATGTTTTAGTGCGGTAAGTGCCCACGGTAATTTTATTTGTGTATCCTTCCAAACCCATTTTTCAATTTGTTTGTTTTGTTCTTTAGAAAGGCTTGCCGTATGCAGGGGAAGCGCCACTATGTAAACAGTTTTACCGAGTTTTCGGGCATAGGCCAGCACATGGTCCCTGTACGTTCCTTCTGCCTGCAGGGGAATGTAATCGCCATAAGCAAAAAGATCTGCCTGTCCCTTTCGTTCCTGCAGCAACTGGTGCACGAGCCATAGTTTTATCTTGCCGTTAAAACGGTGTTTCCACAACTGTTTTAACAGGGCAGGCTTGTCTTTGTTTTTTTGAAGCTCGTCAAGCCATTGTATTCGTTTAGGGTAATCCACTGCTCTGCGGTTATCAGGATCTACAAAACTCAGGTCCCAGAGTTCTGTGCCCTGGTAGGTGTCGGGCACGCCGGGACAAGTAAATTTCAGCAGCACCTGTGCCAGTGAATTTATGATGCCATGGCTGGAGATCCGCTTATGAAAAGGAAGGAAGCTTTTCCAAAAGGGTCCGTCTTTTTTTAATAGATTTTCCGCAAAGGCTTTGACGCCCTTTTCATATGCTTCGTTGGGCGCCGCCCAGCCGGAATTTGTTTTTGCTTCCCTTACTGCTTTTTGCAAATAGTCTTTAAAGCGGGTTAAAAAATCATCATCTTCTTCTGCCGGCATGGGATATGCGCTAATCAAAGACTGATACAGGAAATATTCATCGTTTACACCAGGCACCCCATTTTTCTTCAGGTCCTTATTTAACGCCATCCACTCCCTTACTTTTTCCATCCACTCGTCCGGCACGTTTGACAGTACATTCAACCGTGCCCTTACGTCTTCACCCCGTTTGGTATCATGTGTAGCGGTAGCGTTCATTGCCAGGGGCCACCCTTCCGTTCTTTCCTTCATTTTTTCGTGAAATGCCTGTACCGAGATGCCGAAAGCCCCGGGAGTGTCTCCCACTTCATTATGTGCTATAAACCGGTTAAAGGTGTACATCAGCGTATCCTCCACACCCTTGGCCATTAATGGACCGGAGAACTGCATACAGCGCTGGTAAAAATGAGCTATCCTTTTATAGTATTCTTTATCGGCTTCAGAGGTTTTTTTAAAAAACACATTCTGTAACAATCCAACACCAGCCCACAACTGCGGATGCCTGCTATTCATTTCTTCCAATATAGAACGAACCCCCGACTGTTCTTTTTCTTCCAGGGGAAATTCGTTTCCATAAAAGCGGTAAACCGGGCAATGAATTAAAAATTCAGCAAGGGTCCGCTTTATTATATCGTGAGAAAGAGATTTTAAAACTTCTTCCCCTACTAAGGAAGAGAGCATCAGTAACTGGCAAAGATTTTCCAATTCTCCCCCCATGTGATGGTAAAGAATGTGAGCCTTTTTATCCCGCACCTGTTCCCAAACCGTACGGTCATCCTTTACCAACTCTTCATAAAAGCGGGTAAAGGGTTCTTCGCTTTTTTTATCGGTGAAGAGATTGTTGACAAGGGAAAGAAAATCATACCCTGTGCTGCCTTCCATTTTCCATTCTTCGGGCAAGGTTTCCTTCTGCTGCAAAATTTTTTCAACAACAATGTATATATCGTTTCCCACCAGTTGTTTTAACCTCGAGAGGTATTGTGTGGGATCGTACAAGCCATCAATATGATCAATGCGAAGGCCGTTTACCATTTTTTGATCGGTCAGGGTTTTAATAAAGGAGTGAAAATGATCAAAAACCTTTTCGTTCTGCATGTTCAAGCAAATCAATCCATTTACTGTAAAAAAGCGGCGGTAGTTGATTTTTCGATCGGTTTCACTCCATTGACAAAGGCGGTACAACTGGTCTTCGGCCAGTTGCAGCAATACGGCTGCATCCTGGTTGATCTTGTCAATAGCCGCATGGACAGCAGAACGCACCGGCTCCTTTTTCATCAATGACGCCAGCTGTAACCTGAGTTCGTCAAAACGCTGGGAAAAAGCGGCAGCTTGTTCTGTTTGTCGTGCATCAATAACCTGTTGTAAGAATTGCTGAACCACTTCGCTCGTTTTATCCATTCCTGATTGCAGAATGTATTCATAAGAATGCAACCGCAGCGGATAGGAAGCATCGAAATACTTTAATAAAAACCGGGATTCTTCATACACCAGTTTCAATTCGCCCCTGGCAACCACATCGGGCAACGAGCTTCCTAAAAAGGGGACCATTAGTTTTCCACTGTACGCAGCGCTGTTCCAGCCCGCATCAAAAAAACCGGCCCAGGGTGAATGACTGCCTTTTTCTAAAATATCCATCACCCACGGATTGCGGGTATCAAAGGCCATGTGGTTGGGAACTATATCCTGCAGCCAATACAGGCCCATTTGTTTGAGCCGTTTGCTTATATTCTGCCATTGCTCTACGGTGCCAATTTCAGGATTGACGCGGTGTGGGTTCAGAGCATCATAGCCATGCGTGGAACCGGGAGTGGCTTCAAAAACGGGTGAAGCATATATGGTTTTTACGCCCAGTTTTTGCAGGTACGGGATGATTTTCTCAAAATCGGAAAATGTAAACCCCGAATGAAATTGCAAACGATATGTGGATGCGGGATTGATCATACTTCTTGTTCAGTAAAAGTCTTTTGATTGGCTGGCTGTTTTAAAACCACCACGGAACGGCCCTCTACGTCAAGGGTGTCCTTAGCCGCATTTGATACGCCTTCTTCTGCAATGAAATTGGCGGCAGTGTCGATTACTTTAAACCAGTTGTTGCCGTATTTTTCGACGGGCAATTTATAATGCAGGGGCTCATAATGCGCATTGAAGATGATATAAAAATCATCATCGGTAATGCGTTCGCCTTTGGGCCCGCAGGCCCGTAACGCATTCCCATTGAGGTAAACGGCCAATGACTTGGCAAAGTCGTGGTTCCAGTTTTCCTGCGTCATTTCTATCCCCTCGGGTAAGAACCAGGCTATATCTTCCAACCCTGTTCCATTCACCGGCCTGCCCTTAAACCAACGCCTTCGGGAAAAGGCCGGGTGGCTTTTATAAAAATGAATGAGCTTTTTTGTAAACTCCTGCAAGGCGGTATCTGCCTGCTGCCAGGCTATCCAGGATATTTCATTATCCTGGCAATAGGCGTTGTTATTCCCCTTTTGTGTCCTGCCCATTTCATCACCGGCAACGATCATGGGAACGCCCTGGGATAAGAAAAGCGTGGTTAGCAGGTTTCGTTTTTGCTTATTTCGGAGGGCTAGGATCTGCGGATCGTCTGTTTGCCCTTCCACCCCACAATTCCAGGAGCGGTTGTGGTCTTCGCCATCCCTGTTGTCTTCGCCATTGGCCTCATTGTGTTTTTCATTATACGATACCAGGTCCTGAAGCGTAAAGCCATCGTGCGCCGTAATAAAATTTATGCTAGCTATAGGCCGTCGGTAATTATCGAAATAAAGATCGGGACTACCGGTGAACCGCACCGCAAATTCAGACAGCATGCTGTCTGCGCCTCTCCAATAATCGCGGATACAGTCCCTGTATTTCCCATTCCATTCTACCCACCCGGGCGGAAAGTTTCCTACCTGGTAACCGCCTTCCCCGACGTCCCAGGGCTCCGCAATCAATTTTACCTGTGAGATCACGGGGTCCTGGTGTATGATGTCGAAAAAAGATCCAAGCCTGTCCACATCATGCAACTCACGTGCAAGGGCAGACGCCAGATCAAAGCGGAATCCATCTACATGCATTTCCAGCACCCAGTAGCGAAGGCTGTCCATGATGAGGCGAAGCACCGGCGGCATCATGGCATTGAGTGTATTACCGGTACCTGTGTAATCCATATAATACCTCTTGTCTTCGGTAAGCCGGTAATAGGAAACATTGTCAATGCCGCGAAAAGAAAGTGTGGGCCCGAGGTGATTCCCTTCGCCGGTGTGGTTATACACGACATCCAGGATCACCTCTATGCCGGCTTTGTGTAATTCTTTCACCATGTTTTTAAACTCTGTTACCTGCTGGCCTTCCGTGCCAGTGGCAGCATAACGGACATCGGGTGCAAAAAAGCCAATGCTGTTGTACCCCCAGTAATTGGATAAGCCCTTTTCTGCTAAAATGCGGTCGTTTACAAAATGATGTACAGGCATTAATTCAATGGCCGTAATGCCTAACTCTTTTAAATACCGGATAATGGCAGGATGGGCTATGGCAGCATAGGTCCCCCTGATGACCTCGGGCACATCCGGGTGCAGTTTGGTGAGCCCTTTTACGTGGGCTTCATAAATGATGGTATTGTTGTAAGCTATTTTTGGCTGCCGGTCGCCTTCCCAGTCAAAAGCAGGATCAATAACGACAGCTTTAGGAATATAGGCTGCGCTGTCTGAGCGGCTGAACTCCAGGTCTTCTTCGGGATGTTCAATTTCATAACCAAAAAGCGAATCATCCCATTGAATGGTTCCTGAAATAGCTTTGGCATAGGGGTCGATCAATAGTTTGTTGGGATTGAAACGATGCCCATGAAAAGGATCATAGGGCCCATACACCCGGTAGCCATATAACTGGCCGGGTTTAATTTGAGGCAGGTACACATGCCATACGTGATGGGTTCTTTCCATCATAGGAATCCGGGCAAACTCTTCTTTATCATTTGTTGATCCGAACAGGCAGAGCTCGACCTTTTCGGCATTTTCTGCATGCAGGGCAAAGTTGACGCCTTCTCCATCCCAAGTGGACCCTAAGGGAAAGGGGCTCCCGGGGTAAGTGATCAAATCCATTTATAGTAAAAGTTTATAGCCGTATGTAAACAATATCATTCCTTGGTTTTCAATATCCTTGCCACCGGCTTTGATGCATGGGAGAATGGATATTTCCAGCAGTCCGGCCAATGGCTGCCAGGCCTTTCACGGCTGACGGCTGAACGCTGATAGCCCTTTAGTATTTACTAACTTCAGCACTATAATACACCGCCGCAGCAAAAGGCAATAAAGAAAAAGTTTCACCTGCCTGAACCTCAACTGGCAGAAGGGTTTGTTCCGCAACATCCGGCGTCCATTGCTTTTCTTTGGAATCCAATATTTTTTTGGCCTTTTTCATCTCTGAAGGAATTTGAAAAAAGCCTGGTTTTTCACAAAGATTGAAAAGGCAAACCATTTGTTCCTTTTTATCCCCGCTTTGCCGCAGCAGCACAAAACCATCTTCACCCAACACCTGTACCCGGACGTCTTTTTTGTCAAAGTTTTTTAAGGCGGCAAGGGTTTGCCGTAAACGGATCAGTTCACGGTGCCATTGCAATAAGATGGAGTGCTTTGCTTGTGTTCGTTTTTCCCAGTGGATTTTTGAACCATTGAAGGTCTTTTCATTTTGCGGATCGGGCGGCTCGGAAGTAAAACCAAAATCTTTGAATTCTTCCCTGCGACCCTTTCTGACCGCCTCCACTAAAGCCGGGTCGGAATGGGAAACAAAATAATAGAACGGTGTATCGTCCCCGTATTCTTCGCCCATAAAAAGCATGGGAATGTACGGTGAAAGCAAAAGGGCCGCCGCAGCCAGTTTTAATTTTTCAAAATTAACGAGTATGCTTAGCCGCTCCCCTAAGGCACGGTTGCCTATCTGATCGTGGTTTTGGTTGAAGACAATAAACTTATTCCCCGGCACGCCGGCAGATGAAGCACCATACCGGCGTTTGCGAAACGTCACCCATTCATCGCCACTATGCACAAAACCATCCGTGAAAGCTTTGGCCAGTTGCGGCATCCTTCCAAAATCATAATAGCGTTCCTTGTCTTTCTTGTTCAACAGTTTGTAGAGGGCATGGTGAAAATCATCAAGCCACTGCGCATCAAACCCGAAACCACCTTTGGAAACCGGCTTTACGACACGGGGGCTATTCAGGTCACTTTCTGCAATAAGGTAAAACGGTCTTTCAGACTTTTGCCGCAGCTGTTGCACTTGCTTGTGCAGCCGTTCCCAAAAATGCACGGCACCAAAATCGAATACCGCATGAATCGCATCCAGCCGTAAAGCGTCTATGTGAAAATGCTCCAGCCAATACAAGGCATTATTGGAAAAATAATGGCGAACGCCGTCGCTCCACTCACCATCATAGTTGATAGCATCGCCCCAGGGTGTGTGGTAACGGTTGGTAAAGTAAGGACCGAAAAGAGGAAGATAATTACCCTCCGGTCCCAGGTGATTGTACACCACATCGAGGATCACCGCTATTCCTTTTTGGTGACAGGCATCCACCAGCGTTTTCAAACCCAGGGGCCCGCCGTAGGAATTTTGTACGGCATAAGGATAGACACCATCATAACCCCAGTTACGGCTACCGGGAAATTGTGCCACGGGCATCAGCTCAAGTGCATTGATACCGGTTGCCTTCAGTTCATCGAGGCGGGGAATGATGGCTGCAAAGGTTCCTTCCTCTGTAAAGGTTCCTACATGCAGTTCATAGATAACGAGTTCTTCCAGCGAAAGGCCTTTCCATTCGTGGTCCTTCCAGGAAAAAAGCGAATGATCCACTACCCCGGAAGGGCCATGAACGCCTTCGGGCTGAAAGGCGGAGGCCGGATCGGGATAGTCCTTTTCGCCATCCGGCATAAAAAAATAAAGCGCATCTGCCGGCACCTCTTCTACCGTTACCTGCCAATACCCTTCGGCATCTTTGGTCATTTCCTTTTTTTCATCTTTGGGATGAACCAGGTGCAAAATCATTTTTTCTCTCAGCGGCGCCCAAACGGTGAATCGTGTTTTATTGCCTGTCTTTTCTGCAGCAAGTGTTCTCATTGACGCTTCCATTAAAAATGAGGAATAGATCCAGGTTTGATTCCGGTAATTGAATGCAGCTGCCCGCTATGAATGGTGCTTTGAAACAATTACCAGATCATTTATTTCTCCCTCTCCATCGTTTCATCCCTATCCTGCTGATCCCTTGCATCAGGCAGGTCTTCGATATTGCCGGATTCCCGTAAATACTTTTCTGCACCTTCATCGAGGAACTGATTGCTGCCCGCGGGCTCGCTATTTTCCTGGTGGGGAGAAGGATTACTGGCATTGCCCGTGTCCGCGGCAGGAAATTCAGGGTTTCCGGCATTAGCCGGGTTATTTTTTTGATCTGTTGACATCCTTTTTGTTTTGTATGATAACCACTGATGGAAAACACGGGCTTTCCCTTTCGTCTTCACCCAGTCTTAGTTTCTTTTCTAAAAACTTCATGCCGTTAGTTCTGCAATGATTCCTTCATCACCCCCCAACTGAATGGTTTCTGTAACGGTGGTACCTTCCAGCTCTGAGGCCGTAGACAACACGACTGTACCATTGATGGGCCGGTGCTGGATTTTCAGGTAACAGGGGCGGTGGCTTAAATTCAGTACGATTAAAAACACTTTTTCAGAAGGAGCCTGGCGTACGTAGGCAAGTGCCTGCTGATCGGCATACACGGGTTTGTAATCGCCCCACTTAAGTGAAGGCTGGCTTTGCCGCAAGGCAATCAACCGTTTGTACAGGGTAAGGTGAGAATAAGGGTCATTTTTCTGCACTTCCACATTTACTCTTTTATATGTGGAGCTCAGCCGCAACCAGGGTTTACCGGTGGAAAAACCTGCCTGTTCCTGGCTGTTCCATTGCATGGGGGTGCGGGCCGGGTCACGGCTCAGGTTCTTATCGGGCATGTTCAACCCTTGGGGATCCTGCACTTCTTCAAATGGAATGGGCACATCCCGCATGCCCAGCTCTTCGCCGTAATAAATGGTGGGTGTGCCACGCAGGGTCAATAATAACAGGGCCGCCACTTTTGCCTGTTGCAGTCCCACCCGGCTGGTCATGCGGGGCTGATCGTGATTGCTTAAAACCCAGTTTGGCCAGGCATTTGGCGGAAGAGCACCTTCGTATTCGGCAATGGCTGCCGCAATTTTTTGGGCGTCCCAGTCCAGGGAAAGCAACATGAAATTAAAAGGAAGATGCGCCCCGTTATTTTGCGGGCCGTAATAGGTAATCAACTTATGAATAGGCAGGTAAATCTCACCAATCATCATGCGGTCGTTGTATCCATCCAGTACCCTGCGCATTTTTTGAACAATATCATGAACCCCGGGCTGATCGGTAGAGTACACCGGCAACAGCTGTTCATACGTAGCCATGTAGGAATGATAGTCAGGATTGACCGGGTTATTCCGGAATTGCTCGTCCTTGATCATGTGCCACATCACATCTACCCGGAAGCCATCAACACCTTTGTCGAGCCAAAACCGCATTACATCCAGCATGGCGGACTGTACTTCAGGATGGCGCCAGTTGAGATCAGGTTGCTCTTTTAAAAAAGCATGGTAGTAATACTGGCCCGTAGCTTCATCCCATTCCCAGGCAGGTCCTCCAAAAACGCTGAGCCAGTTGTTGGGCGGACTCCCATCCTCCAAAGCATCTTTCCAGATGTACCAGGCCCTTTTAGGATTATCTTTTGACGAGCGTGATTCTAAAAACCAGGGATGCTGATTGGATGTGTGATTGGGAACAAGGTCCAATATGATCTTAATGTCTCTTTGATGCGCCTGCTGCAGCAGGTTATCAAAATCTTCCATCGAACCAAACAAGGGATGAATTCCTTTGTAGTCAGAAATATCGTATCCAAAATCGGCCATGGGCGAGGGATAGACAGGCGAGATCCAGATGGCGGTGATGCCTAGCCACTTTACATAATCCAGCCTTTGCACAATGCCTTCCAGGTCGCCGATCCCATCTCCATTGCTGTCCTGGAAGGAACGGGGATAAACCTGGTAAATAATGCCGGTTTGCCACCACAGATGTTTTCCTGTTTCTGCCATAATAAAATCCTTTCCGTCTTAACTGTAATGAATAATGAATAAGGAATCAGTTGATTTTAAAACCAATAACCATTGAATCGTTAGCAAGCCGCAAGACAGATATGAAAATTTATGCCAGCCATCAGGTAAGGGAATGCACGTTAAAAGTCAATGGATCCGCCTCAGTCTTCCCTGCCCAGAACCAACACGGTTATCACCACTTCCTTTTCGTTGTGGCAGACAGCAATCTCTGCCTGCTGCCTGCGCCACAACAACAGCGGGGCAATAAAGTTTTTGGCCATTAACCGTTGCGGCGTGCTGAGTATGATCGTGGTGCCGTTTTGCAAAAAAAGTTCGATTACTTGCTGCAGTACTTTAAAAACAGAAGGATCGTAATTGATATCACTCAAAAGCAATACATTGGTACGGAGGTTTTGGGGGAGGTGATGCCAGTTGAGCCGTTGGGCTGTAAAATTCTTTAAACCATTATGCTGCGCCGATCGCCGAACGATCTTCACTGCCTCGGGCAGATAATCACTGCAAAGCACACTGGTAGCAAAACGGGAAGCCACGATAGATGGCAAACCCAATCCAGCAGCCAATTCCAGAACGTGTTTCTGTTGAATGTACGCGGTATGCCGAAGCAAAAATTCACTCAAGGCCAATGAAGCCGGCCACACCTGCGACCAGTAGGGAAATGGGATCGTTCCCTGGAGGTATTTTTCCCTGACGGCAGCCGGCGCGGGTACAAAAATTTCTACGGGCTGCTCCAAAACATGAAATGTTTTTAACTCCAACGGGAAAGGCATAAAGAAAATTAAGCGGCAAAGGTGAAGCTTTCGCTGTTGATATAAACCTCTAACCCATCAAAAGTTATAAGATAGAATGAATAAATGTTCAAACATTGAATCCATCAATTCATATCCTTTTATTTCCATCCCGTCAGGGTTTGCTTTTCCCGGACCGGAACTTAAAATAGCTTTACTGTCAATAAAACCCTTTTTTATGTCAAAGAAAATCATCGCCGTATTTGGCGCCACAGGTGCACAGGGTGGCGGGCTGGCCAGGGCAATTCTGAACGATCCGAACAGGGAATTTTCAGTGCGGGCCATAACCCGTGACAGCACTTCAGACAAAGCACAAAGCCTGGCCCGGCTGGGTGCCGAAGTCGTTTCGGCTGACATTGATGATCCGGCCAGTATACAGCGGGTCTTACAAGGTGCTTACGGAGCGTATTTTGTTACTTTTTTCTGGGCTCACTTTTCACCGGAAAAGGAAAAAACAGAAGCCCGGAATTTCGTGGAGGCGGCAAAAGCTTCCCAGCTCCAACACATTATCTGGTCAACGCTGGAAGATACCCGCCAGTGGGTGCCGTTAACGGACAATCGGATGCCGACTTTAATGGAGCATTACAAGGTGCCGCATTTTGATGCCAAGGGAGAGTCGGACAACCTTTTCCTGGAGGCCGGCCTGCCCGTTACCTTTTTAAGAGCTTCTTTCTATTGGGACAATTTTATTCATTTTGGCAGCGGCCCTAAAAAAGGGGCGGATGGTAAGTTTTACCTCACGTTTCCGCTCGACGATAAGAAGATGGCCGGTATTGCCGCAGAGGATATCGGCAAGTGTGCCTATGGCATTTTTAAACAAGGCCCTTCGCTGGCCGGCAAAACCATTGGCGTGGCAGGGGAACATTTAAGCGGGCAGGAAATGGCGGCAGCCCTTTCAAAAGCGTTGCACCAGGAAGTAATGTATAACAATGTGACCCCGGACACCTATCGCGGTTTTGGTTTTCCCGGATCTGACGACCTGGGAAATATGTTCCAGTTTTACCGCGATTTTGAAAAAGATGTAAACGAAGTGCGGAGTGTATCGGCTTCCCGGGCCTTAAATCCCGCCCTGCAGTCTTTTGGCCAATGGCTTGAGAAAAACGCAGCGCTTATTCCCTTGGATTAAAATTTTTACGGCGGATTTATCGAATAACAGATGAATCCGCCCTTCAAGGCATTGCGATCCCGTTCCTTTCGTTACATTCTGCCCTGACGCTTTTAGTTTAGCCAAATTTGCACTTTGAAATCATTGACATTTATCAAGATATTTCTTATCAACTGTCAATGGACCACGGCTGACTGCCAAAGTACCTTCGCGGCAATTTTCAGACTACTCCCCGATTGCTAACGCCAGGATGAAGACGAGAAGGTAAAACGAAAGAGATGAACAAGAATAAACACCTAAAACGTATAAAAGGTAAGATCTTTTTTTTCTTGCTGATGCTGATAAGCACTATGGGCTACGCCCAAACTACCGTGGTGAAAGGCGCTGTTATAGATGCTGAATCAAGAGGGCCGGTTCCTTTTGCCAGCGTGTATTTTAAAGAAGGCAAAGGCGTTACCGCCGATTCCTCCGGCCGGTTTGAAATCAGTACTGCACTTGGTTTTAAAGAACTACAGGTTTCCTACATAGGGTATACTACCGCCAGGGTTGCCTTGCAGCCCGGCAAAGAGCAGAGCCTGACCGTGGAATTGCGCTTGGACGCTTCAAAAGACCTGAATGCGGTAGTTATCAAAAGCAAAAAGAAAATCAAGTATAGTAATAAGAATAATCCTTCGGTAGAACTGATCCGGAGAGTGATTGCCAATAAGGATAAAAACAAGCCGGAGAATTATGACTATGTAGAATATGAACAGTACGAAAAGATACAATTAGCCCTTAGCCGTCCCGTGGAAAAGACAACCAAAAGCAAACTGCTAAAAAAATACAGCTTCCTTCTGGAAAATACCGACACCACCACGCTAAAGGGCAAGGCTCTTACGCCGGTTTACCTGGAAGAAAAGCTTTCGTCGAATTATTTCAGAAAGGACCCAAAGAAAAACAAAACAATTGTTGAGGGAGAAAAGCGGGTGAATTTTGGAGAGTTTATTGATAGCAACGGTGTAAGCTCTTACCTTAAAAGATTGTATGAGGATGTAAATGTTTATGAGAACAACATCTCTTTGTTCACTAACCAGTTTTTAAGCCCCATTGCCGACATGGCCCCCTCTTTTTATATGTTCTTTATAAGGGATACCATTACCGATGAATCGGGCAAAAAGCTGGGAAAAATGAACTTCACACCCCGCAACACCAACGATTTTCTGTTCAGGGGCATCATGTATATTACACTTGACAGCAGCTATGCGGTACAGAAGCTGGATATGACGATCAGCCCTAACATTAATATGAACTGGGTAAAGAGCATGCAGATTCACCAGGCTTTTGAAAAAAATTCTATTGATGAGCGTTATCATCTGATTAAATCCGATATCAGCAGTGAATTGGGTATCCGCAAAGGAAAAGCAAGTGGCGTATATGGCGAACGTTCGGTATCCTATAAAAACTACAAGATCAACCAGCCAAGGGAAGAAAGTTTTTACGAAGGCGCCGTTTCTTCCTCCGCAGCCGCCACAACCGACAGTTTTTGGGTGGCCCGGCGTCATGACCCCTTGAACAAAACAGAAGCAAAGGTCTATCAAAACATCGACAGTCTGAAGAACATGAAATCGTTCAAACGCTTCGTGGATGTGGCTACTATTTTCCTGGCAGGCTATAAATCCTTTGATAAGTTTGAGATGGGTCCGGCCAGTACGTTTTATAGCTGGAACCCCGTGGAAGGCTTTCGCTTGCGGTTTGGCGGCAGAACCACTCCCAGCTTAAGCAAACGGCTTTATTTTGAAACCTATGGCGCTTATGGATTCAGGGATGAGAAGTGGAAGGGTTTTTTCTCCTTTACCTATTCACTCAACAATAAATCGGTTTATTCTTTTCCGCTGAATTATATAAGAGCTAGCGCCCAGCGGGAAACAAAAATTCCCGGGCAGGAACTACAGTTTGTTCAAGAGGACAACCTGTTGCTATCCTTTAAAAGAGGCAACAACGATAAATGGCTGTACAATGATATTTACCGGCTGGATTATGTAAAGGAATTCGAGAACCGCATGTCGTATTCTATTGGGTTTAAAAACTGGAAACAAACCCCGGCAGGAGCGATCAGTTATGTAAGAGGCAAAGAACAGCAACTGGAAACCATTCCCAATCTTACCACTTCAGAGCTTTCCTTACAATGGCGCTGGGCACCTAACGAACACTTTTACCAGGGCAAGATTTACCGCATTCCCATCATTAATAAATACCCTGTTTTTACCGTGCGTTATACAAAAGGAGTAAAAGGATTATTTGATGGTGAATACAATTACGACAAGTTCAATGCATCTGTTGAAAAAAGGGTTTATCTCTCGCAGTTTGGCTATAGCGATGTAATGCTGGAAGGAGGTTATACCAGGGGACAGTTACCGTATCCGTTATTATCCATACACAGGGCCAATCAAACCTATGCTTACCAGCTGAATTCGTATAACCTCATGAACTTTTTGGAGTTCGCCAGCGACCAGTATGTAAGCCTGAATATAGATCATCATTTCAATGGTTTTATTTTTAACCGGGTGCCTTTATTAAATAAATTAAACCTCAGGGAAATTGTTTCGGCAAAGGTTTTATACGGCGGCATCCGAAGTGAAAATGATCCGGCAAAAAATGAAAACCTGTATAACTTCCCGGTTAACGGGGACGGCGTGGCTACCACCTTTTCTTTAAATGACGGGCCTTATGTGGAAGGCAGCGTAGGCATCGGCAACATCTTTAAATTATTACGCCTCGACCTGGTAAAACGCTTTACCTATCTCGATCATCCTGATGTAGCGGAGTGGGGCATAAGAGGAAGGGTGAAGTTTGATTTTTAAAAAGTAAACTCCTGAATAGATGTATACGGCCACCAAAATTTTGGTGGCCGTATTTTTTCCATCACGAAGGCTGCAGACCTGTTTTACGTAAGGCCGTTCATTGTACCTGGCCAGTACGTTCGATTTTCGATCATCGCTTTACGGCAAGCAAACAAGGTCCTCTTTACAAAAAAGAAAAGTTTATCTTCATCATAAACGAACCGGTATGAAACGAATTTTCTTTTTCATTCTCTTTATTGCTTCTGCTGCTGCAGTAACTGCTCAAAAAGCAACCTCGCTTTTTAATGGTAAAGACCTTACGGGGTGGACAGCCCATGGCACGGAAAAATGGTATGTAGAGGACGGCAACCTTGTTTGCGAAAGCGGGCCCGATAAACAATATGGTTATTTATCAACCAATAAGCCTTACAAAAATTTTATTCTTACCGTTAAGTTTAAGCAGGAAGCGAATGGCAACAGCGGTGTTTTTTTCCGCTCGGGTATTGAAGGCACAAAGATCAGCGGCTGGCAGGTGGAAGTAGCACCTGAGGGTAAACATACAGGTGGTATTTATGAGTCGTATGGAAGAGGATGGCTGAGACAACCCAAACCTGAAGACGAAGAAAAATTAAAACCCGGCAAATGGAACGCACTCAAAATACAGGTAATTGGTGATGAAGTAACTACCTGGCTCAATGGCCAGCAGATGGTGTATTTAAAAGATGAAAAAATTGGAACAGGCGAAGGTTTTATTGCCCTGCAAATCCACGATGGAGGCGGCATCAAAGTACTTTGGAAAGACATCAAAATAAAAGAGCTCTAAGCGCTGGCAACCGTGAAACCGTAGAGGCGCTTCCTTCATCTTCACGCTTGTCTCAGGTTTCATGTCGGCCGTTTCGCTTTTTTCAGTCCTCTCCAAAGTGGTTTGAATTACTTGCAGTTCTTTGCAAATTCCGCCACTTTTTTTACATCCATCAGGGCGGGTGCTGCACTGTCCATATTGGGATAGATTTGTTTGATCTGGGTCAGGATGCATTTGCACTGCGCAAAAGCAGCGGCTTCCGTCATTCTTACTTTGGCACTATCTACACAACCCGAAAGAAATTCTCCTTCTTCGTCCTGCGACCAGGTATATCCTTTTACAGAACGATTGCTTTGTGTTTTTTTGCCGGAAGATTCCGGTGTGGTATTACAGGCAGCTATCGCAAGAACAATCATACATGCAAAAATTCTAAACATAGACAGTGCGTTAAAGTTTATTTTAATCAAGAAAATTTGTACTAAGGGAAGGTATTTAATTTTTGGTAGAGTTATCTGCAGGAATGGAAAGGATTTTTTAAAAAATCATACAACGCCGGTTCAAATTCTATCGTCATTATCATGCCCTCGCGATGGAGGACTTTAAACAAAATTTCGGGCTGGATTTTTATCCGGCCCTTTGTTTTACGCTAAGCTACCCAACGCTGATGAACCAACTCAAAAAATTTTTTTACATCAATTAAACGAACCATTAATGCCTAAGTCTTATGTTGGCTGAATGTATTTAATAGCTCAGCCCGCTGTTATAGCTTTTTAAATATTCTCTGGCCCGTTCTTAACCCGAATGAAAACACCTACAGAAAACACCACGCCCTATCTATGCGAAACCGGTATTCCGTAGTACCGGTTTTCTTTTTGCCCCATAAGTATCTCATCAGGAAGCTGGCACAGGTTTTATGCTGATTGTAAAGCCATTTAAATGAATTTTTATGATACAACCTAACGGTCCTAAAAACAAAGGAACCAATAAAGAAAACGAACCTGATGGGGATCAAGTCAAAACCGGAAACAAAAAGGAAAATGCAGTAGAAGAACAAGAGACGGTGCCGATTGACAAAGACGCTCAAAAATATTTTGATGCACAGAATGAAGACCAGGAATTAAGGGCTGACGATAATAAAAACATTCCGCTGTAAGAGCAGATAAAAAATATATCAAAACGGAAAGCAGCTTACATGTTCACAGTGTCGTAAACTATTACCTTTTCCCAAAGGTGTGAGCAGTCCTTTATAAATTTTTGATGAACAGGATCATCCTGATAGGCTTTTTGACTGGCAAGGTCATCAAAAAACAGCAGCTCCGAAACACTATAGCTGTTGTCAACAACAGAACGCTTCTCTGTTGCAGCGGGTACCCCAATGTGAATCTCCCGGATGGTTTTGATCTTTTTGAGTGTTTTTAACCCGGCTATTAACGCCTCGCGGTCTTCTTTGGAAGAAGGGTTTTTCAGCCAAAAGAAAACATGGTGGATGATCTTTTTTTGATCCTTCATTTCAAGCGAAGGTAAGGCTGCGGCGGCAAGGCCGGTACCAACCAAGGTGGCCGTAGCAATGAATGACCGGCGGTTTTGTTTACTCATAATATTACGTTCAGCAGACTGTAAGTTATATCTTAAAAATACTTTAGCGCCGCAAATTGGTGCGAAGCTTACATGGCCGGTATCATACGGCCATAACAACTACAATTTTCTACTGAAAAGAAGGCACTGCCTGCTCTTTATACGGGCCAGCCGGTAGTGGTCTGCCATCTTTTCCATCTCCGGTACGGTATCCTGGAGGCTACAACGATCTTATTTTCTGCGAAAACTCATGCATGTACTCTTCTATGAAATAGCTAAGTGACTGATTTAACTCATTCATATTGGTGCCGCTACCTACCTGGCTCATCATTTCTTTTGCAATGCTTTGCAATTGGTATTTTAACCGGGAGGAAAATTTGTTGTGCAGTTGTTGAAAAACGTTTTCGTCACCCTGCCTGTCAATAGAGGCAACGGCATAGCGAAAACTCCCGTAAAGAGAAAGCAAAACCTCTTTTGCGCGGTTATGGAATGCAACGTTGATGTGTTCAAAATCATTTTTCATAACAGGAACCGGTACTGATCTTGAAAATGTATTTCTATTGAACAAATACCGTCTTAGTTCTTTTTGAACCGGTACACATTGACCGCGCCACTACCCACTTTATAAGAACCCCGGTGCACTATTTTGGGCTCTGCTTCATGCACCGTAACAGTAAGACCTTTAATTTCTGATTTATTTAAACCGGCAATAGCTTTTTGCGCTTCTTCAGCGCTGGGCATTTCTACATAGCCAAAGCCTCTGGACTGATCGGTAAACACATCTTTTGCTATTTCTGCAGACTCTACCTCTCCATAAGTAGAAAAAAGGCTTTTCAAATCTTCGTCTTTTAACTGGCTATCAAGGTTAGAAATGTAAATGTTCATAATGAAAATGATTAAATGATGAAAAAAAGATTTGAGGAGAAAGCAATGAGTAAAGAAAATAGAGGAACAATAAGAAAAACTGTTCCCTACTGATGCTAAGAGCTCAAATGATTACGCGTAAAGATAGGCCATTATAAAGGGAAAGTGGTTTTTATTCCCTGGAGACCTGACTGCAGGTGGTTAAACCAGTAGATAGTGTCCTGAAATCATGCCTTACCATGCTTACTTCTCTTCAAAATACTGTACGACACATGAAACAGATTATACAAAGGCAAAAAAAGGATTGGCAAACTATTAGGAAATAAATAGAGCTGTCAAACCAATTAGTGCTATCTTCAATTTGTTAATTTGAGCCTCGCATTAGTAATCGTTAATTAGTCTGCCAGGAATCTGCATCTTAGTTAGTCCCTTACTTGTTGCCTTCTCAGATCTTTTTAAATTTTAAACATCAGTTATGAACATTTATGTTTCAAACTTAGGCTTCAACGTACAGGATGAAGACCTAAAAGGATTCTTCACCACATACGGCGAAGTAACTTCAGCTAAAGTTATTATGGATAAAATGACAAATCAGTCCCGTGGATTTGGTTTTGTAGAAATGTCCGATGATGAAGCGTCCAGAAAAGCCATTGCTGAACTAGATGGCGCCACAGTGGAAGGCAGAACCATTAAGGTAATGGAAGCCCGCCCAAAAGAAGACAGACCTGCACGCAGCAATAACCCTTTCCGTGACAATAACAGCGGCGGCTATAAAAAGAAATGGTAATAATTTTTTTTCGATAAAAGCCCTGGTTTGTTCCAGGGCTTTTTTTATGCTGTCCTTTTCGCGATTTACCATCATCTATAGGTTAATCATTTGCGCAGAAACCCTTACAAACGAGTCCTTTTGACTCATCAGTAAAAAAAAATCTTTATATTGTACCTATCATTTTTATCTCCTTTAACTGACTTACCCACCTTACAAAGTTTTTTAACGGATTTATTGTAAAACCCTATTATGCCAAGATTAAAAATTGGAGTTATTGACCTTGTAAGCAAGGGTCCGAACAGTACTCTTTGGGCCACAACCATGCATGCCAACCTGGCCAGCATTATGCCGCAGGTGGTTGCCACCTGGTGCGAACAGCAAGGACACGAAGTGTCTATGATCTGCTATACCGGTAAAGAAGACCTTGCAAAGGAATTACCTAAAGAAGTAGATGTGGTTTTCATCAGTTCTTTTACCCAGGCTGCTTTCTTAGCTTATGCATTAAGCAATTATTTTAGAAGCAAGGGAGTCGTCACCGTTTTAGGTGGCCCGCATGCCCGTTGTTACCCCGATGATTCTGTAAACTATTTTGATTATGTAGTAGGGTTTGCCAACCAGTCAACTATTGAAGGGATATTGGATGATTGCGCTCCGCAAAAGCCTCTTGGAAAATACATTTCAGCTACCAAACAACCCAATGGGCTCCCGGGTGTAAAGGAACGCTGGAAATTCATAGAGCCTACTTTAAAGAAGGCGCCCTTTCTTAAGATCGTACCGATGATCGGCAGTATGGGTTGTCCCTACACTTGTCCGTTTTGTATTGATTCAACCGTTTCTTACCAGTCGCTTGATTTTGATACCATCAAAGACGACCTTCGCTTTTTACTGACCAAGTTTAAGAAACCCACTATTGGCTGGCACGATCCCAATTTCGGCGTCCGCTTTGAAGAAAATATGGAAGCCATCATTTCGGCCGCTCCGCCTAAGAGCTTCCGTTTTTTTGCAGAAAGCAGCTTATCCATTCTTACAGAAAAACACCTGAAAATACTGGAGCAAAATGGTTTCACCGCCTTATTGCCGGGAATTGAGTCCTGGTATGACCTGGGCAATAAATCGAAAACATCCAGAATGGCCGGCGAGAAAAAAGTGGAGCAGATCTCCGAGCATGTCAACATGATGTTCCAATACGTTCCTTATGTGCAAACCAATTTTGTGTTGGGATTGGATAGCGATGGCGGTGAAGAACCATTTGAACTGACCAAACGCTTTGTTGACAAAACGCCTGGCGCTTTTCCCGGGTATTCCTTACTTACTGCCTTTGGCGAGGCGGCCCCGCTAAATCTGGAATATCAACGCGAAGGCAGGGTGTTACCTTTCCCTTTTCATTTCCTCAATAATCATTTGGCCATGAACCTGAAACCAAAGAATTATGAATGGATAGACTTTTACGACAAAGTGATAGACCTGACGGAATATACTTTTTCCAAAAAAGCCATTTGGCGGCGTTTTCTGGCCAACAAAGGCTCCACTCCCAAATGGATGAATTTTATGAGAGCTATTTCGCAGGAGGGTCATGGACGCATTCGTTTTTACCGGCAGGTAAGAAAGAACCTGATGGAAGATGTTTCGTTCCGCAATTATTTTGAAGGAGAGTCCAAACAGCTTCCGGCCTTTTACACGAATATCATTCAACAAGACCTGGGTGAGTGGTGGTCATGGTTTCCCAAAGAAGCAATGGAACATAACACCAATGCCTATTTGCATAAAAAAGAAATTCCTTCTGTACTATCTGTAGCATAGATACAAGCCGGGAGAAACGCTATGCTTAATTCTTAAATTCTCCCGGCTTGTCTTTCGTCTCCCAACCAAAAATTTTCCTTCCTTCATTTCCTTGTGATACAAGCCAACACATGTGGACTCCTTTATAAAGCACATTTAAACCAGCGTCTGAATTAAAACAGATTCTTCCATTACCCAGGAATTAATAGCCTAACTTTAAAACAAGCATTTGAGCCTTGCACCTTAGTATTTGATCCTATTCACTTCGCATTATCTTTTACTACTCTGCTTCACTCAATCTGTAGTAAAAACTTTTTATGAATATTCATGTAACGAACTTGAACCTGAATTTGATTGAAGCAGACCTGCAGCGACTTTTTACACCTTACGGAGAAGTAAAATCAATAGAGCTGATTCGTGATAAACTGAATAACCGTTCGAGGGGAAGGGCCTTTATTGATATGCCGGTAGAACAGGAAGGCAGAAAAGCCATTATCCATTTGCACGGGTTTGCATTTGCAGGCAAAACCATTATGGTGACCGAAGCCCCCTACAATACCGAACAACAAAACGATAGACCTACCCAGTCTTTATTATAAGATCAGCGATTTCTACAAGTGGGACGTAAAAGAGAAACGTGAGACCATCTCACTTCCGACGACTCACGTTTCACGATCGTTACACCTTTTTTCATCCATTTCCCACCCGCTGTATCTCCTCTCCTGCTGCGCCTTCCGAACGCCTGGCAGTTTTGAAAGCTTTGCCAAAACGATAGGTAAACGAAACCGCCACGACACGGGTGTCACGGGTGAGCTTGAAATATTCGGTGGCCCCTGAAAAATAGGTCATACCCTTCATCCATTGGGTGTAAAAAATATCTCGTGCCGCCAGTTTCATCACGCCTTTATTTTTCATCACGTTTTTTGATACCCCAAGGGATACTTGTCCGGCCGGGTCCACAATCTCCTGTATATCGTTCTGGCTTTTGGAAGTGTAAAAACCGGTGAGTTCGGCCGACCAGCCCTTTTTAAATTTAAACTGGTTGTTCATATTAAAATTCAGCTGTGTGATTTTCGTCTTGTAGTCTTTTTCTACCACCCCCTCCATCCGTTTGTGCGTCAGCACAGCTTGTGCCGATACCGACCACCAGGAGGCTGGTGTTAGCTGCGTTCCCACGGAGAATCCAAAAGTTTGCAATCTTCCCAGGTTGCCTTCTGTATAAATTACGATGCCGGTACTGTCCAGCGGAAACACCTGTGAGAAATAATCTTTGGTAATGCTGTAGCTAAGACCCGAAAGCAAAACACCTTTATAACTATGGGAAAGCTCTACGTTCCAGGTGTATTGCGGGCGGTAAAACGGATTGCCCCGCTGGTACGTGTATTTGTTGATGATAAAAAGGAAAGGATTCAGTTTTTGAAAAGGCGGACGATCAATGCGCCGGCCTGCGCTGAGTGAAAACGTATGGGACGAATCGGCTTCAAAAGAAGTAAATAAAGAGGGGAACAAACTGTTGTAGCTGCGGGAGAAAGAAGAATCTTTTATAACGGCGTTCCCTAATTGATGCGCATCGTAATTGGTCATTTCCCAACGCAGGCCGCCCTGCAGGGTCCAGCGGGCAACTTTTGCTTCGGCTGATCCATAAAGGGCATGAATATTCTCCGTATATAAAAAATGATTGGTCTTACCCAGGTCCGGTTTCCATGCAGTACCTTCTCTAAATTCATAGGCTGCTAAATTATCGGTAGTGATGTGCGAAGTTTTCCACCCGCTTTCCCATTTTATTTTATCCCATTGCCCTCTATAATCTGTTTTGGCAGAAAGGATCCGGATATCGGAGGGAATGTCGGCCCTTGATGCTTCCGTGTACGTAACCGGGAAAATGGATTGATTCTCAAAAAACTGATTCCCCCTGATGCGGTATCCAATCAGGTCCACGTCGGCAGTCAGTTCGCGGGAAGCCGTGAACATATGTTTGAAATTCAAATTCGTGCCTCCTGTTTTCCAGTTGTTTGTACTGTGGCTATGTGTTTCAATCAGGGAATCGGTGGACTTGTCCGGCGCCATCCAAACAGCCGGATTAGCCGCGGCGTTATCACGGCTTAAAAAGAGTCCGTGGAAGGCAAGGCCAATGCTTGTTTTAGGATTGATGGTGTAATCAACACCCGTGCGAAGGGTGTGTGTAGTTCCTTTTCCCCCAAGGAAGCTGGGCTGCTCCAAAAAAGAAGCAACGGATTTTCCACCCTCTTTATAATACGTACGCAGGGCATAAATACGGGTAAAATTGCGACTGACATTGACACTGTAGTTTAAAAAGAAATTCCATGGGCCGCTGCGGTAGTTTAACTGCAAATTATTGTTCTCCTTCGGGTAACGGCCCTGTGCATAGGAAACACTGGCGCTGCCGTTAAATCCTTTTTGCCCGTTCTTCTTTGTTTTGATATTGATGATGCCTGCATTGCCGGCCGCGTCGTATCGTGCGGATGGCTGGTCCATCATTTCCACCTGGCTGATCTGCGATGCACTCATGCCATTGAGAAGTGTGGAAAGCTGTGCCGCGTCTAAATAGGTGGGTTTGCCATCCATCATTACCGTTACACCGCTTCTGCCCTTAAGCGAAATGTTTCCATCTTTATCTATGGTAATACCCGGCAATTTTTCCAGGGCCTCCATAGCCGTAGCGCCTATGCCTGTTGTACTGGATTCCATATTGACAATGGTTTTACCGGGCTTCAGCTCTATAAAGGGTTTGCGAGCAGATACCATGATGTTTGCCAATTGGTTGTTTGCGGTTTGCAATACAATAGCGGGCAGGTTTACTTCATTGCCGGAAACCGAAGCGGCACCTGTAAGATGGGTTGCATATCCTATCCTGCTGACACGCCAAAAATAATTGCCGGGAAGAAGACCGGAAAAGAGGACGATTCCACTGGTATCTGTCATTTGGGCTTTAAGCAGGGAAGAATCTTTTTGACTTAATAACTCTACAGTTGTATTCGGCAAAGCCATTCCCTGCTGATCGATTATTTTCAGCGTAACCGTTCCACCCCTTTGTGCATGCGAAAACAATACGGCAACAAGCAGTGTGAGAAAACAAAAAAATTTTTGCATGGGTAACAATTGGCGGCCAATTTAGGGCAAAGGCTTATGCTGAAGGATGAGATTTTGGTGGAGTGGCAAAATAGAAAGATGAATAAGGCAACCCGCATTTCTGAAAAACCGGCCATGACCACGGTCTTTGTTTTGCAGCAGTCCATAAAAAGCCTGCATGAAAATAATTTTACTGAGTCTGATCCTGCTTGTGGCAGGATGTAAGGCCAAAAAAAATGAATCTTTATTGGGCAAATGGCAGATCCTGCGTTTGCAGGGAAAAGATTCCCTGGGTAAAGATCTGTATGTGTATGATTACAAGAAGGATACTTCTAAAAAGTATGTATCCTTTAGTAACGACACCACGTATGTCAATGACAGTATTACAAAAAAGCAAGCCGACACCGTTCGTTATTTATTGACAGGCGATTCCATTTTCTCCAGGAGGGGCATCCGCAATTACGCGCTTAAAATGATCACCAGTGATTCGGTTTTAATTACAGGCGATGATCATTCCTCCATCACCATTGTAAGGGTTGACCGAAAACACTAAGGACTACTTTGTCGTACGGTTATACTTTTTCAGAATAGCGGCCAGTTTATCAAGCGGCAACGCCTCTACTTTTTTTCCTCTAACCCTCACCGTTTCCGCTGCTACCAACGAATTAATAATGGCTTCTTCCGTAGCTTCAATGGCCGCCATGAACAAAGGAGAAACAGCATCGTTTTGCAACACCCTTACCGGCTGAACCGCTACTTCCATATGATGAGGGATGCGGTTGGAAGAATCGGTTGAAAAAGCAATGATATAATCCCCGCTTCCATTATGTGCAATACCGCCGGCTTTTGCCAATCCCATAAACGCTCTTTTAGCCAATCGTTCCAGGTTGCGGGGGTCCAGGGGCGCATTGGTCGCCACCACGATCATGCAGGAACCATCAACAGTATTGTTTAACTGGTCACTTAAATAAAACTTTTTTAATTCCTCACCTACCGGCACCCCATCCACCTGCAAAACGCCACCAAAATTGGTTTGCACCAGCACACCCACGGTATACCCGCCAAAATTCCCGGGCAGCTTACGGGAAGCGGTTCCAATCCCTCCTTTAAATCCAAAACAAATCGTACCGGTTCCGGCCCCCACATTCCCTTCCGTTACCGCTCCGCTTTTTGCATTTTGAATAGCCGCCAGCACATGTTCTTCTTTTACATGTCTTCCCCGGATATCGTTCAGCCCACCATCGTTGGTTTCTCCTACCAGGGCGTTAACGGACCGTACCTCTTCGTTCCCCCTTTGCTGCAGGGTATAGTCAATGACCGCATTCATAGCTGTTGGCACACTCAGTGTATTGGTGAGAATGACCGGCGTTTCCAGGTTGCCTAATTCCTGTACCTGGGTACTACCCGCCAGCTTTCCAAATCCATTACCCACATAAATGGCAGCCGGTACTTTTTGCTGGAACAGGTTTCCCTCGCAGGGAAGAATGGCCGTAACACCCGTATGCACCGAATCACCCTTGATAATGGTTGTTTGCCCCACTTTTACGCCGGGCACATCGGTTATACTATTCAGGCTTCCTGTTGGCAATACACCTATGGTAATACCCAGATCTCTTGCTCTTTTCTTTTGTGCCTGGATGGTTGGTGAACTAATGAAAATAATGCAGATAAAAAGCAGCCGGTACATGATTTACTGTTTAGGGGCAAATTACGGAATAGATGCGGTGAATTTTTTATTCCCCGGCAGATGTGATAATATGTCCTTCCGGAACCATTGTATCCGTAAACTTTTTGATGCTCGTTTTCAAACCTTCTTCAAAGCCGCTAAAATCCGGCTTCATTTGGTAGGACCGGATCTGTAACTGATCCGCCAAACGTTGAACCGTAAGATAATGGAACATGGGTTTATAATGGGCAGCCAAGTCCGTGAGGGCACCAATGCCCTGCCGCAAGGGCTGCCGCAAACCGCCGCCACCGCCGATCACCATAAAATCTTTTCCGCCTACCATGTAATGTTCAAACGCATGACAATGCCCCGAAAGAAACAACTGGCTTTTTTTTGAGGGTAGAAAAAGGGGAACGAATTTTTGCTGTACCGCTGTAGATGGCGTGACTACCCTGCTGTTGGTAAAAGGCGAATGATGACAGCCGGTGATGATGAATTCTATAGCAGGATCCTCATCCAATCGCTTCAGTGTGGTTTCATACCATGCAAGCTGCTGCCCATCTTCTTTTTTTGATAGGGTATTGAAATTGGAATTCAGTAGAACAACCGCAACGGCATCATACACCTGCAGGTATCCGGTGCGTACATGACCGGGAAAGCGTTTCTGAAATTTTTGCTGCCCGATCAAAGGCCGTCCCATTACTTCATGGTTTCCCAAAATGGCATGTATTTCAATACCGTTGTTGCGGAGAAGTTCCAGGTAGCCGTCAATAGGTTTCCATTGACGGTTGCTGTATCCAAGGTTTACCACATCGCCCAATAAAAAAAAGGCTGTGGGATGATGCCGCAAAACATCTTTAAACAAAAGCCTGGTGGCCAGCTTGTTTTTATGGGATTTCAATAGAATCGTTTCTACAAGCATCGGCGCCTGGGTATCGCTGGCAAAAGCTATGAGTGTGTTATCGTTGGATGAATGGGCTGACACCGGTTCTGTTTACGCAAATAATCATTTACTTACCCTGATCTTAGAAAAATCTGTACCAGAAGTTTAAAGACAAATGGCGTAACCGGCGTTTGCCGTGTACTATTTATGGAACTTTTGTAAAATCACTGATTTGAAACCGACTGGTTAGCTCCTGTGGTGGAAGATTTATTCTCTGTTTTATTACCGGCAGCAATGAATACATCCACAGGCTTTTGTATTGATACGGCCACTCCTTGTTCAAAAGCGGAAAAATCATTATTCAACTTCAAGGACGTTACCTGCAGTTGACCCGCCCTGCGTTTTACAGTAAGGTAATGGAACATCGGCTTATAATCCGTTGACAGATCAGGCAGGCAACCTTCACCTTCCTTTAAAGGCTGGTGCAAACCGCCGCCACCGCCGATCACCATAAAATCTTTTCCGCCGATTTTATAATGTTCAAAGCCATGACAATGACCGGAGAGAAACAACTGGCTTTTTTTTGATGCCAGGAAAGAAGG